>NZ_CP137573.1:0-1200000 GCF_033343995.1 Streptomyces sp. HUAS YS2 | reverse complement strand
CGTGACTCGTGACTCGTCCGTCGTCTTGTCGTCGACATGACGATATGAGAGTCGCGGTCTTTTCGTCAAGATGACGAAAGTGGTTCTCCGTCGTCCGTGCCCTTCTCCCGCACGGGCCCCCGGCCGTACCGGCGCGCCGTGACGTCCTCGTGCGCGAGTCTCCGAAGGGCGAGCAGGATCGGCTCGTTGAGCATCGTGTACGCCACCATCGCCTCGATCGCCTCCTCCAGGACCGGGTACTCGTCCTCGATCAGGCCGGCCTCCACCTCCGCCATCGGGTGCACGGCCTCCGCGTACCGCCGGACCGAGTCCAGCGGAAAGTCGTAGCCCAGCGCGCGGAGCGTCACCACGGCCCGGGTGAGGGTGTTGAGCGCCGGGGCCTCGTCGTGCACCCGCCAGTCGAGCTCGGTCAGGAGGGCGCGCAGTTCGCGGTGCGTCGCCTCCCACTCCGGTTTCTGGGGATCCTCCTCCGTGGGCGGCGTGACCTGCGGCGGGAGCATGTACTGGGCGATGCCGAGCTGTTCGTGCCGGGTGAAGGCGGGGTCGTCCGCGACGGCGAGCACGTCGCGCGCCTGACTGATCGTCATCCCGCCGACCGTGAGCAGGGCCCGGATCAGTCGCAGTCGGCGCAGGTGCTGCTCGTCGTACTCCGCCTGGCGGGCGGTGACGGGCGTGCCGGGGGCCAGGAGCCCCTCGCGCAGGTAGTACTTGACGGTCGCCACCGACACACCGCTGTGGCGGCTCAACTCCGAGAGGCGCAAGGACGATTCTCCGTTCCGGGGGCCGAAGGGCCACCGAGCGGTCTGCCCTCGCGCACCAAGGATAGAGGGCCTATCCACCAGGTGCGGCGGCAAGAGGCCAGGTCCGGGCGCGCTCGTCAGGCCGGAACGGCGCCGATCAGGCCGCCGTCGACGACGAGGTCCTGTCCGTTGACGTACGACGCGTCGTCCGAGGCGAGGAACGCCACCGCCGCCGCGACCTCCTCGGGCCGCCCGAAGCGGGCCGCGACGACCCGGCCGGTCAACTCCCGTGCCTCCGCCGGGCCCAGCGCGTCGAACGGGTACATCGGGGTGTCGATGTACCCCGGGCTGACGGAGTTGACGCGGATGCCGCGCGGGGCGAGCGACGCGGCGAGCGTCCGGGCGAGGTTGTGCGCGGCCGCCTTGGACGCCGAGTACAGCGACAGGACACTGTTGCCCCGGTGCAGGGTCCAGGACGCGTTGACGACGACGGAGCCGCCGTCGACCAGGAGCGGGAGCGCCTTCTGGACGGTGAAGAACACCCCCTTGAAGTTGACGTCGACACCGTGGTCGAAGTCCGCCTCGGTGATGTCCTCGAACGGCAGGAACGTGCCGCTGCCCGCGTTCGCGAAGAGGCTGTCCAGCCGGCCGTGACGGGTGCGGACCGTCTCCATCAGCGCGTCCACCGCGCCGAGGTCGGCGACGTCGGCGACGACGCCCGACGCCTCGGGGCCGAGCTGCCGGACGGCGGCGTCCACTCGCGCGGCGCTGCGGCCGGTGACGACGACGCGGGCGCCCTCGGCGATCAGACGGTGCGCGGTCGCCAGACCCATGCCACTGGTGCCGCCGGTGATGAGGACGGCCTTGCCGGCGAAGCGGTTCATGCCTCTGCTCCTGTCAGGGGGTGGGTGAGATGGCCGGCGAGGTGGTCGGCGAGCAGGGGCAGCCAGTCGGGCCGTGCATTGCCGAGCAGATGGTCGCCGTGCGGGACGGACAGGTAGACGCCCGCCGGCGCCGGACGGGCCAGCGACTCGCCGTTCGTCACGCCGGGGATGACGTCGGCGCCGCCGTCCACGACCAGCAGCGGGGCGGTGATGCGCGGGGCCAGTGCGGCCAGGTCCACATGCCCGGCGAACGCCCGGGCCGCTTCGGTTCCTCCGGTGCGGCGGGCCATGATGTCCCGTACCGGCGGTGGGAGTTCCTCCCACGCGAGCCGGAACGGGCCGCTGACGGTCGCGACCGCCGCCACGCGCGGCTCGAGCGCCGCGGCCCGGGCTGCGAAGTAGCCGCCCAGGCTGAGGCCGACGAGCCCGACGCGGGCGAGGCCGAGGGCGTCGACGACCCGGCTGACGACCCGCTCGTAGTCGGGCCGGAGGTGCGACCCGGCCGCGAGCACGCCCTGCCCGGGGCCGTCCATCGCGAACACGGCCAGGCCCCGCGCCAGGAGCGCGGCCGCCAGATCGAGGAACTCCTCCTTCGCCGAGTCCAGTCCGGGGACGACGATCACCGTGCCGGGCGCGTCGGAAGGCCCGCGCAGCCAGCCGGTGAACCCGTCACCGCTCACCCGCCGCGCCTCCGGTTCCAGCGCCGCGAGCGCCCGGCCCAGGGCCCGGTCTGCCTCGGCGGCGGCGCGGTCGGACTGTGGGTGCGGGGCGAGGGTGGCGAGGTGGAACCACCGCGCCGCTGCCAGCAGATGTCCGCCCGCGGAGGCGGCGGATCCGGCCCGCTCCGCGCGGTCGAGGTGTGCCTGCCCGGTGCGCAGGAACGACGGCCCCCAGTCGGCGACGGAGACGAGCCCGTCGGTGACGCGCCGGTACTCGTGGGGGTCGACGCCCGCGCCGGTGGCGCGGGTCCACTGCGCTGCGGCGAAGTCGGCGACTTCCATCAGTCTTCGCATGCGGAGAATGCAACCCCCGAGGCGTTCTCTTGATCCAACAACGGACGAGCGAGATCGACAACTTTCGGTTGTCACCTATGGTGGGAGCCATGGATCTCGACCTGGCGCAGGTACGTGCCTTCGTACGCGCCGCCGAGGAACTGCACTTCGGACGGGCGGCGGAGTCGCTCGCCATCTCCCAGCAGGCGCTGTCGAAGAGGATCGCGCGGCTGGAACTCCTGCTCGGCACGCGGCTGTTCCAGCGCGGCGGCACCGGCGTCCGCCTCACCGACGCCGGACAGCGCTTCCTGCCGCCGGCCCGGCGGGCCCTGACCGCGGGCGAGGCCGCCGTCGTGGCGGCGACGGGGGAGGACCGTCCGCTGCGCGTCGACGTATGGGGGCACCTTTACGCGCCGATGCGGACGCTGGCCGGGGTCGCCGGGCGGGCCGGGCCGATGGCGCCGGGTCACGGGCGCGATCTGCCGTCGGTGACGGCGGCGCTGCTGAACGGCGACATCGACGCGGCCTTCGGCCGGGTGCATCCGCCGCTGCACGCCGGGCTCACCCACCGCGTCGTCCGCCTGGAGCCGGTGGACGCCGTCCTCGGCGCCGGCCATCCGCTGGCCGCCGAACCGGTGCTGCGGCCCGACCAGTTGAGCGCCGGCGTGCTGTGGGCGCCCGGAGCGCTGGACCGGCTCGACTTCCTCCGGCGGTTCGCCGAGCGGTTCGCCGTCCGGGTCACGGCGACGAGCGTCAACCTCGGCCTGGCCCACTTCCTCGGCGAGGTCGCGGCGGACCCGCGACGCTTCTCCCTGGTGCCCGCCGACGTGCCCCTGCCGGATGTCCCCGGGCTCCGCTCCGTCCCCCTGGTCGACCCCACGCCGCTCTACGCCTGGTCACTGGTGTGGCGCACGGGCAACGAAAACCCGGGCCTGTCCCGCCTCACCGCCGCCTGTGCGGAGCAGGCGGGCCGGAGCAGATGGCTGGAGTACGACCCGACCCGCGACTGGCTCCCCGAACCGCCCGCGAACGGGGGTGGGAGTGCGGACGGGGGTGGGAGTGCGTGAGCGGCCCCCCGCTCACCGCGGCTGTGCGGCGGCGAGGTCGGTGGCGTCCTCCTTCGGTCGTGACATGTGGGCGACGAGGAAGACCAGTACGCCGCAGCCGGCGACCAGGATCCAGCCCGGGCGGGACGCCTGGGCGAGTCCCGTCGGCCCGGCGGTCGCGACCAGGCCGCCGGCGACAGCGATGCCGAGGGCGGAGCCGAGTTGCCGCGCGGTCGAGGTGATCGCCCCGGCCACGCCGGCACGGGCGGGCGGAAGCCCGTCGACCGCGGTGTTGGTGATCGGGGCGTTGGCGAAGCCGAACCCGACACCGATGAGCGTGTACGAGGCCAACAGCAGGAGCACGCTCGTGTGCTGGGTGAGCGAAACCATGCAGAGCCCGCCGACCGTGATGAAACCACCGGCGAGGAGCAGCGGAAGCCGCGGTCCCGTGCGGCCGGTCATGCGGCCGGACCAGGGGGCGCAGACCGTCGCTCCGACGGCCAGGGGCAGGGTCGCCACGCCTGCGGCCAGCGGCGTCCAGCCGCGGGTGTGCTGCAGGTAGAGGGTGTTCAGCAGCAGCGTCGTGCTCAGGGCGACGAAGACCGCCACGGCGCCCAAGACCGCCCCGGTGAAGACCGGGCGGCCGAAGAGCCGCAGATCCATCAGCGGCTCGGGCCGACGGGACTCGACCCACACGAATCCGGCCGTCGCCACGGTGGCCCCCGCACAGCCCGCCAGCGCCGCGGGCGACGTCCAGCCGATGCGCGGCCCTTCGATCAGGACGCCGACCACGACCGCGAGGACCGCGGTCAGCAGGACCTGGCCGGGCAGGTCCAGCCGCCGCGCCCGCGGTGCACGGGACTCCGGCACGAACACCGCACTCAGCAGCAGAGCGGCCGCCACGACCGGCGCGTTGATCCAGAACAGCGCCCGCCAGTCGAGCCCCGCGAGCAGCGCGCCGCCCGTGACGGGACCGGCGGCCATGCTCAGCCCGAACACCGAAGCCCAGATGCCGATCGCCTGTGCCCGTTCCTTCGGGTCGGGCATCGCGTTCACCACGATCGCCAGCGCGACCGGGCTGAGCATCGAGGCGCCGACGCCCTGCAGGGCGCGGGCCGCGACGAGTACGCCCGCCGAGGGGGCGAGCGCGCAGAGCACCGAGGCGGCGCCGAACACGGCGAGCCCGCACCGGAACACCCGACGGCGTCCGAAACGGTCCGCCAGGGCGCCGGAGGAGATCAGGAGACTGGCCAGGACGAGGGTGTAGGCGTCCACGATCCATTCGAGACCGCGCGTGTCGACGTCCAGGCCGCGCCCGATGGCCGGCAGACCCACATTGACGATGGTGGTGTCCAGGCCCACCAGGAACATGCTCAGGCAGCAGACGGCCAGTACCGTCCAGCGTCTGCGCGCGCTCAGCACGGGCTGCACGGGGTGAGTCGTCGTGGTCAAGGTCCACCTCTTACGTCCGGGAACACTGCCCGGCAACGATCGGACCGGACGACGGCCCCGGCCCATGGACTTTGCGAACACTGCAAAACTGGATCCATGAACACAGGAGCCAAGGACACGGAGTTGGAGCAGATCCTCGACGGCATCGGGCCCCGGCTGCGCAGGCTGCGCAAGGAACGGGGACTCACGCTCGAGGCACTCGCGGCCACGACCGGCCTGTCCGTGAGCACCCTGTCCCGCGTGGAATCGGGGAAGCGGCGCCCGACGCTGGACCTGCTCATCCCGCTGGCACGGGCGCACCACGTCGCACTCGACCAACTGGTGGCGGCACCGGCCAGCGGTGACCCCCGGGTGCACCTCCGCCCGCTGCGCAAGGAGCGCGGCAGCGTCCTCGTGCCGTTGACGCAATACCCGGGCCGCGTCCAGGTCTTCAAACAGGTACTTGCGCCCCGCCGGCCGGAACTGGTCACCCACGAGGGCTACGAATGGCTCTACGTGCTCGCCGGTCGGCTGCGTCTCGTCCTCGGGGCGCAGGACATCACACTGAGACCGGGAGAAGTGGCCGAGTTCGACACCACCGAACCCCATTGGTTCGGCCCCGCGGACGAGAGCACCGTGGAGATCCTGCACCTGTTCGGCCCCCGCGGAGACCAGGCCGTCGTCCGCGCCGGACCGTCCACGACCGATCGGTCCGTGGGCGAGGGGGTCAGCCCGGGGCGTTCGCCGGGGCCGGGAGCGGAGCCGGGGGCGGGAGCGGAGCCGGAGCCGGGGGCGAGTCGGCGGTGACGTCCGGTACGAGTCCGTGCGCGAGGGCGGGGAGGACGTCCGGGAGGACGACCGGCACGGTCGCGGGTGCGGCGGGGACGACCTCCGGCCTGGTGCTCGGCGGGGTGTCGGGCGGAGCCGTGGTCAGCAGGACCACGCCGCGGGCGGCGACCGCCGAGGCGGCCGCCGCGGCGAGCCAGCCCCATGCGCCGCCGCGGAACGACTCCCCGAGCAGCACGACGCCGATGACCGCGGCCGCCGCCGGGTTCGACAGGTTGACCACCGCGAGCGGAGCGGCCAGTCCGCCGCGATAGGCGGTCTGCGCGAGCAGCAGGCCACCCACGGCGAACCCCGCGATCAGCACCGCGAGCAGCGCCACCTGCCACCACGGTACCGGCCCGCCCGGAAGCTCCATGGCCAGCGCCGCCGTCAGCGTCTGCGTCAGCGCGGACCCCACGCCGGACGCGATCCCGGACGCCGTCGCGTGCCGGAGCCCGAGCGTTCGGCCCGCGCTCCGGCGGGCGGTCAGCAGCGCCACGAAGGATGCCGTCGCCGCCGCGACCGCCAGCGACTCGTTCAGGCTCAGCGCGTCGCCGGGTGCCGCCGGCCCGGTCACCGCGATGAGGCCGACCAGGCCGGCCAGCGTCCACAGCGCCCCGCGCCACTCGCCGCGCGTCACCCGCCGCCGCGCGTAGTGCGCGCCCAGCGGCAGCGCGGCCACCAGGGTCAGTGCCCCGAGCGGCTGCACCAGGGTCAGGGGCCCGTAGTGCAGCGCCGCGACGTGCGCGAGCGCGCCCGCCGCGTTGAACCCGACCGACCACCACCATCCGGCGTGGGTCAGCAGCGCCCGCAGCGAACCGCGGCCCGGTTCCGCGTGGGCGGCCAGCCGCGACTGGGCGACCGCGGCGAGCGCGTACCCGGCGGCGGAGACGAGCGAGAGCAGGACCGCGAGCACGATGCCGTCGACGGAGCTCATCGCACCGCCCCCGCCGTACGGGGCGCGGCGAGGCGCGACGACGAGACCGGTTCCGCGGGTCGAGGCCGTGGCAGCGGCAGCGGCGGTGGCACGGCCGTCGGGTCGGTGGGAGGCACCGCGCCGGTGGTCAGCGCCGGGTTGGCGGTACCTGCCGTGCCGGCCGCGCGCGCCGTGCCGGCGGCCGCCGAGGGCGTCGCTGCGGAGCGCCCGGCCGGCGCCTGCGCCGCCGCGCCCGCGCGCACCACCCTCCCCGGATTGTTCCCCGGTGCCCGAACAACGGCCAGCGCCACGCCCAGCAGGACCGCCGCCGCCAACGCGTCGAACCAGTAGTGGTTGGCCGTGCCGACGATCACGAGGAGCGTCAGCGCCGGGTGGAGCAGCCACAGCCACCGACACCGCGTGTGCGTCGCCGCGATCAGGCCGATCGCGACCATCAGCGCCCAGCCGAAGTGCAGCGAGGGCATCGCGGCGAACTGGTTGGCCATCGAGTCGGTCTCCGGCGTCGCGCCGTACACCGAGGGCCCGTACACCCGCGCCGTGTCCACCAGGCCGGCGGCCGACAGCATCCGGGGCGGCGCCAGCGGAACCAGCACGTGCAGGGCCAGCGCGGCCCCGGTCAGCAGCGCCAGCACGCGCCGCGCCCACACGTAGTGGCCGGGCCGGCGCCAGTACAGCCACCCGAGGAAGGCGAGCGTGGCCGGGAAGTGCACAGCCGCGTAGTACGTGTTGGCCGACCGGACGACGGCATCGGCGTGCAGCAGGAGCTGCTGCACGGCCCCTTCACCGGGGAGGTGCACCGCCCGCTCCGCGTCCCAGACGCGGTCCGCGTTGTGGAAGGCGCGGGTCTCGTGGCCGTTCGCGAACAGCCTGCCGGCCTTGTAGACGAGGAAGAGCGAGGCCACCAGCAGGAGCTCCCGCCCCAGCGGCGGCCGTACGGGTATGCCGGCGCCGTCTCCGGCGTCCGTACGCGTTCCGGCACCCATGACACGGCCCTTCTTGCCCGGCTCTCCGCCGATCCGTCCATCACCGAATCGGCACAAACGGGGGAAGCGTAGATCCGATTCGATCGAGACGCAAACGTCTCGATACGTTTGCGTCTCGATTGTGCACCCCCTACCCTCGGATGTGCACCCACCCCACCTCGCGGGCGGTGCCACGGAGCCCCGCCCGCACCGGGAGGAAGCGATGACCACCCAGGCCGCGACCGCGGCCGCCCGCCGCAGCAAGATCACCCCGGAGCGGGAGACGGAGCTGTACGAGGCGGTGCTCGACCTCCTTCGCGAGGGCGGCTACGACGCCGTGACCATGGAGGGCGTCGCCGCCCGCACCAAGTGCGGGAAGGCCACCCTGTACCGGCAGTGGAAGACCAAGCCGCAGCTGGTCACCGCCGCCCTCGCCAGGAGCCGCTGCTCGTTCTTCACCGGGATCGACACCGGCTCGCTCCTCGGCGACCTGCGCGAGGTGGCCCGGGTCACGTCGGGCCGGCGCGAGCGCGACGCCGAGCTGATGGAGGCCGTCAACCAGGCGTACGTCCGCCACCCCGACCTGCGGCAGGCGCTCTTCGAGACCGTCATTCAGCCGGAGGTCGCCGCGATCGACGCGATGCTGGCACGCGGCGTGGAGCGCGGCGAGATCGCGCCGGACAATCCGGCGATCGGCTTCATCGCGCCCTGCCTGATGGGGATGCTGCGGGTCGAACGACTCCTGGAGGAGCGGTTCGCGGACCTGCCCGACGCCATGGCCGTGTTCGTCGAGTCCGTCGTGCTGCCCGCTCTCCGACTGGACCCGCCCTAGGCTCGTGCGGGCGCGTCCGCGTGCGGTCGCGCCGCCTCCGCTGCACCCTGGTGGGATGCCGAGCACCCCCGGTCCCGCCGTCCGCGTCCGCCGGATCTACGACCCGCCGGAGCCCGACGACGGGCTCCGCGTCCTTGTCGACCGCCTCTGGCCGCGTGGCCTGAAGAAGATCGACGCGCACATCGACGAATGGCCCAAGGCGCTCACCCCGTCGACCGAACTGCGCCGCTGGTACCACGGCTCGGAGGGCGCGTACGAGGAGTTCTGCCGGCGGTACGAGGACGAGCTCGCCGTCCCCGAGGCCGCCGCCGCGCTCGACCGCCTCCGGGACCGGGCCGCCGAGGGGCCCGTCACCCTGCTCACGGCGGCGAAGGACCCCTCCCGCAGCCACACCTCCGTCCTGGAACGCGCGCTCGCCGCCCCGGGACGCTGACGCCAACCGGAGTCACATCCTCCCCGCGCGCACCGAATATCCCCCGGCCGGACCGTAGCCAGAGCCGAGCGCCGCCGGTCACCATGGCCGCACCGGCACCGGCACCGGCACCGGCACCGGCACCGGCACCGGCACCGGCACCGGCACCGGCACCGGCACCGGCACCGGCACCGGCACCGCGCCGACCCCGCACGACCGCCGTAGAACGCGCACCGCGAGCAGCACCCGCACCGAGCAGCACCCGCACCGAGCAGCACCCGCACCGGCACACGCAGAACCCGCACCGCACCCTTCCCGTCATGGAGGCGCCGCGTGGACGCGACCCGGCACGAACGGCTCGACGAGTTACAGCGCGACCCCTATCCCCTCTACGCACAGGCCCGACGCACCGAGGGCCTGACCTTCGTAACCGAACTCGACGCCTGGCTCGTCGCCCGCGACGCCGACGTGCGCGAGGTCCTGCTGCGGGCCGACGACTTCTCGTCCGAGCAGGCCCTGCGGCCCGACGTCATGCCCTCGCCCGCCGCCTTCGGCGTCCTCGCCCAGGGGTTCGGCAAGCGCCCCACCGTCGTCTCCACCGACGGCTCCGCGCACCGCCGCCACCGCGCCCCGCTGAACAGCAGGCTCTCCGCCTCCCGCGTCGCCGAGCTGCTTCCGTACGCCACGGAGCAGGCCACCGCCCTGCTCGACGGCTTCGTAGCCGACGGCCGCACCGAGCTCATGGCCTCCTACGCCCGCCGCCTCCCCGGGGCGGTGATCGGCCGGCTCATAGGCTTCGACCCGGCGGACGTGCCCGCCGCCGTGCACGGCGGACACCGGGCCGAGCAGCTCCTCTTCCGGCCGATGAGCGAGAAGGACCAGCTCGCCGCCGCCCAGGACGTCGTCGACCTCCAGCACCTGCTCGACCGCTACGCCCGCGCCCGGCACGCCGAGCCCCGCGACGACCTCTGCTCGGCCATGGTCGCCGCGCTCGCCCCCGGCGACGCCGACGGCGATCCGGACCGGAGTACCCACGGCGATCCGGACCGGTGCGCCGAACTCACCCCCGACCAGCGCGCCGAACTCGTCTCCAACCTGCAGAACTTCCTCATCGCCGGCCACCTCACCACCACCGCCCTGATCGGCTCCACCCTGTTCCACCTGCTCCGCGACGACCGCGCCCAGTGGGAGCTGCTCCGCGACCGGCCCGAGCTGATACCCGGGGCGGTGGAGGAGGCCGCCCGCTTCGACACCGCCGTCCAGGGATTCCGCCGCACCACCACCCGCCCGGTCACCCTCGCCGGCACCGAACTGCCCGCCGGTGCCACCGTGTTCGTCGCGTACGGCTCCGCCAACCGGGACGAGAGCCGGTACGCCGACCCCGACGTCTTCGACATCACCCGCACCCCGTCCCGCCACGTGGCCTTCGGCCACGGCGCGCACGGCTGCCCCGGATCCCAGCTGGCCCGCGCCCAACTCCGGCTGACCCTGCAGCTGTTCACCGAGCGGCTGCCCGGGCTGCGGCTCGCCAAGGACCACGAGGTCGTCATGCGGCCGACCCTCATCCACCGCTCGCCCCTGGAACTCCATCTCACCTGGTGAAACACCCGGCGCTCGGCCCGCCCCGGCGTATCCTGCGCGCATGCGCGTCGCACTCTTCGTCACCTGCGTCAATGACGCCCTGTATCCCGCCACGGGGGTGGCCACCGTCCGCATTCTGGAACGGCTGGGGGTCGAGGTGGACTTCCCGGCCGGCCAGACCTGCTGCGGCCAGCCGCAGTTCAACACGGGCTACCGGCAGGACGCGGAGCCGCTCGCCCGGCGACTGGCGGACGCGTTCCGAGGCTACGAGCACGTCGTGACCCCCTCCGGGTCCTGCGCCGCCATGGTGCGGGGCCACTACGCCGGATTCGGCGCGCAGGCGGCGGCGCTCGCACCGCGCGTGCACGAGCTGACCGAGTTCCTGGTCGACGTGCTCGGGGTGACCGACGTCGGCGCCTACTTCCCGCACACCGTCACGTACCACCCCTCGTGCCACGGCCTGCGCCTGCTCGGGCTCGGCGACCGGCCGCGCCGCCTCCTCGAGGCGGTCGAGGGCCTGGTACTGCGGGAACTGCCCGGCGCGGAGGAGTGCTGCGGCTTCGGCGGGACCTTCGCCGTGAAGAACCCGGACGTGTCGGCCGCCATGGGCAGGGACAAGATCGACCACGCGGTCTCGACCGGCGCGGAGGTGCTGTGCGGGGCGGACAACTCCTGCCTGATGCACCTCGGCGGCGTCCTGCGCCGCGAGGACGCGCCGCTGCGCGCCCTGCACCTGGCCGAGATCCTCGCGAGCACCGAGACGGAGCCCCTGGAGTGGACGGAGTCCCCGCGGTGAGCGGCACCTTCCTCGGCATGCCCGCCTTCCCCGTCGCGGCGAAGGCCGCCGTCGGCGACGCGACGCTGCGCGCCAACCTGCGGCACGCCACCCACACCATCCGCGACAAGCGGGCCGCCGCCGTCGCCGAACTCGAGGACTGGGACCGGCTCCGCGAGGCGGGGAAGCAGATCAAGGACCACACCCTGCGCCACCTCGACCGCTACCTCCTCAAACTGGAGGAGGCGGTGACGGCGGCCGGCGGCACCGTCCACTGGGCGGCCGACGCCGACGAGGCGAACCGGATCGTCACCGCGCTCGTCCGCGCCACCGGCGAGACCGAGGTGGTCAAGGTCAAGTCGATGGCCACCCAGGAGATCGGCCTCAACGAGGCTCTGGAGGCGGTCGGCATCGCCGCGTACGAGACCGATCTCGCCGAACTCATCGTGCAGTTGGGCCATGACCGGCCCTCCCACATCCTCGTCCCCGCGATCCACCGCAACCGCGGCGAGATCCGCGACATCTTCCGCGCCGAGATGGGGGAGTGGGGCCGCCCCGCCCCCGACGGGCTGACCGACACGCCCGCCGACCTGGCCCAGGCCGCCCGGCTGCATCTGCGGGAGAAGTTCCTGCGCGCCAAGGTCGCCGTCTCCGGGGCGAACTTCATGGTCGCCGAGACCGGCACCCTCGTCGTCCTCGAGTCGGAGGGCAACGGCCGGATGTGCCTGACGCTCCCGGAGACCCTGATCTCGGTCGTCGGCATCGAGAAGACCGTCCCGACCTGGCGCGACCTGGAGGTCTTCCTGCAGACCCTGCCGCGCTCCTCGACGGCCGAGCGGATGAACCCGTACACGACGATGTGGACGGGCACGACGGACGGCGACGGCCCGCGGGACTTCCACCTCGTCCTCCTCGACAACGGCCGCACCGACACGCTCGCCGACGAGGTCGGCCGGCAGGCCCTGCGCTGCATCCGCTGCTCGGCCTGCCTCAACGTCTGCCCGGTGTACGAGCGAGCCGGCGGCCACGCGTACGGCTCGGTCTACCCGGGGCCGATCGGCGCGATCCTCAGCCCCCAACTCCGCGGCACGGAGAGCGAGATCGACGCCTCGCTGCCGTTCGCGTCCTCGCTGTGCGGTGCGTGCTACGAGGTCTGCCCGGTCGCCATCGACATCCCCGAGGTCCTGGTCCACCTGCGCGAACGGATCGCCGACCAGGGCGGCCACCGCCTGGAGCGCGCCGCGATGAAGGCGGCCGGCGCGGTCCTGGGCAGCCCCCGGGCCCTCGCCGCAGCCGAACGCCTGGCGGCGAGCACCCGCCGCCTCCACCCGAAGCGGCTGCCGGGGGCCTCGGCCTGGACGGACAGTCGCGAACTGCCGGAGGTCCCGGCCGAGTCGTTCCGTGCCTGGTGGAAGAGGAACCGCACATGACGCACCCAGAGCCGACGGCCGCCGCGGCCGGCACCGCCCGGGAACGGATCCTCGCCCGGATCCGCGCCGCCGTGGCCGACGCCCCGCCCGCCCCCGAACCGGACCGCGGCTACCTGCCCGCCCACGTCCCCGACGACCCGGCGGCCCTCCTCGACCTGCTGCACCACAACCTCGCCGAGTACCGCGCCCTGGTCCACCGCACGGACTCCGCGGGCATCGCCGGCCTGCTCGGGCGGCTGCTCGCCGAGCGCGGGGCGGACATGGTCCTGGTCCCCCCGGGGCTGCCGCCGCGGTGGCTGGCGGCGGCGGACGCGACCCGGATCGCCGACAGCGCGACGACGACGCCGGGGGAACTCGACGCCGTCCACAGCGTCGTCACGGGCTGCGCGCTGGCGATCGCCGAGACCGGGACGATCGTCCTCGACGGCGGCCCGGACCAGGGCCGGCGCCGGATCACCCTGATCCCCGACCACCACATCTGCGTCGTACGGGCCCCGGCCCAGATCGTCGCGTCCGTCCCGCAGGCCCTGCCGCGCCTCGACCCCCGACGCCCGCTCACCTGGATCTCCGGCCCGTCGGCCACCAGCGACATCGAACTCGATCGCGTCGAGGGCGTGCACGGCCCCCGCACCCTGGAAGTCGTCCTGCTCCAGGAGGACTAGGACGCGTGCCCGCGCAAGCGCGGCGACACGGCCGCCGGGTCGACCGGCGGCCCGCCGGCCACGAGCTCGGCCAACTCCCGGGCCCAGACGACGAGTCCGGGAAGATCGATGCCGTACGGCGACGGCTCCGGCCACTCCGCGAGCCGCGCCGCTCCGCGCACCAGGAGCCGGGCGCCGCCCGAGGCGTTCCCCCGGGCCGCGTGCGTCAGCCCCACGGCGAGCTGCGCCAGCCCCTGCCACAGGTCGCGCTCCCCGGCGGGCCCGGTCTTCCAGGCGTCCTCGAACACCTCGTGCGCGTGGAAGGGCATCCCCGCGTCCAGCAGCCGCTGCGCCTCCCACACCGTCTCCGCCGGCGCCCGCGGCACCCCCTCGGGCTGCCGGGCCACGCCCTCCGCCCCGTACGGCAGCGGACGTCCCAGCCCGTCCCGGGGCCGCGCACTGCGCGCCCGCCCTTCCTCGTCCCGATCCCGGTCCCCGCCCCGGCCCGCCGTCGTCTCGCTCACGCCCCCATTGTCCCCCGCACACCCCGTGACATGCCGGAACGCGCCAGGGACCCCTGACGCCCCGTGTCCCGACCCACCCACGGAGTGAGGTAATGTTCTCCTGCACGCAGCCACCGGGAAGCCCCGGCGGCAACGAGCACCGGGACGTGGCGCAGCTTGGTAGCGCACTTGACTGGGGGTCAAGGGGTCGCAGGTTCAAATCCTGTCGTCCCGACTCGTGAGAGTCGTAGATCGAGGGGCCGTTTCAGAGTCATCTGAGACGGCCCCTCGATCATTCCCGGGGACCATTCGGGGATCAGTGCGCTTGACCGGTCCGAGCGCAACTTGACCCGGTCAAAGTGCGCTGCCCGAGACCGTCGAGCCGTCAGAACTGGTCTAGGCGAGGGCGCCGGCGGCGGGCAGGACCTGTTCGGTCCAGATGACCTTGCCTTCCGGTGTGTACCGGGTGCCCCAGTGCTCGCTGAGCTGGGCCACCAGGAACAGTCCGCGGCCTCCCTCGTCCGTGGTGGCGGCGTACCGCAGATGCGGGGCGGTACTGCTGCCGTCCCACACCTCGCAGGTCAGAGCGCGATCGCGCAACAGACGGACGCGAACTGGCGCGGCTGCGTACCGTATGGCGTTGGTGATGAGCTCGCTGAGGATCAGTTCTGTGGTGAAGGCGAGTTCCTGCAGGCCCCACTCCTCGAGTTGCTCGGCCGCGAGGCCGCGGATGGCGCCGACCTCACTCGGGTCGAACGGTACGTCCCACTCTGCGACCCGGCCCGGGCCCAGAGTCCGTGTCCGGGCGATGAGCAGCGCGATGTCGTCGGCCGGCCGGCCGGGGAGCAAGGCGTCGAGTACGGCGCGGCGGCTGGCTTGCGGCTCTCGGTCGGGGTGGCTCAGCGCCGTGCGCAGCCTTTCCACGCCCTCTGAAATGTCCCGGCTCCGCTCCTCGACCAGCCCGTCGGTGTACAGGACGAGCTGACTGCCTTCCGCCAGGTGCAGTTCCATGGTCTCGAACGGCATGCCTCCCAGCCCCAGCGGGGGGCCGGCCGGCAGTTCCGAGATCGTCGTCGTGCCGTCCGGGGCGACCACAAGCGGTGGCATGTGTCCTGCCCGCGCCATGGTGCAGTTCTGGGAGACCGGGTCGTAGACGGCGTACAGGCAGGTCGCGCCCAGGACGCCGCCGTCGGAGGGCGCGCTGTCGCCTTCCTGGTCCATGCGCTGGACGAGGTTGTCGAGACGGGCGAGGAGTTCGTCCGGCGGCAGGTCCAAGGAGGAGAAGTTGTGCACGGCCGTGCGCAGCCGTCCCATGGTGGCCGCGGCGTGCAGGCCGTGCCCGACGACGTCTCCGACGACGAGCCCGACCCGGCTGCCCGGCAGCGGGATCACGTCGAACCAGTCCCCGCCTACTCCGGACTGGGCGGGCTGGTAGAAGTGCGCGACGTCCACCGCACTCTGCTCGGGCAGATCCTGCGGCAGCAGGCTGCGCTGGAGCGTCACGGCGAGCTTGTGTTCTCGGGTGTAGCGGCGGGCGTTGTCCATGGTGACTGCGGCGCGGCCGACAAGCTCCTCGGCCAGGGACAGGTCGTCCTCGTCGAACGGATCCGGCTTCTGCGACCGCCAGAAGTTGACCACCCCGAGCACGACGCCCCTGGCCTTCAGCGGAGCCGCGATGAGCGAGTGGATCCCGTAGCCGACGATCGCCGATGCCCGCGGTGCGTCCTGGGCGTGCCAGCCCGGCGCGTCATGGAGATCGGGCACGAGTTCGGCTGTGCCCGTGCCGTAGCCGCGGGCCTGCGGCGTGGACGGCAGGAATTCGATCAGGCTACCGAGCGGATACAGCGGGTGATCGGAGCGGATGCCGCTGACCGCCGTGCGCCGCATGTCGGCGCCCGGGCCGGGCTCGTCGCCGTTCAGTACCGGGTCGGCCAGGTCGACCGTGACGAAGTCCGCGAACTGGGGAACGGCGACGTCGGCCAGTTCCTTCGCGGTGCGGACCACGTCGAGGGTGGTGCCGATGTCACCCCCGGCGTCGTACAGCAGCTTGAGCCGCTTGCGGGCCGTCTCCGCCCGGCTGCTCAGAAGCTGCATCTCGGTGGAGTCGCGGATGGTGACCGCCGAGCCCCGCGGGCGGGTGGGCCGCTGATTGACCACGAGCAGCCGGTCCCCGGCCTCCAGCACCTCGTCGGTGGCCACCCGGCCGGACAGCAGCAGTTCCGCCATCCGGTGATCCATGCCGACCTCGTCGACGGGGCGTCCTTCGGCGTCGTCCGGCAGGCCGAGCAGCCGTCCGGCCTCGTCGTTCGCCAGGAGTAGTCGTCCTTCGCCGTCCGTGATCAGCACCCCTTCGCGAACGGAGTGGAGCACCGCGTCGTGGTGCTCGTACATGCGGGTCATCTCCTGCGTGCCGAGCCCGTGGGTCTGGCGGCGCAGTCTTCGGCTGATCAGCGCCGTGCCGACGGTGGCCAGAGCCAGACCGATGGCGATGGCCAGGAGGATGACCGGCAGCTGGCGGTCGGCGATGCCGGTCACGCTCTCCACCGTCAGACCTGCCGAGACCAGGGCGACAACCTCACCCTCGGGCGAGGTGACCGGGACGATCGCCTGGATCTCCTTACCGAGCGGCCCGTCCACGCTCTCGGTGTGCACCTGGCCGGCGAGTGAGGGCTCGATCGTGCCGACGAACCGCTCGCCGATGCGGTCGGGTTGGGGGTGGCTGTAACGGATGCCGTTCGTGTCCATCACCACGATGAAGTCCACGCCTGCGTCCTTGCGTGTCTCCTCGGCGAGGGGCTGCAGGATCGCGGACGGGTCCGGCGACCTCAGCGCTTCCTGCAGGCCCA
The DNA here is from genome assembly GCF_033343995.1 of Streptomyces sp. HUAS YS2. Classification (NCBI taxonomy): domain Bacteria; kingdom Bacillati; phylum Actinomycetota; class Actinomycetes; order Kitasatosporales; family Streptomycetaceae; genus Streptomyces; species Streptomyces solicathayae. The sequence goes on along the minus strand of NZ_CP137573.1, from coordinate 1,183,163 downwards.
GGGAGTTCGCGAAGGTCTGCGCCACGGAAACCGAGCGGTTGCGTGCTTCACGGTCGATGTCGTGTCGCGACTGCAGCACCAGGGCCAGCAGGGCCCCGGCGGCGAGCAGCACCACGATCGCCACCTGAAGGACGAAGACCTGTCCGGCGACGCTTCCGAATCTTCTGCCTAGGTTCGACCGCACCGGTACGCCGGGCACGAGAGACGAGACGGGCTCACAACCCCAGTTGTAACACCTCCCCGCGACCAGGGCTCCCGGCGTTCACGGTACGCATCAGGGCCACGACACAAGGTTCCCGCTGCTGCTGGTCAGGGGGATGTGCGGTCGCAGGTCAGGGGCCGTTACAGAGCGATCTGAAACGGTCCCTGACTCGTTCGGCGGGGTCAGGCCGGAACCGACCGGTTCCCGCCCGGCGTGAACGCACTGTTCGACGGTGCCCGCGTCGGCCGGGGCGCGGTGCACCGCGGCGTGCGGCTGGGCAGAGCCGGATCAGTTGCTGCCTGCACCTCACGGCCATCGACGCCTCCGGCGCCCCGGTCGAGGTGCGCTCCGTGGGGGCGAGGCCGGCGGAGTTCCGGCCGGGGTCAGCCGCGCAGTGCGGAGGCGAAGATGCCGGGCAGGGCGGACCAGCGGGGCGCCGCGGCGAAGTCGACGAGGCGACGTCCCGTCGTGGCGGCGGTGCGGTTGTCGACGAACCACGGGGGCTTCGGCGACAGGGCGAGTTCGCCGTGCAGGACGGACCGCGGCGCGGGCCGGAACGGGCCGCGGACGACGGTACGTTCCGGTGCGTCGAGCAGCAGCGCGTTGTGCACGACACCGATGCCGCTCTGGACGTCGTCCAGGGTGTGTCCCGGGAAGGCGCCCCACGTGGCGGCCGCCGTCAGATAGCCGACACCGGTCCACGCGTTCAACGCCACCGTTCCGTAGCGGAGGTCGGCGATCGCGTCGTCGAGCGAGGAGCCCAGCCGCGCGATGGTGCGCGGGTGCGCTATGAGGTTCACGCCGAGCGTGCCGGCGAACCTCTCGTTCGCGGCTCGGACCGCCTCCGTGAGGAACGTGCCCGCGTCCCCGGGGATTTCGAGAACGGCCAGGACGGGCGCGAAGTACTCGGAGGTCAGTGCGGGGCCCGGATCAGCCGCGTCCAGGCCCTCGATCAGCACCCGTCCTCCGCCGATGCGCTCGGCACCGGCGTACGAAGCAACAGCGCCCTCCACCCGGCCGTCGCTGCCCGGGTAGTAGGCGGGCCGGGCCGGGGCCTCGGACAGCGCCCGGCGCACGTGCGCCAGGAAGCGGTCCTTCTGTGGCCAGTCGGAACCGACCACGACGACCTGGCTCGCCACACAGTTGTAGCCGCCGTTGTGCAGCTTTTGGGTGGCGATGTGCTCGGCCTGGTAGCGCAGGTCCGCCTCGGACCATGCCCCCGGCACCACGATCGTGGGCGACACTCCGCCCAGTTCACTGGTGACCGGCTTGTCGAGGAGGGGTGTCCCCGCCTTCTTCCGGGCCGCGCCCTCCTCGCCCGTGCCGAAGACGATCGCGTCGTGCGTCGCGGCGCTGCCGGTCATGTGGACGTGGCCGACCTTCGGATGGTGCACGAGGTACCTGCCGACGTCGGCGCCGCCGGTCAGGATCCGCACCGCGCCGATGTCGATCAGCGGGGCCAGGACCCGGCTGAAGACCTCGAAGAGGCCGTCGGTGACCGGGTTCAGCTTCAGGGCCACCACCCGGTTGTGCGCGTACAGCTCGTACAGCACGTCCAGGACCGGGATCGAGGTGATGTTCCCCGCGCCGAGCACCACGCCGACGCCACCGGTCAACGTCGGGCGGCGCTGGCCCAGGCCCGCCCGGCTGCGCACCGCCCGCTTCGTGACGCCCGGCCGCATCCAGACCTCGGCGCTGAAACCGCTCAGCAGCAGCCGGTCCCAGACGCTGTGCGGCAGCACCCGGACGGCCACCCGACCGCCGGGCGCCGGCCTGACGGAGAACCCGTCGACAGGGCTGCGGCCCGCCTCCAGGGCGCCGATGGTCGAGGCCAACGTGCCCGCGGAGGTCAGCACCGGGTACGGACCGGTGATCCACTCCTCGCCGAGGAGCGGGCTGCCCTCCGGAAGCCTCTTGTACGCGGCGGCGGCACGCACCCATGCCTCCGCCTGCTCGGCGGTGGCCGCGTGCACCCGCTCGATCAGCTCGCGCCGCTTCGCCAGGCCGCAGGCCGCCCAGGCGGCCTCGCCGCGGACCAGGTCGTCGACGGCCCGGTCGATCTCCCACACCTGCTCGATCGGCGGCTGAAGGGTCGTCATCACACGACTCCCTTGATGAGGGCGGCGGCCTTCTCCGCGACCATGATCGTGGGCGCGTTGGTGTTGCCGCGCGGCACCGTCGGGAAGACGGAGGCGTCGACGACCCGCAGGCCGTCCACGTCGTACACGCGCAGCTCGGGGTCGACCACCGCGCCGATGGCGCAGGTCGAGGTGGGGTGGTAGAGCGTCTGCCCGATCCGCTTCGCCCAGGTGAGGATGTCGGCCTCGGAGTCGGAGGCCGGCACCTCGTACGGCCCCGTGACCAGGTCCGTCACCGCCTGCTGTGCCGCGACCTCCAGGGCGATCCGCACGCCGGCGACGATGCACTCCTGGTCCTCGCGCGACACCAGGTAGTTGTGCACGATCCGGGGCGCGGCGTGCGGCAGCGGGGAACGCAGCGTCACCGCGCCGCGGCTCGTCGGGGCGAGCACGAGCGGGCCGAAACCGAAGCCGTGCTCGGTGGCCGTGCCGAGACCCTCCTGGTGGAAGAGCACGGGAGCGGCATGGAACTGGATGTCCGGGGCGGCGAGACCGTCCCGGCTGCGGAAGAAGCCGCCGGCCTCACCGATGTTGGAGGTCAGCGGGCCGCGTCCCTCGCTCTGCAGCAGGGCAGCGTTCTCCGGAGACGCGGCGCTGATCAGAGACTCGGTGTCGGTGCGGAAGTTCAGCATCGCCATGTAGTGGTCCTGCAGGCCCTGACCGACCGGCAGATCGCGTACGACCCGGATGCCGAAGGCAGTCAGCTGGGCGGCCGGCCCGATCCCGGAGAGCATCAGCAGCTTCGGGGACTCGTAGGCGCCCGCGGACACGATCACCTCGCGCTCGGCGCGGACGATCTCCAGGGCGCCACCGCGCTCGACCTCCACGCCCGTGGCCCGGCCGTTCTCGACCACCACGCGGCGGGCGCCGGTGAAGGACAGGACGGTGAGGTTCGGCCGCTCCAGGGCGGGGTGCAGATAGGCGACGGCCGCGCTGCAGCGCAGGCCGCCGCGCTGGGTCAGCTGGTAGGGGCCGACGCCGAACTGGTCCTCGCCGTTGAAGTCGTCGTTCGCCTTGTACCCGGCCTGCTGAGCGGCCTGCACGAAGGCCGAGGACAGGGGATGCCCGGAGCGGCCGTCGCTGACGGTCAGCGGACCGCCCACGCCGTGGAACGCGTCCTCCCCGCGCTCGTTGTCCTCCGCCTGCTTGAAGTACGGCAGGACGTCGTCGTAGCCCCAGCCGGTGGCGCCGTTCGCGGCCCAGCCGTCGTAGTCGGCGCGGGCGCCGCGTATGTAGATCATGGCGTTGATCGAGCTGCAGCCGCCGAACACCTTGCCTCGGGGCAGGTACGCCCGCCGTCCGTCGATGCCCGGTTCCGGGTCCGAGTCGAGGTCCCAGTCGAGCGCGGACTTGAACAGCTGCGGGAACGCGGCCGGGATGTGGATCTCCTGCGCGGTGTCGGCGCCGCCCGCCTCGATGAGGGCCACCCTGACCTCGGGGTCCTCCGACAGCCGCGCCGCCAGGACACAGCCCGCGGATCCGGCACCGACGATGACGTAGTCGTACATGTTCATTCCGTCCCTTGAATGAAGAGTGCGTGGTTACGAAGCGTTGCTTCGCGGTGAACGCGACGGGCCGAGGCAGCGCGACAGGAAGTCGAGCTGGTCGGCGAGCGCCCGCTGCTGGATCGGGCAGTCCACGCGGCGGGCGTAGGTGGTGGGCCGGTTGAGTCCGACTTCGAGCGCCGCCCGTGCGCAGACCTCGTTGCGCCAGGTCGGGCCGGCCATCGTGGCTGCGATCCGGTCGGCGAGCGGCGTCGTCATCATGGCCGCGGTCCCGGGGTGCGCCACGACGGGCAGGTGGTGCGGGGTCCGCCCGGTGACGGCACGGGCGGCGTCCCACAGGCCGTGTCCGGTCAGTCGCAGGAGCCGGCCGACCCCGGCGTGGCGTACGACGTGGCCCAGTGTGGCCAGCCCGTCCACCGCCGGCGTCAACGAGACGACCGCCGTGATGCGTCCGTCCTGCGCCGCGACCGGGAGGACATGACCGCCGGCGTACGAAGTTCCCCAGAGCGCGATCCGGTCCGGATCGACGCCGGGCAGGCGACGGGCGGCCGCGAGGGCCGCGTGGTAGTCCTGCCGCTGCCGGCGTACCGAGACGTCCTGCCGTGGGGTGCCGCCGGAGGCGCCGAAGCCGCGGTAGTCGAAGACGAACACGTCGATCCCGGCCTCGGCGAAGGGCTCGGCGTAGCCCAGCAGGCCGCTGTCGCGGGTGCCGCCGAAGCCGTGGGCCATGACCACGCACGGCCGGCCGTCGGGGCCGGCCAGGACGTCGCTCACGGCCGGCAGGTGCCAGGCCGCGCACCGTACGCCGTGGCTGGTGAAGGTGAGGTCCTTCTTCATCGTGCTCCCTCCGGGCGGGAGGCCGACAGCTCGGCGCCCGCGCTGGTGAACTGCAGCCCGCTGTCCTCGACGGGCCCCTCACGCAGCCGCTCGACGTCCTTCTCGTACGCCTGCTCGACCGTCCACGGACCACGGCTCCCCGCACACGGGAACCGCGCGATGCCGCGCTGGACGTAGTTCGACTTCAGGTCGAGGTACGGCACCCGCTCCTGGTGCCGGTCGTCGAGGACCGGTTCGACGGTGCTGTATCCGTGGAGGTCCATGTGGTCGAGCAGACGACAGAAGTGCTCGCAGACGAGGTCGACCTTGAGCGTCCAGGAGAGGTTCGTGTAACCGAGCGCGAACACCAGGTTCGGCATGCCGGAGAGCATCATCGCCTTGTACGCCATCGTGTCCGACGGATCCACCGGGCGGTCGTCGACGCTCAGCCGGATCTTGCCGAACGGCAGCATGTTGAGCCCGGTCGCGGTCACGACGATGTCGGCGGCCAGCTCCTGACCGGACTCGAGCCGGATGCCCGTCTTGGTGAAGCGGTCGATCCGGTCGGTGACGACCGAGGCCCGACCGGCCGAGATGGCCTTGAACATGTCGCCGTCGGGCACCACGCACAGCCGCTCGTCCCACGGGTCGTACCGAGGGGTGAAGTGGGTGTCGACGTCGAAGTTCTTCGGCAGCCGCCGGCGCACGTCGGCGATCAGCAGCTTGCGCATCAGCCGCGGCGCCCGCCGGCACACCTTGTACATCGCGCGGGTCACCGCGATGTTCTTGCGCCGGACGATCGGCTGGGCCCGCCGGTGACCGAGCAGCGCGTTGAGCGCGTTCGTGATCGGGTCCTCGGCAGGCGCCGAGAAGATGTAGCTCGGCGAACGCTGCAGCATGGTGACGTGGCCCGCGGTGCGAGCCATCGACGGGATGAGGGTGACGGCCGTCGCGCCGCTGCCGATCACGACCACGCGTTTGCCGGTGTAGTCGAGACCCTCCGGCCACTGCTGCGGGTGCACGACCTGCCCCCCGAAGTCCTCGACGCCGTCGAACACGGGGGTGAAGCCCTGGTCGTGGTCGTACATGCCGGTACCCAGGAACAGGAAGCGCGCCGTGAACCTCGCCTTCTTGCCGGTGCGCGCATGCTGTGCGGTGACGGTCCACCGTCCCCGCACGGACGAGAACTCCGCGCCGACCACCCGGTATCCGTAACGGATGTGCTCGGCGAGCCCGTTCTCGGCGACGGTCTGCTGCAGATAGTCCAGGATGACGTGCCCGTCGGCGATGGACTTGCGGTGCGTCCAGGGCTTGAAACCGAACCCGTAGGTCGGCATGTCCGAGTCCGACCTGATGCCGGGGTACCGGAACAGACTCCAGGTGCCACCGAGGGTGTCGCGCGCCTCCAGGACCGTGAACGAGGTGCCCGGACGGCGGGCTTTGAGGTGAGAGGCCGCGCCGATGCCGGAGATGCCCGCGCCGATGATCAGCACATCGACGTGCACGGGCTTCGTCTGGCCGGCGGTTGTGTTCGTCACTGGTGTCTCCTGAACCGTCAACTCGATCCCTCGCCGTACGCGCATCGACCTGGGGGGCGCGGAGTGACAAGGGGGCGTGGCATGGCAACTGCTACGATCTGGAATCGTGTTCGAGCAAAATCCGGCAAATAGGGCGTCGAGCCGTCCGGCGCAGCGCCGTGGAACGGAGCGCAGGCGGGCGATCGTCGACGCGGCCGAGGCGCTGCTCGTCGAGCAGGGCTACGAGGGCGCGACCCTGAAGGCGGTCAGTGAGCGGGTCGGCATCCCGATCACCTCCGTGTACCACTACTTCTCCGATCGCCATGAGGTCGAGGCCGCGCTTCTGCGGCGGCACATCGGCAAGCTCGACGCGATCGTCGCCGCGCTGCTCGACGAGCCCGGGCCGCCCACGCTGCGCGATGCGGTCGACGTCGTCACCGACGCGCTCCTGAACTACTTCCGTAGCCACCGTGACTGTGCAGAGGTGTGGTTCTCGGGACGCAGTGAGCGGATCCAGGAGCTGGTCCACGAGTTCGACCGGGTTCAGGGGGAGCGACTGCACACCTTCCTGATGGAGCGTCAACTCATCGTCGCCGACACGCCGTCGATCGTTCTGCAGCTCTCCTTCGAGGCCGGCAACAGGTTCTTCGACGTCGCGTTCCGCGCCGTGCCGACCGGCGACGACGTGGTCATCGACGAGGCGCGCCGCTTCATCACCGCGTACCTGGAGACGTACTCCGCGCCGCCGGCGGTGCAGGACTGACACCCGTCAGACCGACTCGACGATTTCGTCGCGAGGGGTGCCCACGCGCTCGAGGGCGGTGTAGAAGGCCTGGGGGTCGGCCCAGTCCTCGGGGGCGAAGGAGCCGGTGCGCTTCCCGGCCTCGTCCAGGGCGAGGAGCATGAAGGCGGCGCAGGCGGTGCCGGTGAGACCGCCCATGCTGTTGGCGAAGTAGAGGTCCGGTCCGCTGATGGGGGTGCGGCGGATCGCGACGGCGGGGATGCCGTCGCGGGTGCCGGTGACGCGGGCGACGAGGCCGCCGCGCCACCGGTAGCGCCGGCGGAGAGTGGACTTGGCGAGGAATGTGATCATCTCGCCGGTCTCCATCTCACCGCGCTTGATCTGTCCCCTCATGCCCTTGAGGCCGTGGCGCAGACCGGTGACGTCGGTGAAGCGGTTGTGGAGGACTTCCTGGATGTAGTCCACCGCCTCCTTCACCGTCATCTTGTCGTTCTGGATGGCGAGTCCGAGGCCGCGGGCGAGACCGTTGAACGGCATGGGGTCCAGGCCGCCGAGGCAGCGGATGCGCTTGGCCTGGGGGTACTTGCGGGGGAGGGTGACGGGCTCGGGGTGGGCCGTCTCGTAGAGCAGGGTGTCGCCGACGCCGCCCCCCATGGGCAGGATCCCGGTCTCGACGTACGAGTCGTGGACGACGGGTCCGCCGTTCTCCCAGGTGAGGCACTCGCCGGCGGCGATGTGCATGAGGTGTTCGAGGACGGCGCGTCCGACGTTGGGACGCTCGTCGCCGACGAGCCAGCCGAGTTCGATGTTCTCGACGGTGTCGAGTTCGTTCGCGGCGTCGACGGCGAGGACGTTGCTCATGCCAGGGGAGGCGCCGCAGCCGACGTAGAGCGGGATGCCGGCCTCCTTGGCCCTCCCGGCCAGCGACAGCGCATGGGTCGTGCTCTCGACGTCGTCGTCGAAGTCGAGGTACGGCACACGCGCCTCGAGACACGCCTCGATCACCGGCTCCGACGTGCGGATGTAGGGGCCCGCACCCAGGACGACCAGGGCGGCGCCGCTGATCACTTCGAGCAGGTTCTCGCGGTTGTACAGGTCGAGACGCCGGACGGTGGCGAGGCCGGCGGGGAGCTGCGTCGTCAGCGGCTCCAGGAGCTCGGGCCGGATGTCGCAGAGGGTGAGGTTCCAGTCACCCTCAGCCTTCGCGAAGCGCTCGATGGCCAGCCGGCACATCTCACCCGCGGCTCCGATGAAGACGACTCGCTGCGTCATGGCATCTCCGTTCTCATGGCCGCCGCCGGCGGTGCGGCGGCATACGTGTGGCTGATGGCCGCCGCTGTGCCGCGGCCGTTGCGCTTCTCTGAGGGCTTTCGCCGGACGGTGCGGCGTGCGCTTGTCGCGTGTCTCGTCGGCTCCAGCCGAGTGCGCGAGATTCGAACTCGAATTGATTCGAGTTTAACGGTCGGTGGAGTGCCGTCAAGGTCTCGTCACGGGTGATGCCGACTCTTTACGGGCGGGTGTGAGGGGTGCCTGCGAGCGCGGTCAGCGCCCCGCCGACCTCCTTCGCCGCGCGCTCGCCGGCCTGGATCGCCCCCTCGATGTATCCCTGGTACGCGGTCGCCGACTCGGTGCCCGCCCAGTGGATGCGGCCCACCGGCTTGCGCAGGGCGTCCGTGTACTGGGTGAGCAGGCCCGGCGGGGTCGTGCTCACACAGCCGTCGATCCAGGGCTCGTGAGCCCAGTCCTGCTCCAGGAAGCGGAGGGGATGTGCCGCCTGGGGGCCGAACAGCGTCACCATGTCGGCGAGGAACGCGGCCCGGCGCTCACGGGGGTCGTCGAGGACCTTGTCGCTCCAGGTGTGGCCGTGACCGGAGCCCGCCGTGCCCATGAACGTCAGGAGGATGCCGACACTGCCGTCGGGTGGCGAGTTGTCGACGACGAAACGCGCGAACGGCAGGTCGGTCATCGCCGACCCGTTGAGCCCCTCGGCCCGCCAGAACGGCTTCTCGTAGACCGCGAACAGCTTGCTCTCCGTGCCGTTGTGCCACTTGCGCTGCAGTGACGTGCGACGGGCGGGAAGGGGCGGAGTGAAGCGGATGCGTTCGGCGTCCGCCGGCGACATGGCGACGATCACCTGCTTGCAGCGCACGTCCGCCTTCGCCGACCGGACGAGGACGTCCCCGTCCCGTTGGCGGATCTCGCTGACCGGCGAGCCGACCACCACCCGGTCGCCGAGCTGCTCGGCCATCTCCAGGGAGATCCGCTGAGTGCCGCCGACCACGCGTGACTCCTGGGCGCCCCCGGTCGTGGAGATCATGTGCTCGATCCCGTCGGCACCCACGATGTGGAAGAGGGCCATGAGGAGCGAGGTGTTGTGCGGGTCCTCCCCCTGGATGACCGTGAATGCGAGCGTGAACAGCCACTTGGCCTCCTCCGTGCCGGCGTTCGCGTCGAGCCAGTGCCCGAAGGTCGTGGCGTCCCATTCGAGGGCGTTCTTCGCGTTCCACGGCGCGTCCACGGGGACGGTCGCGGCCATCTCCTCCAGGGTCGCCGCCAAGCGGCCGAAGTCTTCGAGCGCCTTCGCCGGCAGGGCGGGGATCGACCCGGTGAACTCCTGTCGCACGCCCTTGCGGTGGAGCAGCGACTTGCCGTCGACATAGGTCTTGAAGGTCTTCAGACCGAGCTCGTCGAGGAGCGCGAAGAGGCGGTCCTGACCCGGGCCGACCCACTGCCCGCCGCCCTCGGTGACGACGCCCTTGCCGACGCTGAGGTTGAGGGTCCGGCCCCCGACCCGGTCGTCGGCCTCCAGGACGAGCACCGAGCGGCCGGCCTGGGCCAGGCGACGGGCCGCGGTGAGGCCGGAGACGCCGGCCCCGACGACCACGACGTCCGCGCGGGACTGCTTGACGGGCCCCGGGGGCGTCGCGGAGGCGGGAGAAACCCGGCCGAGCGCGAACCCCGCGCCGATGGCCGCGGCACCGCCGCCCGCCAGTACGCCACGCCGTGGGATGCCGCTCTTGTCCTGCCTTGTCGTTTCTGTCACGGGTGCTCTTCTCCTTGCTGCGATTCTCTGGGGGAGGGAAGGAGGGGGCGTGCGGCAGTCGGAGCGCTAGCGCAGCGGCGCGCCCCAACGGACCTGCTCGCGCAGGCGGTTCTTCAGGAGCTTGCCGCCCGCGTTGCGCGGCAGTGCCTCGGCGACGACCGTCGCGTACTGAGGGATCTTGAAGTCGGCGAGGTGGTCCCGGCAGTGCGCGATCACGGCGTCGACGTCGATCCGGTCCCGGTCGGTGAAGAGGACGGCGCCGACCTTCTCGCCCATCACGTCGTCGGGCACGGCGAGGACCGCGGCGTCGCTGACACCCGGGGCGGACAGCAGGACCGCCTCGACCTCCACGCTGGAGATGTTCTCTCCGCCGCGGTTGATGATGTCCTTGCTGCGGTCGACGATGTGGACGCGACCGGCGTCGTCGACGCGGACGATGTCGCCGGTGTGCAGCCAGCCGTCGACGATCGTCTCCTCGGTGGCTTCCGGCCGGTTCCAGTACCCCGTGGTCACGGTGACACCGCGGACCACCAGCTCGCCCACGTGCGGGTCGTCGCCGACCGGTACGACGCCGATGTCCACCGAGGGCGCCGCGTACCCCACGGAATCCGCGTGCTCGACCGCGTCCTCGTGCGGCATGACCGTGATCAGCGAGGCGGTCTCGGTCATGCCGTAGCCGTTGACCAACCGGGTCTGCGGGAAGGCGGCCTGGAGAGCCCTCACCAGTGACGGGGCGATCGGAGCGCCTCCGTACGCCGCCCAGCGCACCCCCGACACGTCGGCGCCGGCGAAGGCCGGATGCCGCAGCAGGAGGGAGTACACGGCGGGCACGGTCACCATGAAGGAGATCCGCTCGCCCGGAAGCGCCTCCGTCAGCCGCGGCAGATCGAGCGCAGGCATGATCACCGAGGTCCCGCCGAGGTACGCCGCGACCATGAACTGCGCGTTGCAGGCCGTGACATGGAACAGCGGCACGGAGATCAGGGTGCGCAGGTCCGGTCCGACATCGCCGGGGATGCCGAGACATCGGATCAGGTTCTCGGAGTTGGTGAGGAACGCGCGGTGCGTGGTCGGCACGCCCTTGGGGCGTCCCGTCGTTCCCGAGGTGTAGAACAGCGCGGCCACATGGGAGGGTTCGAGCTCGTCCGCCACGTACGGATCGCCTTCGGGCAGCGGAGTGAGCGCCGACAGATCGACCTTCACGCCGGCGTCGCCGAGCACGAACTCCACCTCCGGCTCGGCCGACCGGGTGTTCACCGCCACGGCGACACCGCCGGCCAGGACCGTTCCCCAGAAGGCGAGCGCCCAGTCGGTTCCGGCCGGATACCGTACGGCCACCCGGTCGCCGTGCCGCACGCCTGCGGCCCGCAGACCGCCGGCCACCCGCGAAGCGCGCTCCCACAGCTGGGCGTAGGTCAGACGTTCCCCGCCGAGTTCGACGACCGCTTCGACGTCCGGGCGGGCGTCGACGTGGGCCCGGAGCATCTCCGGAAGCGTCGCGGGCAGATCCGAGTAACCCGGGACGCCGTCGGCGTCCCTCACGACGCCCTCCCGTGGGAAGGGGTTCTGCGAGCGCGGGATCTCGCTGACTGCAAGGGCCATGGGGGCTCTCCAAGAAGTGTGCGGGGGCGGCGAGTGCCGTGTGCCGATGCGACCGGAGCGTCGCCGCGAACGCGGGCGTGGCCGTCTCCGTACTCGGGCCGCGGAAGGCGCCTCGTGGGCGCGGGGTGCCGAGGGTGGGGTGCGGAATTCGAACTCGAATTGATTCGAGTTTAGCGAGCGGAATCGTGCCGTCAAGGTCTCGCGCCGGGGGCTTGGCTCTTCGGTACGGGGAGGCTCGACCCGCGGTTCACTCTGCGGTCGCTCGTCGCGCGTTGCGCCGGCTCCCGTTGACCAGGTCGTTCCAGCGATCGACCGCCCAGATCATTCGCAGGCCCAGGCGCCCCAGCGCCACGGCGGGCGGGAACTTCGACTTCCGCGTCCATACGTGTTCGAGGTCGTCGTGCCGATGCCCGTCGATGATCATGTCGGCGATGAGCGAGCCCACGTACGGCGCTTGCGCCAGCCCGTGACCGTTGCAGGCGATCGAGTAGAAGGTGTTGTCGCCGACCTGGCCCGCGAGCGGCAGGAACGAGGAGGTGATCGCGATCCACCCGCCCCAGGCACGCTTGACCGCGACGTCCGCGAGAGAGGGGAACCTCCTCGCGAAACCCTTCGCCAGATCGTCCACGGTTCCCTGGTCCGGCGCCTTCGCGGGCAGCGGGAACTTCGTCCCCCGCTCGAGCCTCCGGACACCGAACACGATGGTGTTGCGTGAGGTCAGGCGGTAGTTCTCCATGATGTTGTGCTGCGTCACGAGCCCTGACCGGCTCGTCCAGCCGAGCGGCCAGCCGCTCCTCGTCGATCGGCTCCGTCTCCGCCTCGATGATCCAGATCGGGACGGAGAGGTTCCTGGGAGTGATGTCCCACTCTCCCGCGAACGCGTTCGTCGCCAGCACGACCTTGTTCGCCCGCACCGCACCACGTGAGGTGGAGAGCACGACCCGGCCATCGCCATCGTCCCGGGTGACGTCGGTGACCTTCGTCCCTTCGAAGACCCGGGCCGAGGACGCCAGCAGCACCGTCCGGATGCCGCGGCTGAACTTGCCGGGGTTCATCATTCCGCCGATGACCTCGCGCATCCCGCCGACGAATCCGCGGGGGATGCCCAGCTCCGCACTCGTGCCCACCTCGACGTGTCCGCCGACGCGCCGCAGGATCCTGGCGACCCGGCGTACCCGGCCCATCTGCCCGCGCGACACGGCGGCGAAGCAGTTGCCCACCGGTTCGTAGTCACAGTCGATCTCGTGGGTGTCGATGAGGCCCTCGATGAAGTGAGCGGCGTTCTCGGCAAGCCGCACCATGCCGGGCATCTTCTTGCGGTACACGAGATTTCAGCGGGCGATGAACGGCTCGGTCAGGTGCGGTGTGGCGAGGTGGAGGGTGCCGGCGGCCCGGCTCCGGAGCACCCGCTCCCTCGAGGACCTTGCCTGCGCGACGTCCATCTCGTGGGCGTAGGCGAGTTCGGGGTGGAGCAGTTGGATCGCGTGCACGAGCAGGTCACCGGTGACGGCGACCAGGTCGCGACCGGATTCGACGAGCACGCTCTGATGCCCGGGCGTGTGACCGGGAGTGGCGCACACGCGCTCGCCGCCGCGCAGCGGGGCGTCTCCGTCGAGCAGACGTAGCTGATCGGTCTTCCGGAGCGGGTCGATCACGGCGGACCGCAACTGCGGGTTGACCTCGTCGATCGCGTCGAGTTCGGCCCGCTGCAACAGGTACGTGGCATTCGGGAAGTACGGCCGCGCCTGCTCGCCGCCGACGACGGCCCAGCCCACGTGGTCGGTGTGGAGGTGCGTGAGCACCACGGTGTCCACATCGGACGGCTCGATACCCGCGGCGGCCAGCGAAGCCGGGAGCGCCCCGGGCACGGGGGCCCATGAGGCCGCCGGGCTGTCGGCCGGGCCGATTCCCGCGTCGATCAGCGTCACACCCCGGTCGCTGCGGATCGCGAACGCGCGGAACTGGAGCCACCAGCGCCCGTCGGCGTCGAGCGCGCCGGGATCGAACCGGTCGGCCGCCGCCCACTGCTCGTCGGTGGCCTCGGGAAACGCCTCCGACCTGGGGGAGAAGAAGGGGCCCGCGCTGTCGGCGAGCGCGATGACGGTGTACGGACCGACCTGAAGGGAAGGGGGCATCCTGCAGATCATGCCACCGGCGAGCGGCCCCCGGCCAGGCGTCCCGGCTCGCGGAGGCCCCCTGCCGCCTCCGCCGTCACCACACAGGCAACCGCGGCGAGTTGACCACCGCGGCGGGCCGACAGGCGTTACGCGGGTGGGGCGAGTCCCTGCCGCGGCCGGCCTCCGCATAGGCTTGTCGAGTGAGTGAAGGGACCCCCGATCGGGCCGAGACCAAGACTGCGGGTGGCGGCGACCCGCAGCACTTCGGGGTCGCGCTGCGTCGCATGCTCGGCGAGATGAACCGGCTGGTCCACGGCTTCGCGCTCACGCAGAGGCTGCATCCCACCGACGTCCACGCGCTCTCGTTCGTGCTCGACAACCCCGACGCGACCACTCCGGGACTGCTCAGGGAGCATCTCGGCCTCACGTCGGGAGCCGTGACCGCCTGCCTCGACCGGTTGGAGAAGGCGGGCCACATCCGGCGCAGCAGGGCCGACGACGACCGGCGGGTGGTCCACATCCACTATGTCGAGGGCGCGCGGTCAGTGGCTCGGGCCTACTTCATGCCGCTCGCACAGGCGGCTGACCGTGCCCGAGGGCAGTTCACAGAAGACGAACTCGCGGTGGTCCTGCGTTATCTCGACGCGCTGAACGACGAACTCGGCGAGCTGCGCGTCCCGCAGCGCTGAACCCGCCCCCTGCCCCCTGCCCCCCGCCCCCTGCCTCTTCCTGCCGGTTGCCGACCGCATCCGTTCCGTGTCCGTGGGCGGAAAGCACGGTGATCGACCTGGGAGTGCGGTACCGCCCTCGTGATCCACCCGGTGTCCGGGGTTCGAGCACGCGTGGGCTAATCTCTCTCGATCATTGAGATTATTGACGGTCAAGAGATGTTCGGGGGTTTCCATGTCCACACCCGTGCGGTGGGCGAGCAGGTTGCTGCCGCTGCTGATGGTCGTCGTCTGGCTCGCCGTCGGGGGAGGGCTCGGCCCCTACGCCGGCAAGCTGGGCGATGTGGCGACCAACGACCAGGCCGCCTTCCTGCCCAGAAGTGCCGAGTCGACCCAAGTCCTCCAGGCCCAGGAGGCGTTCCGTCAGGAAGAGACGCTTCCCGCTCTGATCGTCTGGACCGCTGCGGGTGGCGGGCGACTCGAACCGTCGGCGCGGGCGGTCGCCACACAGGCCCTGACCTCCCTGAAGGGTGCCGAAGGCGTGGTCGGTGCGCCCTCCCCGGCGATTCCGTCCGCGGACGGCGAGGCCCTGCGGGGGATCGTCCAGCTCCGTCCGGACCTCGGTGACGAGCTGCCCATGACGCTGGAGAAGGTCGACGCCGCGGTCTCCGTCGTGCCGGGAACCGAGACGTGGCTGGCCGGCCCCGCCGCCACACAGGCGGACCTCCGCGACGCGTTCGCCGGCATCGACGGTCTGCTCCTCGTCGTCGCCCTGGTGACCGTCCTGGTGATCCTGCTCCTGGTGTACCGGAGCGTCCTGCTTCCGCTGATGATCATCATCGGTGCGGTGTTCGCCCTCGGACTGGCCTGCGCGGTCGTCTACGTCCTGGCGGACAACGACATCGTGCGGGTCGACGGCCAGGTACAGGGCATCCTGTCGATCCTCGTCATCGGCGCCGCCACGGACTACGCCCTCCTGCTCGCCGCGCGGTACCGGGAAGAGCTCGGCGCGCGGGACGGCGACCGCATTCCGGCCATGCGCGCCGCACTTCGGCAGTCCTTCGGGCCGATCGTGGCCAGCGCCGCCACCGTCGCGCTCGGCCTTCTCGCCCTCCTCCTCAGCGACCTCACCAACAACAGGGCCCTCGGCCCCGTCGGCGCCATCGGCATCGCCTGCGCCGTGCTGAGCGCGGTCACGTTCCTCCCCGCGGTCCTGGTCCTGCTCGGGCGGGCCGCGTACTGGCCCGCCCGGCCCAAGGCGGCGACCGGGGACGACGCGCACCCCGTCTGGCGCAAGGTCGCGGCCCTCGTCGACCGCGCGCCGCGCAAGGTCTGGGCCGGTTCGCTCGTGGCGCTCCTCGCCTGTGCCGCCTTCTCCTTCACGCTCGACTCGAAGGGCGTTCCGCTCGACGAGATCTTCGTCAAGGACGCTCCCTCCGTCGCCGCCCAGGCGCGGCTCGGCGAGCACTTCCCGGGTGGCGCCGGCAACCCGGTCGTCGTCATCGCCGACGCCGACGCCGCCGAGAAGGTGCGCACCACCGCCGAGGCCGTCGACGGAGCCGACTCCGCGACGGTGTACACCACCCCGGGCACCTCACGGCCGCTCGTCGCGGACGGCCGGGTCCGGATCGATGTCACCCTTGCCGATGCCGCGGACTCCGACGCCGCCAAAGCCGGCGTCGCCGACCTGCGGACCGTCCTGCACGCCGTACCCGGAGCCGACGCCCTGGTCGGTGGATACACCGCCCAGCAGTACGACACCCAGCTCACTGCGGAGCGGGACCGGAAGCTCATCATCCCGGTCGTGCTCGCGATCATCCTGGTGATCCTGGTCGGTCTGCTGCGCTCCCTCCTGCTCCCCCTGCTCCTGGTGGTCACGGTCGCGCTCAACTTCGTGGCCACGCTGGGCGTCTCCGCCCTGGTGTTCGAGCATGTCTTCGGGTTCACCGGAACCGATTCCGCCGTGCCTCTGTACGGCTTCGTGTTCCTGGTCGCCCTCGGCGTCGACTACAACATCTTCCTCATGTCGCGCGTACGCGAGGAGACGGAGTCGCACGGCACGCGCGAGGGCATGCGCCGGGGACTGATCGCCACCGGCGGAGTCATCACCTCGGCCGGTGTCGTCCTCGCCGCCACCTTCGCCGCGTTGGGTGTGATCCCACTGGCGTTCCTGGTGCAGATCGCGTTCATCGTGGCCTTCGGCGTCCTGCTCGACACGCTCGTGGTGCGATCGCTCCTGGTTCCGGCCCTCGTGCGGGACATCGGCCCCATGGTCTGGTGGCCGGGCGCACTCCGTAACCGGCCCTGATCCCCTCGGCGCTCGGGCCCTGAACCGACGCACAAACGATTCGACGCAGAAACGATGCGAGTTGCTCCAGGACGGCCGTCGGCCGGAATGTGAGGGGACGCGGGGCCGGTGAGGTCCCGCCGGATCGCCAGGACGGCGCTCCCACGGCGGCGGCATCAGCCCCCCGTGGAGGCACGCGCCACCGTCCGGAGGAGTAAGCGTCATGACCGCACACCGGATCACCGACGACGTCGCTGCCCCGACCGAGCGCCCTTCCCGCCATGTGCCGCCCGGCTGCGGGACCGACGACCGGATCGCCCGCGGACTCGTCGACGGCGACGAGTACTGCCTGGACGCGGCCTACCAGCGCTGGGGTCGACTGGTCCATGGGCTGGCCGCCCGGGCGCTGGGGGATCCCCGGGAGGCGGAGGACGTCGCACAGCAGGTCTTCGTCGCCGCGTGGCGTGGACGCGAGAACTTCGATCCCGAGCGGGGAACCCTGCCGGCCTGGCTCACCGGGATCACCCGTCGGAAGATCGCCGACGCTCTGACCGCCCGCACCCGCCGCACCGCGCTCGCGGCGACCCTCGGCGCCGCCCTGGAGCACGGGAACGGCGCCGCCGACGAGCCCGAGCGGGTCCTCGACCGGCTCGTGGTCATCGAGGAACTCGCCAGGCTTCCCCGCGTCCAGCGCGACGTCCTGCGACTCGCCTACTTCGCGGACCTGACGCAGGTGCAGATCGCCGACCGCACCGGCATGCCGCTGGGCACGGTCAAGAGCCATGCCCGCCGCGGCCTCCGACGCATGCGCCACAACCTGGCCCTCGCCGCGGCCGGAGACTGATCCGGCCCGTCGGCCGGGCCGTGACTCCAAGCAACCGATCGAAGAGGGCGGGCCGCCGGTCACGACCGGCGGACGGCCCTCACACAAGGGGTGGAGACGATGAACGGACGAAGTGTCGCGGTCGTGGGGGCGGGCGTGGCGGGCCTCACCGCAGCCCACATCCTGTCCCGCAGGCACGACGTGGTGCTGTACGAGTCCGAGGATCGGCTCGGAGGCCACGCGCACACGCACGAGCTGCCGGCCGCAGCGGGCGGGACCCTCCACGTGGACACGGGCTTCATCGTCCACAACGAGCGCACCTACCCCCACCTGCTCCGCCTCTTCCGCGAACTCGGCGTCACCACGCAGGACTCCGAGATGAGCATGTCCGTCCGCTGTGACGGATGTGGTCTGGAGTACGCGGGTGCCCGAGGCGTCCGCGGCCTCCTCGGCGGGGGCAACGTCCGCCGCGGCCGCCATCTGCTGATGCTCACCGACGTGCCGCGCTTCCACCGCGCCGCGCGCCGCCTGCTGTCCGCCGACGACACGACGCTCACACTCGGCGACTTCCTCAGGACCCACCGCTTCTCCGCCTACTTCGTCAGCCACTTCGCGATCCCGCTCGTCTCGGCCGTCTGGTCGTGCGCCCCCGATACCGCACTGCGGTATCCCGCCGCGTACCTCTTCCGCTTCCTCGACCACCACGGACTCCTGTCGGTGACCGGGTCCCCGCAGTGGAAGACCGTCAGCGGCGGTTCCGCGGTGTACGTCGAGCGCGTCGCCAAATCCGTCGCCTCGGTCCGGACCTCGACCCCGGTACGCACCGTCGTACGCGGTGCCGACCGCGCGACCGTAGTCACCGCCGACGGCGAATCCACGGAGCACGCGGCCGTCGTGATCGCGGTCCACCCCGACCAGGCCCTGCGCCTCCTGGCCGACCCCACCGAGCAGGAGCGACGACTCCTCGGCGCCTTCACCTACTCGACCAATCCGACCGTCCTGCACGGCGACACGAGGCTGCTGCCGCGGTCGCCCCATGCCCGGGCATCATGGAACTACTGGCTGCCCTCCTGTACCGCCCGACCCGGCTCCGTCCAGGTCAGCTACGACATGAACCGGCTCCAGCGGCTCCCCACCCACGAGCCCCACATCGTCACACTCAACCCGGGCCACCGCCTCGACGAGTCCACCGTGATGGCGCGCATGACGTACGAACACCCCGTCTACACACCGCGGTCCGTCGCCGCGCAGCGACTGCTTCCGGCCCTCCGCAGCTCCGTGACCGCCTACGCCGGCGCCTACCACGGCTGGGGTTTCCACGAGGACGGCTGCCGGTCCGGTGTCGAAGCGGCCCTCCATCTGGGGGTGACCTGGTGATGACCGGCCTCGTCCCACCGACACCGCCCGTCCCCGCCCTGTACGAGACCGAGGTCGCCCACACCCGCGTCACCCCCTTCCACTACGCCCTGCGTCACCGCACCTACCTCTGGCTGGTCGACATCGACGACCTGCCCGTACTGCCGAGACCGCTGCGCCCCCTCGCCCGCTTCGACCCGCGCGACCACTTCGACGGGAAGGCGCCCACGTTGCGCGCCGGTCTCGACGCGTACCTCGCCGGCCAGGGCGTACGGGACGCGGACGGGCAGGTGCTGATGCTCGCCCACGCGCGCGTCCTCGGACATGTCTTCAACCCGATCACCCTGTACTGGTGCCGGGACCGCGCCGGCCGACTCGTCTGCGTCGTCGCCGAGGTGCACAACACCTACGGCGGGCGCCACTGCTATCTCATGCGCCCCGACGGGCGGGGCCTTGCCGAAGTCGCCAAGGAGTTCTACGTCTCGCCGTTCCTCGACGTCGAGGGCGCCTACCGCATGCGGCTGCCGCTCCCCGGCGACCGCCTCGACCTCACGGTTCAGCTCCGCCACACGGACGGCTCCCGTCCGCTGACCGCCACGGTCCGCGGCGCCGGCCGGCCCGCTCGTGCCCGCACGCTGCTCGCCGCAGTGGTGCGACACCCCTGGTCGACTCTCGGCGTGTCGATCGGCATCCGCCGGCACGGGATCCGCCTCTACCTCAAGGGTCTTCCCGTCCGGCCGCGTTCCCGCACCGCCCCGTCCCCCCCAGGAAGGCACCCCGTGAACCTCTCTCTCCCCGCGACCGCGTCCACCGCACCTGCGGGCCCCGCCGAGGTGGATCCCGAGCGCTGGCCGGACGTTGCTCGGTTGCCCCGGGCCTCCTCCGCGCGCACCGCGGTCGCCCGCCGTCTCGTCGAGCGGGCCCTCGCCCGGTTGCCCCTGTGGACCCTGACACCGGACGACCCGTCCGGTGTACCCCGACCACGGGGTGGCACGACGGGCGGGCCCACCCTCACGCTTCATGACCCCGACGCCTTCCACCGTCGGATCGGCGCCGACGGACTGATCGGCTTCGGTGAGTCGTACATGGCCGGTGAATGGGACGCCGACGACGTGGTGGGAGTCCTCACCGTGCTCGCCCGGCACGTCGACGACCTCGTACCCGCACCACTGCGCCGACTCCGCGGAGCCTGGGTCCGGCGCAGGCCCGCCGTCGACCGCAACACCCTTGAAGGCGCACGCGAGAACATCCACCGCCACTACGACCTCTCGAACGAACTCTTCACCCTCTTCCTCGACCCCGGCCTCACCTACTCGGCGGCGATCTTCGACCCGCTGCCGCAGGCAGGAACCCTTGTAGGCGACACGGAGCTGGCCACTGCCCAGCACCGCAAGATCGACCGGCTCCTCGACCTGGCCGAGGTCGGTCAGGGCACCGAACTGCTCGAGATCGGGACCGGCTGGGGCGAGCTCGCCATCCGCGCGTCGGCACGCGGGGCCCGCGTCCGTACCATCACCCTCTCCGAGGAGCAGCTCGACCTCGCGCGCCGGCGCGTCGCGGACGCCGGGGCGGCCGACCGCGTGACGGTCGAACTCCTCGACTACCGCGCCGTTCAGGGACGTTACGACGCCGTCGTGAGCGTCGAGATGATCGAGGCCGTCGGCCCGGAATACTGGTCCGACTACTTCGTCGCCCTGCGCCGCCTCCTCGCCCCCGGTGGACGCGTCGCGCTCCAGGCCATCACCATGCCGCACGAACGGATGCTCGCCACCGCCCGCACGCACACCTGGATCAGCAAGTACGTCTTTCCCGGCGGGCTGATCCCGTCCCCGGAGGCCATCGCCCGCGAGAGCGCGGCCGCCGGACTGCGCATCACCCACGACACCGGCTACGGCGACCACTACGCGGAGACGCTCCGGCACTGGCGGGAACGCTTCCTGCGTGAGGAGAGCGCCGTCGCCGCGCTGGGATTCGACCACGTCTTCCGGCGCATGTGGGAGTTCTACCTCGCCTACTCCGAGGCCGGATTCCGATCCGGCTACCTCGATGTCCGCCAGCTCGGGTTCGTTGCCGACGACACGGAGGGAACCCGATGACCGCGGTCGACGCGGGAGCCCTCGGCGTCGTCCTGGCCGCCTCGGCGATCACCACGCTGGTCGTCATGCTGGTGGCGTTCGGGGTCGGCACGGCCAAGGGCGTCCATCGCATCGTGGACGTCGCCTGGGGGATCGCCTTCGCGGCCGTCGCCGTGGTGGCCTGGATTCTCTCGTCCGGCCACGGCGACGACGTCCGCCGTGCGCTGGTCGCGCTCGCCACCGTGGTGTGGGGACTGCGGCTCGCGGCCCATATCGCCCGGCGCGGACGTGGCCACGGTGAGGACCCCCGGTACGCCAGGATGCTCGCTCGTGCCCGTGGCAATCCCACGTCGTACGCGCTGCGGAAGATCTACCTCCTCCAGGGCGCGCTCGTCTGGCTCGTCTCCCTGCCCGTCCAGGTCGCGGTCCTGCTGCCCGAGCGACTCGGAGCGATCGGTTTCCTGGGCCTCGCCGTGTGGGCGGCGGGGCTCACCTTCGAGGCGGTGGGGGATCATCAGCTCGCCCGGTTCAAGTCCGATCCGTCGAACCGAGGCCGTGTGATGGACCGCGGGCTGTGGAGCTGGACCAGGCACCCCAACTACTTCGGCGACTTCCTCGTCTGGTGGGGCCTCTACCTGACAGCCTGTGCCACCTGGCAGACCGCCCTGCTCACCGTCGTCTCCCCGCTGGTCATGAGTGCCCTGCTCATCTGGGGCAGCGGGAAACGTCTCCTCGAGGCTCACATGGCCGATCGCCCGGGGTACGCCGCGTACCAGGAGCGCACGAGCGGCTTCCTGCCTCGGCCTCCCCGCCGCCGGGGGAGCGGGCCACGAACCGTCGACAACCGGCTCTGACCGTGAGCGACGAGCCGGATCCTGCTCGTGGGACGACGCCTCTGCTCAGCCGTCGGCGTGCCCGGCCCTGCTCAGCCGTCGGCGTGCCCGGCCCTGCTCAGCCGTCGGGGTGCCCGGCCGGCCGGCCGTAGAGACGGCCGATCGCGTCGAGGGCTTCGCGCAGGCCGCTGGGGCGGATCATGCCGTGAGCGGGCGCCCGGCCGAGCCAGCCGGGGCCCGCGAGCAGGACCAGCGGAGCGGTGCGGGCCCCCCGCACTCCGAAGGCCGTTCCCGCGACGTGACGGGCCAAGGCGTGATCCGCGGTGGACCTGGCCTGCGACCAGAGGGCGACGGCGGCCGGACCCGACCGCCGGACCGCCGCGTCCAGAGCCTCCGCCGGTACCGCCGCGCCGAACATCCTGGTCGGGAGCCCTTGCTCGGCCAGTCCCGCCGTCAGTGCTTCCAGGGGCAGCGTGTGCTGTTCCGCCGGGACGCAGGCCAGGACGACCGGAGCGGCGGAGGACGTGGTCACCGGGCCGGTGACGGCCGCCCGCCTCAGTGCGGTGGAGACATGCCAAGACAGCAGGTGCTCCACCTCGACGTAACGGTCGTCGGAGGACTCCCACTTGCGACCCACCGCGTGCAGCGTCGGGACCATCACCTCTTCCCACGCGGTGACCAGCCCGTACTGAGCAAGGACCTCCTGCAGCAGCCCCTCCATGGCCGCACCGTCCAGCCGCACGGCGGCGCGGGCCAGCCCGCGACACTCCTGCCGGACGCTGCCCAGCGGCAGCCCGCTGCCCGGTCCGGCACGGCGGGCCTCGACCGACGGCGCTCCCGTCGGCGGTGTCCTCCGTCCCACGGGCTCGGCGGACTCGGACGGGGGGACGGCGGCCGACTCGGTGGTCACCGGCCCGGCGCTCGGTCGCCGCTGGGCGGCATGTGCCGCCTCGGCGGGCGGAACGCCCGACGCCGTGAGCCGGCACATCTCCTCCAGCATCGCCACGTCCGCCGGGTACCACCGCCTGTGCCGCCCGTCCCCGCGCACGGCGGGACCGATGCCGTACCGCTGGTCCCAGGAGCGCACCGTGGTCGGCGAGACCCCGAGACGCCGTGCCACCGCGCCCGTCGTGATCCCGTGTTCAGGTTCGGCCATGTCATCCACCGTACGATGCGGAAACGATGCGAGTGGGGCGAGACGTCGACAGGTCTGCTGTCAGGTGCGTCCTGCCGCGGCGGCGGTCGGCAGGCACGCGGACACTTCGTCGGCCAGCCGCTCGAACTCCGGTCGCAACAGCGGTGCCGCCAGCTTTGCGAGGCCCTTGAACTTCAGCGAGGCCTGATACGTCAGCCGGGTGCCGTCCCCTTCGGGGTCGAAACGGAGATCGTCCACGGCGGTCACCGTGCTGTTCTCCCCGACGAAGACCAGCCGCGCGGGCTCCCGCACGACCAGCCGGTACTCGAGTTCCGTCGTACGGCCCCGGAAGCGTGACGTGTTGCGCCAGCGCGCCCCTTCCCGTACCGGCCCGTCGTCCAGCCGCACGCACGAGACCGTCCCGGGATCCCATTCCTCGGTACGGGCGAAGTCCTCCAACCAGGTCACCAGCTCGGGCAAGGGAAGGCGTACAACGAAACTGCGCTCCACACTGATCACCGCACGATCCTCCGTCTCTTCACCGAGGCCTTCCGGGATCCGGCCCCGACACTGATGCTTCCGATCGAGGGGAGCGTCGGATGCACCCGGCCGAGCCGCCTCCGGGAACACCGTTGCCTCCGGAACAGCGTTCAAGCGGCCCCGTTCAGGTCCTGGATCACCTCGCGGGCCGCACGTGCGCCCGATGCCAGCGCGCCCTGCAGCGAGCCGGTGGCGCGGTGATCGCCGCACACGTACCTGCCCGGTGCGAAACGCGTGCTCCTGGAGAGGGGGACGGCACCGGGCATGGCCGGCAGGGCGTCGGGGACGGTGACACGGTGGACGAGCTCCCAGTCGGTCGTGTCCGCGCCGTAGACCTCGCTCAGGGCGGGCAGGACGGCCGCGGTCTCGGTCGGCCCGGGGGAACCGAGGACCGAGGTGGACACCAGCGCCCGGCCGTCGGTCGAGAAGCCCGGATGGACGGCGGTGAGGACACAGGTGTTCAGGATTCTGCGCCGTGAGTCGACCACGAGCACGGGCTCCGCCAGAGGGGGCTCCGCCGTCGCGTGGTAGAGCGTGGTGACGGTCCGGCCTTCCGGCACGCGGAGCCCCGGGAGCAGCTCGGCCGCCACCCGTTGCCCGGTCGCGACGACGACCGCGCGGGCCCGCACCACGTCGCCGCCGGCGAGTGACACTCCGTCCGGCGCCGTGCCCGTGACGGCGACGCCGGTCCGCAGCACATGTACGGGCAGCCGTGAGGCGAGCTGGGCGGGAACCGCCCCGATCCCAGCGGCGGGAAGGCAGAGGGTGCCGCGCAGCATGCTCCGCCAGACCAGATGGAAGAAGCGGGCCGACGTCTCCAACTCGTCCTCCAGGAAGACACCGGAGAGGAAGGGACGGAAGAAGGTCTCCACCAGCTGTGGTGACACGCCCGCCTCGGCCAGGGCAGTGAGTGTCGTGGTCCCGTTGCCGCCCCGCAGCACGGAGGGAGGCGCGAGCGCGTCCCGGGCCGACAGCGCGCCCAGGGCGAGCAGGTCACGGCCGGACATGAGCCTGCCGGGCAGCAGATCACGGCACTCCTTGGGCCGCCGGGTCGGGTCGGCGAATCGGCGCAGCCCTTCCCGGGTGTGCACGAGCACCCCGGGTGTGAAGGCCCGCAGGCGGAGCGCCTTCAGGTCGATGCGGCGCTTGACCTGCGGATAGGACGTGTTGAAGACCTGGAAGCCCCGGTCGACCGTGAATCCCTTCACGCGGTCGGTACGCATGCGCCCGCCCACCGTGCCCTCTGCTTCCAGCAGGCGAACCCTCAGGCCCGCCGCGTCCAGGTCGCCCGCGCAGGCGAGACCCGCGGCCCCCGCCCCGACGACCACCACGTCGTACCGAACGTCATCCGTCTCCCGCATGGGTTCCCCACTCCTCGTACGTGGTCCGGGCGTCACGGGGCCAGGTCCTGCTCGAAGCGGGCGCCTGTAAGCCCTCGCCTCCACTTCGGCACGCGGGCGGACTTCGGATGCGTTCCGGTGCAGCCCGGGGGCCGCGGCGCAGCCGTGGAGAAATGTGCCGCTGATCTCATCCGGCGGCACGCTCGGAGCCGAAGCCTTGTTGAGAGGACAACTGATCCACGGCCGCGGACGGCCGGCGTCCGGCCGGTGGGAGGAGCACGTCATGAACACCACACTCACCCGACGTCGCGTATCGGCCGCCCTGGCCGCAGCGGCGCTCTCGGTCTCGCTCGGAGCGCTGGCGCCCCTGGCCTCTGCCCACGAGGGCGACAGCCCGTTCGGCTCCGGCTGCGCCTCGGTACCGAAGGAGGGTGCCGGTTCGTTCGCCGGTATGGCAAAGGACCCCGTGGCGACGGCAGCGTCGAACAATCCGGCCCTGTCGACTCTGGCCACTGCTGTGCAGAAGGCCGGTCTGGTGGACACGCTGAACAACGCGAAGGACATCACGGTGTTCGCGCCGACCAACGCCGCGTTCGCCAAGATTCCCAAGGCGGACCTCGCCAAGGTACTCGCCGACAAGTCCATGCTCACCAGGATCCTCACCTACCACGTCGTGGACGAACCGGTGAAGAAGGCCGACCTCGGGGACGGGTCCTTCAAGACTCTCCAGGGCGGCACGCTCACGACATCGGGGTCCGGGGACTCGTACAAGGTGAACGACACCGCCACTGTCGTGTGCGGCGATGTGCGGACCGCCAACGCGACCGTGCACGTCATCGACTCGGTCCTGATGCCGCAGTGAGGGAACGGCCCACATCCTGGCGTCCCGACTTGGGAGAGTCGCGCATCGAGGGGGCCGATTCGGCGGAGTCCGAATCGGCCCCTCGATCATCGCCGGGGCCGGCCGCTCACAGGTCCGCGCAGCCCGTCGCCGTCCGGGCGTACCCGAGGATCAGCCGACGCGCCTCGTCCGGGGTCAGTTGTGTGTTGCGGCTGACGATGTGCAAGCCGTACCCGTCCTCCAGCGCCACCAGGTTGCGGGCCAGGTCGGCGGGGGTCTCGGTGAGCGTGAACGCGCCTGCCGCGGCGCCGACTTCGAGCACCGTCGTGTAGAGCGCGACCTCGCGGGCGAACAGTGAGGCCATCAGCGCGGCGTGCCCGGCGCTGCGGTCCGCGCGCCGGTGCAGCTCGTACAGCAGGCTGTGCTGCGGGTCGCCCGCCCCGGTGGGCAGTCCGCCGGAGATCAGTCCGCGCAGCCGCTCGACGGGGTCGGCGACCCCGTCCGTGCTGTCGTGGCGGGCGGCGAGGTAGCGCTCGACGGCGCCCCGGTGCACCTCCAGGACCAGCTCGTCCATCTCCGGGTAGTAGTACAGGACCGAGCCTGCCGACATCCCCGCCTCGGCCGCGATGTCCTTGATCCTCAGGCCCTCGAGCCCCCGCTCCGCGATCGCGCGTCCCGCGGCGTCGACGAGGGCCTCGCGGCGTGCCGTCTGGTTCTTCGGTCTCCCCATGTAGCGATTCTCTGCCACCTGATTCAAGTAATGCAAGTTTCTGCCTCCAAGCTGTTGACGACCTTCCACTCGATTGTTTGACTTCGGGCTCAAAGAACGAGGAGGGTGGCCGGATGGCCGGGACACCGCCGCCACCTCGTCCGCCCCGATCACCGGAGTCACCGCCCATGACGACGACCGACACGTACGCCGACTGGCAGCGGCGCGCCGCCGCCCTCGACCTCCGCACCCGCGCCTTCATCGACGGCAGGTGGACCGGGGCCGCGGACGGCGCCGAGTTCGCCACCGTCGACCCCGCCACCGGCAAGGTGACCGCGCAGGTCGCCGAATGCGGTGCCGGGGAGATCGACGCCGCCGTGCGGGCCGCCCGTACCGCCTTCGACGACGGCCGCTGGTCGCGCACCGACCCCGCCGTGCGCAAGTGCGTCCTGCTGCGCCTCGCCGAACTCGTCGAGGCGAACGCCCGCGAGCTCGCGCTCCTGGACACGCTCGACATGGGCAAGCCGATCACCGAGTCGTACGGCATCGACGTGCCCGGCGCGGCGGGCTGCTTCGCCTGGTACGCGGAGGCGGCCGACAAGCTGTACGACGAGGTGGCCCCCACCCCGCCCGGGAACCTCGCGGTCGTCCGGCGCGCCCCGCTCGGGGTCGTGGGCGCCGTCGTCCCGTGGAACTTCCCGCTCGACCTGGCCACCTGGAAGCTCGCCCCGGCGCTGGCCGCCGGCAACAGCGTCGTCCTCAAGCCCGCCGAGCAGTCCCCGCTGTCCGCCCTGCGGCTCGCGGAACTGGCGGCCGAGGCCGGTCTCCCCGACGGCGTCCTGAACGTCGTCCCCGGACCGGGCGGGACGGCGGGCCGTGCGCTCGGCCTGCACCCCGACGTCGACACGCTCGTCTTCACCGGCTCGACGGCCGTCGGCAAGCGCTTCCTGGCGTACGCGGCGGAGTCGAACATGAAGCAGGTGTGGCTCGAAGCCGGCGGCAAGAGCCCCAACGTCGTCTTCGCCGACGCCGACCTCGACGCCGCCGCCGAACGCGCCGCCTGGGGCTTCCTCTACAACGCGGGCCAGGTCTGCTCCGCCAACACCCGCCTCCTCGTGGACGCCTCGATCGCCGAGGAGTTCACCGCCCGGGTCGTCGAGCATGCGGCGGCGTACGTCCCGGGCGACCCGCTCGACCCGGCCACCCGCCTCGGCCCGCTCGTCGACGAGGAACAGGTCGGCCGCATCCTCGACGCGGTCGCCCGCTCGGGCGGGCACGTCGTGTGCGGCGGTACGCGCCCGGCCCGTGAGGGCGCCTATCTGGACCCGACCGTCGTCACCGGGCTCGCCCCCGACGCACCCCTCGCCCGCGAGGAGCTCTTCGGGCCCGTCCTGACCGTGCTCCCGTTCACCGACGAGGCGCAGGCCGTCCGGCTGGCGAACGACTCGCCGTACGGGCTGGCCGCCTCCGTCTGGACCCGCGACCTCGCCCGCGCGCACCGCGTCGCCGACGCGCTGCACGCCGGGACGGTCTCGGTGAACACGGTCGACGCGCTCAGCACCGCGACGCCGTTCGGCGGCTTCAAGCAGTCCGGCTTCGGGCGCGACCTCTCCCTGCACTCCTTCGACAAGTACACGGGACTGAAGACCACCTGGATCGCGTACGCGTGACCGCAGCCGCCACCACCGCCACCACAACCGCCGCCCCTTGAAAGGACACACGGCCATGAACACCCCGCTCGCCCCCGCACAGCTCGCCGCCACCGACCGGGCGCACATCATCCACCCCTACCTGCCCGGCACGGCCGAGGAGCGCGTCATCATGACCGGCGGCTCCGGCTGCCGGCTCACCGACGCCGAAGGCCGCTCGTACCTCGACGCCACCGGCGGGCTCTGGCTGGCGCAGATCGGGCACGGCCGGGAGGAGATCGCGCGGGTCGCGTACGACCAGATGAAGCAGCTGGAGTACTTCACCAGCTTCTGGGAGTTCTCCAACGACCGCGCCGTCGAACTCGCCGCCCGGCTGGCCTCGCTCGCCCCCGAGGGCCTCGGGCACGTCTACTTCACCTCCGGCGGTTCGGAGGGCAACGAGGCCGCCATCAAGATGGCCCGTTACTACCACCACCGCCGCGGCGACACCGGCCGCACGTGGATCCTGGCCCGGCACAAGGCGTACCACGGCATCGGCTACGGCGGCGGTTCGGCGACCGGCTTCCCGGTCTACCACGAGGGCTTCGCGCCGATGATGCCGCACGTGTCGCACCTGACGCCGCCGTGGCCGTACCGGAAGGAACTGTTCGGCGGCCAGGAGCGCACGCCCGAGCAGGTCACCAACTTCCTCATCCAGGAGCTGGAGGAGCGGATCGCGGAGATCGGCGGCGAGAACATCGCCGCCATGATCGGCGAACCGATCATGGGCGTCGGCGGGATGCTGGTGCCGCCGCCCGACTACTGGCCGCGGGTCCGGGAGGTCCTCGACCGGCACGGCATCCTGCTCATCCTCGACGAGGTGGTCACCGCCTACGGCCGGGTCGGGCAGTGGTTCGCCGCGCAGTACTTCGGGATCACCCCCGACATCATCGTCACCGCGAAGGGCATCACCTCCGGCTACATCCCGCTCGGCGCCCTGCTGGTGGGCGACCACGTCGCCGAGGTGCTGCTGCGTGACCACGGCTTCCCGATGGGCTACACCTACAACGGCCACCCGGTCGCGGCCGCGGTGGCGCTCGCCAACCTCGACATCATCGAGCGTGAGGGACTGCTGGCCAGGGCCACCGCGATCGGCGGCCACCTGCACCGCGAACTGGAGAGCCAGCTCGGCGATCTGCCGATCGTCGGCGAGATCCGCTCCGTGGGCATGATGCTCGCCGTGGAACTGGTCGCCGACCGGAAGACCCGCGAGCCGCTGCCCATGCTCCAGCCGCTGCTTCCGGACGTCATCCGGCGCGAGAGCGGCGTCATCGTCCGCGACTGCGCCCACAGCCTGGTGCTGTCGCCGCCGCTGATCATGACCGAGACGGAGGCCAAGGAGACCGTCACGGCGATGCGCTCGGTCCTGGAGCGCACGCTCCCCACCGGCGAGATCCGCGCCTGACCGCCGGTTCCGGGGGCCGCCGTCGCCGACGGCCCCCGCCGCCGGCCCACGCCCCCGCCGCCGGCCCCGCCCTCGGCGCCCCACCTGCCCCGGTTCCCGAACCCCGCCCCCTCGCGTGCCCCTCGTCCCTCCCCGCGCGCCCCCCGTCGCGCGTCCCCTGCAGGAGGAATCCCCGTGTCGGCAACACCCGCAACACCCGCACCACCGGCAGCAGTGACGGAAACCGCCCCGGTGCCTCACCTGAGACGGAGCCTCCGCCGCTTCGACATCATGGCCATGGGCATCGCCGCCGTCATCTCCTTCGACGTCGTCGGCCAGATCGCCACCGGTGGCGGCGAAGCACTCACCTGGACCGCCGCGCTCGCGTTCCTGTTCCTCGTCCCCTACGCCCTGATCTTCGCCGAGACCGGCGCCGCGTTCCCCCAGGAAGGCGGCCCCTACGTCTGGGTCAAGCTCGCCTTCGGACGCTTCGCCGCCGCGCTGACCACGCTCTTCTACTGGGTCACCAACCCGGTCTGGCTGGGCGGTTCGCTGGTCTTCGCCGCGGCGAGCGCCTGGGACGGCTTCGTCTTCCGCCTCGGCACCGGCACCGTCGCCGACTACGCCTTCAAGCTCGTCTTCATCTGGGTCTCCATCCTCACCGCGGTCGTCTCCCTGCGCCGCGGCAAGTGGATCACCACCGCGGGAGCGATCGTCAAGGTCGGCCTGGTCCTGCTGTTCACCGGCACGGCCCTCGTCTACGGCATCGAGCACGGCTTCGGCGGACTCCACGACGCCGTGCTGTCACCGACCACCGCGGGCTTCCTCGGCCTGGTACCCGTCCTGCTCTTCGCCTACGTCGGCTTCGAGGCCCCCAACGCCGCCGGCGACGAGATGCACAACCCCAAGCGGGACGTCCCCGTCTCCATCGGCGTCTCGGCGTGCGTCGCCGCCTGCTGCTACCTGCTGCCGGTCGTGGCCATCCTCTCCGTCGCCCCGGCCGAACGGGCCAGCGGCATCAGCGGGTTCCTCGAGGCCACCGCGCTCGTCTTCGGCGTCTACGGCAGTTGGGGCGGCCCGCTGCTCACCACGGCCGCCGTCATGTTCGTCTTCGCGCTGCTGACGCAGGGCAGCGCCTGGATGATCGTCAGCGACCGGATGCAGGCCATGGCGGCCGCCGACGGCGCGTTCTTCGGCCGCTCGCTGGGCGCCTTCCACGACCGGCTCGGCACCCCGGTGCGCATGAACCTGCTGTCCGGGATCACCTCCACGGCCTTCATGTTCGCGGCGATGACCCTCGTGGAGGGCGACACCGCCGCCGTCTTCGGCGTCGTCCTCACCGTCGCCATCACCACCCTGCTCCTGTCCTACCTGGTGATCATCCCCGCGCTGGTCGTCCTGCGCCGGCGCCACACGGAGGTCCCGCGCCCGTACCGGGTGCCCTTCGGCACCGCCGGCTTCCTGATCTGCGCGGGCCTGGCCTACCTCTGGATCCTCCTCGGCTCCTGGACGGCGCTGTTCCCCGGCACGCTCGAACCGCTGCTGGGCGTCGCGTACGACTTCCAGGACATCTGGGGTGTCTCCCGCATCACCTTCGAGACGTTCACCCTCGGCACCGTGGCGGCCCTGCTCGTCGTCGGCGTACTCGGGCGGGCTCTCGGCTCTCCGGATCGATGACGATCCCTCACATCCATGAACGAAGAACAACCGCAACCCATGCACGGAGGCCGCAGTGCCCACTGAAGAGACCGAAGTAGTCGTCGTAGGGGCGGGCCAGGCCGGCGTGGCCATGAGCGAGCACCTGGGCGCCCTCGGTGTCCCGCACGTCGTCCTGGAGCGGCACCGGATCGCCGAGCGGTGGCGCTCGGAGCGGTGGGACTCCCTGGTCGCCAACGGGCCCGCCTGGCACGACCGGTTCCCGGGCCTCGAGTTCACCGACGTGGCCCCCGAAGCCTTCGCCTCGAAGGAGCAGGTCGCGGACTACTTCGCGGCGTACGCGGAGAAGATCGGCGCCCCGGTCCGGTGCGGTGTCGAGGTGACCGAGGTACGACGGCACGAAGGCCGACCCGGCTTCCGCGTCGAGACGTCGGAGGGCTCCCTCGACACGCGTTTCGTCGTCGCGGCGACCGGACCGTTCCAGCGGCCCGTGATCCCGCCCGTCGTCCCGGACGGCGCCGTCCCCCTACAGATCCACTCCAGTGCCTACCGCAACCCGGAGCAGCTGCCCGAGGGCGCGGTCCTGGTGGTCGGGGCCGGGTCCTCCGGTGTCCAGATCGCCGACGAGCTGCGCCGGTCCGGCCGCCGGACCTTCCTGTCCGTCGGTCCGCACGAGAGGCCGCCCCGCGAGTACCGCGGACGGGACTTCTGCTGGTGGCTCGGTGTGCTCGGGCGCTGGGACGCGGAAACCCCGGCCCAGGGGGCCGAACACGTCACCATCGCGGTCAGCGGCGCCCGCGGCGGCCACACCGTGGACTTCCGCGCCCTCGCCGCCGACGGCATCGAGCTCGTCGGCATGACCGCGTCGTACGACGACGGCGTCCTGAGGTTCGGGGCCGATCTCGGCGCGAACATCGCGCGGGGCGACGCCGCGTACCTCGAACTCCTCCGGGCTGCGGACGCGTACGTCGAATGCAACGGCCTCGACCTTTCCGAGGAGCCGGAGGCCCACGTCCTCGGCCCGGCCCCGGAATGCGTGACCCACCCCCGACGCGAGCTCGACCTGGGCGAGGCCGGCGTCACCTCGATCGTCTGGGCGACGGGCTTCGCCGCCGACTACGGCTGGCTGAAGGCCGACGCGTTCGACGCGAACGGGCGTCCGGCGCAGCGCCGAGGTGTCTCCTCCGAGCCCGGGGTCTACTTCCTCGGCCTGCCCTGGCTGTCCCGCCGCGGGTCGAGCTTCATCTGGGGCGTCTGGCACGACGCCCGGTACATCGCCGACCACATCGCCACGCAGCGGGGCTACCTCGCGTACGGCACGACCGACCCGACCGGTACCACCGACCGGACCCGGTACCACCGACCCGACCGGCACCGCGCCGGCCACGCACACGAACTGAGGAACGACTCATGACCACCACGAGCGAGGGGCGCGGCGCGAACGCCCCGATCGTCGCCGGCGGGCACACCCGGATCCGGCCGTTCAACACCCGCGACACCTATCCCGAGCAGAGCCTGGACAACGACCTCTGCCAGGCCGTCGTGGCCGGCAACACCGTCTACGTCCGGGGCCAGATCGGCCAGGACCTCGACTCCAGCGAGTCGGTCGGCATCGGGGACGCGGAGGCTCAGGCCGAGCAGGCCATGGCCAACATCAAGATGCTGCTCGAAGAGGCCGGCAGCCGCATGGAGCATCTGGTCAAGCTGACGATCTATCTGATCGACCCGCGCTACCGCGAGGCGGTCTACCGGACCGTCGGCCGCTGGACGAAGGGCGTGCACCCCATCTCCACCGGCCTGGTGGTGTCGGCCCTGGCCCGTCCCGAGTGGCTGTGCGAGATCGACGCGATCGCGGTGGTCCCCGAGGAGCGACAGGCATGACGCTCTCCCTGGTGGTGCGGGACGGCGAGCGGTTCGGCATCGTGGTCAGCTCGTCGAGCCCGGCGGTCGCCGCCCGCGTCGCGCACCTGGAGCCCGGCGTCGGCGCGGCGGCCTCGCAGAACGTCACCGACCCCACGCTCGGCACGAGCCTGCTGGCCGGACTGGCCGAACACGGCGACGCGCGACGCGCCCTGACCGACGTCACCGGCGCGGCAAGGAGCGCGCGGACCATCGAGTACCGGCAGCTCACGGTGGTCGGCCGCTCGGGTGCCGGGTTCGCCTACAGCGGCAGGGGGACCCTCGGCACCTACGCGTCGGCCACCGCGGACGGAGCGGCAGCGGCGGGCAACATGCTGGCCGGCGAGCACATCCCGCAGGTGCTGCTCGACGCCTACGCCACGGCCACGGGCGAGCTGGAAGAGCGTCTGTTCGCCGCCCTGCGCGCCGCCGTCGAGGCAGGCGGGGAGGAGGGGCCCCTCCGCTCCGCGGGTCTGGCCGTCGTCGCGGACGTGGACTGGCGGGTGACCGACCTGCGCGTCGACTGGGCCGACGAACCCGTCGACCGGCTGGCGGAGCTGTTGGACGTCTGGCTGCCGCAGCGCGACGACTACGTGCGGCGCGGGCTCGACCCCGCGACCGCACCCTCGTACGGCGTCCCGGGTGACATGTGATGGACACGCTCAAGAAGGCCGCCCGGCAGGAGGTCGACCGTCACGCCGACGAGCTGATCCGACTCTCCGAGCGGCTGCACGCCGACCCGGAGACGGCCTGGGAGGAGCACCGCGCCGCCGCCGCCGTACCGGACCTGCTGGACCGCGCGGGATTCGACGTCACCTCGTCCTACCTGGGCCTGGACACGGCGTTCCGGGCGAGGTTCGGCAGCGGACCCACCCGGATCGCGCTGTGCGCGGAGTACGACGCGCTCCCCGGCCTGGGCCACGCCTGCGGCCACAATCTGATCGCGGCGAGTTCCGTCGGCGCCGCGCTCGGCCTGGCCGCCGTCGCCGACGACGCCGGCCTGACCGTGGAGGTCTACGGCACACCCGCCGAGGAGGGTGGCGGCGGCAAGATCGAGATGCTCGACCGGGGCGCCTTCACCGGCGTGGACCTGGCCATGATGGTGCACCCGGCGCCCGTCGACGTCGCCGAGGCCCGTCCGTTCGCGGTCAGTCACTCCAAGGTCTCGTACGCCGGGAAGTCCGCCCACGCCGCCGCCTATCCGGAAGCCGGAGTCAACGCGGCCGACGCGTTCACCGTGGCCCAGGTCGCCATCGCCCTGCTCCGCCAGCAGCTGCCGGCCTCGGCCCGGGTGCACGGCGTGGTGACCCACGCCGGGGACGCCCCGAACGCCATCCCCGAGCGGGCGACCGGGCGTTGGTACGTACGGGCCGAGACCCTCGCGGAACTG
Source organism: Streptomyces sp. HUAS YS2 (assembly GCF_033343995.1). Taxonomy (NCBI): domain Bacteria; kingdom Bacillati; phylum Actinomycetota; class Actinomycetes; order Kitasatosporales; family Streptomycetaceae; genus Streptomyces; species Streptomyces solicathayae. The sequence continues at coordinate 1,148,857 of NZ_CP137573.1, read as the reverse complement.
GCGGAGCTGGAGCCGCGTGTGATGCGGGCCTTCGAGGCGGGGGCCCTCGCGACCGGGTGCACCCTGGAGATCGAACCGGAGAGCAAGCCGTACGCGGAGTTCCGCACCGACGGGACGGCCCTCGCGCACTACCGGCGCAACGCCCTCACACTGGGGCGGGAGTTCGCGCCGCCCGGCCAGGCCGCCCGGATGAACCGTGCCTCCACGGACATGGGCAACGTCTCCCAGGTGGTCCCGGCCATCCACCCCTACATCGGGATCGGCTCCCTGCCCGCCACCAACCACCAGCACGAGTTCGCCGCGTACTGCGTGGGCGGAACGGCGGAGCGGGCCCTGCTCGACGGGGCGATCGCCCTGGCCTGGACCGGCGTCGACCGGGCGTCAGGCCACCCCGCGGATACGGGTGACGAGTAGGCCGCCGAGGAGGATGACCACGGCCGCCGCCAGGTAGAGACCCGTGTAGCCACCGAGGTGGGCGATGATCGGCGCCGCCACTGCGGGGGCGAGGACCTGGGGACCGGAGTTGGCGATGTTGATGACGCCCAGGTCCTTCGCCCGGTCGGCGGCCTCGGGCAGGACCTGGGTGACCAGGGCCTGGTCGACGGCGAGGTAGATGCCGTAGCCCGCGCCGAGGACGGCCGCCGAGGCGAGCGCGGACGGCCACGTGTGCAGCAGCGCCAGCAGTACCGCTGCCGCGCCCATGACCAGCGAACAGAGCACGACGAAGCCCTTGCGGCGTCCGACGCGGTCGGAGACCGCGCCCACCGGGATCGCCGTGAGCGCGGCGCAGAAGGTGTAGACGAGCGTGAGGACCAGGACGCCGGTGCCGGGGTCGCCGTAGTGGACGGCGTCGGCGAGGAAGTAGAACAGGTAGAGGGTGCCGAGGGCGTTGCCCAGGTTGATCAGGAACCGGGTCAGCCAGGCCCAGCCGAAGTCCGGGTGCCTCCGGGGGCTCACCCAGAACGAGCGGGCGAACGCGCGGGCGTCGAAGGCGGGGCGCAGCTCCTTGGGCAGGGCCGGTTCTCTGCCCAGCCAGACGAAGGGCAGTGCGAGCGCGACCGTGAGCACGGCGAGGACTCCGTAGCCGGAGACGACGCCGGTGATCAGCATGGTGGTGATCAGGGCGCCGACGACCAGGCCGACGGACTGCATCAGACCGGTCCAGCCGGAGACCTGCGCACGCTGGGTGAGCGGCACGCGGTCGGCGATCGGGGTGGTCACCCCGGCCAGCATCGCGTTCAGGCCCGCCTGCGCGAGGCACCAGCCGACGGCGACCCCGGCGACGGTGTGCTGGGACGCGGTGACCATCAGACCCGCCGCCCCGGCCAGGGCGCCGCCGAGGATCCAGGGCCGGCGGCGGCCGAACCGGCTGGTGGTCCGGTCCGACCAGGCGCCCGCGATCGGGTTGGCCAGCACCGCGACGAGCGCGCCGAGCCCGGTGACGAGCGAGAGCGCGTCGTTCTTGCCGGCCGGGTCTATCCGCTCCAGCTGGAGCGGCAGCAGGATCTGAATGGGCGTCATGAACGCCATGAAGACGGCGAGCGTGGCCAGGGAGAGGTTCACCGTCCAGCCGGGCTTCACCGGCAGGACGGGCTCGGCGAGGACGGCGGAACCGTCCGCCACTGGGGCGTGGGCCATGGTGACTCCGTCGCTCAGGACCGGTGGGAGGCGATGAGGTTGCGGTACCACTCGAAGCTGGCGCGCGGCGTGCGCAGCCCGGTGGCGAAGTCGACCTCGATCAGACCGAAGCGCTGGTGGTAGCCCTCGGCCCACTCGAAGTTGTCGAGCAGCGACCAGGTGAGGTAGCCGCGTACGTCCACCCCGCGGGCCATGGCGTCGGCGACCGCCGAGATGTGCCCGGCGAGGTAGTCGATCCGCGCCCGGTCGTCCAGCCCGGCCGGCTGCGAGCAGCCGCTTTCCGTGATCCACACCGGCGGAAGGGCGTCGCCGTAGCGGGATTTGAGGCCGGTGAGCAGGTCCGTGAGCCCCTCGGGGACGACCGGCCAGTCGAAAGCCGTGCGCGGGTAGACCTCTTCGGGCTCGGCAAGGTCGAAGGGCAGCCCGGCGGCCGGATCGGCGGCAGCGGTGACCCACGTCGGGTTGTAGTAGTTGATCCCCAGACCGTCCAACGGCGCGGCGATGGTGGCGAGATCACCGTCCCGCACCACCCCTCCCCACTCCGGGTCCGCCATCCCGTAGTCCGAGAGATCGGGGTAACTGCCGAGCAGGATCGGGTCGTTGAACAGGCGGTTGTGCAGGATGTCGTACGCCGACGCAGCCGCCAGGTCCTCCTCCCGCCGGGCATCGGAGCGCAGCCGGACGGGCGTGCAGTTGTTGGAGAGCAGTACCTGTGCGTCCGGAACGGCGGCCCGCAGAGCGGCGGTCGCGAGCCCGTGGCCGAGCAGCTGGTGGTGCGCCACGGGCAGCGCGTCCAGCATCAGGGCGCGGCCGGGGGCGTGGACGCCGAAGCCGTAGCCGAACGACATGTGCACGAACGGCTCGTTCAGGGTGATCCACCGCTTGACGCGGTCGCCGAGCCGCTCCGCCGTCACGGCCGCGTACTCGGCGAACCGGTGGGCGGTCTCGCGGTTCAACCAGCCGCCCTCGTCCTCCAGGGCCTGCGGCAGGTCCCAGTGGAACAGGGTCGGGGTGGGCTCGATCCCCGCGTCGAGCAGCGCGTCGACCAGACGGTCGTAGAAGTCCAGTCCGCGCGGCTCCACCTTGCCCGCACCGGTCGGCAGGACGCGCGGCCACGACACCGAGAAGCGGTACGCGTCGAGCCCGAGCCGGCGCATCAGCTCCACGTCCTCACCGAACCGGTGGTAGTGGTCGCAGGCGACCTCGCCGGTGTGGCCGTCGCGCACCGCCCCGGGGCGCCGGACGAAGGTGTCCCAGATCGACGCGCCCTTGCCGTCCTCGTCGGCAGCGCCCTCGATCTGGTACGCGGCGGTCGAGGCGCCCCAGACGAAGTCGGCCGGGAGCCGGGGGGTCCGGGTGGGTTCGGTGGAGCTGGTGGTCACGAGCACCTGCCTTTGTCGCGGTCTGCCGTGCGAGGTGGGCCGCAACTTAACATGAACGAGTGTTCACGTTCTAGGGGTGGAGGGCAGCCCAAAGCCGCGCCCCGGCCGCGTCTGTCGGGCGGCCGGGGCGATCACATGGAGGAATGGAGGAGAGGAGAAAAGGAGGCGGGAGTCCCGGTCGGCCGGGGTCAGCCTGCCGAGGTCATCAGGCGGTCGCGCAGGTCCACCCAGTAGGCGTTCAGCATTCGCTTGAGCTCGTCCACGGTCTCCTGGTCCGGAGTGCCGGTGCCCTTGAACACCTCGTGCAGGACGGCGTTGGCGGCCCACACCACCATCCGCGTCGCCCGGTGCGCCAGCTCGCCGCCGGGCCCGCCGGTCAGGTGCTCCACGATGCGCTGCAGGCCCTCGGAGATGAGCGTGTTGCTCGCCTCGTCGGCCCGCGCCAGCTCGGGGCTGAGGTGACGCCCGGCCCACACGGCCATACCGCCGGGCTGTGAGCGGAAGAGCTCGGCGTACACATCGACCATCGTGCCGACCAGGTCGGTCAGTTCACCCGCGAGGGCCCGCTCGACCAGGTCGTCGATGGCCGCCTTGAACGCACCGAGGTACCGCTCGCCGAGGGCGTCCACGACGGCGCCCTTGTCGGGATAGAACTGGTAGATGCTGCCGACCGGCGCGCCCGACTCCTCGGCGATCCGCCGCATCGTCAGGGCCTCGTAGCCCTCCTGGGACAGGATCCGGTCGGCCGCGGCGAGGATCGCCTCGACCCGGGCCCGGCTGCGCGCCTGCTGCGGCTGCCTCCGCAGTCGCGGTCGTGACGCCTGCTGCGGCCTCGATGCTTCCGTCACCACGTGCTCCCGGTCGTCCGATGGGGTGAACGTAGCACGGGGCCCTGTCGCGGCCTCCCTGATCAGGGCCGTCGTGGTGCGGCCGGCGCGGCCGCCGGCCGCACCACGGCGGAAAACGCTTGGACCGGCCCCGCGCCGCTGCGGGACACTCCGTTTCCTCACCTACTGGTACGACTGCAGAGGGTTGGGTTGGAAATGCCAGAATCGAGCGAAGGATTACCGAGCAAGGGTTCGGTGCTCCTCGCCCTGCGCCACTACGGTCGGGAACTGGCCCGGCTGCGGTGGCTGACCGTGCCCGCGCTGCTGCTGCCGGCGCTGGGCAACATCGGGATCAACTACATCGCGCCGCTGATCGTCGCCAAGCTGGTCGGCCGGATCGCCGGGGGCGACGGCGACGCCTTCGACATCGGGCCGATGCTGCCGTACATCGGCGCGTTCGCCGGCGTGCTGCTGCTCGCGGAGACGCTGTGGCGCATCGGACTGCACTGCCTCAACCGGGTCGACGCGCGCGGCATCGAGCACCTCTACGTGGTCGGCATGGACGAACTGTTCGCCAAGGACGCCGCGTTCTTCCACGACAACTTCGCCGGCTCCCTGACCAAGCGGGTCCTGAGCTTCGCCACCCGCTTCGAGGAGTTCGTCGACACGCTCACGTTCTCGGTCATGGGCAGCTTCGTGCCGCTGTTGTTCGCCTCGGTGGTGCTCTGGCAGTACGACCCGCTGCTCGTCGTCGGGCTTCTGGTGCTGATCGCGCTCACGGCACTGTGCGTGACCCCCCTGATCCGCCGCCGGCAGGAGCTCGTCGCCGAGCGCGAGCAGGCCATCGCCCGGGTGTCCGGGCACGTCGCCGACAGCCTCATGAACATGGACACGGTCCGGTCGTTCGCCGCCGAGGACCGCGAGGCCGCCGAACACCGGTCCCGCGTCGCCGAGTCGAGGCGGCTCACGCTGCGGTCGTGGGACTACGGCAACCTGCGCATCGACACCTTCGTCGCGCCGATGTCCGTGCTGACGAACGTGCTCGGCCTCGTCCTCGCCCTGGCGCTCGGCGCGGGTCAGCACGGCGTGGAGGCGGTCATCGTGGCCTTCACCTACTACGCGAGCGCCACCCGGATCATGTTCGAGTTCAACCAGATCTACCGCCGTCTGGAGAGCTCGATGACGGAGGCCGCGCAGTTCACCGAACTGCTCCTGGAACCCCCGACCGTCCTCGACCCGCCGTCCCCCGAACCGCTCCGGCCGGCGTCCAAGGCGGTCGACGTGCGCTTCGAGGACGTGCGGTTCGCGCACGCCGCCGGAAAGCCGCTCTTCGAGGGCCTCGACCTGGACGTGCCCGGCGGGGCGAAGATCGGTCTGGTCGGCCGGTCCGGCGGCGGCAAGACCACGCTCACCCGGCTGCTGCTGCGGATGACCGACATCGACGGCGGCCGGATCCTCGTCGGCGGACAGGACATCAGCCGGCTGCGCCAGGCCGAGCTGCGCGGCCTGCTGGCGTACGTGCCGCAGGACCCGGCGATGTTCCACCGCACCCTGCGCGAGAACATCGCCTTCGCCCGGCCGGACGCCACCGAAGCCGAGATCCGCCGCGCCGCGGAGGCCGCCCACGTCACGGAGTTCGCCGACGCGCTGCCGGACGGGTTCGACACGATGGTGGGGGAACGCGGGGTCAAGCTGTCCGGCGGCCAGCGCCAGCGCGTCGCGCTCGCCCGGGCGATCCTGCGCGACGCGCCGATCCTGCTGCTCGACGAGGCGACCAGCGCGCTCGACTCCGAGAGCGAGATCCTCGTCCAGGACGCGCTGTGGCGGCTCATGGACGGGCGGACGGCGCTCGTGGTGGCGCACCGGCTGAGCACGGTCGCCACCATGGACCGGCTCGTCGTCCTCGACCGCGGACGGATCGTCGAACAGGGCTCGCACCAGGAGCTGCTCGCCGCCGAAGGCGCGTACGCCAAGCTGTGGCAGCACCAGTCCGGCGGCTTCCTCGACGACGCCCCCGCGGGGGCCGAAGTGCATCCGGGCACCCCGGGCTGACGGGGGCTGGGTCGGTCGACCCAGCCCATCCGCACCGCCCGCCCGCTGCGCGCCGGAAGATCCATCAGCGGTTGCAGGGCTGCTCAGCGATTGGAGAGCGCGTCGATCGCCTCGTCCAGTGTGGTCGCCGCCATGATGAGCGAGAGATGGGTGAACGCCTGCGGGAAGTTGCCCAGTTGCTCGCCCGTCGGGCCGATCTCCTCAGCGAACAGCCCCACATGGTTGGCGTAGGTGAGCATCTTCTCGAAGGAGAACCGGGCCTGGCGCACGCGTCCGGCCCGCGCCAGCGCGTCCACGTACAGGAAGGTGCACAGGCTGAACGTGCCCTCCGAGCCGCGCAGTCCGTCGGGGGAGGCGGCCGGGTCGTACCGGTACACCAGACTGTCCTTCACGAGGTCCCGCTCGATCGCGTCGAGCGTGGACAGCCAGGCCGGGTCCGTGGGGTTGAGCAGCCCCGCCCGGGGGATCAGCAGCAGCGAGGCGTCGAGCACGTCACCGCCGTACGACTGGATCAGCGCGTGGCGGCGATCGCTCCAGCCGCTGTGCATCACCTGCTCGAAGATCTCGTCCCGCGCGGCGCGCCAGGTGTCGAGCGCGGCCGGCCGCCCGAACTCCTGGGCGAGGCGCAGCCCGCGGTCGAAGGCCACCCAGGACATCACCCGGCTGAACGTGAAGTCCTGCTGCCCGCCCCGGGTCTCCCAGATTCCCTCGTCCGGGCCGTCCCAGGCGTCGGCCAGCCAGTCCAGCAACCCCGACACCGCCTGCCAGCCCCGGTACGTCGGCTTGTTGTCCAGGCCGAGGCCCTGGCCGAGCGCGTACATCGCCTCGCCGTAGATGTCGAGCTGGAGCTGTTCCGCCGCGCCGTTGCCCACCCGCACGGGGTACGAGCCGCGGTACCCCTCGAAGTGCTCCAGGATCTCCTCGGGCATCGAGGGGTCCCCGTCCAGCCGGTACATGATCTGCAGCGGGCGCCCCCCGGCCGCCGGGGCGGACACCCGCTCCTCGACCCGGTCGGTGAGCCAGCCGGTGAACGCGGCGGCCTCCTCCAGGAAGCCCAGGTCCAGCAGGGCCCGTACCGCCAGGGACCCGTCGCGGACCCAGGTGTAGCGGTAGTCCCAGTTGCGCTCGCCGCCGACCATCTCCGGCAGCCCGAGGGTGGGCGCGGCGATCGGCGCGCCGGTGGGCAGGTACGTGAGCAGCTTCAGGGTGATGGCCGAGCGGTGCACCATGTCGGGCCAGCGGCCGCGGTAGCGCGCCCGGCGCACCCAGTGCTGCCAGAAGTCGACGGCGTCCCACAGGGCCGCCTCGACCTCCTGCCCCTCCGGAAGCGGCGGTACGGGCGCGTCCGGGCCGGCGACCGTGAAGGACGCGCCGGCGAGGCCGCCCTCGGCGAGGTCGAGATGCCCGCGCACGTCGTGCGGGCCGTCCCGCTCCATCGGGATGTTGGTCTGCAGGAACGCGCACAGACCGCGGGTCCGGAAGGCCGCGCTGCGGCCGTCGATCAGGGTCTCGTGCGGATCGGTGCCGAAGCCGAAACGGGGCCGGCACTCCAGGGTGAACCGGACGTTCCCGCGCGTGCAGCGCATCACGCGCATGATCGCGTGCGTGTCGGAGGGCGCCGAGGAGCGCAGCGGCGGCATCCAGTCGAGCAACTCGCCCACGCCGTCGGGAGACATGAAGCGGGTGACCAGCAACGCGGTGTCCGGGTAGTACAACTGCTTCACCGTCACGTCGTGCGCGTCGACGGAGAGCCGGAAGTACCCGCCGCGGTCGTGGTCGAGCAGTGCCGAGAAGATGCCGGGCGAGTCGAAGCGGGGGGCCGCGAACCAGTCGACCACGCCCTCGTCGGAGATGAGAGCGGCGGTCTGCAGGTCGCCCACCAGGCCGTGGTCGGCTATGAGCGGGTAGCGCTTCATGCCCTCCACTATCAGCGACGGTACGGAATCGGGCTCGGCGGAGCGCACGCGGCGGATCCCACGCGGCCGGGCCGGGCCGACGGGGCGCTGACGGGGCGCTGATGGGCTGCTGACGGGCTGCTGACGGGCGGCTGAACGTCCGCTGCGGGGCCCGGAGCCCGTCGAGATGCCGGGTCGCCGCGCAGGGCGAACAATGGGCGATGTAGGCCGTGTGCAGGCCGTGCACCCCACCGGGTGCACCTCGTCCGCTCGGGGACGTCGTCGTCGGGATTCGGCCAGAATATGAACGCACGAAGCCCTGCCCCCGCCAAGGGAGGCAGCGCACCGCGCAAGAGCGGGTTGTACCGCCTCGGCCACTGGTGCGCTCGGCATTTCATCGTCGTCATCGCCCTGTGGCTGGCTGCCGTCGCGGGCCTTCAGATCACCGACCGCGCCGTCGGAGGCCAGTTCTCCGACAACTTCGCCCTCCCCGGCGTGCAGTCGGCGGAAGGCCTGGACGTCCTCCAGGCGCACGACCCGCAGGCCGGCGGATACGGCGCCCAGGTCGTGCTCAACCGGGCCGCCGGGCCGCTGACCGACCAGGCGGCCACGGTCAACTCCGCCGTCGCCGCCCTGGCGAAGCTGCCCGACGTGCTCAGCGCACAGAACCCGCTGCCGCCGCCGGGCTCCACGCCGCAGCCACCGCCTCCCGGGACGCCCAACACGGGCCCGCTGTCCACCGACGGCAAGACCGCCTACATCACCATCCGCTTCAGCGTGCCGCCCTCCACCCTCGGCACCGACTACCTGAACGGCGTCGACGCCGCCGTCCAGCCGCTGCGCGACGCGGGCATCGACGTCGAGTACGGCGGACCGCTCGGCGAACTCGCGCGGCCGGTGGCCGACGACCGCAGCAGCGAGGCGATCGGCTTCGCCGTGGCGATCGTCGTCCTGCTGATCGGCTTCGGCAGCGTCATCGCGGCCGTCCTGCCGCTGATCACCGCCCTGATCGGGGCGATCTGCGGACTGGCGCTGCTGGGCCTGATGGCGGCGGCGTTCACCTTCGGCACGGTCTCGCCGACGCTGGCCACGATGATCGGCATCGGCGTGGGCATCGACTACGCGCTGTTCCTGATCACCCGGCACCGCCAGAACATCATGGACGGCCACGATCCCGCCGACTCCGCGGCCCTGGCGGCGACCACCAGCGGCAGAGCAGTCCTGGTCTCCGGCTGCACCGTGATCATCGCGCTGTCAGGGCTCTGGGTCTCGGGGGTCACGTTCATCGGGAAACTGGGCCTCGCGGCGGCGTTCACCGTGATCACCGCCGTGATCGCGGCCCTCACGCTGGTGCCCGCCATGCTGGGCCTCGTCGGCCGCCGCATCGACCGCTACCACGTGCGCAAGCCCGTCGCGGAGACCGACGCGGAGCCCGGCGCCACCGCGCACGGCACCTGGCACCGGTACGCGCAGCGGGTGGAGAAGCGCCCGTGGTGGTTCCTGGTGTCCGGCGTGGTGACGCTGGCGATCCTCTCCATCCCCCTGTTCTCCATCCAGCTCGGCCACATCGGCGACGGCGCCGACCCGGAGTCCTTCACCGACCGCCGGGCGTACGACCTGATCGCGACCTCGTTCGGACCCGGCGCGAACGGGCCGCTGACCCTGGTCGTGGACCAGACGGCCGTGCCGTCCGAGGACCGGGCCGAGCTGGCCACGAAGCTCCAGCAGTCGCTGACGAACGTGCCCGACGCGGCCTCCATCACCCCGCTGCGGACCACCCCGGACGGCGACGTGCTCATCGGCACGGCGTACTCGGTGGCCTCCCCGCAGGACGAGAAGACCACCCAGCTGACCGAGCACCTCGTCGACGACGTGCTGCCGCAGGCGGTCGCAGGCACGGACGCGAAGACCTACGTCACCGGCACCACGGCGGCCCAGGTGGACTTCCTGGAGATCGTCTCCAGCCGACTGCCGCTGATCATCGCGGTGGTGGTGGCGCTCGCCTTCCTCGTCATCCTGATCGTGTTCCGCGGGCTGCTCGTCGCGGTGAAGGCGGCCGTGCTGAACGTGCTCTCCATCGCGGCCTCGTACGGTGTGGTCGTGGCCGTCTTCCAGTGGGGCTGGGGCGGACCCGCGCTCGGCGTCAACGGCAAGGTGCCCATCGAGAGTTACGTGCCGATGATGATGTTCGCCATCGTCTTCGGCCTGAGCATGGACTACGAGATCTTCCTGCTCTCCCGGGTCCACGAGGCGTGGCTGCGCACCGGCGACGCCGAGGCCAGTGTGGCGCACGCCCTGGAGATCACGGCCAGAGTGATCACGTGTGCCGCGCTGATCATGGTGAGCGTGTTCGCCGCGTTCATCGTCTCGGACAACATCGTGGTCAAGATGCTGGGCCTCGGCCTGGCCGTCAGCGTCCTCATCGACGCCACCGTGGTCAGACTGTTGCTGGTCCCCGCCGTCATGACCCTCCTCGGCGAGCGCGCCTGGTGGACGCCGAGATGGCTGGACCGGATACTGCCGCACCTGGACGCGGAGGGCGAGGCGGCGCTGGAGCGGGACATGGCGGGAGAGGACGTGCCGGCGAACAGGTAGCCCACGGTGCCGCCAGGTCCCGGTGACGGAGGGTCAGGCGAGGCGGTCGCGGGGTACGTAGGGCTCCAGGGCTCGCAACGTCCCTTCCGTGTCCGCGACATGGACGGAAACGCGGGCGAAGCGGTAGGTGCGGCGCAGCTCCAGGCAGACGACCGGGTGGCCGACGCGGATCGCGGCGAAGTCCTCGCCGTCCGGGAGGACCCGGATGCCGACGGCGATGCGGTCGGGGATCCACAGACCGCGACCGCGCAGGCCCCGCAGGGCGCGCCACCAGTCGGGTTCGAGGTGTACCTCGCGCAGTGCGGTGACGGGGACGCGGATGTCCCCGCGCCGGGCGGCGAGCTTCTCCCACGGGGCGAGGTGCACGACGATGTCGGTGTCGTCCTCCACGGTCACCCGGGCCATCAGCGGGCCCCGTCCGCGTGATGCCGCACGAGCGCCGGGAGGAGCGCCGGGAGGTCGGCGAAGGAGTCGACGACGTGGTCCGGCTCACCGGGGGCGTTCCGCAGCGTCTCGGGCCGGAACTTGCCGGTGCGGACCAGGACCCCGGTGATGCCGTGGCGCTGCGCGGCCAGGACGTCCGACTCGACGTCGTCGCCGATCATCACGGCGGCCTGCGCCGTGATGCCCAGGTGCGCCAGCGCGGCGGCGAAGAACGCCTCCGCCGGTTTGCCCGTGACGACCGCCTCGACCCCCGCGGCGCGTTCGAGCCCGAGGAGGAAGGCACCGGTGTCGAGGTCGAGCCCGCCTGAGGTACGCCAGTACAGGTTGCGGTGCATGGCGACGAGGCGGGCGCCCCGGTCGAGCTGCCGGAAGACCTGGTTGAGCGCCTCGTACGTGAACGCCTCGCCGGCCCCGCCGAGGACGACGATGTCCGGGCTGTCCGCTGCGTCCACGAGGGTCACGCCCTCCAGGTCGTCCCGTACGTCGCCGCTGGTCAGCAGAGTGCAGCGGGCGTCCGGGTGGTGCGCGCGCAGATAGCCGGCCGTGGCGGCGGGCGCGGTGAGGACGTCGTCGGCCCCGACGGGGAAGCCGAGCCCGGAGAGCTTCGCCGCGATCGAGGCGCGTGTGCGGGAGGTGTTGTTGGTGACCAGGGCGAACGGGTACCCGGCGTCCCGTAGCGCGGCCATGGCCGCGACGGCTCCCGGCAGCGGTTCCCAGGACACGGTGAGGACGCCGTCGATGTCGATGAGGACGCCGGTCCGCGTCCCGCCGGTACGACCCATACGACCGACCGTCGCCGATGCGAGGGGGCGCCGCAAGCGGACGGGTCAGTCGGCGGTGGACGCGGCTGCGGGCGAGGGCCAGCGGTGGTGGTAGCAGTCGATGACGTACGGGTGCCCGTGCCGCAGGCCGGCCCCCGAGGGCAGTGCGCCGGTGAGGTGGGGGTGGCCGGGCGGCAGGCCGGTGTGCACGTGGTCCAGCAGCTCCGGCTCGTGGCGCGGCCAGGCCCGCGCCGCTGCGGCGACGGAGACCAGGGCGAGGGCGCCGAGCACCGTCGCAGTGACGGGCAGCCCCGCGGTGGCCGCGAGCCATCCGGCGAGCGGGTAGGTCAGTAGCCAGCAGCCGTGCGAGAGGGAGAACTGCGCGGCGAAGGCGGCCGGCAGGTCGGCCTCGGCGGCCGAGCGCCGGAGCACCCGCCCGGCGGGCGTGAGCACGGCGGAGCAGCCCGCCCCGAGCAGGGCCCAGGCCGTCAGGACCGCCCACCACGCCCCGGTGCTGGGGGCCTGCGCCGTGAGCACGGCGACGGCGCCGAGCAGCGCCGGCAGCGCCGCGGCGGCGCCGAGCATCACCGTGCGGTCGCCGGTGCGCCCGAGCAGCCGGGGGAGCAGCAGCGCGGCGAGCAGGGAGCCCGCGCCGTACGCGCCGAGCGCGAGCGTCAGCGCGGCGGCGGGCCGGTGGAAGTGGTCCCGTACCAGCACGACCGAGTCGACGAACACGATCGCCCCGGCGGCGGCGACCGCGAGGTCGAGGGCGAGCAGGGCGCGCAGCCGGGGCGTGGCACGGAACAGCCGGACCCCGAACGAGGCGCGCGGCGGTGGGCCGCCGGGGGCCGGGCGGCGGGGCAGTGCAACGGTCAGGACGAGCGCGGCGGAGCCCAGGAACCCGACGGTCGTACCGGCGAACAGCCACCGGTACGGGACGACGCTCAGCAGCGCCGCGGCGAGCGCCGGGCTGAGCAGACTCTCCAGGTCGTAGGCGAGCCGGGACAGCGAAAGGGCCCGCGTGTAGTCCCGTTCGTCGGGCAGCACCCCGGGAATCGTGGCCTGGAACGTCGGCGTGAACGCGGCCGACGCCGCCTGCAGCAGCAGGATCAGCGCGTAGACCTGCCAGACCTCCGCGACGAACGGCAACGCCACCGCGGTGCCCGCCCGCACCAGGTCCGCCCCCACCATGAGCCCCCGCCGGGACACCCGATGCGCGACCGCCCCGACCAGGGGCCCGACCCCGACGTACGCGACCATCTTGATCGCCAGCGCGGTCCCGAGCACGGCGGAGGCATCACCCCCGGCCAGGTCATAGGCCAGCAGCCCCAACGCGACGGTGGCCAGCCCGGTCCCGGTCAACGCGACGACCTGCGCGACGAACAGCCGCCGGTAGACCCGATCACTCAACACGGACACCCGACCATCGTAACCAACATGTGCGCACGCGTGCACATGTTGCGGAGGTGGGCCCGGGGCAACGGTCCGAAAGACCTCGGATCCCTCGGACGGGCGCAATACCCTGAGCGCCGTCCGCACTATCTGGGAGAGAAATGACAAGTAGGTTCACCGAGTTGATCGTCGACTGCCACGATCCGGAGGCGCTCGCCGCCTTCTGGTGCGAGGTCCTTGACTTCAAGGTGATCGACCGGAGCGAGGGCAGGGTCGAGATCGGCTCCTGGGTGCCGACCGTCGAGGACGTACGGGCCCGCCAGATGCCGCCCACCCTGCAGTTCATCCGAGTGCCCGAGGGCAAGACCGTCAAGAACCGGCTGCACCTCGACGTCAGCCCGGTCGACGGCAGCACCGAGGACGAGGTGACCAGACTGCTCGCCCTCGGCGCCACCACGACGGACGTGGGCCAGGGCTCGGGCCGCAACTGGGTGGTCATGGCCGACCCCGAGGGCAACGAGTTCGACGTCCTGCGCTCCCTGGCGCCGCAGCGGAACTAGGTGCCGGGTGGAGGCGTGCCCAGGTTCGCCGGCCTGGCCGGCGAGGGGCAGCCCTTACGCCACGGCGTAGTCGCCGAGGGATGGTTCGAGCAGATCGAAGGCCCTCGTCGCCTCTGCCGTGATCGTTTCGGTGATCTTGCTGTTGGGGTGCCCGGCCAGGGTGAGGTCCTGGATGCGCTGGAACAGGATGCGGTGGACGGTGCCGAGCAGGCCGGCGGCGGTTCGGGCGGTGATGTCGTCCGGCGGTGCGCCGGTGGCGGCGACGAGCGCTTGCGCCAGGGCGCTTTCGCGCTGGTCGTGCAGGCCGCGGAGGCAGGCCGTGAGGGTGGGGCTGTCGGCGATCATGCGGGCGAACTCGGGGCCGGCGAAGCCGGAGACCGGGTCCGCGGCCGCGGCGGCGTCCATGAAGGCGCGACGCAGAGCCGTCAGTGCGGATTCGCCGGAACGGCGAACGGCCACCGTGTGCGCCAGGGAGGCGATGAACGCGTCCTGGTGGTCCAGGGCCAAGTCCTCCTTGCGCGCGAAGTAGTTGGTCACCGTCTTCTTGGCGACCCGTGCGGCGGCGGCGATCTCGGCGATGGTGGTCTGCTCGAAGCCCTGGCTGATGAACAGGCGGGTGGCCTGATCGGAGATGAGCTGCCGGGTCTCCTGCTTCTTGGATTCCCGCAGGCCGGCGGGTTGCGCGGGCGGTGTCGTGTCGGTAGCCATGAGGAAATCTTACCCTCGTAGCATTTTTATGTTGACACTCGCGCGCCCTGCGGGCTAACTTTACCTTCGTCGTAAGTTTACGACGATAGAAACCTACATGCTCGCGCATCCCTCAGGAGAGCCCACTTGCAGATCACCGCGTCCACCGTCTCGCTCACCGTCGACGACGTTGCCGCTTCCCGGCAGTTCTTCACCACCCACCTCGGCTACACCGAGCAGGCCGCTGCCGAGGGCTTCGCCTCCCTGTCGCGCGACGACGCCGCGGTGGACATCGTCCTGCTCGCTCGCGGGATCGAGGTGCTGCCGGCCGACCAGCGTGACCAGCACGCCTCCGGTCTGATCCTCGCCTTCACGGGTACCGACATCGAGAAGGAGGCGAAGCGGCTGAGCGCCGAGGGCGTCGAGATCACCATGCCGCTGCGCGAAGAGCCCTGGGGTGAACGCCTCTTCCAGATCACCGACCCCAACGGCGTGGTCGTCCAGTTCGTCGAGTGGGTCGCTCCGTCCAGCCCCCAGGGCGCCTGACAGTCCCCGTCAGTCGTGCGGAGGCAGGGCGCCGATCTGGTGGTCGGCCACGTTGAGGGCCTCGTCGACCAGGCGGCGCAGGTGGCCGTGGCGGAGGGAGTAGACGACCCGGCGGCCGTCCTTGCGGGTGGTCACGAGGCCGGCGAGGCGGAGTTTGGCCAGGTGCTGGCTGACCGAGGGGCGGGCGGCTCCGCACGCTTCCGTGAGCGTGGTGACGTCCGCCTCGCCCCGGCCGAGTTCGGCGAGCAGCGCAAGACGGGTCCGGTCGGCGAGCAGGGCCAGTACCGACACGGCCACGTCCAGCCGCTCTCCGGCGGCACCTTCCCGCGCGTGGTGCGCAACCGCCGGGTCCCTGCTGTCGCTCATCCGCCCATCGTAGGCCCGGGTGTGCCGGCGTACGTGCCCGCTCCTCCTGCGATGATGGCCCGCAGACCACACACCTTGAGACCCGGGGGGGCCATGGGAACCGTTGGGACCGCGCTGTCCGAGCTGAGATCCGCGCAGAAGGCGGCGAAGGGCGTCTCGCTCTACTCGCGCTTCGTCAACCGCCCGGTCGGCCGCTACCTGGCGGCCGGGGCGTACGCGCTCGGACTGACGCCCAACCAGGTCACGCTGATCAGCGCGCTCTTCAGTTTCTCCGCGGTCGCGGGCATCGCCCTTGGCGACCCGTCCTGGAGCCTCGGCGTCCTGGTCTGGCTCGGGCTCGCGGTAGGTTTCGCCTTCGACTCCGCCGACGGGCAGCTCGCCCGGCTCCGCGGCGGCGGCAGCGCCGTGGGGGAGTGGCTCGACCACGTCGTGGACTGCGCGAAGATCACCGCGCTGCACGCGGCCGTCCTGATCGCCTTCTACCGGTGGCCCGACCACTTCGGCACGCGTACGGAAGGCTGGCTGCTCGTCCCGCTGGCCTTCCAGTTCACCGCCGTCGTCACCTTCTTCGGCGGCCTGCTCACGGAGAAGCTGAAGCCCCGCCCCGCCCCCGGCGTCCCCGCGCCGCAGCCGTCCACGCTGCGCGCCGTCGCCCTGCTCCCCGTCGACCACGGGGTCTTCTGCCTGGTCTTCCTGCTGCTCGGCGCGGGCCAGGCGCAGTTCGCCCTGGCCTACAGCGCGCTCGGCGTCGCGAGCGCGCTGTTCCTGGCGGCCTTCCTCACGAAGTGGTACCGGGAACTGAACGCAGTCCGTCGCTGACCCCGGCGGCCGGACCGGACTCGGCCTCCTGCGTCAGGAGGTCGAGCGCCCGCCGCAGTTGCGTGCTGGAGGTGTGCACGGTGTACGGGAAGTAGACGACCTCCACCCCGACCCCCGCGAAGTCCTTCTCCAGCCTGTCGCCCTTCGGTGTGCCCCGCCAGTCGTCGCCCTTGAACAGCACGTCGAACCGGACCTGCTTCCAGGTCTCCAGTTTGTCCGGCACCGTCTCGACGAACGCCGCGTCCACGTACTTCACACTGCGCACGATCTCCAGCCGTTCGACCAGCGGAATCATCGGCCGGCGCCCCTTGGCCAGCTCCGCCATCTCGTCGGACACCACGCCGGCCACCAGATAGTCGCAGCGACTGCGGGCGTGCCGGAGGATGTTGAGATGCCCGATGTGGAACAGGTCGTACGCGCCCGGCGCGTATCCCACTCGGTACGGACGGTCGGCGGCCATACGGTCCGCGGCCGTGCGGTCAGCGGTCGTACGGTCAGTGGTCATGACGGATCCCCCCAACTGCTCGCGCTCCCCAGCGCGATGGAGATAACGACGATAGCGTGCACATTCCACCGAGACCGGATGAACGATTAGGGTGAGGTCCGGTTCACGTCTGGGGGAGAGGGAACTGCGCGTGACGCATGCGGCGGAGAGTGACGGCACCGGAACGACCAGAGGGAGCGCGCGCCGCCGCCTGCTGATGGTGTCCACCAACTACGCGCCGGAGCACGCCGGCATCGGCCCGTACGCCACCCAGATCGCCGAGCACTGGGCGGAACGCGGCCACGAGACCCACGTGCTCGCCGGCATGCCGCACTACCCCTCCTGGTCGCTCGACCCCGCGTACACCGGGGTCTGGCGGCGCACCGAGCAGCGGGCCGGTGTCGTCGTGCACCGGCGCCGGCACACGGTCCCGCCGCGCCAGACCGCCCTGAAGCGGGCCGCGTTCGAGGCGAGCGTGCTCGCCCACGGCCTCGTCGCCCCGCCCGCGATGGCCCGCCCGCACGCGATACTCGCCCAGATGCCCAGCCTCGCCGGCGGCATCATCGGCGCCCGGCTCGCCGCGCGCTGGCGGGTCCCGTACGTGCCCGTCGTCCAGGACCTGATGGGCGCCGCGGCCGCGCAGAGCGGGATACAGGGCGGCGACCGCGCCGCCGACCTGGCCGCGAAGGCCGAGGCGTACGCGCTCCGCCGGGCCACCCTCGTCGGCGTCATCCACCAGACCTTCGTCGACAAGGTCGCCGCCATGGGCGTCGACCGCTCCCGGATCCGGCTCGTGCCCAACTGGTCGCACGTGAGCAGCCCTTCGACGCCGCGCGAGAAGACCCGCGCCTGGCTCGGCTGGGGCGAGGAGACGGTCGTCCTGCACTCCGGGAACATGGGGCTCAAGCAGGGCCTGGAGGTCCTCGTCGAGGCCGCCCGCCGCGACCCCGAGACCCGGTTCGTGCTGCTCGGCGACGGCAACCAGCGCGCCCACCTCGAAGAACTCGGCGCGGGCATACCGAACCTGGACTTCCTCGAGCCCGTCGGCGACGACGACTTCCCCGACGTGCTCGCCGCCGCCGACGTCCTGGCCGTCACCCAGCGCGCCTCCGTGCTCGACATGAGCGTCCCCTCCAAGCTCACCTCGTACTTCGCCGCCGGCCGGCCCGTCGTCGCCTCCGTCGCCGCCGAAGGCGGCACCGCCCACGAGGTGCTGCGCTCAGGCGCGGGCGTCCTGGTGAAGCCCGAGGACCCCGACGCGCTGCTGGCCGAGATCCGTAGACTCGGGCAGGATCCGGTCGCCGCCGACACGCTCGGCGCCCAGGGGCCCCGCCACGTCGAGGCCCATCTGACCCGGGCGGCCGGACTGGCCCGGATCGACGCACTGATCGACGAGGCCATGGGGGTGCCGAGCACGTGAGCAACTTGCACGGAGCGGCGGTGGAGGACGACGAACCGGAGCTGTTGCGGGACCAGTTCAAGCAGCTGCTGCGCTATCGGGCGGTCATAGGGACCGGCATCGGCATCGGGCTGCTCGGGGGCGTCTGGTTCGGTCTGAGCAACGCCGACACGTACGTCGCCACCAGCCAGGTCGTGCTGCGTGCCCCGGTCAACGACCCCTTCAATCCCAGCATTTCGCAGGACAAGACGCTCAACGTCGGCTCGGAGCGGCAGACCGCGCTGAGCAGCAGCGTCGCCGAGGGGGCCGCGAAGAAGCTCCACTGGACCGGCACCATCGGCCGACTGCAGAGGGACCTCCAGGTCACCAACCCGCCGCAGAGCCAGGTCCTCCAGTTCAGCTACACCGCCGACACGCCCCAGGCCGCCGCCGACCGCGCCAACGCGATGACCCAGGCGTACCTCGAACTGCGCGAGAAGCAGTGGACCGCCATCCGGGCCAAGATGCTCCAGGGCCTGAAGAACGAGCTCGACGAGGCCTCGCTCCGGCACGACAAGCAGGAGAAGAAGGTCGACCGGATGCCCGCCGGCGCTGCTCGCGACGCCGAGTACGGCATCAAGACCAACCTGGCCAACCGGATGATCGAGCTCGAAGGCCGCGTCAGCGGGCTCAAGTCGCTCGACATGTCCGCCGGTACGGTCATCCGCACCGCCACCGCACCCGGCTACTCCGACGGCCCCAGCCTGGCCATGAGCCTGGGCCTCGGCGCGCTCGTCGGCGTCGCCCTCGGTCTCCTCGCCGCCTGGGTGCGGCTCGTCTTCGACCCCGCGCCGCGCTCCGCGGGCGACGTCGCCCGCGCCGTACGCGCCCCCGTCCTCGGCACGCTGCCGCGCGGCGCCACCGAGACCCTGCTGGCCGGCGACCACACCGACGCCAAGGTCGGCGAGGAGTTCCGCTCCGTCGCCTTCAGGCTCGCCTACGACCAGCGGTTCGCCGACCGCCGCCGGCTCCTCGTCGTCGCCCCGCGCGGCAGCAGCGAGCCCGCCGCGGCCGTCGCCACCAACCTGGCCGCCTCCTTCGCCGAGACCGGCAAGGACGTCCTGCTCGTCGAGGCCGACCTGCGCACCCCGACCCTCGCCGGCCGACTGCGCGCCAACGCCAGCGGCGCGCCCCGCTGGTCCTCGGCCGCCGAGCCCGACGAGAGCGGCTGGCCGGGCCGCCGCCAACTGTCCGTCGACGCGGGCGAGTCAGGGTCCTTCGGCCTGGTGCCCGGCGAGCGCGTCCGCAACGTCGCCCGGGCGCTGACCTCGCCCCGGGTGAGCCGGCTGATCGCCGAGGCCGACTCGCCGAACTCCACCGTCGTCGTCCTCGCCCCGCCCGTGCTCGCCTACGCCGACGCGCTGGCGCTCGTCGACCGGGTCGACGGCGTCCTCATCGTCTGCGACCCGCGCAGCGTCCACCGCGTCGACCTCCAGCGCATCCGCGAACTGATAGGCGGTGCGGGCGGCACGGTGCTCGGCGCCGTCATGTTCACCCCGCCCACCCGCCGGGCCGCGAAGGCCGCCGCCAAGGCCGCGGCCCGTTCCTCCGCCCGGTCCGACGCCCCGCAGAGCCGGCGCGGTGGCGGCCGGGCCAAGCCGCCCCGGCAACAGCCCGCCGGGCAGGAGGAGGAGTACGAACCCGAACCCGACCCGCGCGTCTGGGGCGGCGAGAACTCCGACACCGTGGCACTGCGCTCGGTACGCCCCGAGGACCTCCGCGCGGGCGACCGTTGAGACGGTCGGTCACGGTCGCGGCCTCCGTCCTCGACCAGGCCGCGTCCAGCGTCACCAACATCGCGGTGGTCCTGATCGCGGCGAGGGCCAGCTCGGCGGCGGACTTCGCCGACTTCTCCCTCGTCCAGATCACATTCGGCGTGCTGCTCGGTCTGAACATGGCCCACGTCGGCCAGACGGTCGTGCTGGTACGCGGCGGCGACGCCGCGGTGGGGGCCGCCGCGCGCTCGTCGGTCGCCTTCACCGCCGTCGCCTCCCTCGTCGCCGGGCTGCTCCTCGCCGGCGGCGGCGCGCTCGCCGGTGGTGACACCGGGCGCGCGTTCCTCGCGCTCGGCGCCGTCCTGCCGATCACCCTGCTCCAGGACGGGCTGCGGTACGCGTTCTCCGCGCTGCGCCGCCCGGACCGGGCGCTCGTCGCCGACCTCGTGCGGCTCGGCTGCGTACTGCCCGCCCTGCTCGCGCAACCCCAACCGTCGTCCGCGGCCCGGCTGGTGCTCGTCTGGGGACTGTCCGCGCTGCCCGCCGCGCTCCTCGGACTGCTGCTGCTCCGGCCGTACGTCGGCGGGTACCGCGCAGACCTCCGACGCCTGCTGCGCCGCGACCACCTGGGCCGCCGGTTCGTCGTCGAGTACGCGGTCGGCAACGGCTCCAGCCAACTTGCCGTCCTCGGCCTCGGCCTGTTCGCCGCCCCGCTCGCCGTCGGCGCGCTCCGCGGCGCCACCACCGTCTTCGGCCCGCTCAACGTGCTGTTCAACTCGGTCAACACCTTCGGCCCGCCGCTGCTCGGCCGGGCCGGTTCCCGCCGCGGCACGGTACGGGCCGCCGCCGCGCTCGGCGGCGTGCTCTCCTGCGTCGCCCTCGGCTGGGCCGCCGTACTGATCGCCCTCCCCGACCGGTACGGCCGCGAACTCCTGGGCGCCACGTGGGAGTCGGCCTCCGGACTGTTCCCGGCGACCGGGGCGCAGTACGCGGTGATGGCGCTCGGCACCTGCGCCCTGGTCACCCTGCGGGTGCTGAGCCCGCGGGCCACGCTCTCCGTCCAGGTGGTCTTCTCGCTGCTGTCCGTCGCCCTCATGCTCGGCGGCTACGTCCTCGGCGGCGTGCTCGGCGCGGCCTGGGGCCTCGCGGCCGGCTCCGCGTTCAAGGCGATCGCCGCCTGGACCCGGGTCGCGCGGACCCGCCCCGAGCAGGATCCGGACCCGGGCGCCGCGAAGGATCAACGCAGCAGCGCGCCCTTGTCCTGACGCCAGGTGGTCACCAGGGCGACGCAGATCAGCGCGATAGCGACCCGGCCCGAGGCCTGCAGCAGCGGCCCGCGCAGCAGGATGAACGAGTAGCCCGCGATCAGCGGCACCACGAGGGAGATCAGGCTGCCCGGCGGGGCCCTGCGGGTGCCGCGCCGGGCGAAGCGCCCGTCGACCCGGGCCGCCGCGTACCCCATGGCCGTCATGCCGGCCGCCATCCCGACCGCGCCGAAGTCGATCCACAGCTCGGCCCAGATGGGCGAGGACAGGTTGGTGTTCACCGCCCCCATCCACTGCCCGACCATCACCCCGGTGTCCCGCGGCTTGCCCGGCCACACCGAGCGGGGCACCGCGAACAGCACCGAGCCGGCCAGCTGGCGTCCGTACCGGTGGCGCGCCCCGGACTCCACGAACGTGATGGTGTTGGCGAACATGCCGATCTGGTCGTAGTCCTTCATGGCCAGCGGCTCCAGGACCGACGTGGTCTCCACCGGTTTGTAGTTCTTCTCGTCGTACCGGAAGCGGTCCGAGAACGGGAACACGATCAGCGCCATCACCACGCCGAGGCTGAGCGCCGACCGGTACATCGCCGCACTGACCGGGAAGACCGTGAACAACAGCGCGAACATCACCGTGAGGAACCAGTAACGCGGGTTCGAGATCGGGTTGTTGACCACGCAGTTCAGCGCCACCAGCGCCAGGAACACCGCGATCACGGTCGGTCGGCGGCGGGCCCGCCGCGAGGTGACCAGCCACCGCGCGTACACCAGGAGCGCGAACAGCGCAGGTACGGTGCCGAACCCGCGCAGGAACGCCTGCCCGGCCTGCGAGTCGGCCTGCGAGACGCCCGCCTCCTCGATCCCGGCGATGATCTCCTGCCGGCTGGAGAAGAACACCGCCGGGCCGCCCAGCTTCACGATGAACAGGCCGCTGCACGCGAAGGCGAGCAGCACCAGCAGATGGAGCCGGCGCCGGTGCACCAGCGCGGGCCGCTCCTCCTCGCGGGCCGAGCCGCCCGGCCGGCCGCGCGCGAGCAGCGAGCCGAGGTCGAAGGCGGCGCAGCCGACGAGGACCAGCGCCACCGCCTCCGTCAGATCGGAACGCGGACCGACCACCGGCGTCGGCACCCGGCCGAGCACGGCCTGCGCCAGTGGCGCCACGCCCATCGCCATGTACACGAACAGCCAGAACGAGCCCTGGAGCAGCTTGCGCCGGCTGGTCAGGATCATCGCCGACAGCCGTGCGCCGGCGTACATCGTCAGCGCGATCTGCACGTAGTACGCCGCGTCGTGGACGCCCGCGCCCGGCTGCACCGCCACCAGCAGCGGCAGGAACACCGTCAGGCCGAGGACCAGGGGGATCGACAGGGCGCGGGAGAGCAGTGTGCGCGGCCTCACGGGCGGCGCGAGCAGCATCGGAGGCATCGTCCCGCCACCGGCCGCACGGGACCCGCCGCCGGCCGCACGGGACCCGCCGCCGGCCGCACCGGATCCGCCGCCGGCCGCTCCGGATCCGGCCGTACCGCGCACGTCCGTCGCCATGCCGCCCCCTGAACTCCCGTGCCTTCCCGCCCCCGGAGAAGTCACCCCGGCGCAGTCTACCGACGACCCCCCGGTCACCCTGCGTCAACCGTTAGTCTGAACGCCTCGGCGCCAGGGGAGGCGCCGATGGGGGTGAACTCATGCGGAATCTCCCGGCCTTCACCTTGGCCGGCTACGAAAAAGGCCGCTCCAAGCTGGTCCAGGCGCTGTGGTTCGCGGTGATGAACACGCTGTTCATGGCGTGGTTCTGCCCGGCCCGGGTGCGCGTGGCGCTGCTGCGGGCGTTCGGCGCGACGATCGGCGAGGGCGTCCTGATACGCCACCGGGTCCGGGTGCTGTGGCCGTGGAAACTGACCGTCGGCGACCACACCTGGATCGGCGAGGGCGCCTGGCTGCTCAACCTGGAGCCGGTGACGCTCGGCGCACACGTCTGCGTCTCGCAGGAGGCGCTGCTGTGCACCGGCAGCCACGACCACCGGGCCGCCGACTTCCGCTACCGCAATGCGCCGATCACCGTCGAGGACGGCGCCTGGATCGCGGCCCGCGCCACGGTCCTCGCCGGTGTGACCGTCGGCCGGCACGCCGTCGTCGCGGCCGGCACCACGCTCCACCGCGACCTGCCGGAGCTGACCCTGCACACGGCCGACGGCCGCCGCCCGATCCCGGTGCCCGCATGAGCGCCCCGAGACCGCTGCGCGTCCTGCACGCCGTCACCCTGCACAGCCCGACGCACGCCTTCGGCGGACCGGTCCGGGTGGCCCTCAACCTCTGCCGAGGGCTCGCCGCGCGCGGCCACACGGCCCGGCTCGTCGCCCTCGGCGACGGCTTCGACGGCCCGCTGCCCACCGAGGTCGAGGGCGTGCCCGCCCGCCTCTACCAGGCCCGTTCGATCCTGCCCCTCGGATTCAGCGGCATCACCTCGCCCGCGCTGCTGGCCGGGGCGACCGGCCTCGTCCGGGACGCCGACGTGGTCCACGTCCACCTCGCCCGCGACCTGGTGACCCTGCCGGTCGCGCTGGCCGCGCTGCGGGCCGGCAAGCCGCTGGTCCTGCAGACCCACGGCATGGTCGACCCCAGTGACCGGCTGCTCGCAAAGGTCCTGGACGCCGTCGCCGTACGTCGCGTGCTGCGCCGCTCCTCGGCCGTGCTGTACCTGACCGGGCACGAGCGCAAGGGCCTCGACGCGGTGGTGGGCGGCATCCTGGAGCAGTCCGTACGGCTGGTCAACGGCGTCCCCGCGCAGGACCCGCGGCCGGCGCCGGCCGGACCACCGCGGATCCTGTACGCGGCCCGGCTCCAGGCCCGCAAGCGGCCGCGGGACTTCGTCGCCGCCGTGCCGGAGATCCTGCACCGCCACCCGGACGCCGAGTTCGTGCTCGCCGGTCCCGACGAGGGGGAGCGGGCGGCGGTCGACGCGCTGATCGCCGAACTGGGCCTGACGGAACGGGTGACGCGACCCGGACCGCTGTCCGCGGAGCGGATGCTGGAGGAGCTGCGCAGGGCGCACGTGTACGTGCTGCCGTCGGTGGACGAGCCGTTCCCGATGTCGGTCCTGGAGTCCCTCTCGGTGGGCACCCCCGCGGTGGTCACCACGTCGAACGGCCTCGCCCGGGACATCTCCGAGGCGGGCGCCGGCCGTGTGGTCGAGGACGCCGCCGGGCTCGCCCCGGCCGTTCTCGACCTGCTCGACCCGGCCGGGAACGACAGCGCCTCCGTGGCGGCCCGGAAGCTGGCCACGGAGGCGTTCTCGATGGACGCCGTCCTCGACACGCTCCTCGACGTGTACGGGACGGCCGCGCGCTACACCGGCAGCCAGGCGTAGCAGCTCGTCGAGACGAACTCGCGGGTGCCCGACGGGATCGTGGCCTTCACGGGCCCGTCGGCGCCGGTCGACGGGCCCGAGCCGAGGACCTTGCCGTTGCTGCCCAGGGCCCGCCACGTGCACGACGGGTCGGTGGTGAGGGCCCGGTACCTGCCCGGCTTCGGCTGCTGGACCGTGCCGGCCGGGAAGCCCGTCTCGGCCTTGGCCAGCAGCGGCTTCTGCTCCGGGCACAGGTGCTCGACGGCGGCCTTCGCGTCCGGGATCTCGCCGGCGATGACGGCCCCGATCGCAGCGTCCTTGTCGCGCTTGGCGGTGCGGGCGATCCGCTGGCAGGACTCCTCGCCGGTCTGGAGCACCGCCGCGGGGTCCATGGCCTTCGGCACCCGCCCGCTCAGGTACGCCTTCTGCTTCTGCGTGAACGAGCCGGTGGCCGGCGTGATCTTCGCGTCCGGAAGCACCTGGTCCTTGGGCAGCGCGGAAGGGGATCCGACCGGGCCGGTGGGCTCGGTCTCGATCTGCCGGTCCGGCACGGCCGGGCCGCTCGACGCCCGCGGGCCGGCGGCCGGCCGGTCGCCGTCGGAGGAGCAGGCGGACACCGTCAGGAGCGCGGCCAGCAGGGCCGCGGCGACCGCCGGTCGGCGGTGGAGTGGACGACGCATGGGGTGACTCCCGTAGTACGTGGATGCGGGGCCCGGCAGGCGCCGGGCCCCGCATCCTTGTCAGGTCGGTCGTTCGGTTACGACGCCGGGGTTACGGGGCGCCGAAGGTCAGCACCAGCTGCGGGGTGCCCTCCGCGGCCGCGGCCTCGGACGACCAGATCCACAGCGGGTCGGTGCCGGTGCTGGTCAGCGCCACGCTGTACGAGCCGCCGAGCGCCGCGGAGAGCGCCGCGGTGTCCAGCGAGGCCGAGTAGACGGCGGAGCCGTCCGTCGCGCCGGTCAGCGTGCCCAGCGTTCCGGAACCGAGCGCGGGGCGGTTGTTGTACGTCAGCGTCGTGTCGGTCCACGCGCCCGTCACCGGGACGACCGACTGGCTGTCGGCCGAGCCCGCGCCGGTCATCGTGGTGGTCTTCACCGCGAGCCGGGCGCTCTTCAGTACCGTGCCGGCCGGGGCCGACGGCAGCGTGAAGCGCAGGTACGTCTCGTACGCGGAGGTGCCGCGCACCGCGAGCGAGCTGGAGCCGGCGTAGTTGGTGGACGGCGCGCCGGCGTTGGCGTAGGTGTCGTCCGTCGCGGTCACGGTGCTGACCGTGTCGGCCGGCGCCTTGGCCAGGCTGTAGTGCTGCGCCACCTGGGCGGCGGTGAGCGCCGACGGGTAGACCGCGGCCTCGTCGATCTGCCCGGCGAAGAAGTTGCTCGTCGGACGGAGCGGCCAGCCGGACAGGTTGTCCGCGCCGACGTGCCAGTAGCCCGAGTACTGCTGGTTGCCGGTGACGGTGTTGGAGGAGATCTTCTGGCCGTCCACGTACAGCGTCATGCCGCCGGGGCCCTGGGTGCCGACCACGTGGTGCCAGGCGCCGTTGTTGTACGAGCCGAGCGTGCTGAGGGTCCTGGTCCCGCCGTTGTACACGCCGAACACCAGGTTGCCGGTGTTGGTCATGTACAGGTGCTTGTCGTAGTTGCCGCTGTTGCGGGTCGTGTTGTTGCCGAAGCCGATCAGCTTGCCGCCGCGGGTCGTGGTCGTCTTGAACCACGTCTCGACGGTGAAGGCGCCGGTCACGTCCTGCCGCTTGTCGCTGTAGACCTGCTCGTCGGTGCCGTTGAGACCGACCGCGGTGGACGGGCCGGTCACGGCGGCCGGGGTCTGGCGCAGCGCCGGGGCGTTGATGTACAGACCGCTGTTGTCGGTGCTGGAGTCCGCCGCGTACGGCGTGGTGGACTCGTCGAAGCGCCAGTACAGGTTCGCGCCGTCGGCGATCACCCGGGAGGCGTACGGCTCGGCCGAGGTCGGCACGGTCACCGTGGCGGTCGCGGAGAGCGCGCTGGTGTTTCCGTCCGCGTCACTCGCGGTGACGCGGTAGCTGTAGGTCTGACCCGGCGTCACATTGGTGTCCTTGAAGGAGACCTGGGGACGCGACCACTCCAGCGAGTCGCCGGTGACGGTCTTGATCGGGGTGGCCGCGCCGTTGCGGTAGACCTTGTACGTCAGCTTGCTGTCGTCCAGGTCCAGGCTGGAGCGCCAGCGGACGTGCACCGCGTCCGGGGTCACCGCCGCGGCGTTCGCGACCGGGACGGTCGGGGCGCCGGTGTCGGGGCCGGATGCGAAGCGGGTCAGGCCCTGGGCCGGGGAGCCGTTGGTGGTCGTGAACTCGCCGCCGACCCACAGGTACTTGGTGGTGCCGGTGCCCGAGATGGCGAAGGCGCGGGGGCCGATGCCCTCGCCCAGGCCGTCGTTGGTGTCCGGCATCCAGCCGAGCTTGCCGGTGGACGTGGTCGGCTGGGCCAGCAGGTGGTGGCGGCGCCCGTCCGGGAACTCGCCGATGCTGGAGCAGTCGTGGGCGTGCGAGGCGCTGTACAGCACGCCCTGGTACGACTCCACCGCCTGGGTGGCGCCGAGGCAGGTGTCGCGCCAGCGCTGCTCGAAGTCGCTCAGGTTGAGCGCGATCCGGCCGTCGAAGACGCCGCCGCCGGTGCCCTCGTTGCCGGTGTAGAACCCGGTCGCGTCCGTGTCGATGTCCTTGACGACGGAGTTGCTGGGGATCCAGCCGCTCGGGTACGCCTTGGTCACGGCGCCGGTGGTGGCGTTCACCACGGCCAGCGCGTGCGAGTTCGCGCCGTTGACGGAGAAGAAGTCGCCGCCGAGGAGGACCTTCTGCCCGTCAGGGGTGACCTCGATCGCGCGGCCGGGCTCGTCCGCGTTCGCGGTGAACGGCAGCAGCGCGCCGGAGGTGTCGACCGCCGCGAACCGCTCGCGGGTCTGGCCCTCGACGGTGCCGAAGTCGCCGGCCGCGTAGATCGTCGTGTCGGTGACGGCGAGCGCGCGGACGGTCGCCGGGAAGGACGGCGTGAAGGCCGCCTTCGGGGTGCAGGTGGCGATGTCGATGGCGGCGACGCTGCTGACCGGGGTGCCGTTGACGGCGCCGAAGTAGCCACCCGCGTACAGCGTCTTCTTGTCGGGCGAGACGACCAGGGTCCGCACGGTCGCGGTGCCGGTGCCGATGGTGAAGGAGAGGGTGCAGTCGGTCGGAGCACCCGTCGCCGCGTTCAAGGCGGCGAAGTTGACGGCGCTCCGCGGAGTGCCGGTGCCGCCCTCGGGCGGCCGGACCTCGGAGAAGGTGCCGCCGACGAAGACGGTGTCGTTCGCCTCGGCCAGCGCCCAGACGATGCCGTTGGTCTGCCAGGTCGGCAGATCGTCCGCGGTGAAGGCCACCGGCGGCGTCAGGGCCGCGGCCGTCGGGGCGAGGGAGCCCCCGGCTCCGGCCGCGACGGTCAGGACGAGGGCAGCGGAAAGCCCCCAGGATCTACGCATGTTCCCCCCAGGCGTTTTAGCCCAGTCAATGTGGCGTGAAGTGGTCCACGTGCCATGTGGTGAATGCGCACTGTACGACGAAATGACAACTGGATACGGCCACTTGACCATATCCGTACTGTGCGCGGTCGATGTCCGGAAGCGGAAATTCCGGCTCAGCGGTCGATGCGGACGGTGACGCCGGCGAGCTGGTCCTCGACCTGGCGGACGTCGGCGTCGACCATGATCCGGGCCAGCTCCTCCACCTGCACGGTGGGCTTCCAGCCGAGCAGTTCGCGGGCCTTGGACGCGTCGCCGATCAGCGCGTCGACCTCGCTCGGACGCTCGTACTTGGGGTCGTAGCGGACGTACTCGGCCCAGTCCAGGCCGGCGTGCGCGAAGGCCGTCTCGACGAACTGCCGCACCGTCGCGGCGACTCCGGTCGCCACCACGTAGTCGGTGGCCTCGTCCTGCTGGAGCATCCGCCACATCGCGTCCACGTACTCGGGGGCGTACCCCCAGTCCCGTACCGCGTCCAGATTGCCCAGGTACAGCCTGTCCTGCAGGCCCGCCTTGATCCGGGCCACCGCCCGGGTGATCTTGCGGGTCACGAAGGTCTCGCCGCGGCGCGGCGACTCGTGGTTGAACAGGACACCGTTCACCGCGAACATCCCGTAGGCCTCACGGTAGTTGACGGTCGTCCAGTAGGCGAAGACCTTGGCGGCGCCGTACGGGCTGCGCGGGTGGAACGGGGTCTGCTCGTTCTGCGGCGGGGGAGTGGCGCCGAACATCTCGGAGGACGACGCCTGGTAGATGCGGGTGTCGACGCCGCTCGCCCGGATCGCCTCCAGGAGCCGCAGCGCCCCGAGGCCGGTCACGTCGCCGGTGTACAGCGGCGCGTCGAACGAGACCCGTACATGGGACTGCGCGCCGAGGTTGTACACCTCGTCGGGGCGGATGTCCCGCAGCAGGTTCACCAGCGCCACCCCGTCCGACAGGTCCGCGTGATGCAGCACGAACGAGCGGTTCGCCTGCTGCGGGTCCTGGTAGACGTGGTCGATCCGTTCCGTGTTGAAGCTGGACGAACGGCGGACGAGGCCGTGCACCGTGTAGCCCTTGGACAGCAGCAGTTCGGCCAGATACGAGCCGTCCTGCCCGGTGACGCCGGTGATGAGTGCGGTCTTGCTCATGCGTGGTGCCCCTCCCGAACGGACCGGCCCCCAGCCGGTCCGTATCCTGCGGTTATGTGGTGACCCGGGGAGAAAATCCGGATCTGGTGTGCTGCGGTCACCCATGGCCTGGCATGATCCGGGCCATGACTGAATCGACGAGCGCATCGACGTCGTACCTGCCCGAGCGGGCCCGCATCTTCGTCGCGGGCCACCGCGGCCTGGTGGGCTCGGCGGTCGCCCGGAGGCTCACCGCGGACGGGCACGAGGTGCTCACCCGCACCCGCGCCGAGCTCGACCTGACGGACACGGCGGGCACCGCCGCGTTCCTGCGCGAGACCCGGCCGGACGCGGTGGTGCTGGCCGCCGCGAAGGTCGGCGGCATCATGGCCAACAGCACCTACCCCGTGCAGTTCCTGGAGGAGAACCTCCGGATCCAGCTCAGTGTGATCGCGGGCGCGCACGCCGCCGGTGTCGGACGGCTGCTGTTCCTGGGGTCGTCCTGCATCTACCCCAAGCTCGCGCCGCAGCCGATCGGTGAGGACGCGCTGCTGACCGGCCCGCTGGAGCCGACGAACGAGGCCTACGCGCTCGCGAAGATCGCCGGCATCGTGCAGGTCCAGTCGTACCGGAAGCAGTACGGCGCGGCCTACATCTCCGCGATGCCGACCAACCTCTACGGCCCGGGCGACAACTTCGACCTGGAGACCTCGCACGTCCTGCCGGCCCTCGTCCGGCGCTTCCACGAGGCCCGCGAGGCCGGCCTCGACGAGATCACGCTCTGGGGCTCGGGCACCCCGCGCCGGGAGTTCCTGCACGTGGACGACCTGGCCGCGGCCTGCGCCGTGCTGCTGCGGTCCTACGACGGCGACGAGCCGGTCAACATCGGCTGCGGCGAGGACCTGACGATCCGTGAACTCGCCGAGACCGTCGCGGAGGTGACCGGTTTCGAGGGCCGCCTGGCCTGGGACACCAGCAAGCCGGACGGGACCCCGCGCAAGTTGCTCGACGTGACCCGGCTGGCCTCCCTGGGCTGGAAGCCGGGCATCGCGCTGCGCGACGGGATCGCGTCCACCTACGCCTGGTGGCGGGAACAGGGCTGACGTCATGCGGCGGCCCGTCAGTACGCTCCGCGACCGTCGACGACGGCGCGGAACGTACGGGCCATCACGTCGATGTCGCTGGTGAACGACCAGTTGTCGACATAGTGCAGGTCGAGCTCGACCGTCTCGTCCCAGGACAGGTCCGAGCGGCCGCTGATCTGCCAGAGGCCGGTCATGCCGGGCCGCACGGAGAGCCTGCGCAGCTCCACGTCGTCGTACCGGGCGACCTCCTCCGGCAGCGGCGGACGCGGCCCGACCAGCGACATCGCCCCGCACAACACGTTGATCAGCTGCGGGAGTTCGTCCATCGAGGTGCGCCGGAGCAGCCGGCCCACGCGGGTCACCCGCGGGTCCCGGCGCATCTTGAACATCAGCCCGTCGTGTTCGTTGGACTGCGTCAGCTCCTCCTTGCGGGCGTCCGCGTCGAGGAACATCGTGCGGAACTTCCACATCATGAACGGCGCCTGGTCCTGGCCGATCCGCACCTGCCGGTAGAACACCGGCCCCGGCGAGGTGAGCCGTACCGCCGCGCCGATCCCGAGGAACAGCGGCGACAGGACGAGCAGGCCGAGCGCGGCGCCGGCCCGGTCCATGACCGACTTGAGCGCCTGCTGCACGCCGTTGCGGACCGGCGGGACGACCCGCAGCAGCGCCATGCCGGCCGCCGACACGGTCTCGATCCGCTTGACCGCACACTCCACCAGGCCCGGGGCCAGGGCGAGTTCGGTCCCCGAGTCGTGCAGTCCCCAGGCCAACCGGCGCAGCCGCGGCCCGGTCATCCGGGTGCCTGGCGCGACGAGCACGAAGTCGGCCCGCAACTGCCGGGCGGCTGCGAGGACTTCGCGGGCGTCGCCGTCGACGTCCTGCGGCGCGCTCAGGCCGAGCCGGGCGGTGACCGGCGCTCCGGTCGGCGCCGGGCCCTCGCCGATCGCGACGACGCCGACGACGACGTACGGATGGTCCGTACGCCCCGACAGGTGCTCCGCGACGTCACCGGCGGCGGTGGGCTCGCCGAGGACCAGGACGCGGGTGACGACCTGCGCCTCGCGTCGCGCCGCGACGAGGTGATGCCATGTCAGTTTGCGGCAGATCAGGGTCAGTACGGGGGCCGGCAGCAGCGCGGCCAGGCAGAGCAGTGGCGGGTGGTGCAGATCGGCCGCCGCACGCAACACGGCGAGCACGCCGATCAGGATCAGCCAGTCGTGCAGCACCGGGAGGCTGCCGCGCGACTCCCCGAGCGCGCGGGCGGCGTACCGGTGCCGCAGGGCCCGCACCGACACCCACGCGGCCGCCGCGGCGGCGGCCCACACGGTCGCGTACGGCTGGTGGTCGGTGTGCAGCAGCAGCGCGGTGGGCAGGGCGACGCCCGCCACGTCCGTGGTCAGCGCGAACGGCAGATACCACTCGGTCTTGCCGCGCGGATGCGGATGGACGGTCCACGTCCGCGATCCGGTTCTTCCCCCAGCTGTGGTCTCAGCTGTACGGGCATGCCACATGTACCCCCCCGGCACGTGTCGACTCTCGCGTACCGCCCATCGACCCCCGGATCGATGAACAAGTGTCGCAACGCGGAACAGTACGACAAACGCACGTACCTCGTCTGCTGTTTACACGAAAGACGTGACAGGGTGATGGTGTGTTCATCTCGTGACACGAGAGCCCGTGTGGGGGCGGTCAAACGCATGATACTTCTGTCGTGTTCACGCTTTTCGCACGTGAACCGGCACGCTGGGAGGGGTCTCGAGTGCATCAGGGGGAAGCGACGGACACGGCGCAGGACACGCCGGATGTGGCGGACGCCACGCCGCGGCCGCGCCGTCGGGTCCGGCCGGGCAGAGTGCTCCTCGGCGCGGTCGCGCTGCTGGGCGCCGGCGTGCTGATGGCCGCCGGGGCCGGCTGGTGGGCCGTCGACCACTACACCGGCAAGGTCGAACGCATCCCGGGCGCCTTCCCGACCCAGGTCCCCGACGCGAAGCAGCCCGCGCCGGGCAAGGGCGGGCTGACCTTCCTGCTCGTCGGCGTCGACAGCCGCTCGGACCTGCCGACCACCGGACGCGACGCCAAGGCCCCGTCCTGGAAGTACGGGGCCCAGCGCAGCGACACGATGATGCTGGTCCACCTGCCCGCGGACCACTCCAACGCCTACGTCGTCTCACTGCCCCGCGACTCCTGGGTCCCCGTCCCCGGACACGGCGACGCCAAGCTCAACGCGGCCTTCTCCTGGGGCGGTCCGCCGCTGCTCATCGACACCGTGCAGCGGTTCACCAACGTGCGGATCGACCACCTCGCGGTCATCGACTGGGACGGCTTCAAGAACCTCACCGACTCGGTCGGCGGCGTCGACCTCACCGTCGACGGCGAGGTCCGGCACATGAACGGCGAACAGGGCCTGCGGTACGTGCGCGAGCGCAAGAGCCTCGCCCGCGGCGACCTCGACCGGACGCACCGTCAGCAGAACTTCCTGCGCGCCGTGTTGGCCAAGGCGATGACCCCGCGCAACCTGACCAACCCGGTCAAGGCCACCGAGCTGCTCGACGACCTCACCGCCAGCGTCAGCGTCGACGACCGGCTCAGCGACTCCGACCTGCGCGACCTGCTGTGGAGCAACCGCGAGGTCCGGCCCGGCCGCATGGTCTTCATGAACGCCCCCGTCACCGGCACCGACATGATCAAGGGGCAGTCGGTGGTCCTCGTCGACCGGAAGAAGTCGGCCGAATTGTGGACCGCCATGCGGAACGACACGATGGACGACTACGTGGCCGGTCACTCCGTCGACCGGCTCGGAAGCGGTACCCGCTAGGCCCGCGCCGGTCATCCGCCGCACCGCGGACGGTTGTTGTTCCGGCGCCGGACATCGGTTGTACTACCGCCATGACGGACACCCGCGCCGGCGCCTCGCAGGGGCGCCGCACCTCCCACCGGTCGCCGCGCCGGCGCCGTCTGCTGCCCGGCCTCGTGCTCGGTGTCCTCGCGCTCGGCGCCTGGGTCGGCAGCGGCATGGCCGACGCGGTCCGCACGGCCGGCGGCGCGGACCGGCCCACCGCCGAGCGGCCCGCCGAGTACAGCACCGCCCTGCCCTTCGACCTGCCGTCCACCCGGGTCCTGCGCGACTCCGGCAAGCCGGTCTTCGCGCACTACTTCACGCCCTACCCGCTCTCCCTCGACAACGAGCCGCCGGAACGCGACTACTATGCCCGCAACTACCTGACCCCGCAGGGTGAGAAGGGCAAACACAGCGCGTACGGCGGACTCCTCCGCGACCGTCCGCTGCCCGCCCCGCGCGAGTCCGGCGACTGGGAACTCGCCCATCTGCGCCAGGAGATCAGCACCGCACGGGACGCCGGACTCGACGGGTTCACCCTCGACATCCTGTCGCTGACCGGACGCAACGCGGAGCGCGTCGAGAACCTGCTGCGCGCCGCCGACGCCGAGGACCCCGGCTTCCGGATCGTGCTCATGCCCGACATGACCTCCCTGGAGACGAGCCCCGACGCGCTCGCGGACGCCCTCGCCCGGCTCGCCCGGCACCGCTCGGCCCACCGGCTGGCCGACGGACGCCTGGTGGTCTCCCCGTTCAAGGCCGAGGCGCAGAGCCCCGACTGGTGGCAGCGCACGACGGCGGCGCTGGAGCGCGAGCACGGCATCCGCACCGCCCTCGTCCCGCTCTTCCTCGACTTCGCCGCGAACGCCGAGCGGTTCGCACCGATCAGCCACGGCTTCTCCGAGTGGGGCAGCCGCAGTTACAGCACCCAGTCCGGATCGGAGGACGCCACCCGCCGGGCGCATCGGCTCGGCAAGATCTGGATGCAGCCGGTTTCCGTCCAGGACGCCCGGCCCAACCAGGGCGTCTACGACGAGGCGGGCAACACCGAAACACTGCGCGCGAGTTGGGGCGAGGCCATCGACAACCGAGCCGACTGGGTGCAGCTCACCACCTGGAACGACTACTCGGAGGGCAGCCACTTCGCGCCGTCCCAGCACAACGGCTACGCCTACCTCGACCTCACGTCGTACTACCTGACGCGCTTCAAGACCGGCAGCTGGCCCAGGATCGAACGGGACACGCTCTACCTCACCTCCCGCGTCCAGTTCGCCGCCGCCCGCCCGCCGACCGGCACCCAGAGCCTCCTGACAGAGCCTCGGGACGGCTCGGCCGCCCCCCGGGACACCGTCGAGGTGCTCGCCTTCCTGACCGGCCCGGCGACCCTGGAGACCTGGACCGGCGACGAGCGGGCAGGCGGGCCGGCGCCGGCCGGGGTGTCCGCGCGGCTGCTGCCGCTGCGCACCGGAACGAGCGGCGCGCGCGTCGTACGGGACGGGACGACGACGACCTCGGTCACCTCGCGGTACCCGGTGCGGGACCGGGTCGCCAGGCAGGACCTGCAGTACTACGCCGTCACCAGCGGGCGCAGCCAGCGCTGACCGGCGCGGGGCCGGCTCGCGTTGTCAGTGCGGGGTCCTACCGTTTTCCCCATGACGACGAAGACCTATCTCGAGCTGTCGCAGGACGACGGCGGCGCGCACAAGTTCTACGAAGTGGTGGTGGACGGCACCACGGTGTCGGTCCGTTACGGACGGATCGGCGCGGCCGGCCAGACGCAGGTGTCCTCCTTCGCCACCGAGGAGAAGGCGCGCGCCGCGGCGGCGAAGAAGATAGGGGAGAAGGTCCGCAAGGGATACGCACCCGCGGTGCAGGGGCAGCGGGCCGCCCGGTCCGTGACCCGCCGCCAGGTCGTCTCGGCGCCCTCCACCGCCCGCGCGGTCGCGCCGGTCCTCTGGCGGTTCCGGACCGGCTCGTCGGCCTTCGGCATCCACGTCGACGACGACCACTGCTGGGTCGGCAACCAGTCCGGGGACGTGTACACGCTCAGCCACGGCGGCGAGGTCCGGGCCCGGTTCAATCTGCCCGACGGGGTGAAGTGCCTGGTCGCCGACGACTTCTGGATCTACGCCGGCTGCGACGACGGCAAGGTCTACGACCTGTCCTCGAAGCTGCCGTTCGCCGCGTACGACATCGCCGCCGACGTCGACATCTTCTGGCTGGACATCCACGAGGGCGTGCTGAACGTCGCCGACCGGGCCGGCCGGCTCACCGTCATCGACCACGAGGACGAGCACCAGTGGGCCCGCCGCAGCGAGGGCGAGCACGCCTGGATGGTCCGCGCCGACGACAAGGCGGTCTACCACGGCCACCAGCGCGGCGTGACGGCGTACGCGCCCGACGGCGGCGGCGAGCTGTGGCACACCCCCACCCAGGGCGGGGTGCTCTTCGGCTGGCAGGAGGACACCGCGGTGTACGCGGGCACCGCGCACCGCAAGGTGCAGCGGCTCGCGAAGGCCGACGGCCGGGTCGAGGCCGTGTACGCCTGCGACTCCGCGGTCTACTCGTGCGCCACCTCGCCCGGAGGCCGGTTCGTCTTCGCCGGGGACGCCGCCTCCTCGGTGTACTGCTTCGACGCGGACGGCACCCGGCTGTGGAAGCTCGGCACCGGGGGCGGCTCGGCGCTCTCCATGCAGTACCGCGACGAGCGGCTCTACCTGGTGACCACCGACGGCTCGCTGGCCTGCGTCGACGCGAGCGAGGCGGCGATCGCCGCCGCCCAGGAGGGCACCGTCCCGGAGGCGCGGGACGTCAAGCTCGCGGCGGCGCTGCCGACGTACGAGCCGGCGACGACGACGGAGGCCGTGGTCAGCGTGGCCGCGGCCCCGGCGGGCTCGGTGGTCGTCGAGTGCGTGCAGGAGAGCGGACGGGTCCGGGTGCGGGTGGTCTCCGACGGCTACGAGCCGTCGTGGAACGTCCAGTTCCCGCGGGCGATCCGCGAGCCGGGGACCCGGTACGCGGTGGACGCGCTGCACGCGGCGGCCGGCGGCTTCTACCGGGTGCGCGGCGACATCCGGCGGCTGCAGTGACCGCCGGGGCGTTCGAGGCGGCCACCGGCGACGGGCCCCGTCCCGGTGGCGGGGACGCCGAACAGCGCTCCCGCGACGTACGGGCGGCCTTCGACGGGCTGCTGCAGATCCGGCGGGCGACGAACGACCGGGGCGGCGATCCCCTGGCGCTCCCCGCCGAGTGGGAGCGCAGACAGCCGGTCCGGGCCGTCGCGCTCGCCCTGGAGGCCGCCGGGATCGTGCCCTCGGCGGTGGACGCCGCGACGGGCGAGCGAAGCGAGATGGGGGTCCCCCCGGCCGAAGGCTGGGGGAGTTCGGCCACCGGCTACCGGGTGACCGCAGGGGACCGTCCGGGGGCGGTCGTCGTGGAGTGGGTGGGCGCGCCGGGCAGCGGCGCGGCCCACGAGGAGGAGCAGGCGCTGGGCGCCTGCGTGCCGGTGCTCGGCCGGCTCGGCTGGGAGGCGCTGCTGTACCGGGGGCCGCGGAAGAGACGCTTCCTGGAGGTCGAGGCGGTGGGCCCCGACCTCCGGTGAGGCGGACGGCGGGTCAGGTGCCGGTCGGCAGGTCCTTCGCGCCGGACCGGATCATGAGCGCGGTGACGATCTCCACCACGCCGACCACCAGTGCCCAACAGCCGCCGAGCACGGTGAGCACGGACAGGGACTCCAGTGGCGAGGCGATCAGCACGACGCCGGCCAGGAAGGTGACGACGCCGAGGAAGATGTGCCAGCCCCGGGCCGGCATCGCCGGGTCGGAGATCGCCGCTACGGTCTCCATGATCCCGCGGAACAGCCAGCCGATGCCGATCCACAGCGCGAGCAGGAAGATCGACTGCGTCGCGCCGCGGAAGCAGAACAGGCCCAGCAGGATCGATAGCGCGCCGCTGATGAAGGCCATCACCCGCAGCGCGGTGGTCGTGTGCGTGCCGAACGCCGCGATCAGCTGCATCACGCCGCTGAACAGCAGGTAGAGGCCGAACAGCACGCCGATGGCGACCAGCGTCTCGTCCGGCCACGCCAGGACCAGGACGCCGATGATCAGCGTGGCGATGCCGGCGAACAGCATGAACTGCCAGGCACTGCGGGCGAGCATGCCCAGCGGCCCCTCGGTCGGCGAGTCCCCGAACGGCGAGGAGGGTCTGTCGTGTGTCTGCGTCATGGGTCACTCACTTCCGCGTGTCGGCGTAGGTGCTGAGGAACAGCGCCTCCGCCAGCGCCATGTGCTCGATCTCCGAGGGATCCACGCTCTCGTTCGGCGCGTGGATGAGGCAGCCCGGTTCCTCCACCCCGATCAGGGCGATCTCGGCGTCCGGGAACTGCGCGGCGAGGACGTTGCAGAGCGGGATGGACCCGCCCTGGCCGGACTGCACCATGTCCTTGCCGTACGCCTCCTTCATCGCCTTCCCGAGCGCGCGGTAGGCAGGTCCGTCAGTGCGCGCGCGGAACGGCTGGCCCGAACCCTCCGGCTCCACCTCGACCTTCGCGCCCCACGGCGCCGCCCCGGTCAGATGGTCGGTGAGCGCCTGGAGCGCCTTCTCGGCGTCCGTGCCCGGCGGCACCCGGAGGCTGACCCGGGCGCGGACCTTCGCCTGAACGGCGGCGGACGAGCCGACGACCGGCGGGCAGTCGATGCCGAGCACGGTCACGGCGGGGCGTGCCCACAGCTCGTCGGCGACCGAGCCGGTCCCGACGAGCGACACGCCGTCCAGGGCGCCGACGTCGGTGCGGAACTGCTCGGCCGGGTAGTCCACGCCGTCCCAGCTCCCGTCCCCGGGCAGGCCCTTGATCGCGGTGTTGCCGTGCTCGTCGCGCAGGCTGTCCAGGATCCGCACCAGCGCCGCCAGCGCGTCCGGGGCGGGGCCGCCGAACATGCCGGAGTGCATCTCGCCGCGCAGCGTGGAGACGGTGACGACCGCGTTGGCGAGGCCGCGGAGCGAGGTCGTCGCGGTCGGCAGCCCGAGCGCGAAGTTTCCGGTGTCGCAGATCAGCAGCGTGTCCGCCGCGAAGAGTTCGGGCTGCTGCGGGACCAGCCGCTCCAGACCGCCGGTGCCCTGCTCCTCGGAGCCCTCGGCCACGAACTTGATGTGTACCGGGAAGCCCCGCCCCTCCTGGCCGCCCAGCGCCCGCAGCGCCGTCAGATGCATGGCGATGTTGCCCTTGCAGTCCGCGGTGCCCCGTCCGTACCAGCGGCCGTCGCGCTCGGTCAGCTCGAACGGCGGTGTCGTCCAGGCGGCGTCGTCCAGCGGCGGCTGCACGTCGTAGTGGCAGTACAGCAGGACGGTGGGGGAGCCCTCCGGGCCCGGGGCGTGTCCAACGACCGCGTCGGTGCCGTCCGGGGTGGTCACCCGGCGCATGTCCCGCAGTCCCGCGTCGGTGAAGGCCCCGACCAGGAAGTCGGCCGCCTTCGCGCACTCCTCGGGCGGGAACTGGCGGGGGTCGGCGACCGAGCGCATCGCCACCAGCTCCGTCAGATCGGCCTTGGCCCGAGGCATCAGCGCCCGGACGGCCTCGCGCAGAGCGGCGGTCCCGGTGGACTCAGAGGTCATGGATTCCCACTTCCTTACGGGCGATCCCCGAGCAGGCAACAGCCACCTCACTAAAGCAAGACAGGGCAAACGCCGCAAAACATGACACGTATGGAGTATCAGCACCGCTCGCGGCGGCCCCCGCACGGCGAGAGTGGAAGCCCGAGCCCCCACCCGCGCACCACACTGGGAGACCCCTCATGGGAACCATCAACAGACGCGATCTCGGCCTGCTCGTCCTGCGGGTCGGCACCGGCGCGGTCCTCGCCGCGCACGGCGCCCAGAAGCTCTTCGGCTGGTTCGGCGGCGGCGGCCTGGACGCCACCGCCAAGGGGATGGAGGCCATGGGATTCCGGCCGGGCAAGGAGAGCGCCATCGCCGCCGGCCTCGGCGAGGCGGGCGGCGGCGCGCTGCTGGCCCTCGGCTTCGCCACCCCGGCCGCCGGCGCCGCCGCGGCCGGCGCCATGGCCGGCGCGGTCTCCGTGCACGCCCCGGCAGGCTTCTTCGCCCAGGGCGGCGGCTTCGAGTACCCCGCGTTCCTCGGCTTCACCGCCGCCGCGATCGGCGTCACCGGAGCGGGCCGCCTCTCTCTCGACCACGCCACCGACCACGTGCTCGACCAGCCGTGGGTGGTCGCCGTGGCCTTCCTCGGCAGCGCCCTCGCGGCCGCGGCCGTCGTCGGCCGCCGGCAGCTGCAGGAGGACGAAGAGGCGAAGCAGGAGGCGGCGGAGGAGGCGGCCGGGTCGGTGTGACACCCGGCCCGGCTCCCACGCTCTTCCCGCCCCTGGCTCCGACACCCGTCCCGGCCCGGCTCCCACGCCCCTCCCGTCCCCGGCTCCGACGCCCCTCGGCCCCGTAGTCCTCTCCCGTCACTTCCTGGCCCCCGCCGCGCGTCCTCGCACGTCAGGCCGCCCGCGGGTCCCCGGCGTACGCTGAAAGGAACCCGCGCCGCCCCGCGCCGCGCGCCCGACGGGAGGTACCGTCATGACCGCAGGAGCGATCTCGCCCGGGGCCGGGGCGAGGGCCTGGGCACCCGAGACGGTCACGGACGAGCCGTACAACGCCCAGACCCCGACCGCGGCGCTCGCCGAACCCGTCACCCCCGCCGGGGCGCTCTTCGTACGCGACCACTTCGGCATCCCCCGGGCGACACCCCGCACCTGGCGGCTGCGCCTCGAAGGCGCGGTCGCCGCCCCGTTCTCCCTCGGCCACCGGGAACTGGCCGCCCTGCCGCACCGGGAACTCGACGTCGTCGTCGAGTGCGCGGGCAATGGACGCAGCCTGATGACGCCCCGCCCGCCCGGCGTCCCCTGGACCCAACGGGCCGTCGGCTGCGCGCACTTCGCCGGCGTGCCGTTCCACGTCCTCGCGTCCCGGGCCCGGATCGACCCGGCCGCCGTGGAGATCGTCTTCGCCGGTGCCGACTCCGGCAGCGTGCACGGCCGCACCGTCGCCTTCGAGCGCAGCCTCCCGCTGGACGCCGCCCTCCACCCGGACACCCTGCTCGCCACGCACATGAACGGCGAACCCCTCGCACCCGAGCACGGCGCCCCGGTCCGCCTCGTCGTCCCCGGCCGCTACGCCGTCGCCGACGTGAAGTGGCTCGTCGAGGCCCGGGCGGTCACCCGCCCCTTCACCGGCGTCTTCCAGGCGGACGACTACGTGTACGTCGCCTCCCGCGGCACCCCCGACGGCCCGGTCACCACCCTGCGCGTCAAGTCACTGATCACCGAGCCCGAAGCGGACTCCGCCCTCCGCCGCGGCCGCGGGATCCTCGTACGCGGCCGGGCCTGGTCCGGCGCCGGGAGGGCGGTGCGCCGGGTCGACGTACGGGCCGAACTCCTGGAGGCCGGCACCACCGCCGGTGCGGCGCCCTGGCTCCGGGCGGAACTCGACCGGCCGTCCGGCGCGTACGCCTGGACCGGCTGGTCCTGCAGGTGGACCCCGGAACGGCCCGGCCCGTACCGGCTGATCGCCCGCGCGACCGACGACAGCGGCGAAAGCCAGCCGCTCCGCGCCCCCTGGAACGCGCACGGCTACGGCTGCAACCAGGTCGCCTCGGTCGAGGTCGTCGTGGTGTGACGCGAAGGAGGCCGGTGCCGTGCACGAGATCGAGATCCTGACCACCGACTCGCTCGGCGACAGCAGCTACCTGCTCACCAGCGGCGGCGAGGCCGCGCTCGTCGACCCGCAGCGCGACAGCTGGGACCTGATGGAGTCCTGCGCCCGCAGGCGCCTGCGGATCCGGTACGTCCTGGAGACGCACGTGCACAACGACTACGTCTCCGGCGCCCTGGAGGTCCGCGCGGCGACCGGGGCGACGGTCGCCGGCCCGGCCCGCGCCGCGTACGACTTCGACCACCTGCCGCTGGCCGAGGACGACGAGATCGCCTTCGGCGACCTGACCGTACGGGCCATGGCGACCCCCGGCCACACCGCCGAGCACACCTCCTACCTGGTCTTCGACGACGCGGAGGCCCCGGAGGACGTGGCCGCCGTGTGCACCGGCGGCAGCCTGCTCGTCGGTAACGCGGGCCGCACCGACCTCTCCGGCGACGCCCGCACCCAGGAGCTGGCCCGGGCCCAGTACCGCTCGCTGCGCCGGCTCGCGCTGCTGCCCGACGCGACCCGGGTGCTCCCGACCCACGGAGCCGGCAGCTCCTGCGCGGCCGGTCCGCTCTCGCGCGAGCGGACCACCACCGTCGGGGCGGAGCGGCGGACGAACCCC
This sequence comes from Streptomyces sp. HUAS YS2, assembly GCF_033343995.1. Lineage (NCBI taxonomy): Bacteria > Bacillati > Actinomycetota > Actinomycetes > Kitasatosporales > Streptomycetaceae > Streptomyces > Streptomyces solicathayae. The sequence continues at coordinate 1,107,768 of NZ_CP137573.1, read as the reverse complement.
GCGCTGGGCGTGCGCGACGAGGAGGCCTTCGTGGTGGAGCGGACCGAGGGCCTGCCGCCGTACCCCGCGTACTACCACCACATGGCGCCGATCAACCGGCACGGACCGGACGTCCTCGGCCGGCTGCCCGCGCTCCGGCCGCTGACCCCGGCCATGGTGGAGGGCCTGATCGGCGGCGGGGCGCGGATCGTCGACGGACGCGACCGTGCCGCGTTTGCGGAGGCCCACCTGCCCGGCTCGATCTGCGACGAGCTCGACGAGCGGTTCGCGAGCCTGGTCGGCGAGGTCCTGCCGTTCGGCACCCGGCTCGTCCTGATCCTTCCGGAACCGGCCGGGGAGGCCGCCGGCGAGGCCGTGCGGCAGCTGCTGCGGATCGGCTTCGAGAACATCGCGGGACACCTGCCGGGCGGCGTGGACACCTGGGCCGCCGCCGGCCGCCCGGTGCGCACCTTCCGCACCGCGGACGCCGCCGAGCTGGCCGGCCGCCTCGACCGCACCCGCGTCCTCGACGTACGGCCCGAGCGCCCGGAGGGCGGGGTGCCCGGCACGCTCGGCATCCCGCTCGCGGAACTGCCGCGGCGGCTCGGTGAGCTGCCCCGCGACCGGGAGATCTGGACGGTGTGCGGCAGTGGCCGCCGCGCCACGATCGCGGCCAGTCTGCTCGACATGGCGGGGATCCGCGTCACCGCAGTCACCCGCGGCGGAGTGGCCCGCCTGCCGCGCCCCGCGTGACCCGCCGGGGGCCACGAGGGGCCGTGCGGGGCCACGCGGGCGGGGGAGCGGAGGCTGCGGCGACTGGCGGCGCGCGCGTGCGGAGGGATGATGGAGGGGTCTCGGCTGCCGTGAGGGTCGGCGACGGTGAGCGCACAGCCGCGCGAGGGAGGTGACGATCGAGGTGAACGGCCACCCCGACCGCGGCACGCCCCCGCACGACCAGGGCGGTCTGCTGCTGACGGACGGCGCGGCGGGGGCCCTGATCGACACGGACGGCCGCGTCGTCGGCTGGACGCCCGGCGCGGAGGAACTGCTCTCGCTGCCCGCCGGCAGCGTCTGCGACCGCCCCGCCCGGGAACTGCTCGCCGACGGGGACGCCTGGCCCGCCCTGCTCTCCGGGCGCCGCCCGGGAGCCTGGTCGGGCGAGGCGGTGGTACGCACCGGTGACGGCGGGAACCTGCGGGTCGACTTCCAGGTCTGCCCGCTCGCGCCCGAAGGGCCCGCCCGGTACTTCGTCCTCGCGGCCCCGGCCGGAACGGTCGCCCGCTGGCGCCAGGACCAGGCGTTCACCCGGGAGCTGTTCCTGCAGGACCGGGTCGGCCTGGCCGTCTTCGACGACCAGCTGCGGCTGGTCCGTACGAACACCCACCTCCTCCCGTACAGCGGCGTCCCGCGCGACCTGCGCAACCGGCGGCTCGGCGACTTCCTGCGGGTCGAGGACGCGGAAGCGATCGAGCGGCGGCTGCGCGAGGTGCTGCACACCGGCAGCCCGCTCATCCGGGCCGAGGAGACGGCCCGGACCCTCACCAACTCCGGCGGCGGCGCCGTCATGGCGATCACCGCCTTCCGGCTCCAGGACCGTGCCGGGCAGGTACTCGGCGTCACCGCCCTGTTCACCGACGTCACCGCGCCGCGCCGGACCACCGAGCGGCTGGCGCTGCTCCAGCGCGCGACCGCCGCCGTCGGCGCGTCGCTGTCCGCTGCCGGGACCGGCGAGGAGCTGGCCGCGGTGCTGGTGCCCTCGCTCGCCGACCTCGCGGTCGTGGAGATCGCCGAGGCGGTGTTCACCGGCGACGACCCGGCGCCCGGACCCGACGGGCGGCTGACGCTCCGGCGGACCGCGGTGGTGGGGGAGCCGGAGGCGGCCGGACCGCCCGCCGGCGTCGAGGTCCTGGCCGACCCGGAGGCAATGGAGGACATCACCGGCCCGCCGATGTCGATGACGGCCGCGCTTCGTGCCCGCGGCGGCCTCCTCGGCCGCGTGACGGTCCACCGCGACGCGGGCACGCAGCCCTACGAACCGTCCGACCTGGACCTCCTCCGCGAGATCGCCATCCACGCCGGCCTCGCCCTGGACAACGCCCGCCGCTACACCCGGGAGCACCGGGCCGCCGTCGGCCTGCAGCGCAGCCTCCTGCCGCCCTCCCAGACGGACACCGTCGCCGTGACCACGGCCGGTGTCTACCTGCCCGCGGACACCGGCACGGGCGTGGGCGGCGACTGGTTCGACGTCATCCCGCTCTCCTCGGCCCGCGTCGCCCTCGTCGTCGGCGACGTCGTCGGCCACGGGCTGGCCGCCACGGCCACCATGGGCCGGCTGCGCACCGCCGTCCGCACCCTCGCCGACCTCGACCTGGAGCCGGACGAACTGCTCGTCCACCTCGACGACCTGGTCTCCCAGCTCCGCGTCGAGACCGACGACGAGTCGGACCGGGCCGGCGACTCCGACGAGCCGGACGACGCCGACGAGGAGGAACAGGGCGGTCTCGGCGGCCACCCGGCCGGAGGCTGGGAGCGGATCGACCCGGTCGGCGCCACCTGCCTGTACGCCGTCTACGACCCGGTCTCCCGGCGCTGCACGATGGCCTCAGCCGGTCACCCGCCGCCCGCCGTACGGGCCCCGGACGGCAGCGTCGCGTACGTGCCCGTGGACCCAGGACCCCCGCTCGGCGTCGGCGGCCTGCCGTTCGAGACGGCCGAGATCGACCTCGAACCCGGCACCCTCCTCGCCCTCTACACCGACGGCCTGGTCGAAGGCCTCGCCGACGGCCTGCCCGAGGACGCACCGGCCGCCCCCGCCGGTGACGACTACGACGCCGGCACGGCGGAACTCGCCCGCCGCCTGGCCGCGGCCGGTGCCGGCGCACCCACCGTGCCGCTGCGCGAACTCGGCCGCGAGATGGTCGCGGGACGCCCCGCGCACCGCCGTACCGACGACGTCACCCTGCTCCTCGCCCGCACCCACGCGGTCCCCGCCGAGGACACCGCCGCCTGGCCGGTGGAGGCCGACCCGGCCGCCGTCTCCCGCGTCCGGGCCCTGGCCGCCCGACAGCTGACCGACTGGGGCCTGGACGAACTCGCCTTCACCACCGAGCTCGTCCTCAGCGAGCTGGTCACCAACGCCATCCGCTACGCCGGCGGTCCCGTCGAGGTACGCCTCATCCGGGCCGGCCGGCTGACCTGCGAGGTCTCCGACCCCAGCGCCACCCAGCCCCGGATGCGCCGCGCCCGCCTCACCGACGAGGGCGGCCGCGGCCTCTACCTGGTCGCCCAGCTGAGCACCCGCTGGGGCAGCCGCTACACCCGCGACGGCAAGACCATCTGGTCCGAGCAGGACCTCCCGGCCACGCCATGAGAACGCCCCGGTCGGCCGAGGGCGGCGGACCGGGGCGTTCATCGGGGCAGCGGGGTTCAGCGGAGGTCGAAGCGGTCCAGGTTCATCACCTTGTCCCACGCCGCCACGAAGTCGCGGACGAACTTCTCGCCCGCGTCCTGGGACGCGTACACCTCCGAGAAGGCGCGCAGCTGGGAGTGCGAGCCGAAGACGAGGTCGGCGGCGGTGGCGGTCCACCGCGCGTTCCCCGTGGCGCGGTCGCGGCCCTCGAAGACGTTCTCGTCCTCGGCCGACGCCTTCCACTCCGTGCCCATGTCGAGCAGGTTGACGAAGAAGTCGTTGCTCAGCACCCCCGGACGGTCGGTGAGGACGCCGTGGCGGGAGCCCTTGAAGCCGGTGTCCAGCGCCCGCATGCCGCCGAGCAGGACCGTCATCTCGGGGCCGGTCAGGGTCAGCAGGCTGGCGCGGTCCAGCAGGAGCGTCTCCGGCGACAGCTTCTCGCCGCCCCGCAGATAGTTGCGGAAGCCGTCGGCCCGGGGTTCGAGCACGGAGAACGACTCGACGTCGGTCTGCTCCTGGGCCGCGTCCGTGCGGCCCGGTGCGAACGGGACCGTGATCTCGAACCCGGCGTCCCGCGCCGCCTGTTCGACGGCCGCGCAGCCGCCGAGGACGATCAGGTCGGCGAGCGAGACCTTCTTGCCGCCGGACTGCGCGCCGTCGAACTCCTGCCGGAGGCCGTCGAGGGTCCGCACGGTCTCCTTCACCTCGGGCAGGTCGTTGACCTCCCAGTCCCGCTGGGGCGCGAGACGGATCCGGGCGCCGTTGGCGCCGCCGCGCTTGTCGGTGCCGCGGAAGCTCGCTGCCGACGCCCAGGCCGTGGCGGCCAGTTGGGAGACGGAGAGGCCGGAGGCCAGGATCCGGCGCTTGAGCTCGGCGACGTCCGCGTCGCCGATCAGCTCGTGATCGACGGCGGGGACGGGGTCCTGCCACAGCTGCGGCTCCGGGACCCACGGGCCGAGGTAGCGCGAGGCGGGGCCCATGTCGCGGTGCAGCAGCTTGTACCAGGCCTTGGCGAACGCCTCAGCGAGCCGGTCCGGGTTCTCGTGGAAGCTCTTCGCGATCGGCCCGTAGACCGGATCCAGCTTCAGTGAGAGGTCCGTCGTCAGCATCATCGGGGCGTGCCGCTTCGACGGGTCGTGCGCGTCGGGCACGGTGCCCTGGGCCGAAGGGTCCGTGGGCGTCCACTGCTTGGCGCCCGCGGGGCTGGTCGTCAGCTCCCACTCGTACCCGAACAGGTTGTCCAGGTACCCGTTGTCCCATTGCGTCGGCGCGGTGGTCCAGGCGCCCTCGAGTCCGCTGGTGAGCGTGTCGGCGCCCTTGCCGCTGCCGTACGTGTTCCGCCAGCCGAGGGCCTGCTGCTCCATGGGTGCGCCCTCGGGCTCCGGGCCGACGTACGAGGCGTCGACGGCGCCGTGACACTTGCCGAACGTGTGGCCGCCGACGATGAGCGCCACCGTCTCCTCGTCGTTCATCGCCATCCGGCCGAAGGTCTCACGGATGTCCCGGGCGGCTGCGACGGGGTCCGGATTCCCGTTGGGGCCTTCGGGGTTGACGTAGATGAGCCCCATCTGCACGGCGCCGAACGGACCGGCGAGCTCCCGGTCGCCGCTGTACCGCTCGTCGCCGAGCCAGGTGTCCTCCGGTCCCCAGAAGATCTGCTCGGGCTCCCAGATGTCCTCGCGTCCGAAGCCGAAGCCGAACGTCGTGAACCCCATCGACTCCATGGCGCAGTTGCCGGCGAACACCAGAAGGTCGGCCCAGGAGATCTTCCGGCCGTACTTCTGCTTGACCGGCCAGAGCAGCCGGCGCGCCTTGTCGAGACTGGCGTTGTCCGGCCAGCTGTTGAGCGGGGCGAAGCGCTGCGCGCCCCTTCCGCCGCCGCCCCGGCCGTCGGCGATGCGGTACGTGCCCGCCGCGTGCCAGCTCATCCGGATGAACAGCGGACCGTAGTGACCGTAGTCCGCGGGCCACCAGTCCTGGGACGTCGTCATCACGTCGAAGACGTCCTGCTTCAGCGCGTCGAGGTCGAGCGTCGCGAACTCCGCCGCGTAGTCGAACTCCTCGCCCATCGGATCGGACAGGGGCGAGTGCTGATGGAGGACCCGAAGGTCCAGTTGATTCGGCCACCAGTCCTCGTTGGTCCTGGGACGGGTGTCCGTGGGGGTGGGGGAGGGGATTGCCGGGTTCTCGCTCTCGCTGCCGGACACGTACCGTCCTTCTTCCTGTCTCGGTTTCTTCCTGAGCCGCTGCGGCGCTCGGCTCGTATGGTCGCGCACGACGGACCGTGCGGCACGAAAACACGCAGAGGGGCCATACGGGACAAACGGATTCTCGGCCGACGCCGGGGCGCCGGCCGAGCCGTCAGCCTCTGTCCAGGACCGCCGTGAGGGCCCGCCGCAGCGCCGCTTCGGGATCCGCCGACGTGCCCACCGACCGCCATGCGACGAACCCGTCGGGGCGGACCAGGACCGCGCCGTCCGCGCCGATGCCGTGGGTTTGCGCCCAGTCGACGTCGCCCTCGGGGGAGAGCTCGGCCTCGGGCGCGTCGCCGACGCGGTAGGCGTCGAGCGGTACGGAGAGACGTGCCGCCAGGCGTTCCGCGGCGGCGTGCCAGCCGCCCGCGCCGCCCGCCGAACTCAGCAGCACCAGGGACCGCTCGTACAGGTCGAGGGTGGAGATCCGGCTACCGGCGCGCTCGACCCACAGGTGGGGCGCCCGGGTGCCGGGCTCGCCGGCCAGCCGCAGCGCGTCGGGCACGACCGGAACGGTCCGGTCCGCGTCCTGGACCGCGCCCTGCGGGTAGCGGTAGCCGAGCACCACGTTGAGGATGCCGCCCTTCCGCCCGCCGGGGCCGCTGCCCGGACGGCCGCCAGGACCGCCGGCCGGACCGCCGCCAGGGCCGCCGCCGGGCCCGCCGACTCCGGGCCCGCCCGCTTCGGGCCCGGGCGTGTATCCGGGGTGGCTGTGCTCGACCGAACGCGACGAGGCGCGGATGCTCGTCGCCTCGGCGACCGGCCGGCGCTCCGCGTCGTACGACGCGAGCAGGCCGGGACCGGCCCAGCCGCCCAGAACCGCGGCCAGCTTCCAGGCGAGGTTGTGCGCGTCCTGGATACCGGTGTTGGAGCCGAACGCCCCGGTGGGCGGCATCTCGTGGGCGGAGTCTCCGACGAGGAACACCCGCCCGTCCGCGTACCGTTCGGCGACCCGCTCGGCTGCGTGCCACGGCGCCCGGTCGGTGATCTCGACGTCGAGGTCCGGCACCCCGACGGCCCGCCGGATGTGCTCGCGGCACCGTTCGTCGGTGAACTCCTCCAGGGTTTCCCCGAGTTCGGGGTGCCAGGGGGCGTGGAACACCCAGCGCTCCCGGTTGTCCACCGGCAGCAGGGCGCCGTCAGCGGCCGGGTCCGTCAGGTAGCAGACGACGAAGCGCCGGTCTCCGACGACGTCCGCGAGGCCGCGCGAGACGAACGTGATGCTCACGTTGTGGAACAGGTCGCCGGGGCCGTTCCGGCCGATGCCGAGGCTCTCGCGGATCGGGCTGCGCGGGCCGTCCGCCGCGACCAGGTAGTCCGCGCGCACGGTGGTGTGCTCGCCGGTCTCGCGGCTCTTGACCCGCGCGGTCACGCCCTCGGCGTCCTGCTCGAACGACATCAGCTCCGTCGAGAACCGCAGGTCTCCGCCCAGCCGCCGGGCGTGGTCGAGGAGCACCGGCTCGAGGTCGTTCTGGCTGCACAGACACCACCCGGACGGGCTGAAGCGGGCGAGGCCGCCGCCGGGGTCGATCTCCTTGAACAGCCACTCGCCGGCGTCGCCGACCAGGCTCGGCGTCTGCAGGATGCCGTTGTTGCCGGCGAGGACCGACGCGGCCTCCCGGATGCCCTGCTCCACCCCGGCCCCGCGGAACAGTTCCATCGTGCGCACGTTGTTGCCGCGGCCGCGCGGGTGCACCGAGGTGCCCGCATGCCGCTCGACGAGCGTGTGCGGCACGCCGAGCCGGCCCAGGAACAGCGAGGTGGACAGGCCCACCAGGGAGCCGCCCGCGATGAGCACGGGCGTGCGGAGACCGGCCTCGCCGGCCCCTTCGAATCCAGTCATTGATCTTCTCCGGCGCCGCACGCGCGACGCGATTCGGGGATGGGATGCAGATTCATGCCCGTTCGGGCCCGGGTCCGCGTGCCCGGGGCACCCGGATGACGCGCAGTTCACTCGTCCGCTCCGTGGGGCGTGCGCGCCGTCGCGGCTCCTGTCAACGATCGGCACATGACGACCCCGGCGTGTCGTGCCGGAAGTCGTCCGAACCTCCCTGAGAAGTGAACCTGAGAAGAGAAGAGGTGTGCCGGATGACTCCCTCGGGACGCGTGTCGCAGTCCGCGTTCGACGGCTCCAGGCTGCGGGTGATCCTGCTGCTCGACCTGTACGAAGGCGCCCAGCAGCAGTTCCTGGACGCGTACGAGACGATGCGCAGGCAGGTCGCCTCGGTCCCCGGTCACATCAGTGACCAGCTCTGCCAGTCGATCGAGAACCCCTCGCAGTGGCTCATCACCAGCGAGTGGGAGAGCGCCCCGCCGTTCCTCGCCTGGGTGAACAGCGAGGAGCACGTCGAGACCGTCCGGCCGATGCACAGCTGCGTCCGGGACACGCGCTCGATGCGGTACAGCATCCTCCGCGAGACCAGACCCGACCGGCCGGTCGAGCCGGGCGTACAGGCGCCGGGCACGCAGGCGGAAGCCCGGGTGGGCGAGGGCGTGGTGCGCCACGCCATCACCTTCACCGTCAAGCCGGGCTCCGAATCGAAGGTCGCGGAGATCCTGTCCGGGTACGAGTCGCCCCGTGCCCGGGTCGACGACAGCACCCGGCTGCGCCGCACCTCGCTCTTCATGCACGGCAACCGCGTCGTACGGGCCGTCGAGGTCGAGGGCGACCTGCTCGCCGCCCTGCGGCACGTCGCCCGCCAGCCCGAGGTGCGCGCGGTCGAGGAGGCCATCAACCCGTACCTGGAGCAGGACCGGGACCTGAGCGACCCGGAGTCGGCGCGGGTCTTCTTCACCCGGGCGGCCCTCCCCGCCGTCCACCACGTGGTGTCCGACCGGCCGGCCCCCGAGGGCCTGCGGCGGCACGCGCTGTACTACCCGGCCGCGAAGGGCCGCGGGACGGACCTGGCCCGGCTGCTCGCCCACCAGGACGAGGCCGCGGCGGCCGACCCGGACAGCCCCGTGTACGGCAGCACCGTCTTCCTGCGCGACGACATCGTGGTGCGCCTCGTCGACGTCACCCGCGACATCGACCTGGACCCGGTCGCGTCCCTCGGCATCAAGGGCCCCGGGAAGGCCGCCGAGCTGGAGCGGCTGCTCGACGGCGCCGCGATCGGCGTCGAGGGCTCCCTGGAGACGGACCGCAACATCAACCGGCTGCTGTCGCACGCCGACATGCTCCCCGTCACGGACCGCACCGCCGGTTCCTGACCGACAGCCGCGGCCCCCGGGCCGCCGCTCCCCAGCACGTCCCTGCCACACCCGGAGGTACCAACCATGCTCAAGCAGCTTCCCCGCATCGTGAACCTCAGCGATACGGAACCCAACCGCAGGCGGGGCGGTGATCTGCGCGCCATGCTGACGCCTGCCACCGTGGGTTCGACCAGCGGCTTCATGGGCCTGGCCATCGTTCAGCCCGGCGAGCGCATCGGCGAGCACTACCACCCGTACTCCGAGGAGTTCGTGTACGTCGTCTCCGGCGCGCTCGAAGTGGACCTGGACGGCGAGACGTTCGCGCTCCAGCCCGACCAGGGACTGCTGATCCCGATCGACGTGCGGCACCGCTTCCGCAACGTCGGGGACGTGGAGGCCCGCATGGTCTTCCACCTGGGACCGCTCGCTCCCCGGCCGAGCCTCGGCCACGTCGACACCGAGGTCACCGACGAGGTGCCGGCCCCCGAGCCGACCGGGGCACTCGAGTGAACCGGCGTGTGGCCGTCACGGGCATAGGCGTGGTCGCGCCGGGCGGCACCGGGGCGCAGGCGTTCTGGGACCTCCTGGCCGACGGCCGCACGGCCACCCGGGGCATCACCCTCTTCGATCCGGTCGGCCTGCGCTCACGGATCGCCGCCGAGTGCGACTTCGACCCGTACGAGCACGGCCTCGACCCGGAGCTGAGCGAACACGCCGACCGGTACGTCCAGTTCGCGGTCGTCGCCGCCGGAGAGGCGGTACGCGACTCCGGACTCGACGCCGACCGGGAGGACCCCTGGCGGGTCGGTGTCTCCCTGGGCAGCGCCGTCGGCGGCACCACCCGGCTGGAGCACGACTACGTGCTGGTCAGCGCGGGCGGGCAGCGCTGGGACGTGGACCACCGCGCGGCCGATCCACAGCTGCACATGGCGTTCTCGCCGAGCACACTCGCCTCGGTCGTGGCCGAGCGGTTCGGGGCCCGGGGCCCGGTGCAGTCCGTCTCCACGGGCTGCACCTCCGGGCTCGACGCGGTCGGCTACGCCTTCCACACCATCCAGGAGGGCCGGGCGGACGTCGTCATAGCCGGCGCGTCGGACTCGCCGATCTCTCCGATCACCATGGCCTGCTTCGACGCGATCAAGGCGACGTCGCCCGACAACGACGACCCGGAGCACGCCTCCCGGCCGTTCGACGCCGACCGCAAGGGCTTCGTGATGGGCGAGGGCGCCGCCGTCCTCGTCCTGGAGGAGTACGAGCACGCCCGCGCCCGCGGCGCGCACGTGTACTGCGAGATAGGCGGCTATGCCACGTACGGCAACGCGTACCACATGACCGGTCTGACCGGCGAAGGACTGGAGATGGCCCGGGCGATCGACGCCACGCTCGACCAGGCCAGGCTCGATCCCACGCTGATCGACTACGTCAACGCGCACGGCTCGGGCACCCGGCAGAACGACCGGCACGAGACCGCCGCCGTGAAGCGGTCCCTGGGCGCGCACGCCTACGACACCCCGATGAGCTCCATCAAATCCATGGTAGGCCATTCGCTCGGCGCGATCGGCGCGATCGAGGTCGCGGCCTGCGTCCTGGCGCTGAAGCACCAGGTGGTGCCGCCCACGGCGAACTACCAGACCCCCGACCCGGAGTGCGACCTGGACTACGTGCCGCGCACGGCCCGCCCGCGGAAGCTGCGCAACGTGCTCTCGGTCGGCAGCGGATTCGGCGGGTTCCAGTCCGCGGTGCTCCTGACCGGGCCCGGCGGGAGGACAGCACGAGCACCAGGCGGGAGGACAGCATGAGCACACAGCGCCCTCGACGCGCGGTCGTCACCGGGATCGGCGTGATCGCTCCCAACGGGCTGAGCGCCGAGGCCTACTGGAAATCGGTCGGTGAGGGCCTCGGCGTCCTGGACCGGATCACCCGCGAGGGATGCGAGCACCTGCCGCTCAAGGTCGCGGGCGAGGTCCGCGCCTTCGACGCCGCGGCGCTCATCGACGAGCGCTTCCTCGTCCAGACCGACCGGTTCACCCACTTCGCCATGGCCGCCGCCGCTCTCGCCCTCGACGACGCGGGCCTGGGCCGGGACGGGCCCGAGGATCCGTTCTCGATCGGCGTGGCGACCGCCGCCGGTTCCGGCGGCGGCGAGTTCGGCCAGCGCGAGCTGCAGAAACTGTGGGGCCAGGGCTCCAAGTTCGTCGGCCCGTACCAGTCCATCGCCTGGTTCTACGCCGCCAGCACCGGCCAGATCTCCATCCGCAGCGGCTTCAAGGGGCCGTGCGGAGTCGTCGCGAGCGACGAGGCCGGCGGTCTGGACGTCATCGCCCATGCCGCCCGTGCCGTGCAGCGCGGGACCGGCACGATGGTCGTCGGGGCGGCGGAGGCCCCCCTCGCCCCGTACTCGATGGTGTGCCAGCTCGGCTACCCCGAGCTCAGCACCGTCGAGGACCCGGACCGCGCCTACCGCCCGTTCACGGCGGCGGCCTGCGGCTTCGTGCCCTCGGAGGGCGGTGCGATGCTCGTCGTGGAGGACGAGGACCGCGCCCGCGAGCGGGGCGCGGCCGTGCGGGCCACCGTCGCGGGCCACGGGGCCACGTTCACCGGAGCCTCCCGCTGGGAGGCGTCCCGGGAAGGGCTCGCCCGCGCGATCCGCGTCGCTCTCGACGAGGCCGACTGCGCCCCGGAGGAGATCGACGTCGTGTTCGCCGACGCCCTGGGCGTACCGGAGGCCGACCGGGCCGAAGCGCTCGCGATCGCCGACGCCCTGGGGCCGCACGCCGCCCGCGTACCCGTCACGGCGCCCAAGACCGGCACCGGTCGGGCCTACTGCGGGGCACCCGTGCTGGACACCGCGGCCGCGGTGCTCGCCATGGAACACGACCAGGTGCCCCCCACCCCCAACGTGTTCGACATCTGCCACGACCTCGACCTGGTGATGTCCCGCGCTCGCCCCGCCGAGCTGCGCACGGCCCTCGTCCTCAGCAGGGGACTCATGGGATCCAACGCGGCGCTGGTCGTGCGCCGCGGCGGCGACTCCGCCCGGTAGGACCGGGCGGGAAGGAGGAACACATGATCACCACCGAAGTGACCTTCGACGAGCTGGCCGCGCTCATGAAGCAGGCGGCCGGTGTGACCGTCGGCGCCCGCGAGCTGGAGCAGGTCGCCGGGGAGCCGTTCGGCGCGCTCGGTGTCGACTCGCTCGGCCTGCTGGGCATCGTCGGCGAGCTGGAGAACCGGTACGGCCGCTCGCTGCCCAACGACGCGGAGCGGAGCAGGACGCCCGCCGAGTTCATCGAACTCGTCAACACCACCCTCAGGACAGGAGCCTGACGTGTCCGGACACACCGACAACAGCATCACCATCGACGCCCCGCTCGACCTCGTCTGGGACATGACCAACGACATCGAGAACTGGCCGCACCTCTTCAGCGAGTACGCGTCCGTCGAGGTGCTCTCCCGCGAGGGCGAGGCGACGACCTTCCGCCTGACCATGCACCCGGACGAGTCCGGGAAGGTCTGGAGCTGGGTCTCGGAACGCGTCCTGGACCACGACAGGAAGGTCGTCCGGGCCCGCCGCGTCGAGACCGGCCCCTTCGCGCACATGAACATCCGGTGGGAGTACGTCCAGCTGCCGGGAGGCGTCCAGATGCGCTGGACGCAGGACTTCGCCATGAAGCCCGACGCCCCGGTCGACGACGACTGGATGACCGACAACATCAACCGCAACTCCCGCACGCAGATGGCGCTCATCCGGGACCGCATCGAGCAGGCCGCCCGGGACCGCCGGCAGTCGCCGGTCGCACCCGGCTGACCGCCTCCCGGAAGGACACCCGATGCACCACACCCTGATCGTGGCCCGCATGGAGCCCGGCTCGGCTCCCGCGATCGCCGACGTGTTCGCGGACTCCGACCGCGGCGAACTCCCGCACCTGGTGGGCGTGAACCGGCGCAGCCTCTTCCAGTTCGGCGACGTCTACCTGCACCTCATCGAGACCGAGCAGGACCCGGCGCCGACCATCGCGAAGCTGACCGGCCACCCCGAGTTCCGGAGCGCCAGCGACCGACTGTCCGCGTACGTCACCGCGTACGACCCGCTGACGTGGCGCGGCCCCAAGGACGCCATGGCGCAGTGCTTCTACCGCTGGGAGCGGGACCCCCGCTCCTGACGGCGACCGGGCCGGACAATCCCGAGGCCGCCGACTCCGCGAAGACGCGGGGCCGGCGGCCTCGGGATGTGGCCGGGTGCTGCCGTGCTCAGGCGGGCACGGTGCACTCGAAGGCGTGCAGATAGGCGTTGACCGGGCGGATCTCACCGATGACGAGCCCCGCGTCCGTCAGTCGCTCGACCATGCTCTGGCGGGTGTGCTTGGCGCCACCGACATTGAGCAGGAGCAGCAGGTCCATGGCCGTCGTGAACCGCATCGACGGAGTGTCGTCCACCAGGTTCTCGATCACGACGACCCGGGCGCCGGGCCGCGCCGCCTTCCGGACGTTGGCCAGCGCCCTGCGGGTGCTGTCGTCGTCCCACTCCAGGATGTTCTTGATGATGTAGAGGTCCGCCCGGACCGGGATGTCCTCGCGGCAGTCGCCCGCCACGACCCGGACCCGGGAGGCCAGCGCCCCGCCCTCGCGCAGCCGCGGATCGGCGTTCCCCACCACGCCCGGCAGGTCGAGCAGGGCGCCCTGCAGGTCGGGATGCCGCTCCAGCAGGCTCGCCAGGACGTGCCCCTGCCCGCCGCCGATGTCGGCGACGGAGGACACGTCCCGGAGGTCGAGGAGCTCCGCGACGTCCCGGGCCGACTGCTCGCTCGACGTCGTCATGGCCCGGTTGAAGACGTACGCGGACTCGGGCGCGTCCTCGTTGAGGTACGAGAAGAACTCCCGGTCGTACACGTCCTCGAAGACGTTGCGGCCCGAGCGCACGGCCTCGTCGAGCTTCGGCCAGACGTCCCATGTCCACGGCTCGGTGCACCACAGCGCGATGTAGCGCAGGCTGTGCGGATCGTCCTCGCGGAGCAGCCGGGACATCTCGGTGTGTGCGAACGTGCCGTCGGGCAGCTCCGTGAAGACGCCCTGGCAGGACAGCGCCCGCAGCAGCCGGCGCAGCGTGCGCGGCTCGGTGCGCACCGCAGCCGCCAGGTCCTCCACGGACATCGGGGTGTCGCCCAGGGCGTCGGCCACGCCCAGGCGGGCGGCCGCGCGCACGGCGGCGGCGCAGGCCGCCCCGAAAACGAGCTCCCGCAGGCGCATGGGCGCCGGGGGAGCCGGATCAACCGTCGTCATGTGTTGCCTTGCCTTTGCTGTGTATGGGTGGCCCCGTGTGGGGGATCGGGGTCGGAGGTGCGGCCGGTCAGCACATGCCGGTGGGCTCCGAGACCTTGCAGGTGTTGCCGGTGAAGGAGTTGCCCACGCCGGTGTCCCGGTCGGCCAGGTCCGCGGTGCCGTTGCGCAGAACCACGTTGTCGCGGATCTCGTTCTGCTCGTTCGGGGCGCCCACGAAGCTCTTGAACAGCACGATGCCGCCCGAGAGCGGGGAGGAACCCACGTTGTCCACGACCCTGTTGCGCTCCACCAGCGTCTCCTCGGCGCCGGTGAGGACGATGCCCGAGCCCTGCAGGAAGGGCAGGCGCGGGGTCTTCGGGCAGTACTTGTTGTTGGCCTCGACGAGGTTCCGGCGCAGGGTGGCCCGGGCGCGCGGCTTGGACTCGTCGCCCACCACGAACACCCCGGCGCAGTTCTTCGTCACATGGTTGCGCTCGACGGTCACGTTCCGCAGGCGGCGTACCGTGATGCCGATCCGGTTGCCGGACGTGAGGTTGTGGCTGATCAGCGTGCCTCTGGCGTCCGTGGAGCCGTGCTCCCGGTCGACGGTGTTGGCGAGGAACAGCCCGGCGTCGCCGTTGTTCCGGGTGATGTTGTGGCGGAACTCGCCGCGTACGGCCCGCTCCAGGCCGATGCCCCATTTCCCGTTCTTGTCGGCGACCACGTGCCGGATCTTCAGCCGGTCGGTCCACGTCGCCCACAGGCCGTTGGCGGTGAAGCCGCGGAGGGTGAGCGAGCGGATGGTGACGCGTTCGACGGGGCGGTTCTCCGACCCGGCCACGCAGATGCCGTTGCCGGCCTCGGCGCACGCGTTGCCGGCGGCGGCCCTGTCGGCCGCCTTCCCGGGCTCGATGACCGTGGGGAAGATGCCGGACCCGCGCAGTGTCAGGTTCGACGTGGTGATACGGACGCTCTCCCGGTAGACACCGGGAGAGAGAAGGACGGTGTCACCCGGCTTCGCGGCGTCGACGGCCTTCTGGATGGATTGGCCGGGCTTCACCCGGTGCACCGTCGAGTGGGCGGCCGTGGGGGCGGCGGCACCCAGCCCCGTGGCCACGACAGCCGCGGTGCATGCCAGGTGGGCGATCTGTCGTCTGGTCATGTGCCGAAGCTAAGAGCGGGTGTTCCGGCCTGCCACCGCTGATCGGCCGGCCGGGCCAGGGCGTACCTCATTGCGACGCACGCGACCGCCCCCGAGCGGCCCGCCCCACGACCGCCGCGCCCCCCGGCCGGGCCTACGGCGCTCCGCCGTCCGCGGCCACGCGGAAGCCGATGTTGCCGGTGGAGCTGTCGGGAGTGTTGGAACTGCGGGCGGCGACGCGGTAGCGGTTGCAGTACGAGTCGTGGCAGAGGTACGAGCCGCCGCGCATCACCCGGCTCGTCTCCGGGGCGAACCAGTCGGCGCACCACTCCCAGACGTTGCCCACGACGTTGTGGAGACCGTAGCCGTTGGGCCGGAAGGCGGTCACCGGGGCCGTGCCCGCGTAGCCGTCCTCGGCGGTGTTCAGGGTGGGGAAGTCGCCCCGCCAGATGTTGCACATGTGCCGGCCGCCGGGGGTGAGCTCGTCGCCCCAGGGGTAGCGGCGCTGCTCGAGTCCGCCGCGGGCCGCGTACTCCCACTCCGTCTCGGTGGGCAGCCGGGTACCGGACCAGGCGCAGTACGCCTGGGCGTCGTTCCACGAGACATGGACCACGGGGTGGTTCTGGCGGCTGGTGACCGACGATCCGGGGCCTTCCGGGCTGCGCCAGCTCGCCCCGGGAACCGCCCGCCACCAGGGGACGGCTGCCACCGCCCGGGCGGTGGCAGCAACCTCGTCGCTCAGGAAACCGCCGAACACGAAGGAGAAGCCGAAGTGCTCGGCCTCGGTGACATGGCCGGTGTCCTTCACGAACGTGGCGAACTGCGCGTTGGTCACCGTCGTGGGGGCGATGCGGAACGGCCCGACCTCGGCCGCGCGCACCGGCCCCTCGCCGTCGTCCGGGAACCCGTCCGGGTCGTCCGTGCCCATGAGGAAACGCCCGCCCGGCAGGTCGACGAGTCGTCGCGCCGCCCGCTGGGCGGCCGCGGTGCGGGGCGGGGGCGGGGGCGCGAGGGAGAGGGACAGGGAGAGGATCCCGGCGGCGGCGTCGCCGTGACCGGGGGTGCAGCAGGAAGGCATGGCGGCTCCGTCCGAGGGGAGGGGGAGAGGGACGGGCGTCCCGCGGCGGCTCGCCGCGGGACGCCCCGCGGGGTCGCTAGGCGACGCGGTCCGCGGCGAGCTGCGCCTTCAGGGCGGGGATGCCGAGGTTCTGCTCCTCCGTGGGCGTGGCCTGGTACAGCTTGTTCGTCAGCTGGTACGGGTCGGCGGCGAGGTCGTAGTACTCGCGGAACTTCACCGCACCCGTGCCCGAGACGTTGCCGTCGCCGTCGGTGGTGAGCTCGTAGTACTCCGTGTACTGCTTGTCCTTGGCGACGTACGACGACCAGGTGGGCGGTCCGCCCGCGGCCGTGCCCTGCTTCCACCACTCGACGAGCAGGTGGTCGCGGCTGTACGAGGTCAGCAGCGACCTGCCGTCGACCGAGTGGGCGGGGCTGATCCCGGCCGCGTCGAGAACGGTCGGGGCGATGTCGATGTTGGCGGTGATGCGGCTGTCGGTGGTCCCCGCGCCCAGGCCGCCGGCCGGCCAGGAGAGGTAGAACGGAACCTCGTGCGCCGGACGGTAGGGCACCGACTTCTTGGTCCAGCCGTGGTCGGCCCAGGTGAAGCCGTTGTCCGCGATGTAGATGACCAGGGTGTTGTCGAGCTGGCCGAGCGCCTGGAGCTTGTCCTTGAACGCCTGGACCGCGTCGTCCACGGTGAGCAGGGTGCGGAGCTGCTCCGCGCGGATCTGCTGCCCCTCGGCGAGCGTGCCGGTCGCGTTCTTGATGTAGCCCGGCTTGTCGGCGCGGTCGTTCTCCGGGACGGACGGCCTGCCGTTCCACTCCGGGACGGCCGTTCCCGCGTACTTCGCCTCGGGCGTGCGCGGGCCGTGGGAGGCGTACGGGGTGACGTACGCGAACCAGGGCCGGGAGTCGGTCGCCGCCTTGTCGAGGAAGTTCAGGGTGCGGTTCTTGACGATGTTGGTGGTGTAGCCGTTGATCGTCTGGACGGTGCCGTTGACGTTCCACTGCGCGTCGACGTAGCCCGGCTGGAGCAGCGCGAACTCCTCGAAGTGCGGGGGGTTGTCCGACAGGGTCCAGGAGTTGAGCCACTTGCCGAACAGGCCGGTGCGGTAGCCCGCCTGCTTCAGGTAGCGGGGCAGCGTGGTGCTCTGGTCCAGCTCGTAGGAGGCCCCGTTGTTGAGGACGCCGTGGTTGTGGGCGTAGCGCCCGGTGAGGACCGACGAGCGCGAGGGGGAGCAGAGCGGGGTCGTGACGTGCCCGTTGGTGAACTTCACGCCCTGGTCGGCCAGCCAGGCGGTGGTCTTCGGGAGGGCCCATTCGGTGTGCTTGGGCTGATCGTCGGTGACGATCAGCAGGATGTTCGGGCGGGTGGTGGCGGCGGCCGGACCACCGGCTGCCACCTGCGCGATGGCGGGAACCGCCGCGGCGGCCGCGGCGGCCGCCGAACCGGCGAGGAAGCCGCGTCGGCTGACGGGCGTTCTGCGGTTTTCGCTCATGGGGAGTCTTCTCCGGAGTCTCGTACGGGCACGGCGGAACGGTCGCCGTGAAGGGGGAGGGGAGAGAGAAGGAGAGAGACGGGAGTCGGGCAGCGGCGGCCGGCCGGCCCGAGAGGGGCCGGCGCGGCGCGCGGTGCCAGGTGGGGATCCCGTGCGAAGGGGCGTCGTTACGATCGCGCCCGGGCGACCGTACACAGCGCGCTCGCCAGCCTGCCGAGATCGAGGTGGCGGCGAGCAGTGAGAGTGCTTCCTGCTGCCATGACGACGAGCCTAGGGGCGTGGCGCACGCCGGTCCATGTACGGCATGTGAAGTGTCGAACTCCGCTTCCTCCGACGCCCGTTCGGCGTCGTCACGACACGGCTCGGGACGCGTAGGAGCGGACGTCCGCGTCCGGGTCGGAGGTGGCTGCGGCCAGGGCCTCGCGGGCGTCCGGCTCGCCGCCGTGGGGGAGGAGCGCGAGCACGGCGGCCTTGCGGACGTCCGCGTTGGCGTCGGCCAGGGCCCCGGCGAGGGCCGGGACCGCCTCGGCGGGCGGCGCCGCCCGGAGCGCGGTCGCGGCGCCCACCCGCACCTGCCAGGCCGGGTCCCCGAGCGCCGCCGCGGCCCGCGCGGCGTAGGACGGCGGGCAGCCGGTCGCGGCCAGCGCGCCCAGTGCGGCGGCGCGGACGAGCGGGTCCGCGTCGTCCAGCAGCGGGTCGAGCGGCGCCGGGGCCGGGGCGTGCACGGCCGCGAACCCGCGGGCCACCGCGACCCGGACCTCGCGGTCCGGGTCGCCGGCGGCGACCGCCAGCTCCACCACGGCGTCGACCGAGACCAGCGCCCGGACGGCGGTGACCCGTACCTCGATGTCGTCGTCGGCCAGCAAGGCGGCGTACACCCCGGCCTCCCCCAGCCGCAGCGCGCGCAGCACGTCGAGCGCGGCGGCCCGGACGGCGGGATCGGCGACACCCAGCGCCTTCCGCAGCCCGGAGCCCAACTCGGCGTCGGCGGGCAGCACTTCGACCAGCTCGCGCAGTGCGGCCGCGGCTGCGCCCCGGACCTGTGGCACGGGGTCCCGGAGGCGTTCGGCGAGCGCGGGCCCGGTGCCGGCCGGCGTCACCTCGCCGAGGACGGCGACGGCGGCGGCCCGTACCGCGGCGTCGGCGTCGCCCAGGTAGGGGCGCAGGGCGTCCAGGTCGGGGGAATCCTCGGCGAGGGCGAGGAGACGCAGCAACGCGGGGCCGGGCGACACCTCCAGGGCCTCGACCGGGTCCGGCACCGTCGCGTCCGTCACCGTCGCGTCCGGTGCGGTCGTCGGCGTCACCGGGCGGGCGGCCGGGGCGGCGTCCCGCGGGCCGGCCGTGGCCACCGGGACCAGCGCGACCTCGCCCAGCAGCCGCTCCGGCCCCGGCGTCGGCGTGAACTCCGGTACCGGGACGACGTACGGCTCGACCGGACGCGCGGTGAACTCCATCGCACCTGAAGGGGACTTGCGCAGGTCGAGGTGATGCAGCCAGCCCGCGTCGTCCCGGACCGGGTGGTCCATCCGCTCGTGGTACAGCCCCCACCGGGACTCGGTGCGGGCCAGCGACGCCCGGGCGGCCATCTCCGCGCAGTCCCGGATGAAGGAGACCTCCGCGCACCGCATCAGCTCGTGCGGCGTGCGCGCGCCCATCCCGGCGATCTCCTCCGACATCCGGGTGAACGCCTCCACGGCCAGCGACAGTTTCGCCCCGGACTTCGGCGGTGCGACGTAGTCGTTGACGAACCGCCGTAGCTTGTACTCCACCTGCGGCTGCGGCGGCCCGTCGGGGTTGCGCAGCGGCCGGTAGACCAGCGCGTGCGCGGCAGCCACCTGGTCCCGGGGCAACTCGCCCTCGTACGTTCGGTACCGCGACGCGTCCTCACCGGCCAGGTCGCCGAAGACGAACGCGCCGATCATGTAGTTGTGCGGGACGCAGGCCAGGTCACCGGCCGCGTACAGCCGGGGCACGGTGGTACGGGCGTGCGCGTCCACCCGTACTCCGGACGCGGAGTGGCCGCCGCAGAGCCCGATCTCCGAAATGTGCATCTCGACGTCGTGGGTGCGGTAGTCGTGGCCGCGGCCGGCGTGGAACGTACCGCGGGTGGGCCGCTCCGTGGTGTGCAGGATCGATTCGACGGCGGTGACCGTCTCCTCGGGCAGATGGCTCAGTTTGAGGTACACCGGGCCCCGGTCGGAGGCGAGTTCGGCCGCGAACTCGGCCATCATCTGCCCCGACCAGTAGTCCGACTCCACGAACCGCTCGCCGTGCCGGTTCACCTGGTAGCCGCCGAACGGATTCGCGACGTACGCGCAGGCCGGCCCGTTGTAGTCCTTGATCAACGGGTTGATCTGGAAGCACTCGATCCCGGTGAGCGCGGCCCCGGCGTGGTACGCCATGGCGTACCCGTCGCCCGCGTTCGTCGGGTTCTCGTACGTCCCGTACAGATAGCCGGAAGCGGGCAGGCCGAGCCGGCCGCACGCCCCCGTCGCCAGGATCACCGCGCCCGCCCGGACGGTGACGAACGCCCCGGTACGGGTGTCGAACCCGGCCGCGCCGACGGCCCGGCCGTCGTCCGGATGGGTGAGCACCCGGACCGGCATGACCCGGTTCTCGATCCGGATCCGCTCGCGCATCTCGCGACGCCGTAGCTGCCGGTAGAGGACTTTCTTGACGTCCTTGCCCTCCGGCATCGGCAGCACGTACGAACCGGACCGGTGCACCTGGCGGACCGCGTACTCGCCGTGCTCGTCCTTCTCGAACTTCACCCCGTACGACTCCAGCCGCCGGACCATCGCGAAGCCGCGGGTCGCGGTCTGCCGGACGGTGGACTGGTCGACGACGCCGTCGTTGGCGCGGGTGATCTCGGCGACGTAGTCGTCGGGCTCGGCCCGCCCGGGAACGATCGCGTTGTTGACCCCGTCCATGCCCATGGCGAGCGCGCCGGAGTGCCGCACGTGCGCCTTCTCCAGAAGCAGCACCCGCGCGCCGCGTTCGGCGGCGGTCAGCGCGGCCATGGTGCCGGCGGTCCCGCCGCCGATGACGAGGACGTCGCAGGACAGCTCGGTCGCGTCGGCGAGGGCGGGGACGGGCAGGGGAGTGTCCACCAGGGTGTCCACGGCAGGTGCCTTTCAGAGGGATTCGAGGATGCGGCGGCGCAGTGCGGCGGTGCCGGGGTCGTCCTGCGCCGCGCGTTCGCGCGGATGGGGGACGTCGAGCACCTGACCGGAGCCCAGCAGGGCGACCCGGTCGCCGAGGTGGAGGGCCTCGTCCACGTCGTGGGTGACGAAGACGACGGTCGCGCCGCTGCCCCGCAGGATCTCCACGAGCAGGTCCTGCATCCCGGCGCGGGTGTGCGCGTCCAGCGCGCCGAAGGGTTCGTCCATCAGCACGGCACGGGGCCCGCCGGCCAGGGCTCGGGCCAGCTGGACGCGCTGCCGCTGACCGCCGGACAGCTGGTGCGGCAGCTTGTGGGTGTGCTCGGCCAGACCGACCCGGTCCAGCCAGTCGCGCGCCGACCGCCGCCGCTCGGCGCGGGGCACCCGGCGGATCGCCAGCGGCAGTTCCACGTTGGCGCGGACGGTGCGCCAGGGCAGCAGAGCGTCGTGCTGGAAGACCAGCGCCCGGTCGGCGCCGGGCCGGGTGACCGGCTCGCCGTCCTGGGTGACCCGTCCGTCCAGCGGGGGGAGCAGACCGGCGAGGGTGCGCAGCAGGGTCGTCTTCCCGCAGCCCGACGGTCCGACCACGGCGAGCAGTTCCCCCGGCGCGATGCGCAGGGCGACCGTGCCGGGGAGGGCGGCGCCGTCCGGGTGGCCCAGCCGCACGTCGTGCAGGGCGAGTTCGGCGCCGGCCGGTGTTGGCGCGGGCGCGGCCGACGACGTCGCGGTACTCGTCGCGGTGCTCATGGGACCGGCTCCTTCCGGGGAACGGTGGTACGGACCTGCGCGGCCGCGGCGGAGTCGGCCGCGGTGACCCCCGGGGTGAGGGCGGTCCGGCGGGACGCCCGGCGAGGCGGGCCGGCGGCCCGCCGCGCGGCCGGGCGGGGCAGCCAGGAGGTGGCGCGCCGGCCCAGCAGCTCCACCGCGGTGGAGGTGAGCCATCCCAGGGCGCCGATGGTCGCCATGCCGACGAACACCCCCGGGTAGTCGACGATCGTGTAGTCCTGCCAGGTGCGGTAGCCCACGCCGTACTCGCCGGAGATCATCTCCGCCGAGATCACACAGATCCACGAGACGCCGATGCCCACCGACAGGCCGCCGAAGACGCCCGGCAGCGCGCCCGGCAGCACCACCGAGAACAGCACCCGCAGCCGGCCGCCGCCCATGGTCAGCACCGCCTCCTCCCAGACCGGGGCGAGTGCCCGCACCGCGTGCCGGGTCGACACCACCACCGGGAAGAAGGCGGCGGTGAACGTGATGAACACGATGCCCTGCTCGTTGGTGGGCAGCAGCAGGATGGCCACCGGGACGAGCGCGATGGCCGGAACCGGCCGCACCACCTCCACCAGCGGGCCCAGCAGGTCGGCCGCCCACCGGGACCGGGCGACGGCCGTTCCGACCGTCACCCCCGCCACCGCGGCCAGCAGGAAGCCCAGCACGATCCGGCGCAGGCTGTGACCGAGGTCCTCCCAGTACGGGGCGGTGCCCACCCGGTCGGCGAAGGCGGCGGCCACCTCGCCGACCGTGGGGAACTGCTCGAACCGCAGCCACAGATTGACGTCCAGGGAGGTCAGCAGCTGCCACGCCCCGAGGGCCGCGGCGAGCGAGGCGACGCGCAGCAGGCGGCGGCCCGTGGTCATGACGCGAGACCCACGGCGTCGGCGTAGCTGATGATCCGGGATCCAGGGCGCCCGCCGGTGTACTTCTCCGCGCTCGCCGGAGTGACGAACGCGCGCAGCTCGGAGCCGTCCGCCACCCACACCGCCTTGTCGGCGAACCACAGGGTGCCGGTCAGCGCGTCCGGCACGTACGCGGCTCGCACGTCGGCCCCCTCGGCGGCCTTGAGCAGGTCCTTCGGGCTGTCGAAGGTACGGGTGGAGCTCTGACCCTTCAGCCAGAGTTCTGCCCTTGCGGCGCCCGCCTTCGGGTAGGACGGAGCCTGCTTCGCGCGCTTCAGCGGAGCCGTGTCGACGAAGGCGTCCACGTCGACGCCGTCGACCAGCCCGGCCGCCTTGAGCACCGGGACGTCCTCCTTCAGCGCGGCGATCAACTCCGGGCGGAGCTCCGGGTCGAACGTGGCGATGCCGTTGGCGCCGTTGTAGAGGTAGACCACTTCGGCCGGCAGCCCGGTCTCCTCGGCCACCGACTCGGCCGCGGCGACCGGCCGGGCACGCAGGTGGTCGGTGGCCCGCCGCTGCGCCGCGAGGAAGGCGTCGAGGACTCCGGCCCGTTCCTCGGCGAACTTCTTCCGGACCGTGACCCCGTGGAAGGTCGGCAGGTTCAGTTCCGCGCCGTCGTAGATGGCGGTGGCGCGCCCCTCGAAGGCCAGTTTGCCGGGCCAGGCGACGAACTGCGAGAGCGCGTCCGCGCTGCCCGCGGTCAGGGCCGAAGCACCCACACTGGGCTGCTGGTTGAGCTTGCGGATGCCCTTGTCCGGGTCGATGCCGGCCCGCTGCAGTGCCCGGACCAGAGTGCCGTCGGCGGCCGAGCCGACACTGGTGGACACCTTCTTGCCGCGCAGGTCGGTCAGTGACCGAACCGGCGAACCGGGGGCGGTGACCACGGTGTTCAGGCCGCCACGGAGGTTGTAGCCGGTGACCGCGACCAGCCGGGTCGGCTGCTTGAGCTCCTTGCCGCGGGCCGCGTTGATCAGCAGCGGGAAGTCGCCCATCGAACCGATGTCGATCTTCCCGGCGGTCATCTGCGCGGTGATCGGGGCGCCCGTCGCGTAGTCCTGCCACGCCACCTTGTAGGTGATGCCGTCCTTCTTCCCGCGGGCCGCGAGCTCCTCCTCGAAGTAGCCGAGGGAGCGCAGCAGGGTGCCGGCGGTGACGGTGTTGATGGTCTTCGACTGGTAGCCGACCGTCACCGTGACGGTCTTCGAGCCGGCCTCGCCACCGGCACCGGACGCGGCGCCGCAGGCGGTCGCGAGCGGGAGCAGCAGGGCCACCGGAAGGAGGGGCAGGAGCGGAAGTCTTGTGCTGTTCATGGGAGTCGGGCCTCTCAGCGGAGCAGGTAGGGCATGTTGACGGTGACCGCGCCGGTGGGACAGCGGGCCGCGCACGGGCCGCAGTACCAGCACTCGTCCACGTGCATGTACGCCTTGCCGTCGTCCTCGCGGATCGCGAGCGAGTCGAGCGGACACATGTCGACGCAGAGGGTGCAGCCGTCGATGCACTTGGACTCGTCGATGGTCACGGGCACGTCGGCGCGCTGAGGGACAAGAGGCATGGCTGTCTCCAAGGCCCGGTGGGGCGGGAAGGTGAAGGAAGGGCGGAGCCCAGGGGGGTCAGAGGGAGCGGTGCAGCAGGCCGCTCATGGTGATGCGGTCGCCGCGGAACCGGATGAACTCCAGGTCCACCGGCCGCCCGTCGGGCAGACAGGTCAGCCGCTCCAGCATCAGTACGGCGGCCCCGCGGGGCGCCTGGAGCACCGCGGCGGAGTGCGCGTCGGCGTTGACGGCCTCCAGGGTGATCTCGGCATGGCCCAACGGGCCGCCGGTCAGCGACTCCAGGAGCCGGAACACGTCCGTGTTCTCCAGGTCGCAGCCGAGCAGTTCGCCACCGATGTCCATCGGCAGGTACGACAGGTCCAGGGAGAGCGGCAGTCCGTTGAGGCGGCGCAGCCGCTCGATACAGAGCACGTCACTGTGCTCGGGCAGGCCCAGCCGGTGCGCGACCGGGCCCGAGGCGCTGACCGGCCCGACGGTGCGGACCTCGTTGGTGACCCGGCCGTGCTCGTGCAGTGTCTCGGCCAGACCCTGGAGGCGGTCGAGCCCGTGTGGGTACTTCTCGCAGACCACCACGGTGCCGACGCCCGGCTGCCGGTCGACGAGTTGCTCGCCGCGCAGCAGGTCGAGGGCCTGCCGGACCGTGTTCCGGCTTGCCCGGTAGTCGGCGGCGATGACGTCCTCCAGGGGCAGCACCCCGCCGGGGAAGCCGCCCGCCAGGACCTGGTGGCGCAGCAGGTCGGCGAGCTGCCGGGCCCGGTCCGCGCGCAGCCGCCGCCGGCGCGCGGCGGCGACGGGGAGGGCGGCGGGTGCGGGTTCGGCTGGCATGGCACGGAACGTACCGGGGGACCGCATGCGGTGGTGTTGCCGCAGTATTGCGCCACCTGACGCTCTGTACGAACCGCCCTGACCTGCGAATTCGCCGTTGGGGAGGCAAGATCCGCCACTTGCCCGACCGCATCGTGGATGCCAGGCGTCCACCACGCGGACGAGGACTCCCAGGGGTCAGCCGAGGCCGCGGTGGGCGGCCCACAGGGCCCCGGCGCGGCCGGCGGCCTCGGAGACCAGGGCGGCCAGCTCGGGCCTGTCGGGGACCGGGAACGACACGTAGGCGCCCCGACCGCCGGCGACCGGCCGGCCGTAGGCCTTCACGGCGAGGTGACCGTCCGGGAGGAGCCGGACGTTGAGGGTGGTCAGGGTGAACGCGTCACCGCGTCGCGTGTCCGTCCAGCGGAGCGTCTCCGGGATCGTGACGTTGATGGCCAGGGCACTCACTTCCAGGTCGCTGTTCATGGACGGATGTTCCCACGGGCCGGCGCCGACGCCGGCGTCATGGGGCGGGGCGGATGAGGTCTCCTGGGCCCGACGACGTGTCGCGCGCGTGCCGAGGCGGCCACGACCAGGGATCCTCGGAACATGACCGAGAACGAGATCAAGCTCAAGGCCATCGCCGCTCTCACCGCCCTGCGCGCGGGTGACTCCGAGAGCTTCGTCTCGGATCTCCTGGGCGAGGTGATTCCCGACCAGTTCACGGTTCCGGCCGTGCCGAGCGCCGAGGAGATCGGCCGGTCCGTGCTCCATCAGCTGTCCGGGCCGCTGAGCGCGCTGATCAGCGGGTTCATCAACGCCTTCGAGGCGGTCGCGCAGGCCTACGACGAGACGGGTGCCGAGCCGCACACCGACGGCCTCCTCCAGGAACTGGCCCTGCGCCTCGCCGACGACGATCTCGGATGAGGTGCGCCGTCAGGGTCAGGCGTTGCGCCATGCGTCGCGGTTGGCGGCCAGCCAGGTGGCGAAGTTCTGTAGTTCCGGGTTGAGTTCGCGGACGGCGACGAGGTCCCGGGCCGCGGTGAAGCGGTGCTCGCAGTCCGCGTAGTACTGGAACATGTTCCCCGACTCGTCCGCGCCGGGGAATCCCTGCGCGCGCCACTCGTCGGGGGTGAGGGGCCGGTAGCGCACCGGTTCGCCCCGCGCCTCCGTGAGGGCGGCGGCCATGTCGGCGAGCGAGAGGTGTTCGCCGCGCTGCTGATCGTGGCGGCGATGAGGTCGGTGCCGCGTCGGAGGACCGCCAGCGCGGTCCTGCCGATGTCCGCGACCGCGACGCCGGAGAGCCGGCTCCCGCCCATGGGGAACGTGAGCTGGAGCGCGCCGTCGGCGCCGCGCTGCGGGGCGTAGGCGCCGAGCAGGTTCTCCCAGTAGAACGTGGTGCGCAGGAACGTCGTCGGCACGCCCTCGTCGGGGAAGTGGTGGTCCGCCTCCGCCTTGCCGTCGAAGTGCGGCACCTTGTAGCGCTCCTGGAGCGTCGGCATCCGCTCGTCGTCGAGCGGGATGCACTCCCGGGTGTCCTCCAGGGTGGACCAGATCGCGTGCTGGACGCCCGCGTGCGCGGCGGCCCGCGCGACCGCGTGGGCCTGGGTCTTCTCCCGCTCCGCGGACATGTGCTCCCAGAAGTTCGTGACCACGAAGGCGCCGTACGCGTGCTCGAAGGCGGGCGCGAGGCTCGGCGGGTCGTCCATGTCGGCCCGTACGACCTCGACGCCCAGCCGCTTCAGCTCCGCGGCCGGCTCACCGTCCGGGTGCCGGGTGACGGCGCGGACCGTGAACTCGCCGTCCCGGTCCGCCAGTACGGCCCGCACGAGGCCGCCGCCCTGCCGGCCGGTCGCGCCGATCACCGTGATGATCTTCCTCTCGGTCATGGCTCGGTCGCCTCGTACCTCGTACCTCGTACCTCGAACCTCGTGCTTGGTGCGTCGAGTGCTTGTTCAGCCGCTGCCGTCGCGCTTGTCCTCGTCGACGATCTCCGCGTCGATGATGTCCTCCTCACCGCCCTTTTCCCCGCCCCCCGTGGGCCCTGCGCCTCCCCCGGAGTCCTGGGAGCCTGCGGACCCGGCGTACATCGCGGTGCCGATCCTCTGGGCCACCGTGCTCAGCCGCTCCACGGCCGAGCGGATGGCGGCGGAGTCCTCGCCCTTGAGCTTCTCCTTCAGCTCGGCCACCGCCGCCTCGACCTCGGCCCTGACGTCCCCCGGGATCTTGTCGTAGTTGTCCCGGATCAGCCTCTCGGTCTGGTAGACGAGCTGCTCGCCCTGGTTGCGGTTCTCGGCGGCCTCGCGGCGGGCGTGGTCCTCCTCCGCGTACTTCTCGGCCTCTTCGCGCATCCGGTTGACCTCGTCCTTCGGCAGCGAGGAGCCACCGGTGACGGTCATCTTCTGCTCCTTGCCCGTGCCCAGGTCCTTCGCGGTCACGTGCATGATGCCGTTGGCGTCGATGTCGAAGGCGACCTCGATCTGCGGGACACCGCGCGGGGCCGGCGGCAGACCGGTCAGCTCGAACATGCCGAGCTTCTTGTTGTACGCCGCGATCTCGCGCTCGCCCTGGTAGACCTGGATCTGGACGGACGGCTGGTTGTCCTCGGCGGTGGTGAAGATCTCGGACCGCTTGGTCGGGATCGTCGTGTTCCGCTCGATGAGCTTCGTCATGATGCCGCCCTTGGTCTCGATACCGAGGGACAGCGGGGTCACGTCGAGGAGCAGGACGTCCTTGACCTCACCCTTGAGGACACCGGCCTGCAGGGCGGCGCCGATGGCGACGACCTCGTCCGGGTTCACGCCCTTGTGCGGGTCCTTGCCGGTGAGGGATCTCACCAGACCGCTCACCGCGGGCATCCGGGTCGAGCCGCCGACCAGGATCACGTGGTCGACGCCGGCGACGTCGATGCCCGCGTCGTTCACCGCCTGGTGGAACGGGGCCCTGCAGCGCTCCAGCAGGTCCTCCGTCATCTTCTCGAACTGCGCCCGGCCGAGCTTCTCCTCCAGGTGCAGCGGGCCCTCGGCGGAGGCCGTGATGTACGGCAGGTTGATCGTGGTCTCGGTCGCCGAGGACAGCTCGATCTTCGCCTTCTCGGCGGCCTCGCGCAGCCGCTGCATCGCCATCCTGTCCGTGGACAGATCGACGCCGTACGCGTTCTTGAACCGGGTCACCAGATGGTTCACGACGCATTCGTCCCAGTCGTCACCACCGAGCCGCGTGTCCCCGTTGGTGGCCTTCACCTCGACCACGCCGTCGCCGATCTCCAGCAGGGACACGTCGAAGGTGCCGCCACCGAGGTCGAAGACGAGGACCGTCTGGTCGTCCTTGTCGAGGCCGTAGGCCAGGGCGGCCGCGGTCGGCTCGTTGACGATGCGCAGGACGTTGAGGCCCGCGATCTCACCGGCCTCCTTGGTGGCCGTGCGCTGCGAGTCGTCGAAGTACGCGGGCACGGTGACGACGGCGTCCGTGACGTCCTCGCCGAGGTACCCCTCGGCGTCGCGCTTCAGTTTCTGCAGCACCCGTGCGGAGATCTCCTGCGCGGTGTAGCGCCGGCCGTCGACGTCGCCTTCGGCGGGGAACCGCCACTCCGCCTCGCCCATGTGCCGCTTGACCGACCGCGCGGTGCGATCCACGTTCGTGATCGCCTGCCGCTTGGCCAGCTCGCCGACGAGCACGTCGCCGCCCTTGGCGAAGGCCACCACGGACGGTGTGGTCCGCGCACCTTCCGCGTTCGAGACGACGGTCGGTTCACCGCCCTCCAGCACGGACACGACCGAATTCGTCGTTCCGAGATCGATACCGACCGACCGAGCCATCATCGGCCTCCCAACCCTCCGTTGCGGAGCGCGCTCAGGCCGCTTCGGCCTCGGAGGCGTCCGCGCGCACGATGACCACCGGACAGGAGGCGTGGACGGCGCACTGCTGACTGACCGAGCCGAGGAGCAGGCTCTTGAACCCGCCCCGGCCCCGGCTGCCGACGACGAGCAGGTCGGCGCCGTGGGACGCCTCGATCAGCACCTTGGCGGGGTTGCCCCGGACCAGGTGCTGCTCCAGAGCCGGTACGTCACCGCTCCCCGCCAGGACGGATCCGAGTTCCTCGGACAGCGCCTGCCGGGCCCCCTTCTCGTCGAACGCAGCGTCCACCGGCGGCGCGGACCATCCCGTCGCCCCGGGCACGTCGTAGACCCCCACCACTTCCAGGGCCGCTCCGGTCTGCCGTGCCTGCCGGACCGCCCACCGCAGCGCCGCGTACGACGAGGGCGAGCCGTCGACGCCCACGACCACGCGGGGAGTGCCGTCGCCGCCGTTCATGATCGTGCCCCTTCTCGCTCACGCTCTCGATCGGGCCCGAGGGAGCGGACGGGGCACCCGGTCCCGTCCTCTCCTGTTGGACCGACTACCCGGGACGACGTCACGTACGCGTGGACGCCGGGTCGGGCGGGTAGTCGCGGACCGAAGGAGGGACGGCCCAGTGGACACCGCCGAGGTGATCGCCCGGCTGCTGCGCGAGCACGGGCGGACCTACGCCGACGAGGCCGGGATCGCCCTGCGTGACAAGCCCGCCCCGCTGTACCAGCTGCTCGTCCTCACGGTCCTGTGCTCGATCCGGATCCGGGCGGCCACCGCCACCGCGGCCGCCCGCGAGCTGTTCGCGGCGGGGCTGCGGACCCCCACCGCCATGGCGGACTCCTCCTGGCAGGAGCGCGTGGACGCCCTCGGGCGGGCGCACTACGTCCGGTACGACGAGAGCACGGCGACCGCGCTCGGCGACGGAGCGACGCTGCTCCTCGACCGCTACCACGGTGATCTGCGACGTCTTCGCGAGCAGGCCTCCGGCGATCCGGAGGAGCTGCGCGGGCTGCTGCGGGAGGTGCCCAGGATCGGCCCGGTGGGCGCAGGCATCTTCTGTCGCGAGGCGCAGGCGGTCTGGCCGGAGCTGCGCCCGTACTTCGACGAACGCTCCCGCACGACCGCGGCCGCCCTGGGCCTGCCCCACACCCCGGCCGGCCTTGCCCGGCACGTTCCCCCGGACGACCTGGCCCGCCTCGCGGCCGCCCTCGTACGGGCCGGACTGTCCGGCGAGACGGCCGAGCACCTGCGGGCCGCCTGAGCCCTGCGGGCTCCGGGACGTGACGCTCAGACGGTGATCACCTTGACGCCTGCCTCCACCAGGCGCGCGGACATGTCGGCGGGCAGCTTCGTGTCGGTCACGAGGACGTCGACGCGGTCCAGTCCGCAGATCCGGGCGAAGGCACGGCGCCCCAGCTTGGACGAGTCGGTCACGACGATCACGCGGTGCGCGCGCTCGGTGAACTGCCTGCTGACACCGGCCTCGTCCTCGTGATGCGCCATGATCCCCAGCTGCGGATCGACTCCGTCGACGCCCAGGACCGCCACGTCGAGGACCACCTCGTTGAGGACGTTCATGGTGAGCGGGCCGACGAGCTCGAACGTCTGCGGGCGGGCCACGCCGCCCGTGGTCACGATCTTGATCTGGGGGCGTACGGCGAGCTCGCCGGCGATGTTGAGCGCGTTGGTCACCACGGTCAGGGCGGGTACGGGCACACTTCCGTGGCTCGTGCGCTGGGCGCCGCTGGTCCGCAGCGCGAGCGCGCGCGCGACCTCCGTCGTGGTGGTGCCGCCGTTGATCCCCACCACCTCGCCGTCGGAGATGAGGTCGGCGGCCGCGGCGGCGATCCGCTGCTTCTCGGGTGCGTTGCGCGAGGACTTGTACCGCAGCGGCAACTCGTAGGAGACCCCGTGCGCGATGGCGCCGCCACGGGTGCGGACGAGCATCTGCTGTTCCGCCAGCTCGTCGAGGTCCCTGCGGATGGTCGCGCTGGAGACCTCCAGCGTGGTCGCGGCTTCCTCGACCTCCAGGCGGCCCTCGGCGGCCAGCAGTTCGAGCAGTGCGCTCCAGCGCTCTTGCTTGGACATCGTCGGACTCCTTGTCGGCCGGGCTCGTCGTGCCGGACGCGCGGTCGTGCCGATCGCCCCGGTTGGTCGTGCGCATCGTGATCGTACGCGGACTCGATGAGCAGTCGAGGGGGTTCGGCCCAGCTGTCACCGCAAGAGGATCGCTCGATTCTGCTCGAAGAGAGCACGAAATGAACAAGTCTTGACAGTCGCAGTGTCCCTACGGGAGCGTGCAGGACGCAAGAGTCCCCGTGCCCGGGGCCCTGATCGGTGTGCAGAAGGCGGTCATTGCCATGAACAAGCGCATACGCGCTCTCAGCGCTGCCTGTGTGATCGGCGCGTTCACCCTCACCGCGTGCGGCGGAGGCGGCGGCGGTTCGGCCGACGGCGAGGTGACACTCAAGCTCGTCGCCGCCGACTACGGGGACAAGGCGGCGAACAGCTCCGCCGGCTACTGGAAGGACGTGGCGAAGAGGTTCACCGCAGCCAACCCGAAGATCAAGGTCGACGTCCGAGTCATCAATTGGAACGACATCGACGCCCAGGTCAAGACCATGATCCAGAGCGGGAACGTCCCCGACGTCCTGCAGACCGGCGGCTACGCCGACAAGGTCTCCGACGACCTGCTGTACAAGGCCGAGGACGTGCTGTCCGAGCCGACCCGGGCCAACCTCATCGACAGCTTCGCCAAGGCCGGCCAGGTCGACGGTGTCCAGTACGGCATCCCCTTCGTCTCGTCCGCCCGTGCGTTCTTCTACAACAAGTCCCTCTTCAAGCAGGCCGGCATCACCGAGGCACCCAAGACCTGGGCGGACATCACGGCGGCGGCCGAGAAGATCAAGGCGAAGGTGCCCGGCGTCACCCCGTACGCGCTGCCGCTCGGTCCCGAGGAGGCGCAGGGCGAGAGCCTGATCTGGGAGCTCGGCAACGGCGGCGGCTACACGGACGCCAAGGGCGGATACACGCTCGACAGCAAGGCCAACATCGAGGCCTTCAACTGGCTGAAGAGCAACCTGGTCGGCCCCGGGCTCACCTACGCCAACCCCGCGACCACCGACCGCAAGACGGCCTTCGCGGACTTCGCCGCCGGCAAGGCGGCCATGCTCAACGGCCACCCGTCGCTGATCCAGATGGCGAAGGACGGCAAGGTCGACTACGGCGTGGCGCCCATCCCCGGCAAGTCCGGGGCCCTCGACTCCACCCTCGGCGTGGCCGACTGGACCATGGCGTTCAAGGACAACGGGCACCAGGCGGAGATCAAGAAGTTCCTCGACTTCGCGTACTCCAAGGAGAACACGCTGAAGTTCGACGAGATGTACAACCTGATGCCCGTCACCAAGGACACGCTGCAGGAGATGCAGTCGAACGGTAAGCACCAGGACCTCGCCCCGTTCTTCGAGCTGCTGCCGAGCGCGGTCTTCTACCCGCTGGGCGACACCACGTGGGACGCCGTCTCGGCGGAGATCAAGAAGAAGGGCGGAACCGCCGTCAGCGGCAACGCCGCCGAGGTGCTCGGCGACCTGCAGAAGACGGCCGAGGACGCGGTCGCCGACCAGTAGTCCGTCCGCACCCCCGCAGACCCGGAAGGTCCCCGTGTCCACCCACCACGCCACGTCCCCGGCCCCCGGGGCCCGGAGCGCCGCCACGCCCAGGCGCTCCGGGTTCGCCCGGCTCGGGCCGCTGCCCTGGATCGGCCCCGCCGTCCTGCTCATCGTCCTCGTCGTCGTCTGGCCCGTGTACGAGATGGTCCGGACGTCGTTCCTGCGCATCAGCAGCAGCGGATTCGTCCGCGGCTCCGCCGGCATCGACAAGTACCGTCAGCTGTTCGACGAGCCCTCGCTGCCCTCGGTCCTGCTCGCCACGGCCGTCTGGACGCTCGTCGTGGTGGCGCTCACGATGACGCTGTCACTGGCCCTCGCCCAGCTGTTCAACCAGAGGTTCCCGGGCCGCCGTGTGACCCGTTGGGCGCTCATCGCGCCCTGGGCCGCGTCGGTGGTCATGACCGCCATCGGCTTCAAGTGGATGCTGAACCAGACCGCCGGCGTCCTCAACACCCTGATGACGGACCTCGGTCTGATCGACGGTCCCAAGGACTGGCTCGGCACACCCGCCACCGCCTGGCCCTGGATGATGTTCGTGGCCGTCTTCGTCTCCCTCCCGTTCACCACGTACACCCTGCTGGCCGGTCTGCAGACCGTGCCGGACGAGGTGTACGAGGCGGCCAGGGTCGACGGCAGCGGCCCCTGGCAGACCTACTGGCGGATCACGCTGCCGCTGCTGCGGCCCGCCTTCCTCGTCGGCGTCGTGATCAACCTGATCAACGTCTTCAACTCCTTCCCGATCATCTGGAGCATGACCCACGGCGGCCCGGACAGCGACACCGCCACGACCACGGTGTTCATGTACCAGCTCAAGAACTCCGACATCGGCGAGTCCGCGGCCATGTCGGTCCTCAACTTCGCCCTGGTCGTGGTCATGGTGGCCGTGTTCCTCAAGGCGAGCCGCTGGAACGAGGAGGAGAGCTGATGGCCCACCAGACCATCGCACCGACCGCCCCGACGTCCACGGTGAAGCGGCGCCAGGAGAACGGACCCGGTGCCTCCCGCCCCGGACGCGGCCTGCGCCCGCGCACGTTGGTCATCACGGCCACGGCCTGGCTGCTCGCCGCCGTCTTCCTGCTGCCGTACGCCGAGATGATCGTCACGGCGCTGCGGCCGGCCGACGAACTGCGGGACGCGACGTACCTGCCCGGCGACTTCGCCTGGTCGAACTTCGTGAACGTGTGGCGCGACTCCAACCTCGGAGCCAATCTGCGGGTCACGCTCCTCGTGGCCGCCGGCTCCACCCTCCTGGTGCTCCTGGTCGCCCTGCCCGCGGCCTACTACACGGCGCGCATGAGGTACCGCGGCCGCAAGCTCTTCCTGCTGCTGGTCCTGGTCACCCAGATGTTCCAGCCGACGTCCCTGCTGGTGGGCCTCTACCGGGAGTTCTACCAGCTGGACATGCTGAACTCGGTCTGGACGCTCATCCTCTGCAACGCCGCGTTCAACCTGGCGTTCGCCATCTGGATCCTCACCGCCTACATCGGCTCCATACCGGTCGCCCTGGAAGAGTCCGCGATGATCGACGGCCTCAGCCGCTTCGGGGCGCTCGTACGGGTCACCCTGCCGCTGGCGCTCCCCGGCGTCGTCACCGCGATGATCTTCACCTTCATCGCCGCCTGGAACGAGTTCGTCATGGGCCTGACCCTGTCGACGGTTCCCGAGAGCCAGCCGCTGACCGTCGGCATCAACAGCTTCATCGGCAACTACACCGTCCAGTGGAACTACCTCTTCGCCGGATCGGTCCTTGCCATCGTCCCCGTCGTCGTCCTCTTCGCGGTCATCGAGCGCAAGGTCGTGTCCGGTCTGACGGCCGGCTCGGTCAAGTAGCGGACACCGCGCGGACGTTCGCCCCAACCGCCCATCAAGGAGTTCGATTCCATGCCCGCCCAGGACGCCTCCCGTACCTCCGCCGAGATCGCCTCCCAGCCCGACACCTGGCGGCGCGCGGCCGCATCGGTCGCCTCCCTCACCGACGTGCTGCCCCGCCGGGGGGAGCGAGTCGCCGTCGTCGGCTGTGGCACCTCCTGGTTCATGGCACTGGCCTACGCACAGCTGCGCGAGCGCGGCGGACACGGCGAGACCGACGCCTTCGCCGCCTCCGAGTTCCCCGTCGGCCGCGCCTACGACCGCGTTCTCGCCATCACCCGGTCCGGCACCACCACCGAGGTACTCGACGTGCTCGCCGCGGTGAAGGGCACCGTCCCGACCACGGCCGTCACCGCCGACCCCGCCACCCCCGTCAAGGACATCGCCGACGCCCTCGCCGTACTGGACTACGCGGACGAGGAGTCGGTGGTCCAAACCCGCTTCGCCACCACCGTGCTCGCGCTCCTGCGCGCCCATCTGGAGAGCGAGGGCGCGCTGCCGGCCGGGGTGGGTCCGATGGCGGAGGCCGTCGCCGATGCCGAGCGCGCCGTCGCCGAGCCGCTGGACGCAGCCGTCCGCGAGGCGGAGCAGTGCACCTTCCTCGGCACCGGCTGGACCTACGGTCTCGCCCTGGAGGCCGGGCTGAAGATGCGCGAGGCCGCAGGCGCGTGGACGGAGTCGTACCCCGCGATGGAGTACCGGCACGGACCCATCAGCATCACCGGACCGGGGCGCGTGGCCTGGGTGTTCGGCCCGGCGCCCAAGGGCCTCGCCGACGACGTCGAGCGGGTCGGCGGGACCTTCGTCGCCCGCTCGGGGGACGCCCCCGGTGACCTCGATCCGCTGGCCGACCTCGTACGGGCGCAGCGGCTCGCCGTCCTCGTCGCCGAGGCCCGCGGGTACGACCCCGACCGGCCGCGCAACCTCACCCGTTCGGTCATCCTCGACGGCAGCGATGCCTGACGCGCCTGCCGCGTCCGACTGCGTGATCGCGCTCGACGTCGGCGGCACGGGCATGAAGGGCGCGGTCCTCGACCGCACGCTCACTCCGCTGGAGACGCTACGTCGGCCGACACCGCGGAGTTCGGGGCCCGACGCGGTGGTGGACGCGATCGCCGCCGCCCTGTGCGGCCTTCGGGACCACGCGGAGGCACGGGGCCTGACCGTGCGCTCCGCGGGCGCGGCCGTGCCGGGGATCGTCGACGAGGCGGCCGGGCGCGCCCTCCACTCCGCCAACATCGGTTGGTCGGACCTGCCGCTCGCGGCACTGCTCGGCGAAGCCACCGGGCTGCCCGTCGCGCTCGGGCACGACGTGCGCGCCGGCGGGATCGCCGAGTGCCGCATCGGGGCCGCCCGGGGCGCCCTGGACGCGCTCTTCGTCCCCGTCGGCACCGGGATCGCGGCCGCGATCCTGTGCGACGGGCGGCCGGTGCGCGGACTCGGTCACGCGGGCGAACTCGGCCATGTCGTCGCCGAACCGGGCGGAGCCCGCTGCGCCTGCGGTTCCCGGGGCTGTCTGGAGACCGTCGCCTCCGCCGCGGCCGTCGCGGCGGCGTACACGGAGCGTTCGGGCCGTCCCGTCGACGGAGCCGCCCGGGTGGCCGCGCTCGTGGCCCGTGGCGATCCCGTCGCCGTGGCCGTGTGGGACC
This sequence comes from Streptomyces sp. HUAS YS2, assembly GCF_033343995.1. NCBI lineage: Bacteria > Bacillati > Actinomycetota > Actinomycetes > Kitasatosporales > Streptomycetaceae > Streptomyces > Streptomyces solicathayae. The sequence goes on along the minus strand of NZ_CP137573.1, from coordinate 1,071,743 downwards.
GGGCCGTCGACGCCCTCGCCTCGGCGCTCGCGACCGTCAGCACGCTGCTCGCCCCCGGACTCGTCGTGATCGGGGGCGGGCTCGCGGAAGCCGGCGACCTGCTGATCGAACCGCTGCGCGACCGCCTGCACGAGCGCCTCACCTTCCAGCGGGGGCCCGATGTCGTCCGCGCGCGACTCGGCGACCGGGCCGGCTGCCTCGGCGCGGGCATCCTCGCCTGGGAGGCGGCCGGATCCGGGCCGATGGCCGTCGGAACCGAGCACGGCATCGACGACGAGTTCCGTACCACCGTTTCCGTGGAGGAGACCCATGCCCCTGACCCCCACTGACCTCATCGCCGGTCCCGCACGTGCCGACAGCAAGGGTGTCGGCGCCTTCAACGTCGTACAGATCGAGCACGCCCAGGCGATCGTCGCCGGGGCCGAGCGGGCCGGCCACCCGGTGGTGCTGCAGATCAGCGAGAACACCGCCCGGTATCACGGCGCCCTCACACCCGTCGGTCTCGCCACCCTCGCGATGGCGCGGCGGGCGGCGGTTCCCGTCGCGGTCCATCTGGACCACGCGGAGTCGCCCGAGCTGGTCCACGAGGCGGTCGAACTCGGCTTCACCTCCGTGATGTTCGACGCTTCCCGGCTGCCGTACGAGGAGAACGTGGCCGTCACCCGCGACATCACCGCGCACTGTCACCACGCGGGTGTCTGGGTCGAGGCCGAACTCGGCGAGGTCGGCGGCAAGGACGGTGCGCACGCGCCCGGCGTGCGCACCGACCCGGACGAGGCGCGGGCCTTCGTCGCGGCCACCGGGGTGGACGCCCTGGCCGTGGCCGTCGGAAGTTCCCACGCGATGCTGAGCCGGGACGCCGTCCTCGACTTCGAGCTCATCGCACGGCTGCGGGCCGCCGTCGACGTCCCGCTGGTCCTCCACGGCTCCTCCGGCGTGTCGGACACCGACCTCGCGAAGGCCGTCGCCTCGGGCATGACGAAGGTCAACATCTCGACCCACCTGAACAAGATCTTCACCAGGACGGTGCGGGAGCGCCTCGACGCGTCTCCCGAGGTCGCCGACCCGCGCAAGTACCTCGGCCCGGCCCGCTCGGCCGTCGAGGCAGAGGTGGCCCGGCTGCTCGGAGTACTCGCCGGCGGCTGAGCCCCGGTCCTCGGCCCTGAGCCTCTGCTCCCTTTCACCGCAACCCGCCCCGCCGTGCGCGCAGATGCAGCGTACGGCGCGGCTCGTTGTTCATTTCTGCGCGGAACAAGCAATTCGCAATCATCTATTGACATGCAAATGTCATGCCCGTCACAGTCGTCCCGCCAGTGATGCCGACCAAGCCGAATCTGGAGATCCGTCATGTCTCAAGTCCCCGCAGTCTCACGGCGTTCGGTTCTCGGAGGGGCGGTGGCCACGGGCGCGATCGCCGCGGGTCTGGGAGCCGCCGCGTCCGCACCCGCGCTCGCCGCCACCGGCGCGGTCACGGCCTCCGATCCGCGCCGCCTCGCCGGCCAGACCTCGATGATCAACGTGCCGTACGCGGAACACCGGACCGTCCGGGTCGCCACCGTCGGCCTCGGCAACCGCGGGAACGGCATGACCAAGGGCTGGTCCGTTGTGCCCGGCTGTCAGGTCACCGCCGTCTGCGACATCCGCGCGGACCGCGCCAAGCGGGTCGCGGACGACCTGGTCAAGGCGGGCAAGCCGCGCCCCGCCGAGTTCGGTGGCTCGGCCGGCTCGTACGCCGAGATGATCCAGCGGGACGACATCGACCTCGTCTACATCGCCACGCCCTGGGAGTTCCACTACCAGCAGGGCAAGGCCGCGCTGCTGGCCGGCAAGCACGTCATCGTCGAACTCCCCATAGCCACCCGGCTCGACGAGCTGTGGGACCTGGTCGACACCTGCGAGCGCACCCGACGGCACCTGATGCTCGCCGAGAACTGCTCGTACGGCCGCAACGAGCTGGCCATGCTCAAGATGGCGCACGACGGTGTCTTCGGCGATGTCACGAACGGCCACGGCGGCTATCTGCACGACCTGCGCGCGTTGCTCTTCTCGGACACGTACTACACGGACTCCTGGCGCCGTCTGTGGCACACCCGCAGCGTCGCGTCCTTCTACGCGATGCACGGACTCGCCCCGGTCGCCGCGGCGATGGACATCAACCGCGGCGACCGGATGACCACACTGCGCGCCACCGCGACCGCCCCGAAGGGTCTCGCCGACTACCGCGCGCGCTTCGTCCCCAAGGGCCACCCGTCCTGGAACGAGACCTACATCAACGGCGACCTCGTCACCTGCATGATCGAGACCGCGAACGGCCGGACGATCCGCGCCGAGCACAACGTGAGCGAACCCCGTCCGTACAGCCGGATCAACAGCATCGCGGGCAGCCGCGGCATCTTCGAGGACTACGCCGGAACCTCCTCAACCGGTGCCCGGGTCTACTTCGAGCCCGACCACGGCGACGACGCCTGGCGGGACTTCGAGTCGTACCGCAAGGAGTTCGACCACTGGCTCTGGAAGAAGATCGGCGACGACGCCGCGAACAACGGCGGCCACGGCGGCATGGACTACGTCCTGCAGTGGCGCACCGTGCAGCTCATGCGGGCCGGCCTCGTGCCCGACATCGACGTGTACGACTCGGCGGCCTGGTGCGCGCCGGTGCCGCTGAGCGTCATGTCGCTGGAGCATGACGGCAAGCCCGTGGCGATCCCCGACTTCACCCGTGGCGCGTGGGTGAACCTCCGGCTCGGCCTCGACTCGCGCATGACGGAGATGCCGCCCGTGTGAGGCCGGCCCCGTCCCGTCCTGTGCCGGCCTGTCCCCGGCGCCCCGGCCGAGCACTGCCCGAACCGTGAGAGAGGGAACAACCACTCATGCTCGTACACAAGATCGCCCGAAGGGCCGTGGCGGCCGTGGCGGTGGCGGCAGCGGCGTTCGTGTCCGCCCCCGCGGCCGTCGCGGCGCAGGCACCGGCCGCGTCCGAGGCGCGCACCCAGGTGACGATCGCCCCCATCGACCTGGACGGCCCGGCCATCTCGGAGGTGAAGGTCACCGTCACCAACGCGGGGCCCGAGCGCCTCAGCCGACTGAGCGTCACCTTCAACGGCCCCGTCGGCTGGGCCGTGCAGCCCGCGGTGGTCGACGTCGACGGAGCGTACAAGCCGGGTGCCGCGGCCACGGCGGAGTTCCGGATCCAGGTGCCCGAGCAGCGCGACGGCTTCACCATGCGCACGTTCACGGCCACCGCCACGTACAAGGGAGGCGACGGCCAGGGCACCGCCACCGGCACCCGGGTCGAGCGTTTCGGCCCCGTCCTTGACCGTCTCTCCGACGCGTACAACAAGGTCGCGATCACCGACGAGAGCGACACCGGCGCCGGTGACTTCGACGGCGAGGGCAACAGCTTCTCCGCGCAGAAGCTCGCCGCGGTCGGGCTCACGCCCGGAGCGTCCGTCGACGCCCTCGGCGCGCGGCTGACCTGGCCCGCCGCGGCTCCCGGCACCAAGAACAGCGTGGCGAGCAGCGGACAGGCCGTGAAGGTCTCCGGAAAGGGCGGCAAGCTGGTCTTCCTCGGCTCCGGCGTCGGCTACGGGGCCACCGGCACGGCGACCGTGTTCTACACCGACGGGACGAGCACCACCGGGTCGATCGGCTTCCCCAACTGGTCGTTCCAGGACGCGACGGCGCACGGCGCCACGCTCGTGAAGTCCACGGACGGCCGCAACCGTCCCGACGGGTACGGCAACGCCGGCATCGACTACCGGGTCTTCGCCCACTCCGTGGCCCTGGACCCCGACAAGCAGGTCGAACTCGTGGTCCTCCCGGCCAACGCCGCCCTCCACCTCTTCGACGTCGCCCTGGCCCCGTAACACGCACCCGACGCCGCGCCGCCCCGGCCTGCCGACAGGCCGGGGCGGGAGTGCTGGATCCGGGGCGGACGAACCGGCATGCTTTCGGGCAGGCCGGGCACACGGGTGCCGGCCAGCGCGATCATGGCCGCACCCGTTCGGCGGCGGTGAGGACGGGGAGCGTCTGTGGCCTGGGGAACCCGTATCGCCCGCCCCTTCCAGTCCGTCACGGGCGCGCTGGTCGCCGCTGTCGTCATCGCCGTGGCACTGACGGTCATCGACGTCCTGATCGCCATGCAGGTCCGCACCGGGCCGTCGCTCGACGGCGGCCGGGCCGAGAACGCCACCCGGGGCATCGGCCGGCTGTTCGCCGTCGTCCACGAGAGCGAGGAGAGCCGGCACACGGACCTCGGAGCGTCGGCCACCGCGCCGTTACCCGACGCGTACGCGGACCGGGCTCTCGCGGTCGCGGACACGATCACCCACGACACCGACGCCATCGGCCTGGCGTCCGAGGGCACCGCCCTGCACTCCGCCCTCAGCACCTGGGTCGTCAACCCCGCCGCGGGGATCCAGCCCGTCCTCTCCACGGCGGACCGACTCGTCGCCGCCCTCGACGCCCGCAAGGCGCGGGCCCGCCACCAGGCCGAGACCGCGCAGAACACGCTGTTCGCGCTCCACTGCGTCTTCGTCGCCACCCTGCTCCTGCTGCTCGGCCTCATGGTGTGGGCGGTGTGGCGCAGGATCGTCCGTCCGCTCGCCGACCTGGAGGCGCGCCTCGGCAGCACCACCGCCGAGATCGCGACCCGGCCCTCCGGCCGCCGCGCCCACGGCTGGCTCGGCGGGGTGTGGGGCGAGGCGGAACGCACCCTGCTCCTGCTGAAACAGTCGCGCCACCGAGCCACCCAGGCCGACCATGCCCTGCGCACCGACGCCGCGACCTCCCTCGGCCTGCGCCGGATCCTCGCCGCTCAGCACAGCCCCGGCCCGGACGTGGACGCACACGGCGAGATGACCGCTGCGGAAGGCGTGATCGCGGGCGACTTCTTCGACACCCTCGCCCTGGACGACGGCAGCACCGCCCTCGTCCAGGGCGACGTGGCCGGTCACGGCGTCGCAGCCGGACTGCTCGCCGTCCAGACCAAGAGCGCCGTCCTGTCCGCGCTCCGCCTCAGCCTCGACCCCAGGATCGCCGCCGCGGCCGCCTGGTCCATGCTGGCCGCGGAGGACGAGCGGTTCACCACGCTGGTCATCGCCGTACTCGACCCCCGGCGCAGGACGCTCCGATGGCTCAACGCCGGGCACGAGATCGCCCGCCTGCGCCGGGCCGACGGCACCGTCGAGGCCCTCGCGCCGACCGGGCCGGTGATCGGCCCCTTCGTCCTGGTCCCCGACGGCACCTGGTCCGTCACCACGACCACCCTGTCACCGGGCGATCTCGTCCTGGTCGCCACGGACGGTCTGACCGAGGCCCGCGACGCCGACGGCGTCATGCTCGGCGAGCAGACCGTCACCCGACTCCTGGGTGCCGCCGGCCCGGAGCCGAAGGAGGCGGTCCGTCGGCTGCACCTCGCGGTCCAGCAGCACGGAGCCGACTGGGAGCGCGACGACATCACCGTCCTCGCGGCCACCCTCACCACCCCGCCGGCCGTGTGACCGTACCGGTCGGACCGGCGCGCGGGGCGGCGATCGGCTCGATGGTCACGCACTCACGTCGCGCGGAACCGTCCCTCCTCCGCCTCCGTGACCATGCCCCGGCGCGTCAACCGGTCCAGATGCTGCTCGGCCGTCCTTCTCTCCACCGGCCCCACCTGCGGTCCTTCGACATGGGCCCGGTAGACCAGCCGGTGCTCGACGATCTCCTCGACGGTCCGCGGCTCGCCGAGGAACGCGAGGAGTGTCGCGTCCCGCTGCTCCACCACGTCGGTGAAGGCGTCGAGCCGGCGCCGGAACTCCGCGGGGCCCTCGATCACGCCCTTCTGGTGGGACGTGCCGTACCAGCGGGCGTCGATCTCCCGGCACCGGCGCATCGAGGCCTCGAAGTCCACCAGGCTGCTGCCGACGTCCCCGTAGTACGGGCCGAACGACGTCAGGTCGATGTCCGCCACGAACAGGAATCCGTCCGGCTCGATCAGGAACCCGCTGTGGCCCGCGGTGTGGCCGGGGAGGTGCACGACGGTCACCGTGCGTCCGCCGAGGTCGAACACGGCACCGTCCTCGAATCCCGTCGCGTCGGGACGCCCCTGGACGTGGAACCGGTCGCGCATCGTCCGGTCGAGCTCCTCGGCCGCCTCGGCCGGAAGGCCGAACCCGGCGACGAGAACGTCGCGGGACCGCAGCGCCTCGAGATCGCCCTGGTGGACGTGGACCGGCACGTCGTAGCCGCCGAGCCCGGCGATGTGGTCCTCGTGGGCGTGGCTCACGAGGACCAGGTCCGCGGGCGGCGCCGCCCCGACGAGCGACAGCGACGGATCGACGACCAGGGAGGCGGTTGCGCCGCGTACGAGCAGCGAGTTGCCGTACGGGTAGGCGCCCCGCTCCGCGCCGAACAGCACGCTGACCCGGCCGTACTCCGCTGTCGTACATCCCGTGGCGGGCTGGTTCATGACGGGCGGACACTCCGATCCGGGACTGTCGGCTGCGCCGGCACAGCCGGTGGGGAAGGACGTTGGCGAACCATTGGGGACCACGCCTTCCGGGCGTTCACGAAGGCCGCGATCCGGTGGTGTGGCATTGATCACGGCTGGCACGCTTCCGATCGAGGTGGCAGCGCCCCGATTCTGATGGCGCACAAAACTCGATTCAGCGTCGAGGTTGTTTGCGAGCCGTTGACGACCAGCGCAGCGAAACGGAGAACCCTCGTGATTGTCGGAGTCCTCAAGGAAGCGCGGGCGGGTGAGAGTCGCGTCGCGGCCACGCCGGCCACGATCGAACAGATCCGCAAACTGGGGTACGACGTCGTCGTCGACCCGGGCGCGGGCGTCGCGGCGGGCTTCACCGACAGCGCCTACGAGCTCGCCGGCGCCACCGTCGGCGACGCGACCGCCGCTGACGTGGTGCTGGGCGTCAACGCCCCCGCTCCGGCACAGCTGGACGGGGTCCGGTCCGAGGCGACCGTGATCGCGCTGTTCGCGCCGGCGTTCGACCCGGCCATGGTCGAGGACCTGGGCCGCCGGCCGTTCACCGCGCTCTCGATGGACGCCGTGCCGCGCATCAGCCGGGCCCAGTCCATGGACGTGCTGTCGTCGATGGCGAACATCGCCGGTTACCGGGCCGTGGTCGAGGCGGCGCACGAGTTCGGGCGCTTCTTCACCGGCCAGGTGACCGCGGCGGGCAAGGTGCCGCCGGCGAAGGTGCTCGTCGCGGGCGCGGGCGTCGCCGGTCTGGCGGCGATCGGCGCGTCCGGCTCGCTCGGCGCGATCGTCCGGGCGACCGACCCGCGGCCCGAGGTGGCCGACCAGGTCCGGTCGCTGGGCGGCGAGTACCTGTCGATCGAGTCCCCGGAGGTGGAGGTCTCGAAGACGGGCTACGCCAAGGAGATGGGCGACGACTACAAGGCGCGCGAGGTCGAGCTCTACGCCGCGCAGTGCCGCGAGGTCGACATCGTCATCACCACCGCGCTGATCCCGGGACGCCCCGCCCCGACGCTGATCACCGCGGACATGGTGGCGAGCATGAAGCCGGGTTCGGTGATCGTCGACATGGCGGCCGCCAACGGCGGCAACGTCGAGGGCACCGTGAAGGGCGAGAAGGTCGTCACGGAGAACGGTGTGACGATCATCGGCTACACGGATCTGGCGGGCCGCCTGCCGGCGCAGGCCTCGCAGCTGTACGGCACGAACCTGGTGAACCTCCTGAAGCTGATGACGCCGGACAAGGACGGCCGGCTGGTCCTCGACTGGGACGACGCGGTGCAGCGCTCGATCACGGTCGTACGCGAGGGCGAGTCGGCCTGGCCGCCCCCGCCCGTCCAGGTCTCCGCCGCCCCGGCACCCGCGCCCGCGGCGACCGCGGTCGAGGCGCCGAAGCCGCAGAAGGCGCCGATGACGGCCGGGCAGAAGTTCGGCGGCGTGGCCCTCGGCGCCCTGGCGCTGTTCCTCACCGCCGCGTTCGCCCCCGCGGCGCTGCTGCCCCACGTCACGGTCTTCGTGCTCGCGATCGTGATCGGCTACTACGTGATCGGGCACGTGCACCACGCGCTGCACACGCCGCTGATGTCGGTGACGAACGCGATCTCCGGGATCATCGTCGTCGGCGCGGTTCTGCAGATCGGCCACTCGAGCACGGCGGTCACCGTGCTGTCGTTCGTGGCGATCCTTCTGGCCAGTATCAATGTCTTCGGCGGCTTCGCGGTGACGCGTCGCATGCTCGCCATGTTCAACCGGAGCTGACATGTCTGCGACCCTTGCCGCCCAGGCGGCCTACCTTGTTGCCGCGCTGCTGTTCATCCTCGCGCTGGCAGGACTCTCCAAGCACGAGTCGGCGCGGCTCGGCAACGCGTTCGGCATGCTCGGCATGGGCGTCGCGCTCGTCGCGACGGTCGTGCTCGCGGTCGACGGCGACGTCAGCACCGCCGGCCTCGGCCTGATGGCCCTGGCGATGCTGGTCGGCGCAGTGATCGGTGTGCAGCGGGCGCGCGGTGTCGAGATGACGGGCATGCCCGAGCTGATCGCGCTGCTGCACTCCTTCGTCGGTCTGGCGGCCGTGCTGGTCAGCTGGAACGGCTTCCTGAACGTCGAGTTCGACCCGAACGGCCACGAGGCCGAGGCGCTGGACGCGCTCGGCACCCTGGGCATCCACCACGCCGAGGTGTTCATCGGCCTGTTCATCGGCGCGGTGACCTTCACCGGCTCCATCGTGGCGAACCTGAAGCTCTCGGCGAAGATCAACTCCAAGCCGCTGATGCTGCCGGGCAAGAACGCCCTGAACCTCGGCGCGCTGGCCCTGTTCATCGCCCTGACCGTGTGGTTCGTCATCACGCCGGAGCTGTGGCTGCTGATCACCGTGACGGTCCTGGCGCTGGCGCTGGGCTGGCACCTGGTCGCCTCGATCGGCGGCGGCGACATGCCGGTCGTGGTCTCGATGCTCAACAGCTACTCCGGCTGGGCCGCGGCGGCCTCCGGCTTCCTGCTCGGCAACGACCTGCTGATCATCACCGGCGCGCTGGTCGGCTCCTCCGGTGCCTACCTGTCGTACATCATGTGCAAGGCCATGAACCGCTCGTTCCTCTCGGTCATCGCCGGCGGTTTCGGCATCGAGGCTCCCGCGGGTGCGGACGTCGACTACGGCGAGCACACGGAGATCACCGCGCAGGGCGCCGCCGAACTCCTCGGTTCGGCCCGGTCCGTGGTCATCACGCCCGGCTACGGCATGGCCGTGGCACAGGCGCAGTACCCGGTCGCGGAGCTCACCTCGAAGCTGCGCGCGAAGGGCGTCGACGTACGGTTCGGCATCCACCCGGTCGCCGGTCGCCTTCCCGGCCACATGAACGTCCTGCTGGCCGAGGCCAAGGTGCCGTACGACGTCGTGCTCGAAATGGACGAGATCAACGAGGACTTCGCCAGGACCGACGTCGTCCTCGTCATCGGCGCCAACGACACCGTCAACCCGGCCGGGGCCGAGGACGCGTCCAGCCCGCTCGCCGGCATGCCGGTCCTCACGGTGTGGGAGGCGGAGCGGGTGATCGTGTTCAAGCGCTCGATGGCCTCCGGCTACGCGGGTGTGCAGAACCCGCTGTTCTTCAAGGAGAACACCTCGATGCTCTTCGGCGACGCGAAGGACCGGGTCGAGGCCATCGTCGGCGCGCTCTGACCCGCCGGGGGCGGTTGCTCGGGGGCGTTCGGCCAGGGGCGGTCGGTCGGGGACGGGGGAGGCGGGCGTGTGCCGGCTTCCGACCGCCCCGACCGGCCGCCCTCGGTCGTCGACGCGGCCCTCAGGACCCGCTTTCCGATGGGCGGAACGCAGGCGGCCTCAGGCGTCCGGGGCCGCCCTGACGGCGCGCGAGCGCCGTACTTCAGCGTCCAGCCCGCACTGCCCGTCACCGTCAACGCCGTCGCACCCGGCGCCGCCCGGACGGCGACCAACGGATCGGCCTTCGAGGCGCCGGGGTTGGCCGACCTCATCGTCGCGACGACGGCGCTCGATCGGCTGGGCGGGCCCGACGACGTCGCCGACGTCGTCGCGTTCCTCGCCTCCGACGCGGCCCGCTGGATCACCGGACAGGTCATCGACGCCGGCGGCGGCCTGTTCCTCGGCCCCCGCGCCTGATCGCCAAGCGTCCGTTCCTCAATCGGCCACGCCCTCTTGTCAGTTGGTGCCGACCCTTCGAAGAATGCACATGACAACCGAAGGATCTTCGGATGCACCGTCATCAGAGGGGAACCCCCACATGAAGAAGCCTCTCGCCGGCGCCCTGCTCGCCCTGCTCCTGACAGGAGCGGCGGCAGCCCCGGCCGTGGCCTCCGCACCCCAGGACACGGCCGACCGGGCCGCGGCCCCCGCATCTCGGGACCGGGCCGCGACGGCCGTCGCCGTCGACTTCGCGGGAACGGTCGCGCTCAGCAACTGTTCCGGCTCCGTCGTGCGCACGCCCAGCTCCCTGCCGACCGACCCGGCCCTCGTCCTCTCCAACGGGCACTGCCTGGAGACCGGCTTCCCGGCGGCCGGTGAGGTCGTCAAGGACCAGCGGTCCAGCCGCTCGTTCACGCTGCTCAACTCGTCCGGCTCCAAGGCCGGGACGCTTCGGGCGAGCAAGATCGCGTACGCCACGATGACCGACACGGACGTCTCGATCTACCAGCTGACCAAGACCTACGCGCAGATCCAGAGCCAGTACGGCATCAATGCCCTGACCCTCGACGACGCCCACCCGACCCAGGGTGCGGCGATCAAGGTGGTCTCCGGGTACTGGAAGCGGATCTACAGCTGCAACGTCGACGGATTCGTCTACCGCCTGAAGGAGGGCGAGTGGACCTGGAAGGACTCGGTCCGCTACACCTCCTCGTGCAACACCATCGGCGGCACTTCCGGCTCGCCGGTGATCGACACGGCCACCGGCAGGGTCGTCGCCGTCAACAACACTGGCAACGAGAGCGGTGAGAGCTGCACCGTGAACAACCCGTGCGAGGTCGACGAGAGTGGTGCCGTGACGGTCCGCCAGGGCATCAACTACGCCCAGCAGACGTACACGATCGTTCCCTGCATCGGCGCCGGGAACGTCATCGACCTGAACCGTGCCGGCTGCCTTCTGCCGAAGCCGTAGCGCCCAGCAGCCGTAACGCCCCACCCCCGCCCGGCCGTCCGGAGCCGGTCGTCCCGATATGGGACGACCGGAGCCGGGCGGCCGCGCCGTTTCAGGCGTCCCCTGCCTCCTGCCCCCTGCGACATTTCTGTGACACGAGGTTCACGTGTTCCGTGCACAACTCCCGCCTCAGTGTGTACTGTTGACCGTGTTCACAGCTCGATGTCGGAACTTCGCCTGTTAACAATTGGGGGGTCAGGTGTCCCATCACCTGCGCACAACCAGCAGCACCATCCGAACCGGCCGCACCCGGCGTACCGCCACCGCAGCCGCCATCGCCGCCGTCCTCGGTGCCGGGCTGGCCACCGCACTGCCGGTCACGGCTCACGCCGCCGACGCGGCCGAGGTCCTGATACCCGCGCCGGACGCGCACAGCGCCGGGACGGAGACGCTGCTGGCCACCGGCAGCCAGGGCGTGCTGCACCGCGAGGGCGGCGGCTACCTCTGGACCAACACGTACAACAGCCGCACCAAGGCACTCCCGGAGCTCGACGGAGTCCCGGAGGACGCGATCGTGCAGGGCCACGACGAGTACAACCGCGTCGTCTACACCAAGCCGCGCGAGGACGGCGGCACGGACATCGTGCGGGTCGGAATCGAGGACCCCAGCTTCACCAACACGTACACCGTGCCCGCCGGATACCTGAACCCGCGGGTCGTCAACGGCTGGACGCTGGCCACCGTCGACCAGGGCGACGGCAACTACCAGTTGCGCGTGGCGCGCGGCGGCGCCCCGGCGGACGACCCCGTCGTGCAACTCCCCGCCGGCGCGACCACCGGCGCCGTGCCCCTCCTGTTCGGCGCCCACTACAACCGGCTCGTGATCGGCTGGCGCAACGCCGACGGCACCCTGGGGTACGGCATCCTCACGGCGTACAACGGAACCGTCGAACGCCTGCCCGTGACCGGCGAGGTGAGCAACCTCCGGATCACCGGGGAAACCGTCAGCTGGTTCACCCGCACCGGGCAGCCGGGCGTGCGGGTCATGGCGCGCGACAACATGTCCGCCGCCCCGCGGATCGTGCCGCTCGCCACGCAGTCGACCGACAGCAAGGTCACGACCTACGTCGTGGGCGAGAACGTGCTCTGGCGCGAGGGCGACGGCGGTCCCCTGCGCCTCACCCCCTTCGCCGGGGCGGAGACCGAGCGGACGCTGATGAGCGACGTCGAGTCGACGTTCCTGCGCGCCGAGGGCGGAGGTTCGCTGGTCGCGCTCGGCAAGGGCGCCGACGGCAACCGTGCCATCCGCCACTTCAGCGTGGACGGTTCCGGGCTCGTCTTCGATCTGCTCCTGCGCGAGGTGCCGGGGGGCGAGACGACGGACGGCCACATCCAGGCGCTGAGCCTCGACCGCGGGCGACTCCGGTACGTCAACTCCCTTGCCGGCAAGGAGACGTTGCACGGCACGGACATCGGAACCGGCCTCGACCCGGCGAAGGGCGCGGCGCTCGCCGACTTCCCCGGCCTGGCGGCGGGCCGCTTCGCCGACGGAACCGACGAGGGGCTGGCCCGCCTCGTCAAGGACCCGGACACGGGCGCCGACGTGCTGGTGACCGGCGACGACCCGGAGCACCCGGCCGACAGCTTCACGCTCCCGGGCAGGGACGGGCGGATCCTCGACGCGGCACCGGAGTTCGTGCTGTACGAGGCGGCCGGACGGCAGTACGTCGTGGACACCGCACGCGACGTCGTCGTCCGCGAGCAGCCCGCGCAGGGCGCCGTACTGGACCAGAAGCGGCTGCTCAAGGCGGCGCCGAAGAATCCCGGCACGGTCAAGGTGGTCAACGTGCTCACCGGCAACGTGACCCGGACCATCGAGCTGGGCACCGCGTGCGTCCCGAACGAACTCCAGCGCAGCGGAAGCCTGCTGTACTGGAGCTGCGCCTCCCAGGACGCGGCAGGAGTGCGCGACCTGGCGACCGGGCACACCTACCCCGCCCCGACGTCGGGCGTCCTCCTTGGCGACCGGTTCCTCGCCCACCGCGACGGGTCCGGCGATCTGCGCCTCACTGCGCTGCAGGGGGACGGTGGTACGGCCGATCTGGGCACCGTCACCGGCCTGAAGCCGCCCGCGAGCGGCGACGGCCGAGGCACCACCTGGACCCTCGACGCGGACGCGGGCAAGCTCGCCTGGGTCGGCGCGGACGACACCGTCCATGTCACCGCGCCGCAGCAGGCGGTCTCCCCGCTGCGCGTCGCCCGCACCGAGGCACCTCCCACGCTGGTGCAGGGCGACACCGCCGAATGGGCCGCCGCATGGTGGCTCTCCAAGCCCGCGGCGTCCTGGCGGGTGACGCTCACCCACCGCGAGACCGGCGAGGTGGTGCGCACCTGGACGGGTGACGGGACTCTCAGCGCCGTACGCGTCTCCTGGAACGGCAGGTCCGAGGCGGGCACCCCGGTGGCGGCCGGCTCCTACAGGTGGCAGCTGACCTCCACTCCGGCGGACGGCGCCGGCGCGGCGGCGACGGCCTCGGGCGTCGTCCAGGTCAACGGCTGACCGAGGCACCGCCCGGAAGCCGGCGCCTTCCCCGAGAGCCACTCGGGGAAGGCGCCGGATCCGCCCTGTCGAGCCGGCTTCCCACCTGCGCCGACACGCCTGCCCGGATGCGGTGGATCGCCGGCCCGGTCCACGAGGATCGGACCCACCATGACCCCACCGCCGGACCCACCCCGCCCGAGCCGCTTCAAGGCGTCGCTCCTGCCGATCCTGATCCCCATCGCGGTCCTGATCGTGGTGGCGGTGGGCGTGGGGTCGTGGCTGCAGTACCGCGAGAGGCAGGAGATCGACACGGTCCACACGGTCGGTTCCGGAGCCACCGACCGCGTGGACGTGGAGGCCACGGTCCAACGCGTGGACGCCGCGGCCAGGGAGCTGCTGCTGCGCGTGCGGGTCACCCCGCTCGGGAACCTCGGTGAGGCGGGCGGCACGGCCCCGGTGGCCGATCTCAGCCTCCAGACCTCCACGCAGACCCTCGGCGACCTGACGTTCCCGGCGCACGAGCGGCTCGCGACCAAGGACGTGAAGGTCGCGATCACGGGCGGATCGATCAGCGACTACCCGTTCGACGCCTACGAGACCGAGATCGGGTTCTGGGCGGTGCTGGGTGGCGAACAGGTGCCGGTACGGATGCGGTTCTCCAGCAACGACACGCTCTTCGCGGTCTTCCCGACCCCCACGACCTCGGCGGAGGAAGCCGTCCTGGCGCTGGACCTGACCCGATCGGCCAGCCTGCTCGTCTTCGCGGTCTTCATGATGGTCGTGATGTGGGCGCTGGCGGCGTCCGTGCTCATCGGCGCCTGGTACCTGACGACCCGCAAGCAGGGTCTGCTCTGGCCCGCCCTCGCCTGGATGGCCGCCACCCTGTTCGCCCTCTCGGCCTTCCGCAACACCGCGCCCGGCACACCCCCGATCGGCTGTGTGCTGGACTGGTTCGCCTTCCTGTGGGCCGAGACCGTCATCGCCCTCTGCCTGATCGCCGTGGTGCTCGCCGGCGTCCGCACCGCCCTGACCCAGGACACCGCCGCCCGCACCTAGGCTGACGGCTACCAGGCCTGGTGTCGTGCGGTTGCTCGCCGACGTCGACGAGAGTGGGGCGCTCGACTTCGCTGAGGTCGTCGTCGCCGCCCCTCGACACCCCGGCGTCCGACGGCACCGCACTCCTCCCGCGCAAGGGCCGGGGGAACGGGGATCCAAGGGGCTGACCTGGTCGAAAACCCGCTCTACGATCATGCCCATGTCGACATCCATCTCCTCCCTCCCGGTGCTCCGAGGCCGGGGCGGGGCCGTCCTGTCCGCCGAGGACATCGGACTGGTCCTCGACCTCCCGCGCGAGCAGGTCACCTTCACCCCCGACGGGCTGGGCCGGATACGCGCCGAGGGGCGCTCGGTCCTGATCGAGCTGCGGGCGAAGTCCGGAACGACACCGCGCGTCCACCGCATCGACGACGTGGACGAGGTGGCGGCGACCGCCTTCGCCGACGGGGTCAACGCGATCCTGGCGAACCGGACGGACAGCGACGACGTCGACGGGGCACCGTTCGCCGTGGTCCGCTCGCTCGCCCCCACCTGGCGGACGAGGTTCCACCGCCGGATCCTGCGGGGCGCGCTGTGGCACCTCCTGGCGCTCGTCGCCCTCTGCGCAGTGGCCGGCGCGCTGGGAGAGTGGGACGTGGTCGTCCTCACGATCCCGGTCGGCGGCCTGGCCTGGCTGGGCCTGTGGATCGGCCTCTACGGGGTGATCCGCGCACGGCGGGAACGGTGGCTGTACCGCCACGGCGTCATGGTGACCGCCACCCGGGCCACGATGACCCGCGGCGGATACGTCTACCCGGACGCGACCGGCACGTACCGCGGCTTCCTGCACGGCGAGGCCGGTCCCGCGATCACCGTGGCCCACCCACCGGAGGACCCGGCGGACGTGCTGGTGCCGGTGGCCCCCTTCACGCACCTGGTGGACACCTACGCCGGCGCCTTCCTGGCCGTCTGCGGCGGCCTCCTGGCCCTCCTCCACGTCGTGATGGCGGTGGTCTTCCTCCTCGACGGCTGACGAGCTCGCGCAGGGCTGCGGAGCACGGGTAGGACCGGGACTCGCGGGGAGCGGAAGTCAATCCATGGGCCGGCTGGTGACATAGACGGTACGGAGGACGAGGACGGCGGAGAGCAGCAGGAGGTTGAAGCCCAGCAGCCCGTACAGTCCGAGGCTTTCGCTCACACGCGGCCCGCCGTCCATGCCCAGGAGCCGAAGGCCCGCGAACCCGAGGAAGATCCCGACGAAGGCGTGCACCACCCGCCCGACGAGCTCGCCGACGACCCGCCGGTCGCGGGGATCGGCGAAGAGCCGCACGTTGACCCCGAGCCGCCCCTCCTCGAGCGCACCGCCCAGGCGGTCGAGGCGGCGCGGCAGCCGTCGCAGGACGGGCAACAGTGCGATCAGTTCGTCGCGGGCGGTGTCACGGGCACTCTGCGGTCCCAGCCGGTCGGTGAGCCGGGCCGAGGCGTACGTACGGGACGCCTCCAGCATGTTGAATCCGGGGGAGAGGCGGACCAGTGTGCCCTCCAGGGTGGCCAGGGCCCGGAACACGGCAGCGATCTCCGGGGGAACCGCCAGCCGGAAGTCGGCCACCAGCCGGAACAGATCGCTGAACATCTCCACGTCGGGCGCGGCTCCGCTCCCGAGATGGCGGGCGCTGAACTGGCCGAGCATGCGCAACAGCCGCTGTTCGTCGACGTCCTCGGGGCGGTCGGTGATCTCCAGGAGCGCCTCGCGCAGGGCGAGCGGATCGCCGCGGTCGACGGCGAGGAACAGGCCGCCCATCGACTCGCGGAGCCCGGCGTCGATCCGGCCGACGGATCCGAAGTCGAGCAGGGCGGCCGTGCCGTCGGGCTGGAGCAGGATGTTGCCGGGGTGCGGATCGGCGTGGAAGACGCCGTCCAGCATGATCTGGTCGAGCAGCGTGTCGAGCAGGGTCTCGGCCAGCCGGGCGCCGTGTCGGTCGTCGTCGGGGACCGCCTTGCCGAGCGAGGTGCCCTCGACCCGGCTCATGACGAGGACACGCTCCGTGCTGAACTGCCCGTACAGGACGGGGAAGGCGACGCCGGAGCCGCGGCGAGCCTCCGCGGCCCGTCGCACCGCGGTCATGTTGCGAGCCTCGACGCGGAAGTCCAGCTCCTCGCGCAGCGCGACGGCGAAGCCCTGCGCCAGTTCCTTCAGCCCCAGACCGCGCCCCCAGGCGGTGCGCTCGCTCAGAGCGGCGGCCAGGCGCCCGACGATGTCCAGGTCGCGTTCCACGAGTTCCGGTATCCCGGGCCGCTGCACCTTGACGACGACCTCGGTGCCGTCCCGCAGGACGGCCGCGTGCACCTGCGCGATGGAGGCCGCCGCCAGCGGGACCCGTTCGAACGTGGCGAACACCTCCTGCACAGGCGCTCCCAGGCTTTCCCGGAGCTGCGTCTCGACCTCGCTCCACGGCGCGGGCGGCACCTGGTCCTGAAGCAGGCTGAGCTCCTCGACGTACACCTCGGGCAGCAGGTCCCGCCGGGTAGACATAAGCTGCCCCAGCTTCACGAACGTGGTCCCGCCGGCCTGCAACGCCTGCCGCAGCTCCCGCGCCAGCAACTCGTGCCGGGTCCCGGGCGCGCGTCGCCGGCCCCGCAGATACGGCCCGAGCCCGTGCCGGCCGGCGATCCGCACCACACCGGAGTACCGCCGCGCCCGCGCGATCCGCCCCCGTACCGACTGTGCCCATCCGAGCGGCCGTACGGCGCCCACGGGGACCACGATGTCCAGCGCGACGAGCACCATCATCGAGGCGACCATCCCCACCCCGACCATCAGGGACAGCAGCGGCGCGAGTTCCCCCGACTCCTCCAGCCGGGGACCGAACAGCCCCCCGGACACCGTGAGCCCGCACGCCCCCGCCGTCGCGACCCGCACCGCCCCCGCGCGCACCCCCAGCAAGCGCCGCCCCACCACCGCAGGGGCCACCACCACGAGCAAGAAGACAAGCGCCCCGACCAGCGCACCGGTAATCCACATGGCGCCATTCAACAGCACACGCGTGCGACTCCCCGCGCCCGGCTTGCGGCCAAGTCGCCAAGTGCGGTGGTGACTTGGCCCGGGCCCACAGTGGGCCGTACCCCCGTCCGAAGCCGGACCGCTCGGCGCCGCCGAACGGCAGCCCGGGCTCGTTGCCAATGATCTTGTGTCGCCCGGCTGATATTCTCGACTCATGGTCGAGAATCCGGTGACGTCCCAGCTGGCCTCACGTCCGGCGCCCGTGCAGCGCCGGGGTGTGCTGCGTGCGCAGGCGATCCTGGACGCCGCCGAGCAGATCCTCGCCGAGGAGGGGTACGAGGCCTCCACGCTCGGCGCCATCGGCAAGCGGGCCGGCATTCCCACACCGTCCGTCTACCACTACTTCGCCGACCGGAACGAGGTGGACGCGGCGCTCCTGGAGCGCCACAGCCGGGACATCGACGCGCTCGTCGCGGAAGCGGCGGACGATCCCGAACTCGGCACCCTGCGCGAGGTGATCGACGCGCTCGTCGACCCGCAGATCGCCTACTGCCGCGAGCACCCGGGCGTGGTGGAGCTGTGGTACGCCCCGGGCCGCAGCCCGATGCTGGTGGAGCTCGAGGAGGCGTGGGGCAGGGCGCAGGCCGAGCGGCTCTGGCGCTACCTGCGCGAGCGCGAGCTGATCGCCGAGGACACCCCACTGCTCGCCGTGGAGGTCGCCTACGAGGCCGCCGACCGGATCTTCGGGGTCGCGTTCCAGCGGTCGGAGACCGGCGACCAGGCCACGGTCGACGAGGCGCGGCGCCTCATGACCGCCTACCTGGAGACGTACGCGCCGGAGGCCCCGAAGACTTCGCGGCGACGGCGCTAGAGGATCGGATCGTGTCCACCGCGCAGGGCCGCCGGCGGGGCCGGCCGCCGGCGACCGTCAACGGCCGCACCGCTCCGGAGCGGTTGCTGGACGCCGCCCTGCAACTCTTCGCGGAGAAGGGCTTCGAGGGCACCTCGGTGCAGGACGTGGTGCGCGCCGCGGGGGTCACCAAGGGCGCGATGTACCACTACTTCCCGTCCAAGGACGACCTGCTCCACGAGATCTACCTCCGGGTGCTGCGGATGCAGACCGAGCACCTCGACGCCGTGGTGGCGACGGGTCTCCCGGTCGCGGAGCGCGTCCACGCGGCGGTGGTGGACGTCGTGGTGACCTCGATCGAGAACATCGAGAGCACCACCATCTTCTTCCGGTCGCTGCACCAGCTCGCCGAGGAGAACCAGCGGCAGGTACGGCGCGAGCGCCGGCGCTATCACGAGACCTTCCGGGCGCTCATCATCGAGGGACAGCAGGAGGGCGTGTTCCGCGAGGACGTCAGCGCGGAGCTTGCCGTCGACTACTGCTTCGGCTCGGTGCACCACCTCCCGATGTGGTGGCGTCCCGAGGGCGTCGCCTCGCCCGCCGAGGTCGCCCGTACGTTCGCCGACCTCTTCGTCGCGGGCATCCTCGCCCGCTGACCGGGCCCGTAGGGCGCCGCGGACACCGTGGCGCGCGAAGCGCCTGCGGACTCCTGTCCACATGACATAGATCATCCCGCTCCGACCCCTGCCGCCTGTTGACGGCTCTCCCTCGTCCGCTGCACAGTAGGCCCACAGTCAATAAGCGACCGCTTAGCATGTAAAGAGAGGTGGAACAATGGAGCGTTTCGAGGGCAAGACCGCGATCGTCACCGGAGCCAGCCGAGGCATCGGCCTCGCCATCGCCGAGCGGCTCGTCGCCGAGGGCGCCCGGGTCGTCGTCACCGGCCGCACCAAGGACACGCTCGACGAGGCGGTCGCCGCTCTGGGCGGTCCCGCGTACGCGCTGGGCGTCGCCGGCAAGGCCGACGACCAGGAGCACCAGGCCGACACGGTCCGCCGCGCGATCGAGGCGTTCGGCAGCGTGGACCTGCTGGTGAACAACACCGGCATCAACCCGGTGTACGGCCCGATGATCGAGCTCGACCTGGCGGCCGCCCGCAAGATCGTGGAGATCAACTGCCTCGCCGCGCTCTCCTGGACCCAGACGGTCCACGGGGCGTGGATGAAGGAGCACGGCGGCTCGGTCGTCAACGTCTCCTCGGTCTCCGGTGTGCAGCCGGCGCCGATGATCGGCATGTACGGAGCCAGCAAGGCGATGCTGATCTCGATGACCGAGCTGCTGGCCGTCGAGCTGGCCCCGGACATCCGAATCAACGCCGTCGCGCCGGCCGTCGTCAAGACGAAGTTCGCGACCGCCCTGTACGAGGGCCGCGAGGCCGAGCTTGCCGCCGGTTACCCGCTCAAGCGGCTCGGCGAGCCCGAGGACATCGGCAGCGTCGTCGCCTTTCTGCTGTCCGAGGACGCCGCCTGGCTCACCGGCCAGACCGTCGTCATCGACGGAGGCGTCACGCTCGTCGGAGCAGCCGAGTGACCAGCGCCGACGTGTCTCCGAACGCACTGGTCGAGGCCGTCGTCCTCGACTACGGGGGTGTTCTCACCGGGCCCGTGAAGCAGTCCATCGATGCCTGGCTCGAGGCCGACGGCATCGAGCCGGAGTCGTTCTCCCGGACCCTCAAGGCCTGGATGTCGCGCAGTGCGCCCCTCGGCACTCCGATCCACCGCCTGGAGACCGGTGAGCTGGGCGTCGAGGAGTTCGACGCGCTTCTCGCCGCGGAGCTCACCACGATCGACGGCCGGCCGGTCGACCCGGTCGGCGTGCTCTCCCGGCTGTTCGCCGGGATGCGCCCGGACCCGGCGATGTTCGGGCTCGTGGAGGAGCTGCGCGAGCTCGGCGTCCGGGTCGCCCTGCTGTCCAACAGCTGGGGCAACACCTACCCGCGCGAGCGGATCGACGCACTGTTCGACCCGGTCGTCGTCTCCGGCGAGGTGGGCCTGCGCAAGCCGCTGGCCCCGATCTACGAACTGACCCTCGAGGGGCTGGGTGTCGTCCCCGGGCGCGCGCTCTTCATCGACGACGCCGAGCCCAACGTGCTCGGCGCGCGAGCCGTCGGCATGCGGGCGCACCTGCACGTCGACGCCCCTTCCACCCGCGCGGCGCTCGCCGCCCTCGTCCCGGGCCTGCGCGCCTCGCTGAACGGAGCACCGGCATGACCCACCCGGTCTGTGCGGCCGACACCGTCACCGTGGTGGTGCCGTGATGTCCCTTCCCGACCTCCCCACCTCCCCGACGGGCCTCGACCTGGTCCGGCTCGGCAGCTGGCTGGGCGCGAACGTCCCCGGAGCCGGCTCCGACCTGTCGGCCACGCTGATCGCCGGCGGGAAGTCCAACCTCACGTACCGGGTCACCGACGGCGCCACCACCTGGATCGTCCGCCGCCCGCCCCTCGGCCATGTGCTGGCGACCGCCCACGACATGGGCCGCGAGTACCGCGTGATGAGCGCACTGCGCGACACCGCCGTCCCCGTGCCGTACACGTTCGGCTTCTGTGACGACGCCGAGGTGCTGGGCGCGCCGTTCTACATGATGGCGCGTTGCGCCGGCACCCCGTACCGGCTCGCGGCCGAGCTCGCCCCGCTCGGCGAGGAGCGCACGCGGCTGATCTCGGAGCGGCTCGTCGACACCCTCGTCACGCTGCACCAGGTGGACCCGGCGGCGGTCGGTCTCGCCGACTTCGGGCGCCCCGAGGGCTATCTGGAGCGCCAGGTCCGCCGCTGGAGGAAACAGCTCGACGCCTCGTACAGCAGGGACCTCCCCGCCGCCGACGAGCTCCACCGCCGGCTCGCCGCCGCCATCCCGAAGGAGTCGGGGAGCGGCATCGTGCACGGCGACTACCGACTCGACAACCTGCTGGTCGACGACGAGGACCGGGCCACGGCGGTGCTCGACTGGGAGATGGCGACGCTCGGCGACCCGCTGTCGGACCTCGCGCTGATGGTCGTCTACAACCGGCTCGGCGAGGTCGTCGGCGACGCCGCCGGCGTCAGCACCGTCGCCGGCGCGCCCGGCTACCTCACCGAGACCGAGACCGTCGAGCGCTACGCCGCGGGCAGCGGCCGGGACCTCTCCGGATTCGGCTTCCACCTGGGCCTGGCCGCCTTCAAGCTCGCCGTGATCATCGAGGGCATCCACTACCGCCACCGCAGCGGCCAGACGGTCGGGGACGGCTTCGAGACCCTCGGCGAGGCCATCGATCCGCTGCTCGACGCGGGCCTTTCCGCACTGAAGGAGACGCACTGATGGAGTTCCAGTTCGACAACAGGACCGAGGAGCTGCGCGCCTCCCTGCTCGAATTCATGGACCAGTACGTGTACCCGGCCGAGGCGGTCTTCCACGACCAGCTCGCCGCACTCACGGACCCCTGGGCCTGGGACTCGGTCCCCGTCCTCCAGGAGCTGCGGACCGAGGCCCGCAAGCGCGGCCTGTGGAACCTCTTCCTGCCGGGCGAGGAGGGCGGGGGACTGACGAACCTCCAGTACGCCCCGCTGGCGGAGATCAGCGGGCGCAGCCTGCACCTCGCACCCCCGGCGATGAACTGCGCGGCGCCGGACACCGGCAACATGGAGGTGCTGCACATGTTCGGCACCCCGGAGCAGAAGGAGCGCTGGCTGGAGCCGCTGCTGGCGGGGGAGATCCGCTCGGCGTTCGCGATGACCGAGCCGAACGTGGCGTCGTCCGACGCCACCAACATCGGCACGTCGATCGTGCGTGACGGCGGCAACTACGTGATCAACGGCAGCAAGTGGTGGATCACCGGGGCGATGAACCCCCAAGCGACGATCTTCATCGTGATGGGCAAGACCGACCCGGGCGCCGAGCGGCACCGGCAGCAGTCGATGATCCTCGTCGAGCGGGACACCCCCGGCTTCGAGATCCACCGCGGGATGGAGGTCTTCGGTTACGACGACCGCGAGCACGGTGGTCACGCCGAACTCACCTTCACCGACGTACGGGTGCCGGCCGCGAACCTGATCGGCGGCGAGGGCGACGGCTTCGGCATCGCCCAGGCACGGCTCGGCCCGGGCCGGATCCACCACTGCATGCGCTCGATCGGTATCGCCGAGCGGGCCGTCGAGCTGATGTGCGCCCGTGCCGACGAGCGCGTCGCCTTCGGCCGGCCGATCGCCGAGCAGGGCGTCATCCGTGACTGGATCGCCGAATCCCGGGTGCGCATCGAGCAGTTGAGGCTGCTCGTGCTCAAGACCGCGTGGCTGATGGACACCGTAGGCAACAAGGGCGCGCACGCCGAGATCCAGGCGATCAAGATCGCTACCCCGGCCACCGTGCAGTGGATCCTCGACAAGGCGATCCAGGTCCACGGCGCCGGCGGCCTGTCCCAGGACTTCGTGCTGGCCAACATGTACGCCCACATCCGGACCCTGCGCTTCGCCGACGGTCCGGACGAGGTCCACAAGAACGCCCTGGCCAAGAGCGAGCTGCGGGACCAGGCCGCGAAGCGCGCGTCGCGCGCGTGACGGACCTGTCCGGTCCGTGAGCTCGTGGTGCAGAAGCAGGCCCGGCCCGGCCGGGAGGCCGGGCCTGTCTGCCCTGTCCTTCATTCGGTGACGCGGACCGCGAGCGCGGGGCGGATGGCGGCCGCGCGCCGTGCCGGACCGATCGTGGCCAGGAGCGACGCGGCGAAGGTGGCCGCTGCCAGGCCGCAGATGCTGGTCCATTCGACCGGGAATCCTCCTTCGAGCCCCTCGAACGCGGCGCTGTTGCTGTACATCAGCCGGGTGGTGAGCACGCCCAGCAGAGATCCGAGGACGATTCCTTCCACGGCGATGAAGGTGCTCTCCCACAGGAAGGACCGCTGCACGGTCCGCGCTCGGAAGCCGAGGGCGCGCAGGATTCCGATGGTGCGGCGGCGTTCGCGGACGGCTCGGACCATGACGACACCGAGGCCGGTGATGCCCACGCCGAGGCCGAGGGCGAGGAAACCCTGCATGAGGCGGAAGAAGGCGGTGCTGGAGTCGAACTGTTGGCGGATGTCCGACTCGATGGGCGTGGCGACCAGGCTCGACGAGAGCTGTTCGCCCTGGAGTCGGGTCGCCAGCGCGTCGGGGGAGGTTCCGGGAGCGGTTCTCACCAGTGCGGAGGCGTTCTGCGCCTGGGCGCCGAAGAGCGCGCGCGTCGCCCGCTCGCCCATCACCACGGGGTAGGTGGTCGAACTGGCTCCGGTGCCCGGGTAGAAGACCAACCCGTTGCTGAGCACGCCGGCGATGACCTTCTGTTCGCTGCGGCCCGTGCGGGGATCCGTCAGGGTGAGGGTGTCGCCGGGGTCGTAGTAGTCGCCGGCCGGGCCGCCGGTGCTGCCGAAGAAGCCGTCGAGCACGACGTAGCGGGGGTCGGAGGCGAGAGCCCGCCACACCGCGGGGTCGTCCGCCAGGCCGGGCAGTCGTTCGCGGAAGGTGATGCCGGTGATCGCTCCGTCGGGCACTCCGACGGCGGCGACGTCGAGGGGCTGGGCGCTGCGGTGCCCCGGGTCGGTGGCCCGTCCCATGGCGTTGATCAGCGGTGTCACGGCGGCGATCCCGGCAGCCGACGGACCGGTCCGCAGCTCGGCGCCGAGTCGGTCCCCGGCGACCTGCGGGTTGTAGTCCAGCCGGAGGGAGTATCCGGCGGTGGCGTCGGCGACGACTCCGTCGACTCCGGCGCGGAGGATGCCCGAGATCTCCGTCAGGAGCACGAGGACGAACACGATCAGCGTGTACATCACCAGGGTCGCGCCGGTCCTGAATCGTTTGGCCAAGGGGTACGCGACCGCGAGGCGGGCCGCCAGGCCACCCTCCGTCGGGCGCTGGAGGAATCGGCGTACGGGGCGGAGCAGCGTCCTCTGGTTGTCGCTGACGAGCACCACCGCGGAGAAGGCGGCCAGGGCGCCCTGGATGACGTACACGGACATCGAAGGAGTGTCGAAGATCCGCGGGCGTACGACGGGTGCCAGGAGTGTCCAGGCCAGTACGGCTCCCGCGACCGAGGTGGTGACCGTGTGCCGGGGGAGGACGCGCAGCAGCGCCGGAGCGGCGAAGGCGAGGGCGAGCGCCGGCATGAGGTACGTGGCGTCGGGCTGGCTGCGGGCCACGGCCGGGACGGCCGCGAACGCGCACAGGACCGCCAGGGCGGTGGAGACCGCGAGCAGACGGCGGCGCGGTCGCCTACCGGGCGTCGTCGGGAGGTCGCGGATGGCGGCGATGATGTTGAACCTGCTGATGCGCACGCTGGTCGCGAGGATCGCGGCGAAGGCGATGAGCAGACCCATGGCCAGTCCGTTGAGGACGCTGGTCGGGGTGACATCGAACGCGATGCGGATGCTGCTTCCGCCGACCGACCAGCCCTGGAAGATCTGCGCCGCCACCACGGCGACGCCCCAGCCGACGGCGACCCCGACGGCCGCTCCCGGCAGGGCGGACAGCAGCGCGTACGTCGCCCCTTCGAGGGTGAAGGACCCGACCAGCCGCGAGCGCTTCATCCCCACGGCCCGCACCATGCCCATCTGGGACTTCCGCTCCTCGCCGAGCATCACGAAGATGTTCACCAGGAGCAGTGCGCCCGCGATGATGCTGAAACTGCCGATCATGAGGAACAGGGCACCCAGGGAGTCCCCGGCCTGCTTCGCGTCCCGCAGGACCGTGTGCTTCGGCGTCTCGATCGCCGTCTGGCCGGCGAGCGGGCCCAGCGCCTGCCGGATGTCCGCGGTCACGCGGTCGGTCAGGGCTTCGCCGCTCTCGACGCCGCCTCGATTGGACACGAAGGTGACCGAGCGGGGCTCCGCACCGGCGGCCCGGGCGGTGGACTCCAGCGCCTCCGGTGGGAGGAAGACGTCACGGTTCAGCCTGCCGCCGAGGCCCACACCGGCCAGACCCTGCTCCGGGACCACGCGCTCGACCCGGTACGTCTGCGGCGCGCCGAACAGGTACAGCGTGATCGGATCCCCGGCTCCCACGCTCAAAGACCGGGCCAGCGGCTCGTTGACCACGACCTGGCCGGGCTTCGGGTTCGGTCCGCCGAGTCCGGAGTCCCCGCCCGGGGAGCCGAAGCGCGAGGCCTCGTCGAAGTCCATCTGCCAGGCCAGGACGCGCGGTTCGGCGGCCGTGCGGCCGTCGGCCGTGCTGACGGCCGATGCCTGGGTCGCCCGGGCGTTCAGGACCCCGTCGACGTCGGGATCTCCCGCCAGGCGGGCCATTCGTTCGGTGACGGCGCGGCCGGTCGGCCCCGGAGCGGCGACGACGCGTTCGTCCACCGGTCCGAGGGTGCGGTACGCCTCCTGCCGCACGGAGAAGTTCAGGGTGTCGCCGACGACCAGGGCCCCGATGACGATGGCCGTTCCGAGCATCGATCCGCCGATCACCAGCGCCGCCTCGGTGCGCCGGCGAGCGACCTGCCGGAAGGCCAGGCGCCGTGACACCGGCTGCCGGACCGCGACCAGCACCAGGGCCACGAGGGCCAGGGCCAGGGCGGTGAGCAGCGGGACCAGGAGGTTCGGGTACATGGTCAGCCCAGAGGGACGTCGGGCGTCACGGCCCGTGCGGGGACGGCCTGGCGGACGTCGTCGACCAGTTGCCCGTCGCGCATGCGGATCAGTCGGGGGACGCGCGCGCCGATGGCGCTGTCATGGGTGACCAGAACGATCGTCTGGCCCTCGTCCCGGTTGAGCTCGCACAGCAGGTCCATGACCTGGTCGGCCATCGCGCTGTCGAGGTTCCCGGTGGGTTCGTCCGCCCACACGATGGCCGGGCGGCCGGCCAGGGCGCGGGCGATCGTCACCCGCTGCTGTTCGCCTCCGGACATCTCGCTCGGCCGGTGCCCGACGCGGTGGCCCAGTCCCACGCGGTCGAGCATGGAGAGCGCCCTGCCACGTGCTTCGCGCGGCCGGGTGCCCACGAGCAGCAGGGGCAGTTCGACGTTCTCCACCGCGGAGAAGACGGGGATGAGATTGAACGCCTGGAAGACGAAGCCCATGGTGTGGGCTCGGTGCTCCGTGCGCGCCGCGTCCGACATCGCGAACAGGTCGTGCCCGTCGACCTCCACCCGGCCGCCGTCGATGTCGTCGAGCCCGGACAGACAGTTCAGCAGCGTGGTCTTCCCGGAACCCGACGGCCCCATGACCCCCACCATTTCCCCGCGGCGCACGACGAGATCCAGGTCGAGCAGGGCGGTGACCTCGACGGAGCCCGTCCGGTAGATCTTGCGTACCCCGGTGGCCACAAGGAGTGCCCGGTCGGGGGCCATGGATTGCATACCAACCTCCGGAAGGAATGCGGTCAGGCGTCCGGGGTCGCCCGGGCGCGTCGCCATACGGAGGTGGCGGCCGGCGTGCCGGCGCCTGTCGCGGTCACGGCGAGGAGGACTGTCCGTCGGTCAGGCGATCTGGAGGGCCGCGCCCCACGCCTTCGCCCGTTCCCGTTCGCCGGCGCGCAGCGGTCCTTCGGTGTCCTCGATGATGAATCCCTCCGGTTCCGCGACGAGTTCATAGCCATGGCCGCGCAGCCGACGTGCGATGCCGCCGGCGGCGGCGCCGGCCAGACGCATGTCCGCCCTGGTGTCGAAGGCCGCGGCGGCATGGGTACCGGTGTGGGCCTTCGGGAGCGTGTCATGGAACCAGTCGCGGACGCCGGGGCCCTCGGCGCCCTCTTCGGGGGTGAAAGGACGCTCCTGCTTCTCGGCCCCTTGCTTCTCGGCCTTCAGCCCCATCTTCCGGCTCATTCCGGTGGTCATGCCGCGCATATGGGTCGGCCCGCCCACGACCAGCAGGTCGGTGGGGCCGATGCGCTCCGGTAGCGCGTCGGCCACTGCCACGCACTCGACCTCGGCGTCCGGGTGCGCCTCCTTCACGCCCTCTCCGATCGCGTCGGCGATCTCGTGCGTGTTGCCGAACATGCTCTCGTAAACGATCACGGCACGCATGACGACTCATCTCCTCAGGTGCTTCCTTCTCGCGCCCCACGAGCTCTCCCAGGGCAACCCCCGGGCTGGGCCTCCAGGTCCTCTCTGTCCGGCACGCCACGCGCCCACATGAATGCGTCGAGCAGACTTCCACACAGCGTGTCCAGATCACGGGCTGCGCTGTACACGACGTCCGGCGCGGCGGCTGTCACGGCGCACTCCCCGCGGGAGAACCGGAACTCGGGCAGGGCCGCGTCGAGCAGGAGAGGTTCGCCTGTCGCGGTGACGCTCGGCTGGTTTTTCATACGGACCTCCCAGATCCGATACCACCAGTCTGATCCACAGGACAGGCATCTCGCTTGGGCCTAATGGACCCTCTGCTGCTTCGAGGCTTCCCTCGGGACCCGTCGTGTGACGCGTGCGACATGCCGCCTGTGGCGTAATAGACGGTTTGGGCTGTTTGGCGGCCTCACTCTGTTCGGGTTGATCGCGACATCGGGCACGGGCAGGCATGTCACTCCGGCCTTGGCGAGGACGAGGAGGTGGCTGGCGCAGTAGGTGCGGACCTCACTGCCGGACACGTTCGACCGGCTGCTGCTGAAGCCGGTGAAGAGGACTCACGCAAGGACGAAGGGCACGAGCGGATGACCCCCCGGATCACCTTCCAGGCAACCCCGGTCCGGACGGACACCGATGCCTACCGGCCCGACGCCACCAAGACCGGACACCGCACGGCCGGGCGCTCGTGATGGGGGGAGCGGAGGAACAGCCGGAGCAGCAGCAGTACATCGACCTGCAGGCGCGGCTGGATCGCCGGCTCGAGGAGATCGCCGCACAGCTACGGGAACTCGCCGGTGCCAAGGACCGGCTGCAGGGGCTGTTGAACGCGGTGCTGGCCATCACCCGGGAGACGGACCTGCCCGCGGTGCTGCACCGCATCGTCACCACCGCCATGGAACTGGTCAGCGCTCGCTACGGCGCCCTGGGAGTACTCGACGAGTCCGGCCAGGCACTGGAGCAGTTCATCACCGCCGGTCTGTCGGAGTCCGAGCGCGCCGACCTGTCTGACATCGAGTTCCCCCATGGACGCGGCGTCCTGGGACACCTGATCCACCACCCCGAGCCATTGCGCGTCGACGACATCGCTGCCCACCCCGCCTCCGTCGGGTTCCCGCCCGGCCACCCGCACATGGGCACCCTGCTCGGCGTCGCCGTCAGCGTCCGCGGCACCATCTACGGCGACCTCTACCTTTCCGAACGCCGTGACGGCCAGCCCTTCGACCGCGAAGACGAGGACATCGTCATCAGCCTCGCCGGAGCAGCCGGCATCGCCGTCGAGAACGTCCGCCTCTTCGAACAGGTCCGCGACAGCGCCGAACACTTCCAGCGGCTCCTACTGCCCACCCTGCCCGACCTGCATCCCCTCACCGCAGCTGCCACGTACCGGCCCGCCCCCACGCCCGGCCACCTCGGGGGAGACTGGTACGACGCCATCTGGCTGCCCGACAACGCCTGCGCCGTCGTCATCGGCGACGTCGTCGGCCACGATCTGCACGCGGCGGCCGCCATGGCCCAGACCCGCAGCATGCTGCGGGCCCTGCTCTACGACCACCTCACCCCGCCCAGCTCCGTCCTGCACCAGCTCGACGTCACCCTGCACGCGATCACCGACCTGCCCGTCACCACCGCCTGCCTCGCCCGCATCGAACCCGCGGGCCAGGGCTGGAGACTGCACTGGAGCACCGCCGGGCACCTCCCACCACTGCTGATCACCCTCGACCGGAACACGGAGTACCTGCACACCGAACCCGGCCTACCCCTCGCGGTGAACACCGGACACCACCGCCCTGACCAAACGTACCCCCTGCCCCCGGGTGCCACCCTGGTCTTCTACACGGACGGGCTGATCGAACACCCCGCCCAGTCGGTCGACGAGGGCATGGCCCAACTCGCCGAACTTGCCGCATCCCACGTCGACCTGCCCCTGCAGGACTTCGTGAACACGCTGGCCGACCACCACCCCAGCGACGGCCACGACGACCTGGCCATCCTCGCCCTACGCATCCCCCTCGACCCGGACCCTGCTCCCCAAGTCGGCAACCGGCCAGCGTGAGTCCTGCAACCTGGGGACAGCTGCCCGGGCAAGCGAATGGTCTTACGATCCGCGGACCGCCCTTGACCTGCGTGAAGTAGGCAGGGAGCAGACACTACCTCGCCCGCATCACGACCTGGTCCTTCGAGGACCGCACCGGACCCGAGTTCAGTGCCGAAGGCCGCGGCGAGTACGCGCTGGAGGAGGTCCCGCTGACTCTGGAGGGGCTCGACGGCATCGACCTCAAGCCCGAGGAGATCGCCCACGTCCTACGGGGGGCCATCAGCGCCGGAAGTCTCTGAGCTGAGGCATCGCTCTGACGCCTTCAGGTCCGTCAACCCGCGACCAGGGCCGGCACGGAGAGGAGCCAACCCTGGCGGCGTTCCGGCGTCAGCGAGCCGAGTCCGGACGGGGCTCCTCGTCCAGCCCTGGCAGCAGCCGCAGGGCGAAGACAGAGCCGTCGGCGTGAACGGAGACGGGACCGCCCCAGTCCTTGTCGAAGGCGAGGCGGGGGCGGACGTCGCGGCTCGCGTGGACGAGGGCTCGGCACTCCTCGATGTCGCCCCTGGCGAGGAGTCGGAAGACCTCCTCGTCCACGCCGGAGAACGCTTCGACACGGGGGCCGTTGAGGCGGAAGACGTGGTCGGTGCCGACGTACTTGTTGCCGAAGAGGGTCTGGGCGGCGTCCCATCACCGTCGAGCACGCGCTCGCCGACCACAAACGCTGGAGGCAGCTGACCCGCTGGACCCACCGGCGAGAGGTCCTGCCCGACACCTACCGGGCCATCCCCGGCCTCGTCTCCGACCGCAACACCACCACGTGACAAAACCACCAGCTCAGGACCGTGCATCTCCAACGCGATCACGCACCAGCTTGCCAGCGCCGGAGACAGTTCCCATGCCTTGCAGTTGTTGTACGGCTCCTGATCCCTGCGCCGGCTCCGGCGTGGGTGTCACGAATCCCGGTGCCCGCCGGGTGGTGCTGCCCGGCTCTCGGCGGTGCCGGGTGGACCCGGCGAGGGCTCGCCCGCCGCGAGGTGCTCCAGCACCTCCGCCAGTTCCTGGCAGGCGCGGCGCACCGACCGGCGGGTCGCACGCTGCTCGGTGATGACGGAGGCGAGAAGCAGGGCGGTCAGGGCGGCGGAACCGTTGAACGCCTGGAGCTTGGCCATGATCTCGACGTCCGTCAGGTGGAGGAACGCGCCCCGCCTGGAGGTCGCCTCGAAGGTGGTGAGCACGGAGGCGAAGAGCGCGCACAGCATGCTTCCGGCGAGCTGGAAGCGGAGCGCTGCCCAGATCAGCAGGGGGAAGACGAGGAAGAGCATGCTCATCGGGTTGAGCACGGCCATGGGCATGAGGACCAGGGTCGTCAGCCCCAGAAAGGCCGCCTCCTTCCAGCGCCGTAACCGGAACCGTCCGGCCGGCCCCGCGAGGACGAGCAGGAGCGGGGCGACGAGCAGCACCCCCATCGTGTCGCCCACCCACCAGGCCAGCCAGGCGGGCCAGAACTCGCTCTTGTCCAGGGAGCCCTTCGCCACCTGCAGTCCGACCCCCGCGGTCGCGCTGATCAGCATGGCGCCGAACCCGCCGAGGAAGACCAGGGAGAGTCCGTCCCGCAGCCGAGCCATGTCGCGCCGGAAGCCGGCCCGTCGCAGCAGCAGGAAGGCGCAGAGCGGCGCGACGGTGTTGCTCACCACGGTGACCACCGTGGTGGGCCCCGGAGCGGTGAGGGAGGCGATGACGAGGAAGGAGCCGAGGGCGATCCCAGGCCAGACCCGCGCGCCGAGCACCAGCAGGGCGGCGACGGCGACGCCGGTGGGCGGCCAGATGGGGGTGACCACCACGCCTTCGACGACGAGGCGGCCCATCAGGCCGAGTCGTCCGGCCGCGTAGTAGCAAACCGTCACGGCCAGCGACATCAGAGCCGCCTCCGTAGAGGGCCGGAACCGCCGAGTATCCAACACGTCAGCCATCAGACACCGGCCGGGCCGCCACGACCGGGCAAGGACCCCTGCGTGTCGGGCCCCGCCTTACGGCACGGGCCGGGCCGGTGCGAGGACCGACCCGGCCCGAGGCGAGCCCCCTCCCTCACTCCTCGGCCGCCGACCGGGCCGGACCGCCGTCATGGCCGACGACCAGGACGGCCGCGTCGTCCTCGTGCCCCACCGTGGCCGCCAGCTTCATGACGGCGGTGGCGAGCGCGTCGACGTCCAGCCCGGCGACAGCGGTGATCCCGGCGAGCCGCGTCACCCGGTCCAGACCCTCGTCGACGTGGAGCGAGGGCCCCTCCACCACCCCGTCGGTCAGGAGGACGAAGACACCGTGGGCGGTGAGCCGGTGGCGCGTGGTCGGGTAGTCGACGTCGCGGAGCACACCGAGCGGAGGCCCGCCCTCGCTGTCGTCGATGCCGGAGCGGCCGTCGGTGGTGGCCCAGATGTG
Source organism: Streptomyces sp. HUAS YS2 (assembly GCF_033343995.1). Lineage (NCBI taxonomy): Bacteria > Bacillati > Actinomycetota > Actinomycetes > Kitasatosporales > Streptomycetaceae > Streptomyces > Streptomyces solicathayae. The sequence continues at coordinate 1,039,696 of NZ_CP137573.1, read as the reverse complement.
GGGGATGTGACCGGCCCGAGCGCACTCCAGGGTGCCGGCAGCGGGGTCGAGCCGCAGGAAGGTGCAGGTGGCGAAGAGGTCGGCGCGCAGAGAGATCAGCAGGTCATTGGTGCGACCGAGCAGCTCTCCCGGGTCTCCGGTGACGGAGGCCAGCGCGCGCAGTGCCACGCGGACCTGTCCCATGAAGGCGGCGGCCTCGATGTTGTGCCCCTGCACGTCACCGATGGACATGCCGATCTGCCCACCGGGCAGGGAGAAGGCGTCGTACCAGTCACCGCCGACGTTGAGCCCGTGGTTGGCGGGCTCATAGCGGACGGCCAGCCGGGCGCCCGGAAAACTGGGCAGGTCCGAGGGCAGCATGTCACGCTGCAGGGCCAAGGCGAACTCGACACGGGAACGCTGCGTCTCGGCCAACTCCCGCGCTCTGGCGGTCAGCGACCCGAGCCGGACCAGAAGGTCCTCGCTATTGTCGGTCGGCCGTTTGCGGAACATCGATCACTCCGACGCCACGACAATCCTCGCATCACTCCGTCCCGTCTCCAGCACGCGGGACCACAGGGGACCACCTGGGTACGAACAGCTCCTTCCCTACTCTGCCCGGAGGGGACGACGTCCGCATCTCATCGGCGGAGAACGCGGTGGATCCCAGCGGGGTCACCCCACACCGCCGGAAACGAAAGCGGTTCGGCGAGATCGAAGGCATCGCCCCGCCCCTGACCCCGTCCGGACCGAGCAGGCCGACGCCGCGCGACTCGCCCGGCGGTCACCCGCCGCACCCGCCGCACCCGGCGCCCGGTGCCTGCCTGACCTGGCGGCAAGGCACCGGCGGCCCCAAGGACGCCGGGCATGACCACGAACCACACCCTCGTCCCCCTGGGCGCGAAGCGTTCTGCACCGGTCCTCCTCGCCGCCGGCGCGGCCGTCGGCCTGCTCGACGCGCTGCCGGGCGCGCCGGCCGGTCTCGCGGGCGCCGCTCAGCACACCTTCCGGTAGGGGATGCCGGGCAGGTACGTCCGCCACTCGGCGGGCGATAGCGCCCCTCCGGCGCGGCGGCACACCTCGGTGACCGCCCGCGCAGGGTCGATGTCGTACGTCTGGACGGGGACGCGCGCCCCCGCCGCGTGCAGGGTGCGGCCGTCCGCGCCGAACGCGAGCGACAGGACAGGACGGCGTCCCCCGCACCGGGCAGCGCGGTGCCCAGCGGCTGCTGGGAGGCCACGTCCCACAGCCGCACGGTGCCTCAGCTCGAGACGGCCTCGGCCCAGCCGCGGTTGACGGTCTCTCTTGCCTTCTCCCTCTGCGCCTCCGTCGGAAACGTCGGCGTGCCCTCGACCGTCGGCAGTTTCTCGGCGGCGGCCTTGTCGAGGGTGCCGTCCTTCTCCATGGCGTCCATGAGGACGGGGCGTGCATAGGCGCCGAGCCGGAGGTTCTGGCCCTCCGGGCTGAAGACGTACTCCTGCCACAGACGTGCCGCCGCGGGGTGCGGAGCGTCTTTGTTCACCCCGTTCGCGTAGTACTGGGCGAAGCTGCCGTCGAAGGGGATGGCGGTCCGCCAGTCGACGTCCGTGCCATTCTGGCGGAATGCGTCGGCGTATCCGAGGTTGAGGAAGTCCCAGTCGATGCTGATCGGGGTCTGGCCCTTCGCGATCGTGGCCGGGGTGGATTCGACCGGGATGAAGTTGCCGTTCTTGCTGAGCTCGGCGAAGAAGTCGATGCCGGGCTGGATGTCGTCGAAGGAACCCCCGTTCGCCAGGGCCGCCGCGTAGACCCCGGCGAAGGCGGAGCCGGACTTGGTGGGGTCGCCGTTGAGCGCGACCTTGCCTTTGTACTCGGGCTTGCGCAGGTCGGCGAAGGTCGCGGGGCAGGTCTTGACGCGCTTGGCGTCACAGCCGATCGAGATGTAACCGCCGTAGTTGTTGTACCAGCGGGCCCGGTCGTCCTTCTGTTCCTTGGGGATCTCGTCGTACGCGGCGACCTCGTACGGAGCGAGCAGGCCCTGCCGTGCCGCGGAGTGCGCGAACGAGCCCCCCACGTCGATCACATCGGGGGCGCGGCCTCCGCCCCTGTGCTCCTTCAGGGCGTTGATCTCGTCCTGGCTGGTACCTTCCGGGTTCTCCACCGTGACCTTGATCCCGTACTTCTTCTCGAAGCCGTCGATCACTGAGCCGTAGTTGGCCCAGTCGCTCGGGAGCGCGATCGTGTTGAGCGAGCCCTCTTTCTTCGCCGCTGTGGTCAGTGCTGCCATGCCGCCGGCGTCCGCGGCGGACGTGGCCACCGCGGGTGCTTTGGGCGCTGTGGTGGGCTTGTCTCCGCAGGCGCCGAGGGGCGCCGCGAGGACCAGGCAGGCGGCGACGAAGGCTGTCCGGAGACGAGGTGTGGGCACAAAGGCTCCATAACGGGCGGTCGCGTACTGATCGAGGCCAGCGTACGTTCGGCGGCCTCGGCGGCGCAGTCCAAGACGGTGGTGTCCGCTACCTTCCCTGCGGCTGCCGTACCGGCGCGTTCTCAGAGCCCCTCGTCGTCCCACCCGGCCAGGAGCGCCTCCCCGAGATCCATCGCGGGCGGTGCGGCCCCGTCGTGGAGGGCCTGCTCGCTCCAGATGATCTTGCCGCGGGCGGTGTAGCGGGTGCCCCAGCGCTCGGCGAACTGCGCGACGAGGAACAGGCCGCGACCGCCCTCGTCGGTGGCCTCGGCCCGGCGCAGGTGCGGGGAGGTGCTGGACCCGTCGGAGACCTCGCAGATCAGGCTGCGGTCGTACAGCAGCCTCACCCGGATGGGCTCGGTGCCGTAGCGGATGGCGTTGGTTATCAGTTCGCTGAGGATGAGTTCCGTGGTAAAGGCGATCTCCTCCAGGCCCCATTCCGCCAGTCGGCGGGCGCAGGCGTTGCGCACGGGGGACACCGCCGCAGGGTCGGGGCGCACGTCCCACTCGGCGATCCGCGCGGGGTCCAGTCGGCGGGTGCGGGCGACCAGCAGCGCGACGTCGTCGCTGGGCCTGGTGGGCAGCATCGCGTCGATCACCGCGGTGCAGGTTTCCTCCGGGGTGCGGGCGGGCCCGGCCAGGGCGGCGCGCAGCGCTGCCAGGCCCGCGTCCGGATCGCGGTCGCGGCTCTCGATCAGCCCGTCGGTGAAGAGTGCCAGCCGGGAGCCTTCGGGCAGGGTGACCGTCATGGTCTCCATGGGCAGGCCCTCGCCCAGGCCCAGCGGCGGGGAGACGGGCACCTCGGGGAAGGACACGGTTCCGTCGGGGTGAACCAGAGCGGGGCCCGGATGCCCGGCGGTGGCGGCCGTTACCTGCCCCGAGACGGGATCGTAGATGGCGCACAGGCAGGTGGCTCCGGTGATCCCCTGCCACTCCTGCTCGTCGGTGTCGATGTGGGCGACCAGCTCGTCCAGGTGGCTCAGGAGTTCGTCCGGGGGCAGGTCGAGGGTGGAGAAGTTGTACACGGCGGTGCGCAGGCGGCCCATGGTCGCGGCTGCGTGCAGACCGTGGCCGACGACGTCGCCGACCACCAGGGCCACCCGGGTGCCGGGCAGCGGGATGACATCGAACCAGTCACCACCCACACCGGCCTGGGCAGCCAGATAGCGGTGCGCGACCTCGACGGCGGACTGCTCCGGTACGCCCCGGGGCAGCAGGCTGCGCTGCAGGGTGACGGCCATGGTGTGCTCGCGGGTGTAGCGGCGGGCATTGTCGACGGCCAGTGCCGCCCGCGCGGTCAGCTCCTCGGCGAAGGACACGTCCTCCTCGTCGAACGGCGGGGAGTCCTGCCCCCGCCAGTAGCCGGCCATCCCCAGCACCACGCCCCGGGCCCGCAGGGGCACGGCGATCAAGGAGTGGATGCCGCGGTCCAGGATCCGCAGGGCGTTGGCCGGGTCCTGGGTCCGCCAGCGGTGGGTGGTGCGCAGGTCCGCCTCCAGGACCGCACGGCCGTCGGCCAGCCCAGCCGCCATGGGGCTGGTGGGAACGAACCGGATCAGCCTGCCGACGGGGTAGAGCGGGTGGTCGCCCTGAAGGCCGACGGCGGCGGTGCGGCGCATCTCGGTGCTCGGCTCGGTCGGTTCCTCGCCGCGCAGCACCGGGTCGAGCAGGTCGACCGTGACCACGTCGGCGAACCGCGGGACCGCCACCTCCGCCAGCTCCTCCGCAGTGCGCTCGACGTTCAGCGTTGTTCCCACCCGCACCCCCGCGTCGTAGAGCAACTTCAGCCGCTCGCGGGCCACCTCGGCCCTGCCGGAGAGCGCCCGCAGCTCGGTGGTGTCCCGCAGCGTGACGACGGTCCCGGCCTGCCCGTAGGGGGCGGTGGGCCGGATGTTCACCGACAGCAGCCGGTCGGCTGCCATGTGCAGCTCGTCGGTCGCGGAACGGCCCGATGCGATCGGCTCGGCGATCTCCTCCTCCAGACCCAGGTCCGTGACGGGGAGGCCTTCCGCATCCACGGGCAGACGCAGCAGCCGCCGCGCCTCGTCATTGGCCAGCAGCAGCCGTCCGCCGCCGCCGACGATCAGCACGCCCTCTCGCACCGCGTGCAGCACCGCGTCGTGGTGCTCGTACATCCTCGTCATCTCGGCCGGTCCCAGGCCATGGGTCCGGCGCAGCAGCCGACGGCTCACCAGGGCGGTTCCGCCCGCGGACAGGGCGAGCACCGCGGCTGCACTGCCGAGGACGACCGGCAGCTGCCGGTTCACCATGCTCTGCACGTTCTGGACCGTGACCGGGGAGGACACGATGGCGATGACGCGGTCGTCGGAGTCCTTGACGGGGACCACGGAGACCACGGACTGCCCCAGGGACCCTTCGAAGGTCTCGGTGAAGGACTGGCCTGCCGCCGCCTTGGAGAAGGGGCCGACGACGTGCTTCCCGATCTGCCGCGGGTCGCTGTGGGCGAGGGTGACCCCGGAGAGCGTGTACACGTTGATGCCGTCGACCCCGGCGATCTTCCGGGCCGCCTCGGCGCTCGGCTGTAGCAGTGCGGTCGGATGGGGGCTGCGCAGGGCCGCGACGATTCCCGGAGATTCGGCGAACGTTCCGGCTGCGGCGAGCGTACGGTGCCGGGCGTCCTCCATGCCGGCGCTCCGGGCTTGCACCACGAGCGCCACCACCGCGGCGACGACGAGCAGCACCACGACGGCCAGCTGCAGGAGGAACACCTCGCCGGCCACGCTGCGCACGCTCAGAAGGGAGGACAGACGCTGCGGCCGCCGCGCCCTTCCCTCGGGGGGCTGGGGGTGCTCCTGACGCTCCTGGTGGCTTCCTGAGCGGGGACGCCGAGGGGGAGAGGAAGAGCTCGTGGTCGAGCCGAGCAGCCGACGTCGGACGCGTCCAAGTAGGTCGCTCATACTTTATTTTCTAACCTCTATGGGCCGTCGGCAGCGGGGAGCGACGGTCGCCGAGCCGGCGATCCGGGTCCCCCTCCGCAGAGCGAGGGTGTGGCGTTGCGCGGCGCGTGGGGGGCGCGGGCGGGATCCGGGCCGCCGCCGCGCTGATGTGGATCCCCACGCCCACACGCCGTGCAGGAAGTGATGCTGGTTCAGGGAAGTGGAGGGGGGCGGGACGAGCGCTACGACGTGGCCGCCGCCGTTTCCGCCCTGCTGCGCCGAGCCGGCCACCGGCGGCCGGGGGCGTTTCTCTCGGCTCGGTCCTCGCCACGGCGCACTTCGCGCCGCGGAATGCCTGTGGTGTCCGGATAATGGATGGAACGGCGAGTGGAAGGGGACATCTCGTGCCATCGGCTCGGCCGGGGGGCGAGGAGACCCACGGCCCGTTCTGGTCCGAGCCGGGGACGCTGCTGGAGCACGTGCCCGTGGCCGTCTTCGGCCTCGATGACGGGGACCTCGTCTGTTACTGGGGGCCCGGCGCGCGGGACCTCTTCGGATATGACGCCACCGCCGTCCTGTCGAAGCCCGGCGCCGTTCTCTTCGCCGACGGGCCCCAGGGCGCCCCCGATCCGTGCTCCCGGCTGACCGAGCGAGGCCGGACCCAGGGTTACTGGAGGGGGCGGCTGCCGGTCCGGCATCGTGACCGCACCGTCTTCGACTGCGGCTTCCGGGCCTTCTCCGTGACCGGATCCGGCGGACCTTCGGTGGTGATGGTCCTGGCGAGCCGTAGTGACGAGCTCGATCGGGTCAAGACCAACCTCGCCTTCCTCGACGCCCTCTTCGAGACTTGCCCCATCGGTCTGGTCATGCTCGACCAGGACCTCCGGTACGTCCACCTCAACCAGGCGCTCGCCGACATGGACGGTCTGCCGATCGAGGCCCACCTCGGGCGGCGCATGGACGAAATCATGATCATGTCCGACGGTGGCGAGTACCAGCGCATGCTCCGCGGCGTCGCCCTGGGCGGAGCACCGGTCGTGGGGACCCTGGTGGGCATGCGTCCGCGGGGGCATCCGGACCGTGATCAGGTGCGGTCGGTGAGTTTCTTCCCCCTGAGCCAGGCGGTCGGCTCGCGCCCCGGAGTGGGCGGGCTGATGCTGGACGTGACCGACCGGGAACAGGCCATCCTGGAAGCCGCCGCCAGCCGTCGACGGCTGGCTCTGCTGGACGGGGCCTCCACTCGCATCGGGACCACCCTGGACGTGAACGTCACCGCCCAGGAGCTGGTCGACGCTTCAATGCCGGACTTCTGCGACGGCGCCGTGGTCGAAGTCGTGGAGTGGATGGACGAGGTAGAGGACTTTGACCCGGCGCGACCGCTGTTCACCCGCAGGATCGCCTCCGGGACGATCCTGCCCCCTCCGGCCACCGAACTCGTGAGCGGGGTGGAGACGGTGCGGTATCCGCCCGGCTCCGTCATCCACGACATGCTGAGGACCGGTCGCGCCATCTCCGCCGTGGTGAACGAGGAGTTCCTGGCCCGGACCGTCCTCGTCGAGTCACGCTCACGGCTCTTCGCCGAGAGCGGGTTGGCCTGCGTCCTCGTTGCCCCGCTCATCGCCAGGGGTACGGTCCAGGGAATCGCCATGTTCGGCCGGTCCACGGGCCGGCGGGCCTTCACCCCGGACGATGTCAGCCTGGCCGGTGAGCTCGCCTCACGGGCTGCGATCTGCCTGGACAACGCCCGTCTGTACAGCCGCGTCGAGGACATCGCCCTCACCCTGCAGCGGGCGTTGTTGCCCAGCGCGTTGGCGACCAGCCCGTACGTGGACGTGGCCCACCGGTACGTACCCGGCAGTCGGATCACCGAGGTCGGCGGAGACTGGTACGACGTGATCAGCCTGTCCGACGGCCGAGTCGCTCTGGTGGTGGGCGACGTGATGGGGCACGGTGTTTCGGCCGCCGCAGCCATGGGCCGCCTTCGTATCACCACCAAGGCTCTGGCCAGGCACGACAGCGAGCCCGACGACCTCCTCACCGAGCTCGACGCATGCGCCCAGGAGGCCGGCATCGAGCTGGCGACGTGTCTCTACATCGTCTACGACCCGAAGAGTGGCGGAGCCCGGATCGCCAGCGCCGGCCACCCCCCGCCCCTGGTACTCCGGCCGGACGGCACAGTGGAGACCATCGACGACGTCCTGGGAATCCCTCTCGGCGTCGCCGGCTGTCCTTTCCGGACGATCGAGATCGAACTCCCCGGGAACGCGAGTCTCGCCCTGTATACCGACGGCCTCATCGAGACACGAGACGCGGACCTCGAGGTCGGCCTGAAGGCATTGCGCGCCGAACTGGGCCGGCCCCCAGGCCCGTTGGAAGCAACCGCGGACCGCATCCTCGCGAGCCTGCTTCCCGCCCAGCCGGCCGACGACGCGGTTCTGGTCCTCGCCCGCGTCCGCCGCGCCCGTTGAGGAGGCGTTGAGTCCGGTGTGTCTTGGCCGCTGCTGGTACGCGGCCGGCGGGCCGCCGCAGGTCATGGCGGACGGTGACCGCATCAGCCGGGTGGCCGGTCCGCGCGCACCGTTCGCAGGCGAAGGCGGCCGGTTTCTCGTCCGGTCCCCAGGCGGACTCGGCCTCCCGCATGCCGCGTTCGGCCCACTCCAGGGCCTCGATCGTGCGGCCCGCCGCCTCCATCTGCCTGGCGATCAAGAGGTGGGCGTGGCCGTTCGGGGCGAGGCCCGCAGCGTAGATCGTGACCAGCGCGTCCACGCTGCCGCCGTCCGCCTTCAGGAGACGTTCCATGAGGGACTTCTCCGCCCACCCCTTTGGGTCGGCCCGCCAGGCGGCCACCACCAAGGGGTGGGCCCGGGCCATGCCCGGGCCCACCCGGCAGCTACCGGTAGTCGAACAGGTCCGTGTCCGTGGTGTCGTTGGCGTCGTTCAGCAGGTGGCTGAAGAGCCACCCGGCGGTCTCCACCGGATCGGGCGGGGCGGTCAGGCAGGCCCTCCGGGTGGGCCTCGGCCAGGCCGTTCGCGACGTCCCCGATCAGTCCGTCCGAGTCGTCGATCTCCCCGTACGTCCGCTCCAAGGCCCGCAGGGCCTCGCGGGCCACCTCCACAGCGTCGGCGGCCCGGCCGCTCGCCGTCAGCCCCGCACGGTGGTGACCGCCTTCACCGCCTGCTGCCCGTATGCGCGGGCGTCGGCGTACTCGACGTAGCCGTAGCGGGCGAAGAAGCGGGTGTCGAGGAGGCTCAGGATGCGCTCCCGGGTAATGCCGGTGTCCTCCCCGGCGGGGGCCGCACGCAGCTCGAGGTGCCAGCGCAGGTCACAGTCGCCTGCGAGCTGTTCCCGTACCAGGGCGAGCAATTCCTCGAGGGTACGGAACTCCAGCCGGGCATCCAGCAGCCGGGTACGCGACGCGGCTGCCGACCGCTGTCGAGGCACGGATTCGGCCTGCCCCAGGACAGCCAGGCCCACCGCCACACCGTGCTTGCAGAAATTGTTCTCCCGCCGTACGGGCAGTCGCACCAGCCGGCGAGCCCGTCGTCCTCGTCCTCGGTCAGCTCGACCTCGTAGGCGTCGCTTCCGTCCGTGGTCGCGTTGCCACGTCCCCGATCTCCAGCCGGGACACCGCGGACAGACAGCCGAGCCCCGCTCGAAGGAACGCGCCCTGTTGAACCGGCGCAGGTCTTTCTCGGTGAGGCCCGGAGCATGTGTCACGGCAATCATCGAACCGGACGGGAACCGCTCACCACCGGATGTTCAGGATGGTCCGACCTGGCCTGACGGTGCGTCGGAAGAGTCAGCCATGGGTCAGCGTGAGCTCTGCGACACCTGGGGACTGCTGACCGGACAAGCGAATCGTTGTACGCTCCGAAGACCGCCCTTGACCTGCAAAAAGCGGGCAGGGAGCAGACAGATCGGGAGTCACTCCGTGCTTCGTACCATGTTCAAGTCCAAGATCCACCGTGCCACCGTCACCCAGGCCGACCTGCACTACGTCGGGTCCGTGACGATCGACGCCGAGCTGATGGAGGCGGCGGATCTGCTGCCGGGCGAGCTCGTGCACATCGTCGACATCGACAACGGGGCCCGGCTCGAGACGTATGTCATCGAGGGCGAGCGCGGCTCCGGGGTGATCGGGATCAACGGTGCCGCGGCGCATCTCGTGCACCCGGGCGACCTGGTCATCCTCATCAGCTACGCGCAGGTCGACGACGCCGAGGCGCGGGCGCTGGTGCCGCGGGTGGTGCATGTGGACGCGGAGAACCGGATCGTGGAGCTGGGCGCGGACGCGTCCGCGCCCGTGCCGGGGAGCGACACCTCGCGCAGCCCGCACGCCGTGCCGGCGCGGGTCTGACGTTCGTGGGCCTCGCCCTGCTGCACACCTCTCTGGTGCATGTGCCCGTCTTCGACGGGCTGCGCGATCTGGACCACCCCGGGCTCGAACTGCGGCACCTCGTCTCCGAGGAGCTGCTCGCGCGGGCCCGGGCGGAGGGGCCGGAGGCGGTCGCCGGGGACGTCGCCCGGCTCATGGGGGAGGCCGTCGCGGCCGGGGCCACCGCGGTGCTCTGCACCTGTTCGACGATCGGCGGGGTCGCCGAGGCGGCGGCGGACGCGCTCGGCGTTCCCGCGCTGCGGGTCGACCGGCCGATGGCCGCCCGGGCCGCGGCGGCGGACCGGATCGTCGTCGTCGCCTCCGTGGCGAGCACCCTGGAACCCACGGTCGGGCTGATCCGGGAGGAGGCCGGGAGCCGCACCCCGCGGATCGCCACCCGACTGGTGGAAGACGCGTTCGAGCTCTTCGAGGCCGGGGACCGGGAGGGCTATCTGGATGCCGTGGCCGCCGTCGTCGATGCCGTCCCGGAGGATCAGGCGGAGGTGATCGTGCTGGCCCAGGCGTCGCTCGCGGATGTCGCCGAGCGGGTGACGACGCGCCGTCCCGTGCTGTCCAGCCCCCGGTCCGGGCTGGCCGCGGCCGCGGGAGTCGCCCGCGGGTGACTGGGCCCGGCGGGCGGGGGTACGCGCTGCGGGAGAGCCTGGAGCCGTACGGCCTGCCGAGTGGAGAGGCCCGTGATGACCGATCCGTACCTGGACCCCGTCCATCCGCCGATGCCCACGCCCGTGCCGGTGCCGCCGCCGAGTCCGGTGCCGCCGGGCCCGACGCCGCCCGAACCGGTGCCCTCGCCGCCCCATCCGGAGCCGCCGGCCCCCGTCCCGGGGCCGCCGCCGCCCGGCCCGCCTCCGGGGCCGGCGCCTGACCCGATCCCGGAACCGCCCGGGCCCGCGCCCGTGCCGGAGCCCGAGCCGACGCCGCAGCCGGGCCCCGACGGACCGCCCTGAGCCCCGCCGGCCGCCGGCGCCCCGTACGCCGCGCTACGGATTGACGGCCGTCAGGAGGACCACCGCGTCCTCCAGGGCCAGCAGCCCGTGCCGCACCTTGGGGACCCCGCTCAGCTGGCCCGTCGCCAGATCGTTCGACGCCTCGCCCGCCGTGATCCGCACCCTGCCCCGCAGGACCTGCAGGCTCGCGGCGGGCGGGGCGTTGTGCTCGTCCAGCGCGCAGCCCGAGGCGAGGGCGATCACGGTCTGGCGCAGGTAGGTGTCGTGGAGGACGACTTCGGCGCTGCGCCCATGGGCGTCCACCCTGGCCTTGGCCAGGTGGTTGTCGGCGAGTGTCGCCAGATCGTGCATGGTCCGCTCGTCGTGCATGGTTCTCTCCCTGCTGGTGCGCGGGGGCCCGGCGGGCGGGCCGTCGGTTCCAGCCTTGCGGCTGCCGGACCGAGCGCAACTCGGGCCTCTGCCGTCCGCCGGGCACCCCTCGCCCTCGCCGCGCCGCACGGAATCCTTCCTTCCGTCAACTTGGGGCGGGGAAGCGGTGTTTGGGCTTCCGCACACCCTCTTGTCATGGCCTGTTCCGTACGTTTACCTTGGGCGGCTGCTGCTCGCGTTCAAGGGGGGCCCATGGCCGTACGCGGACGACACCGCCGGTACCAGCCGAGCCGGATCAACCGTGCCTCGCTCACCGCCGCGGCGGGCGGAGCCGGAATGGCGCTGCCGCTGATCGGGGCGGGTGACGCGCACGCCGCGTCGACCGATGTCTGGGAGAAGGTCGCGGCCTGCGAGTCCTCCCACAACTGGCGCATCAACACCGGGAACGGCTACTTCGGCGGGCTCCAGTTCAGCCAGTCGACCTGGGAGGCGTACGGTGGCACGCGCTACGCGCCGCGCGCCGATCTGGCCACCCGGGACCAGCAGATCGCCATCGCGGAGAAGGTGCTCAAGGGGCAGGGCCCCGGCGCCTGGCCGGTCTGCTCCGTCCGGGCCGGACTGACCCGCGGCGGTGACGCCCCGGACATCGCCCCGAACGGCGGCCGGAAGCCGGACGCTGCGCCGAAGAAGGCGCAGCAGCCGAAGCCGCCCCGGCAGGCCGAACGGCCGAAGGCCCAGACCCCGCCCGTCTCGCCGACCACCGTGCCGACCGTGCGCGAGATGTACACGGTCGAGCCCGGCGACTCGCTCTCCCGCATCGCCCGGGACGAGCACGTCACCGGCGGCTGGCAGCGGCTGTACGAGTCCAACCGGAGCGTCGTCGGCGACGACCCCGACCTGATCTTCCCCGGCCAGCGGCTCGCCCTCCGCACGCCCACGACGGCGCCGCCCACGACCCGACCCGCGCCGCAGGCCGCCCCGAAGCCCGCGCCCGACGCCAAGGTCAAGCCCAAGGCCCCTGAGGCCCCCAAGCCCAAGCCCAGGGCCGAGCACGTCTCCAAGACCGCCACCAAGCCCGTTTCCAAGCCGCAGTCCCGCCCCGAGACCCGGAGCGGCGGACTCACCGCCCCCGTCTCGGCGAGCACCGGCACCCCCTACCGCAAGGCCGGCTCCGCCTGGTCGAGCGGCTACCACACCGGCGTGGACTTCCCCGTCCCCACCGGCACTTCCGTGAAGGCCGTCGCGAACGGCAAGGTCGTCTCCGCCGGCTGGGCGGGCGCGTACGGGTACCAGATCGTCATCCGCCACGACGACGGCCGCTACAGCCAGTACGCCCACCTCTCCGCCCTCACCGTGCGCGAGGGCCAGCGCGTCTCCAGCGGTCAGCGCATCGCACGGTCAGGATCGACCGGCAACAGCTCGGGACCGCATCTCCACTTCGAGGTGCGGACGGGGCCCGGTTACGGCTCCGACATCGACCCGCTCGCCTACCTCCGCCGGGGCGGCGTCTCGATCTGACACCCCCCGCCCCGCCGACTCCCGCCCCGTCGGCTCAGGGACCAGATCGTCCGCCGTCCGACCCAGGGTGAGCAGGACCAGGCCGCCCGCCGCCACCGCCCCGGCGAGCAGGGCGAGCGCGGCGCCCACGGCGCCGTACCGGAAGGTCTCGCCGAACAGGCTGAGCCCCACGGCCGCGGCGACGACCGGGTTGACCACGGTCACCGTGGCCAGCGGGGCGGCCAGCCCCGCACCCCGGTACGAGGCCTGCGAGAGCAGCAGCCCGGCCACCGCGAACCCGGCGGTGGCCAGGGCGCTCGGCCACTCGGCCAGCGGCGCGCTCGAGGTCCAGTCCTCCGCGACGGTCTTGGTGAACACCGAGGCCAGTCCGAAGGAGACGCCCGCCGCGCCGGCCAGCACCACGCCGCGCGCGACGGGCCGGCGTATCCGTCCGGACACGACGACCAGGACCGCCACGACGCCCGCCGCGACCCCCGCGAGTGCGAGCCGCTCACCGCCCGCGGGCGCCTGCGAGTCGGCGCCGCCGGTGAGGCTCAGCAGCCCGGCCAGGCCGACCGTCGCCATCAGGGCGCCCCGCCAAGCCGTACGGCCCGCCCGCCGCCCGACGAACAGCGCGGCCATCGGCAGGGCGAAGACTATGGTCAGCGCGCCGAGCGGCTGGACGACGCTCAGCGGCCCGTAGGCGAGCGCCGCGACGTGCAGCAGGCCGCCCAGGCAGTTCAGCGCCACCGATCCCCACCATGCGGGGCTGCGCAGCGGTGCGTAGACGTGGCCGGGCGAGGAGGCCGCGACCCGCTCCTGCACGATCGCCGCGGCCGCGTACGCGACCGCCGAGACCAGCGCCAGGAGCACGGACAGCAGGAGGGGGCTCATGTCGTCAACGATCTCTCTCAGGAGCGTTCACGTCGTCCACCCTGAGCACACGATTGCGCGTACTGCCGTAGGAGTACGGGACTACACCGCAAGTCGGTGACAGGTCCCGCTCGTCCGTGGCGGACGGTGGAACGAGACCTTCCCATTGTCCGGGTCGAAGCCCGCTCCCACCACCAGAGCGTCCCGGGCGCGGAGCTACCGTAGGGCCCGATGGACGAGCCGGACACCCCCACCCGCACCCCCGCCCCCACCTCCTGCACCGCCGACGCCGTCGGCGGCTTCTTCGTGCTGCGCCGCACCCCGCCCGGCACCGGCGGGCACCGCCCCCTCGCCCGCCTCTACGCGGGCGAGAGCGCGCCGCTGGCCGCCAGGATCGACCGGGTCGCCGCCGGGCTGCGTACCCCCGAGCGCCGCGTCGCCGCCTCCACCGCCCACCTCGGTCTCGCCGCGCGCCTCTGGTCCACCGCCCTCGGCGCCGCCGCCCTGCACGGCGCGTTCCCCGGTCTCGCCCCCGACGAGCTGTACTGGGACGGGGGCCTCGGCGCCCCGGACGACCTCTGGTGGTCCGGCACCGAGCTGCGTCCCGCCACCGCGGACGAACTGCGCGCGGCCGTCCTCGACGCCCACCTCCGCCCGCTGCACGAGGCACTGGCCCGGGACGGGCGGATCGCGCCCCGGCTCCTGTGGGGCAACGCCGGCTCCGCCCTCGCCGGCGCGCTGCGCGAACTGCTCCGCTTCTCCCGTGCCCACGGCCGTCCCGAGGCCGCCCGCCGGGCCGTCTCCCTGGTCTCCGGGCTGCTGGACCACCCCGACCTGGCCGGGACCGTCCGGGGCCCCGCGCTGCGCCGTACCACCTGCTGTCTCTATTACCGCTGCCCCGGCGGAGGTCTGTGCGGCGACTGCGTGTTCGACCGGCCACCCCGGACGGGTTTGGAGACAGGGCCACCCGCTCCGTAAAATTCCCTTTTCGTAGGTTCGTAGGAACGCAGGCACGAGCGATCGAGGAACGCAGGCCATGACGGTGACCGAAGAAACCCAGGAGTACGGGCCGGGTGTCGACCCCGAGCGCCTGGCCGTCTGCCTGAGCGTCCTGGAGGAGCTCGACAAGCTGGACGTGGACCACCCCGACGCCATCGTGGTCCGGCGTGCCACGGCCGGGATCTACCGGACCGTGAAGCAGCGCCGCCGCCAGGAGCGCCGGGCATCGAAGACCGCCAACGACAAGGCCGTCACCGAGGCCACCGCCACCGGCTCCGCCCAGCGGATCGACGACGAGACCGAGGGCATCCTGCCCTCGTCCGTGACGGAGGCCGGCAAGATCGCCGGGATACTCCAGCGCCCCCGGTCCTGCTACGTCTGCAAGACCCGGTACGTCGAGGTCGACTACTTCTACCACCAGCTCTGCCAGGACTGCGCGGCCCTGAACCGGGCCAAGCGGGACGCGGGCGCGGACCTCACCGGCAAGCGCGCGCTGCTCACCGGCGGCCGGGCCAAGATCGGCATGTACATCGCGCTGCGCCTGCTGCGCGACGGTGCGCACACGACCATCACGACCCGCTTCCCGAAGGACGCCATCCGCCGTTTCAAGGCGATGGAGGACTCCGCGGACTGGATGCACCGCCTCGAGGTCGTCGGCATCGACCTGCGCGACCCGGCCCAGGCCGTGGCCCTCGCCGACCAGGTCTCCGACGCCGGGCCGCTGGACATCCTGATCAACAACGCGACGCAGACCGTGCGCCGGCTGCCCTCCGCCTACGCCGCCCTCGTCGAGGGCGAGGGCGCCCCGCTGCCCGCGGGCGAGCTCCCGGCCCACCACGTCATCGGCGCCTTCAACTCCGGTGCGGTCGACGGGATCGCCGCCCTGCCCGTCGGCGTGAGCGGGCTCGACGCGCAGAAGGTCGCCGACCTCGCGCTGGTCGCGGGCAACGCCAGCGTCGCCCGTCACCTCGACGGCACCGCCATCGACGCGGGCGGCCTCGTGCCGGACGTCGTCGAGAGCAACACGTGGGTCCAGAGCATCGACCAGATCTCCCCGGTGGAGCTGCTCGAGACCCAGCTGTGCAACTACACGGCGCCGTTCATCCTGATCAGCAAGCTCCGGCCGGTGATGGCCGAGGCCGCCAGGAAGGCGTCGAGCGGGCGTTCCTACGTCGTCAACGTCTCGGCGATGGAGGGCGTCTTCGGCCGTGGCTACAAGGGCGCGGGGCACCCCAACACCAATGCGGCGAAGGCCGCGATGAACATGGTGACGCGGACCAGCGCCCAGGAGATGTTCCAGACCGACGGCATCCTCATGACCTCGGTGGACACCGGCTGGATCACCGACGAGCGGCCGCACTTCGACAAGCTGCGCCTCGCGGAGGAGGGCTTCCACGCCCCGCTGGACCTGGTCGACGGCGCGGCGCGGGTCTACGACCCCGTCGTCCGCGGCGAGGCCGGCGAGGACCTCTACGGCGTCTTCCTGAAGGACTACGCGCCCGGCCAGTGGTGAATGTCTGGAATGCGTCACACTTCTCAGCCCCATAGAGCGCGAGCGCGCTCATTTGGTTAGTCTGATGTCCACGGTCCGCCAAAGGGGCTTCACAAAACCCCCGCGGCCGGCCTGGGGACTGGCCTGCATCAGGGCCGCGGTCCCGCCCGAATGACGGCGCCACCGCGACCGAACGGCCATGTCCTCATCTCTACGCGACACAAAGGAGTGCGCGGTGACATCAGAACTGACGGAGCAGGAAGAACGACCCGTCGAACCCTCGGACCGGAAGATCCGGTCCGGCGAGCTGGGCAGCCTCGAAGTGTGGGCCCGCTCGGCCCCGATCCGGCTGGCCGGCTACGAGGACGACCTCGCGGAGCCGCACATCCTGCCGGGCATCGACTGAGTCGTACTGTCGCTTCGCCTCGTGCCCCCGGCCGCTTCCGGCCGGGGGCACGGGCATGCCGGGGACGGGACTCAGCGGTCCGCCGGGGTGCGCAGCCGCGCCGCCGGCAGGAAGTCGCGCACGTACGTGCGGTGCCACCAGGCCCCGGTGGCCCGCAGCTCCCGCCACGTCGTGTACCGGTACAGATAGAGGCGGGCCCTGATGTGCGTCGGAGGCGCGTCCGGGAACGGATTGCGCCGCAGCAGTCGCAGCGTGTCCCGGTCGCCCCGCAGCAGCCGCTCCACGAAGCCGCCGAACCAGCCCTCGGCGTACGCGGGGGAGAGCGCGGCGAACCACATCAGCCAGTCGAGCCGCAGGTGGTACGGGGCGAACTGGCGCGGCACCCGCCGGACGTCGCCCGGCTTGCCGTGGAACTCGTACTCCCGCCACACCGTGCCCTCGTGCAGCGCCGGCTCGTCGGTGCCCTCGATCACGATCTCCTCCCGCAGCCGGCCCACCGTCCCGAACGCCCCGTAGCTGTTGACCAGGTGGAACGGGTCGTACGAGCGGTTCATCGCCTGGCGCCGGGAGAGCAGGTTGCGGGCCGGGCGGTAGCTGCGGACCAGGACCAGAGCCGTGACGGCGCAGACGACGACCACGTACCAGACGGGTGGGTCGGGCTGCGGGTGCTCCCCGGCGACGAGCGAGCCGTCCACGGCGGCCAGCGCGAGCACGATGGTCAGCCAGTTCAGCCAGGCGAAGTTGCCGGACAGGACCAGCCACAGCTGGGTCGCCAGCATCAGACCGGCGGCGACCGTCGCCACCGGCTGCGGGGTGAACAGCAGCACCGGCACGACCAGCTGCACGACGTGGTTCGCCCCGGCCTCGACCCGGTGCAGAGGTCGCGGCAGTCGGTGGAAGAACCAGCTCAGCGGGCCCGGCATCGGCTGGGTCTCGTGGTGGTAGTACAGGCAGGTCAGGTTCCGCCAGCAGGGGTCGCCGCGGATCTTGATGAGTCCGGCGCCGAACTCGACCCGGAAGAGCAGCCAGCGCAGCAGGAACAGCACCAGGACCGGGGGCCCGGTGTCGGCGTTCCCGAGGAAGACGGCCAGGAATCCGGTCTCCAGGAGGAGCGATTCCCAGCCGAAGGAGTACCAGGTCTGGCCCACGTTCACGATGGACAGGTAGAGCACCCACAACACGGCCCACAGCAGCATCGACACCGCGAGCGGCACCGCGTCCCCGGCGCCCGCGACCAGGGCCAGCGCGACCGCCGCGCCGGTCCAGGCGCACGCCGCGAAGAGCCGGTCCGAGTAGCGCAGCCGGAACAGGGTGGGCGTGCCGCGCGCGGGGGCCCGGCGCAGGAACTCCGGTACCGGCAGCATCCCGCGCTCGCCGATCAGCGCCCGGAACTGCAGGGCGGCCGAGAGGAACGCGACGACGTAGAGCGCGGCAAGACCGCGCTGGAAGACGATCCGGCTCAGCCAGTAGTCCGGGGCGGTGAACCACTCCATCGCCTCCAGTATCGACCCGCGGGCGGTGCCGGTCAGTCCGTGGCGAGCCGCTCCAGGGTGCGGCCGAGACGGCGCGCGTAGGCGTGCTGGAGGGCCGGACCCACGGGGCCGCCGAGCCGGGAGTACCAGCGGGCGGGACGGCTGAACGCGGTGACGGTGAACCACACGGAGCCGTCGTCGTGCAGATCGACGACGAAGGACTCCTCGCCGCACTCGGGGTGGCCGTCGAGCGTCCCGTACGCGAATCCGGTGCGCCGGTCCTCGTACCGGGCCCAGATCACCTCGCAGGGGGCGCGCAGCCGCAGCGGCCCGGGCCCGGCCGACACCTCCACGCGTACGCCGGGCTCGGCGCGCGGCGCGCCGGCGCGGACCCGGGTGCCCGAGGCGCGGTGCATCCGCCAGCCGGTGACGGCCTCGCCCGCGGCCGCGAAGACGGCGGGGCCGTGGCCGACGGGGACGGTGAGGTGGAGGTGGGTGTAGCCGGTGGGCAGCGGGCCGCTCAGGGTGGCGCCGCGCTCGGGGTAGGTGAGCGCGGCGGGGGTGTCGGAGAGGCTGCGGATCAGGCGGGTCATGCGGCGTTCCCCTCGCGCGGACGGGTCTGCTCCGGGCGTCCGCTCGAAGCGTCACTTCCACGCTTCAGCTTGAACGCGTTCAATTCAACGGCTTCAGCGTAGGGGGTCGCCCGGAAGGCCTTCAAGGGGATCCCCTGGTGACCCTCCGGCCACCGCCACGACTGCTCCGTCCGGCTTGCGCGGCGATCTCCGATGCGGCAGACAAGGAGGAGTATTCCCGGGCAAAAAGGCTGGAGACCTCTGTGCGCGCATCCATACGCCGCTCCCGCGCCGCCGTACCCGCCTCCCTCGCGGCCCTCGGGGTCGCGCTGCTGCTCGGCGGCTGCGCGGCGGGGGGCGTCGCGGAGCAGCCGGCCGCGGCGGACACCAAGGACGTGCTCCTGCAGCCGGTCGCCGATCGCGGCCCCGACCCCTTCACCCCGTCCACCGCCGCCACGCCCCCGGCCCTGCCGCGGGACCCGTCCACCGCCCCGACGCCCTCGTCGACGCCCCCCGACGGGGCGCAGCGGCAGATCACCGGCTCGACCCCCGGCCTGTACGGCGGCACCCGCTCCCGGGCAGGCTGCGACGTCGAGCAGCAGATCGCCTTCCTCGCCGACGACTCCGCCAAGGCCCGGGCCTTCTCCGAGGGCGCCGGCATCAATGAGGCGAACCTCGCGAGCTGGCTGCGCGACCTGACCCCGGTCGTGCTGCGCGCCGACGTCAGGGTGACCAACCACGGCTACCGCGACGGAGCCCCCACCGAGTTCCAGTCCGTCCTCCAGGCGGGCACGGCCGTCCTCGTCGACCGGTACGGCGCTCCGCGCGTCCGCTGCGCCTGCGGCAACCCGCTGCGCTCCCCGGTCGCCCTCCGGGGCGCAGCCCACACGGGCAAGCCCTGGGCCGGGTTCCACCCCGGCCGGGTCGTCGTGGTCCAGCCCACCACCACGGTGATCGAGAGCCTGGTCATCGTGGACGTCGTGCACCACAGCTGGATCGAGCGGAAGACCGGCACCGACGGCCACCAGGACCGCGACCCCGTCGTCGTCCCACCGTGCGACCCGGACGAGTGCGACCTCGTCACCGACCCGCCCGCCCCGGTGCCCGAACCGTCCGACCCGGAGGCCTCGCCGAGCCCCGACCGGACCGGCGCCCCGCGTCGCTCGCCCGACTCCTCCACCGACCCCGACGCGCCGTCCAGCCCGCCCCCGCCGAGCTCCGAAGCGCCC
The DNA here is from genome assembly GCF_033343995.1 of Streptomyces sp. HUAS YS2. Lineage (NCBI taxonomy): Bacteria > Bacillati > Actinomycetota > Actinomycetes > Kitasatosporales > Streptomycetaceae > Streptomyces > Streptomyces solicathayae. The sequence goes on along the minus strand of NZ_CP137573.1, from coordinate 1,020,127 downwards.
ACGGAACCTGATCGGCCCGCGCCCGAGGACCTGTTCCCGAGCGCGCCGGAAGGGCCGGACGGGCCGGCGGACCAGGGTGTGGTGCCGCCCGGGCTGCCGGAGACCTTCGAGGTCTGACGGCACCGTGACGAGCCTCCCGGGCCGCCCCCGCCACGAGGCCGGCCGCCCCTCCCGTCATGCCCTCCGTCCCGCCGTGCGCGCGTCGAGGGCTGCGCCTAGCGTGGCCCCATGAGCGCGGGCACAGCGGGTGCGGACGCGTCCGACCGCCACTGCTGCGGCGGACGGAGCGGCGGCGCGGCGTCCTGCTTCATGACGGAGTACGGCGCCGCGTTCCGCATGGGCAGCTTCGACTGGGACCTCGACACCGGCTCCATGACGATGGACGACTCCGCCCTCGCCGTGTTCGACCTGCGCCCCGACGAGTACGACGACAACCCCGTCACGCTCGGCGTGCGCGTTCCGTCCGACGAGGGCCGACGGCTCGACACCCTGGTCTCGTACGCGCTGAAGAACGGCAGCGCCGACTACGGCGCGTACTTCCGGATCCGGCGCCGCGACGGCTCCCTGCGCTGGACCCACACCCAGGGGATCATCCAGCGCGACGACACCGGCCGGCCGCGCCGCATCGTCGGCATCATCCGCGACGCCTCCTCCGAGCTCACCGAGTCCGCCACCCGGATCGTCATGGACGAGGGACGGCGCAAGCGCACCAGTGTCGTGGAGGGCACCACGGCGGCGCTCGCGCACGCCAGGACCGTCCAGGACGTCATCGAGATCCTGAACGACTCACAGGGCCTGGAGTACTTCGGCGCGACCAGCCTCGTCATGGGACTGCTGGAATCGGGGCGGATCCACCTGGTCGCCGAGGGCCCGGACGGCGCGTTCGTGCCCGGCACCCGGTTCACCCGGGTGGACGAGCAGTACCCGATGAGCGAGGTGATCCGGACGCTGACCCCCCGCTTCATCGAGAGCTCCCAGGACTTCGCCGACTCGTACCCGATCCTCTGGCCGCACATCAGCGGCCTCGGCATCACCGCCGCCGCGTACCTCCCGCTGATCGCCCAGGCCCGCCCGATCGGCGCACTCGGGCTGCTCTACAGCGACAAGACGGGCTTCACCGACGACGAGCGCAACCTCCTGGTGGCGCTCGGCAGCAGCATCGCCCAGAGCCTCCAGCGGGCCATGCTCTTCGAGCAGGAGCACGACCTCGCCGAGGGGCTCCAGCAGGCCATGCTGCCGCGCCGGATCCCCGACGTGCCCGGCGCGCACATAGCCGTCCGGTACCGCTCCGCCCGGCTCGGCCGGGACATCGGCGGCGACTGGTACGACATCATCCCGCTCCCGGGCGGCCGGGTCGGCGCCGTCATCGGCGACGTCCAGGGCCACGACACGCACGCGGCAGCCGTGATGGGGCAGCTCCGGATCGTGCTGCGCGCGTACGCCGCCGAGGGCCACACCCCGGCGACCGTGATGGCCCGCGCCTCGGTCTTCCTGCACGAACTGGACACCGACCGGTTCGCCACGTGCACGTACGCGGAGGCGGACCTGTCGACCGGAGTCGTCCAGGTGGTCCGGGCCGGGCACGTCGATCCGCTGGTCCAGGACACCGACGGCACGTCCCGCAGGCTGCCCGTGCAGGGCGGGCTGCCGCTCGGGCTCTCGGCCGAGTTCGGCCGGCTCGACTACCCGGTCACCGCGTTCGAACTCGACCCGGGCCAGACGCTGCTGCTCTACACCGACGGACTGGTGGAGAAGCCCGGCGCGGACCTCGACGACGGCCTGCAGTGGCTCGCCGAACTGGTCCGCGGCGGGCCGCGCGACCTCCAGAAGCTCGCCGACCACCTGTGCGAGGTCGTCGACGAGCGGGGCGGCGACGACGACGTGGCGATGCTGCTGCTGCGTCGCCGGGGCGCGCACTTCCCGCAGTCAGGCGGACGGCTCCAGCAGCACGTCGCCCAGGGCGATCCCGAGGCGCTGAGCTCGGCCAGGCACATGGTGCGGGCCGCGGTCCGGGCCTGGGGCGCCGGAGCGCGCGCCGACGAGATCGAGCTGGTCGCCGACGAGATGATGACCAACGCGCTGATGCACACCGACGGCGGGGCGATCGTGACGCTGCGGATGCTCGGCGGGCCCGAGCGGCGGCTGCGCGTCGAGGTCGAGGACCGGTCCAGCGCGCTGCCGCGCAGGCGCGACGCGGGGGAGTCGGGCGTGTCGGGGCGGGGGCTGCTGCTGGTCGACCGGCTGTCGGATGTCTGGGGCGTTGAACCGCGGGGAAGCGGCAAATGCGTCTGGTGCGAGTTTCTTGTTAACGATGAGTGAAATGACCGTACTTGACCGTAACCGTCCATTGGCGGTTGACTTCGGGCTCCACAGCCCTCTGAGGACATGAGGAACCGTTGAGCAGCGAGCTTCTGGCACCTCTTGATCTGGCGTTCTGGCACCTCGAGACCACCGACCATCCCATGCACCTGGGCGCGCTCGCCCACTTCGGCCCCGCCGCGGACGAGCCCGCCGCCCAGCTCCAGCTGCTCTCCCGCCGCGCCGCCGCGATCCCGCGGCTGCGGATGCGGGTCCGCGACGTGCTGCTGCCGGTCGGCGGCGCGGCCTGGCGGACCGACCCCGACTTCGACGTCCGCCGGCACGTCCGGCACGTCGCGCTGCCCGGCACGGACTTCGCCGCCGAGGCGGCCCTGCTGGCCGGCGAACTGATGGAACGTCCCCTGGAGCGCGGCCGGCCGCCCTGGGAGATGTACCTGCTGACCGGCGGTCCCGACGGCTCCTTCGCCGTCCTCGTCAAACTCCATCACGCGCTCGCCGACGGCATGCGCGCCGTCGCCATCGGCGCCGGGATCTTCGACGAGATCGCCGCCGCCCGGACCACCCGGACCACCCGCCGCCGCGCCGTGCCGCCCCGCTCCTGGATGCCAGGCCCCCGGCAGCTCGCCGGCGTCGCCCGCAGCCGGATCGAGGAACTCGGCCGGGCCGTCGGCGTCGGTGCGTCCGTCGTCCGGGCCAGCCGGCTCGACCCGCGCGGCGGCCACGCCGCACTCGCCGCCGACTCCAGCGGCACGCGCCGGGTCGCCACCGTCGTCCTCGACCTGGAGCGCGTGCACGCCGTGCGCCGGGCCGCCGGCGGCACCGCCAACGACGTCCTGCTCGCCACCGTCGCCGGGGCGCTGCGCCGCTGGCTCGCCGACCGCGGCGAACCGCTGCCCGGCGCCGACCCGCGCGCCCTCGTCCCGGTCTCCCGGCGGCGTCCCGGCGCGCCGCCGGACTCCGGCAACCGGCTCTCCGCGTACCTGGTGGGCCTGCCGGTCACCGAACCCGACCCGGCGGCACGGCTCGCCGCGGTACGGGAGGCGATGGACCGCAACAAGGCCGCCGGGCCGATGCGCGGTGCCGGGGCGGTCGCGGTGCTCGCCGACCAACTCCATCCCCTGGCCCACCGGTTCGGCGCGCCGATCGCCTCCGGCGCCGCCCGGATGCTGTTCGACCTGCTGGTCACCAACGTCCCGCTGCCCCGCTCGGCGCTCTCGCTGGGCGGCGCGCCACTGCGCGCGCTGTTCCCGATGGCGCCGCTCGCCCGGGGCCAGGCGCTGGCCGTGGCGATGTCGCCGTACGGGGGCCAGATGCACATCGGCCTGGTCGCGGACGGCAAGGCGGTCCCGGACCTGGCGGAACTCGCCGCCGGCCTGGCGGAGGAACTGGCCGAGCTGGAGACCTGGGCCGGCGGGTGAGGCGCGGGGGTAGGGGGCGGCCGGGAGTGAGGTGCGGCGGCGCCTGGCCGGCCGGGGGCGCGTCCGGGCCTGGGCGGCCGTAGGGGGTCGGCTGAGGCGGGGGTGGCGGCCGCGGGCCCCGGGGCCCGGGCGCCCCGGTTCCACCGGGCAGCTGGCCGGCTGTCTCCCGGTTCGCAACGCGCTGCCGTCCCGGTTCGCCGCCGGGCGGGCGCGCGGGTCGCCTGCTCGCTGCCGCGAGGTTTCGCGGGCTCGTTGCCGCGCCGGGCTCGCGGCCGTGGCGCCTCCCTGGTCGCCTCCGCGCGGACTCGCGGGCTCGCTGCCGCGAGACTCCGCCGGCTCGTTGGCGCCCCGACTCGCGGCCTTGCCGCCGCCCCGGCTCGCCGCCGCAAGGGTTCGCGGCCATGCCGCTGCCCTGGCTCGCCGCCGTGCGGGCTCGCGCCGTCCGAGGTCGCTGCCACGAGGCTTCGCCGGTTGTTGCCGCGCCGGCTTGTGGCCTCGCCGCCTTCCCGCTCCGCCGCCGCGCGGGCTCGCTGCTCCCGGCTCACCGCCGGCCGGGCGCGCGAGCCGACGGCTCGCCGCCGCGAGGGTTTGTTGCCGCGCCGGCTCCGGCCGCGCCGCCTCGCTCTGTCTGCCCGGCTCGCCGCTGTGCGGCTCGGGCGCGCGCGGGTTGGCGGGTGGTGCGGCAGGGTGGGGATATGCCCGAACTGCCCGAGGTGGAAGCGCTGCGCGAGTTCCTCGACGCCCAGCTCGTGGGCAAGGAGATCGCCCGCGTGCTCCCCGTCGCGATCAGCGTGCTCAAGACGTACGACCCGCCGCTGAGCGCTGTCGAGGGCGCGGAGGTCACCGGCGTCGCCCGGCACGGCAAGTTCCTGGACATAGAGGCCGGCGGCCTTCATCTGCTGATCCACCTCGCCCGCGCGGGGTGGCTGCAGTGGAAGGACGTCCTGCCGTCCGGACTTCCCAAGCCCGGCAGGGGGCCGCTCGCTCTGCGCGTCGCGCTCACCGGCGGTGACGGCTTCGACCTCACCGAGGCGGGCACGCAGAAGCGGCTCGCGGTCCACCTCGTCCACGCCCCCGCTGACGTGCCCGGCGTCGCCCGCCTCGGACCGGACCCGCTGGCCCCGGAGTTCGACCGGGCCGCGTTCGCCGCACTGCTCCAGGGCGAACGCCGCCAGATCAAGGGAGCGCTGCGGGACCAGAGTCTGATCGCGGGGATCGGCAACGCCTACAGTGACGAGATCCTGCACGCCGCCAGGATGTCCCCCTTCAAGCCGACCCAGAATATGTCGGAGGAGGAGACGACTGCCCTGTACGAGGCGGTGCGCAGCACCCTCGAGGAGGCCGTCGAGCGCTCGCACGGCCTCGCGGCCGGCCGTCTGAAGGCCGAGAAGAAGAGCGGCCTGCGCGTGCACGGGCGCACCGGCGAGCCGTGCCCCGTATGCGGCGACACGATCCGCGAGGTGTCGTTCGCCGACTCCTCCCTCCAGTACTGCCCCACCTGCCAGACGGGCGGCAAGCCGCTCGCCGACCGCCGGCTCTCGCGCCTGCTGAAGTAGGCGCACCACAGCGGTCGTTGCGACGACCGGCGCGCGCGGACCTCCCCGGCCGCCTCTTCACGCGCACGTCCGCCCCGCGGTGACCGTGTTGACCTCAAGTTTGCTCGAGGTCATACCGTCGGCGTCGAAGCGCAGGAACTCGACCGAGGAGTACCGAAGATGACCACGGACGCCGACCTCACCGACGCCGAACTCGCCGCCCAGCCCGCCGCGTACTGGACGGGCCTGGCCAACCAGGCCCTGGTCGCCTTCACCCGTACGTGGCTCGCCGAACTCGGCATCTCCCAGCCCCAGTACTGGCTGCTGCGCAACCTGTCGAGGAACGACCTGTCGCCGGACGGGCAAGGCATGACCGTGCCCGAGCTGCGGCAGGCGATGAGCTCGTACCTGCGCCCCGAGGACGACCTGGCGGCCGAGTCGGAGATCCTCGTCGACCAGGGCCGGCTCACCCGCGACGAGGCCGGCCGGCTGTGGATCAGCGAGGCCGGAGAGGCCGCCCGCGTGGACGTCAAGACGCACGTCCCGGCCTTCCGGGACCGTGTGCACGCGGGCATCGACGACGCCGACTACGTCACCACGCTCAAGGTGCTCCGCCAGATGCTGCGCAATACGGCCCCGACGTCCTAGCGGGGGCAATCTACTTGCTGCTCTCCTCCGCGAGGGTGTGCGCGACGAGGGCGTTGGCGTGGCCGTGGCCCAGGCCGTGCTCGGTCTTGAGCCAGGACACGAGCTCCATGTGCTTGCTCAGGGGTGAGGAGCGGATCAGGTCCTTCCACTCCGCGATCGGGCGGCCGTACTTCTTCTCGATCGAGGGGAAGTAGGAGGCCGGGCCCTTCACCGGTTCGGTCATGTTGCTGCATCCTTGTCCATCGGTGCTTCGTGATCTTGAATCATCGCCTTGCCGGGAGCCGTGGGCAAGGGCTACCCCCGCCACCCTCGCCACCTCCCACCCGACACACCCTCGAGGGGGCCGTATGACCTGGTCCGAGCGCACCGTCGTGCGCGACGGCGTACGCATCTCCTGCCGTGACTGGGGCGGGGCGGAGCCGCCCGTCGTCCTGCTGCACGGACTGGCCGGCCACGCGGGCGAATGGGACGCGATCGCCCGGCGGTTGAGCCCCCGGCACCGGGTCGTCGCCATCGACCAGCGCGGCCACGGTGCCAGCGAGCGGCGCCCGCACGACCGCTCGCGCGCCGCGTACGTCGCCGACGTCGTCGCGGTCCTCGACCGACTGGACCTCCGGCGGCCCGTCCTGATCGGCCAGTCGCTCGGCGGCCACACCGCCATGCTCACCGCCGCCGCTCATCCCGACCTCGTCCGCGGGCTCGTGCTCGTCGAGGCCGGCCCCGGCCGGGCGAGTCCGGAGGTGCCCGCCGAGATCGGCGGATGGCTCGACTCGTGGCCGGTCCCCTTCCCGTCGCGCGAGGTCGCCGTGGAGTTCCTCGGCGGCGGCCCGGTCGGCGAGGGCTGGGCCGCCGGCCTGGAGGAACGCGACGGCGCGTGGTGGCCGCGCTTCGACCGCGAGGTGATGGTCGACTCCCTGGCCGAGAACGTCCGGCGCTCCTTCTGGAACGAGTGGGCCGACGTCACCTGCCCGACCCTGGCCGTCCTCGGTCAGTCCGGCATCATCGCCCCGGAGGAGTGCGACAGCATGCTCCGACAGCGCCCCGCGACGGTGTCCATGAGCGTCCCCGGGACCGGACACGACCTGCACCTGGAACGCCCCGCCGTCCTGCACGAGGCGCTCGAGCGGTTCCTCCGCGATCTCGCGGCCGGGGCACGGCTCGGCTGAGCCTCCCCGTACCTCCCCACACCCCCTAGCGGCGCAGATCCGCGAGTCGGACGCCGTCGGGGGTGCGGACGGTCAGGTGGTCGATCTCGGACGGGTGGACGGGGGCCGCCGTCTCGATCAGCGGGGCGCCGGACCGGTCCGCGTCCGTGTCCGTGTCCGCGTGCCAGGTGAGCAGCGGGAGTTCGCGGCCCTGCCGGTCCACCGCGAACAGCTCGCACACGGTGGCGTCGGGCAGGCCCGACACCCGCAGGCCCACCGCCGTTCCCCACTCCCGGTCCTCCAGCGCCGCGGACGCCGTCACACCCGTGGCCCGGTCGGCGGCGGAGAACCGCACCGCCGCCGGCGGGTCGTCCGGCAAGAGCACCGCAGCCAACAGCACCGCGGCGACGGACGGCCAGGCCACGAGCCGCGCCGTCCAGCGCCGACGGCGGTCCGCGGCCCGCGCCGCGCGCGGGTCGGCCTCGGCCTGCGCGGCCGGTACGGGGCCGGTACGGGCCGGGGGCGGGACCAGCTCCGCCAGGGCCGCCGCGAGCCGCACGAACTCCGCGTGCTCCTGGGCGCATCCCGGGCAGCCCGTCAGATGGTCGGCGCAGCGCAGCGCGTCCAGTGGTTCCAGCACGCCGAGCGCGTACGCCGCCGCGTCCCGGTGCTTGTCCGCCGCGGTCATCCGCCGCCCACCGCCCTCACCTCCGCCACCCGGCTCTCCCTGCTCACCTCAGGGAATACGCAGCCGACCGCCCCCGTGCTCAACGTGGGGCCCGCCGCCTACACTCCGACACCATGCTGCGCGTACTGGCCGTCGACGACGAAGAGCCGGCCCTCGGGGAACTGCTCTACCTGCTGCGAGCCGACCCCCGGGTACGCACGGCCGAGGGAGCCACCGATGCCACCGAAGCGCTGCGGCGGATAGGACGGGCCCTGGACGCCGACGCCGACGGGGAGGACGGCATCGACGTCGTCTTCCTCGACATCCACATGGCCGGGCTCACCGGCCTCGACGTCGCCCGGCTCCTCGCCGGGTTCGCCCGGCCGCCGCTGATCGTCTTCGTCACCGCGCACGAGGGGTTCGCCGTCCAGGCCTTCGACCTCGAGGCGGTGGACTACGTGCTCAAGCCGGTCCGCGGCGAGCGGCTCGCGGAGGCGATACGGCGGGTCCACGAGCAGGTCCACGCCGCCGCAGCGTCCAGCGTGACCGCCGCGCCCGGTGTGACCGGTGAGCACATCCCCGTCGAACTCGGCGGCGTCACCCGCTTCGTACCGATCGACGACATCGCCTACGTCGAGGCCCAGGGCGACTACGCCCGGCTCCACACCGACGACGGCAGCCATCTCGTCCGCATCCCGCTGTCCACCCTGGAGGAGCGGTGGGCCGCGCGCGGCTTCGTCCGCGTCCACCGCAGTCATCTCGTCGCCCTCGGCCGGATCGACGAGATCCGCCTCGACGGCGGCTCGACCACCGTCCGGGTCGGCGCCGCCGAGCTGGCCGTCAGCCGCCGCCACGCCCGCCAGCTGAGGGACCTGCTGATGCGCCACGTCCGCGGCTGACCGACCGAAACCTGCCCACCGGCATCTCTACCCCGGCCGGGGGGCTGCTGCGTAGACTCCGCTCGATGCCAGAGTCCCAGCCCCGCCGCGAGACCGTGACCGGAGTGCCGCGCGCCACCCGCCGGCCGCCCGGCCACCCGCCCGCGCGGTCGGAGATCAACGAACAGACCACCCTGGGACACACCTACGTCCGCTCGCTGATGCGCAGCCAGCTGCGCGCCGCGCTCACCGCGCTCGCCGCCCTCGCGCTGCTGGTCGGCTCGCTGCCGCTGCTGCTCGCGCTGCCCGCGCCCGCGGCTGTGGTCTGGGTGACGCTCGGCGTCGGCGTCTATCCCGTGATCTGGGCGATAGCCCGCTGGTACGTCCGCCGGGCGGAGCGCAACGAGCGCGACTTCACCGGACTCGTAGAGACGTGAACCAGACCTACGCGGTCGCCGCGGTCACCGCCGTCGTCCTCGCCACCGTCCTGATCGGCGGGCTCGGCCTGCGCATATCCCGTACGACCTCCGACTTCTACGTCGCCTCCCGCACCGTCAAGCCCGGCCTCAACGCCGCCGCGATCAGCGGCGAGTACCTCTCCGCCGCCTCCTTCCTCGGCATCGCCGGCCTGGTCCTCATGCAGGGCCCGGACATGCTCTGGTACCCCGTCGGCTACACCGCCGGATACCTCGTCCTGCTCGTCCTGGTCGCCGCCCCGCTGCGCCGCTCCGGCGCGTACACGCTCTCCGACTTCGCCGAGGCCCGGCTCGAGTCCCCGCAGGTCCGGCGGCTCGCCAGCCTCTTCGTGGTGGGCATCGGCTGGCTCTATCTGCTGCCGCAGCTCCAGGGCGCGGGGCTCACCCTGGAGATCCTCACCGGCGCGCCGGAGTGGGTCGGCGGACTGGTCGTCGCCGTGGTCGTCACCGGCACCGTCGCCGCGGGCGGCATGCGCAGCATCACCTTCGTGCAGGCCTTCCAGTACTGGCTCAAGCTCACCGCGCTGCTCGTCCCCGCGCTCTTCCTGGCCGCCGCCTGGTTCGGCGACGACGCCCCGCGGGCCCGCTTCGACGCCCCCGCCGTGTTCCGCGAGCACACCGCCGTCCGGTTCGCCGACACCGTACGGATCGAGATCGACGCCCCGCTCACGCTCGCCGTCTCAGGGCGCGTCGACGGCACTTCGCACGACGACCGCCGCGTCACCCTGGGGACCGGAACGCACCGGGTCGAGTCCGGCACCACCCTGACGTTCCCCCAGGGCGCGCAGGTCCCCGAACGGACGGCGACCGGCACCGACCCCCTCGGCTGGTCGCAGCCGCTGGCGGGCGGCCGTGACGGACACCAGTTGTACGCCACGTACGGACTGATCCTGGCGACCTTCCTCGGCACCATGGGCCTGCCGCACGTCGCCGTCCGCTTCTACACCAGCCCGAACGGGCGGGCCGCCCGGCGCACCACGCTCGTGGTGCTCGGCCTGGTCGGCGCGTTCTACCTGCTGCCACCGGTGTACGGCGCGCTCGGCCGGATCTACGCCCCCGAACTCGCGCTGACCGGCGCCGCCGACGCGGCGGTGCTGGTGCTTCCGGACCGGATGCTCGGCGGGCTCGCCGGCGACCTGCTCGGGGCGCTGCTCGCGGGCGGGGCGTTCGCCGCGTTCCTCTCGACCGCATCGGGACTGACGATGTCCGTCGCGGGAGTGATCACGCAGGACGTTCTTCCGTCGCGCGGCGTACGCCACTTCCGCCTCGCGACCGTCCTGGCCACCGGCGCCCCGCTGGCCGTGGGCGTGCTCGCCGACAAGGTGCCGGTCGCGGACGCGGTGGGGCTTGCGTTCGCCGTGTCGGCCTCGTCGTTCTGCCCGCTGCTGGTGCTCGGCATCTGGTGGCGGCGGCTCACCCCGCCCGGCGCCGTGGCCGGTCTGGTCCTCGGCGGCGGTTCGGCGCTCACCGCCGTGATGGCCACCCGGGCCGGTGTCGCGCCCGTGGGCTGGCCGCACACGCTGATGGCCTGGCCCGCGGTCTGGTCCGTCCCGCTCGGCTTTCTCACCATGGTGCTGGTCTCGCTGGCGACTCCGCGCCGCATCCCCGCGGGCACCCCCGGGATCCTGGCCCGCCTCCATCTTCCGGAGGACCTTCTCGACCGACCACAGCAGGAGCGGGCCGACCGGCCGGAGAGGGCGGAGCGATGACGGGGATCGGGTACGCGGCGCTCGCCGTCGCCGGAGTCGCGCTGCTGGCCGCCGGGTTCGCGCTCGGCCGGACAGCCGCCCGGCGCGGCGGACGCGACGGCCTCGACCTCGGCACCCCCGTCGAGCGGGCCACCTTCCACACCCTGCACACCGCCTCGCTGGCCGCACCGCCGCTGCGCGCCGGGCTCACCGAGGACACCGCCCGCAAGGCCGTCGGCCGACTGCGGTCGCTGCTCGGCACCGAGGCGCTCTGTCTGACCGACCGGACCGCCGTCCTGGCCTGGGACGGACCCGGCGACGACCACCACCGCGCACACGTGATGGCGCAGGTCGCCTCGATCCTCGACTCCGGCCGCAGCCACAGCGCGCCCTCCGGCTGCGAGGACGTCGCCTGCCCGCTGCGCTGGACCGTGATCGCCCCGCTCACCGGGGAGGAGGGAGTCCTCGGCGCGCTCGTCGCGTACGGCGCGGGCGAGTCGGCGGTGCTGGTCCGGGCGGCGACCGAGGTGGCCCGATGGGTCTCGGTGCAGCTGGAACTCGCCGAGCTGGACCGCTCGCGGACCCGGCTGATCGAGGCCGAGATCCGAGCCTTGCGCGCCCAGATCTCCCCGCACTTCATCTTCAACTCGCTGGCCGCCATCGCCTCGTTCGTCCGGACGGACCCCGAGCAGGCCCGCGAACTGCTGTTGGAGTTCGCGGACTTCACCCGCTACTCGTTCCGCAAGCACGGCGAGTTCGCCCAGCTCGCCGACGAACTGCGCTCGATCGAGCAGTACTTGGCACTGGCCGGCGCCCGCTTCGGCGACCGGCTCAAGGTCACCCTGCAGATCGCGCCCGAGGTGCTGCCGGTGACGCTGCCGTTCCTCTGCCTCCAGCCGCTGGTGGAGAACGCGGTCAAGCACGGCCTGGAGGACTCCCTCGGGGTGTGCCGCGTCACCATCGCGGCCCGCGACGCCGGCGCCGAGGCCGTCGTCAGCATCGAGGACGACGGCGTCGGGATGGACCCGGACGTGCTGCGCTCCATCCTCGCGGGGGAGCGGCCGTCCTCGGGCATCGGTCTGTCGAACGTGGACGAGCGGCTGCGCCAGGTGTACGGGGACGAGTACGGCCTGGTCATCGAGACGGGCGTGGGCGCCGGGATGAAGATCACGGCACGCTTCCCGAAGTACCGGGCGGGGGTCCACCCGGGGCCGAGGCCGTAGCCGCGGCTCAGTAGAGGTGCAACGCCAGGTGGCCCAGCGGGAGTCCGAGCTGCCAGGCGGGCACCCAGGTCTGCGCCGACTCGTCCACCGCGTCCGCTCCGGCCGGCAGGTGTCCGGCGGAGGGCGGTAATCCGTCGAGGTCGGCGGCGAGCACCCAGGTCGCCTCCAACTGCCGCCAGGTCTCCCGGGCCAGGGCCAGGTCGGGGTCCGTCGCGGCCGACGGACCCGCCGCCCGCTCGGCGAGCCGCCCGCGCACCCAGTCCGGCCAGGGGTGGTCGTACGAGGTCCGGCTCAGCCACTCGGCGAGGCGGGCGGCGGCGCGGGTGTCGGCCAGGGCGCCGGAGTCGGTGCCGTCGCACAGGTGGATGGTGAGCGCCAGCGTCTGCCGGCCGACCCGGTACTCCAGCGAACCGGGCTCCACCAGGCGGCCCGCGCGCAGCAGTTCGTCGGCCGTGTACTCGGCGCACAGCCACGCCATCGGGACGGCGGTGCCACCCCCGCCGTGGCTGTCGGTGCTCTCGGGCAGCAACGCTTCCACCTTCTCCCGGACGTGTTCCGTGCGTGCCTCAGCGACGAGCCTCCACCGAAGGAGACGTGCGTGGGCCGCTCTTTACTCAACTCGCGTGTGTGGTTTCGGATACGTTCCCCCGCCGGTGCGGAACCGGTGGGGCGGTGGTGGACACGCGGGACGTCCGGGGCGCGGGAGACCGGCCGGAGGGGCCGGCCGGCTCAGCCGAGCAGTGCGTAGACGGCGGTGGCGTGCGCCGCCGGCTCCTCGCTTCCCTCGGCCGTCATGGTGATGTCCGCGAAGGCCATCCGCCGGCCGTCCTTGGTGAGCCGGGCCCGGACGAGGACGTCGGTGCCGAGTACCGCGCGCTGGAAGCTGATCGACTGCTGGACGGTCGTCATGGGGACGAACCCGCCGCGGGCCGAGGAGACCGCGATGACCGTCGCGGTGTCCGCCGCCGCCATCAGGGCCTGCCCGGACAGTCCGCCGCCCTCCCGGGCGAGCCGGTCGGACCAGGGGAGCCGGAGGACCGCCTCGCCCGGGCCGGTGGAGACCACCGACAGGCCGAGATCGAGCACCCAGGGGGCGAAGTTGTCGGCGAGGATCTTCTCGGCGGCGGCGAGTGTCAGCGTCTGCGTCTGCGTCACCGGATCATTGTGGGGTGGCCGCCGCCGGGCTGGAAAGAGCGTGGCCGCGCGGCCTGCTGTAGCCGGGCAGGCAGCGGCCGAGGGCCCGCAGGGCGTAGTGCGAGCGCGACTTGACGGTGCCGGCCGGGATGCCGAGCTCGTCCGCGGCCTCCTTGACGGTCAGCCCGTCGAAGTAGAGCCGGACCAGGACGGCGCGGTGTTCCGGACTGAGCCCGCGGACGGCGGCGCGCACGTCGAGCGCGGCGACCGCGCTCTCGGTGCGGTCGGCCGGGTCGGGGGTGGCGGCCAGGACGCCGTCGCCGATCTCCGCGGGGCGGGCGAGCCGGGAGCGGCGGGCGTCGATGGCGAGCCGGCGGGCCACGGTGAAGAGCCACGGGCGCATCGACTCGTAGGGGCCGTGGAAGGCCTCGGGGTGGAGCCAGGCCCGTACCAGGGTCTCCTGCACCAGGTCCTCGGCGCGCTGCTGGTCCCCGTACGTCAGCCCGAGCAGGAAGCTCAGCAGCGCCGGTCCGTGGTCGCGCTGCAGTTCCTCCAGGGCCCGTTCGTCGGTCGTCGCCGTCGTCATGCTCGCACCTCTTCCCGCCGTTCCGCGGCTCGTCGTCCCGGCCGTATCGGAGCGCATCCGGACCGGAAGCGACAGGTGGTGCACCGCCGTCTGCGACGAGCGGTCGCACGGAGCGGCGAATGGTGCGATGAGCGGTCAACCGGAGGCGAGGAGTCCGTTCCGGTGTGATTCGCGACCTGTGCGGCCTTGTCTCTTGACTGTCGGATATTTCCCTGTGGATCTTGATCATCGGATTGTCATACCGCAGTGATCGAGCCCACGGAGCCCCACGATGACCCACCGCAGAAGACCGGGGGCGGTGGCCGCCGTCGCCGCCCTGCTCCTCACGGCGGCGACCGGCTGTGCCGGAGCCGGCCGCGCACCCGGTACCGCCGCACCCCGGGAACAGGACTCCGAGCGCCCCGCGCCCTCGGCCGCCGCCGGCGGCGCGTCCGCCGAGACCGGCTTCACCCTCGTCGCCACCGGCGACGTCCTGCCGCACGACTCGATCATCCGGAAGGCCGCCGCCGACGCGGGGGGCGCCGGATACGACTTCCGCCCCATGTTCTCGGGCGTCAAGTCCGTCGTCTCCCGCGCCGACCTGGCGCTCTGCCACATGGAGACGGTGTACGGCGAGAAGGGCGGCCCCTACACCGGCTACCCCGCCTTCAAGTCGCCGCCCGAGGTGGCCGTCGCCCTCAAGGACACCGGCTACGACGGCTGCTCCACCGCCTCCAACCACACCCTGGACGACGGCGCGGCCGGGCTCGCCCGTACCCTCGACGCGCTCGACAAGGCGGGCGTGCGGCACGCGGGCTCGGCCCGTACCGCCGAGGAGGCCGCCCGTCCCACGCTGCTGAAGGCGGGCACCGCCACGGTCGCCCACCTCGCGTACACCTACGACACCAACGGCTATCCGCTGCCCGAGGGGCAGCCCTGGGCGGTGAACCTGCTCGACGAGCGGAAGATCATCGCCGACGCCCGGGCCGCCCGGAAGGCCGGCGCCGACATCGTCGTGGTCAGCCCGCACTGGGGCTCGGAGTGGCAGACCGAACCCGACGAGCGCCAACTCGCGCTCGGCCGCGCCCTCACCGCCTCGAAGACCGGCGACCGGCCCGACATCGATCTGATCATCGGCACGCATGCCCATGTCCCGCAGGCGTACGAGAAGGTCAACGGCACCTGGATCGTCTACGGCATGGGCGACCAGATCGCCGGCGACATGGTCAACCACGCGGGCGCGCACGACCCGCGCGGCAACCAGTCCACCATCGCCCGGTTCACCTTCGCCCCGCCCAGGACCCCCGGCGCACGCTGGGAGGTCGGCCGGGCAGAGTTCCTCCCGCAGTGGTTCGACACCGGGGCCGGCCGGGTCGTCGACGTCAACGCAGCCGTCGCGGACGGCGCCCCGCTCACCTCGGTGCGCGATCGGATCCGGGACGTCGCGCTCTCCCGCGGCGCGGCCGAGGACGGCCTGACGATGGGGAAGTAGCCGCGATGGGGAAGTAGCCGGGCCCGTCCTGTCGGCCCATCGGGTGGATTCCGCCGCCCGGCCGGTGTCGGTGGGGCGGTGGGGACGTCCGCCATGCGAGCCATTGGTCATGAAAAAGGATCAGATGCCCACAGGGCGTCGGTCGGTGCTGCGCATCGCCGCCGCGCTCGGGGCCGCCGCCACCGTCGGAGTCTTCACGGCGGACCGGTTCGGCGCACCCGAACGGTCCGCCACCGCCCCGGCCGCCGGGGCGCCGCCCCGCAGCGCCCCGCCGCCCGCCGGAGCGCCCGCCGCCGGGGCGCCGGCCGCCGCACGGCTCAAGCCGAGCGCGTACCGGCTCCAGCCCATGACCGCGGCCGCCCCGCCCGCCTACCGGCGCGCCCTGCCGCCGGTGCGGCACCGGCCGTTCCTCCAGATGTCCGGGGTCGGCCGCTCGATGGTGCTGACCTTCGACGACGGGCCCGACCCGCGCTACACCCCGGAGATCCTGCGCACCCTGCGGAAGTACGACTGCCGGGCGATGTTCTTCGTCTGCGGCGAGATGGCCGTGGAGAACCGGGACCTGCTGCGCGAGATGGCCGACGACGGACACGTCGTCGGCAACCACTCCTGGTCGCATCCGCTGATCCCGAAGCTGTCGCCGTCCCGCATCCGCGACGAACTCGGCGGCACGAGCGAGGTCGTCGAGAAGACCCTCGGCGCGGCCCCGCTCTGGTACCGGGCCCCCTACGGCGCCTGGAACCGGCTCTCGTTCGAGATCGGGGCCGAGCTGGGAATGGAGCCGCTCGCCTGGACCGTCGACACGCTGGACTGGAAGGAGCCCGGCACCGACAGCATCGTGCGCCGGGTCCTGGACGGCGCGGCACCCGGCGTCGTGGTGCTCTCGCACGACGCCGGCGGCAACCGTTCGCAGAGCGTGGCCGCCCTGAAGACGTATCTGCCCGAGCTCCTCGACGCGGGCTACCGCATGACGGTGCCCCGGCGCTGAGCCGAGGCCGGTTGATCCGCGTCCGACCCGCTGACGCCCGGCGTCAGCGGGTCGCGACCATCCGGGCGAAGACCACGACGTTGCCCGCGTAGCCGTTCGCCTTCGTGTAGCCGCCGCCGCAGGTGATGACCCGCAGTTCGGGCGCTCCGTTGTCGGCGTAGACCCGGACGCCCGGGAAGTCGGCCTTGGAGTACACCTCCACGCCGTAGACCTCGAAGACCGCGACCCGGCCGTCGTACCGCTCCACCTCGATGGTGCGCCCCTTCTCCAGGGAGCCGAGGTTGTAGAACACCGCGGGGCCCGCGGCGTTGTCGACATGGCCGACGAGGACCGACGTGCCGCGCTGACCGGGTGCGATGCCGTTCTGGTACCAGCCGGCCATGTTGGCGTCCTGCGCGGGCGGCGCCTCGATCCAGCCGTCCGCGTCCAGGCCCACGTCCATCACCGGGGCCTTCACGTCGATCGACGGGATCCGCACCCGCGACGCCGGCGCGAACGGCAGCGGGTCGACCCCCGGGAGCGTGTCCGGGGGCGTGACGCCGATGGGGCGGGTGTCGGGCGCGGCGGCCGCGGCCGGCTGGGGCGGGCCCAGCTCGACGTCCACCCCGTTCCGCATCATCGCCAGTCCGGACAGCATGACGAGAGTCAGTACGCCCCACGGCTGGCGTCTCCTCAGCACCACGGTCCTGAAGTCCTTGGGGCCCATGGTTCTCCCTTCGCGGCGTCGAGGGGAACGCTAGGCCCGGTGCGGACAACCGGCGATCGGAGCGGGGCGAACGGGTGGCGGCGCCGTCGCGGACCCCTTCCGGCAGGCTGCCGGAAGGCGGCGCCGGCGCCGCACGGGGCGGGGCGCCGGGCGGGTGACGGGACGCTGACCCATCCGAATGATCGTCATATCAGCGCTCTGGTGGTCTGTGACCTGCGGATCCGTCGGGCTCGGGGGTGGCGCGCCCCGGCGTGTCGCGTCACCGGTTGGCCCAGCGCCGAAATGCAGGGTGTCCGCCGAGTGGTGAGGGTTCGTCATGGGAGGCGTACTCGTCGAATTTCCCTGAGCACCGCTTTGGGGCGTCTTCCGATGGAGGTTCAACCATGCGTGCAGTACGCACTCTGGCGGTGACCGCCACCGCGATCGCGGCGGTCGGGCTCGCGGCCCCCCTCGCCGCCGCCACCAACAACGGGGGGAATGGTGGGACCGGCGGCAACGGCGGCCCCCGAGAAGTCACGATCAGCCCCGCGGCCGTCCACCAGGGCTCGACCCTCACCATCACCGTGAGGGGCTGCACCCGCGGTGGCACGGTGACCTCGAACGCCTTCCCGCAGACGAACCTGTCGGTGAACGCCAACGGCATCTCCACCGCGATCGCCAGGGTCTTCAACCACGCCACGCCGGGCAACTACAACCTCGCCGTCCGGTGCAACGACAACCCCAACGACGTCGCGACCCGCCAGTTCACCGTTCTCGAGGCGCGTGGCGCGCTCGGCGGCATCGGCGGCTCGCTGGCCCCGAGCTCCACCGAGATGGCCGTGGGCGGCTCGATGGTCGCCGCGGCCGCGCTCGGCGGCGGACTCTTCATCCTCCGCCGTCGCCGCCTGAGCAGCGAAAAGGTCTGACCGGCCGAACCTCCCGGTCCGGCTGAACACGCCCGTCGCCCCCGAGTCCGGTCCGGACTCGGGGGCGACGGGCGTGCGGGGCGGTTGCGGGGGCGAACGGGGCGTGTGGTGCGGGTGGTGCGGGGGACAGCAGGGCGGGTGATGCGGGGGCGAGCGGTGCGGGGGACAGCAGGGCGGGTGATGCGGGGGCGAGCGGTGCGGGGAACGGGAGGGCGGCAGGCGCCGTGCTCCGCTCACGCGGTCAGTGCTGCCGGCCGCCGGCGCGGCGCCGTACGACGTAGACCGCGCCGGCCGCCGCGGCCAGCACCAGTCCGCCGCCGGCCGCCAGCGCGCCCGCGTCCATGCCGTCGACCGAGCCGCCCAGGCCGCCCCGCACGCCGCGCGGCGGCGTGAGGATCGTCGAGCTGATCGTCGGGGACGCGGTGGCGCCCGCGATGGTCAGGTCGACGGTGTCGGTGATGCCGCCGGTGCAGTTGAACGCGACCGTGTAGACCGCGCCCCGCCTGGCGTCGAAGTCGACCGTGGCGGTGGCGGAGGAGCCCGGCGGGATGGTGACCGTGTCGAAGATGCCCGACGACGCGGTCGCCGTGCTGGCGCAGCCGGGCGCGCTGAGGGTGACCCGCCCGCCCGGGGCGACGGTGGAGGGCGAGATGACGAAATCGCCGGGCGCCTTCGCCCGGCGATGTCCGGTGTTCGGGGCGGGGGCGCCGTCCGCCGCCACGGCCGCCGGAGCGGCCAGGGCGAGGGCGGCCGCCCCCAGCAGAGCGGTCGACGCGGCACGTATCGCGCGCATGGTGAATCCTCCGGGTCCCGAGGCGCAGCTGCGGAACGGATTTCCACAAGAGGCAGGACATGCACCCCGATGCCGGAAACGCTAGGAGCCCTCTATCACATGCGCGATCCCAGCCGGGCGAATGGGGCACGCATGTCCCCCGTTCGGCCCTCGCGACGTGTTGCGGTCAGCTGCCGACCTGCGGGAACAGCGTGGTGAACGGGCCCGCGGTGGCGGAGATGCCACGGCCGAACGGCGCGTCGAAGTCCCAGATCAGGAAGAGCAGGAAGGCGATCAGCGCGCTGTAGAGGCCGGCCAGCAGCAGCTCGCGGAAGGTGCGCCGGATCTGCAGCGTGAAGATCAGGCCCACCGCCACCAGCGCGCCGGTGATCAGCCCGAACCACACCACGCCCGGCATCGTCGCCGCCGCGCTCTCGCCGCGGGCGTTCCGCGCGTCGTCGGCGGCCCCCACCAGGTCCACGAGCGGCTGGTACGCCTGCCCCTCGTGGTCGGTGGCCGGCTGGTAGTCGGTGACCGAGCGGCGGACCTGGTTCATCAGCTCGGTGCCCCGCTCGCTGAGCTCGCCGTGTTCCGACATGTACGGCCACTCGTCCTCGACGACGTAGGAGACGTACGCGTCGACGTCGGCCCGGATGCGCTCGCGGACGCCGACCGGATACACCTCCACCCGGGCGGAGATCTCGTGCAGCGCCTGGGCCTCCTGACGCACGGTCTCCTGCGCGGCGCCGCGCGCCTCCCACACGCCGGCGATGGCCAGGCCCAGGACGATCGCGTACACCACGCCGATCATCATCGTCATGTACTCGATGACGTCCGGGGTCTCGCTGGGATCGTCGTCGTCCCCGATCCGGCGGTTGTTGATGACCACGATGGCCAGGACGACGGCGCACGCGGCGGCCATCGCCAGAGTGAGAACAAGCCATTCCGACATGGGAATCCTTCGGCTGAGCAGGAAGAACGAGGAATGAGAGGGGTGGGGCGCGCCGGGGTCAGCGGGAGGAGCGGGGGCGCAGGATCGCGCTCGCCAGCACCGCGGGCGCGATGATCACCAGCGTCATGGAGACCAGCGAGGTGCCGCGCTCGGGGCGCGGACGCACCGCCCTGCGGTACGCGGGCAGCGCGACCGGCGTCGCCCGCGGTGGCGCGGGCCGGGCCGGGGGAGGCGTCGGCGCGGCGGGTGGCGGGGGTTCGTCCGCGGGGGGCCGCGGCGCCGGGGGAGTGGCCGCCGGGGGCTCAGGCGCGGGCGGCGGCGGATCCTCCCGTACGGGCGGCTCCGGCTCCGGCTCCGGCGCCGGAGCCGGTGGCGGGGGCTCCGGCGCGGGCGTGGGGGGCTTCGGGGCGGGCGTGGACGGCGGGGGCGGTTTCGGGGTCGGGGTCCTGCAGACCCCCGGTCCCGCGCTCGCCCACGCCCCCGAACCGCCCGGCCCGATCGAGGCGTAGGCGCAGCTGTCGGCCGTGGCGGGCGTCGGCGCGGCGAGCAGCCAGAGCAGCGCCGTGGCGGCGAGGGCCCGGGCGACGAGTGAGACGTACACAGACACGCCGACGAGCATGATCACAGCAGGCCCGCGGCAGGCCCGTAACGGCCCCGGATTCGCCGAATGGAGCGGATCTTCGGGTGCCGTGTTTGACGCCGCGAGAAATTTCTTCGCCCCGCGTTGAGTACGGGCGGGGGGCCGACCCGTACCCATGACCAGGAGCGGCACACGGGGGCCGCCACCAAAGGACAGTCACGGAACGGGAGTTGACATGAAGACCTGGCGGAGGATCTCGCTTGCCGCGACAGCTGCGGCCGTGCTCACGCTGACCACGGCGTGTGGCCAGGACCAGGGGGACCAGGGGCTGGGCGGAGCGCCCGCCGGGGCGGCCAAGCCGGCCGGTGCGCCCGCCGAGGGCGGTTACGGGGACGCCTACGGCTCCGGAACGGGCGCCGCGGCGAAGTCGGCCGGTCAACTCGCCGTCTGGAACGACAAGAAGCTCGGCAAGGTACTCACCGACGCCGAGGGCTTCACCCTCTACCGCTTCGACAAGGACTCGGCCAGTCCGCCCACGGCCACCTGCGAGGGCGAATGCGCCAAGGCCTGGCCGGTGGTGAGCCCCGACGGCGCCAAGCCGCCGGCCGGCGTCGACGCCGTGCAGCTCGGCGAGGTCACCCGCGCCGACGGCAGCAAGCAACTCACCGTGGGCGGCTGGCCGATGTACCGCTACGCGAAGGACACCAAGCCCGGCGAGGCCAACGGACAAGGCGTGGGCGGAACGTGGTTCGCCGCCGCGCCGGACGGAAAGAAGGCCGCCCCGGCGGGCGACGGAGAAGGCGGAGCGGATGATTCCGGCCAGGAATCCGGAGCGGATCTCGCCGGACTCTCCGTACGCAAGGACCCTCAACTCGGTGAGATCGTGGTGGATTCCCGCGGAATGACCGTCTACCGCTTCAAGAAGGATTCCGCCTGGCCCATGAAGACCGCCTGCACCGGCGCCTGCTTGGAGAAGTGGCCGGTCGTCGCGCCCGTCGCGAAGAACGACGTCAAGGGCATCACCACGAAGGGATTCGTCACCTTCGCCCGGCCCGACGGCATCAAGCAGCAGACCATCGACTGCTGGCCGATCTACACCTTCGCCGGTGACGCCGAGCCCGGCGACACCAACGGCCAGGGCGTGGGCGGGACCTGGTACGCCGTCTCCCCGCAGGGAAAGCTGGTCGGAGCGCCCAAGTAGGTCCCCCGCGCCGCGCTTCCGACCCGCCGGCCCGTCCTCGCGTCCCATGCGCGAGGGCGGGCCGGTCGCACATGCCAATGGTGTGTGACCAAGAACGGACCGCTAATTTCCGTTTCCCCTCGCTCTCTCGGCGGGCGATCAGTAGCCTCGGCTCGAACACCGGTCACGAACACATGGCCGCATCCCCTGAGGCTTGTTGGAGACATCGATGGAGCGTCCCGCCTGGGCTCCGCCCGGTATCGACATTTCGGTACCGAGCGTGTCCCGAATGTACGACTTCTATCTGGGCGGCTCGCACAATTTCGAGGTCGACCGTGAAGCGGCCCGAAAGGCCATGGAGTTCATGCCGGGACTCCCCAAGGTCATGCAGGCGAACCGGGCGTTCATGCGCCGCGCCGTGCGTTTCGCCGTCGACGAGGGCGTCACCCAGTTCCTCGACATCGGCTCCGGCATACCGACGTTCGGCAACGTCCACGAGGTCGCCCAACAGGCCAGCCCCGAGGCCCGGATCGCCTACGTCGATCACGACCCGGTCGCCGTCGCCCACAGCCGCGCCGTGCTCGACGGCAACGAGCAGGCCACGATCGTCGCCGCCGACCTCCGCAAGCCGCAGGACATCCTCGGCAGCCGCGAGGTCACCGGACTGATCGACCTGGACCGGCCGGTGGCGCTGCTCCTCGTCGCCGTCCTGCACTTCCTGGAGAACCAGGACGAGCCAGGCAAGGCCGTCGCCGAGCTCACCGAGGCGCTCGCCCCCGGCAGTCTGCTCATCCTCACCCACGCCTCCTACGAGGGCGTCCCCGTCTCAGAGGAGCAGGCTTCCGGCACGGTCGACGTGTACCGCGAGACCCGCAACCCGCTCGTGATGCGCTCCCGCGACGAGATCGCCGCCTTCTTCGACGGCTGGGAGATGGTCGACCCCGGACTGGTGTCCATGCCGCGCTGGCGGCCCGAGGGCCCGCTCGACCAGGAGGATCCCTTCGCCTTCTCGGGCTTCGCAGGGGTGGGGCGCAAGGCGTGAAGGTGCCGCCCCAGACCCCCGGCCCCGGCGCGGAACCGGACGATCCGGAGGACAGACTCCAACGGTTCACGACGATCTGGAGCCGGGCGGTCTTCCCCGTCACCGCCACGTCGCTGACCCGCGCCGAGGTGGCGGAGCACCTGCTCCCGCTCGCCCGCGAACTCTGCGACGCGCTGCACGCACGGCCGTTCGACCACGCCGCCACCGCCGCCGCGCACCGCGCCGGCGCCGGACTCGTCGCCGCCCACTGCACCGACCCCGAGGCGCTCCAGCGCAGCCTCGGGGTCGTCGACTCGTACCTGGTGCTCTACTGCGGCGCGGACGGCGGGCAGATCTCCGAGGAGGCGCGCGCCCGGTGCGCCCGCCTCCAGCACGCCATGGCCGCCGGGTTCGCCCAGGCGCTGCGCGAGCGGACGCTCACCGAGCAGGAGGCCATCGCGCACTCCGCGCTCTCCGCGCGCAGCGCCGCCGAGATCGCCCTGCACGCCACCGAGACCCGGTTCCGCGCCGTCTTCGACGGCGCGGCCGTCGGCATCGGCATCGCCGACCTCGACGGCAACGTCCTGGAGGTCAACGAGACCCTGACCCGGATGTTCGGCGGTCTGGAGCACACCGTCCGCAGCCGCAACGTCAGGGACTGGGGGCACCCCGAGGACGCCCCGCACGTCTGGAAGCTGTACGGCGAGCTGGTCCGCGGCGAACGCGAGCACTACCGTGTCGAGAAGCCGTACTACCGCACCGACGGCACCGTCCTGTGGACCAACCTGACGGTCTCTCTGCTGCGCGACGCCGAGGGCCGCCCGCAGTACCAGCTCGCGCTGATGGAGGACACCACCGAACGCCGGCTGCTCAACCTGCGGCTGCGGTACGAGGCCACGCACGACGCGCTCACCGGCCTGCCCAACCGCACCCTGTTCTTCGAGCGTCTGGAGAAGGCCCTCGCCCCCAGGGACGGCACCCGGTTCGGGCTCTGCTACCTCGATCTGGACGGCTTCAAGGCCATCAACGACAGCCTCGGCCACTCCGCCGGCGACCGGCTCCTCGTGGAGGTCGCGGACCGGCTGCAGAGCTGTGCGACCGGGCCGGGCGAGATGGTGGCGCGGCTCGGCGGCGACGAGTTCGTCGCCCTCGCCACCGGACCGCAGAACCCGGACTGCGTCGCCGAGCTCGCCCACCGCATCCTGCACGCGCTCGCCGCGCCGATCCGGATCGACGGGCGCGAGCTGACCGTCCGCGGCAGCATCGGCATCGTCGAGGGCCCGGCGGGCGAACGCACCCCCGCGGAGGTGCTGCGCAGCGCCGACATCACCATGTACCGGGCCAAGTCGGCGGGCGGCAACCGCTTCGAGTTCGCCGACGCCGAGGCCGACGCCCGGGCGATCACCCGGCACGGGTTGACCACCGCGCTGCCGGCCGCGCTGGAGCGCGGCGAGTTCTTCATCGAGTACCAGCCGCTCGTGCACCTCGGCGACGGCAGCGTGCACGGCGCGGAGGCACTGGTCCGCTGGTGCCACCCGCAGCACGGGGTGCTCGGCCCCGACCGGTTCATACCGCTCGCCGAACACACCGGTCTGATCGTCCCGTTGGGCCGCTGGGTGCTCGAAGAGGCGGTCCGCCAGGCCCGGTTCTGGCAGACCCGGCACGCCGACGGCGGCCCGCTGCGGATCAACGTCAACCTGTCGCCGACGCAGCTGCACCACCCCCGCCTCGTCGCCGACACCGTCGACGTCCTGGAGCGGTCCGGCCTGGAGCCCAGGGCGCTCTGCCTGGAGGTCACCGAGTCGGCGCTGATCGGCGCGGACGAGGACCTGCTGAAGCCGCTGCGCCACCTCGCCGAGATGGGCGTCGACATCGCGCTCGACGACTTCGGCACCGGCTACTCGAACCTGGCGAACCTGCGGCGGCTGCCGGTCAGCGTGCTCAAGCTGGACCGCTCCTTCACCCGGAGCATGCAGCAGCAGCCCGCGGACCCGGTCGACGTCAAGATCGTCGAGGGGATCGTGGCCCTGGCGCACAGCCTGGACCTGGCCGTGACGGTCGAGGGCGTGGAGACCGGGGCGCAGGCGGAGCAGCTGCGGGAGCTGGGCTGTGACACCGCCCAGGGCTGGTACTACGCCCGCCCGGGCGCCCCGGACCGGATCCACTCCCTGCTCCTCGCGGACGCGGTGTAGCCGTCAGGTCGGCGTGCGCGTGTCCAGGAGCATCCGCTGGAGCTCCCGGGCCGCGCGCGGCGGCGCCACGTCGGAGCGGTGGGCCAGCGCGATCGTGCGCCGCAGACCGGGCGGCGCGAGCGGGGTGACGCGGAGGTCGCCGGCCGTACGGTCGGCGACCATGCGCGGGACCACCGCCATGCCGAGCCCCGCCCGGACGAAACCGAGCACCGCGTCCATCTCACCGCCCTCCACCGTGAACGACGGCTCGAAGCCCTCGGCCCGGCACGCCGCCACCGTCAGCTCGCGCAGGTCGTAGCCGTGCCGGAACATCACCAGGGGCTGCTCCCGCAGATCCGCGATCCGCACCGGACCGCCGGGCGTCGGCGTCCCCGACCCCGACACCACCACCAGGTCCTCCCGGAGCAGCTCCACCGTCGTCAGCGCCGGTGACGCCGCCGGCAGCGGCAGCACCACCAGCGCCAGGTCGAGCGCCCCGCGCGCCAGCTGCCGCACCAGGTCGTGCGAGCCGCCCTCCTCGATCAGCAGCCGGATCCCCGGGTGCCGGTCGTGGAAGGCCCGCAGCACGTCCGGCAGCAGACCGGTGCACAGGCTCGGCGTGGCCCCGAGCCGGACCCGCCCGCGCCGCAGCTGGACCAGCTCCTGCACCTCGTGCCGGGCCGTGTCGGTGTCGGCGAGGATCCGCCGGGCCAGTGGCAGCAGCGCCTCGCCGGCGTCGGTCAGCGCGATGTTGCCGCGGGCCCGGCTGAACAGCTCCGCCCCCAGCTCCTTCTCCAGGGCCTTGATCTGCTGCGAGAGCGAGGGCTGCGAGACGTGGACCCGCTCGGCGGCCCGGGTGAAGTGCCGGGTCTCCGCCACGGCGACGAAGTACTGGAGCTGCTGGAACTGCATAGGCTCAGCCTATCGAGATCAGCTGGACCATGTCTTGGACCTCTCGGTACCTCCGGCCCTAGCGTCGACGGCATGGCTCTGGCAACCAGGACGGACCGACGGCCGTCCCCCCAAGGATCACCACGCCCGTCCGGCGGCTTCTGGGCGTCGACCATCGGCAAGAAGACCGTCATGGCCGTCAGCGGCCTGATCATGCTCGGCTACCTCGTCGCCCACGTGATGGGCAACCTGAAGGTCTTCTTCGGCCCCGAGGAGTTCAACGCCTACGGCCACTGGCTGCGGGTCATGGGCGCCCCGGTCCTGCACCACCACTGGGCCCTGTGGCTCGTCCGGATCGTGCTGCTCGCCGCCGTCGTCGGCCACGCCGTCGCCGCGTACCAGCTCAGCCGCCGCGACATCAAGGCCCGCCCGACCGGCTACGTCCACCGCCGCAAGCGCGCCTCGTACGCCACCCGCACGATGCGCTGGGGCGGGATCATCGTCGGGCTCTTCATCGTCTGGCACGTGCTGGACCTGACCACCGGGACCGTGCACAGCGGCGGCTTCCAGGAGGGCAGGCCGTACCAGAACGTCGTCGACACCTTCTCCACCTGGTACGGCAACGTCATCTACATCGTCGCGATGCTGGCCGTGGGCCTGCACGTCCGGCACGGCTTCTGGAGCGCCGCGCAGACCCTCGGCGTCGGCAACGCCCGCCGCGAGCGCGTCCTCAAGTTCCTCGCCAACGGCCTCGCCCTCGCGCTGACCGTGGGCTTCGTCTCCGTACCCGTCGCCGTCATGACCGGAGTGGTGAGCTGACATGAGCTTCCTCGACTACAAGACCGGCGAACCGGTCGTCGACCACGCCGCCCCCGCCGGGCCGGTCGCCGAACGCTGGGACACCCGCCGTTTCCAGGCCAAGCTGGTCAACCCCGCCAACCGGCGCAAGCACACCGTGATCGTCGTCGGCACCGGCCTGGCCGGCGGTTCCGCCGGTGCCACCCTCGCCGAACAGGGCTACCGGGTCGTCCAGTTCTGCTACCAGGACTCCCCGCGCCGGGCCCACTCCATCGCCGCGCAGGGCGGCATCAACGCGGCGAAGAACTACCGCAACGACGGCGACTCCGTGCACCGCCTCTTCTACGACACCGTCAAGGGCGGCGACTTTCGGGCCCGCGAGTCCAACGTCCACCGGCTCGCCCAGATCTCCGTCGAGATCATCGACCAGTGCGTCGCGCAGGGCGTGCCGTTCGCCCGCGAGTACGGCGGCCTGCTCGACACCCGCTCCTTCGGCGGCGTCCAGGTCTCCCGCACCTTCTACGCCCGCGGCCAGACGGGCCAGCAGCTGCTGCTCGGCGCGTACCAGGCGCTGTCCCGGCAGATCGCCGCCGGCAACGTCGAGATGCACCCGCGCACCGAGATGCTCGACCTGATCGTGGTCGACGGCCGGGCCCGAGGCATCGTCGCCCGTGACCTGATCACCGGCCGGATCTCCACCTACTTCGCCGACGCGGTGGTGCTCGCCAGCGGCGGCTACGGCAACGTCTTCTACCTGTCGACGAACGCCATGAACTCCAACGCCACCGCCGTCTGGCGGGCGCACCGGCGCGGCGCGTACTTCGCCAACCCCTGCTTCACCCAGATCCACCCCACCTGCATCCCGCGCACCGGCGACCACCAGTCCAAGCTGACGCTGATGAGCGAGTCACTGCGCAACGACGGCCGCATCTGGGTGCCGAAGGCCAAGGGCGACCAGCGGCCGGCGAACGACATCCCCGAGGACGAGCGCGACTACTACCTGGAGCGCATCTACCCCTCGTTCGGCAACCTGGTGCCCCGCGACATCGCCTCCCGCGCCGCGAAGAACGTCTGCGACGAGGGGCGGGGCGTCGGCCCCGGCGGCCAGGGCGTGTATTTGGACTTCGCGGACGCCATCCGGCGCATGGGCCGGGACGCGGTCGAGGAGAAGTACGGCAACCTCTTCGACATGTACGCGCGGATCACCGCGGAGAACCCGTACGAGACGCCCATGCGGATCTACCCCGCCGTGCACTACACGATGGGCGGACTGTGGGTCGACTACGACCTCCAGACCACAGTGCCCGGCCTGTTCGCGATCGGCGAGGCGAACTTCTCCGACCACGGCGCCAACCGGCTCGGCGCGTCCGCGCTGATGCAGGGCCTCGCCGACGGCTACTTCGTCCTGCCGTCCACCATCAACGACTACCTCGCCCGCGCCCCGAAGGCCGAGCCGCTCGACCACGACGACCCCGCCGTACGGGAGGTGCTGGCCGAGACGGAGGACCGGCTGAACCTCCTCCTCGCCGTCGACGGCGACCGCACCCCGGACTCCTTCCACCGCGAACTCGGCGAACTGATGTGGGAGTTCTGCGGCATGGCGCGCAGCGAGGAGGGTCTGCGCAAGGCGCTCGCGCGGATCCCGCAGATCCGCGAGGAGTTCTGGCGGCGCATCAAGGTCCCGGGCACGGGTGAGGAGTTCAACCAGTCGCTGGAGAAGGCCAACCGGATCGTCGACTACCTGGAGCTCGCCGAGCTGATGTGCCTCGACGCGCTGCACCGCGCCGAGTCCTGCGGCGGCCACTTCCGCGAGGAGTCCCAGACCCCGGACGGCGAGGCCGCCCGCCGCGACGAGGAGTTCGCGTACGCGGCGGCCTGGGAGTTCGCCGGCACGGGCGACGCCCCCGTCCTCCACAGGGAAGCCCTGACCTTCGAGTACGTCCACCCCACCCAGCGGAGCTACGCATGAGGATCGACCTGCGCGTCTGGCGGCAGAAGAACGCCGACGCCGACGGCGCCATGTCCACCTACCGGGTGGACGGGATCTCCCCGGACATGTCCTTCCTGGAGATGCTCGACACGCTCAACGAGGAACTCATCCTCAAGGGCGAGGACCCCGTCGCCTTCGACCACGACTGCCGCGAGGGCATCTGCGGCGCGTGCAGCCTCGTCATCAACGGCGACGCGCACGGCCCCGAGCGGACCACCACCTGCCAGCTCCACATGCGGTCGTTCCGCGACGGGGACACCATCGACGTCGAACCGTGGCGAGCCGCGGCCTTCCCGGTCGTCAAGGACCTCGTCGTCGACCGCTCCGCCTTCGACCGCGTCATCCAGGCCGGCGGCTACATCAGCGCCCCGACCGGCGCGGCGCCCGAGGCGCACGCCACCCCGGTCCCCAAGGCCGACGCCGACTCCGCCTTCGAGCACGCCGAGTGCATCGGCTGCGGCGCGTGCGTGGCGGCCTGTCCGAACGGCTCGGCGATGCTCTTCACCTCGGCCAAGATCAACCACCTGAACGTGCTGCCGCAGGGCGCACCGGAGCGCGAGACCCGGGTCCTCGACATGGTGGCCCAGATGGACGCGGAGGGCTTCGGCGGCTGCACGCTCACCGGCGAGTGCGCCACGGCCTGCCCCAAGGGCATCCCGCTGCCGTCGATCGCGGCCATGAACAAGGAGTGGCTCCGAGCGAACCGCAAGACCCGCCGCTCCTGACGGGCCTCGGCCGACGGGCGGCGTCTCAGCGGCGCAGGTGGGCGAGGACGGCGAGGACGCGCCGGTTGTCGTCGGCGGACGGCTCGATCCGCAGCTTGGCGAAGATGCTCGCCGTGTGCTTGGCGACCGCGCTCTCGCTGACGTGGAGGGTGTGGGCGATCGCCGCGTTCGAGCGACCCTCGGCCATCAGCCGCAGGACCTCGTGCTCCCGCGGGGTCAGCTGCGCGGTGTTCCCGCGGGCGTCGCCGCGGGCCAGCAGCCGGGCCACGACCTGCGGGTCGAGGACCGTGCCGCCCGCGGCGACCGTCCGTACCGCGTCGACGAACTGGGCCGTGTGCGTCACCCGGTCCTTCAGGAGATAGCCGACCGCCCCCTCCCCGCCGGCCAGCAACTCCTGCGCGTACAGCTGGTCGACGTACTGGGACAGGATCAGTACCGGCAGGCCCGGCCGCTCCCGGCGGGCGTCCAGCGCGGCCCGCAGGCCCTCGTCGGTGAAGCCCGGCGGCAGCCGGACGTCGATCACGGCGACGTCCGGCCGCTCCTCGCGCAGCGCGCGCACCAGCGCGGGATGGTTGTCCACGGCCGCGACCACCTCGCAGCCGTGCTCCTGGAGGGTCCGGGTCAGCCCGTCCCGGAGCAGGAAGAGGTCTTCGGCGAGGACGACGCGCACGGTATCTCCAGGGTCGCGAGGGTGGGTC
Source organism: Streptomyces sp. HUAS YS2 (assembly GCF_033343995.1). NCBI lineage: Bacteria > Bacillati > Actinomycetota > Actinomycetes > Kitasatosporales > Streptomycetaceae > Streptomyces > Streptomyces solicathayae. Next base: position 990,562 of record NZ_CP137573.1, on the reverse strand, counting down.
CGCCCGGCGGACTGTGCAGGGCGAGGGTTCCGTCGAAGGCGAGCAGCCGTCGTCGTACGCCCGCCAGCCCGCCGGTGTCCCGGGACGCCTCGGCCCCGCCCCGGCCGTCGTCGGCGACGCTGACCCGGAGGACGTCGTCGCGGTGGCCGAGGCCGATGCGGACCTCCCGCGCGCCGGAGTGCTTGGCCGCGTTGGCGAGCAGTTCGGCCACCGCGAAGTACGCGGCGGACTCCACGGCCGCGGGGAACCGGCCGGGCGGCAGGGCGACGTCGACGTCGACGTCCAGGAAGCTGTCCAGGGCCAGCGAGCGCACCGCGTCGCCGAGTCCCCGGTCGGCGAGCACCGGCGGCAGGATGCCGTGGACCAGCTCCCGCAGGTCCTGCAGGGCCCGCTCCGAGACCGACCGCACCTCGACGAGCAGCGCACGCGCCGCCGCCGGATCGCTGTCGAGAAGCCGGGTCGCCTCCTCCAGCGTCATCCCGAGCGCCACCAGACGGGCCTGCGCCCCGTCGTGCAGGTCCCGCTCGATACGGCGGAGTTCGGCGGCCTGGACGTCGAGCGCGTCGGCCCGGGTGCCGGTGAGGTGATCGATCCTGCGGACGAGTTCGGTCGTGTACGGGGCGGACAGCGCCCACCGGGTCCAGCGGGCGTGCCCCGCGAGCGTCCGGGGCGCGAGGGCCACCGCGGACGCGAGGAACCCGGCGCCGAGGAGCAGCGCGGCCAGCATGGTCGCGGTGGACCGGACGGGCACGAAGGCGTACCAGTTCTCGTCCCCCAACAGCCGCCAGACGAACGGCTGCACCAGCACCCCGAACACCCCGTACCAGAACAGCGACAGCGGGACCGCGACGAGCAGCCCGCCCGTCAGCGGCTCGCACCACGCCCAGCGCACATCGCGCCAGAACCCCTCGTCGCCGAGGATCGCCCGGGTGGTGCGGGGAAGCGGCTCGGGCGGACTGACGGGCAGGCCGGACCGGTCGGCCGCCCGGGCCCGCTGCCGGTCGGAGCGCCGGCGCAGCGCCGCCGCCGCGGGCGGCAGGAGCGGGAAGCCGAGGCCCACCGGCAGCAGGAGCAGCGCGGCCACCACGAGCCCGCCGAACAGGGGGAGCACGAGGGCGTCCAGGGACCGCAGTTGGCATCGCCCGAGGGCGATCCAGGCGCCCCGTCCTCTCCCCACCGGTCGAACCCCCATGTCAGAGCGCGCTCCGTCGCGCCGCGGCGATCGTATCCGCCGGCGCTCGGCCCACCGCCCGCAGCACCCAGGGCGCCGCCGCGACCAGGCAGGCGCCGGCGAACAGCACCATCGGCGCCACCGCTCCGGACTCCTCGTCCATGAAGAGCAGCATCCCCAGATTGACCAGGGCGTGGAAGCCGCCGGCGAACAGCAGTCGGCCGGACCGCACCCGCTCGAGAGCGAGCCCGAGGACGACCGACATCGCCACCGTCGCCGTCAGGAATCCGGCCGCGTACGCCGGAGCCTGCGCGAACACGCCCACGTGCCACACCCCCCACACCGCCCCGACCAGGACGGAGGCCGCGAGCGGCTCGAACCGGTCCGCCAGCATCGGCTGGAGCAGACAGCGCCAGCCGACCTCCTCCCCGCACGCACCGACCAGCTGCGCCGCCGCGATCAGCGCGAACGAGTGCTCCAGGCCGCGCGGATCGGAGACCACGGGGTCGCCCGACCACCAGGCGTATCCGCCCGCGGCGAGAACGATGATCAACGGCGCCGTCAGGAGCAGCCGCACACCGGGGCGCGCCGCGCGCTCCGGACCGGGCGCGCGCCCGGCCTCGTACGCGGGGGGCGACATCCGCCGGGGCAGCGCCCCCGCAAGCCGCGCCCGGATCCGCGACGGCCAGAGGAGCGCCACTACGAGGACCCCCGCCGCCGGACCGAACTGGGTCAACTGGACCACCACGGGCGGTACCCCCGTCGCCGGCTGCACCGCCCCGAGGATCCCCGCCGCCACGAACGCGACGCCGAGGAACACCCCCGTCTCCGCCTTCCAACCCCGCACCCGCATACCGCGGCCTCCCCGTCGCTCGGTTCCGTTTCCGTCGCCGTCGACTCTGCCGTCCGGCGCGGTCCCGGTCCCTGGGGCCGGCTGCCCGGCGGGGGTGTATCCAGGTACACCCCCGCCGGGCCTCAGGCCCCGAGGGCCCGCGCGAGGTAGGGAGCGGTCCTGCTGCCGGCCGTACCGGCGACCGCCGCCGGCGGGCCCTCGGCGACGATCCGGCCGCCGGCCGCGCCGCCGCCCGGTCCCAGGTCGACGACCCAGTCGGCGGCGGCCACCACGTCCATGTCGTGCTCGACCACGACGACCGTGTGGCCGGTGTCCACCAGGGCGTTCAGCTGGGTCATCAGGACCTCCACGTCAGCCGGGTGCAGGCCCGTCGTGGGCTCGTCGAGGACGTAGAGGGTGTGGGCGCGCCGTACGGCCTGGAGTTCGGCGGCGAGTTTGATGCGCTGCGCCTCGCCGCCCGAGAGCTCCGTGGCGGGCTGGCCGAGCCGGAGGTAGCCGAGACCGACGTCCAGGAGGGTACGCAGGATCCGGGCGGCGGCCGGGGTGTCGGCAAGGAACTCCGCCGCCGATTCCACCGTGAGGTCGAGCACCTCGGCGACCGTCAGCCCGCCCAGCCGCACCTGGAGCGTCTCGGCGTTGTAGCGGGCACCGTGGCACTCCGGGCAGGGGGCGTACGTGCTCGGCAGGAACAGCAGCTCCACCGAGACGAAGCCCTCGCCCTGGCAGGTCTCGCAGCGGCCTCCCGCCACGTTGAACGAGAACCGCCCCGCCTTGTAACCGCGCTCCCGGGCCTCGTCCGTGGCAGCGAACTGCTTGCGCACCACGTCGAACAGCCCCGTGTATGTCGCCGGGTTGGAGCGGGGCGTACGTCCGATCGGACGCTGATCCACCGTCACCACCCGCTCCACACCCTCCAGCTCCGCCGTCAGTACGCCGACCAGCGTCGACTTGCCCGAACCGGAGACGCCGGTGACCGCCGTCAGCACGCCGAGCGGGAAGGCCGCGTCCAGGTCCACCAGGTTGTGCCGGGTGACCGGACCGGTGCGCAGCCAGCCCACCGGTTCCCGCACCCGACGGTCGGGAAGGGGCCCGCGGTCGAAGAGGTAGCGGCGGGTCGCCGACTCCGCGACAGCGGCCAGCGTCTCCGGCGGACCGCTGTGCAGCACCCGGCCGCCGTGCACCCCGGCCCGCGGGCCCACGTCCACCAGCCAGTCCGCGTGCCGCACCACGTCCAGATGGTGCTCCACCACGAACACCGTGTTCCCGGCCGCCTTCAGCCGGTCCAGGACCACGAGCAGTGCCTCGGTGTCCGCCGGGTGCAGCCCCGCCGACGGCTCGTCGAGGACGTACACCACCCCGAACAGCCCGGACCGCAACTGCGTGGCGAGACGCAGTCGTTGCAGCTCGCCGTTGGACAGGGTCGGGGTCGCGCGGTCCAGGCTCAGATAGCCCAGGCCGAGTTCGGTGACCGTCCCGATCCGGGCGACCAGGTCGTCGGTCAGCACCCGGGCCGTCTCGTCGCGACCGCCCGCCGGGCCCAGCACCTCCGCCAGCGTCGTCAGCGGCAGCGCCGCCAGCTCCGCGATCGTGCGCCCGGCGAACGTCACCGCCAGAGCCTCCGGCCGCAGCCGCCGGCCCCCGCACGCCGGGCAGGGCGCACTGGTCAGGAACCGCTCCGCCTTCGCGCGCAGCGTCGCGCTCTTGGAGTCGGCGAAGGTGTGCGTCACGTACCGCCGGGCGCTCATGTACGTGCCCTGGTACGGGCGTTGAATGCGCCCCGCCTCCCGTACCGGATGGACCGTCACGACCGGCTGCTCGTCGGTGAACAGGATCCACTCGCGGTCCTTCGGATCCAGCTCCCGCCACGGCCGGTCGACGTCGTGACCCAGCGCGTCCAGGACGTCCCGCAGGTTCTTGCCCTGCCAGGCCCCCGGCCAGGCCGCGATCGCCCCCTCGCGGATCGACAGCGAGGCGTCCGGGACGAGTAGTTCCTCGCTGGTGGTGTGCACCCGGCCCAGGCCCTGGCACTCGGGGCAGGCCCCGGTGGCGGTGTTCGGGGAGAAGGCGTCCGAGTCGAGCCGGGGCGCGCCCGGCGGGTACTCACCGGCCCGCGAGTACAGCATGCGCAGCGAGTTGGAGAGCGTGGTGACCGTGCCGACCGAGGACCGCGCGTTCGGCGCGGCGCGGCGCTGCTCCAGCGAGACGGCCGGCGGCAGTCCGGTGATCTCCCCGACCTTCGGCGCGCCGGCCTGGTGGATGAGCCGCCGCGCGTACGGCGCGACGGACTCGAAGTAGCGGCGCTGCGCCTCGGCGTAGACGGTGCCGAACGCGAGCGAGGACTTGCCGGAGCCGGAGACGCCGGTGAAGACGGTGAGGGCGTCGCGCGGCAGGTCCACGTCGACGTCGCGCAGATTGTGCTCACGGGCCCCGCGCACCCGGACGAACGGGTCGTGCGGGGCGGCGCCGGGTGGGGGAGCGGGCCGGTGGGCGGAGACCTGCGGGGTGGCGCCGTGCATGGGGCCGAGTCTAGGCGGGCGCGTCGGCCTCAGCCTGCGGGAGGCCGGCGGAATCGGCCCCGGCGGCCTCGGCCCCGGCCCCGGGGAGGCCCACCGCCCGCGCCAGGCCGCGGAAGGAGTCGAGCAGCGCCCCGCGGTCGTACGTGCTCGTGGTCACCAGCACCTCCTGCGCGCCGCTCTCCTTCACCAGCTCCTCCAGCGCCTCGCGGACGTGCTCCCCGGTGCCGTACAAGTGGCCGCGCAGCCCCTGCTCGTAGAAGCCGCGTTCCTTCTCCGTCATCGTCAGGGACTCGATGCGCTCCGGCGGAAGCAGCGGAGGGAAGACGCCGTGGGTGCGGGAGTACGCCATCGACCAGGCCTCCGGCAGCAGCAGACGGCGCGCCGCGTCCTCGGTGCCGGCGACCGCGACCGTGCCCGACACGACGACGTACGGCTCCTCGGCCCACGCGGAGGGGCGGAACGCCGACCGGTAGCCGTCGATCGCGGCCAGCATCCGGTCGCGGCCGCGCAGGTCGCCGATGACCAGAGGCAGCCCGGCGGCGGCCGCGATCGCCGCGCCCTCGCCGGTGGCCAGCACGTACGGCGGGACGCGCAGGCCCTCGGCCGGACGGGCGTGCACCTGGGGGTGGGCCCGCTGGCTGCCGTCGAACCAGCCGAGCAGCTCGTCGAGCTGCTCGGCGAAGCGCCCGGCGTCGTCCTTGTCCCGGCCTAGGGCCCGGCGGATGCCGTCGGTGAACCCGACGGAGCGGCCGAGGCCCATGTCGATCCGGCCCGGGAAGAGCGACTCCAGGACGCCGAACTGCTCGGCCACCACCATCGGCTGGTGGTTCGGCAGCATGACGCCGCCGGTGCCCACCCGGATGGTCCGGGTGGCCGCGGCCACGGCGGCGGCGAGGACGGTCGGCGCGGACCCGGCGACCCCGGGCACGCTGTGATGCTCGGACACCCAGAACCGGTGGTAGCCGAGCGCCTCCAGCTCCTGGGCCAGCCGCACGGTGTCGCGCAGCGCCTGGCCGCCCTCCTGGCCCTCGCGGGTCCGGGAGCGGTCGAGTACGGAGAAGCGGGTGTCCGCGATGACGTGGCTCACCTACCGTTCAACGCCCGGCCGGCCGGGGGATTCCCGGGGCGGGCACGCCGGTGTCGGTCGCCGTCGGGCGGAGGGCGTCAGTCGCCGTCCTCGAGGCGGAAGCCGACCTTCAGGCCGACCTGGTAGTGCTCGATCGCCCCGTCGACCAGATGCCCGCGTACCTGGGTGACCTCGAACCAGTCGAGCCCGCGGAGCTTCTGGGAGGCTCGCTCGATGCCGTTGCGGATGGCCTGGTCGACGCCCTCGGTGGACGTGCCGACGATCTCGGTGACGCGGTAGGTGTGGTTCGACATGGGGTCGGGCTCCTCTCGGTGCGTTCTCTCCACCGTGCCCCACACCCGCCGGGTCCGCGATCCGTGGCGCCGGTTCGGCGGCCTGGGCCGGAACGTGAGCTTCAGGGGCTTGACCTCCTCATTGGTCCAGACCAGAATCCAGGCCACACCCGTGCGAACCGTGCGTTCGGCCCCCCACGTCGGGTCCCCTCCCCATGCCCCGCCCCGAACGCCCGTCCGCGAAGGTGACCCCGTGAAGAACCGCTTGCTCGCATGTCCCCTGGTGGTCGTGACCGCCGTCGCGCTCGGCGGCTGCGGACTCCTCCCCGGCGGCGGGTCCGACTCCCGCACCGTCAGCGTCTGGCTGATGAAGGACAGCGTCACCGACGAGTTCCTCGAGCGGTTCACCGACGAGTACGAGGCCGAGCACGACGTCGAGCTGAAGTTCACCTTCCAGGAGTGGACCGGCATCGGCGCGAAGGTCACCGCCGCCATCGAGGGCACCGCCGACGGCCCCGACGTCATCGAGGTCGGCAACACCCAGGTCGCGCAGTACGCCGACACCGACAAGCTGTACGACCTCACCCTGGAGTCCGTCCGCGACCTCGGCTCCAAGGACTGGCTGCCCGGCCTCGCCCAGCCCGGCAGCATCGACGGCCGGCAGTACGGCATCCCCTGGTACGCGGCCAACCGGGTGGTGATCTACAACAAGGACCTCTTCGAGCGGGCCGGCGTCGACGAGCCCCCGGCCACCCGCAAGGAGTGGATCGAGGACACCCGGAAGATCAACCGCAGCGGCAGCCAGGGCATCTACCTCGCCGGCCAGGACTGGTACACCCTCGCCGGCTTCATCTGGGACGAGGGCGGCGAGCTCGCCGTCGACCGGGGCGGCGCGTGGACCGGCACCCTGGACAGCCCGGAGGCGCTGCGCGGCATGGCCTTCTACAAGGAGCTCCAGGCACTCGGCAACGGACCCCGGGACGCCGACGAGGAGACCCCGCCGCAGTCCGGGGTCTTCGCCAAGGGCGACGTCGCCCAGATCATCGGCACCCCGGGCGTAGCCGCCGCGATCGTCAAGCAGAACCCCGGGCTCCAGGACAAGCTGGGCTTCTTCCCGATACCCGGCAAGGCCGCCGGCAAGCCGTGCGCCGTGTTCACCGGCGGCTCCGACCTGATCGTCCCCGCGAACGCCCCGCAGCGGGCCGCGGCCATCGACGTCGTCAAGGCGCTGGCCGGCGAGAAGTGGCAGACCGACCTCGCCCGCACCATGAACTACGTCCCCAACAAGACCACCCTCGCCGGGGTCGTCGAGGGCCAGGAGGCCACCCGCGTCATGGCCGTCGGCGCGGCCCGCGGCCGGGCCACGCCCAACTCGCCCCAGTGGGCCGCCGTCGAGGCCGCCAACCCCATCAAGCCGTACATGACGGCCGTGCTCCAGGGCGAGGACCCCGCTCGGGCGGCGAAGGAGGCGTCCGAGGCGATCTCCGGCTCGCTCGCGGAGTGACCCGGTCATTCAGCCGTCGCACATCCACGGGCCCCCGCGCCGTCATGTCGAATCCAGCCGGTCACGGAAGAAGTAAGGAGCCGGACCACCCACCCGGCGGTCCGCGCTCCACCACCCGCCTTCCGTACGCCGGAGGATCACGACATGTCCGTATCGTCCGCAGTCGCCGTAGCCCCGCCCGCCGACGCCGAACCCCGGTACGTGGTCTCCCTCGCCCGTGACCAGGAGGAGGTCCGCGCCGCGCAGCGGCTGCGCCACCAGGTCTTCGCCGGCGAGATGGGCGCCCGCCTCGACGGCCCCGAACCCGGCCTGGACTCCGACGCCTTCGACGCCTACTGCGACCACCTCCTCGTCCGCGAGGAGTCCACCGGCGAGATCGTCGGCACGTACCGGGTGCTGCCGCCCGACCGCGCCGCCGTCGCCGGACGCCTCTACTCCGAGAGCGAGTTCGACCTCTCCCGGCTCGCGCCGCTCCGCCACGACCTCGTCGAGGTCGGCCGCTCCTGCGTCCACCCCGCGCACCGCAACGGCGCCGTCATCGCCCTCATCTGGGCCGGGCTCGCCCGCTACATGACCCGCACCGGACACACCTGGCTGGCGGGTTGTTGCTCGATACCGCTGTCCGACGGCGGCGCGCTGGCCGCGGCGACCTGGGACACGGTCAAGGCCAAGCACCTCGCCCCGGAGGAGTACTGGGTCACCCCGCACAAGCTCTGGTCCGCCGAGGGCGTCGCCCGGCCCGAGGGCCGCACCGACCTCCCGCCGCTGCTCCGCGGCTACCTCCGGCTCGGCGCGTGGGTCTGCGGCGCCCCGGCGCACGACCCCGACTTCGGCGTCGCCGACCTGTACGTGCTGCTGTCGCTGCGCCGCACCAACCCGCGCTACCTGCGGCACTTCCTCTCGCTCGCCCCCGTGCGATGACGACGGCGCCCGGCCGCCCCGCCCCGGCGGCCGTCTCGCCGTGGCTGCCCACGGCGCCCTGCACCGCCGGCCGGTGCGCCGTCCACCCGGGAGCCGGCGCGCACCGCGTCGGCCCGGTCCGGGCCGCGGCCCGGCTGGCCGCGGGGCTCGGCACCGTCCTCGTCGGCGTGCTGTGCGCCCCGCTCACCGCCGCCCTGCCCGCGGCGGCGCGGGCCGCGCTCGTACGCCGCTGGGCACGGGCGGTGCTGCGGGCCTTCGGGGTGCGGGTCCAGGGCCACGGGTGCCAGGCCCCGACCGCGCGGGTGCCGGTGCTGGTCGTCGCCAACCACGTCTCCTGGCTGGACATCCCCCTGGTCGCGGCCGTGCTGCCGGGCCGCATGCTCGCCAAGCAGGAGGTCCGGGACTGGCCGGTGCTCGGCCCGCTCGCCGCGCGCGGCGGCACCCTCTTCCTCGACCGGGACGGCCTACGGGCCCTGCCGGGAGCGGTCCGGCGGATCGCCGACGCGCTCACCGGCGGGTCCCGGGTCGTCGTGTTCCCCGAGGGCTCCACCTGGTGCGGCCGCGCCCAGGGCCGGTTCCGGCCCGCGGCATTCCAAGCGGCCCTCGACGCCGGCACGGCCGTCCAGCCGGTACGGCTCGCCTACACCCCCACCGACCCGGCGGCCTTCGTCGCCGACGACCCGCTGGCCGCCTCGCTCTGGCGGATCGCCAGGACCCGCGGCCTGACCGCCGACATCACGGTCCTGCCGCCGATCCCGGCGACCGCCCACCCGGACCGCCGCGCCCTGGCCCGCGCCGCCCAGCAGGCCGTGACGGCGGGCCCGCCGTCACCGGCCGGCCCGCCGGAACGCCGTCCGTGCCCGCTCAACGGGCCTTCGACAACGACAGCGCGAACCTGCCCTCCCGGTCCGTCCACCAGTGGGTCAGCTCAAGCTCCGCGTCCGCCAGCTCCGCCCGTACGCCCTCCTGACGGAACTTCGCCGACACCTCCGTCCGCATCTCCTCGCCCGCCGCGAACGGCGCCGCCAGGTCCAGTTCGGGGATCTTCACGGTCAGCGCGTGACGGGCGCGGAGCCGCATCTCGATCCACTCGTGCTCCCGGTCCCACCGGGCCACATGGTCGAAGTCCGCCGGGTTCACGTCCGCGCCCAGCTCGCGCGCGATCACCGACAGCACGTTCTTGTTGAACGCGGCCGTCACCCCGGCCGCGTCGTCGTAAGCGGCGACCAGCGTCGCCTCGTCCTTCACCAGGTCGGTGCCGAGCAGCAGCGCGTCCCCGGGTGAAAGGACCGCCCGAACCGACGTGAGGAACGCACGCCGCTCCGGCGGCAGCAGATTGCCGATCGTGCCGCCGAGGAAGGCGACCAGCCGCGGCCCGGGAGCTGCCGGCAGCTCCAGGCCACGGGTGAAGTCCGCGATCAGCGCGTGGATCCGCAGTCCCGGCCGCTCGGCGAGCAGCGCCTCCGCCGCCCCGGTCAGCGCGGACGCGCTCACGTCCACCGGTACGTACGTGTCGAGGGCGGGCAGCAGCGCGTCGATCAGGTGGCGGGTCTTCTCCGACGAGCCGGATCCCAGCTCTATCAGCGTGCGCGCCCCCGTCTCCGCCGCGATCCGCGGGGCCCGGGCGATCAGGATCTCCCGCTCCGCGCGGGTCGGGTAGTACTCGGGCAGCCGGGTGATCTCCTCGAACAGCTCGCTGCCGCGCGCGTCGTAGAACCACTTCGGCGGCAGCTCCTTGGGCATGCTCGTCAGCCCCTGCAGGACATCGGCGCGCAGATCGGCGTCCGTGGCGTCCTCGGGGAGGGTGCGGGTCAGCTGGAACGGGCTCACGAGGAAGGCTCCTTGAGCGGAGAGAGACGGACGTCGGTGCGGGTCGCGGTCAGCAGGGTCCGGTCCGGCGCCTCGCGCCAGGCCGGGTCGTCGTCGTACGGCTCCGAGGCCACCACCGTGCCCCGCCCGGCCGGGCCGGGCAGGTACCAGAGCGTGTCCCCCCAGGCGGTCGCGTGGACCGTCCGTCCGTCGGTGAGCAGCAGGTTCAGCCGCGACCCCGGCGCGGCGGCGGCCACCGCCCGCACCACGTCGGCGAGGGCCCGGCCGGCCTCGTCACCGGCCCGGAGCCGGTGCAGCACCAGCGCCCAGACCAGGGCCGAGTCGGTACGCGCCGCCAGGGACAGCAGCTCGGCTGCCGGCAGCTCCGCGGCCGCGGCGGCCAGCGAGTCCGGCCAGCCCGGGACCGCCCCGTTGTGGCTGAACAGCCACGGACCGGCGGCGAACGGGGCCGCGGCGGCCTCCCCGTCCGCGCCGGGCAGGGTGGCGTCCCGGACGGCGGCGAGCAGCGCGCCCGTCCGTACGACGCGGGCCAGATCGGTGAACGACGGGTCGGCCCAGATCGGGCCGGTCCGGCGGTAGCGCGCCGGCACCGGATCGCCGTCCGCGTACCAGCCGACGCCGAATCCGTCCGCGTTCACCGTCCCGTACCGCTGCCGGCGCGGGCTCCAGGACTGTCGCACCAGGCCGTGCGGCGGCTCGGCGAGAACCGCGCCGAGCGCCACCGGCTCGCCCACATAGGCGATATGACGGCACATCAGGAGGGCTCCGCGTCTCGTGCGGTACGGAACCCCGAGAAGATCTGGCGGCGCACCGGCAGGTCCCAGTTGCGGAACGTCCCCCGGCAGGCCACCGCGTCGACGGCGAACGAGCCGCCGCGCAGCACCTTGTGCGCGTCGCCGAAGAAGACCTCCGAGTACTCCTTGTACGGGAAGGCGGTGAACCCGGGGTACGGCAGGAAGTCGCTCGCCGTCCACTCCCACACGTCGCCGATCAGCTGCCGCACGCCGAGCGGCGAGCGCCCCTCGGGGTAGCTGCCGGCCGGCGCCGGACTCAGGTGCCGCTGCCCCAGGTTGGCGTGCGCGGGCGTCGGGTCCGCGTCGCCCCACGGGTACCGCCGGGAGCGGCCGCTCGCCGGGTCGTGCCGGGCCGCCTTCTCCCACTCGGCCTCGGTGGGGAGCCGGCGGCCCGCCCAGCGGGCGTAGGCGTCCGCCTCGTACCAGCTGACGTGCACCACCGGCTGGTCCTCGGGGACCGGCTCGTCGACGCCGAACCGGCGGCGCAGCCACTGCCCGCCGTCCTTCCGCCAGAACAGCGGCGCGGCGATGGAGTGCTGCCGGATCTGCGCCCAGCCCTCCAGCCGCCACCAGCGTTCGTCCGTGTAGCCGCCGTCGGCGATGAAACGCAGGTACGCGCCGTTCGTGACCGGCACGGTGTCGATGAAGAACGCGGGCGTGATCCGGGTGTGCGCCGGACGCTCGTTGTCCAGGGCCCACGGCTCGTCCGAGGTGCCCATGGTGAACGGGCCCCCCGGCACCCGGACTTCGGCGGGCAGCAGGTCGCCCGCGCCGTTGGCGGGCGGTGGGGGCGCGGTGAGGACGGCCGGGCCTCTGCGCAGCTGATGGGTGATCAGCATCGTCTCGTCGTGCTGCTGCTCGTGCTGGGCGATCATGCCGAACGCGAAGGCGGACTCGACCAGCGGCCGGCCCTCCAGCGCGGTGCGGTCCAGCACGTCGAGGACCCGGGCGCGGACGTCCGAGGCGTACGCACGGGCCTCGGCGGGCGGCAGCAGCGGCAGCGTGGGCCGGACCGACCGCGGATGCTCGAAGGCGTCGTAGACGGAGTCGATCTCGGGGCGCAGCGCGGCGCGGCCGGCGACCGTCCGCCACAGCCACTGCTCCTCCTGGTTGGAGATGTGCGCCAGGTCCCACACCAGCGGGGACATCAACGGCGAGTGCTGGGCGGTGAGTTCGCCGTCGTCCACGCAGTCGGTCAGCAGCGAGGTGCGGTTCCGGGCGGTGAGCAGGGCGTCCAGCGCGCGCTGCCGCAGGGTCGTCTCGTCGGTCACGGTCATGACCGCACCTCCTTCGCGTCGGTCACGTCGTCGGCCGGACATCGGCCCGGGACGACATAGCGGTCGTGGAACGCGGCCACCGCGTCGAGCACCGCGGCGGTCGCGCCGATCCGGGGCAGCGCCTCCAGCGCCGCCCCGAAACAGGTGAGCGCGGCGGCGTGCAGGTCCGGGGTCCCCAGTCCGTAGCGGGCCGCGTCCAGCCAGAGCGGGTTGCGCGGCGCGGGCACCGGACCCGCCAGCTCTGCGAGCGGCTTCACGGCCCGGTACACCGTCTCCGCGGCCTCCGGATCCTCGAACAGCGCGGTCGTCACCGCCACCGGTACCATCCATCCGTCCGGGCCGCGCTGCGCGTCGATCATCCGCAGCTCGAGGTGCCCGCGCGGCCGGACCGGCGGGAAGAGCGTGGTCAGGTGGTAGTCGAGGTCGTCGCGCCGCGGCGGCCGGGGCCGTCGGGAGCGCAGCCACTGCCGGAACGTGAGGCCCTCCGGCACCGTCCAGGGCCCGTCCTCGGCGCGGATGCACATCACCGGCGTGTCCAGCACGTGGGCCGCCCAGGCGGCCCGGGGCTCCCGCCCGGGCGCCGGCGCGAGCCCGCGGACCGGGTCGAGATAGGCCCACAGGGACTGCCGGGTCGAGCGCCAGCCGGTGCGCCGGCGGCCGTACACCGGCGAGTTCGCGAAAGCGGCCACCAGGACCGCGCCGAGCAGATGGGTCAGCTGCCAGCGGCGGTGGTACCCGAGCGGACCGGGCTCCTCGAGGCCGGCGTCCAGACAGACCTGGATGGACGCCGAGTCGCACATCATGGCCCGGCCGTCCGGGCCGTTGCGGGCGAGAGAGGCTTCCATCGCGTCGTACCGGGGCTCACGCAGGATGCGCTCGCGCCGTGCGTGCCAGGGGTCGACGCCGTAGCCGTCGAGGTCGAGGCCGAGCGGCCGCAGGGTGTCCCGGACGACGGCCAGGTCGGCGGCGAGGAGGTCCAGACACTCCATGAGGGAGGCTGCGGGCGGCGAGCTGAGCTCCAGCTGCCCGCCGGGTTCGATGGTGAGGGCCGAGACCAGCGGGCGGTCCCGGACGGACTGGAGCGCTGCGGCGAGCCGCGGCGCGGGGACGGGAGCCTGCGGCCGAGACCGCTCGTGTATCAGCCACTCCAGCTCGGCCCCGACCGTGCGGGGCGGGCCGGTCTTGAAACAGATGCAGCGCAGCAGATCCTCCGCCTCGTCCTCAGTGAGTTCCTGGGAGAACTCCCCGGTCAGCGGCGCGTACCGGTCGTGCGGTGGTCCACTGGCGGTGCGGTCGCCAGACGACATGTCGGATCCTCCTGTCCGAAGGCTCTGAGTCCACCTAAAGCCACCGCCGTGAGCCCTGCAAGAGCGCCTCCCGCGCCACGAGGCCCACCGGCCACTCCCGTCCCGCCCGTCACCGGCCAAAACCCGTTGCCGCGGCCGTCCGGAACCGATCATGCTGGCGCCCATGAGCGCACGACTGCGGGCCATCGCACGCGAGACCGAGGAGATCGTCGAGGCCGGGCGGTACCGGGGCCCCGGCGGGCGGTCGGTGTCGATCGAGGCCGAGCTGACCGCCGCCCTGGAGCACACCACGCTGTACGGCCCCGAGCCGGTCCCCGTCACCCCGGACACCGACCGCACCACCCGCTTCGAGGTCACCGGCGAGAGCAGCCTCGCGGCGGCCCACCGGCTCACCCGGGCCGGGACCGACCCGGTAGCCGTGCTGAACTTCGCCTCGGCCCGCAACCCGGGCGGCGGCTACCTGAACGGCGCACAGGCCCAGGAGGAGGCCGTCTGCCGGGGCTCGGCGCTCTACACGACGCTGCTGCGCGTGCCCGAGTACTACGAGCACCACCGGACCGCCAAGGACGCGTTCTACACGGACCGGGTGATCCTCTCGCCCGGTGTGCCCGTCATCCGCGACGACCGCGACCGGCTGCTCGACGCCCCGTACACGGTCGGATTCCTCACGTCACCGGCGCCCAACGCGGGTGTCATCCGCCGGACCGCGCCCGAGCAGGCCGGCCGGATACCGGCCGTCCTCGCCTCGCGGGCCGAGCGAGTCCTGGAGACCGCGGTGGCCGGCGGCTACCGCCGGCTCGTCCTGGGGGCCTGGGGCTGCGGCGTCTTCATGAACAGCCCGGCGGACGTCGCCGGCACGTTCCGGGCCCTGCTCACCGGCGACGGACGCTTCGCCGGCCACTTCGACCAGGTGGTCTTCGCGATCCTGGACCGGGGCCGGGACCGGACGACCGTGGCGGCGTTCCGGGACGTCTTCGCCGCGGAGACCGCCGGGACCGCCGAGACCGCCGGGATCGCCGAGACCGCGGAGACCACGGACGCGTCCGCCTAGAGCGTGGGGCCCGGGCGGAGGCGCGTACCGCCGCCCGGCCCCCGTACCGCCGCTCAGTCCTGCGCGTCGGTCACCGCGATCGCCTCGGACCGCGGGCCCGAGCCGTTCATCGACGGCGCCGGAGCCCCGGCCTGCTGTCCGTTCGGGCCCATCGTCGCGAGGAGCTGACGGGCCAGGCCCAGGCCCGTACCGCCCATGGTCAGCGCCTTGGCGAACATGTCCGCCATGCCGTCCGCGCCGTTCAGCAGCACCATCTGGTCCACGTTGCCGAACGCCGACGCGCCCGCCTCCACGATCTCCGGCCACTTCTCGGCCAGTTGCTGCGCGACCACCGCGTCCTGGTTCTCCGCGAGCGCCGCCGCCCGCGCCTTGATGGACTCCGCCTCGGCGAGACCCTTCGCCCGGGTCGACTCGGCCACCGCCAGGCCCTTCGCCTGCGCCGCAGCGGCCTCCGCCTCGCCGGTCAGCCGGGTCGCGGTCGCCGTCGCGGCGCTCGCCAGCTCGGTCTCCTTCGCCTCGGCCTGGGCCGCCGAGATCCGCGCGTCGCGCTCCGCCTCGGCCAGCGTCCGCTTCTCGTACGCCGCCGCGTCCGCCGGCTTGCGGACGTCCGCCTGGAGCTGCTGCTCGCGCCGGTGCGCCTCCAGCTCGGCCACCCGGGTCTCCTGGACGACCACCTCCTGCCGGGCCCCGGCCTCCGCGAGCGGACCCGCCTGCCGGGCCTTCGCGGACGCCTTGTCCCGCTCTGCCTGATAGCCGGCCTGCAGGATCTCGCTGTCCCGGGTCGCCTCCGACATCCGGGCCGCGGCCATCTGCTCCGCCTCGGTCGCCAGCCGGTTCGCCTCCGCCTGAGCGATCCGGGCGTCCCGCTGGACGGCCGCGGCGTGCGGCGCGGCCAGGTTCTTGATGTAGCCGGTCGGGTCCTCGATCTCGTGGATCTGCAGCGAGTCGACGATCAGGCCGAGCTTCTCCATCTCCGTGCCACAGGCCGAACGGGCCTGCCCGGTCAGCTTCTCCCGGTCGCGGATCATGTCCTCGACCGTCAACCCGCCGACGATGGCGCGCAGATGACCCGCGAACACGATGTGCACCCGCTCCGACATCAGCTTCTGCTGGTCGAGGAAGCGGCGGGCCGCGTTGGCGATCGACACGAAGTCGTCGCCCACCTTGAAGATCACCACGCCGCGGACCTTGAGCGGAATGCCCTGGTGGGTCACGCACTCCACGGACAACTGCGTCTCGTTGAGGTCCAGCGACAGTTTCCGCACCGCCTGCACACCGGGCAGGACGAGCGTTCCGCGCCCGGTGACGATACGGAACCCCATGCCCTCGCCCAGGCCCTCCATCTTGTGGTTCGAGCCCGAGATGATGAGCGCCTCATTGGGTTCCGCGACGCGCCACATCAGTTTGAACAGTGCGATCAGGACGACGAGGGCGCCGAGAACGCCGCCCGCCACGATGCCGATGCCCATGGGCACCTCCCCCTTCACCGGCGCCGCGGTCCGGCCCCGGTGAAGGGAGTGTGCGCCTTTCGTGCCCGGCGCTCAATGGATCGGTCAACTGTCGTACGCGGCTGTGACATACACGGTGCGCGGAGGAAGGTGCTCCACCACCGTCACCACCGTGCCCGGCTCCATCCGTTCCTTGCCCGTGGCCGGATAGGCGAGGAAGTGCTCGGCCCCGCCCCGGATCCGGACGATGACCTCGCCGACGAGGCCGGGCCCGACGGTGCCGGTGACCCGGCCGAGCATTCCCACCATCGACGCGTCGTCCATGGCTGAACGGTACGTCAGATCCAGCCGTCCAGGGCGGTCATGAACCCGTCGAAATCGTCCCGGTGGATCGTGTGGCCCGCCCCCGCGACCGTACGGACCTCGAAACCGCGCTCCCGCAGCAGCGCGGCGCGCTCCGGGGTGACGAGGAAGCTCGGGTCCGCCAGCGTCACCAGCGACGGCACCTCCGCCTTCGCCGGCAGCAGGTCCGTCCCCGCGAACTCCGGCAGCGCGTACGCCGTTTCGGTGTCCCACAGGGCCAGCGTCGCCAGCTCCACGGCGACGTCCGCCTCCTCCCAGCGCGGGTTCATGGCCCGGATCTGCTCCGCGGTGGCCGATTTGAAGCCGGCGAACAGCTCCGGGCCGAAGCCCTCCTCGGCCGTCGCCAGGTGCCAGGCCGGGTCGACGAACACGGCCCGCCGCGGCGCCAGCCGCGCCACCGCGCCGGCCAGCGTCAGCCCGCCCAGCGAATGGCCGACGGCCAGCTCGGCGCCCTTCGGCAGGGTCTCGACGACGTCGTCGGCGTAGTCGGAGGGGCGGTAGCGGTCGGCCCGCCCGCTGGCCCCGTGGCCGCGCAGGTCGACGGCGATCACCCGGTACCCGCGCTCGGCGAGGGCCGGGCCGACCCGGCGCCAGGTGCGGTGGTCGGACATGATGCCGTGGATCAGCAGGGCGACGCGGTCGCCGGTGCCCCAGGTGGTGGTGTGCAGCTGCATGGTGGTGCCTTTCGTGGTGCGGGTTCGACGGTGAAGGGGGCGCCGGTCAGCGGACGCCGCGGATCGGGCGGACGGCGAGCGCGCCGAGGACCGACAGCACGGCGGCGACCAGGAACAGCGGGGTGTAGCCGCCGCCGACGGAGACGATCACGGAGGCGACGAACGGGGCGACGATCTGCGGCCCGGCGTTCGCCACGTTGAGCACGCCCATGTCGCGGGCGGCGTCCTCGGCCTTCGGCAGAACCATGGTGACAAGGGCCGTGTCCACGGCCATGTAGCAGCCGAAACCGAGGCCGTTGACGACGGAGAAGGCGAGCATCGCGGCCCAGCCGGCGGACACGGCGGGTATCAGCAACGCGACGGCGGCCAGCGCGGCGGACGCGCCGACGAACAGCTTGCGCCGGTCGTAGCGGTCGGAGAGCCAGCCGCCGAGGACCGTGGAGACCACCATGGCGACGCTGTTGACCGGCATCAGGATCGCCACCGCCTCCTCCGGCGCGAGGCCGGCGGGCAGGTCGGTGTGGTCCTTGAGGATGTACAGCTGGAACCCGGACACCGCGAAGTAGCCGAGGATCAGCAGCGCCCGGCCGATGAACGCCCAGCGGAAGTCGTGGTTCTTCAACGCGCTGCCGAAGGCGGCCAGTTGGACCTTGACCGGGAGCGGCGCCTTGGGCGGCATGCGCTCCTCGCGGGCGCAGACGGTGAACAGCACGGCCGCCACCGCCATGATCGCGCCGAAGACGAGGTATCCGGTGCGGTAGTCGTCCGAGTAGGCCGCGCCGACCAGGGCGCCGATCGTGGAGCCCACGGGCAGGCCCAGGCCGACGGCGGCGGAGGCCTTGCCGCGAGCGGCCGTCGGGATCCGGTCCGGGACCACCGAGGTCAGCGCGGCCTGGTAGACGTTCATGACGGCCTGGCCCAGACACCAGACGATCGTGACCAGCAGGATGGTGTGGACGCTGCCGAGCAGCAGCATCACCGGAAGCGCGAGCAGGCCGCCGGCCAGGATCCAGGGGTTGCGGCGCCCGGACCGGTCCGACAGGGCGCCTGCCACCGGGTTGAAGACCGTCGCGAAGATCGCCGAGACGCCGGCGACCAGTCCGAGGTTGGCCACCTTCTGGGCCGGGTCGATCGCCTCGACCTGGAGCGCGAGCAGGACGCCGGCGACGCCGACGTAGAGCGCGTACATGGCCGTGTTCCCGGCCAGCAGCAGGGGGAGCAGGCCGCGTGCGGGGCGGGGCCCGGAGGCATCTGCGGCGGTGCGGGCCGCGTTCGTGCCGGGGGAGGAAAGGGCCACGGTGCCCTCCTGGGGGTGACGCCGACGAAGGGTCGGGGAGCGGAAGTGAACGAGATGGTTACACGTGTCAGTGGCACGCGTAACCTTTGTGTAGCACCTGAATCCGGCCATCCGCCAGACCCGCGGTCGGATCGTTCTGGAAAGATGCCGAGCGCGATGAGCCAGTCACCCGAGCAGTCCGCCGAACGCCCCGTCCCGACCAGCGCCGATGTCGCGCGCCTGGCAGGGGTGTCCCGGGCCACCGTGAGTTACGTGCTGAACAACACCTCGGCCGTGCGGATCAGCGAGCCGACCCGGCGCAAGGTCCGGGAGGCCGCCGACGAGCTCGGCTACGTGCCGCACGCCGCCGCGCGCAGCCTGCGCGCCGGGCACAGCCGGATGGTCCTGCTGCCCACCGCGCACGTCCCCATCGGCCCGCTCTACAGCCGCTTCCTCAGCGAGCTGCAGGGGGAGCTGCGCCGCCTCGACTACACGGTCGTCCAGTACGGCAGCCTCGGCCTGCGCGGCGACGAGGCCGCCCGCGCCTGGGCCGAGCTGCGCCCCGTGGCGGTGGTCTCGCTCGGCGAGCCCGCGCTCACCGCGCACGGGGTCGAGCTGCTCAAGCGCTCCGGCGCGAAGGCCGTCATCACCCTCGGCCCGGACCCGGCCCCCGGCGCCCACGCGCTGGTGATGGACCACCGGGAGGTGGGCGCCCGCGCCGTCGAGCACCTCCTGGAGCGCGGCCGGCGCCGGATCGGCGTGATCATGCCGGAGGAGCCCGGTCTGGAGATGTTCTCCGTGCCCCGCCTCGCGGGCGCCCGGGCGGCGGCCGCCGGGACGGAGGCCGAGATCGTTCCCGTCCCGCTGCGGTACGAGGAGGAGCCGGCGGCCGAGCTCGCGGGGCGCTGGCGGGACCTCGGGCTCGACGCGGTGTTCGCGTACAACGACGAGTTCGCGATGCTCCTGATGCGGGCGCTCCAGGACGCGGGCGTGGACGTGCCCGGCGAGACCGCCGTGGTCGGCGCGGACGACCTGCTGCTCGGCCGGCTGCTGCGGCCCCGGCTGAGCACGGTGCAGCTCGACATGGTGATCGGACGCCATCTCGCCGAACTGGTGGACCGGCTGGTCCGGGACCCGGCCGGGCCGCCCGAGCGGCACGACCTGATGGCCGTCCGGATGGTCCCCCGCGAGTCCAGCTGAGCCACGGGCGCGCCGGGCGAAGGGTGCGCGGCGGGCTTAGCGTCGGTGCATGAGCACAGTTCCGAAGCGTTTCGAGATCCTGGTGGTCCCCGCGCACGTGGAGGACCGCGGCGGGGCGTCGGTCAAGGACACAGCCGTACGGGCGGCGGTGGTGGAGGCGACCGGCGAGCGGGGGAACTCCGGCTATCCCCGGTACGCCGGGCACGGGATCGTCGCGGACATCGACCCGGAGACCCGGACCGTCGAGGCGATCCTGCTCGACGGGAACGAGCTCGACTACGGCCTGACTGCCCTGGCGCTCGACAGCACGGACGGCTGACGGACAGCTGGCGGAGGCTGACGGGCCACGGGGTCGCGGGGGCGTGAGGGCGTGGGGCGCCGGGCCGGCGGGGGCGGGCCGCGTGGGCGCCGCGGCGCCGTCGCCGCGCGTAGCGACTCCCTCGGGGCTGCCTCCGCCCGGGGACCGCCGGCGGGACCACGACACGCGGGCATGAGGTCGGCCAGGTCGCCGTCGCCGTTGCTCACGACGGCACGAGCTGCCGGCACGCCCGGCCGGGACCAGGCGGCCACGATGGCCGGGCGAACACCGGCGCCCGACGGTTCGTTCGGTGTAGGCGGCAGTCATCGCGCCCGCCGGCGGTTGACAGCGGGCGTCGCGGGGCACAAACTCGGCGCGGTTCGCCTGCGAACGACTGTTCACCGGGCGGACGCCGCCGGGACCGAACCGGGCGGAGCGCCAACGGAACGCGGGCCGGCAGCGGCCCGGACTGGGACAGGGGAGAGACCCGATGAGCATCCGCGACGTCTACATCGTCGACGCCGTCCGCACGCCGATCGGAAAGTTCGGCGGCGCCCTCTCCTCCGTACGACCCGACGACCTCGCCGCCCACGTCGTGAAGGCCCTCGTCGCGCGCACCCCCGAGCTCGACCCGGCCCGGATCGACGACGTGTACTTCGGCGACGCCAACGGCGCCGGCGAGGACAACCGCGACGTGGCCCGGATGGCCGTGCTGCTCGCCGGACTGCCCGCGTCCGTGCCCGGCGTGACCGTCAACCGGCTCTGCGGATCCGGCCTGGAGGCCGTGATCCAGGCCGCCCGCGCCATCGCGGTCGGCGACGCCCACATCGCCCTCGCGGGCGGCGTCGAGTCGATGTCGCGTGCCCCCTGGGTGCTGCAGAAGCCCGAACGCGCCTTCCCCGCCGGGCACCAGCAGCTGCACTCCACCACCCTCGGCTGGCGGATGACCAACCCGAAGATGCCCGCCGAGTGGACCGTCGCGCTCGGCGAGGGCGCCGAACTCGTCGCCGACAAGCACGCCCTCACCCGCGAGCAGCAGGACGCCTTCGCGCTGGAGAGCCACCGCAAGGCGGCCGAGGCGTGGGCCAAGGGCCTGTTCGACGGCGAGATCGCCGGTTACCCGGGCGTCGACCTGGCGCGCGACGAGTGCATCCGCGACAGCACCTCCATGGAGGCGCTGGCCAAGCTCAAGCCCTCGTTCCGGCCGGACGGAGGGACGGTCACGGCGGGCAACGCCTCGCCGCTCAACGACGGCGCCGCCGCGCTGCTCCTCGTCGACGAGGAGGGCCTCCGCGCGACCGGCCGCGAGCCGCTCGCCCGCATCCGCGCCTCCGCCGTCACCGGCATCGAGCCGCAGCTCTTCGGGCTCGGCCCGGTAGAGGCGGTCCGCCGCGTATTGGAGAAGGCCGGTCGGTCCTTCGCGGACCTGAGCGTCTTCGAGCTGAACGAGGCCTTCGCCGCCCAGGCGCTCGGCTGCCTCGCCGAGTGGCCGGAACTGGACCCGTCCATCGTCAACCCGCGCGGCGGCGCCATCGCCATCGGCCACCCGCTCGGCGCGTCCGGCGCCCGGCTGGCCGGATCCGTCGCCCACCAGCTCGCCGCGGCCGGCTCCGGTACGGGCCTGGCGGCCCTGTGCATCGGCGTCGGCCAGGGGATCGCCCTGGTCCTGGAGCGCTGACCGCGGGCGCCGGCCACAGGCTCTGACCACAGGCGCGACGAAGGGGCGCGTCCCGTGCGGCGACGCGCCCCTTCGTCGTGCCGGCTACTCGGCCTGCCCCTGCTGCTTGGCGTCCTCGATGGACTTGCGCACCTCGTCCATGTCCAGCTTGCGGGCCTGACCGATCAGGTCCTCCAGGGCGGCCTCCGGCAGCGCGCCCGGCTGCGCGAACACGGCCACGTTGTCGCGCACGATCATCAGCGTGGGGATCGAGCGGATCTCGAAGGCCGCCGCGAGTTCCTGCTGCGCCTCCGTGTCGACCTTCGCGAAGACCAGGTCCTCGTGACGCTCGGAGGCCTGCTCGAAGACCGGGGCGAACTGGCGGCACGGTCCGCACCAGGCGGCCCAGAAGTCGATGAGGACGAACTCGTTGTCGCTCACGATCTGGTCGAAGTTGTCCTTGGTGAGCTCAACAGTGCTCATGCTTCCTACCTCTTCCCGGTCCACTGCGGACTCGCCCCGCACAACGGCACCCGGCGCCCCACTATTCCGCGCCCCGCTCCAGCCCGCACGGCCGCGCGCCGATAGGCCCCTGTGGCCCCCGCCCCGCACTGCCGCCAGACTGGGCCCCATGACGCGAACCGTGGAGTACGACGTGGTGGTGCTGGGGGCGGGGCCGACCGGCGAGAACGTGGCCGGACGAGCGCGGGACGCCGGACTGAGCGTGGCCGTCGTGGAGAGCGAGCTGGTCGGCGGCGAGTGCTCGTACTGGGCCTGCATGCCCAGCAAGGCGCTGCTGCGCCCCGTCGTCGCCCGCGCCGACGCCCGCAGGGTGCCCGGCCTGCGGCAGGCCGTCGACGGCCCGCTGGACGTGGCCGCCGTGCTCGCGCACCGGGACGCGTACACCTCGCACTGGAAGGACGACGGGCAGGTGGCCTGGATCGACTCCATCGGCGCCCGGCTCTACCGCGGCCACGGCCGACTGCACGGCCCCCGCCGCGTCGTCGTCGACGGCCCCGAGGGCGAGCACCACGTGCTGACCGCGCGGCACGCCGTCGCCGTGTGCACCGGCAGCCGGCCCGCGCTGCCCGAACTGCCGGGCCTCGCGGGCGCGAAGGCGTGGACCAGCCGCGAGGCGACCAGCGCGCAGGCCGTCCCCGGCCGGCTCGCGATCGTCGGCGGTGGCGTGGTGGCCGTGGAGATGGCCACCGTCTGGCAGGCGCTCGGTTCGCGGGTCACCCTGCTGATCCGCGGCGCCGGCGCGCTGCCCCGGATGGAGCCGTTCGCCGGCGAGCAGGTGCTCGCCTCGCTCGTCGAGGCCGGCGTCGACGTGCGCACCGGGGTCTCCGTCGCCGCGCTGGTACGCGACGGGGACGGGGGGCCGGTCACCGTCGTCCTGGAGGGCAGCGACAAGTTCGAGGCCGACGAGGTGCTGCTCGCCACCGGCCGCGCGCCGCGCACCGACGACATCGGCCTGGAGACGGTGGGCCTGGAGCCCGGCGGCTGGCTGCCCGTCGACGACAGCCTGCGGGTCACCGGCAGCGACTGGCTGTACGGCGTGGGCGACGTGAACCACCGTGCCCTGATGACTCATCAGGGCAAGTACCAGGCACGGATCGCGGGCGACGCGATCGCCGCCCGCGCCGCCGGTGCCGAGGCCACGGAGACCGGCCGGTGGGGCGCGCACGCGGCCACCGCCGACCACGCGGCCGCCCCGCAGGTCGTCTTCACCGACCCCGAGGTCGGCGCGGTCGGCCTCACCCTCGCCGACGCCGAACGCGCCGGCCACCGCGTGCGCGCCGTCGACCAGGACCTCACCTCGGTCGCCGGCTCCGGCCTGTACGCCGACGGCTACCGCGGCCACGCGCGGATCGTCGTCGACCTCGACCGCGAGATCCTGCTCGGCGCCACCTTCGTCGGCCCCGGCGTCGGCGAACTCCTGCACTCCGCGACCGTCGCGGTCGCCGGCGAGGTCCCCGTCGACCGCCTCTGGCACGCCGTCCCCGCCTACCCGACCATCAGCGAGATCTGGCTCCGTCTCCTGGAGGCCTACCGCGAGGACCAGGGGTAATTGAGTACCGGCGCGTCCCTCCCGCGGGCGAGAATGAGTGATCGTCGAACGGGAGGAACCATGAGCCAGGAGACCCTGACTCTGCACGAGCTGCTGCCGCGGGAGGAACTCGCGGCGGCGCTCGACGCCGGCCACGTCACGCGCAAGGCGCACCCCGAACTGCCGCTGTCCATCTACACCTATACGCGTGCCGCTCAGTACGAACGGGTGTGGACGACCGTCACCACGCGCTGCCGGGGCCTGGTCGCCGACGACGAGACCGGCCGGATCGTCGCGCACTGCCTGCCGAAGTTCTTCAACGTCGGTGAGCACAGCAGCGGTCAGCCCTATGCGCCCGCTCTCCCCGACGAGCCGTTCGAGGTGTACGACAAGGTCGACGGCAGCCTCGCCGTCGTCTTCCACTACGCGGACCGCTGGCGGGTCGCGTCCAAGGGCTCGTTCATCAGCGAGCAGGCGACCTGGGCGCAGCGCCGGCTCGACGCGAAGGACACGTCCGCGCTGGTGCCCGGGGTGACGTACCTCGCCGAGATCCTGTACCCGCAGAACCGGATCGTCGTCGACTACGGCGACCGCCGGGACCTGGTGCTGCTCGCCGCCTTCGGGGCGGACGGGGCCGAGATCCCGCTCGCCGGCGCGGCGACGCACTGGCAGGGGATCGGCTCCGTCGTGAAGGTCTGGCCCGCGATGCCGCTCGACGAGCTGACGAAGCTCACCGAGTCCAGCACGCTGCCCGGTGGCGCGGCCGCCACCGGCACCGACGCCGAGGGCTTCGTGCTCCGCTTCGCGTCCGGCGTCCGGGCGAAGGCGAAGATCGCCGAGTACGTGCGGCTGCACAAGGTGCTGACCGGTGTGACCGAGCGGGACATCTGGCGCAGCCACGGCATCGAGCGGTTCGCCGGCGTGGCCGTGAAGCGGCTCGCGCAGGGCCTCGGGCTCTCGGTCGCCGACCTGGGCGGCGTGAAGTCGGCCGGCGGTCGGCCGCTGGAGGCGCTGCTGCAGCAGGTGCCGGACGAGTTCGACGCCTGGGTGCGCGGGGTCGTCGCGCGCCTGGAGGAAGAGGCGGCGGCACACGAACGCGCCATCGACGAGGCATACGCGCGGGTCGCTCATCTCGCCGCGGACCGGGGCGCGTTCGCGCGCGCGGTCCGCGAGCTGCCGGTCGACCCGGGCGTCCGCTCCGCCCTGTTCCTGCGCCTCGACGGCAAGCCGACGGACCTGCTGGTCTGGCGGCACGTACGCCCCGAGGCGTCCGACCCCTTCACCACCGACGAGGAGAACTGATCCGTGCCTGCCGTACACGTCATGACGGGGCTGCCGGCCTCGGGAAAGACGACCGCCGCGAGGAAGCTGCAGGCGGAGTCCGAGGGCCGGATGCGCCGCGTCAACCTCGACGACCTGCGGGCGATGCTCGACGTCCCGGCGCCCGAGCGCGGCCGGTCGCACTCCCATGAGCAGACCGTGCTCGCCATCCAGGACGCCGCGGTGCGCGAGGCCGTCGCCGGTGGTTTCGACGTCGTCGTCGACAACACCCACCTGACACCGCACATCCCGAAGCGGCTCAAGGCGGCCGTCACGGGCCTGGGCGCGGACTTCGTCGTGCACGACTTCACCGACGTGCCGGTGGAGGAGTGCATCCGGCGCGACGGCGCGCGCGAGCGGGCCGTCGGCGAGGAGATCATCCGGATCCTGGCCGACAAGCACGCCAAGGCCCGAAGGGGCGGCTGGCGGCTGACCGCGGAGTGGTTCAACGACCGGCCCGCCGCCGCGCCGTACGTGGCCGACCCCGCGCTGCCCTCGGCGGTGCTGTGCGACATCGACGGCACCCTCGCGCTGCGCGGCGACCGCGGCCCGTACGACTTCACCCGCTGCGACACCGACCTGCTCAACGTGTCCGTACGGCAGGCGCTTCGGGCCTTCCGGCACGCCGAGAACGACACGATCGTGCTGCTCTCCGGGCGCAGCGAGGACCACCGCGAGATCACCGAGCAGTGGCTGAAGCGGCACGAGGTGCCGTACGACGAGCTGTGGATGCGTGCCTCGGACGACGGCCGCAGCGACGACATCGTGAAGGCCGAGCTGTTCGACGCGCACGTCCGCCACCGTTACGCGGTCCGGGTCTCGCTGGACGACCGCGACCGCGTGGTGGCGGTCTGGCGCCGGATGGGCCTGCCGACCTGGCAGGTCAACTACGGGAACTTCTAGGGGAGCTGAAAGGCGATTACGGGGGGTTCGGGGGCCGAGGAAGGAGTGCCGGTGGACCGGACCAACGACTACCCCGCGCCGTGCGCGGCGTGCGGTGAGACCGTCCCGGCCGGGGCCGGGGTGCTGGTGGGGCTGCGCCCCAAGGGCTGGGTGGTGTACCACCCGGAGCACGTGCGCGAGCCGGGGCCGCCGCCTCGGCACGACCACCCGGGCTGGCACCGGAAGGCACTGACGGCCTTCGACATCGCGGCCACCGGCCATCGGTGCTCCGTCGACCGGATCCTCGCGGCCGCCGTCCGCGGCTCCGACGGCACCGCACGGGACTGGCTGATCGACCCCGGCCCGGGTCCGCTCTCCGTCGATCCCGGCAAACGGCACGGGATCACCGTGGAGCGGGCCCGCGCCGAGGGCGTCCCGGCGGCGCGGGCACTGGAGGAGCTGGCGGAGCTGCTCGCCGGGCGGCTCGCGGCGGGGGAGCCGCTGGTGGTCTGGTACGCGCCGTACGTGCTGACCATGCTGGAGGCCGAGCTGACCCGCCACGGCCTGCGCACCCTCGGCGAGCGCGCCCCGCACGGCGTCGCCCCGGTCTGCGACCCGCTGGTCCTCGACCGGCACGCCGACCCCTACCGCTCCGGCGGCCGGTCCTTGCAGACCGTCACCGCCTGGTACGGCGTCCCGCACGAGCGCCCCGGGGACGCCGCGTCCGATGCCGCGGCGACGCTGGCGCTCGCCCAGGTGCTGGGAGCCTGCTACCCGGCGCTGGCCCGGTTCTCCCGGCCGGCGCTGCACAACGAGCAGCTCCTCTGGAACGCGGCCGCCCACGGCCGCCACGAGCCGGAGCCCTGGCCGGTCGCCCCCTTCGCCCCGCTGCCCTGGCAGGCGCACGAGATCGGCTGACGCTCTTGGCCGGGTCGGGCTACGCGCGGCCGATCAGCCGCTCCGCCGCCGCCCGCGCGACCTCCAGGGCCGGGCGCGGGTCCGCGCTGGGGCCGCCCTGGGCCAGTACGACCCGGGTGCTCAGCCCGTCCAGCAGGGCCAGGAGCTCGGAGGCCCGCGCCGGGACGTCCAGCTCCGGGAAACGTCCCTGGGCGACGCCCTTGGCCAGCAGCGCCTCCAGGTCCTGCTGCCAGGCCAGATCCATCTCCTCCTGGGCGGCCCGCAGCGCCTCGTTCGCCGGGGTACGGGCCCACAGCTCGATCCAGAGCATCCAGCGCGGGTCGCGCGGGCCGCTCGGCAGATAGAGCTCCAGGTACCGGTCGAGCTTGCGCTCGGCCGTGATCCGGCGGCCCAGCAGCGCGCGGCGCTCCTCGGTCAGCGCGTCCTCGCTCCACCGCAGGGCCGCCATCAGCAGCAGGTCCTTGGAGCCGAAGTAGTACAGGATGTGGCCGCCGCTGGTGCCGAGGCGCTCGGCCAGCGCCGACATGGTGAGCGTGGCCAGCCCGTTCTCGGCGATGGCCGCCATGGCCTCCTCGAGCATCCGCTCCTGCGCGACGTGCCCGTCCCGCCGTCGTGCCGCGCCTGCCACGATCCCGTCCCTCGCCCGTTCGAAAGGTCATTTCCGAGCACGACCCTAACCGCAACGCGCCAGGTCTTGACGCGGTCGGGTCTCTTCGCACATCTTGAATGGCGTTCTAAAACTTAGAACGTCATTCAAGAACCGGCGCAGGTCGGTTCCGAGGAACGGAGCGCGGTGTGAACGCACAGCAGACCGCCGTACCAGCCGGTCGGGACGAGGTGTTCCAGGTCGAGGCGCACGGCATCGACCCCATCCCCGACGAGGAGCGGCACGGCAGCGCCAAGGACGTCTTCTGGCTCTGGTTCGGCTCGAACCTCACCTTCACGTACGTGATCAACGGTGCCCTCGCCGTCGCCTTCGGGCTCTCCTTCTGGCAGGCCACCGCCGTCGTCGTGATCGGCGGCCTGGCCTTCTTCGGGATCAGCGCGGCCGGCCTCAGCGGCATCCGCACCGGCACCGCCACCCTGGTCATCTCGCGCGCCGCCTTCGGCGTCCGTGGGAACTGGCCCGCCGGCCTGCTGAACTGGATCGTCAGCATCGGCTACACCATCGTGAACACGGTGGTCGGCACCCTCGCCCTGGAGGCCTTCTTCGCCGATCTCGGCTGGTCCGCGGGCCCCGTACCGCGCGCGACCGCCCTCGCCGTGACCCTCGCGCTCACCTTCGCCGTCGCCCTGTGGGGCCACGCGACCGTCCAGTTCGCCGAGCGCTGGATGGCGTACGCGCTCGCCGTCGGCTTCGCCGCGCTTCTCGTCTTCCTGCTGCCCGGCGCGGACACCGGGGCCCCGTCCGCCGCCCCCGGCGCCTCCGGCTGGAGCCTCGCCTTCGTCGTCATGCTCGCGGGCCCGTTCTCGTACGTGCCGATGCCGGCCGACTACACCCGCTACCTGCCCCGCACCACCAGCCTGCGTTCCGTCACCTGGAGCGGGGCGCTCGGCGGCTTCCTGTCCTCGGTGGCGCTCGGCGTCGCGGGCGTCGCCGCCGCCACGCAGACCGACATGACCGACGCCGTCGCGGGCGCCGAGCAGCTGCTGCCGAGCTGGTTCCAGCCGCTGTTCCTGGCCCTCGTCCTCGGCGGCTCCGTCACCAACTCGATCATCACGCTGTACTCCTCCAGCCTGAACCTCCAGGTCCTCGGCATCCCGTGGAGTCGCGCCAAGGCCATCGTCATCAGTGCCGCCGTCACCGCCGTCGGCTCGCTCGGCGCGCTGTTCCTCACCGACTTCACCGCCTCGCTGCTCTCCTTCCTCTCCCTCCTGATCATCGTCTTCGCCCCCTGGGGCGGCGTCTTCCTCGCCGACATGGTGCTGCGCCGCTGCCGGTACGACACCGACGCCCTGCACGAAGGAGCGGGCGGCGGCTACTGGTACCGGGCCGGCTACCACCCCGCGGGCATGACCGCACTGCTCGCCGGAATGCTCTTCGCCGCCCTCACCTGCGACTCCGAACTGTGGACCGGCCCGCTCGTCGCCCCGCTCGGCGGCGCGGACCTCACCCTGCTCGGCGCGCCCGTCGCCGCCCTCGTCTACGCGCTGCTGGCCCGCGGCCGCACCGCGGTCCCCGCGCCCGTCGCTCCCTAACAGCCCTCCTGCACCGAGGAGTTCATCGCAATGCCCCGCACCACCCCGCCGGCCGATCTCGTCCTCACGAACGCCCGGATCCACACCGTGGACCCCACCCTGCCGGAGGCCGAGGCGCTCGCGGTCCGCGACGGCAGGATCGTCTGGCTCGGCGCCACCGCCGACGCGGACACCTGGACCGGACCCGGCACCGAGGTCGTCGACGCGGCCGGCCGGCTCGTCCTGCCCGGCTTCGTCGACGCCCACAACCACGTCCGTCTCGGCTCCGACGACGCCTGCGTCCAGCTCGCCGGCGCCCGCAGCCTCGACGAGATCCACGCCCGCATCCGCGACTGGCACGCCGCCCACCCCGACGCCGCGTGGATCGAGGCCGAGGCCTTCGACTACTCGGCGCTCGGCGGCGGCCGGATGCCCACCGCCGCCGACCTCGACCCGGCCACCGGCGACGTCCCCGCGATCGTGCTCAGCTACGACGTCCACACCGCCTGGCTCAACACCGCCGCCCTGCGCCGCTGCGGCATCACCAGGGACCGCGTCAGCGTGCCCTTCGGCGAGGCCGAGACCGACCCCGAGACCGGCGAACCCACCGGATTCGTCCGGGACTTCGCGGTCAAGGGCCTCTCCCGCGACGGCCACCGCGCCCTGCGCGAACTCGGCGTGCCGTGGGCCTCGGCCGACCGGCAGTACGGCCGGCTCGCCCGCAGCCTCGACGACGCGATCGGCTACGGCATCACCACCGTCGTCGAACCGCAGAACTCCCTCGACGACCTCGCCCTCTTCCGGCGGGCCCGTGCCGAGGGCCGGCTCCGCTCCCGGATCGTCGCCGCGCTCTTCCACCCGCGCGGCACCACCGACGCCGAGCTGGACGAGTTCGCCGCCGCGGCCCGCGCGCACGCCGACGACCGGCTGC
This sequence comes from Streptomyces sp. HUAS YS2, assembly GCF_033343995.1. Taxonomy (NCBI): domain Bacteria; kingdom Bacillati; phylum Actinomycetota; class Actinomycetes; order Kitasatosporales; family Streptomycetaceae; genus Streptomyces; species Streptomyces solicathayae. The sequence goes on along the minus strand of NZ_CP137573.1, from coordinate 960,784 downwards.
GCGTCGGCCCGCTCAAGCTGTACATCGACGACGTCGTCGAGCCCCGCACGGCCGCGCTCCTGGAGCCGTACGCCGGCTGCGGCCACCACCGCGGCGAGACCTTCTACCCGGCCGAGGAGTTCGCCGACCTCCTCGCGAAGCTCGACGCACGCGGTTTCCAGTGCTTCGTGCACGCCACCGGCGACCGGGGCATCCGCACCGTCCTCGACGCCGTCGCGCACGCCCGGACCCTGAACGGCCCGCGCGACGCCCGGCACCAGGTCGTCCACGTCGAATGCCTCGACCCCGACGACACCCCGCGCTTCGCCGAGCTCGGCGTCGTCGCCTGCATGCAGCCACGGCACGCCGCCCCGGAGATCGCCGGACCCGGCCAGGACTGGGCGGAGAACGTCGGCCCGGACCGCTGGCACAAGGCCTGGCCGCTGCGCGGCCTGCACACCGCCGGCGCGGTGCTCGCCTTCTCCAGCGACTGGAACGTCGCCGAGATGGACCCGATGATCGGCATCTACTCCGCCGTGACCCGGCGCCCGCTCGACGGCGGCGAGCCGTGGATGCCGCAGGAGGCGGTGGACGTCGAGACCGCGGTCGAGGCGTACACGATGGGCTCCGCGTACGCGAACTTCCTGGAGGACGAGCGCGGTTCGCTGACCGTGGGCAAGCTGGCCGACTTCGTCGTGCTGTCCCGCGACATCCTGCGGATACCGGCCGAGGACATCGTCGGGACGGTCGCCGAGACGGTCGTGGTCGGCGGAGAGATCGTGCACCGGGCATGATGCCGATGTGACGGATGACCAGGGGTGGGACGCGCTGTTCGAGGACGGGCCGGAGCTGCCGTGGCGGGTGCGCGGCGGCTGGCTCGAAGGACTCGGCTTCAACCGGGGCGCGCCGGACGACGTACAGATCCGGCTGCTGGACCACGGCGTGGACGCGTTCTTGTCGCGCGAGCTGTCGGACGCCGTCTTCGAGGCGACGGCGGCCCACCCCGAACGGGGGATCAGGGCCCGGCTCCTCGACACGTGGCGGCCGGCACTGACCACCGAGCAGTGGACGGCGCTCCTCCTCCGCGAGCCCGAGGACCGTCTCCGCGCGCACTTCGTCGAGCGGGCGGCGGTGTGGAACGTGCCGCTGCCCGCCGAGGCGCACGAGCGGCTGGCCGGCGACCCCGCGCCGAGCGTGCGTGCCGAGGCGGCCGCCCTGCCGGGGATGCCGCCGCCGTTGCTGACCGCACTGGCCGCCGATCCGGAGGCCGTGGTGCGGAAGGCGGCCTGCGGGGCCGCGTGGGAGCACCTGCCCGCGGCCGAGCGGGAGCGGCTGCCGGCCGACGACGACCTCGGCGTCCGTAATGCCGCGCTGCTCTGCCACCACCGGGACCACCCGATGCCCCGCGCCGTGTACGAGACGCTGGACCCGCGACTCCCGGTCGAGACCTGCCGTCTCGACCGGGAGCTCGCCGAGGAACTGGTCCGGCACGAGGACCCGGACCTGCGCCGGGCCCTCGCCCGCAATCCGGCGCTGGACGCCGATCTCGTCATGGCGCTCGCCGCGGACCCGGACCGCCGGGTGCGTTTCCAGGCGTCCGTGCATCCGGGTCTCGGCGAGGAGCGGCGCGCGGCCGCGATCCCGGCGGACTTCGACGCCGAGGGTCTGAGGTACGACGTGCCCTGGGTGCGCGAGCGGCACGGCGACCCCGACGAGATGCGCCGGCTCGCCGGCTCCGTCCACCCGGTGATCCGCAGCTCGGTCGCCCGGGCCGAGCGCCTGCCCCCGGACGTCGTCGAACGGCTGGCGCGGGACGAGGACCGGGTCGTACGGCTCTTCCTTGCCGAGTCCTGCGACGACGCGCCCGCCGACATGCTGCTGGAGGTCTGGCACTGGTGGACCGGCAGCTTCTCCAAGCCCGGCCGCCCCCGGACCCACCCGAACTTCCCCCGTACCGGCTTGCTCCGGTACGCCGAGGACCCGAACCCGCGGCTGCGGCAGCTGGCCCTCGACGACCCGGAGTCCTCGGCCGAGCTGGTCGAGCGGTTCGCCCTCGACCAGGACGGCGAGGTGCGCAGGCGGGCGGCGGAGGACGCGCGGCTCTCGCCGGAGTCGGCGGTACGGCTCCTGGACGACGCGGACGACGGCGTCCGGTACCGCGCGACCGCGCACCCGTCACTGCCCGTGCCGGTGCTGGTCCGGCTGCTGCTGCGCGAAAAGGTGCGGCCGTGGGAGGGCGCGGCCAGGAACCCGGCGATACCCGGCCCGGTCATGCACCGGATGATCGACCTCGGGGCGGCCGGTCCGTGACGAGGGGGCGGGAGCCTCGGCTCCCGCCCCTTTGGGCTCAGTCCGTGAACTCGCCCGCCATCGCCGCCGCCATCCGCAGATGCGGCGCGGCCTCGTCGTGCCGGCCCTGGCGCTCCAGGGTGCGGCCCAGCATCAGACGGGCGTAGTGCTCCACGGGGTCGCGGTCCAGGACCGCGCGCAGCTCCGTCTCCGCACGGCCCAGCTGGGCCGAGTGGTAGTACGAGCGGGCGAGCAGCAGCCGCTGCGCGGTCTGCTCCGGTACCTCGTCGACCAGGCCGCGCAGGATCCGGGCGGCGGTCAGGTACTCCTTGGCCTCGAAGAACAGCTGAGCGCGGTCCCAGCGCTCGGCGGCCGTCCCGAACTCGTAGTAGGTCTCGGTCTCGCTCACCGGCGCTCCTTCGTCGTGTCGTCGTCGGTACCGGGCCTCCGTGGCCCGGCACCCCGCTCAACACGCACGAGCGCTTGAAGATTCCACTACTGCGCTCCGGGGGCCCCGGCACCCTCGGGCGCGGCGAGCGCGCTGCTGCACGTGGCGCGCCCGAAGGCGCCGGACGCCGTGGCGAGCTGCACGTGCTTGCCGCCGACGGAGAGCTTGCACGTGGCCCGGCCGCCCTTCTCGCCGAGCGTGATGCTGACGATCGGCTGCTTGTCGCGCGCCACCCGCACCGTCCTGCTCCAGGGGAGCGACGCGGCGCGGGCCACCTCGGCCTTCCCTGCCCGGGCCGCCTCGCCGTCGCCGAGGAAGGTGATGTCGGCCGAACCGGAGCCGAGCACCTCGTAGGTCACCTCGGACGTCGGGACGGCCCGGCCGGCCGGCCGGTCGTCGCCGGAGTCGAGGAGCCCGTACCCGACGAGTCCCCCGGTGACGAGGAGGAGCGCGCCGACGACGGCGGCCACGGCGCGCCGGTCCGAGCCGCCGGCGGCCTTCTCGGCCTTCTCGCCCTTCTCGGGCCGGTCGGCGTTCTCGGCCTGCTCCTCCCGATCGGCCTTCTCGGACAGTTCGTCGCCGGACATGTCGCTCTCGGTCGTTTCACTCGTTGACATGGTGAGGCTTCCTTCGGCATGCATTCCCCGGGCGCGAATGCGGCGGTATCAAATCCGCCCGGTTCTACACCAGCTGATCGAGTCATGGCAAGAGGAAGGAGAAAACCGGCCATTCCGCCACCGTCCCCATAACTGTCCGGAATGTCCAGGGAGTTGACGGCGCATCGAAATGCCGACTAACAATCCGCCCCGAGATCGATGAAGTGGCGCAATGGGCGCCCGACAAAGGGGAGTTCACACATGACGGTCCGCGGTCGTCTGATTCAGTTCTTCGCCGTGCTCGCCCTGGCGGCGGGTTCCCTCGTCACGCTGCCCGCGCAGCCGGCCGCCGCCGCCAACGGCTGCAGCGGCACGGTGGAGGCCTGGAACGACTGGTACGACTCGGCCGGCCGGCTGGCCGCCAAGACCTACTACTACGACGAGGGCGCGAACACCTGCGTCAACCTCGTCGCGCAGGGCATCTACTACGGCCAGTCCAAGTACATGTCCATCAAGCTCTGCGACAGCTACAACTCGGGCTGCGTCAGCGACTCGGGCACCTTCCTCTACTACGCCGGTCCCGTCCGCCGCCCGGCCGACGTCTGTCTGTGGGCCGTCTCCACGATGAAGAACTCCGCCGGCACCACCATCGTGAACAAGAGCACCTACGTTCCGCCGTGCAACTGATCTTCCCGATTGACGTCAACTGCCCGAGTTGTCGTCCCGCTTGACGCAGCGTCATCGCGATGGTTAGAACCCCCTTCCTGAAATCGGCGCCCCAACGACCGATTTCGGTGATCCGGAGGGAAATACCACGTGAACGCACCATCGAGACGGCTGCTGACGGCAGCCGTCGCCGCCGCGATGGCCGGGACACTGATACAGCCAGTGTCTCCGGCCGTCGCGGATTCGAAGCCGCAGAAATTCGACGAGCAGAAATGGCGGGACGAACTCCGCGACTGGGAGACGTCCGGCCGCAAGGGCGACCCGCCGGTTCTGCCCGCCGAGGGTGTCGTCCGCAATGAGCGGCTGCCCAAGGGCCGGCCCGCCGCCAAGGCCGTCCGGGTCGCCGAGCTCACCGCGCGGCGCACCCCGAACTCCCGCTCGTGGCTGCTCTCCGACGGGCGCGTCCAGGCCGAGGTGTCGGTCGTCCCCACCTCGTACCGCGACGGCAAGACGTGGAAGACCCTCGATCCCGCGGTGACGCCGACGGACCGCGCGGGCTTCGACTTCGCCAACACCACCAACACCGGGCGCAGCTGGTTCGGCTCCGATCCGAAGCGCATGCTCCGCTTCGAGACCGAGGACGGCCACGCCGTCACCCTCGGCCTCGTCGGCGCGGGCGGGAAGCTGAAGCCGGGCGCCAAGGGCAGCACGGTCGCGTACCCGGACGCCCTGCCCGGCGGCACGGACCTCACCTACCAGGTCGGTCCCGGTCGGGTGAAGGAGAACATCGTTCTCGCCCGGAAGCCCGCCGGCCCGGTGAGCTTCACCTTCACCCTGGACGCCGGCGGACTCACACCGAAGGCCCGCAAGGACGGCTCCGTCGAGTTCTACGGGGAGGCCAGGCACCCCGTCCTCGTCATCCCGCCGGCCTTCATGACCGACGCCCGCAAGGACGCCGGCTCCCCGTACGGCCACGCCTCCAGCGACAAGGTCGCCCAGACGCTGACCCGGGACGGCAAGGGCTGGAAGCTCACCGTCACCCCCGACGCGAAGTGGCTCGCCGCGCCCGAGCGGCAGTACCCGGTCACCGTCGACCCGACCCTCACGATCGCGCCGACGCCGTCCGAGTCGCAGGACACGATGATCCTGTCCTCGGCCGCCGGCACCAACTTCAACGACACCTGGCGGCTCTCCGCCGGTCTCGACTCGGCGGGCAACGCCGCGCGCGCCCTGGTCCGGTTCGGGCTCTCCGGCGTCCCCGCCGGGACCAAGCTGGAGGACGCGCGCCTCCAGATGTACTACGACCAGACCCACACCGGCGTGTCCTCCGGCGCGCCCGTGACCCTGGGCGCCTACCGGGCCACCTCCGCGTGGACCGCAGGCCAGGCGAACTGGAGCAACGCGAACGGCCTCGTCGGCGAACTCGCCGGCTCGACCACTTTGGCCGACGACGGCGACGCGGGAACCACCGCCGCCCAGGGCGCCTGGCCGTCCTCGTCCAACACGGCCTTCACGCAGTACGCGATCAACCGCGACTACCTGTACAACAAGGACACGACGGCGGGTGACACGTACACCTGGCAGCCCAAGCTGCCTGAGGACGGCACCTACCAGGTCGACGCTCATGTGATCCCCGCCGACGACCGCTCCACCGCCGTGCCGTACACGATCACGTACGACGGCGGCAGCAAGCCGTACACCGTCGACCAGAAGACCGGCACCGGCGGCGTGTGGAAGCCGCTCGGCGCGCACCCGTTCAAGGCGGGCACGGCCGGCAAGGTCGTCCTCGGCGACGGCCCGGCCTCCGCGACCACCGCGGTGATCGCCGACGCCGTACGGTTCACCAAGCCCGGTACCGTCTCCATGCCGGCGAACACGTACAACAAGTGGCACTCGTTCTCGGTCAAGGACACCGTCCAGTCCTGGATCGACGGCACCCAGACGAACAACGGCTTCGTCGTCAAGGCCGTCGACGAGACCGCCGGCGCCCCCAAGGGCGGCCCGCGCTACGAGGCCTCCGAGTTCGGCTACGGCGGCGAGACCGTCAACTACCCCAAGCTGGTGCTGACCTACGGCCGGCCCAGCGTGACGCTGGACGCGCCCACGGTCATCCACGACACCGGCGCCGAACTGACTTGGTCCGGCTACACCGACCCGTCGACGGCCATCGGCGACGACCTGGCCGAGTACCAGGTCCACCGCAGCGTCTACCAGACGTTCACCCCGTCCGCCTCCACGCTGGTCGCCCCGGTCTCCGCCGGCACCACCGCGTACACGGACACCTCGGCGACGCCGACCCCCGCCGACGACGCCGACCCCTTCGGCCGCGCCTACTACTACATGGTCGCGGTCAAGACGAAGGACGGACAGGTCGTCCCGGCACCCACGCAGCTGGTCCGCCTGCCGAAGGCCGGCCGCACCACCAAGGTCGTCGAGGCCGCGCAGGACACCACGCTGTCCTCGACCGAGTCGACCCTGGCGCACGACACCATCCAGGACGGCGCCCCGCAGAACTGGGTCACCGTCGGCAACAACTCGCCGACGTACGGCAAGACCCGCACCCTGCTGAAGTTCCCGGCCCTCGGCATCCCCGCCACCGCCCGCGTCCTCGACGCGGACGTCCGGCTCTGGGGCACCCAGACCAGCCAGCAGGCCACCGGCGCCGTCTACGAACTGCGCCCGCTCACCCGGGACTTCGACGAGGCCACCGCGACCTGGGCCAAGGCGAACGCCACCACCTCCTGGACCACCGCGGGCGGTGACACCGGGGCCCCGGTCGCCGACACCGTCCCGGCCCTCAGCAACGACCCGGCGCGCCACGAATGGAGCGTCACCTCGCTGGCCCAGGGCTGGGTCACCACGCCCGAGTCCCAGCAGGGCGTGCTGATCAAGACGGCGAACGAGTCCGTCCCGCAGGAGCGGACGATCTTCCTGTCGTCCGAGGCGACCGAGCAGCGGCTGCGCCCGCGCATCGTCGTCACCTACATCGACTCCACCACCGAGTCGACGTACTACGCGCCGCAGACCCCGGCCCGGATGATCCCCGGCGACACCCACAACGTCGAGGTCACCCTCACCAACACCACCACCTCCGTCTGGCGCGCCACCGACCGGGTCCTCAGCTACACCTGGGCCCTGCCCGACGGCACCGACCGGACCACCGGCGGCAACCAGGTCGAGACCGCGCTGCCCGCCGACGTGTCCCCCGGCGAGACCGTCACCGTCCAGGCGCAGGTCAAGACCCCGATCAACTCGGACGAGGGCAACAAGCGCACCGACTACGTGCTCACCTGGGACCTGCGGAACAAGACCGCGGCGACCTGGCTCTCGGCCACCGACGGCATCGCCGGCCTGAAGCAGAACGTGGCGGTCGAGGACCCGACCTCCGACCAGCTCGGCCTGGAGAAGTTCTACTCGTACGCGGGCGAGAACACCGGTGCCGGCTCCTCCGTCATGAACAACACGGCGGCCGGCAACACCGTCTGGCAGTACAACGCGTTCTCCAACCCCGGTCGCGGTCTCGGCACGTTCGTGCGCTTCGCGTACAACTCGCTCGACACCTCCGACACGGTGCTCGGCCACGGCTGGTCGGCGCAGGCCGCCGGTCCGATCCGGCTCGGCGCGGCGCTGGACTTCCACCCCAACCCGAACCCGACCGAGGTGACGCTGCCCGACGGCGACGGCACCGCGCACGTCTTCCGCTGGGACGCCGCCAACAGCGTCTGGAAGGCGCCGGCGGGCGTGCACTACCTGCTCCAGCAGAAGGCCGGCGTCGACTGCAAGCCGTCCGGCGACGGCGACCCGCAGGCCTGGTCGCTGACCCGCCCGGACCGCACGCAGTTCTTCTTCGACTGCGACGGCTTCCTCACGTCCGTCGTGGACAAGAACGGCAACACGCAGACGTACACGTACGAGGAGCGCAAGTCCAACAACAAGCCGGTCAAGTTCCTCCGGTACATCACCGACCCGGCCGGCCGGCAGACGCTCACCGTCGAGTACTACTCCAAGGCCGACAGCTCCAACCCGAAGATCATCGACCACGTCAGGTCGATGACCGACATCTCGGGCCGCAAGGTCGCCTTCGCCTACTCGGACAAGGGTCTGCTGACCCAGCTGACCGACGGTGCCGGCTCGTCCCAGCCGAAGGTCTTCGGCTTCGAGTACGACGCCACGCAGGGCAACAAGAACGTCAAGCTGGTCAAGGTCACCGACCCGCGCGGGAACGCCACGCAGCTCGCGTACAACTACCCGCAGACCGGTGACGACCCGAAGTTCCACTGGTGGACCAAGACGGTCACCGACCGGCTCGGCGGCACCACCGGGTTCGTCTACACCGACCCCGACGGCAGCGCCGGTTCGACGATCGAGTCCAAGGTCACCGACTCCGAGAACCACACCGGCACCTATCTGACCGACGGCTACGGCCGGGTCACCCGGATCACCAACGCGGCGAACCAGACCACGAAGATGAGCTGGGACGCCGACAACAACGTCACGCGCCTCGAAGAGGCCAACGGCGCCGTCAACACCTGGTCCTACGACCCGAAGACCGGCTACCCGCTGGAGCAGAAGGACGCCGAGGCCAACAAGAACGGCACCGCCGCAGCCACCTACACCTACCAGACCGGACTGAACGGCCACGTCGCCGAGCTGTTCGAGAAGAAGTCGCCGGAGGGCCGCACCTGGCGGTTCGGCTACGACACCCGCGGCAACCTGACCGCGGTCACGGACCCCAAGGGCGTCGAGACCGCCACGGCCGACGACTACACCACGAAGTACGAGTACAACGCCGAGGGTCTGCTGACCAAGGCGACCGACGCCAACGGCAACGCCACCGTCAACAGCGACTTCGGTCCGACCGGCTACCCGGCGAAGATCACCGACGCGCTGCAGAAGACGGCCTCGTACGTCTACGACGTGCGCGGCCAGGTCCGCGAGTCCACCGACGCGCTCGGCAAGAAGACCACGCAGACGTACGACGTGTACGGCCGTCCGATGGAATCGACCGTGCCCAAGGACCAGGCCGCGGGCGAGCTGATCACCACGCCCGCCCCGGTCTACGACGCCAACGACAACGTCACCACGTCGACCTCGCCGAACGGGGCCGTCTCGACGGCCGTGTACGACAAGTCCGACCAGGTCACCGAGGCCACGGCGCCCAAGGACACCCCGACCCAGACCGAGCGCCGGACGCTCTACACCTACGACAAGGTCGGCAACCTCCTCACCACGACCGAGCCCAAGGGCGCGGCGACCGGCGCCGACCCCGACGACTACCGGACCACCAACCACTACGACGTCGTCTACCAGCTGACCTCCACGGTCAACGCGGCCGGCGACACCGTGTCGTACGCGTACGACGACGTCGGCAACGCCATCAAGGTCGTCGACCCGAAGAAGAACGCGACCGCGGACCCGGACGACTACACGTCGAAGACGGCCTTCGACCTGAACCACCGGGTCGTCTCCGTCACCGACGCGGCCGGCAAGACCGCGAAGCGCGAGTACGACAAGGACTCGCTCGTCACCGCCACGGTCGACCAGGAGAACAACCGCTCCCTGATCGCCTACGACGCGCGCGCCAAGACGATCGAGATGAAGGTGCCGCACGACGGCGTCGCGCCGATCGCGTACCGCACCTCGAAGTTCGAGTACGACCAGGCGGGCAACGCCACCAAGGTGATCACCCCGCGCGGCGTCGACACCGCCGCCGCGGACGACTTCACCTCGGAGACGGTCTACGACGCGCTGAACCGGCCCACCCGGCAGATCCAGCCGTACGACCCGGCCGACGCGCGCTACAACAAGAAGGTCTGGACGGAGACCAGCTACGACGAGGTGGGCCGGGTCTCCAAGGTCTCCGCGCCGCCCTCCGAGGGCCAGACCGTCCGCAACGACACCAGCTACAGCTACTTCGACAACGGCTGGGTCAAGTCCTCCACGGACCCGTGGGACATCGTCACCGCCTACGGCTACAACGACCTGGGCCAGCAGACCGCGCGGACGCTGACCTCGGCCGGCGGCTCGTCCGGCCGCACCATGGGCTGGGACTACTACCCGGACGGGAAGCTCAAGACCCGTACCGACGACGGTGTACCGGTCGGCAGCGCGGTGGTGCTGGTCGACAACTCGGACACCCAGAACACCTCCGCCACGGGCACCTGGACCAAGGGTTCGCTCACCGGCCAGCAGGGCTACGACCACCAGGTCCACGCCGCCGGCACGGGCACGGACGCCTTCACCTGGACCCTCAACATCCCCAAGAACGGCACCTACACCGCCTACGTCAAGTACCCGAAGGTCACCGGGGCCGCCACGGCAGCGAAGTACACGGTCACCAAGTCCGACGGCACCAAGACCGATGTGACGCGTGACCAGAACGCCGCCGCCGGCACCTGGGTCAGCCTCGGCTCGTACCCCTTCACGCAGGGCAACGCGGCCAAGCTCCAGCTGTTCCAGAACAGCGCGGGCGCCGTCGTCGCCGACGGCGTCAAGCTCGTCCGGGACAACTCCGGCGACAGCGACACCGAGAAGCGGACCTTCACCTACGGCTACGACCTCAACGGCAACCTGACGTCGATCGACGACACCTCGTCCGGCACGAAGATCGACGCCTACACGATGACCTACACGGGCCTCAACCAGGTCCAGAAGATCACCGAGGCGCTGGCCGGCCAGGAGAAGCGCTCCACGTCCTACGTCTACGACGCCAACGGCCAGCCGGACACCGTCACCCACCCCGACCAGTTCAACAAGTACACCTACGACCTGCGCGAGCTGGTCAAGACGGTGTCGGTCGGCAAGGACGCCGCGGACGCCTCGCCCAAGGTCACCGGCTACACCTACACCGACCGCGGCCAGAAGCTGCGGGAGACCAAGGCCAACCGGAACACCGTCGACCACACCTACTTCCTCGACGGCGAGATCAAGAACTCCGTCGAGAAGAAGGCCGACGGCACCCTCGTCGCCGAGCACACCTACGCCTACGACGCCAACGGCAACAAGGCGCGGGACACCGCGAAGAAGATGAACGCCGACAACCACGCGGCGTACCTCTCCTCCACCACCGACTTCACCTACGACCCGGCCGACCGGCTGGCGTCCTCGGTGAAGACCGGCAACGGCGCGGGCACCGAGACGTACGTCCACGACGACAACGCCAACGTCATCAGCCAGACGGTCAAGGGCACGTCCACCACGTTCACCTACGACCGCAACCGGCTGCTCAAGGCGACCTCCGGCGGGACGACGGCGACGTACAACTACGACCCGTTCGGCCGCCAGGAGTCGGTGACCGGCGGCGGCGAGATCGTCTCGCGCAGCGTCTACGACGGGTTCGACCACGTCGTGGAGAGCAGCAAGCTGACCGAGACCGGCGGGCAGGAGGTCACCAAGTACACCTTCGACCCGCTGGACCGCACCGCGACGAAGACGGTGGGCACCAAGACCACCGACTTCAGCTACCTCGGCCTGTCCAACGAGATCCTCGGTGAGGCGGAGGCCGGCCGGCTGACCAAGTCGTACCAGTACAGCCCGTGGGGCGAGCGTCTCTCGCAGATCAAGCACAACACGGACGGCACGACCGAGGACAGCTACTACGGCTACAACAGCCACACCGACGTCGAGACCCTGACCGGCAACGACGGCACCACCCGGGCCACGTACGGCTACACCGCGTACGGCAAGGACGACACGTCCGAGTTCACCGGCATCGACAAGCCCGACACCGCCGACCCGAACAAGGAGGCGTACAACCCCTACCGCTTCAACGCGAAGCGCTGGGACGCCCAGTCCGGCACCTACGACATGGGCTTCCGGGACTACAGCCCCGGCCTGAACCGCTTCACCAGCCGCGACATGTACAACGGCGCCCTCGCCGACATGCGCCTGGGCAGCGACCCGATGACCGGCAACCGGTACGCCTTCACCGGCGGCAACCCGGTCAGCTTCGTCGAGCTCGACGGCCACTGCTACCCGGCGGCCACCTGCTACGGCGGCGGCGACTCGTCCGGGACGTCGTCCGGCAGCAGCGGCTCCAGCGAGTGCGACCAGTACGGCTACCACGTCAAGGACGCCTGCCTGGCCGCCGGTTCGGGCTCCCCGACCGGTGACGGCGGCGACTTCCTGTGGGGCATGGGGCGGATGATCGCCTCCACCCTGGAGTTCATCGGCGAGGCCGGTCCGGGCTGCTGGTTCCAGGACTGCGTCACCATCCAGGAGGACTACGACAAGTTCGCCGAGGAGCACGGTGCCGACACCGGCTCCGACATGTACGAGAGCGGCGAGGTCGTCGCCAACCTGCCGTTCCTGGTCCGCGGCGCCTTCTCGATGCTCCGCAGGCTCGCGGCGGGGGCGGAGGCCGCCTCGGCGACCTCCGTCTGGAAGTTGCCGGCCAACGAGCGCGGCATCGCCATCGAGGACATGCGCGGCGGCAACCTGCCGAACAGCTTCCCGACGATCGACCGCTGGGACGCGGCCACCGGCACGGCCACCAGCATCAAGTCCATCGACACGACGCTGGCCTCGTACCAGAAGGCGTCGGGCATCACCGGCCTCGGACGGAAGTACGTGCGTGACATGGCGAACTTCAACGGCCGGACCTGGCGCGGGACGACCGTGGACGGCAGCGCGGTCCAGAACCGCAGGCTGGAGATCGGCGTGCCGCCGGGCATGAGCAGCGTCCAGCAGCAGGCGCTGAACGACGTGGTCACCTACGGCCAGCAGCAGGGGGTGGTCGTGGAGGTGTTCGAAGTGCCGTGACCCGAGGGGCGGCCGGGCGGCGGGTCCTCACCCGCCGCCCGGCCGCCCCGCCACTCGTGGTTACACTCCACCAGCCATCAGCACCATGACAGCGCAAGGACGAAACAGATGCCCGGACAGGGACTGGCCCACGACATCCAGGTCTACTCCGAGTGGATCGCCACGGCGCTCGGCAGCTCCGGCTACCGGGTCGACTTCACGCCGGCCAGCGCCCGGGAGATCGAACGCTTCCTGGCGGAGTCGGCGGTCGCCGGCACCCCCGTCCCGGGCGGACTGCTCGCCGAGGACACCGGCGCCCGGCTGTTCGCCACAGGCGCGTACGTCGGCGAGCTGATCCGCCGTACCGCCGGCGGTTCCTGGGTCGTCGACGACGCCGACCCGCAGGGCGAGATCAACGTGGAACTCCACCTGCCCGACGGGTCGGTCGTCTGGCCCGTGCAGCGGGTCCTCAAGCGGTTCCACGGCGACGCCTCGGAAAGCATCGCCGTGTACGTCGACACGCTGACGGCCGCCTAGCGGGCCTCAGAGCGGGTAGTCCTCGCCGTCGTCGCTCTGCAGCTTCGCACCGAGCAGGGCGGCGACGGCTTTCATCTTGGCCAGCAGCACGTCGTCCGGGTTCTTCGCGGTGACCACGCCCTCCCGCAGGTCCAGCCAGGCGCCGTCGGTGTCGGCCTCCGGATGCGTGGCCATCCGCGCCAGCAGCGGGTTCTCGTACCGCAGACCCGCGCCGTCGCCCGTCGCGGCCTCGGCCGCCCCGGCCATCTCCAGGTCCGGGTCGGCCTCGACCAGCGCGGTCCACTCGTCCGCGCCGATCGCCTCGCCCTCCTCGTCCCAGAAGAACTCGCGCCGCGTGATGTGTACGTCGTAACCCATGGCCGTATCGTACGAGCGGCTCCGCGAGGCCGGTCGGCGAGTCCGGTCAGCGCACCTGGCCGCCGGGCTCGAGCGCGACCGGCAGCGGTCCTTTGTCGTCGGCGGTGCCGGTGCCCGTGCCGACCGGGCCTCGGGGAAGCAACCGGTCCAGCCACCCCGGCAGCCACCAGTTGGCCCGGCCGAGGAGGGTCATGGTCGCCGGTACCAGCACCATGCGGACGACCGTCGCGTCGATGAGGATCGCGGTGGCCAGGCCGAGCCCGAACATCTTGGCGGAGGGGTCCTCGGCGACGGCGAAGGACAGGAAGACCGCCACCATGATGAGCGCGGCCGACGTGATGATCCGGGCGGTGCCCGCGACGCCCTCCACGATCGCCGTGCCGTTGTCGCCGGTGCGCACGTACTCCTCGCGCACCCGCGAGAGAAGGAACACCTCGTAGTCCATCGACAGGCCGAACAGGATGGCGAAGAGGAACATCGGGATGAACGACACGATCGGAACCGTCGCCTCCAGCCCGATGAGCGCGCCTCCCCAGCCCCACTGGAAGACCGCGACCATGACGCCGTAGGCCGCGCCGATGCTCAGCAGGTTCAGCAGCACGGCCTTGAGCGGTACGACGACCGAGCGGAAGACCAGCATCAGCAGCAGGAACGAGAGCGCCAGCACGGCGGCGACGAACAGCGGCAGGCGGTCGCTGGTGCGTCGGCCCACGTCGGACAGGCTCGCGGCGGCGCCGCCGACGTGCGCCCTGGCCGGGCCGTGCCCGATCGCCGCGGGTAGCACCTCGGTGCGCAGCCGGGAGATGGTGTCGGTCGTGGCCTTGTCCTGAGGGCTGGTGGTCGGGAACACCACGAGGGTCGCGACGCCGGTGGTCCGGTCGATGCGCGCCGGCGCGACGGACGCGATCCCCGGATCCGCCGCGACCGTCGCGACGAGACGGTTCAGCACTCCCGGATCACCGGCGGGGTCCGCGGCGATGACGAGGGGACCGTTGGTGCCCGGGCCGAACCCCTCGGCGACGAGGTCGTAGGCACGGCGCTCGGTACGGCTCTGCGGCAGCGAGCCGTCGTCGGGCAGGCCGACGCGCAGGCCGAGCACGGGCAGCGTCGCCGTCAGCAGAAGCGCCGCCGCGCCGACCGCGTACAGCACCGGGTGCCGGCCGACGTGCCCGATCCAGCGCCGCCACCCGGCTGCGGAGACCGCGCCCGCCCCCGTGTCCCGCCGTCGGCCGAGGCGGCCCGACCGCCCGGCCCGAAGAGCCCGGCCGATCCGGCCGGCCCGGCCCAGCCGCGGGCCCGCCGCGCCGAGGAAGGCCGGCAGCAGCGTCACCGACGCGAGCACCATCGTCAGGACGACGATCGACACGGCGACCCCGCCCACCGTCATGAACGGCACGTTCGCGACCGCCAGTCCGAGGATCGACACGACGACCGTGCCGCCGGCGAAGACCACCGGCCGCCCCGCCGTGGCCACCGCTCGTCCGGCCGCCTCGTGCGGATCGAGCCCGCGCGCGAGGTACTCCCGGTGTCTGGCGAGCACGAACAGCGCGTAGTCGATGCCCACTCCGAGCCCGACCATGCTGCCCAGGATCGGTGCGAAGGTGGGGACGTCGGTCACCCCCGCCAGTACCGTCATCGTGGCGACCCCGACGGTCAGTCCGAAGACCGCCATGCCGATCGGCAGCGCGGCGGCGACGAGCGAACCGAACGCCAGGAACAGGATCGCGGCCGCGGCGAGGAGGCCGATCAACTCGCTGACGCCGCCGTTCGGGTCGGAGAAGGCGTAGAAGAGGCTCCCGCCCATCTCGATGCGCAGCGGCAGCTCGGCGCGCAGCCGGTCGCCGAGATCGACGAGGGCGTCGAGGTCTTCGGCCGACAGCCGGCTCTGGTCCGGGTACTGCACCCGGACGACGGCGATCCGCCCGTCGGCCGAGACGAGGCCGCCGCGCACGGCGGTGTCCCCGCCCGCGTCGAGCGCCCCCGCCGGATCGCTCGTGCCGAGCACGTGCGGCAGCCGCTTCACCTCGGTCTGCAGCCGCGTGAGAGCGGTGCGCGCGCCGTCGTCGTCGAAGAACGTCGCACCGTCGACGGGGGTGACGACCACTTGGGCGGTCATTCCCTCCTGGCCGGTGCCGGCCCGCTCGATCAGTTCCGCGGCCCGCTGGGAGTCCAGTCCCGGAGCGGTCATCGAATCCGCATTCCGCCCGCCGAAGGCGACGGCGGCGAGCACGGCGAGCGTGGCGGCGACCAGCCATGTCGCGATCACCCGCCAGGGATGGCGGGCGGCGCTTGCGCCCAGGCGCAACAGGGCTTTCGAGAGCATCGGGTCCTCCAACCACCTCGTCGGCCGTCCTTTTACGGCCGCCGGTGCCGAGGTTCGTCGCCACGGCGCTCCGCGGCATCGGCCCGCGGGCCGCGGATCCGTCGGCCCCGAGGCGGAGTGACGCCCCGTCCTTTCGGCCGATGCGCGGCACACCGCGGTCCTTAGGCTGAGAACCGTGCTCCGAGACGACCTGCGAAACCTGTGGACCGAACCCCGGCCGCCCGACCCGCCCGCCCGGGTGTGGCGGGACTGGGCGCTGCTCGCGGCAGGCCTTGCCGGTGTGGCGCTGGAGGCCACCCTGCGGGAGAACGTCGTGTGGCGGCCGGTGGCGGTGGTGTTCGCCGTATGGCTGTGCCTGCTGCCCCTGTGGCGCCGGACCCGACCGCTGGCGATGGTGACACTGGCGTTCGGCTCGGTGGTCCTGCTTCCGGTGGCCTCGCTCGTCGGCGCACCGAGCGAGCCCGTCGGCCTGTACACCGGCGCGGTCGTGCTCGTGCTGGTGTACGCGCTGCCCCGGTGGGGGTCGGGACGCGAGATCGTGCTGGGCGGCGCGGTGATCCTCGCGGCCGGCGCGCTGTGTTCCGTCACGGACGAGACCCCGGTCTTCGAAAACCTCGTGGGCATCGCCTTCCTGCTGCTGCCCGGCGTGATCGGGGCCGCCGTGCGGTTCCGGGGGACCGCTCGCGATCGGCAGTTGGAGCAGGTGCGCTCCCGCGAGCGCGAGCAGCTCGCCCGGGAACTGCACGACACCGTGGCCCACCACGTGTCGGCCATGGTGATTATCGCCCAGGCGGGCAGGGTGCTCGCGGGCACCGACCCGTCGGCCGCCGTCGAGGCGCTCGAGGGGGTCGAGGAGGAAGGAGCGCGCACGCTGGAGGAAATGCGCGCCATGGTCGCCGCGTTGCGCGACCGCGGGGTCGGCGCCGAGCTGGCGCCCCCTGCCGGCGTCGCGGATCTGGAGCGCCTGGTGCGCACCCCGGGTGGTCGCCTCAGGGTCGACCTGGGGCTCGACGGCGAGCTGGACGCGCTGCCCCCGGCCGTGGACGCGGCCGTCTACCGGATCGTGCAGGAGTCGGTGACGAACGCGCTGCGCCATGCGGTCGACGCGACCGAGGTCGTCGTCCGGGTCGCCGCCGAACCGCACACGGTGCGGGTGAGCGTGTGCGACAACGGCCGGCGCACCGGCCGGGGGCGCGACGGATACGGACTTACCGGACTGCGCGAGCGCGCGACGCTGCTCGGCGGCACACTACGAGCCGGCCCGGGTACCGACCGGGGCTGGCATGTCGACGCCGAACTGCCGAGAGCGAGGAGCGAGAGCGGTGTCCATTCGCGTTCTCGTCGCTGACGACCAGACGATCATCCGTACCGGGCTGCGGATCATGCTGAACGCCCAGCCCGGCATCGAGGTGGTCGGCGAGGCCGCCGACGGGCGGGAGGCGGTACGTATGGCCCGCGAACTGCGCCCCGACGTCTGCCTGTTCGACATCCGCATGCCCGTACTCGACGGGCTCGAGGCCACCCGGCTGGTCGCCGGTCCGGGCGTCGCCGACCCGCTGGCCGTGGTCGTCATCACCACGTTCGACCTCGACGAGTACGTCTACGGCTCGCTGCGTGCCGGCGCCCGCGGATTCCTCCTCAAGGACACGGGACCGGACCTTCTGGCGCAGGCCGTACGGTCGGCGTCCGACGGGGAGGCGCTCATCGCGCCCAGCGTCACCGTCCGTCTGCTCCAGGCGTTCGCGGACCTGCCCGCCGGCCGGCCCGCGGCCCAGCCGGTCTCACCCGTCACCGCCCGCGAGGAGCAGGTGCTCCTCGCCGTCGCCCGCGGGCTGACGAACACCGAGATCGCCGACGCGCTGCACATCAGCCTCAGCACGGTGAAGACGCATCTGGCCAGCCTGATGGCCAAACTCGGCGCCCGCAACCGGGTCGAGATCGCCATGTGGGCCTACGAGACGCGCCGCATCCTCCCGGGAACCTGAGCCGGGCACGGGGTCATGACCCGAGGCGTCAGTGGTTTCTAATGGGCAGAAGTCGCGGTCGACTCGGCGAAGGGGCGTGTGGGGGATGGGCGTCAGGGCGATTGAGGAGGTTCTCGACGATCGCTACGAGGTCAAGGGGGTCGCGGGCGAGGGCGGGATGGGGCGGGTGCTGCGGGTCCTGCACCGGCAGTGGGGGATCGACCTGGCGGTCAAGACGCCGAAGCCGAAGGTGTTCGCGACCGATGAGCAGCGCGAGCGGTTCGTCACCGAGGCCGAGGCCTGGGTCGCGCTCGGGTTGCACCCGAACATCTGCGGGTGTCACTACGTGCGCGTGGTCGACGGCGTCCCCTACGTCTTCGCCGAGTACGTCGGCGACGGCAGCCTGCACGACTGGATCGCCGACCGCCGTCTGTACGAGGGCGGCCCGGAGGCGGCCGTGGCGCGCATCGTGGACCTGTCGATCCAGATGGCCTGGGGCGTGGGCCATGCCCACGCCGCGGGATTGGTGCACCGCGATGTCAAGCCCGCCAACGTGCTGCTGGACGTACAGGGCGGCGACATCGTCGCCAAGGTCACCGACTTCGGCCTGGCCCGCATCCGCCCGATCGTCGCCGAGGACGACGGGAACCTTCCGCACGGTGTCAGCGTCCCGGTCTCGGCGGGCGGGCGGACACCGGCGTACGCCTCACCGGAGCAGCTTTCGAACCGGCCGGTAGGGAGGCGAACGGACGTCTTCAGCCTCGGTGTCACGGTTCTGGAGATGTTCACCGGCGGGGCGCGCTGGGGCCGGGGTCCGTTCGCGAACGACACGATCAGAGAGCGCCACGGGATCGAGTCGTACGGGCCGGGCCTGCCGCCGCTGCCGCCGGATCTGGCCGATCTGCTGGAGCTCTGCCTCGATCCGGACCCCGGGAGGCGGCCGGGGTCGATGGCGGCCGTCGCCGAGGAACTGGCGGCGATCCACTTACGGGTCACCGGGGAGCGGTACCGGCGCCTGGAGCCGAAGGCCGCCGACCTGCGCGCCGACGAGCTCAACAACCGGGCGCTGTCGCTGCTCGACCTCGACCGCGACGAGGAGGTCGCCGCCGCGTTCACCGCGGCGCTGACGGCCGACCCGCAGCACGCCGAGGCGACCCTGAACTCGGGGCTGTGGCGTTGGCGCGGTGGCGAGATCACCGACGAACAGCTGGTCGCCGACCTCGACGCCGTCCGCACCGACAGCGACGATGCCTGGCCGGCGCGGCACGCGCTCGGCCTCGTCCACCTCGAACGGGGCGACCTCGCCAAGGCCCGACCGCTGCTCGAGCGCGTCGACCGTGAGCACCCCGGGCTGCGGGACGTGAGCGAGGCGCTGGACACGCTCGGCTCCGGAACGGTGCCGTCCGCGGACTGCATAGGGGTCAACGACATCCGCTGGAACCCGACCGCCGACGGACGACCCGACCCGATGCTCCACATCGATGTGTCCGCGGACGGGAGGACCGCCGTGACCGGTGGGGACGACGAACATGTCCGGGTGTGGGACGTGCTCACGGGCCGGTGCCTGCGTACGCTGCGCGGTCACGAGGCCAAGCTCCGGTCGGTCCGGATCACTCCCGACGCCGGGTACTGCGCCTCGGTCGAGTACGACTCGGTCATGCGCATCTGGGATCTGTCCGACGGCAGCTGCCTGCGGACCATCAAGGCGGCGGGGTCCTTCGACTGGGCGGCGGTCAGTCCGCGGGAGGGCGTAGCCGTCGCCACGGAAGCGGTCTGGAAGGACGGTGTGAGCGGCGTCGACGTCGTCGTGTGGGATCTGAGCCGGCGCCAGGTTCGCCGGCGGCTGCACGGCCCACTGGCGCAGTTCCCGAAGGCCGAGCTCAGCCCGGACGGGCGCTGGGTCCTCGTGGCCGGGTACGAGGACTGCATCGCCCGCCTCTGGGACCTGCGCACCGGGGAATGCGCGCAGGTGCTGGCCGGGAAAGGAGTGAACCAGGCCGTCCTGTGCTTCGACACCGGCAACGGCGTCGCGGTGATCGCCGACAACCACGACGCCATCGGCATCTGGGATCTGCGGACAGGGCGGCGGGTCCGGACGCTGCGCTGCTCCGTCAGGTCGCTCGCGCTCAGCGCCGACGCCGCGAGACTCCTGGTGGGCGCCCCCGACGGCGCGGTCCGTCTGTGGGACTTGGGGACCGGAAGGTGCCTGCGGACCTTCCGGGGCCACCAAGGCGAGGCAGGCCGCGTCCGCTGGGGAGCGGGCGACCGGTTCGCGCTGTCCGCGTCGCTCGACAACACCGTGCGGCTGTGGCGCATGCCCGACTCTCCCGCCGTTCCGTTCCAGGTGAGCCGGCCCCGCAGGCACGGCGTGCTGAACCTGTTGGAGGAGAAGGTGAAGGCACTGCTCGAGACCGCCAAGGCGCGGGAGGCGGCAGGCGACCGCGCTGCCGCGCTCGACGCGCTCCGGGAGGCCCGCGCCGTCCCCGGGTACGAGCGCGCACCCGACGTGATGGCCGCCTGGCGCGCCCTCGGCCGGTCGCTGGCCCACACCGGCATTCGGGCGGTCTGGCTCGCCCGCAGTTTCGCGGCGCACCGATCGAGCGTCGGTTCGCTCGACATCAGTGCGGGCGGGGATCTGATGGCCACCAGCGACGGCGCTGAGATCCGGCTCTGGGACCTGGGCACCGGCGCGCTCATGCGGACCGTCACCGGCTTCGAAAGCGGCGAAAGAGGCGGCCCCGTCGCCGGCATCGACAAGGTGCAGCTCAGTGCCGACGGCGGCACCGTCATGGCCTGGGGCCGCAGCGGATCGGCCAAGGCATGGTCGACCGGCAGCGGCGCGGAACGGTACGCGATGTCCGACGACCGGCTCATCGGCACGGACGCCAGACCCGAGTCGCTCAGGTGGATGATCCCCATGGGCATGAGTCCCGACGCGGCCCGGTTCACCGCCGACGGGCGCTGCGCGCTCATCGGCGGCGACGGCACGGACCAGCGGTTCCGGCTCTGGGACCTGGAGACCGGCACCCTCCTGCGCACGCTCGAAGGCCACACGGGAATGCCCCGGGCAGCGTGGCTCGGCCCGGGTGACCGGATCGCCGCCACGGGCGCGAGCGACGGGACGGTCCGCCTGTGGGACCTCGGGACCGGCCGCTGCGACGCCGTGCTGCGCGGCCACACGCATTGGGTCATGGCCGTGACGATGAGCGCCGACGGGAGCCTGGTGGCCTCCGCGGGCGGCTACGACGATCTGTCGATCCGCGTCTGGGACACCGCCACCGGCGCCTGCACCGCGCTGCTCGAAGGCAGGCGCGGAAACGCGCGGAGGATGCGTTTCACCCCCGACGGCCGCTTCCTGCTCTCGAGCCACGACGGCGACGAGATGCGGCTGTGGGACCTGGCCACCGGCACCTGCTTGCGGACGGTGGAGGCCCAGCCCGGGCAGCTGGGCCGGCTCGCCATGACGGCCGACGGCGCCTACGCGGTCTCGGGAGGAGCGGACGGACGCGTACACATGTGGACGCTCGACTGGAAGCTGGCGGAACCACGGGCCTGACCGGCTCATAGCCCCCAGCGCTCGCGGTACCGGCGCGCGAACTCCTCCGCGTACAGGTGCGGGTAGGAGCTCTGGGTGTCCGTGATCTCCATGACCTCGTCGTCGGCGACGAAGAAGAGCCCGCGTCCGATCCTGATCTCCCCGGCGGGGACCGGCGCGTAGACCTGCCATCCGCAGTCCACCCGCTGGGCCACGAGGTCCGCGGCCCGGTAGTCGGGGCTGTCCAGGTCGTGGGCGTGCATGTAGCGGCGCACGAGGGCGATCGCCTGGTGGCGGGGCAACTGCGGAAGGTCGGTGCCGTGTACGACGCCCGCCATCAGCAACTGGTGGTAGGCACCGTCGAGGTCGGCGCCCTCGCTGTTCCCGAAGACCTCGGCCAGCATGCCGCGCTCCGCGAATCCCCCTTCGGCGGCTGTGACCAGGCGCAGCGCGGCCGTCTCGGTGTCTCGTGCAACGGCCCGGGCCAGCTCCGACACGATGCCGGCGACCGTTCCACTGGTCCAGACCCCGGGCATCGCCGTCGCGAGCTCCTCCATCTTCGGCGATTCGCCCCGCAGCCAGCGCCCGCTCTCCCACCAGTAACAGAAGGACATCAGGCCGACCTTGCCCCGTTCGTCGAGCAGCGGATCGGCGACCCATGCCGGCGCCCCCGCGAACAGCTCGGGGTGCGGCGCGTCGCCACGATAGGCATCGGCCAGGCCGGGCGCGTCCCGGACGCCGCCGGAGAGGACGGCTCGGCCGCCCGCGAGCATCCACAGCGTCGAACCGCCGCCTGTCGAGCTCTGGAATCGCGCGTGGGAAGGTTGCATGCGAGGCCCCCGTTCGGAACCGGCCGCGACGAACGCCGCCGACAGGACGGCCCAGCGCGCCCAGATCTCGGTGAGGCCGGACAGTTCGTTCTCCGGGACACCTTGTGCGGACCGTGCACCGCGCGTGTCGGCCGGAACGGCGGCCTTCCGCGGGCTGCGCATCTGTCTGCCGCCGTGGCTGACGAACGCGGACAACCAGGTGGGGAGCTTCTCCGCCGGCCAGTCGAAGGCTTCGAGGTCGGCCCGGTAGTCCTCGGGGGCGAACAGGTGCTCGTCGGGGAAGGGCTCGTCGCCGTGGTCGAAGTCCACTTCGATGCCGCCGTCGATGCGCAGGTCGAGCGTCATGCGCCACCAGGGCCCGCGCGGCAGCCGGGCGGTGGTCCGGCGCAGTTCGCGGGCCAGCCGGAGGGCACCGGGGCTCGGCGCGGCGTTCGTGGAGGCTCGGTCGGTCGAGTGGCGGACGCGTGAGGCCTCCGAGCGGAGCGTCAGGGCGAACACCGCGGTGATCCGCCGGCAGTCGGACGGAGCTTCGGCGATGAGACACTCGGCGAGGCGCAGGGTCTGCCGGTCAGCAAGGTCGATGACCGCCGGATCGGCAGCGGGCTCGGGGATGAGCACGGGGCCGGAGTGGGTGCCGTGCCCTGGGAACGCTTCGTCGAAGGCGCCCGAAAAGGCGTCCGAGAAAGAGGCGCCGTCGCCCGTCACAGCGGCCATGCCCTTCGCAGCTTGTCGATCAACGTGTCGGGGCCGAGGGCCCGCTTGAGCTGAAAGAGGTAGCCGACGGGCGACTCCTGCGCGATCTCGCGGCGTCTGCGGCGCCACTCGAAGGGCGCGCCCACGACGCAGCCGGCGACCACGGCGGGGACGGTCAGCGCCGGGGCGACACCGACCGCGTCCGCCGCGAGCGCGGCGAGCGGCGGGAGCGCCACCGACCTGACGTTCGCCAGGGCCCGAGCGGTTTCGAGGCCGGCGCCACGCATGCGGTCGTCCAGATCGTCGAGCCGCGCGCGGACCTCGCGGTCGACCTCGGTGTGCAGGTACTCCAGGTAGAGCCCCGCGTCCCGCACATCCTCGAGGGAGCCGAGCCGCTGGACCTGGTCGGCCACGAACTCCCGGAACCCGTCCAGTTCGGAACCGAACTCGACGCGGATGTCGAGGATCTTCTCGATCGGGACGTTCCGTAGATCCGCGGGGATCACCGTCGCGAACGACAGGAACGCGAACGCCTCCTCGGGCGCCTGCCGCGCCGCCGGAGCCTGTGCCGCGAGAGCCAGTGCCGGGAGGTCGTCGAGGAGTGCCACCGCGAGCCGCTCGAAGGTCCAGCCGGACATGACGGCGTGCGGCAGCGTCTGGTCGGTGATCGGGTGCAGGCAGTTCTCGGCGGCGACCTGCTCGGCCAGTGCGAGCATGTAGACGGTGGCCAGTTGAGGGTGCATCGCCACCCAGATCCCGCCGCGGCCCGGGCCGACGACTGCGAGCCCCTGGTCGACGGCCGAGTCGAGGAGGCGCTCGCTGACGCGACTGGCGTGGACGTACCCGAATCGAGGGTTGAGCCAGGTCGCGCCGTCCTCGGTCGGCTCGTCCCCGCCGGCCGAGAACCCACCTGTGTTGCCGAAGCATGCCTCGGCGACCGGAAGGCCCCAGGTCTCGATCCGGTCGAGGCCGAAACGGTCGCGGAGGGCGGCGCCGTGTTCGTGGATCAGTTCCAGGAACGGCTCGGCGACCTCGGCGGCGGCCCATACGGGCGGTTCGAGGTCGAGCAGCCAGCGCGCGGAGTGGAGTTCCCGCGCGGCGGGCGAGTCCTGGAGCGGGTAGCCCGGCGGCCGGATCCGGGCCATCTTGGGCCAGTACAGGGCGGCGTACTTGAGCCAGTCGTCGTCGCGGACGTGGATGTGCGGGTAGTAGAGGGCGAACCGGTCCATCAGGGATTCCCTTCGTGCCGCGCCTCGTCGAGGTGCCTGAGTGCATGGGCTGCCTGCTCGTGGTCGCCCGTCGATCGGAAGAGCCTCGCGGCTTCGGTCGCGTACGGGACCGCCCGCCGGTACTGGCGCAGATGGTCGACCAGGATGCAGGAGATGCTCAGCAACGCCACGGCCCGCATCGCGGTCCTGCCCGCACCGAGCGCGTTCTCCGCGTTGGACTCGAAGATCTGGATCGCACTCTCGTACGCTTTGAGCTGCCACTCACAGATGCCGATGAGGGTGCGGCACTGCAGTTCCTGTTCGGCATCCCCGAGTTCGGCGAAGATCGCTGCCGCCCGAGCATGGACTCGCAGCGCTTCGGCGTAGTTCTGCCGGTCGCCGAGCCCGAATCCGAGTCGCAGCAGGGCCGTTGCCGTCGCCCGGCGCTGAGCCGCGGTGCCGCTGATCGCGGCGGCCCGCAGCAGTGGTTCGATCGCGTCGTGGAAGCGGCCCTTGTCGATCAGTGAGGTTCCCAGGTCGAGTGCCGCCTCGCCCTCGGATCGGTTCTGCGGTAACACGGTCCTCCAGGATGATCGGAATCCGTCCCACGACTCTGCCACATCTCGGAAGCGCTCGGGGTTCAGCTTCCTCGACCGGTCTGGATGTTGGGGATGCCGTTTGGGAGGATGCAACAGCAGGCACAGGACACTCAATTGATCATCGGGCTGAGACGCCGGCCCCATGCCCAATGTCCTGCGCGAAGTACGGACTGGAGATTCCGGTCGGGGCGGAGGCCCAACACCAATGATCACCGGAGTCATCAGGGAGTCCGCGGCATGACCGGCACCACGGAGGCCCTTGGCGGGCCGGCTGCAGTCGACGATGCGGCACGAAGTGTCGCGCGCCCGTTCTACGTGTACGCCGTGCTCGCCAACACGCTGTTCCAGCGCGGCGTATTCGTCATCTTCCTCTATCAGCGAGGCTTCTCCGTCGCGCAGGTGGCCCTCCTGCAGACACTGCTCTACCTGGTCAGCGGACTTGCGGAGGTGCCGACGGGAGTCATCGCCGACCGCATCGGCAGGCGGGCCGGCATCGTGATCGGCCAGATGCTGATCGCTGGTTGTCTGCTCGGCCAGGTGGCCTTCTCCAACTACTGGGTGTTCCTGGCGCTGTTCGTCGGGCAGGGCGTGGGCATGGCATGTGTGTCCGGTTCGGACACCGCCCTGCTGTACGACCTGCTCGTGCGCCGTGGTGCGACGGCCGGCTACGTCAAGATCAAGTCCCGGTTCACCATGCTCGGGACGGTCACCTCGGGAGCCGCCATCGTCCTCGGCGGCCAACTGCAGGAGATTTCCTGGGGAGTCGTCTACGCCGGTTCGGCGGCGTGTCTCGTCCTGGCCGTGGTGGTGCTGATGTCACGGGTGCCCGAGGTCCGCGGCGCGGATGCGGTGGACGAGCAGGACGGAGCCGAGGAGGAGCACGGCGACGCCACAGCATGGCGGGCGATGCTGCGGGTCGCCACGCCGGCGCTCGTGACGCTGGTCGTGGTGTCCGGGTTGATGCACGCGACTCTGACGCCGTACATCATCTTCACGCAGAAGACCCTCTCCGATCAGGGAGCGGGCACGGCGTTGGTCAGTGTGGTCATATCGGCGGGATTCTTCGCCGGCGGGCTCACTCCGCTGCTGTCGGACCGTGCGGACCGGCGCATCGGGTATCGGGTCATCGTCCCGGTGTCTCTCCTGACGCTCGCCGCGGCACTCGGCCTGAGCGGCCTCGGCCTCGTCTGGGTCACCGTCGCCGCGTTCCTGGCCCTGGTCGGGATTCCCGAGATCACCGCCGTGCTCGTGGACAACGTGTTCAACGAGGCCGTGCCGTCGCGCCACCGGGCGAGCCTCCTGTCGATGATCGCGTTCGTGGAGTCGGCGCTCATCGGGATCGGCTATCTCGTCCTCGGCGCGCTCATGGACGGGCTGGGCTCAAGTGTGGGTATGGCCACGTACGCCGCGGTCCCCGTGCTGGCATGTCTCCTGTGGCTCCCGGTGCTCTTCGGCGGGGCACGGGTGACCACCGAGATCGAGAAGCCCGCCGACCCGAAGGCATCCTGAAGCAGACCGTCGCGGGCCGTGCGCGGTGGATGCGGTTCCGGGCGCGGCGATGCCTTGTCGACGAGCATCCCGTCTGTACGTTCCCAGTACGCCGTCAACGCGGATCGGAGCGCGGGAACGACATGAGCACGGACAGCGAGCGCGACACCAGCATCCCGGACCCCGAGCAGCGGCCCCGGCTCGTGGAAATGGTCCCAGAGACGACCGCCGTCGTACGAGGCGTCGTGTCCCCCGGCGAACTGCGCACGTTCTTCGACGAGGCCTTCGGGACGCTCGGACGGGTGCTTCACGGGCAGCAGGTACCGCCGAAGGGCGCCGCCTTCGGGCTGACTCACGGGGGACCGGGGGAGAAGTGGGACCTGGAGGTCGGGTTCGTCACGGGGCAGGAGGTGCGGGCCGAGGACGGGGTCGTCCCCGGCAGGCTCCCTGGTGGCCGAGTCGCGCGGGTGACGCATCACGGCGGGTTCGACGGGCTGGGGGAAGCCTGGGAGAGGCTCGGGGCCTGGATCCGGGAGCAGGGGCTGCGCGGGGGTGCGGACCGGTGGGAGGTGTACGTGACGCGGCCGACGCCGGACATGGACCCGCGGGACCTGCGGACCGAGCTCAACTGGCCGATCGCCGACTGACTACCCCGCCCCGCCGAGCCCGGCCCCGCCGAGCCCCGGCGCGCCCCAGACCGGGAACCACCGCTCCATGTCCGGCTCCATCGCGAGGTCGTCGGCGAGCAGGCCCCCGACCTGGAGCTCAAGGGCGTTGTCGCGACTCTCGGCACGATCGGTGCGCGGCGCGAAGGGGTAGAACGTGCCGCGCTTGTACAGGTACACGAGCGCGAGGTCGCGCGCCCGGCGCCCGTCGGGGGCGCGGAACGCGGTCAGGGAGCAGAGCAGTTTGGGGCCGAACCCGGCTTCTTCGAGGAGCGTGTTGACCGCGTGCAGGTCATTGACCAGCGAGACCAGATCCTCGGCGGGACGTCGTACGGTGAGCCAGGTGTAACCGTACGTGTCCGAGGAGTACGTCACGGCGTACGCCCCCGGTCGGGCGTCTCGCCCCTCGCCGCCGCCCGCACCCTGGTCGGGTCCGGCCACCTCGACGTCGAGGAGATCCCGTACGTCCTCCTTCAGACGCGCGAAGGCGCCGCCCTCCACCGCGGCGAAGCACACCGACCCGGCGCCGGCCGGGACGAAGCCGGTGCCTGCCTGAAGGGTGATCGCCGCGGCCGGCAGTCCGAAGAGACGGTCCAGATCGGGCCGGACCGGCCGACTGCGCCCGAGGATGCTGTCGAGGAGCCCCACCGCCGTCACGCTCCACCGAGCTGCGCCGAGATCCGCGTGAGCTGCTCGAGCCGCTGCTCCAGAGTGGGGTGGCTGGAGAGCAGCCGGCTCAGGCTCTCCTTGGAGGAGAAGGCGGGCGCGAACCAGAAGGCGTTGTACGGCTCCGCTTTGCGTAGGTCCCGCGTGGGGATCCGGGCCATCTCGCCACTCACCTTGGTGAGCGCGGAGGCGAGCGCCGACGGGCGGCCCGTGAGGAGCGCGGCGGCGCGGTCGGCGGCCAGTTCGCGGTAGCGGGACAGTACCCGGGTCAGCAGGAAGCTGACGATGTAGACGGCACCGCTGACCACGGGGACGAGGATCACCGCGAGGCCCATGGTGCTGTCCCGGCTGCGGCCGAGACCGCTGTAGAGCGCGACCCGCGTCATCATCCCCGCGAGGACGCCGAGGAAGGACGCGATGGTCATGACCGCGACGTCCCGGTGCGCCACGTGCGACATCTCGTGCGCGAGGACCCCCTCCAGCTCCTCCGGTTCCAGGCGTCGGAGCAGGCCGGTCGTGACGCAGACCAGCGCGGTCTTCTCGCCGCGGCCGGTGGCGAACGCGTTCGGCACGTTGCTCTCGGCGATCGCCACCTTCGGCTTCGGCATGTCGGCCAGGGCGCAGATCCGGTCCACGGTGCCGTGCAGCTCGGGCGCCTGCTCGCGGGTCACCTCGCGTGCTCCCATGCCCAGCGCGGCGATCCGGTCGCTGAACCAGAACTGCCCGACGAACAGCGCGCCCGTGATCAGCAGGATGATCGGCCAGGACCCGCGCAGCAGTACGAGCAGGGCACCGACGAAGACCACGTACAGCAGGCCGATCAGGAACATCGTCGTCGCCATGCGCGTCTCGAGCCCCCGGTCGGGGGCGTAGAGCGAGCGGGACGAGGACCGAGTTCTGGGCATCCGCACACCCTCTTCCACGAGCGGGCGGGACCGACAGAACCCCGGGCGGGGCAAGCCTTCCGCCCCCTCCTGCCAGTGTGCTCCCTCGCCCGCCGGAACGGACGCGCGGACTCCGACCGGACCGGACCGGGCGCCGGACGTCGCAGCCCGCGCCGTCGTGAGCGGCACCGACGAAGCGGCGGCCCGCTTCTACAGTGTCCCGAGGTGATGGGGACGGGCGAGATCAGAGAGGTCGGCTCAAGGACGTGGTGCAGCAGATGGAGCAGTTGGCGGACCTGAAGCCCGTCCACCGGCGTCAGGCTGCCGTTCTGGCCCTGTGGCGGTGGCGTGCACCGGCACTCGCGTTCGAGCTCGACGCAGAGTGGGGCGTCGACCGGTCCGTGCTGGAGTCGCTGTTCCATCTGGCAGCATCACCCCCTGGTGAACAGTCGGATCGCGCGCACCGGCGAGCGATCGCCGAGCTGTGCACGGCCCCGCTCTTCACGTCTGAAGTCGACCCGGACACGGTCCAGCTCTTTCAGTTGGAGATCATCAGCAACCTGCTGGCCTTCGGCGAACTCCTGGACAAGCCTGGCGCGGACGAGGTCGAGCGAGTGGTCGAGGCCTCGGCCGGCCTGGCGGACTACCTCGACGGTCTCGTGGAGGGCTCCTTCTACTCTCACCCCTCGGAGGAAGCCCACCTCCAGTACCTCGCCGGCCTGGCGGACCGAGCGAGCGAGGGCTATTTCTCGACGCGCCACCTCGCTGTCGAGACCGCCTGCCACGGTGCACTCGCGTTTCTCCCCGATTCCGCAGGGTTGCCCGACTCGTCCAAGGGCCGCGAGTTGCTCGCGCTCTGCGAGGACTTCGGCGACGAGCTCGTCACGACGATGCAGTGGCTCCGCACGACGGGTCACTAGCGATCGCGTCGTGAGGCGCCCAGCCGAGAGGCAGGCGTCGTCTGGCCTACTGCCCCGTCTTGGTGGGCACCAGATCGAAGCGGTCTTCCTGGTACTGGAAGAGGAGGCAGTCCGCTCCCTTCTCGCATCCGCTCAGGTGCGGCTTGTCCGCGGGGAGGCGGTAGTAGGAGCCGGCCGGGTACCGGACGTGCTTCCCGTCGATCTTCGCGTAGAAGGTGCCCTTCAGAACGACGGTCGGAAGGTCCTGGCTGTGGACGTGCATCGGATTGTCCTTCCCTGCGGGGAACGACACGAACGCTTCATAGCTGCCCCCATCCGCGAGATCGCCCCGCACGTTCGCGTGCCTCGTCCTCCTGATGCGCTGTCGAGTTCACCGGCCGGAAGGGCCGGCCCGTCAGGTTCCGGCCCGTCGAGACGGGCGTCTCCCTACGCGAACCGGCTGGTCACGACGGCAAGTTGGCTTCGGCCATCGACGCAGGCCGATGTGGGTGGGATCTCGTGCGATCGGCCCAGCGGACGGCGGGCCCCATGGCGATACCCGCCGCGGCGAAGAGACCACCGAGCAGGAGCCAGCCGAGAGCACCCCAGCCCAGGACCAAGGTGGTCAGGACAAGAGGACCGAGCATTCGTGCGACGGACTGCCCGGTGCCGAAGAAGCCCTGGTACTGCCCCTGCTTGTCGGCGGGAGCCAGCCCGAAGCTGATCTCCCAGGCGCCCGAGGCGAGCAGCATCTCGCCGAGGACCTGCAGACCTGCCGCCGCCAGGAGAATGAGTGCGGCGGTCCAGGCGGAGGACCCGATCGCGGAGACGGCGAAGACGGCACATGCGGCGAACATGACGAGGCCCGCGTGCCGTACAAACCGCGCGGCGCTGCCGAGGCCCTTCACCCGCCGCGCGACCCGCACCTGGAAGAGGACCACAGTGAGGGTGTTGAGCACCAGGAGCGCGGAGACCGTCCACGTCGGCGCTTGCGTCTGTTGCACGATCCACAGAGGGATCACCAGGCTGATCAACGGCATGTAGAGCAGCATGACCGCATTGATGACGGTGACCACCGCATACGGCCGATCACGTAGGACCGCGAGCCGGGGCTCCCCCGGTTTCGCCTGCGCCGGACGGACCACGGGCAGGCGGCTCAGGACCGCCGCTGCGGCCAGGAAGCTCACGGCGTCCATGACGAAGATGGCCAAGTAGGCCTCGCGGGTGCCGGATTGCAGGGCGAGCCCGCCGAGTGCGGCGCCGACGGCCAGGCCGGCGTTCGTCGTCGACTGCAGGAAGGCGCGGACCTCGGTGCGCCTGTCCTGTTCGACCAGCCCGGCCAGGAGTGCCTGCCGGGCCGCGGTGAGCCCGCACTGGCAGCTCGCGTAGAGGACGGCAGCCACTACGAACAGCGGGAAGGAGCGCACCACCAGGAAGGAGGCCACCGCGAGCGCGGTGGCCAACGCGAGCACGACGGCGGTGCCGCGCGCGCCGCGCCGGTCGGCCTGGTGTCCCAGGGGAACCCCGACCACCGAACCGACCGCCCACCCCAGGGTCAGGCCGAAACCGATCTGGGCAGGGGGCAGGCCCACGATCCCGGCGAAGTAGAGAGCGGACGTGACGTAGAAGGCGCCGTCCCCGATCGAATTCAGCAGCTGGGCCAGTGCCAGCAGGCGCGGCGGCTTCATACGCACGCGCCGGAGGCGGCCAGGCGGGTCCCCGCGTCCGTCGGCGTAAGCGCGGCCCGCTCCTGAAAGAGCCCCTCCCGCCGAACCGCCATCACGTGAAGCCGTGGGGTGGGCCCGGCCGTTGTCGTCGAGCGCACGATGTGTGGGGCCCCGCAGGCGCCGTCCGGGAGCACGCGCACCTCGAAGGGTCTGTTCATGTCGGTCTCGTTCCGTGTGGCGTGCAACTGCGCATCATCATGCTTCCCCCTGTTTCAGCTGGTCGGGATACGTGCCGAGGACACCACTCAACTGCCATGCTGCACAGGGCATCAAGCCACGATCGGAACACGATCGTTCAGTGAAACTCAAGAGAGCGCGTCGTGCACGCGAGTCACCTCGCGGAGCTCTGGCATCCGACGCGCTCAGGGCAAGCGGGGACGACAGTCACTCCTCACGACGGGTCATGTGCATGTGCCAGTTGGTGAGCCAGGTCCGGCCCTCGTCAAGGGAGAACGCCTGCTCCCAATGAGCCGTCGTCTCGCTGATCTCGGACCAGGTGAAACGGACCTTCACCGGGCGACCGTCGTGCTCGTCGTCGCCGTGGAAGACGCCGGTGCCGTCGGCCTCGAAACGCCCGGTGACGGGAGGGAAGAGGGTGCCGCTGCGCTTGCTGGCCCAGTACAAGGACCAGGCGTCGGCGGCGGGATCGTACAGCCGGAGCGTCAGCCCGGCGAAGCCCTTGGTCGGGAACTCGATCTCGTCGAAGCTCGCACACCCGTCGAAGTGGGCTGACGCGCGGGTGAGGCCGGGGAACTCCTCCCATCGGTCCTCTCCCTCGGTGGGGTCGAGGAAGTCCTTGCGCCAGCGGTTGGCGACATCGTAGATGCCGGTGAAGAACGCGAAAGCGGTGCTGTGGTCCATGGCTCGAACGCTAAAGGGACTTCACTGACACCTCGTGTCAGTGAAGATCGCCAGGATTCGGGGCCGACCGGAAGTCCCACAAGCGCCGCCCGACTGCCTGCCCCCGCGACTGCAGCCGGGTCTGCTGAAGACAGGCGAGCTGGTCGGATCCGCTCGCTCCGGGTCAGCCTGCGTCCGGGGCGTCGATGATCTTGCCGTCCTTGTCGAGCGTGTGGGTGTGCCAGTACATGTCCCACTTGTCGCCGACCTGCTCCGGCACCTTGCCCGCCGGGTACCGCACGTACCCGGCTGGAGGCTCCTGCTCGTCCGAGACGCAAGCGGACCCGGTACCGCCCACGGACTGGACGGGATACTCGCCGCTGTTGCAGATGTCCTCCCGATACTCGAACGCGGCGCATCCAGTGAGGGCAACGGCTGCGGCCGCGCCCGCCAGAGCGGCAGCTCCGAAGCGGGCCCTCCCACGGTGCAGGAAAAAGGCGTATCGGCTCATCCCGCGGGACGTGTGCATGCTGGTCTCCAGTCACTCGGTCTGCCCCGTACTCTCGCCACCGGACAGCTGTCGCGCCTTGAGTACGCGTACTCAGATGCACGCGAGTGGATGCTCAACATGACGCATTCCCGTGAGAGTTCGTGAGGACCGGCCCCTGCTGCCGACTGCGCCCGGACAGGTACTGGGCCGGGCGCCAGTCGGGGCGACGGCCGCTGAGGCCGATCACGCGGTTCAGGAGGGGCGCGCCGTCCGGTACGGCGACGACGGGGCCGAAGAACCCCTCGTCGGAGGCGTCTGCGGCCGGAGTCAACAGTGCCTCGGAGACCCGCAGTTCCTCCTCGCTCACCTCGTACGTCCGGCCGCTCGCCCGTGCCAGGTCCCAGCCGTGGATCAGCAGCTCGTCGAGAGCGATCCGGCCCATGACGGTGGCCGGCAGGACGATCCCACCCGCCTGGGTATCTCCCTCCCAGGCTCCCGGCTCCCGCCAGGCGGCGGCCAGCTCGTCCAGTGCCTTCGGCAGGGCCGTCCGCCAGTCGTCCGCCAGTACCGGGCGGGACGAGCCGGGCGGTGTGTCGGTCGTCGGCCCGAACTGCTTGCGGGCCGCGTCGCGGAAGGCGACGCTGAGCCCGGCGACGTGGGCGAGCACCTCCCGTACGGCGTACTCGGAGCAGGGCGTCGGATCGCCGAGCCGCTCGTCGGCAATGCCTTCCGCGACACGGGCTACGCGCTCCGCGGCCGCCCCGAGATCGATCGGTTCCATGCGTGATGTGTTCTCCATGCAGTGGAGACCGCTGGTTTTGCCGAAACTCATCGCTCCGCGCGGCCTGGCAGCAACCGGCTGGGGTCCTGCTCGCTCCACACGGGGCTCTGCGCGGTGTCCTTGCCGCCCATGGCGTCGTAGTCGACCTGGGCGCCCTGCACCATGACGAGGTACTTCATGACGTCCTCCTTCGCTCGTGGTCTCCCTGTTGCCTTCCACAGGGGACGTCGAAGCAGGGCGCTGTTTCTCGACAGCTCGCGGAGCCCGCCCCGGATTCTCCTCCGATTCCACCCGCACGAACCACGGCAGTGTCCGGCGCATCATGTGACTGGTTCGTGCACGGGTTACCGGTCCGGGTTCCTGGCCGCGCGACAGATTTCCGTGAGAGCACTCGAAGGGGTGGATTGCGCCGCGCAACAGGCTGGGGATGGTTAACGCATCTCGATCAATCTGCCTAGGAGAAATGAATGACACGGAGTACGCGCTTCAGCCTCCGATCCCGGCGGTTCTGTGGAGCCTTGCTTGCTGCCGGGCTGCTCGGCACGGCTCAAGCCGGTATGGCCGTTGCTGCGGCGAAGCCAGTGCCCTTCTCCTTCAAGTACCGTCTTGAATCGCAGACATGGCAGCAGGGTGCTGGCAAGACGACTCTCAGGATCATGAACTGCAACAAGTCCGAGAAGTTCCACGCCGAACTGTTCCGCTCTCGGGTGGGGCGAGACGCGTCGGCGGGGGGAGCAACCCTGAAGTGTGCGAAGGGCCAGGAATTCACTTACAAAGCACCCGTCGAGGGAACCTACTACTTCGTGTTCACCAAGCTCGATGACCGCAAGGTGCTCAAGGGGGACGCGATCTTCCTCTTCCCCAATCCGTCCTGAGGTAACTGGAGGCCAATGCCCCGCCTCTGCGGGGCGCTGATCGGTCAGAGTAAGGATGCCGATGCAGGCGGCGGCCAGGATCTGGTGGCGGCAGCGCACCTCGGGAGAAGCCCGACGAGCCTTCTGGTGAGTGTTTTCGGGCGCAGCGAGCAGGGGCCGAGCGGGCAGGGCGGCGCTCGCTCGGCCCTCGTGCGACCGAGCCGCGAATGGGCAGGTCAGCGTACTCGGCCTCGGGGCTTGAGCGGGACGGGCGGCAGTTCGGGGGCGTCCAGGCGGTCGCCGGCGTAGCCCTTTACTTCGCCGAATCTCGACCCGGTCATCCAGTCCTCGCGGGCCTGGGTGATGTCGTCCTGCGACCTGCCGATGAAGTTCCACCACATCACCAGCTCCTCCTCGAACGGCTCGCCGCCCAGGAGCATCAGGCCCGCGTCGGAGACCGCGCGCAGTGGCAGTTCGGTGCGGCCGCAGCCGAGGTAGAGCATCGAGCCGGGCAGCACCGGCACACCGTCGACCTCGGCCTCGCCGGACATCGACAGGACCGCGTACTCGAAGTCCGGCTCCAGCGGCAGCACGGTCTCCGTGCCCGCGGTCACGGCGAGGTCCGCGCCGACGATCGGGCTGTACGTCGTGCCGGGGGAGCGGGCGCCGTCCAGCTCGCCCAGGATCACCGTGGCGGTCAGGCCGGTGGCCGTCACGCGGGGCAGTTCCGCGTGGTGCTGGAAGTGCGGCTCGACATGCCGGTGCGCGTCCGGCAGCGCCACCCACAGCTGCGCGCCGTGCAGGAAGCGGGCGTGGTCGCGCGGGCTCTCCTCCGAGTGGGAGATGGCCCGGCCGGAGGTCATCAGGCCCAGCTCGCGCGGCCGGATCGTCTGCAGGCTGCCGGTGCTGTCGCGGTGCAGCACCTCGCCCTCGTGCAGCCAGCTGACGGTCTGCAGCCCCATGTGCGGATGGGGCGGGACCTGCATGCCGGGCTCGTCCGCGATGTCGTCCGGACCGTAGTGGTCGACGAAGGCCCACGCGCCGACCATGCGCCGGCCGAGGTTGGGCAGCAGCCGGCGCACCTCGGTCGACTCGCCGAGCTTGACGTGGCGCGGGCTGAGGAGTTCCCGTACCGGCTCGGCGACGACGAAGCCGCGTCCGCCGCAGACACTGGGCGTGGGCTGACGGTCAAGGTTGCTCATGGGCCACAACCTAGTGGGCGCGGGGTCGTCCGCCGGGTGTTTTCGCCCGGCGTCCACCGGGCGATTTCGCCCGATGGAACACGCGCCGGCCGCCTCGGCCGACGCCTCGTCAGGCGAGTCCTTCGACGGCCTCGGGGGCCCGGACTCGCCCTGCCCCCGCCCCACTCCACCCCGCCCCCGGCCTGTCAGGCCTGTTCGCCGAGTGCCGCCAGGCGGCGGGTGTCCAGGGGGGAGTCGCGGCGGTCCAGGCGGGACTGGAGCAGGTGTCGGGCCGCGTCGCTCTGGCCGGCCTCCACCAGCGCGTACAGGAGCGTCTCCTCGACCACCTCGCGCTGCGCCGCGCTGCCGCCGACCCGGCGCAGCGTGGGCAGCAGGGCGCGCAGCCCCTCGACGGCCGCGGACCAGCGCTCCTCCAGTACCGCCTCCAGGGCCACGCACAGCGGGGCGACCACCTCGCGCTGCACCGCGTCCGCGCCCGCGGTGTGCCGGCGCAGTCGGCGCAGGCCCGCCAGGTCGCCGGCGGCGGTCAGTGCGACCGCGCCGTGCAGGGCCGTGAACGCCGTCGCAGGACGCTCCACCAGCTCGGCCGCGACCGCGTCGAGGACGTGCCCGACGGGCATCCGGCCCGCCCAGTTCCGGCACATCCGCGCCCGCCACAGCAGCGAACCCGAGTCGACCAGCGCCCGCACGCCGTTGACGCGGTGCGGGGCGAGCTGCGCGAACCAGCGGCGGCGCACCGCGTCCGGGTCGTCCAGGGCGAGTTCGTGCAGCGCCACGTGCCAGGAGAAGTGGGCGCGGTGGACCGCGCCCCGGCCGTGCCCGGAGATCCAGCCGTCGAGCCAGTCCCGCCCGGCGTGGTGGTCGCCGGACTCGTAGTGGACGTGGGCGAGCGCGTGCACGGCGTGCCCGGAGGCCGGCTCGGCGGCCAGCGCCTCCCGGGCCAGGACGCCGGCCTCGTCGATCCGCCCCTCCTCCTGGAGCAGGAAGGACCGCAGCGAGGTGTGGAACCAGTGCCCCTCGTACGCCGGAGCGGTGCGCTCCACCAGCCGCTGGGCCAGGTTGTCGTCGAGGTCGCCGACGCCGGAGAAGGCGATGGTCGGGACGGCGGTGCTCAGTGCCAACGCGTCGCCGGGGAACCGCTCCAGGTGCCCGACGAGCGCCCGGTCGCCGTCGTCCGCGGCGATCCGGCGGCCGACGACGTCCACGAACGAGCGCTCCCGCTCGTCCCCGCGCTCGGCCGCTGCTCGGCGGGCGTCCGCGAGCGCCCGTGGCACGTCGACGTCCGCCCCGCACTCGTGGCCGAGCAGCGCGAGCGCGGCATGGCCGAGCGCGAAACCGGGGTCGAGCTCGACGGACCGGGCGAAGGAGTCGGCCGCCTTGGCCCGTACGGTCACCACGCGGCCGAGCCCGGCGCGGTAGGCGGCCGCGGCGGCGGCGTGCGTGGACACCGGCAGCCCGAACTGGTCGGTGGGGCGGCGCCGGGCGGGCCGTACCCGCGCCGCGGCCGGCGCGAGCACCGCCTCGGCGACCTCCCGGGCCTGGGCGCGGATCTCCGGGATCGCGGTCGTCTCCCACAGCTCGCCGCGCCGGGGCGCGCCGAGGGTGAACAGCGGTCGTGCGGCGTTGTGTCGGGCCCCGACAAGCCGGCCGCCGTCGGTTGCGACGCCGATCCCCAGCGGGCCCGGCATGGCGAGCCCGTCGGCCAGCAGTCCGGCCCACAGCGGGTCGCCGTCCGGGCGCATCCCGGGGCCGGTGCAGTCGACGACCCGGCCGACGCGCAGCTCCCGCCCGTCGGCCAGGACGACGACGAGGCCGTCGTCCAGCGGGCGGACGGCGGCGACCCGGCCGGCGTGCACCCGCAGCCGGTGGGCGGCGCGGATCCGGGAGACGGCCTCGGCCGTGGTCGGCGCCATGCGGTGCCGGTGCACGTTCCAGCGGGTCGCGTCGCGGCCCAGGAACTCGGCGCGCTCGTCGTCGTCCAGGCCCTGCCACAGTGCGGCGATGTGCGGGCGGATGCCGTCCATCGCGGGCCGCCAGTCGCCGTGTTCGCGCATCGAGGCGGCCAGGTGGCGGCGGAGCGCGGCGCGGAGCCGGGGCAGCGGGAGGCCGGCCAGCCCTTCCGGGGCGGGCATCGGCGGCAGCGGGGCGACGGCGTGCGGCCGGGGGAGCAGGCCGCTGCGGGACAGGGTGTGCACGGTGCGGCCGGGCCGGTCCAGGACCAGCGCGAGGTCGACGGCGGTGAGCCCGGCGCCGACCAGCAGCACGTCCTCCGCGTCTCCGATCGCGTCGAGAGCCCCGGGGGCCCAGGGCCGGGCGACGAACCGGTCCGAGGCACGCAGTTCGTCCGGCGACCACGCGGACGTGCCCGGCGCGGGTCCGGTCGCCAGGACCACGGCGTCGGCGTCCAGGGTCGCGCCGTCGGCGAGGCGCAGGACGAAGCCGTCGGTCGCGTCGGGTCCGTCCGCCTTCTTCCGCGCCGCGCAACGGGTCACCGTGGTGCGCAGCCGGCGCACCGCGACCGTGCCGTGCGCCGTGATGATCGCCCGGCCGAGGGTGTCGGCGAGGTACGAGCCGAAGCGCCACCGCGCCGCGAAGTCCCCGGCGGTGACCGTCGATTCGCCGTGTCGGCACAGCCAGCGCTGGAAATGGCCGGGATCGTCGGGGTAACAACTCATCCCGCCGACCGGCACGTTGAGCCGGTGGGCCGGAACCTCGGTGGCGTACGCGACGCCGCGGCCGGCCTCCGGAGCGGGGTCGATGAGCACCAGGTCGAGCGGTGTACGGCGCCGCGCCGCGGTCTCGCACAGCTGGACGGCCACCAGCGCTCCGGCGGCCCCGGCGCCGACCACGGCCACCACGGGACGATCGGAGGTGGGGAGCGCTGACGTCGCGGGAACCAAAGGAACCACGGGGACCACGGGATGCACCTTGAACCTCCGGCGTCGGGGCGGGTGTCGCTCGCACTGGGAAGTTCACTATGTCGATGAACAATGTGTATCGCCAAGAGCGCCGCACCCCGGCCACCATTTCCCGCCACCCGTGAGACATTGAGGCGGTGAGGATCTCAGCGCGCACGGACTACGCGGTACGGGCCATGGCGGAGCTCGCCCGGTCCCCCGAGCGGCCCCGGAAGGCCGAGGACGTCGCGGGCGCCCAGGACATCCCCGTGCGGTTCCTCTTCGTCGTCCTCAGCGAACTGCGCCAGGCCCGGCTGGTGCGCAGCGAGCGTGGGCCGGACGGCGGCTACGCGCTCACCCGGCCGCCGGCCGAGATCACCCTCGCCGACGTGATCCGGGCCATGGACGGGCCCCTCGTCAGCGTGCGCGACCTGAAGCTGACCGGCCTGGCGTACGAAGGGGCGGCGGCCCCGCTCCCCGACGTCTGGCGGGCCGTGCGGACCAGCCTGCGGCAGGTCCTGGAGGGCACCACGCTGGCCGACCTCGCCTCCGGCGAACTGCCCGACCTGGTCCGCGAGCGGGCGCAGACGTACAACGACGACGTACGGAGCTACCCGCCGCGGTGACCCCGTGCGGGTCGACGATATGATCACCGGCACTGTCCGGACGTAGCGCAGAGGCAGGCGCGCCGACTTGTCAGGTCGAGTCACGTCGGTTCGAATCCGACCGTCCGGGCAGCACGGTCCTGTAGCGCAGAGGCAGTCGCACCCTCTTGCCCAGAGGGGACACGCCGGTTCGAATCCGGTCGGGGCCACGGGAAGGACGACAGCGGGGCAGGGCGGGGCGGGGCAGGGCATGGAACAGATCAGCGACGCGGAACTCGCCGCGTTCCACCGGACGGTCGGCCGGCTGCGCGCGCTGCCCGTCGACGACCCGGTCCGGCTCCACGCCGAGCAGGTGGCCGCCTCGTTCGCCCGCGAGGGCCGGAACCGCCGCCGCAAGTCCCGCAACGACGCGCGCGCGGCGGCGGACGCCGCCGTGGTGGCCGCGACGGCGACCGGCGCGGTCGCCCGGCGCGAGGACGCGCCGCTCACGCCCGGCGACGAGGGAACGGCCGGGGTCTTCCACCGGCCCCGGCGTTGCTACGTCTGCAAGTCGTTCTATCGACAGGCCGACGCGTTCTACCACCTGCTCTGCCCGGGCTGCGCCGCCGACAACACCGCCCGCCGCTCCCTGAGCACCGACCTCACCGGCCGTCGGGCGCTGCTCACCGGCGCCCGGGTCAAGATCGGCTTCCAGCTGGCGCTGATGATGCTCCGCGACGGCGCCGAACTCCTCGTGACCTCCCGGTTCCCGCACGACACGCTGCGGCGGTTCCGCGCCGAGCCCGGCAGCGAGGCGTGGCTCGACCGGCT
Source organism: Streptomyces sp. HUAS YS2 (assembly GCF_033343995.1). Classification (NCBI taxonomy): domain Bacteria; kingdom Bacillati; phylum Actinomycetota; class Actinomycetes; order Kitasatosporales; family Streptomycetaceae; genus Streptomyces; species Streptomyces solicathayae. The sequence continues at coordinate 921,213 of NZ_CP137573.1, read as the reverse complement.
CACCGTCGTCGCCGTCGACCTGCGCGACCCGCGGCAGGTCCTCGGCCTGTGCGAGCGGCTCCGCCAGGACGGCGAACCGCTGGACATCCTCGTCAACAACGCCGCCCAGACCGTCCGCCGACCGCCCGAGTCGTACGCGCTGCTCGCCTCCGGCGAGACCGCGGCGCTCCCCGAGGGCGTCTGGCACGCGCCCGGATACGCGCCGATGCGCGCGCTCGCGGCGCCGGCCGCGGGGGGCGCGCTGGCCCTCGTACTGGAGGAGGCGGACGAGGCGGGCCTGCTGCCCGACCACGCGCCCGCCAACTCCTGGTCCGCCCGGCTCGGCGAACTGGACCCGGCCGAACTCCTGGAGACCCAGCTCGTCAACGCCCTCGCGCCCGCGCTGCTGGTCGACCGGCTGCTGCCGCTGCTGCTGGCCTCGCCGCGGACGAATCGGTACGTCGTCAACGTCACCGCCGTGGAAGGCCGGTTCGCCGTCCGCAACAAGATGGCCGGCCACCCGCACACCAACATGGCGAAGGCCGCGCTCAACATGCTCACCCGCACCAGCGGCGCCGAACTCGCCGCCCAGGGCGTCCACATGTGCGCCGTCGACACGGGCTGGATCACCGACGAGAACCCCCTGCCGAAGAAGACCCGCATCGCCGACACGGGCTTCCGCACCCCCCTGGACATCGTCGACGGCGCGGCCCGCGTCTACGACCCGATCGTGCGCGGCGAGGCGGGCGCGCCGGTGTCGGGCGTGTTCCTGAAGGACTACCAGGAGGCGGAGTGGTGACGGCGACGGGGACGGGGGAGCACGGCGAAGCCGACGGAGGCGCCGAGAGCGCCGGAGGCGCCCGGCGGACCCCGTCCGCAGGCTCCGCCGGGGCGCCTGCGACGAGCGCTGCCTTCGCGTCGGGCGCGTCGTCGCCAGCCGTGTCCGCGGCGGACGCCGGCCCCGCCGGCGACTCGGGTCACACCGCGCCGCCCGCCGGTGCTGCCGGCACGGGCCCGTCGCACCGCGCGGCACCTGCGACGAGCGCTGACCTCGCTGATGCGTCGCACCACGCCGGCCGGCCCACCCCTGCCGGCTACGCCGGGGTCCCCGCTGTGCTGCCTCGGTCCGTGGCCGATCTCGGGCCGTTGCTGGACTGGCTGCGTGGTGGGGCGGTGGCCGAGCGACGACTCGACTTTCCGGCCGGGACGGCGATGCCCGACGGGCGGCTCGACCTGTGCAAGCAGGCGCTCGGGCCCGAGGGGGCCGCGCTCGTCGCCGAGGCTCTCGGCGACACCGCGCGACCGGCCCGCGTGCGGCATCTGCTGCTCGGTACCGACGGGCTCGGCGACGACGGAGCGGCCGACGTCGCCGAGAAGACCGTGGGCGCGGGAGTGGAGACGCTCTACCTGGGCTGCAACGGCATCACCGCAGGCGGCGCCTGCCGGATCGCCGACAGCCTGCGCGCCTCCGAGCACGTCGTCGGCGGCGTGTGGCTGAAGCGCAACCCTCTCGGCCCCGACGGCGGACGGGCCGCCGCCGACCTGGTCGCCGCCGCCTCCGGGCTGCGCACCCTCGACCTCGTACAGACCGGCCTCGACCCGGCGGGCCTCGCCGTCCTCGCCGAGGCGCTGCTCACGGCCGCCGCCTCCGGCCGCCGCATCGAACGGCTCTTCGTCGGCGGCAACCCGCTCGGCCGCACCGGCGCGGCCCCGCTGGCCGCGCTGCTCGCGGCCGGAGCGGTCGGCGAACTGTACGCGTCCGCCGCCCGGTTGGGCGACGAGGGCGCGCTGCTGCTCGCCGCCGCTCTGGAGCGAGCCCCGTACGGCCGGACGGCGCGGCTCTCGGTCGCGAGCAACGGCATCGGCCCCGAGGCGGCCGCCCGGCTCGTCGCAGCCGCGGCGGGCGCCGGCGTCGAACTCCTCGACTTCGGCCGGGTCCGGGCCGCCGGAACGCTCGGCGCGGCCGACAACCGCCTCGATCTTGCCGCCGCGACCGCGATCGGCGAGACCCTGGCCTGCCGCGAACACCGCCTGACCCACCTGGTCCTGGCCCACACGGGCCTCCGCAGCCGCGAGGCGCACAAGATCCTCGATGCCGCGCCGAACGCCGTCAGCCCCACCCGGTACGTCCTCGGCAAGGGCATCGCGACCAGCGTCCGCCGCCGGCTCGACGCCTTCAGCGCCCATCTGCCGATGCCGGCGGTCGCTGCCGACGTGGCCGCCGTTCGCAGCGTCCACCGCACGGCCCCACCGACGACCGAGGGGCTTTAGCAGTTCCCGCTACGCGATGAGGTGTTCTCCGTTGACCCATGCGCTCGCGTAGCCGAACATGCCCCCCGTGGCGATGCGGACGGGACCTGCGTAATAGCGGTAGTTGCCGTCGTCCTGTGGGCTGAGTGCACCGTCCTTCCGGACGATCTGGACGGCGGTGGGCAGGTAGACGCCCCAGTACGCATCCGTGTGGTAGACGATCGCGCAGTAGTTGTCGCCCTCCCGGAAGATCCTCAGGTCGCCCTTGACTCCGACATGGCGGCCCACCTGCGTCCCGCCGCAGCCCTCCGCCGCCTGAGCCGTCCCCGTGGCGGCCGTCGTGAGCCCCGCGGTCATCAGCAGCGTGGCGGCGACGCCGGCCGCCCTTCTTCTCAAGCTCATCGCACATCCCTTCGACGATGGTGAACACCCCGGTGTAGCGGCATCCGTCGGAGAAACGAATCGTTCCGCCGCGCCTTGGCCGGAACGGCACCGGGCCACGTCCGACAACCGCCGCCGCCCCCGCCGCCTGTCGGCGCGCGTCAGCGCGGCAGCGTCGTGAAGATCTCGATCCAGAACCGCTGGTGCTGCTCCGAGGCGCCCACCAGGTACGTCGAGCGCAGCTTCGGCGGCAGCAACGCCACCAGCCGGGCCACGGCCTTCCGGTGCTTCTTCAGCTGCGACAGCTCCGCGTTGGCGATGACCTGGTGCACCGTGTCGCTGTCGTCGCCGCCCTCGGGGGACCGTTCCGCCGCGCGGCGGAGCCGGGCCTCCCACGCGTCGACCTGCCGGGTCAGCTCCCGCAGCCCCGTGACCGGCCGGTTGTTCAGGCGGTCGATCAGCGAGGCCAGCGGCACCGGCGCGTACTCGCCGTCACCGAGGTAGACCGTGCCCATCTCCAGCGGCAGGCCCCGCTGGTGGAGCTTGATCAGCCGCTCGATGGTCCGCTTCGTGATCCAGGCGCGGCCGTCCTCGTCGATGTCCTGCTTCCACCAGTCGAGCACCGTCTCGGCCACCGGCCCGTACTTCTCGATCAGCCACTCGTTCGCCGGGATGTCCCCGGGCTCGACGGTCAGCGAGGCCGTGAAGCGGGTCGCCTGGGCGATGTTGTTGCGTGCCACCAGCAGCTTGCGGCCCAGGTGGTACGGGGGGTTCTGCACGGCGATCTGCGCCCGGAGCCCCTCGATCCGCCGGCCCGCCAGCGACCACTCCTGCGTGATCTCCATCAGCTTGGCGAACGCCGCCTTGTCCTTGGGGCGGTTGTACTCGTCCCAGACGATGGCCTTCGGCTCCGGCCCGGTGAACGCGGCCGCGAGCAGGTTGTCCAGCGATCCGTCCTGCGTCGGGACCGGCGCGCAGAGGTCCTCCACGTTGGTCACCGGCAGCGAGAAGTACAGCGGCTCCCGCCCGTCCAGGCCCTCCCGCACGGTCTGCCGGACCAGCTCCGTCTTTCCGCAGCCGGGCGGGCCCTGCAGCAGCACCGTCCACCGGTTGCGCAGTGCCGCCCGCACCACCCGGCGGACCGGGTCGGGGACGGTCGCCGGGTTCGGGACGCCCAGGGCCGCGGCGATCCGGTCCAGGATCTCCTGCGTCCGGTTCTGCCCCGGCCGGCCGTCGGCGAGCGGCTCGACGAGCCGCAGCCGCTCGCCGTTGACCAGCGGAAGGCCCCAGCGCAGCGGGAAGCCCTCCTGCGCGTTGGCGAGGATGTGGTCGAGGGTGCGCGGGGAGAGCAGCTCGCGCAGCGCGGGGCTCAGCGACGCCCACACCGCGTACACCCCGCCGAGGTCCCAGCTCCGGTACTTCGCGGCCAGCTTGAACCGCCACGCCGTGTCGTTCGCGGTGATCCGGACCGTGACCATCCGGTCGAGGATGGCCAGGTCGCTGCGCCGGGCCGCCGTCTCCGCCAGCGACTCGTTGTCGGTGAGGAACACCCCGATGCAGCCCAGCGCCCGCAGGTCGTAGCCGCCGAGCGTCCAGTTGCAGGCGATCTGCATCAGCTGGGACTGGATCGACTCCCCGGCCTGCAGCGAGTCGTCGATCAGCAGCACGAACGGCCGGCCCGGCTTGAGCTGGCTCATCACCAGCTGGCGCAGCACCAGTTCGCCGGTCGCCGCGTCCCGCACCGGCGCGTTCGCGAGGAGGTCGTCCGGGGTGAGGTTGGCGGCCGGGACGAAGACCAGCTCGGCGTCCGGGTACGCCTCGGCCACATGGGAGAAGAACGTCGCGGTCTTGCCGACGCCGTGCTCGCCGAAGACCTGGCCGGTCTGCCCCATGTCGATCATCGCGTCGATGAACGACTCCAGCCGCGACACACCTGTCCAGCCCTCCGGCGGCTTCGGATAGGTGGCGTTGGCCCGCCACGCAACCGCGCGGGCGGGGGGTGAGGGGACGGTGGGCGAGGTCGTCATCTCGATCCTGTCGTGACGCGATGGCAGGCCATCGGGGGAGTGTGGGCGTCGGGCCAGTCGCTGCCGCCCTCGGTGATCAGCCAGATCCACTTGTCGGGCTCGGCCGGGGTGATGTGCGGGGCATAGCCGTCGGTGAGCATCACCACGGCGTCCGGTGTCGCCTCGAACGGTCGCCCGTCGATCGTCGTACGGCCCTCCACGTAGTCCGCGACCGCCTGGAAGCTCGTCCCGCCGCCCCCATAGACCCGCTCGCCGGGCGCGAACGGCATCACCACGGCGTCGAAGGACAGCCAGTGCGCCTCCACCCCGTCGATCCCGCCGACCAGTTCGGTCAGCCAGTCGATCACGTACCCCGGCATCGAGCCGGACGTGTCGTACGCGATGACCAGGACCTTCTCCCGGACCGGGCCGCGCCGGGACAGCATCGGATCCTGGCCGAGCGCCGCGAGCAGCGCGCCCCGCTTCTTCGGGTACACCAGCCGCTCGCCGTCCCGCAGCTTGGACGCCATCACGTCCACCAGCCAGCGCTGCCACCAGTCCACCCGCCCCGTCCGCACGGTCTGCCCGCGCAGCAGCCCCGCGCCGAGCCGGCCCCACATCCGGGACACCCGCTCGGTCGCTCCGTCCGTGCGGTCGAAGAGGTCACCGAGCTCCTGCTCGGCCACCGCGTGCCCGCGGCGGGCCGCGAGCAGCGAGTTGAGCAGCACGGAGGACACCGTGGCGTCGACGGTCTCCTGGTCCGCCGGGATCCCGGCGTGCGTCAGGTGCACGCACACCGGGGGCGGCACCGGCGGATGGGCCATCCGCTTCAGCTCGCCGTACACCGTCATGTCCGTGGCGATGAACTGCGGGTACTCCACCGGCTCCAGGCCGTGCGCCCGCAGGTCCTCCTGGTACATGCGGTGGATCGCGTGCGGGTCGATGCCGGCCGGCCGGCCGTCGCGCAGCGGCAGCTCCTCGCGCCCGAGTCGGACCAGCGCCACATGGTTGATCGACACCTCGGCGGCCAGCGTGAACACCGGGTCGTCCCGCAGCTCCGGCTCGACGAACAGATGCCGGTGGACCAGGTGCCGCGCCTCGTGGAACAGGACGAACTTCACCCCGTCCAGGCCGAGATCGACGAAGAACTCCGGGTTGTAGAGCAGCAGGCAGGTACCGTCGCCGCTCGCCACCACGGCGGCGGTGTCGATCGCCGACGTCGGTATCTGGTGATGGCACTTCGCGTACAGCCACGAGGCCACCGCAGAGCCGGACAGCCCGAAGTCGAGCAGCGCGGCCTCCTTCAGCCGCCGCGCCTCGGCCACCACCGCCTCGTCGGCCGGCCGCCAGCGCTCCAGTGAGCGCCGGTCCGTCAGGTCGACGACATGACGCGGCCGTCCGCCGCGCTCCCCGTACGCCATGCCCCCGTCCACCCCCTTCGTGCGTGTTCATTGGTATCAGGGCCCACCGACAACCGGCGAAGGTGTTTCCGGCGGAACGGTTCGCCTAGGATCTGCGGCAAGGCGGGGCCGTAGCGCAGAGGCAGACGCACCGGTCTCCAGAACCGGAACACGCTGGTTCGACTCCAGCCGCCCCGCCCCCTACGCCCGTACAACGCGTACAACCCGTACGCGCCCTACGCCCCGTGCGCTCAGGCGATCGCGCCCGACGTGACGATCAGCTCCGGCGCCGTGCCGGTGAACGTGGGCAGCAACTGGGCGAGGACCGCCCAGGCTTCGAGGTTGCCGCCGAGCGAGTCCCGTACCAGCGGCCGCAGCACGGCCTCCGCCTCCGGCATGCGGGCGGGGAACGCCCAGCGCCCGGTGTCCAGGACGGTCAGGACCGTGCGGGCCGACCGCCACTCCCGTACGTACTCCGCAGGACCGTCGATGATGCCGCCGGTCCGCATCCGGTGCGCGTACGACGGGTGGTCCGAGAACCGCTGCCGCAGCACGTTCGGGCAGTCGGGCCGCAGGGCCAGTGCCCAGCGGGCGAAGCCGGGCAGCGGCTGTTCGACGTCAGCCTCGATCACGGCCGTCCAGTCCGCGCGGCCCAACTGGTTGGCGGCGGCACGTCCCTGTCGCATGGTGCGCACGGCGCGCAGCGCGGGCACCGCCTCGCCGGGACCGAATCGCCGGACCCCCTCCGGCATCGGCCGGCCGCGCAGGGCGCCGTTCAGCGGCAGGGTGCGTCCTCCGTCGGGGCCGAACGGCTCGCCCTTGAGGACGGAGAGCTCCAGGGCGCCGGGCAGGCCGCTGCTGAGGACGACGAGTTCGTTGATCTCGGGATCGTCGGCCTCCAGCATCCACTGGCGGGCGGAGACCGGCACCGAGGACGCGGCGATCCGCGGGATGGCGGTCCAGCGGTCCGGCACGGCGGCCGGACGGTCCTCGAGTCGGATCCGCTCGCGCACCCGCGCCGCGTCGTCCGCCTCGGCGAAGGAGAGCAGGACGTCCAACGCCCTGTCCGTGTCCTGGTCGTGCCTCATGACGCCCGCCCCTCCCGTGGTCGCGCGGTTCCGATGTCCCGCGGGTGCCGTCCCGATCATGCCAGCTCCGAAAAGCAGTACGAGAACCCGCCCGCGACCAGGCACAATCCCGGCATGACCGATGGCTCCCGCGTCCAGGCGGATCGTCTCCTCTCCGTACTCGAACCCCTCCCGTACCCCCGCCGGATGCGGGAACTCGCCGACCGGGCCGCGGTCCTGGACCCGGCCGGGGCACGGGCGCTGTTCGCCGAACTCGACGCGCGCGGACCGTACGAGCGCGGCCTCGCCGTGGTCGTCGCCGCGGTCACCGGGGACGGCGGCCGGCTGGGCGAACGGCTCGTCGACCCCGACGCGTTCGTGCGCGGCCACGTGCTGCGCGTCGCGACGCCGTCGGTGGTGCCGGACGAGGCGTTCGCCGCCGCGCTCGACGACGCGCCGGAGATCGTCCGCCGCGAGCTGTTCGCCGCGATCGTCGCCGGCGGGCGTTCGGCGCTCGCCGACCGGCTGGTCGACGGGGTCCGGGCGGACTGGGGCGACGAGGAGGCGGCCCGGCTCCTGCCCGGCTGCGGCCCGGAGACCGTACGACGGCTGCTGCCGGAGCTGTTCCATGCCGTGCGCGGCTGGACCCGGCTCGTCAAACGGCACCCGGAGGCCGTCGCCGACGCCGCCGAGCGGGAGTTGGCCGCCCTGCCGGAGGGGCTGCGCGACGACTGGTGGCAGCGGTACCTGGCCGCGCTCGCCGTCCTTGCCGGGGCGGCGCCCGCCCGGGTCGTCGGGCTCCTGGCCACGTACCGGCCCGGCGTCCGGCCCTGGAGGTTCGACGACGTCCTGCGCACGCTGGCACTCGGCGACCCGGCAGGCGTGCTGCGGCTGCTCCTGAGCGACACCGGCGGAATGACCAGTACCGTCCTGCACCGCCCCGAGGCCGCCCGCCGCATCGCGCGGACCGCGCCGCGGGACCAGGTCTTCGCGCTCGGCCGCGCCCTGACGGACCGGCCCTACGAACTCGCCCGGCTGATCGCCGCCCACCCGCCGGGCCGGCGTGCGGCGTTCCACGAGGCCGTACTCGAGGGCCGCAGCGGAACCAGACACCTCGCGGGGCCCGAGGTCCTGCGGGTCCTGCCCCGGGAGGCCGCGGCCCGCGAGGCGCGCCGCGTCGTCGCGTACTGCCAGGGCCGCCCCGGGAGGCGGGAGCGGCTCCTGGAGGCGGTCGCCTGCCTGCCCGTCGCCGAGGCCCGCGAGCCACTGCTCGCGGCCACCCGCGAGCCGGTCCTGGAGGAACGCGAGGCGGCCTGGCCCCGGCTGATCCGCAACGCGGCCCGCTCCGGCGACCCGGACGCCGTCACCACCGTCCTCGCCGACCTGGCCCGGCTGCGCAACGAACCGGACCCCGTCCGATGCGCCGCCCTGAACGCCCTCGCGGCGCTCCCGCCCCGCCTGCTCACCGCCTCCGCCGCCGCGCACCTCGCCCGCGTCGCCGCGGACGCCACCCAGGCCCCGGACCTCTCCGCCGAGAGCCGCCGCGCGCTCCACGCCCTGGCCGAGGCGGTGCTGCGCGAGCACCCGGACGAGCCCGCCCTGCGGGACGTGGCGCTCGACGTCCTGGTACGGCTCTGCCGGATCGCGGGAGCGGCCGGGCTCGGCCGGCTCGACCACGCGCTGCGCCCCGGGCAGGAGGCCCTTCTGCTCGCCGCGCTGCGGCCGCTGGTCGAACCGGCCGTCGCCAAAGCCGATTTCGGGCTCGTCATCGCGCTGGCCCGCGCACTCGGCCCCCGCGCCGCCGCACTCCCGGAAATCCAGGACCTGCTGTGGCGCGCCGTTCAGGAGGGCGGTGACGCCACCGCGCGCACCGCCGTCGGGCTCTGGCTCGCACCGGCCCCCGAGCGGGACGCCCGCGTCGAGCGGCTGCTCGCCCACGAGCCCTCGGCCGCCGTGCTGCCGGAAGTGCTCCACGTGCTCACCGGCCGCCGCACCGACCTGCTGGAGCCTCTGCTCGGCGACGAACCGCCGCACGGCCGCTTCCTCGCCGCCGGCCGCTGGACCGTCCCCGTGACGCCGGAGGCCCGTCGCTGGACCGGCCGCCAGCAGCGGGCGGTGGTCCGCCGGTGGCAGAGCGTGGTCGCGGACCGGTCGCTGTCCGAGTACGACCGGGCGGACGGCCTGCGCCCGCTCGCCGGGCTGCCCGAGGGCGCGGATGCCGTCCTCGCCGGTGTCGGCGACCCGTCCGTGGTGGTCGCCGAGGCCGCGCTCGCCGCCCTCTCCCATACCGTCCGCCCCGGCGACGCCCTGCCGGAGCTGCTCCGTCACGCGGGTGACGACCGGGCCCGCGTCGCCGTGTACGCGGCGGACCGCGCCACCCGCCACGTACCGCCGTCCCGGCTGTCCGCCCTGCTGCCCCCGCTGCTCGCCCCGGCCGGGACGAAGGTCACCAGCCGCAAGGAGGGCGTCCGGCTGGTCGCCGCCCGGCTGCCCCGGCCCGAGGCGGCCGCCCTGGTCGCCGAGGCGTACGAGCGGCCGGACCAGCATCGCGATGTGCGGGCCGTCTGCGTGGCAGCCGCCGCCCGGCTCTTCGAGCAGTCGCGCACCCGGCGCCTGCTGACCGAGGCCGCCTCGGGACACACCACGCAGCGGCGCGCCGTGCTCCGGGTCGTCCCGGCGCATCTGGCCGAGCCGTTCCGGCCCGCGTACGCCCGCCTCATGGAGGAGGTGTGCGACAGCGACGACGACGAGCTGGTGGGCGACGCCTACGAGGCGCTCGCCGCCTGGCTGCCGTGGTCGCCGCACGCCACCGGGATTCTGCAGGCCGCCGTCGTCGACCTCGGGACGGAGGCCGGCTGGTACGCCGCGACGCAGGGACTCGCCCGCGCCGCCTGTGCGATCCCGGCCGCGAGGAACGCGTACCTCGAGACCCTGGACGCCCTGCTGGCGGCCGACGCCGCTGCCGCCGGCGGCCCGCTGGACGCCGGGACGGAGCGGGACCGGCCCGCGCTGCAGCGCCTCGACACCCTGGTGCGCACGCTCTACCGGCAGGGCGAGCCGCTCGCTCCGATCCGCGCCGTGCAGGCCGAGGCCGCCGACCGGCTCGCCGGTCACGACGCCACCGCGGCGACGGCCGCCCAGCTGTGGGCCGAGGCACTCGATCTCGGCGCCGAACCCGACGTGCTGCACGCCGCCCTGACGCGCCTGGCCCGGCTACACGACGCTCGGCCCATGGGCCTCGCCCGCTCCGTGAGGGAGCTGGCGCGGCGTCTGGGGGGCCGGCAGCGGGAGGGGCACGAGGCGTCACTGCTCGCTGTCGCCCGGCGACTCGCCGCGACGGGCGGCCATGCCGAGGGCGTCCTGGCCGTCGTGCTCACCGCCGCCGGCGGCGAGCGCACCGACTGGGCCGAACCGTGGCGCACCCTGCTGCGCGAGCTGCGCGCCCACCCCCAGCCGGAGGTACGGGACGAGGCCCGGGGGCACCGGACCGCCTGGGCCTGGTGAGGCCTCCGGGGGCGCCGGGCCCGGCGCCCCCGGAGGCCCGGCGTGCGGCCGGATCGCGGAGGGCGGAGCATGAACGTGAGAAGGGACGGCAAGCGGGACGACGGTGACCCCAGGAGGGTGCCATGCCCCACCCGGAGAAGACGCGCGCCGATGTCGACACCGGCAACGCCTTGGTCGTGCTGAAGAACGTCGACAAGCACTTCGGCGCGCTCCACGTGCTCCAGAGCATCGACCTGACCATCGACCGCGGCGAGGTCGTCGTCGTCATCGGCCCGTCGGGATCGGGGAAGTCCACGCTCTGCCGCGCCATCAACCGGCTGGAGACCATCGACTCGGGCGAGATCTTCGTCGACGGTCGCCCGCTGCCCGCCGAGGGCCGCGAGCTGGCCGGACTGCGCGCCGACGTCGGCATGGTCTTCCAGTCCTTCAACCTGTTCGCCCACAAGACCGTCCTGGAGAACGTCACGCTCGGCCAGATCCGGGTGCGCAAGAAGGACAAGAAGGCCGCCGAGACACGCGGCCGGCAACTGCTCGACCGGGTCGGCGTCGCCTCGCAGGCGGACAAGTACCCGGCTCAGCTCTCCGGCGGCCAGCAGCAGCGCGTCGCGATCGCCCGCGCGCTCGCCATGGACCCCAAGGTGATGCTCTTCGACGAGCCGACCTCCGCCCTCGACCCCGAGATGATCAACGAGGTCCTGGAGGTCATGCAGCAGCTCGCCCGGGACGGCATGACCATGGTGGTCGTCACCCATGAGATGGGCTTCGCCCGCTCCGCCGCCAACCGGGTCGTCTTCATGGCCGACGGGCGGATCGTCGAGGAGACCACCCCGGACGAGTTCTTCAGCAACCCGCGCAGCGAGCGGGCCAAGGACTTCCTGTCGAAGATCCTGCATCACTGACGCCGCACCAGAGGCGCACGACCCCCAGGGGTGAACATCATGAACCGATCCAAGGGCCGCAAGGCCACCCTGGCCGCGGCCGCCGCGGCCGCGCTCGCCCTGGCCGCCGGCGCCTGCAGCGACAACGGCGGGGGCGGCGGCGGCGGTGACGACGACAAGATCACCGTCGGGATCAAGTTCGACCAGCCCGGCATCGGCCTGAAGACGCCGGACGGCACGTACACCGGCTTCGATGTCGACGTGGCGACGTACATCGCCAAGGAACTCGGCCACGATCCGAGCGACATCGTCTGGAAGGAGGCCAAGAGCGCCGACCGCGAGACGCTGCTGCAGCGCGGCGACGTCGACTTCATCGCGGCCTCGTACTCGATCAACGACGAGCGGGCGAAGAAGGTCGACTTCGCCGGACCGTACCTCCTGGCGCACCAGGACGTGCTGGTCCGGGCGGACGACGACAGCATCACCAAGCCCGCCGACCTCAACAACAAGAAGCTCTGCTCGGTCACCGGCTCCACGTCCGCGCAGAACGTCAAGACCAAGCTCGCGCCCGACGCCCAGCTGCAGGAGTACGGCGGGTACTCGGAGTGCCTGACCGGTCTCGAGAACAAGGCCGTCGACGCGCTGACCACCGACGACTCGATCCTGGCCGGCTACGCGGCGCAGGACGAGTTCAAGGGCAAGTTCAAGCTCGGCGGCTTCAAGATGAGCAACGAGAACTACGGCATCGGAGTCCAGAAGGGCAGCGAGCTCAAGGCCGAGATCAACACCGCGCTCGAGAAGATGGTCGAGGACGGGTCCTGGGACACCTACGTGAAGAAGAACTTCGGTCCGGCGAACTACCAGAACGAGCCCGCACCGGAGATCGGCGTCATCGTCAAGTGAGCAGGCCGCCGTGTTCGATTTCCTCGAAGGTTACGACCTGCTGGGAGCCTTCTGGGTGACGGTGCAGCTCACCGTCTACTCCGCGATCGGCTCCCTGATCTGGGGGACGCTGCTGGCCGCCATGCGGGTCAGCCCCGTCCCCCTGATGCGGGGCTTCGGCACCGCCTACGTGAACATCGTCCGCAACATCCCCCTCACCGTCATCATCGTCTTCACCTCGCTCGGCCTCTTCCAGACCCTCAACGTGAGCCTGGGCGCGGACGACTTCACCACCATCAATTTCCGGCTCGCCGTGCTCGGACTGATCGCCTACACCTCGGCGTTCGTCTGCGAGGCCGTGCGCTCCGGCATCAACACCGTCCCCATCGGCCAGGTCGAGGCCGCCCGCGCCATCGGGCTGAGCTTCCCACAGGTGCTGCGGCTCATCGTGCTGCCCCAGGCCTTCCGCTCGGTCGTCGGCCCGCTGGCCAACGTGCTCATCGCGCTCACCAAGAACACCACCGTCGCCGCGGCCATCGGCGTCGCCGAAGCGGCCCTGCTGATGCGGGAGATGATCGAGAACGAGGCCCAGCTCATCCTCATCTCGGCGATCTTCGCGGTCGGCTTCATCTGCCTCACCCTGCCGACCGGCCTGTTCCTCGGCTGGGTCGCCAAGAAGGTGGCGGTGAAGCGATGAAGCGCGACGCCACCGTCCTGTACGACGTCCCCGGCCCGCGGGCCCGGCGGCGCAACCTCCTCTACACCGGCCTGTTCCTGATCGCGCTCGCCGCGGTGGTCTGGTGGGTGGTCGCGAGCCTCGCCGACAAGGGGCAGCTCGAATGGCCCAAGTGGGAGCCGTTCTTCACCGACTCCCGGGTGTGGAGCACCTATCTGCTGCCCGCCCTGAAGAACACCCTGATCGCCGCGGCCCTCTCGATGGTGATCGCGCTGCCGCTCGGCGCCGTCCTCGGCATCGCGCGGCTCTCCGACCACCGGTGGGTGCGCGGCACGGCGGGCGCCGTCGTGGAGTTCTTCCGCGCCATCCCCGTGCTGATCCTGATGCTCTTCGCGAACGCCGCGCTCTCCGAGTTCACCGACATCAGCCCGGAGAGCCGCCCGCTGTACGCCGTCGTCATCGGCCTCGTCCTCTACAACGCCTCCGTGCTCGCCGAGGTCGTCCGGGCCGGCATCCTCGCGCTGCCCCAGGGGCAGACGGACGCCGCCAAGGCGATCGGCATGCGCAAGGGCCAGATCATGACGTTCGTCCTGCTGCCGCAGGCGGTCACCGCGATGCTGCCCGCGCTGGTCAGCCAGCTCGTCGTCATCGTCAAGGACACCGCCCTGGGCGGCGCGATGCTCGGCTTCTCCGAGCTGCTCGCCTCGGTCCGTCCGATGAGCGCCAACTACGGGGCCAACACCATCGCGAGCTTCACCGTCGTCGCCGTGATCTTCATCGTGCTCAACTTCGCCCTCACGACCTTCGCGAGCTGGCTGGAACGGCGGCTCAGGCGCGGCCGGAAGAGCACCGGCGCCGTCGTCGGGGCGGACGCGGTCGAAGAGCTGGCGACCCCCGGCGAGCACGTCGTCCCGCCGGACGGCACGAAGTGAGCCGGAGCCCGATGGCCGGGAGTCAGAGCCCCATGATCTCCGGGTGCTCGGCCAACTTGGCGAAATATTCGGCCGGATTCGGAAGCAGCTTCCGCTTCTCGAGGTCGAGGAGCCCGGCGACGCAGGAGACCTCGCAGGCCAGGACGCCGTCGGCCCGGCGGATCTCCTGCTCCATCCGGAACGTCTTCCCCTCGCCCCAGACCCAGGAGCAGGTCACGTCGACCTCGTCACCGCCACGCAGTTCCCGGTGGAAGCGCATCGTCTGCTCCAGCGCCGCCGGGCCGACGCCGGTGTCGATCAGCGCGGCCTGCGAGATACCGGCCGCACGCATGCTCTCCCACCGCAGATGCTCGCAGTACTGCAGGTAGACGGCCTGATTGAGATGTCCCTGGGTGTCGAGCTCGTAACCCCGGACGACGATGCGCAACGTGAACGGTTCCGTCATGGTCGGTCGACCCCCTCGATTGCCCCGTGGCGTTCCTCCCTCCCATGATCCCACGGGGTGATCTCCCGGGCCGTGTCTCTTGGACAGGGCACGGTCGTGGATGTTGAGGTGGGCGGTATGAACCTCACCCACTTACGAACCGAGGCGGGGCCGCGCATGGGCGCGCTCCTCCTGGCCCTCCTGCTCGGCGGCACCGCGGCCTGCGCGGCTCCCGCCCCCGCCCCCGACCCGGCCTCGGACCGGCCCGCCGTCACGTCCGCCGCGCCCGTTGCGGCGGACGCGACCCCGGCGCTCACCGCCACGCTGCGGAAGCTGGAGCGCGAACGCGCCGTCCGCATCGGCGCGGTGGCGTACGACACCGGGACCGGACGGACCGTCGCGCACCGCGCCGACGAGTCCTTCCCCATCCTGTCCGTCTTCAAGGCCTTCGCCTGCGCCGCCGTCCTCCAGAAGGCCCGCCGGACCGACCCCGGCCTCATGGAGCGGACCGTCCACTGGACGGCCGCCGACGAGGTGCCGAACTCACCCGTCACCGAGGGGCGCGGCGCCGCCGGTATGACCATGGCGGAGCTGTGCCACGCCACCGTGACCCGCAGCGACAACACCGCCGGCAACCTGGTCCTGAAGGAGCTCGGCGGCCCGGCCGGCCTGACCCGCTTCTTCCGCTCGCTCGGCGACCCGGTCACCCGCCTCGACCGCTGGGAACCCGAACTCAACGACTGGCGGCCGGGGGAGCGGCGGGACACGACGACGCCCGCGGCGCTCCGGCGCTCCTTCGTCCCGCTCGTGGCAGGACCGGACGACGGTGGGGCGCTCGTCCCCGCCGACCGCGACCGGCTGAACGCGTGGCTGCGGGCCACCGAGACGGGCGACAAGCGGATCAGGGCCGGGCTGCCGGACGGCTGGACCGTCGGTGACAAGACCGGCACGACCTCCTCGTACGGCGGCGCGCACGACATCGCCATCGCCGTCCCGCCGTCCGGCGCTCCGGTGATCCTGGTCGTCCTCACCCGGCGCACCGCGGCGACCGCCGCGCCGGACGACGCGGCCGTCGCCGCGACCGCCGGCGCACTCGTCCGGGAGCTGCGGCAGCCAGGTCCTCGTGCCTGACGAGGTCTAGACCGCGACCGTGGGGCCGGGGATAGTATTCGCCGCGCAATCCGACAGCAAACGGCGCGAGGTCAGGGGTCCGGGTGGCGCGGGACGACGTACCCACGAGCGGGCGCGAACTGAAGTTCCGGACCCTCATGGCCGAACTGCGGCGCGGCATCCTCGACGGGACCTGGCCCCCCGGCAGCAAGCTCCCCACCGAACGCGCGCTGGCCGTGGAGACCGGCCTGTCGGTCACCACGGTGCGCCGCGCGTACGAGGACCTCGTCGCGCTCGGACTCGTCGAACGCCGCCAGGGCGCGGGCACGTTCGCCGCCCAGCGGTACGACGAGGAGGCCGCGCGCCGCCGGATCGTCGGGGTCGTCGTCCCCGACACCGCGTTCTACTACCCGCGCGTGCTCCAGGGCATCGAGAAGGAACTCGCCGGCGCCGGCGCCCGGCTCGTCCTCGCCTGCTCGTCCTACGACCCCGCCGAGGAGGACGCCGCCGTCGCCCGGCTGCTCTCCTCCGGGGTGCACGGACTGCTCCTCGCCCCCACCCTGCACACCGCGACCGACCCGGGCCGGCGCGCCGAGGAACTCCTCGCGCTGCCGGTGCCCGCGGTGCTCGTCGAGCGCCGGCTCGCCGCGTACGGGCCCGGCGACCCGACCGAGCACGTCTGCACCGACCACGAGGGCGGCGCCTACGACGCCGTCCGGCACCTGCGCGGGCTCGGCCACGAAAGGCTCGCGCTCGTCGTCCGCTCCGACGCGCCCACCAGCGCGCCCCTGGAGTCCGGGTTCGCGCGGGCCGTCGCCGACCTCGGGCTGCGCGAACCGGTCCGCGTCCAGGGGCCGATGGCGGACTGGGACGCGGCCCGCGCCGACGCGGCGGTGGCAGCCGTGCGCGCCGCGGGGGCCACCGCCGCGCTCTGCTTCGGCGACCGCGAGGCCACGCTGGTGCTCGCGGCGGCCCGCCGCGCCGGACTCGACGTGCCCCGGGACCTGGCGCTGGTCAGCTACGACAACGAGTTCGCGGACGTCGCCGAGACCCCGCTGACCGCCGTCTCTCCGCCCAAGTTCCAGGTGGGCCGGCTGGCCGCGCAGATCCTGCTGCGCCGCCTCGCCGACGGCGACGCCAGCCCGCTCCACCAGGTGCGGCTGCGGCCCCGGTTGGTCGTCCGGGCGTCCTGCGGAGCGGCGGGCCCGCACAAAAGTCCAAGTCCTGCTCACTGATTGCTCATGGTGCGCTCCCCCGAGCCGGGATAGAAATCCGTCCGGACCGCCCAGACGAGAGGACCCGGACATGACCGCGCACGTCACCGCCGAGATCGCCGGCCAGCCCGACTGCTGGCGTCGCGCCGCCGACATCGCCGTCGCGCAGGCCGACCTGCTGCCCCGCCGGGGCGAGCGGGTGGCCGTCGTCGGCTGCGGCACCTCGTACTTCATGGCCCGCGCCTACGCGGCGCTGCGTGAGTCCCTGGGCGCAGGCGAGACCGACGCCTTCCCCGCCTCCGACCCGACGCCGATCGGCCGCGGCTACGACCGGATCGTGGCCCTGACCCGCTCCGGCACGACGACCGAGGTGGCCGACCTCCTCGCCCTCGCCCAGGGCCGCGTCCCCACCCTCGTCCTCACCGGGGTGCCCGACAGCCCGGCCGGGCGCCGCGGGGACGTGGTGCTCGACCTCGGCTTCGCCGACGAACGGTCCGTCGTCCAGACCCGGTTCGCCACCACGGCCCTGCAACTCCTGCGGGCCGGACTCGGCGTGGACCTCGCCCCGTCGATCACGGACGCCGAACTCGCCCTGTACGAGCCGCTGCCCCGATCCTGGGAGCTGCGCGGCCAGTTCACCTTCCTCGGCACCGGCTGGACGGTCGGCCTCGCCGACGAGGCGGCGCTCAAGCTCCGCGAGGCGGCCCGCGCGTGGACCGAGTCGTACGCGGCGATGGAGTACCGCCACGGCCCGATCAGCATCAGCGACCGGACCAGCCTGGTCTGGTGCTTCGGCCCCGTCCCGTCCGGCCTCGCCGACGAAGTCGAGTCCACCAGCGCCCTGTTCGCCGCCGACGCGCTCGACCCGGTCGCCGCCCTCGTCCGCGTCCAGCGGCTGGCCGTCGCCCTCGCGGGCCGCCGCGGGCTCAACCCGGACCGCCCCCGCAACCTGGCCCGCTCGGTCATCCTGACCGGCGCCGCCTGACCGCTCGGCGCGGGTAGGGTGCGGCCATGATCGACAAGACCGAAGCGACCCCGCCCGCGCTCGACCCGATGCCCGGCGACTGGCGACGCGCGCTCGCCGTCGTCGCCCACCCCGACGACCTGGAGTACGGCTGCGCCGCGGCGATCGCGGACTGGACGGACGGCGGCCGGGAGGTCGTCTACCTGCTCGCCACCCGGGGCGAGGCGGGCATCGACACCCTCGACCCGGCCGAATGCGCCGCGGTCCGCGAGCAGGAGCAGCGCGCGAGCGCGGCGGTCGTGGGCGTGGACACGGTGGAGTTCCTCGACCACCGGGACGGCGTGATCGAGTACGGGCTCGGCCTGCGCCGGGACATCGCGGCGGCGATCCGCCGGCACCGCCCGGAACTCGTGATCACGCTCAACCACCGCGACACCTGGACCCCAGGGCCCGGCGGCCCCTGGAACACCCCCGACCACGTGGCCGTCGGCCGCGCCACGCTGGACGCGGCGGCCGACGCGGGCAACCGCTGGATCTTCCCGGAGTTGACGGAGCAGGGCCTGGAGCCGTGGAACGGCGTCCGCTGGGTGGCCGTCGCGGGTTCCACCACCCCCACGCACGCCACGTCCGCCGCTCCCGGCATGGAGCGCGCGGTCGAATCCCTGCTGTGCCACCGCGCCTACATAGAGGCGCTGACCGACCAGGCGCCGGAGGAGTACGTCCGCGAGTTCCTCACCGGCATCGCGGAGCGCACGGCCGCCCGCTTCGACGGCGTCCCGGCCGTGTCGTTCGAGCTCTTCGCCCGCTGATCCCGTTGCCGTGCGCGCCCCGCACCCCTAACCTGACGCTCCATCAGGAGGGGGGTGGGGCGCGGTGATCGACACGCTGGACCGGGAGATCCCGGCGGGGGAGGAGCGGCTCCGGTTCGAAGTGACCGAGGGCGGCGTCGGGGTGCTCACGCTGTGCCGGCCCGAGAAGCTCAACGGGTGGAGCTGGGAGGCGAGTCGGCAGCTCGGTGTGTTCGCCGACCGGATCCGGTTCGACCCGTCCGTGCGGGTCGTCCTGCTCCGGGCTGAGGGGCGGGCGTTCTGCGCCGGGATCGACGTCACCGCGCCCGGCGGGGCGATCACCGGTGATTCGGCCGCCGAGCGGACGCACCGCTACGACGAGGGCATCCGCTGGGTCCACGAGCGCTTCGCCGCCTTCGCCCGGCTGCCGCAGCCGATCGTGGCGGCCGTGCAGGGCTACTGCCTCGGCTTCGGGTTCGAACTGGCGCTGATGGCGGACGTCAGGATCGCCGCCGACGACGCGAGGTTCGCGCTGCCCGAGGCCGGGATCGGCGTGGCCGTCGACGCCGGCGGAGACCTGCGGATCGCCCGCGACGCGGGGGCCGGCTGGGCCAAGTACCTGGCCCTCACCGGCCGTCGCGTCGACGCCGCCACCGCCGAACGGCTCGGCCTCGTCCAGCTCGTCACGCCGCCCGACGGCCTCGACACGGCCGCCCGGGACACCGCCGCGGCCATCGCCGCGAACGCGCCGCTCGCCGTCCGTGCGATCAAGCGGAACATCGACGCCTTCGCCGACCACGGCATGGCCGCCGCCCTCGACCGCGCCGCCCTCGCCGCGGCGCTCACCCTCACCTCGGACGACGCGAGGGAGGGCTACGCGGCGAAGGCGGCCCGGCGCCCGCCCGGATTCACCGGCGCCTGAGGGGCCAGGGGTGTCTTCCGGCGTGATCCGGAAGACACCCCCTTACATCCGCGGGTCCGGCTTCAGGACGGCGAAGGGGGCGCCGAACGGGTCGGCGAACCAGGCGATCCGACCCACCTCCGGCACGTCCGCCGCGGGCATCAGCACCGTCCCGCCGTTGCCCTGGACCGCCTCGGCCGTCCGGTCCGGGTCCATCACCGTGAAGTACGGGATCCAGCTCGGCTTCATCCCCTCGCCCTGGAGCTCGGCCGCCCCGCCGAACGACGTGTCCTCCTGGTCGCCCTCGGCGGTCGAGATCACCCGGTACGTCATCCCCGGCGCCGCCATCTCCGACCAGCGCCAGCCGAACAGGCCGCGGTAGAAGGACAGCGCGGCCTGGGGGTCGGGGACGTGCAGCTCGACCCAGAGCAGCGTGTTGTTCTCGGAGGTCCGGTCCAGGCCCTTGACGGCGCCCGGCTGCCAGACCGCGAACTCGGCGCCGGCCGGGTCGGTCATCGCGGCCATCCGGCCCGCGTCCATCACGTCCATGGCGGGGACGCGCACCTTGCCGCCGCCCTTCTCGGTCGCCTGCGCCGTGGCCTCCGCGTCGGGTGTCTGGAAGTACACCGTCCAGGCCGAACTCGCGCCCTCGTCGGTCAGCGGCCCGAGCGCGGCGACCGTCTTCCCGTCCTGCTGGAAGAACCCGTAGCCGCCCGCGTCCGGGCCGGCGGACGTGAAGTCCCAGCCGAAGACGGCGGTGTAGAACGCGGCGGCCGCGTCCGTGTCCGGGCTGCCGAGATCGATCCAGCTGGGGGAGCCGGTGCTGAAGTCCGTACCGAGCATGTGGTGCGCCCTGCCTTCCGCTGTCGTGTCGTGTGGTGTCGTGCTCTGTCCCGCCGCCCCCGGCGAATCCTTTCCGCCGCAGCCCGCTCGCGCAGCCCCGGCGTCCCGCATTCACACGCACGGCCGAGCGCGCGTCAGTCCCCGTCCCGCCCCCGCCCCAGCTGTTCACGGAGGGGGACCACCGGGTCGTTGACGATCGTCCGGCGCTGCCAGTTCGCCCCGTCCACGACCATCGTGTGGCCGCTGACGAACCGGGCGTACGGCGATGCCAGGAACGTCGCGGCCCACCCCAGCTCGCGCGGCAGGCCCACCCGCAGCGCGGGCTGCCTGCGGCCCGGGTCCGGCGCCCGGTCCAGGCCCGCGCGGATGTCCGGCGTCATGTCCTCGTGCGGCATCAGCCCGGGCACTAGTCCGTTGACCTGGATCCCGTACGGGCCCCACTCCACGGCCAGCGTCTCCACCAGGCTCTTCACGCCCGCCTTGGCCGACGCCGAGTGCACGAAGCCGGGCCCGCCGGTCCACGCGTACGACGCGCCGACGGCGATCACCGACGCCGGTGTCCCGGCGGCCAGGTGCCGGCGGGCGAACTCGCGGGTCGTGAACCAGGCGCCGGTCAGCGTGATGTCCACGACCGCCCGCCAGCCGTTCGGCGTCAAGTCCTCCGCCGGGACAGGGAAGTTCGCGGCGGCGTTGCTCACCAGTACGTCCGGCCGCCCGACCCCGGCCTCGCAGGCGTCGAGGGCCGCCGCGACCCGCTCCGGATCACGGACGTCGCACACGGCCGTCGCCACCCGCGTCCTGCCGACCGCCGCCAGCTCCGCACGGGCCCGGGCCAGCCGGTCCGCTGAGCGGCCCACGATCATCAGGTCCGCCCCCAGCCGGGCGAACTCCGCGGCGATCGCCTTTCCGAGGCCGGAGCCGCCCCCGGTCACCAGCACGGTCCGCCCCTCGTACGTCCCCGCCGGGAGCGCGCTCGCCCCGGGCGGGGGAGGGGCGGGCAGGCCGGGCAGGTCGTTCGGTTCGCTCGTCTCACCCGATGCGCTCGTCATGGCGCATCGATAGCGCGGACGGCCGGAGATCTGAAGAGCCGTCAGCCCACCACCGCCGTCTTCCGGTCCAGGTCCTCCTCCAGCAGGTCCATGTTGACCGCCACGCCCGCCCGGTACCCGCCGCTCGCCGCGTTGACGACCTGCTCCGCGGCCCCGACCGCGTTCCCCGCCGCCCACACGCCCGTCACACTGGTCCGACCGGTCGCGTCCACGGCCGTGAACGTTCCCATCGGCGTGTCCTCGGTCGCCGCGCCGAGCGCCCGCAGCAGCCCGTCGCGCGGCACGAAGGCCGGTCCGACGAACACCACGGAGCGCTCCACCACCCGGCCGTCCGCCAGCCGCACCCCGGTCAGCCGGTCGTCGGCGACGACCAGCCCGGACACCTCGCCCTCCACCGTCCGCACCCCCGCCGCCGCGAGCCGCCGCCGGTCCTCCTCGCCGACCGAGTCGTACGTGTGCGGGAAGAAGACCACGTCGTCGGACCACTGCGTCACGAGCAGCGCCTGGTGCGCGCCGAGCACCGGATGCGCGATCACACCGAACGCCCGGTCCCGCACCTCCCAGCCGTGGCAGTACGGGCAGTGCAGTACGTCCCGGCCCCAGCGCTCCGCGACCCCGTCGAACGGCGGCAGCTCGTCCACCAGGCCCGTCGTCACCACCAGCCGCCGGGTAGGGACCGTCCGGCCGTCGGCGAGCGACACGACGAACCCGCCCGCCCCGTCCGGCACCGCGCCGACCGCTTCGCCGGCCGTCCACTCCACCCCGTACGCGGCGATCTCCCGCCGCCCGGCGGCCAGGAACTCGGCCGGGCTCATTCCGTCCCGGGACAGGTACCCCTGCATGTGCGCGGCCGGGGCGTTGCGCGGCGCGCCGGCGTCGATCACCAGGGTCGTACGCCGGGACCGCCCGAGGACCAGGGCCGCGCTCAGGCCGGCGGCCCCGCCGCCGACGACCACGACGTCGTACCGCTCACCTGCCGCATGTGCGTTGTCTGCGTTCATGCCCCCGAGCCTGCGCCCGGGGCTATCGAGATGACAAAGAATGTTGCCGTTTCCGCAAGTGTCCCTGCACCATGGACCCATGACCGACACCCCCCGCGAGGACCCCCGTATCGACGACGTGCTCACGGAGGTCGGCCCGCGGCTGCGCCGCATCCGGCGTGCCCGGGGTGCCACCCTCGCCGATCTCTCCACCTCCACCGGCATCTCGGTGAGCACCCTCTCCCGCCTGGAGTCCGGGCAGCGTAGACCCAGCCTGGAGCTGCTGCTCCCGATCGCCCGCGCCCACCAGGTGCCGCTGGACGAACTGGTCGGCGCGCCGCCGGTGGGCGACCCCCGGGTGCGCGCCGAGCCGATCGTGCGGCACGGGCGCACGATGTACCCGCTGACCCGGCAGCCCGGCGGCCTCCAGGCGTACAAGGTGGTCCAGGAGAAGGCGACGGAGAAGCCGGATCCGCGGGTCCACGAGGGGTACGAATGGCTCTATGTGCTCTCCGGGAGGCTGCGGCTGGTGCTCGGCGAGCACGATGTCGTGCTGGCCGCCGGCGAGGCGGCAGAGTTCGACACGCGGGTGCCGCACTGGTTCGGGCCGACGCCGGACGGGCCGGTGGAGTTCCTGTCGCTGTTCGGTCCGCAGGGCGAGCGGATGCATGTGCGGGCGCGTCCGAAGAAGTCCTGAGCGGCATGTTCCATGACTGGCAAGCGACCGCTTAGTATGCGATCGACCGCGTAGTACGGACGACCGCCCGGAGGATCCCGATGCAGGCATGGCGAGTGCACGAGAACGGCGAGCCGGGCGAGGTGATGCAGCGGGACGAAGTCGACCGCCCCACCCCCGGTCCGGGGCAGGTCCTGCTCCGGGTGCTCGCCGCCGACGTCAACTTCCCCGACGCGCTGCTCTGTCGGGGCCTGTACCAGATCCGCCCGCCGCTGCCCTTCACCCCCGGGGTGGAGGTCTGCGCCGAGACCGAGGACGGCCGCCGGGTCATCGCCACGCCGGCCCTGCCGTACGGCGGCTTCGCCGAGTACACCGTCGCCGACGCGGCGGCGGTGCTCCCGGCCCCCGAGGCCCTCGACGACGCCGAGGCGGCCGCCCTGCACATCGGCTACCAGACCGCCGTCTTCGGACTGCACCGCCGCGCCGCGCTCCAGGAGGGCGAGACGCTGCTGGTGCACGCCGCCGCCGGCGGCGTGGGCAGCGCGGCCGTGCAGATCGGCAAGGCCACCGGCGCGACCGTGATCGGCGTGGTCGGCGGGCCGGAGAAGGCCGCCGTCGCCCGTGCGCTCGGCTGTGACGTGGTGGTGGACCGGCGTACCGAGGACGTCGTCGCCGCGGTCAAGGAGGCCACCGGCGGGCGCGGCGCGGACGTGGTCTTCGACCCGGTCGGCGGCGAGGCCTACACGCAGTCCACGAAGGTCGTGGCCTTCGAGGGCAGGATCGTGGTCGTCGGCTTCGCGAGCGGCTCGATCCCGTCGCCCGCCCTCAACCACGCCCTCGTGAAGAACTACTCGATCCTCGGCCTGCATTGGGGCCTGTACAACATCAAGGACCCGGCCGCCGTGCTGCGCTGCCACGAGACGCTCACCGAGTACGCCGCGAAGGGCCTGGTGAAGCCGCTGGTCAGCGAGCGGGTGCCGTTCGCCGGGGCCGCCGACGCCGTGCAGCGCGTCGCCGACGGCGTCACCACCGGCCGCCTCGTCGTCCTGCCGGACGGAGCCGCCCGATGATCCCTGCCGCGCCCGACGCCACCGAACTGATCGCCCGTGCCCGGAAGTTGCTCGCTGAGCACTCCCCGGCCACCACCTCGCGGATCGACTTCCTCCGAGCCCGCTTCGACGCCGGACTCGCGTGGGTGCACTACCCCGTGGGCCTCGGCGGCCTTGGCGCCCCGCGCGCGCTGCAGGCCGTCGTCGACGCCGAACTCACCGCCGCCGGCGCCCCCGACAACGACCCGCGCCGGATCGGCATCGGCCTCGGCATGGCCGCGCCGACCGTCCTCGCGTACGGCTCCGAGGACGTCAAGGCGCGGTTCCTCAGGCCGCTGTGGACCGGCGAGGAGGTGTGGTGCCAGCTGTTCAGCGAGCCCGGCGCCGGCTCCGACCTGGCCGCGCTCGGCACCCGCGCCGTACGGGACGAGCAGTCCGGCGACTGGATCGTCGACGGGCAGAAGGTGTGGACCTCCAGCGCGCACACCGCCCGCTGGGCGATCCTCATCGCCCGCACCGACCCGGACCTGCCCAAGCACCGCGGCATCACCTACTTCGTCTGCGACATGACCGACCCCGGCGTCGAGGTCCGGCCGCTGCGCCAGATCACCGGCGAGGCCGAGTTCAACGAGGTCTTCCTGACGGGCGTGCGGATCCCCGACGCACACCGCCTCGGCGAGGTCGGCGACGGCTGGCGGGTCGCCCAGACCACCTTGATGAACGAGCGGGTCTCCATCGGCGGCGGCCGCCTCCCGCGCGAGGGCGGCATGATCGGGAAGGCGGCGGCGACCTGGCGCGAGCGCCCCGAACTGCGCACCCACGACCTGCACCAGCGGCTGCTCGACCTCTGGGTGGACGCCGAGGTCGCCCGCCTCACCGGCGAACGGCTGCGCCAGCAGCTCGTCGCCGGCCAGCCGGGTCCCGAGGGCAGCGCCATGAAGCTCGGCTTCGCCCGGCTCAACCAGCTGATCAGCGGCCTGGAGGTGGAACTCCTCGGCGAGGAGGGCCTGTTGTACTCCGACTGGACGATGGTCCGACCGGAACTCGTCGACTTCACCGGGCGCGACGCCGGCTACCGCTATCTCCGCGCCAAGGGCAACTCGATCGAGGGCGGCACGACCGAGGTGCTCCTCAACATCGTGGCCGAGCGCGTGCTCGGCCTGCCCGCCGAGCCCCGCAACGACAAGGACGTCCCGTGGAAGGAGCTCGCGCGATGACGGACCTGCTGTACTCCGACACCGAGGACGACCTGAGGGCCGCGGTCCGCGCGCTGCTCACCGACCGGGCCGGGCCGGACGTGCTGCTCGGCCGGATCGAGACCGGCAGCCCGTACGTCCCCGGACTGTGGCGGGCCCTCGCCGCCGACATGGGCGCCGCCGGACTCCTCGTACCGGAGAAGCTGGGCGGCCAGGGTGCGAGCCACCGCGAGGCGGCCGTCGTCCTGGAGGAGCTGGGCCGCGCGGTGACCCCCGTCCCGTACCTGACCTCCTCCGTCGTCGCGACCGAGACGCTGCTCGCGATCGAGGACCCGCGCGAGCGGGTCACCGGGCTGCTCGCCGACCTGGCCGCCGGCCGGACCGTCGCGGTGCTCGCCGTCCCGCTGTCCGCCGCCCCGGACGCCCGGCCGGCGACCGGCGGCCGGGTCACCGGCGTCGCTGACGCCGCCGTCGCTGACGTCCTGCTCGTGCCGCGCGCCGACGGTCTGTACGCGGTCCCCGCCGCCGAGGCCGTGATCGAACCGCAGACCCCGCTGGACCTGACCCGCCCGCTGGCCGCCGTGGACGCCGACGCGGCGTCCGGGGTCCGGCTCGCGGACCGGGCGGCCGCCGACACGGCGATCCGGCGCGGACTGCTGGCCGGCGCCGGGCTGCTCGCCTCCGAACAGCTGGGCCTCGCCGCCTGGTGCCTGGAGGAGACCGTCCGGCACACCAAGGAGCGGTTCCAGTTCAACCGGCCGGTCGGCTCCTTCCAGGCGCTCAAGCACCGGATGGCGCAGCTCTGGCTGGAGATCGTGAACGCTCGGGCCGCCGCCCGGGCCGCCGCGGACGCGCTGGCCACCGGCAGCCCGGACGCCCCGCTCACGGTGGCCGTCGCCCAGGCGTACTGCTCGAAGGTCGCGGTGCATGCGGCCGAGGAGTGCGTCCAGCTGCACGGCGGCATCGGCATGACCTGGGAGCACCCGGCGCATCTGGCGCTCAAGCGGGCCAAGTCCGACCAGATCGCGCTCGGTTCCGCGGGCAGCCATCGGGCCGTGATCGCCGAGCTGGCGGAGCTGCCGGCGCCGGTGCCCTCGCCGTAAGGGGCCCGGTCCGAGCGCACCCCTCTACATGCTGTTTAATTGCGACCTATTCGCAATAACAGTTGATCTTCAATTAGGGGTGTGGCGCGCATGACCGCCCGATCCATACGCGGCACGGCCGCCGCGGTGCTGGCCGGAACCCTGGCCCTGACCGCGGCGGCCTGCTCGAACCCGGGCGGGTCCGCCGCCGGTTCCGGCGGACGCCAGGACTCCGTGGTCGTCGGCATCGCGTACGAGCCCGAATCGCTCAGCCCGCTCCTCGGCTACGGCAAGGACGGCAACTCCAAGATCTTCGACGGGCTGCTCGCCCTCGACGCCGACATGAAGCTCCGGCCGGCGCTCGCCGAAGCCCTGCCGCGAGTGAGCGCCGACGGCCTCACGTACACGTACCGGCTCCGCAAGGGCGTCACCTTCAGCGACGGCGCGCCGTTCACGGCGAGGGACGTCGTCTTCACGTACAGGACGGTGCTCGACCCGAAGACCAACTACGCGTCGCGCGCCGAGCTGGACGCCCTCGAGGACGTCCGGGCGATCGGTGACGACACCGTCGTGCTCACCCTCAAGTACCCCTACGCGCCCTTCGCGCAGCGCACCGTCCTCGGCATCGTGCCCGAGCACATCGCGGGCCGGCAGGACGTCAACACCGGGCCGTTCACCACCAGGCCCGTCGGCACCGGCCCGTACGTCCTCGCCGGCTGGTCCAGGGGCGAGAAGATCAGCTTCAGGGCCAACCCCCGGTACTGGGGCGGCGAGCCCGCCGTGAAGAACTTCACCATGGCGATCGTCAAGGACGACGACGTGCGCGCCACCCGGCTGCGCTCCGGCGACCTCGACGGCGCGATCCTGCCGCCGAACCTCGCCGAGGGCTTCGCGGGCGACCGTACGAAGAAGACGTACACGGCCAGGACCTACGACTACCGCACCGTCACGCTGCCGACCCACAACAAGGTCGCCGGCGACATCGCGATCCGCCGTGCCCTGGACATCGCCGTCGACCGCCGGGCCATGGTCGACTCCCTCCTCCAGGGCGCCGGCAAGCCCGCCTTCGGGCCGGTCCCCACCGACAGCGAGTGGTTCGCCAAGGGCACCGAGCGGCCCCACGACCTCGCCGGAGCGCGGAAGATCCTCGACGAGGCGGGCTGGAAGCCCGGCCCGGACGGCATCCGCGTGAAGAACGGCGTGCGCGCCGCGTTCCCGCTCTGGTACCTCTCCGGCGACAAGCTCCGCCAGGACCACGCCCTCGCCTACGCCTCCGACGCCAAGAAGGCCGGCATCGAGATCAGGACCCAGTCCGGCACCTGGGAGGTCATCGAGCCGCGGATGAAGGACGACGCCGTCCTCGCCGGCGGCGGCGCCCCCGGCGACCCCGACTTCGACCAGTACCCGCTGCTCACCTCCACCCTCGCCGGCGACGGCTTCAACAACATGGCCCGGTACGACAACCCCGTCGTCGACAAGGCCCTCGTCGACGGGCGCCGGACCGACGACCCGGTGCGGCGGAAGGCCGCGTACGACACCGTCCAGCGCGAACTGGTCAAGAACCCCGGCTACACCTTCCTCACCCACGTCGACCACGTCTACGTCATCGACGACGCCTGGCGCGGCCTCACCACCCAGGTCGAGCCGCACGACCACGGCCTGGCCTCCGGCCCCTGGTGGAACGTCGAGGACTGGACCCCGAAGAGCGCCGAGAAGTGAGCTCCCGTCACCTCGGGCGACTGCCCTGGGCGGCGATGGCGCGCATGACGGGACGGCGGGCCCTGTTCGCCGTCCCCGTCCTCGGCGCGGTCACCTTCGCCGTCTTCGCCGTCGCCGCCGCCTCGCCCTTCGATCCCGTCAAGGCGTACGCCGGCACCGCCGGACTCACCGCCTCCCAGGAGAACCTCGACCAGCTGCGCGCCAACCTCGGCGTCGACCGGCCGCTCCTCGCCCGCTGGTGGGACTGGCTCACCTCCGCCCTCGCGGGCGACCTCGGCGACTCGGCCGTGCTGCGCCAGCCCGTCGCCGACGTCATCGGCGAGCGCGTCGGCTGGTCCGTGCTCCTCGCCGCCACCGCCTTCCTCGTCGCGATCCTGCTCGGCACCGCCCTCGGCGTCCTCGCCGCGCGCCGCCCCGGCGGCCTCCTCGACCGGTCCGTCGGCTCCCTGGCCTACACCCTGGAGGCCGCGCCCGCGTTCTGGCTCGGCCTGCTCGCCATCTGGTTCTTCTCCCTCAAGCTCGGCGCGCTGCCGGCCGGCGGACTCACCGACACCGCGAGCGACACCGTCACCGCCGGCCAGGTCGCCCGTCACCTGGTCCTGCCCGCGGGCGTCCTCGGCCTCGCCCAACTGCCCTGGTTCTTCCTGTACGTCCGGCAGGGCGTCAGCGACGCGCTCGCCGAGGACCCCGTGCGTGGCGCCCGCGCCCGCGGCCTGTCCGAGCGGACCGTGCTCCTCGGGCACGCGCTGCGCTCCGGGATGCTCCCCATGCTGACCCTCGTCGGCTCCCGTGTGCCCGAACTGATCACCGGGGCGCTGCTCGTCGAGACCGTGTTCAGCTGGCCCGGGATCGCCGCCGCGACCGTCCAGGCCGCGGTCTCCGTCGACTTCGCGCTGCTCGCCGCGCTGACCGTCATCGCGACGGCCGCCGTGCTGGCCGGGAACCTGCTCTCCGACCTGTTGTACGGGCTCGCCGACCCGAGGGTGGGCTTCGATGGCTGACACGCATCGGCACCGGGCGCGGCTGTGGACCTCCGCCGGCGTCGTCGGCGCGGCGGTCCTCGCCGTGGTGTTCGTACCCCTGCTCGTCCCGCTCGACGAACAGGCCGTCGACCTGGCCCGGCGGCTGCGACCGCCGTCCTGGCAGCACCCGTTCGGCACCGACGACGTGGGCCGCGACCTGCTGCTGCGCTGCGTCCACGGACTGCGCGTCTCGCTGCTCGTCGGCGTCGTCGCGGCACTCGTCGCGACCGTCGTCGGCACGGCCGTCGGCACCGCCGCAGGCGCGCTCGGCGGCTGGACCGACCGGATCGTCATGCGGATCGTCGACGCCTTCTCGTCCGTGCCGCACCTGCTGCTCGGGATCTTCGTGGTGGCCATGTTCCGGCCGGGAGTGTGGCCGGTGATCGTCTCCGTCGCCCTGACCCACTGGCTGTCCACCGCCCGGATCGTCCGCTCCGAGGTGCTGTCGCTGCGAGCCCGGCCGTTCGTCGACGCGGCGATCTCCGGCGGCGCGAGCCGGTGGCGGGTCGCCGTCCGGCACCTGTTGCCGGGCGTACTGCCGCAGGCCGGGCTCGCCGCCGTGCTGATGGTGCCGCACGCCATGTGGCACGAGTCCGCGCTGTCCTTCCTCGGCCTCGGCCTGCCCAGCCACCGCGCCAGCCTCGGCGGCCTGGTGCAGAGCGGGCGCTCCTCGCTGCTCGCCGGCGACTGGTGGCCCACCCTGTTCCCCGGACTGTTCCTGGTCGTACCCACGCTCGCCGTCGCCGGACTCGCCGGGGTCTGGCGCGACCGGCTCAACCCGCGCCGTCGATCGGAGCTGATGCTGTGAACCCCCGTTTCGCGCGTGCCCTGGAGGCGGTCGCCGAGGAGCGCGCCACCGGCGCGCTGCTCCGTGTGCGCGGGCTGACCGTGCGGTTCCGGATGCCCGGCGGGCGGCACGTCGCCGCCGTCACCGACGCCGACTTCGACCTGGCGCCGGGGGAGTGCCTCGCCCTCGTCGGCGAGAGCGGCTGCGGCAAGTCCGTCCTCGCATCGGCTCTGCTCGGCCTGCTGCCGGGCAACGCCGAGGCGAGCGGGTCCGCGCTGCTCGACGGGGTCGACCTGCTCGCCGCCGACGAACGGACCCTGGCCCGCACGGTACGCGGGCGCCGCGTCGGCCTCGTCCCGCAGAGCCCGGCGGCGCACCTGACTCCCGTCCGGACGGTCCGGGCGCAACTGGAGGAGACCGTACGGGCGTTGACAACTGTACGGAGGGGCGGGCGCCGCGCGGCGGCGGAGGCGGCCGTACGGAGGTGGGGCCCGCGGCGGCGGGACGGGCGCGTGGCTGCAGAGGCGGCCGTGCGGGAGCCGAACTTCGTCCCGCGCCCGGACCGGCCCGCGGCAGCGGAGGCTGCCGCCGGGCGGGCGGCGTTTCCTCTCGACCATCTCGACCGGTATCCACACGAGTTGTCCGGTGGGCTCGCCCAACGGGCCGCGCTCGCGCTCGCCCTGGTCGGCGGCGCGCCGCTGCTGCTCGCCGACGAGCCGACGACCGGCCTCGACCGGGACCTGGTCGACCGCACCGTCGACGAACTGCGCCGGCACGCCGATGACGGCCGCGGGCTGCTCCTCATCACCCACGACCTCGCGGCGGCGGAACGGATCGCCGACCGGGTCGCGGTCATGTACGCCGGCCGGATCGTCGAAACAGCCGACGCGCGACGCTTCTTCGGCGCGCCCGGCCCCCGGCACCCGTACGCCCGCGGCCTCCTCGACGCCCTCCCGGACCGTGCGTTCACCCCCGTCCCCGGACTCCCGCCGGAACTGTCCGCCCTGCCCGACGGCTGTGCCTTCGCCCCGCGCTGCGACCGGGCCACCGACACCTGCGCCACCCGGCCCGCCCTGCGCGCGGGCGTGGCCTGCCACCACGCGGAGACGACCCATGCTTGAGCTGGACGGCGTGACCGCCGGCCACGACCGCCGGACGCCGGTCTTCCGGGACGTCTCGCTGCGGATCGAGGCCGGGGAGGCGGTCGGGCTCCTCGGCCCCAGCGGCTGCGGCAAGTCGACCCTGGCGAGGGTCGCGGCGCTGCTGCACCGCCCGTACGAGGGCCGGGTCGTGCTGGCCGGCGAGGAGGTACGCGGCTGGCGGCATCGCGCCCCGCGCGACCTGCGCACCGCCGTCGGCGTGATCTTCCAGCAGCCCCGTCAGGCCGCCGACCCCCGACTGCGCCTGACCGACCTGATCGCTGAACCGTTGCGTGCGACGGGCCGCCGCACGGAGGCGCCGGCGAGGCTCGCCGAGTTGACCCCGGCCGTCGGTCTCACGCCCGACCTCCTCACCCGCCGCCCCCACGAGGTGAGCGACGGCCAACTCCAACGCGCCTGCCTGGCCCGCGCCCTGGTACTCCGCCCCCGCCTGCTGATCTGCGACGAGATGACCGCGATGCTCGACGCCTCGACGACCGCCGCGCTCGTCGGCGCGGTCGAGTCCTACCGCGCCCGGACCGGCGCCGCCCTCCTGGCCGTGGGCCACGACCGCACCCTCCTGACCCGCTGGTGCGACCGTACGACGGACTGGGGCCCCGCGGGCCCGCGGTAGGCGGGACCAGGGCGTTGTCAGTGGGCGGGGCTAGGTTCGATCTCGTTCCGTTCGCGCCGACTTCGGGTCGTGGCGCGGGCATTCCCCTGCGCATGAGGAGATGGTCCCTTGTCGGACTGGGAGAGGTCGAGCACCGTACGGGTGCTGCCGCCCGCGCGGCCCCGGAAGCTCGCCAAGGTTCCGTTCGTCGAGCTGGCCGACGGGCGACTGCAGGGCGTCGTGTCCAGCGGATCGGACATCGGCCGGGTCTATGTCTCGTCGGTCGCCGCCGGCAGCTTCGCGTTCGCGTGCAGCACCAACAACAACCGGCCCTGCGGCGGCGCGCGGGGATCGTTCTGCAACCACATCCGGGCCCTGGTCACCGAGGCGGTGCTGCAGTACGGCGCGGAGCGCGTCGCCCGGTACCTGAAGGCCGAGCCCGCCGACGGCGAGCCGACCGCCCCGGGCATCACGGACACGATGACCGCCGCCCGCCCTCCGCAGGGCGACACCAAGGCCGCCGCTCAGGTGTTCAGCCGGTTCCTGCGCCACCTCGCGTACCTGGAACTCGCCCCGACCACGGCGCCGTTGCCGGAGATGCAGTGGTTCCCGGCGACCGCGGCGGGGGCCGGTGCGCCGGTCGTCACGGAGACCGACGGCCTGCTCGGCGACGCCCTCGCGGCCGTCGACGCGTTCGACCGGGTGCTCGTCACCGGGCTGCTCCGGCCGCAGCCCGCCCAGGCCGCCGGCCTGACGGAGCTCGCCCAGGCGCTCGCGTCCTCGCCACTGGCGGCGCGCGTCGCCGAGGCCGCCGAGAAGGCGGCGGCCGGCACCGCCGACGAGGACCACCTCGTCGCCCTCGCCGCCGCCCGCACCGCCCTGCTCGGCTCCGTCCACGACGCGGTCGCGGAGGAGCTCGTCGCGACCACCGGCCGCACCCGCACCGGCGACACCGCCCCGACCGCCGACGCCGACCGGCCCGCCAACCTCCTTGCCGCTGCCCGCTCCTGGCTCGCCGACCTGACTCGTGCCGGCTGGCGCGGCCTCGACCACGACACCGTCTCCGGCGCCGCCCAGGTCGTCTCCGCGATGCTTCCCGACCCGGCCCTGCGCCGCCTGGCCGCGCTCCTCGACGGCTTCGCCGCCGAACTCGCCGCGTCCTGTCCGGGCGCCACCCTGGAGCGCATACCGGTACGCCGCTGGGCCGACCTGTGGGCCCGCGCGATGCTCCTGACCGTGCCCGGCGCCCTCGGCGCGCCCGCCACCGCCGCGGCCACCGGCCGGCTGCTGCCGCTCGGCGTCGATCTGCACGAACACGCCACCGCCGCCCAGGCCCAGGTGCACGCCGTGTTCGAACCGGCCGACGGCACCCCGCCCCGGCTGGTGCGGGCGAGCGTGTCGGTGCCCAAGCCCGACACCGTCGTCGGCGCCGGCGTCTGGCAGCTGCTCCGCCCGCACCTGTCGCTGCTCGAGGCCGTGAGCGAGGGGCGCGCGATGGAACTCGACGGCATGCCGCTCACCATCGAGGGCGACCTCGTCTGGGACGACGCGCACGCCCGCACCGGCGAACCCGCCGACGCCTTCGCCACCGCGCGCGTCGCCCTGTCCACCGCCGCCGACCCGGCCACCGCGCCGCTCGACCGGCACCCGGCCCGCCTCGCCGTCCCCGTCCTCCTGGAGGGCTACGCCGCCGAGGAGGCGGACGGCGCGCTGACGTTCACCGTCGCCGGGCAGCCGTTCGCCGTCGACACCGACCGTGTCCCGGCCGCCGGTCCCCTCACCCCGGAGGCCGTCGCCGCCTCCGGTGCCTGCATCGGGCTGCTGCGCTGGGACGCCGGGACGTACCGGATCCAGCCCCTGGCCGTCGAGACGACCGTGCGCAAGAAGACCGTCGCGGTGCACGCGGGCGCGTGGGCGGGCGGCACGACCGACAAGGCCGGCGTCAGGGCCGAGAAGGCCGCCACCGACGCCGTGACCGTACTGCGCGAGCGCGCCGGAAAGCTGCTGCGGAAATGACCGAGTCGATGAGCGAACCGATCACAGCCGATCTCCACGACAACCGTCGCCAGGTCCTCTACTGGCGGCTCCTCGCCCGGCTCTTCGACCCCGAGGAGCAGCCCGCGCTGGAGACCGCGAGCCTCGCCGTCGTCGAGGACATCGGCCTGCCGTCCGGGCTCCTCGCCCCGCAGACCTCGGTCGACTCCATCGTGCAGCGCCACCCTGAACTGGCCGCTGAGATCGACGGCCTGATGGCCCCCGAGCCCGACGCGGACGCCGCCCGCGACCGCGCGGCCGAGGTCCGCCGCGCCGCGCTCGCCTCCAAGGTGCTGCTCAACGTCTTCGCCACCGGCTCCGGCACGGTCAGCGCCGGGCAGCTGGCCCGCTGGCAGTCCGACGCCGGGTGGCTGGAGCGGGCGCTCGGCGAGAACCCCGGCGGCGGACGCCGCGACCCTGAACTCGCCGGCATCGAGGCCGAGCTGGTCAAGCGGATGCACCTGCGCGAGGTCCTGGCCGATCCCGAGCTCGCCGCCAAGCTCACGCCCAGCATGTCGCTGATCGAGCAGCTGCTCCGGGACAAGAGCAACCTCTCGGGCGTCGCCCTCGCCAACGCCAAGGCGCTGATCCGCCGCTACGTCGAGGAGGTCGCCGACGTCCTGCGCACCCAGGTCGAGAAGAGCACCGTCGGCGAACCGGACCGCTCCGTCCCACCGAAGCGGGTGTTCCGCAACCTCGACCTCGACCGCACGATCTGGAAGAACCTCACCAACTGGAGCCCGGAAGAGGAGCGGCTCTACGTCGACCGCCTCTACTACCGGCACACGGCCCGCCGTACGACGCCCCAGCGGCTCGTCGTGGTCGTGGACCAGTCCGGCTCGATGGTCGACTCCATGGTCAACTGCACCATCCTGGCGTCCATCTTCGCCGGGCTCTCGAAGGTCGACGTCCACCTCATCGCGTACGACACCCGTGCCATCGACCTCACGCCCTGGGTGAACGACCCGTTCGAGGCGCTGCTGCGCACGAACCTCGGCGGCGGCAACGACGGCCCCGTCGCGATGGCCATGGCCCGGCCGAAGATCACCGATCCCAAGGACACCGTGATGGTGTGGATCTCGGACTTCTACGAGTTCGACCGCTCGCAGCCGCTGTTCGAGGGCATCGAGGCCGTCCACCGCTCCGGCGTGAAGTTCATCCCGGTCGGCTCGGTGACCAGCTCCGGCCGCCAGGAGGTCAACCCCTGGTTCCGCGAGCGGTTCAAGGCGCTCGGCACCCCGGTGATCTCCGGCCACATCGACAAGCTCGTCCACGAACTCAAGAAGTTCCTGGCTTAGAAAGGCTCTTTCATGTCCGACCTGTTGCGCGCCCCCGCCGAGATCAAGTACGCCGAGGAACTGGACTGGCTGGAGTCGATCGACGACGCCCCCAAGCCGTTCTCCTGGCGGCTCTCCCCCAAGATGGTCCGGTTGTTCGTGCTGGGCTCCGAGCGGGCCGACGGCCTCGACCGGGAGATCCCGCAGAAGTGGTTCGGCGACCGCTCCTTCGTCGAGCGTTCCATCGTCACGCTCGCCTCCGACCGCGGCCTGCTGCTCATCGGCGACCCCGGCACCGGCAAGAGCTGGCTGGCCGAGCTGCTGTCCGCCGCGATCAGCCGGAACTCCACGCAGGTGGTGCAGGGCACGGCCGGCACCACCGAGGACCACATCAAGTACTCGTGGAACGTGTCCATGGTCATCGCCAAGGGCCAGTCCCGCGAGTCGATGATCCCCTCGCCGATCATGACGGCGATGGAGACCGGCACCATCGGCCGCTTCGAGGAGCTGACCCGCTCCACCAGCGACGTCCAGGACGCGCTGATCTCGATCCTGTCGGAGAAGTACATCTCGGTCCCCGAGCTGGACGGCGGTGACGGCGGCGAGAACATCGTCTTCGCGAAGCCCGGATTCTCGATCATCGCCACGGCCAACAGCCGCGACCGGGGCGTCAACGACCTGTCCTCGGCGCTCAAGCGCCGCTTCAACTTCGTCCGCATCCCGGTCGTGACGAACAAGAAGAGCGAGGCGGAGATCGTCCGTTTCCGCACCGAGGAACTGCTGCGCCGCCACCGGATCGAGCTGGACGTGCCGCCGACCCTGCTCGACGTGCTGCTGCAGAGCTTCGCCGACCTGCGGGCATCGGCGGCCGCCGCCGGCAGCGACGAGGAGAAGCTGGAGTCCGCGCTGTCCACCGCCGAGCAGATCGGTGTCCTCGAGGACGCGATCCTGCACGGCAACTTCTTCGGCGAGCGCGCCCTGACCGCCCGCACCCTGGCCTCCTCGCTCGTCGGCTCGCTGGCCCGGCGCGAGCCCGAGGACCTGGCCATCCTCAACAAGTACCTGCACGGCGTCGTCGAGCCGCGCAGCAAGGAGGACGGCGGCTCCTGGCCCGAGTTCCTGGAGGGCGGTCGCGACGCGATCGCCACCCTGTCATGAGCGGCTCCCACCAGGGAACCTTCGAGGCGCTCCGCGCCCAGCTCCAGGAGGCCGCCACGACGTTCGCGGACGGGCCCGACGCGCTGGAGGGCATCCTTCTCGGCCTCGTCGACGACGTCGACCGCGCGGTGCGCGAGCCGCTGGAGATCTTCCCGGTCTGCCACCACTCCCCGGCCTCCGCGCTCGCGATGGCCCGCCGGCTGCGCGAGAAGCAGCCGAAGGTGGTGTACCTGGAGCTGTGCGAGGACATGGCGCCGCTGCTGACCGAACTGCGCAACTGCCGCCTGCCGGTCGCCGTCCAGGCCTTCGCCACCGAGATCGACGGCTTCCCGGCCGACTGGTCGCCGCTGTCGGTGGTCGCCCCGATCACCGAGGCGTCGGCCGAGTACCAGGCGATCGCCTACGCCCTGGACACCCCCGGTGTCGAACTGGTCCTCGTCGACCGATCCTCGGACCACGTCTTCCAGTGGGACGCCCGTGGCAAGCAGGCCGACCCGCCCGGCACGGACGAGGAGCCGTCCGAGACGCCGCCCGTCGAGGAGGAGTCGGGACTGCACGGCGACGCGGTCGGCGTGGAGATCGGCGACCTCCGGCCGCGCTTCGCCGAGCTGGAGGAGCATCTGCTGCGGCACGGCCGGGTGCGGCACTGGTCCGAGTGGTGGCACCAGTACGTCGAACTGCCGCTGGGCGACAGCGACCACGACACCTACCGCCAGGCCATGTTCCTCATCGGCAGCCTCTTCCGGCGCCTCGCCCCCGGCGACCCGCACCGCCTGCGGGTCGACGAGGACCGCGAGCGCCACATGTGGACGCGGATGCGTGAGCACCTGGCCGCCACTGGTGCCGACCCCGCCGACTGCCTGTACGTCTGCGGCGCGTTCCACGCGGCCAGCCGCGTCGAGGAGTTCGGCGTCGACGGCACCGACACCTTCGAGATCGGCCCGCGCACCGCCACGGCCTGGCAGCACGGTCTGATCCCGTCCAGCCACGCCGCGATCGAGGCGCAGTTCGGCCTCGAGGCCGGCTCGGTGTCGATCGCCGCCACCGTCTGGGCGAAGAACCTCCGGCGCACCCGCGTGGAGCCGTACCGCCTGGAAGGCCAGGCGGGCGCGAAGAAGCCGAAGGCGAGGAAGACCGCGCCGGCCCCCGTCACGGACGCCGAACCCGCGGACATGCTGACGGGCTTCCTCCGCAGGCCGCCGGTCCTGGACGGGCTGGACGAGGCCGAACTCCTCGGCTGGTCGGTGGACATCGTCCGTGCCGCCCGCCGCAACGGCTACCTCGCCTCCACGGCCGACGCCATCGCCGTGTTCGAGACGTCGATCCTGCTGGCCGGGATGCGGGAACGGGCCAGGCCCACCCCGTACGACTTCATGGACGCGGCCGTCACCTGCATCGAGAAGGACTCGGTGCCCGGCCGGCGGGATGTGCGCCGGCTCGTCGAGATCATGATGGGCGGCGACCGGATCGGCCAGGTCGGCTACGACGCCCTGCCGCCCCTCGCCCGCGACGTGCACGACCGGCTTGCCGCGCTGGAGCTGCGACTGGAGCAGCGCGGCGTCCAGCGGGCGCTCCTCGACATCGCGTCCCGGCCGGAACTGGAACGCTGCTCCGACGTGCTGTGGATGCTGCGGTACCTGCTGCCGCACGGCGCCGCCCGCCCGATCATGGGCGAGCGGAAGCTGGGGGAGCGGCCCATCCAGGAGTCCTGGGACCTCGCCCTCGGCACCCACCAGCGCGCGCTGATCGAGCTCGGCTACGAGGGCGTCAGCATCGAGCAGGTCCTGGAACAGCGGCTGCGCCGCCGGGCGTACGACATCCAGGCCACCGCCGCGACGGTCCTGGAGACCGTCGAGGACGCCACGCTGTACCTGCGCAGCCGGCGCCTCGCCGACGAGCTGGGCGCCCGTGCCCTGGAGGTGCTGGCGGCCGAGCGCACCGTCGACGGCGCGCCGGAGGTGCTCCGCCGGGTGCGCCGGCTCCTCGCGTACTACCGCACCGGCGAGCCGGTGCTGCCGTCCTGGATCGAGTCCTTCGTGAAGGCCGGGTATGCGCACTACTGCACGCTGCTCCCGACGGCGTTCACCGACGAGGAGGCGGGCGTCCGCCATGTCGCGGCCATGCTCGGCTTCCTGTTCGGCATGGAGTCGCTGGCGCTGTCCCTGGGCTGCGACCGGACCCAGCTGGAGCTGGCCGTCGCCCAGTCGCACCCGCAGGACCCGTCGAGGACGGCCCTGCTGTGGGCGGCGCAGACCCGACTCGGCGGCCTGACGCGCGCGGAGCTGCGGGCCCGGTGCGACGACCTCCTCGCCAACCCGATGGTGGTGCCCGCCTATCCGCGCTACCTCAGCGGCTTCCTGCACGCGTTGGAACCCGTCCCGGCCCTCACCGACTTCGTCGTCGAGGCCGTGTCGAACGCCTTCGGCCGGCTGCCGGACCATGTGCTCCTGCCGTGGCTGCCGTCGCTGATCACCACCCTGCGCAAGGACGGCGCCGAACTGGCCCCGCTGCTGATCCGCGAGGCCGGCCGGATCTTCCCCGGCCGGCTCACCGAACTGGACAGCTGGACACCGCCGTGGCGGGCGCAGCCGGCCCCGCCGGCCGCTCTCACCGCCGACGGGCCGGACACCGGTCGCGGCGACGCCCTGCTCGCCGCGCACCCCGCGACCTGCGACGCACTGGCGGACCTGCTGGGCTGCCCGGGCGGCTGGGCGGCACCGCAGGGATCCGGCCATCCGGCCGGGGCGCTGCTCGACCGCCACCCGGAGTCCGTCCGAGCCCTGGAGGCGCTGCTGGCGGGGCGCTGACGGCGCGCCCGCCGACGCCGACCACGACCGCGAACTCCCGGCGACCTCCGCCGGGATGTTCGGCCAACTCTGCGTGCTCCAGGGTCACTTGAGGGACCTAGGTGCGCATACTCGGAGCCGTCCGGCCGTCCCGTCCGCCTCCGACGCACCCGGGAGACCCTCATGGCGCAGTTGTCCCGCCGCACCGCAGTCGTCTCGCTCGCCGCCGCCGCGGCCGGGCTCGCCGTGCCCGCAGCGCGGGCCGCGACGCCGCCGGTCACGCCGCTGCCGCAGGCCCACGCGCACAACGACTACCTGCACACCCGACCCCTCCTCGACGCCCTCGACCAGGGCTTCACCAGCGTCGAGGCGGACGTCTTCCTGGTCGACGGCGAGCTGCTCGTGGCCCACGAGCCCGCGCAGCTCGACCCCACCCGCACCCTCCGTAGGCTCTACCTCGACCCGCTGCTCGACCGGGTCCGCGCCCACCACGGCTCCGTGTACCCCCGGTACCGGCGGCCGGTCCAGCTGCTGATCGACATCAAGGCCGACGGGGTCGCCGCGTACGAGGAGCTGCACCGCCAACTCCGCCCGTACCGGCGGATGCTGACCACCGTCACCGACGACCGGGTGCACCCCGGCGCCGTCACCCCCGTCATCTCCGGCGACCGGGCCGCCCGTACGCCCATGGAGGCGCAGCCGGTCCGGTACGCCTGCTACGACGGCCGCTTCGACGACCTGACCGCCCCGGCCCCCACGCCCGCCTCGTTCATCCCGCTGGTCAGCGGCAACTGGACCCAGTTCTTCGGCTGGACCGGCGACGGCCCCTTCCCCGCCGCCGAACGCGCCCGGCTGCGGACCCTCGTCGACACGGCGCACGCCCAGGGTCGGCGGGTCCGCTTCTGGGCCACCCCCGACCGGCCCGGCCCGGCGCGCGAGGCCGTCTGGACCGAACTGCTCGCCGCCGGCGTCGACCACCTCAACACCGACGACCTCGCCGGTCTGCGCCGCTTCCTGACCGCCCGGGCCCGCTAGCCGGGCCCGCCGGCCCCCGGAGATCACCCGCGCATCCCCGGCCAATCAGGCGCGAATGCCTGGCGAATCAGCCGCGAATCACCCGTACGGCCGCCA
Source organism: Streptomyces sp. HUAS YS2 (assembly GCF_033343995.1). NCBI lineage: Bacteria > Bacillati > Actinomycetota > Actinomycetes > Kitasatosporales > Streptomycetaceae > Streptomyces > Streptomyces solicathayae. The sequence goes on along the minus strand of NZ_CP137573.1, from coordinate 881,316 downwards.
CGCCGTACGGCCGGACGCGTCGCCCGTTCCGCCACACTGGCCGCCGAACGCCGCAATTCCGGCGCGGCGCAAGGAGGGTGTGGGCGATGGCGGTCTCCATTTCCGTGGTGCTTCTTCTGCTGATCCTGGCGGTGATCTTCCTCCGCAACGGCGGGCTGAAGGTCACCCACGCGCTGGTCTGCGCCCTGCTCGGGTTCTTCCTCGCGGGCACGAGCATGGCGCCCAGCATCCACAACGGAGTCGCCGCCACCGCCGACGTGGTCAGCAGCCTCAAGCCCTGACGCGACCCGGCTGCCCCAGGCTTTCGTTTCACGATCATGAAGTGCCCGTGAAACGCGGGGCAGTTCCATGTACATCTCACACACTCGGGCCTAACGTCGGCCGCCGGCGCGACCCACGTACGCACCCGAGGAGCCGTGATGTCCCCCTTCCCGAGGCGAGCCCGCGCCCGCGCGCTCGCCGTCGTCGCCGCGCTCTGCGCGACCGTCCTGGTCGGCGCGACACCCCCCGCCTTCGCCGACGAGATACCCCTGGCCCCCGGCCACCGCCTCGTCGACCACTACGACGGCGCGCCCGCGACCGCCCGCCCGGTCCCCGCGGACGCGCCGCCCCAGCACCCGTACCTCGCCCCCAACGGCCGCAGCGGCATGCACGCCGACGCCGCCGGAAGCGGCACCCACCCGTACTCGGGACCGCTCGGCCGCAGCCCCCGGGTCACCAGCGAGAAGATCGCCGCGCTCGGCGGGGAGTGCGCCACCGCCACCTTCGACTCCGGCGGCCGGCTGCTCACCGTCTGCGGCACGTTCTCCGGGTTCCTGCTGAAGCTGCTCGACCCGCGCACGCTCGCCACCCTCGCCGAGTACCAGCTGCCGCAGCGCTCCTCCACCGTCGAGGCCATCACCCGGCTCGACTTCGAGAAGATCTTCAAGGACACCTCCGGCGGCGCGTACTTCTACCTCGACAACATGGACCGCGTCGTCCTCGCCGACTCGCGTCAGCACGTCCTGCGGATCGCGCACGGCCAGAACCCCGACGGCAGCTGGAATTTCACCGTCGAGAACGACTGGGACCTCACCTCCCACGTTCCGCACGACTGCGTCAGCTGGACCAACCTCTTCCCCAGCGGCGTCTGCGACCCCGTCACCTCCGTCATGCCGGACTGGCAGGGCCGCATCTGGTGGGTGACCCGGCTCGGCCGCGTCGGCACCGTCGACCCGGCCACCGGCGTCCTGAAGTCGATCCGGCTCGCCGGCGAGGAGATCCAGAACTCGTTCTCGGTCGCAGAGGACGGCGTCTCGATCGTCTCCGACCACGCGCTGTACAGCTTCCGCGCAGCCGCCGACGGCACCCCGGCGATCCAGTGGCGGCAGACCTACGACCGGGGCACGGGCACCAAGCCCGGCTCCGTCAACCAGGGTTCCGGCACCACCCCCGACCTCTTCGGGGACGACTACGTCGCCATCACCGACAACGCGGACGACCGGATGCACGTCCTCGTCTACCGACGCGGCACGGACGTCCCGGCCGACCGGCGCCTGGTCTGCGAGGTCCCGGTCTTCGGCGCGGGCGCCTCCACCACCGACAACTCCCTGATCAGCTGGGGCAACAGCCTCGTCGTCGAGAACAACTACGGCTACGAGAACCCGACCACCCTCACCCTCGGCCGCAGCGTCGTCGGCGGGGCGACCCGGATCGACGTCCGCCCCGACGGCAGCGGCTGCGACACCGTCTGGGAGAGCGACGTCCGCTCCCCGTCCACCGTGCCCAAGCTCTCCACCGCGAACGGCCTGCTCTACTTCTACGAGAAGCAGCCCAACGCCCTCGGCATCGACGCCTGGTACCTCACCGCCGTCGACTTCCGCACCGGCAAGCGCGTCTGGAAGCAGCTCACCGGCACCGGTCTCGCCTATGACAACAACTGGGCGCCGATCACCATCGGCCCCGACGGCACCGCGTACGTCGGCGTCTTCAACGGCATCGTCGCCGTCCGCGACAGGGCCTGAGCGGCAGCCGACCGGGCGGGTGCGGCCGCCCGGTCACGGGGCCGGAGTATCGAATGCGTGTTCGACACTAGGGTTATTCGTGCTGTGAGCCGCATACTGGCTCTCAATGACGAAAGAATCCGCGCCCCGGCGCCATCTGCCCACGAGCCCCTTCAAGGCCCGCCCCCTTCGCGAAGTCGAGGACTTCGCCCTCGGAGACCGTGTTTCGCACGACCGGTACGGCCTCGGCACGATCACCGCTGTGGAGCTCGCCGGCGGGGCGGTGCTCGCCGACTTCGGCACGGTCGAGACCCGCGTCGTCAGCCCCTACTACGGCCTGCACAAGCTCTGAGTCCCGCCGGCGGGCCGCAGGCCGAGGCGCCCGGGACCGTGACCGGTCCCGGGCGCCCTGCGTCCGCGGGTATGACCCTGCCCGGGCTCACACCATCTCGGGCATCTCGCCCTCGGTGGTCGACATGTCGATGACCGCGAACGCCGCGCCCTGCGGGTCGACGATCGCCGCGAACCGCCCGAACGGGCTGCCCATCGGCCCGAACACCTTCTTGCCGCCCAGCTTCTCCGCCTTCGCGACGGCCGCGTCGCAGTCGTCCACCGCGAAGTAGATCTGGATGTACGGCGGGATCTCGGCCGGGAAGTCCTCGGCCGTCATCTTCATCCGGCCCAGGACCGGCATCTCGCCGCCGAGGTCGAAGACCTTGTAGTCGACGTGCTCGTCCGCCATCTTCTTGGCGTTGTAGCCGAAGACGGAGGTGAGGAACGCGTCCGACTTCGCCGGGTCCCGGGTGAAGACCTCGGCCCAGGCGTAGGAGCCGGTCTTGCCCTCCAGCTCGAAGCCCTCGTGGGCCCCGCCCTGCCAGGCGCCGAAGACCACACCGGTGGGGTCCTGGCCGAGCACCATGGAGCCGAAGTCGCCGACCTGCATCGGCTCCATCAGCACCTTGCCGCCCGCCGCTGTGATCTTCTGCGCGGTCGCGTTCACGTCGTCCGACGCGAAGTACAGACACCAGGCCGACACCGGGTCGCCCTGGCCGGGCATCGGCGGAACGACGGCCGCGACCGCCTTCCCGTCCTTGTACGCCTGCGTGTAGTTGCCGAACTCGGTCGACTCCTCGCCGAAGGTCCAGCCCAGCACCTCGCCGTAGAAGGTCTTCGCCCCATTGACGTCCGTGAACATCGCGTCGGTCCAGACGGGGGTGCCTTCAGGTCGTGCTGCCATGACGGTGACTCTCTTCCGATCGATGGTCGCTGCTCCGAGCCACGCTAGCCACGGCCCGCGCGCCCCGCACGGTGACGGGACGTGTCGGCCCGGCGTGTCAGCCGCCGGCGAAGACCCCGATGCCGTTCGCCACCGGCCGCTCCGCGCCGCCGCTCGGATGGTTGCGCACCGTGACGGCGCCGTCCCCCGGGGACCGCGTCACCAGCGTCGACGAACCGCCGCCGTCCAGGCTCAACGCGTCCGTCGTGCCCAGCGACGCCATGAGGTCCGCCACCTCGGCGACCGTGAGGCCGCTGCGGAAGCCAGGGGCGCCGTCCAGTGCCATCAGCACCAGCCACCGCCCGTCGAAGCCGATCCCGGCCGCCGAGCGGACCGCGAACGCCACCGAGTCGAGACCGTCCAGCGGAGCACCGTCCCGCAGCACCGGGAACCCGCCGACCGCGAAGCGGTACGGCACCCGCGCACGCTCCGCGACCAGCCGGTGCCGTACGGAGACCGGGTCGCCGACCGCGAGCCGGCGCAGCTCCCGGGCCCCCGCCTCCCGGCCCACCAGGACCTCCGTGTCCTCGGCGATCCTGCCCCGGCCGGGCTGCTCGGCGACCGCCGTCACACGGCCCGCCCGCACCGTGACCTCGTACGTCTCCGAGCTGCACGGCGCCGACCTGCTGGTGTCCGTGCCGCAGGTCGCCCGCAGCCGGGACGCCTCGCCCCAGTCGGAGGTGAACACGCCGACCGAGCCGACGGGCAGCGCGTACTGGTTCAGCCCGCCGAGCGGCAGCTGGTCACCGTGCGCCGTCACCGTCCCGTCCAGCTCCAGCGCGCCGAGGCGCGCCCGGTCGTCCGCACCCACGCCCAGCACGTCGCGGGTGCTGGTGCCGGGCGGTAGCGCCGGACCGAACCGCTGCCCGTTCGGCACCGCGGACTTGAGCGCCCGACCTTCGGCGACCGCCGGGCCGACGGCTGCGCCGGTCGCCTCCACGCCCGGGTGCTGGGTCTCGGAGATGTGGAAGAAGTCGCCGTTGACCCCGCCGACGGCCGCCTGCGCGTCCGCGAGCGCGGACAGCGGGGCCCGGGCGGCGACTTCACCCGGGTGGAGCAGGCCGATCGAGACCTTCGGCTCGGTCAGGTCGACGGAGAGCAGGTGTGCGCGGACGGGACCCTTCTCCGCGGTCAGGTCCAGCGTCGCGTACCCGACTCCCGGAGCCAGCTCGCTCCAGGACGCCGGCCGCGCCGACGCGGGGGCCGGCGGGGCGGCGAGCGGGGCCGCGGCGGCCGGGGTGCTCCCGGCCAGCCCGCCGCCCAACAGGGCGCACCAAGCGAGGAATACGGACAGTACGTTCGTCGTACGGGGCCGAGACGGCGCCACGGAACCTCCTGATGCCCGGTCAACTCTGGAGAACAAAGATGAGTTGACCAGACCCGGAAGGCTAGGCCCCGATCACCCGGGAACGGATGAGGAAACGCACCCCTTCGGGTGCCTCCAGCGAGAAGCCGCTGCCCCGGCCGGGCACGACGTCGACGATCAGCCGGGTGTGCCGCCACACCTCGTACTGCGCCTTCGACATCCAGAACGACACCGGCTCGGCGACCCCGGGCACGGCCAGCGACTCCAGGAGCACGTCGGAGTCACCGGTGCGGAACTCGCCGTCCGGATAGCACATCGGCGCGCTGCCGTCGCAGCAGCCGCCTGACTGATGGAACATCAGCGGTCCGTGCAGCGCGTGCAGTCGCCGCAGCAGTGCGGCCGCCGCGGGCGTGAGTTCCACCCGCGGGGCCGCGGTCGCGTCGTCCATGCCCCGCCCCCTTCTCCCGGCTCCGAGGGGTCCAGGAGACACGGGAGGAGGTTGCAGTCAGGTTGCGATCAGAAGTGGTCGGCGAACCAGGCGGCGGCCAGTTCGCCCACCTTCTCGAGCGTCCCGGCCTCCTCGAAGAGATGCGTGGCACCGGGGACGATCTCGAGCCGGTTCTCGCAGCGCAGCCGGGCCTGGGCCGCGCGGTTGAGGTCGAGGACCAGGTCGTCCCGGCCGCCGACGATCAGCAGCGTCGGCGCCCGCACCTCGGCGAGCCGCGCGTCCGCGAGGTCCGGCCGCCCGCCCCGGGAGACCACGGCGGCCACCGTCGCGGCCGGATCCGCCGCCGCCCACAGCGCGGCGGCCGCTCCGGTGCTCGCCCCGAAGAACCCGGTGCGCAGGCGCCGCGTGTCGTCCCGGCCGCCGACCCAGGCGGCGGCCTCCGCCAGCCGCCCGGCGAGCAGCTCGGTGTCGAAGACGTTGGCCCGGTCCGCCGCCTCCGCGTCGGTGAGCAGGTCGAACAGCAGCGTGCCGAGACCCGCCCTGTTGAGCGCGGCGGCCACGGCCCGGTTGCGCGGACTGTGCCGGCTGCTGCCGCTGCCGTGCGCGAACAGCACGATCCCCGCCGCGCCCGGCGGCAGGGTCAGCTCCCCGCCGACCTCGGCGCCGCCCACGGGCAGCCGGACCTCCGTGGGGGGCAGCCCGGCCGCGCCGTCGGCGGAGCCGTCGCCGGAGCCGTACGCCGCCCGGTTGCGGTCCAGGCAGGCGATGACCTCCTCGTCCGGGGTCTGCGAGAAGTCCGCGTAGAACTGGCCGATCGCCCGGAAGAACACGGGCTCGTGCACACAGACGGTGTCGTCGGCGTTGCTGCCCACCCGCTCGGCCCGCCAGCCGCCGGGCGCGACCGGCACCGCGAGGACGATCCGGGCGGCGCCCCGCGCCCGGACCACCTGGCAGGCCGCCAGCGCGGTCGCCCCCGTCGCCAGGCCGTCGTCCACCACCACGACGGTGCGGCCCCGGAGCGGTACGGGCTGCCGGGCCCCGCGATAGCGTGCGGCCCGCTCCGCCAGGAGCGCCAGCTCGCGCTCCTCCACGGCGGCCAGGTCGCCGGCCGAGACGCCGCCCCGGCCGATCACGTCCTCGTTCAGCACCCGCACCCCGCCCTCGCCGACCGCGCCCATCGCCAGCTCGGGCTGGTAGGGCACGCCCAGCTTGCGGACGAGGCAGATGTCGAGCGGCGCCGCGAGCGCCTCGGCGACCTGTTCGGCCACCGGCACGCCGCCCCGGGGCAGGCCCAGGACCACCGCGTCGCTGTCCTTGAGATGCGTCAGCAGGGCGGCGAGCTGCCGGCCTGCGTCGATGCGGTCGGTGAAGTACATGTCGGGCTCCTCCGGGTGGCCGGACCGGGCGGCCCGACCGGGTGCGCGGTGAGGGTCCCGTCCGGCGCGAGACCGACCCGCACCCCGTACGGCCGGCTGATCCGGCCGAGTACCTCGTGCAGCCACTGCCCGTCCCGCGGCGGGGCATGCTCCAGGCGCATGCGGCGAGCACGCAGCGCGGTCATCCGTACCGACCGGAGCGACCCGTCCGCGGCGGCCACGTCCACGAGGAAGAGCAGCCGCAGGTCGTCCCGGTACCGTTCGTAGCCGGAGATGCCCTCGTAGTCGTTGATCAGGTCCCCGCAGCCGTGCAGGATCAGCCGGCCCCGGTACGCCTCCACGGGGCGCGGGTGGTGCGAGGAGTGGCCGTGCACGAGGTCCGCGCCGGCGTCGATCAGCGCGTGCCCGAGGGCCAGCTCGGCGCGCGGCACGGTGTAGCCCCAGTTGGAGCCCCAGTGCACCGACACCACGACGAGGTCCCCGGGCGTCCTGGCGGCGCGGATCGAGGCGACGAGCCGGGCCACGGCCTCGTCCGCCTGCCCGGCCGCGTAGTGGACCCCGCTCCGGCGGGCGGTCGCGGCCCAGTCGCGCGGGATGCCGCTGGAGGCCAGGCCCAGGCCGAAGACCAGCACCCGGCCGCCGTGCGGCAGCGGTACGACGGCCGGCCGCGCCGCCGCCCCGGCGTCGGGGCCGGCGCCGGCGGTGCGCAGCCCGGCGGAGGCGAGTGCGGCGAGGGTCTCGTCGAGGCCGCCCCGCCCGTGGTCGAGGACGTGGTTGTTGGCCAGCACGCAGACGTCGGGACGGGCGGCGACGAGCGCGGGCAGCTGGGCGGGGTGCATGCGGTAGTGCAGCCCCTTGTCCGGTGCCCGCTCCTCGGAGGTCGTCACCGACGTCTCCAGATTGACGATCCGGACGTCGGGCGCCGCGCCGGCCAGCACGTCGAGCGCGTCGCCCCACGGGTAGGAGAAGTCCACCGGCCGGGGAATCGGCCCGTTGGCCGCCTCCGCCAGCGTCACGTAGTCCCGTGCGTCGTGCACGTACGGCTCGGCCAGGGCCGGATCGACGGGGTGCGGAAGGATCTGGTCGATCCCCCGGCCGAGCATCACGTCCCCGCACAGGAACAGCCGGACCTGTGCGCTGCCCACCCCTCCAGGGTAGGCCGCGCCCTCATCTCTCCACGGTGCTCCCGGAACGACTGTCTTGCTGTGCAAGGCAGTCGGCGACTATCTTGTACAGCATGACAATGGAGCTGTCCGAGGCCGGTGACCAACGGCGCAGCCAGCTCCTGCGCGGGGTGCTCGACGTCTGCCTGCTCGCGCTGATCGCCGAACGCCCGCGGTACGGATTCGAGTTCACCCAGGCGCTCGCCGACAGCGGCCTCGACCTGGTCCGGGAGGGCAGCATCTACCCGCTGCTGTCCCGGCTGGAGCGCGGCGGGCTCGTCGACTCCTACCGGGCCCCGTCCGCCAGCGGCGGCGCCCCGCGCAAGTACTACCGGCTCACCGACGCGGGCCGCGCGGCGCTCGCCGAGGGGCGGGCGGCGTGGCGGGCCTTCGCCGGACCCGTGAGCCGGATCCTCACCGACACCGAACCCACGGGGGACAACGCGCCATGACCGACGACGGCATCCTGAGCGACCGGACCGATACGACGGGCGACGTCGGGACCGACGGGCGGGCCGACCACGACCGGATCCTCGCCGTCTGCCGCAGCAACTGGGAGTACCGGGGCGTCGACGACGCCTCCGTGCGCGAGATGATCGAGGAACTCTCGGCCCATCTGCGCGACGCCGAGGCCGCCGGCCGTACCGCGCGGGACGTCGTCGGCGACGACGTCCCCGCCTTCGCCGCCGCCTGGGCGCGCGGCCGGGCGCCGCTGCACCGCCGGGCCCTCCGGCTCGCTGCCATGGCCCTGTTCGCGGTCGGGTTGCTGTGGCTGCTGCGCCATCTGATCCGGTGGACGACCGAACTGCCCGTCGACGCGGCCGACCTGGCGTTCTGGGGCGTGATCGCCACGGTCACCGTCGCCTGGGAAATGCGGCGCGGCAGCCTCGGACTGGGCAAGAGCTGGCTGCTCGCCTTCGCCGTCGGTCTCCCGACGGCGCTGCTGACCCGGTTCGTCGCGGGGGAGGGGACCCTGTTCACCCTGCCTCTCTGGGCGGCCCCGCTGCTGATCCTGCCGGCGCTGCCGTACATCGTCGCCGACGAGCGGGCCCGCAGGGCCGAGGCCCCCGCCGGGGCCTGAGGCCCGTCAGAGGCCGGTTCCTCCGGCGCCGCCGTGGCGGCGGAGGTAGGCCAGGACGGCGCGGACCCGGCGGTGGCCGCTGTCGCCGGCCGACAGGCCGAGCTTGAGGAAGACGCTGCCGATGTGTTTGTGGACGGCGTTGTCGGTGACGAAGAGCCGCTGGGCGATGGTCGCGTTGTCGTGCCCTTCGGCCATCAGGGCCAGGACCTCGCGTTCGCGGGGGGTGAGGGCCTCCACGGGATCGCCGCGGACGGCCAGGAGCTGGGCGATGACCTCGGGGTCCATGGCGGTGCCGCCGGCGGCCACCCGGCGCAGCGCCTCGGTGAACTCCGCGATCCGGCTCACCCGGTCCTTGAGCAGGTAGCCGATCCCGCCGCGGGTGTCCGAGAGGAGGCGGCCGGCGTACTCCTGCTCGACGTACTGGGACAGCACCAGGACGGGGAGCCCGGGACGGTCGCGGCGGGCCCGGAGGGCGGCGCGGATGCCCTCGTCGCGGAAGGTAGGGGGCAGCCGTACGTCGACGATGGTGACGTCCGGGCGGTGGGTCTCGACGGCGGCGAGGAAGCCGGGGGCGTCGTCCGCGATCGCGGCGACCTCGAAACCCTGGGAACCCAGCAGGAGTTCGAGCCCGGAGGACAGCAGGACGTTGTCCTCGGCGATGACTACGCGCACGGCAGCTCCACGGTGACGACGGTCGGCCCGCCCGGCGGGCTGCTGATCTTCATGGTGCCGTCCAGCGCGGCGGCGCGGCGGCCGATTCCGTCCAGGCCGCTGCCCCGGGACGCGTCGGCCCCGCCGGTCCCGTCGTCGGTGATCCGCGCGGACAGCATCGCGCCCTCGCGGGAGACGTGGACGGCGGCCTCCTCGGCCCGGCTGTGCCGGGCGACGTTCGCCAGCGCCTCGGTGACGGCGAACCAGGCGACCGCCTCGACCGCGGCAGGGACCTCACCGAGCTCTCCGATGTCGATGCGGGTCGGCACGCCGGCCCGGGTGGACAGGGTGTCGAGCGCGCCGACGAGGCCCAGGTCGGCGAGGACCGGAGGGTAGATGGTGCGGATCACGGAGCGCAGCTCGGTCATGGCCTCCTCGGTCTCGGCCTGGGCCTGTCGTACGAGCGCGGCAGCCGTCTCCGGGTCCTGGGGGAGGCTCGCACCGGCGACGGCGAGCCGCATGGCGATGGCCACCAGGCGGGCCTGGGTGCCGTCGTGCAGGTCGCGTTCGATCCGACGGAGTTCCGCGCCGTGCGCCTGCAGGACGTCCGCGCGTGTCCGGGTGAGTGTCGTGACGCGCGCGGCCAGTCGTTCCGCGGGCGACGGTGCCAGGACGGCCAGGCAGCACCGAGCGTGCGCCCCGGCCAGTGGTGGCAGGACGACGGCCGCGAGCGCCGCGAGGAGCAGCAGTTGCGCCAGGTTGATCGTCAGCGCGGAGGCCCAGCTGTCGATCCGGACACCGAGCAGCAGCAACCGCGGCGGATCCGACGGCGGAAAGGCCCACCACCCCAGGGTGACGACAAGGGTGAGGAACAGGTTGCCCAGGCACAGCAGGGCGAGCGTGCCCGCGGGCAGACCGATGACCACATGGGTCACGAGCCACGCGAGCTCGCGACGGAGGGAGCGTGGGCGTGGCTCCACGGGCCGGTCCAGCAGCGCCCCGGCGCTCCGACGGTGGCGCTCCGCCCAGGAAGCCGCCGGCGACGGTAGCCACAGCAAGGGCGCCGCGACGAGCGTCACCGTCGCGGTCATCAGGGTGCCGAGCAGGTAGCGCCCGCTGCGCCCGGCTCGGACCGACCTTGCGCGGGCCTCGCCGATCACGCCGTGCACGGGTCCGCCTTCCTTCGTCGTACGGGCACCGGAGGCGGCCCTCGGACGCGCCACTGTACGGGCCCGGTGCCCCCACGGCACTACAGCAGGCTGTAGGTCTCAACCGGCCTCCTGGGGCACCGACTTGGCGTGTGCCGCTGCCTAGCGTGAGACGCATGAAATCCACCACCACAAGCACGGCCTCCGCGCCGCAGCACCGCCCGACCCAGCAGCGTCACCGCCGGATCCGCCGAGGATGGCCGCTCGTCGCGGCGGCCGTACTCGGCACGGTGGGAGCGGCCCTGGCCGCCCAGCCCTCGGACGGCGCGCCCGCGACGTCCGCGTCCGGCTACCGGGAGGACGACCTGCGCCGGGACACCGACGCCCTGCGGGCGCTGGGAATCACCGGCGTCCAGGCCCGGGTGACCACGGCCTCCGGCCGGGACCTGGTCGCCACCTCCGGCGTCGCCGTGGCGGGCACCCGGCGACCGGTGCCCCGCGACGGCTACTTCAGGATCGCCAGCACCGGCAAGGCGCCCATGGCCACGGTGGTCCTGCAGTTGGTCGACGAGGGCAAGCTGTCCCTGGACGACACGGTGGACCGCCGACTGCCCGGCCTTATCGACCAGAACGGCAACGACGGACGGAAAATGACCGTACGTCAGCTCCTGCAGAACACCAGCGGGCTCCACGACGACCTTCCCGGCTTCGACACCCCGCAGCAGTACTTCCAGCACCGCTACGACACGTACACGCCCGAGCAGATCGTCGCCCGGGCGCTGAAGCACCGCCCGGACTTCGAGCCGGGCACCGCCTGGGGCTACTCCAACACCGGCTACGTCGTCCTCGGCATGATCGTCGAGAAGACCGCCGGCCGTCCCTGGCAGAAGGAGGTCGAGAGCCGGATCCTGAAGCCGCTCGGCATGTATCACACCTATCTGCCGGGCTCCACGCCCACTCTTCGCCGCCCGCACGCCGACGGCTACCAGGTGTTCGCGTCGGGCGAGCGGACCGACGTCACCGAACAGATCGTTCCCGACCTCGGCGGCTACGTCTCCACCACGGCGGACGTCAACCGCTTCTTCCAGGGACTGCTGGGCGGCAGGCTGCTGTCCGCGCCGCGCCTGGCCGAGATGCGGGACACCGTGCCGGTCGACCGGCGGATCGAGGCGATCTGGCCCGGCGGACGCTACGGCCTCGGCCTGGTCAGCCGCCCCCTGACCTGCGGCGGAAGCTACTGGAGCCACGAAGGGGGAGAAGCCGGCTACATCACCCTGAACGGCGCCACCGCCGACGGCGGCCGTACCGTCACCGTCTCCATGACCACCAGCTTCAACGACTTCGACAAGACGCTCCGGCAGCACAGGGCGGCCAGCGACCTGGTCGACCGGGCGTTGTGCGACACCGGCCGCGTCGGTCGGTGACGATCGGCGCGGCAGCGCCACCACCATCTGAAATGCACCCTTTGCCCTGCTGTGTGAGGCTGGTGGTACCCCCTCGCCCGGGGTCCACCACAGGAGGGATGACCGTGGGCAAGAAACAGACGCGCCGCAACGCCGGCGCCCGCACCGGCGGCCACGCGGACCGCACCCCGCCGACGGAATCCAAGCCCGAGCCGAGGCGCTCCACCGCCGACGAGACCACGCGCGTGATCTCGGAACCGGCGCACCGCAAGGAGCGGAAGTTCGGCCACAACTAGCCCGACAACTGATCGACAACTGATCGAGAACGGATCGACGACCGATCGATCGCACGACCCGGTCGACCCTCCGACCCACGGCTCAGGCCGCGGGCCGGAGGGTCGACCGCGTTCCGGGTCACGAGGATCAGGAATCGAGAAGCGCGGGGCGCGGGCCGCAGCTAGCGTGGCGGTACCAGGCGGCGCCGAGCAGGACCGCGTACGCGGCGCCGCCCGACGGACGGAGACGGACACAGCATGAGCAGGGCGATGAAGGCGGGCGCACAGGCGGCCGCGGTGCACGAGGCCGACAGCCACGATCTGATCCGCGTGCACGGGGCGCGCGAGAACAACCTCAAGGACGTCAGCATCGAGATCCCGAAGCGCCGTCTCACGGTGTTCACCGGCGTCTCCGGCTCGGGCAAGAGCTCCCTGGTGTTCGACACCATCGCCGCCGAGTCGCAGCGGCTGATCAACGAGACGTACAGCTCCTTCGTGCAGGGCTTCATGCCGACGCTCGCGCGGCCCGAGGTCGACGTGCTCGACGGGCTGACCACCGCGATCAGCGTCGACCAGCAGCGGATGGGCTCCGACCCCCGCTCCACGGTCGGCACCGCCACCGACGCCAACGCGATGCTCCGCATCCTGTTCAGCCGGCTGGGCAAGCCGCACATCGGCCCGCCCAGCGCGTACTCCTTCAACGTCGCCTCGGTCTCGGCGAGCGGCGGGTTCACGGTCGACCGGGGCGCGGAGAAGACCAAGACCGAGAAGGTCAGCTTCAACCGCACCGGCGGCATGTGCACGCACTGCGAGGGCCGGGGCACCGTCACCGACATCGACCTCACCCAGCTCTACGACGACTCCAAGTCGCTGAACGAGGACCCGTTCACCATCCCCACCTACACCGGCGGCGGCTGGGTCGTGCGGATCATCTCCGAGTCGGGTTTCCTCGACCCGGACAAGCCGATCCGCAAGTACACCAAGCAGGAGCGGCACGACTTCCTGTACCGCGAGCCGACCAAGGTGAAGGTCAACGGCATCAACCTCACTTACGAGGGGCTGATCCCCAAGCTCCAGAAGTCGATGCTGTCCAAGGACCCCGAGGCGATGCAGCCGCACATCCGGGCCTTCGTGGAGCGCGCGGTCACCTTCACGAGCTGCCCCGAGTGCGACGGCACCCGGCTCAGCGAGGGGGCCCGGGCGTCGAAGATCGGGAAGATCAGCATCGCCGACGCCTGCGCGATGGAGATCAGGGACCTGGCCGAATGGGTCCGCGGCCTGGACGAGCCCTCGGTCGCACCGCTGCTCGCCGCGCTCCGGCACAGCCTCGACTCTTTCGTGGAGATCGGCCTCGGCTACCTGTCGCTCGACCGCGCCGCGGGCACGCTGTCCGGCGGCGAGGCGCAGCGCGTCAAGATGATCCGCCACCTCGGCTCCTCGCTCACCGACGTCACGTACGTCTTCGACGAGCCCACCATCGGTCTGCACCCGCACGACATCCAGCGCATGAACGACCTGCTGCTGCGACTCCGGGACAAGGGCAACACGGTCCTCGTCGTCGAGCACAAGCCGGAGGCGATCGCCATCGCCGACCACGTCGTCGACCTCGGACCCGGCGCCGGCACGGCCGGTGGCACCATCTGCTTCGAGGGCACCGTCGAGGAGCTGCGCGCCAGCGACACCATCACCGGCCGTCATCTCGACGACCGGTCCACGCTCAAGGACTCGGTGCGCACGCCCACCGGAAAGCTGGCGATCCGCGGCGCCTCGGCGAACAACCTGCGCGAGGTCGACGTCGACATCCCGCTCGGGGTGCTCACCGTCGTCACCGGCGTCGCGGGCTCCGGCAAGAGCTCCCTGGTGCACGGCTCGATCCCGGTGGAGGAGGGTGTCGTCTCGGTCGACCAGGCTCCGATCCGCGGTTCGCGCCGGAGCAACCCGGCGACGTACACCGGCCTGCTCGAACCGATCCGCAAGGCCTTCGCCAAGGCCAACGGCGTCAAGCCGGCGCTGTTCAGCGCCAATTCGGAGGGGGCCTGCCCCGCCTGCAACGGCGCCGGAGTCATCTACACCGACCTCGGCATGATGGCGGGCGTCGCCACCACCTGCGAGGACTGCGAGGGGAAGCGGTTCCAGCCCTCGGTCCTCGAATACCACTTCGGCGGTCGCGACATCAGCGAGGTGCTCGCGATGTCGGTGACCGAGGCCGAGGCATTCTTCGCCGACGGCGAGGCCCGTACGCCGGCCGCGCACCGGATCCTCGAGCGGCTCGCCGACGTGGGTCTCGGCTACCTCACCCTCGGCCAGCCGCTCACCACGCTTTCCGGCGGCGAGCGGCAGCGGCTCAAGCTCGCCACGCACATGGGCGACAAGGGCGGCGTCTACGTCCTCGACGAGCCGACCACCGGCCTGCACCTCGCCGACGTCGAGCAGCTGCTCGGCCTGCTCGACCGGCTCGTCGACGCCGGCAAGTCGGTCATCGTCATCGAGCACCACCAGGCGGTCATGGCGCACGCGGACTGGATCGTCGACCTCGGCCCCGGCGCCGGCCACGACGGCGGCCGGGTCGTCTTCGAAGGCACCCCGGCCGAGCTGGTCGCCGCCCGCTCCACCCTCACCGGCGAGCACCTGGCGGAGTACGTCCGCGCCTGACCCGTCGCGCGCGGCCCCGGACCGCCGCCCTCACTTGTGCATGAGGGCGTTCCGGTCCAGGGTCGCGAGCACGGTGTTGACGGTGACCACGACGGCGAAGACGGCCGCCCAGCTGTGCCGGCCCAGAGCGTAGAGGGCCAGGGCCGCGGACCCGAAGACCAGCGCCTTCACGGCCAGTACGCCGGCGAGCGGCAGGACTATCGTCGCCTTGGGGGACGCGAACAGTCCCCAGACGACGGCGGCCGCCGCGGGAGCGGCGACGGCCACCAGCAGCCGCAGCACGGTGTTCTCCACGCTCTGCCAGCCCCACCAGGCGAGTACCGCCAGCGCGGCCAACTCCAGCAGGAATGCCAGTACTTCGTTGATCCAGTGCAGAGGACCGGGAAGCGTCATGGGGTGTCCGTCCTTCGTCGTGAACGTGATCGCGCCACGACAATAGGACAGATGATCACCGTCGGGACGGCATATGTCAGTGCCCGTGGAGCTTCCTGGCGTCCTCGCGGATCAGGTCCGCGCACTTCTCGCCGATCATCATCGTGGTGATGCACGGGTTCACCGTGACCAGGTCCGGCATCACCGAGCCGTCCGCCACCCGCAGCCCCGCCACGCCCTTCACCCGCAGCCGCGGGTCCAGCGGCGCCGTCGGGTCGTCGTCGGCGCCCATCTTCACCGTGCACGCCGGGTGGTACACGGTGTTGTGGGTGCGCTGGATGTAGTCCAGGAGCTCGTCGTCGGTGCGCACGTCCGGGCCCGGCGCGAGCTCCGCCCCCGCCCAGCCGGAGAGCGCCGGCTGCTCCGCGATACGGCGCGCCAGCTTCAGCCCGTACGTCATCACCCGAGCGTCGTGCTCGTGCGTGAAGTACCGCGGGTCGACCTTCGGCTTGTCCCGGAAGTCACGGGTCCGCAGCCGTACCGTGCCGCGGGAGCGGGCCCGGGTCACGTTCGGCGTGAGACAGAAGGCGTTCTCTGAGGTCGGGTAGCCGTACCGCGCCGTGTTCATGTCGAACGGCACCGAGCCGTAGTGGAACATCAGGTCCGGCCGGTCCAGGCCCGGTTCGGTGTCGTAGAAGATCCCCGCCTCCCACCACTGGCTCGACGTGGTGGGCATCGGCTGCTTCGCCTCCCACATGATCACGCCCTCCGGGTGGTCCTGGAGGTTCTCGCCGACCCCGGCCGCGTCGACCACCACGTCCACGCCGACCTCCCGCAGATGCGCCGCCGGGCCGATCCCGGAGAGCATCAACAGCTTCGGCGTGTCGATGGAGCCGCAGGACACGACGACCTCGCGCCGCGCGCGGACCGTCCGGGTGTGCACCATGTCCGGGTCCAGGAATTGGGCGCCGACGCACCGCCCGCCCTCCAGGACCAGCTTCTTCGCCCGTACCCCGGTGCGTATCTCCAGATTGGGCCGCTTGCCGAGGATCGGGTGCAGGTACGCCACCGAGGACGACTGACGGATGTTGTTCTCGTCCGAGTTGATCTGGAACCAGTTGGCCCCGCGCACCACCGTACGGCCCGTGTTGAACGGGGTCGTCGGGATGCCGGCCTGGGCGCACGCCTCCAGGAGCGCGCTGCCGCACGGGTCGTCGCCCTTCAGCGTGCGCAGTTTCACCGGGCCGGTGCGCCCGTGGTGCTCGCCGGGCGCGTCGTTGTTCTCCAGGCGCCGGTACAGCGGGAAGAGGTCCGCCGCGCTCCAGCCCGTGCAGCCGGCCGCCGCCCAGTCGTCGAGGTCCTCGGCCGGTGCCCAGAAGGCGATGCAGGAGTTGTGCGAGGAGCAGCCGCCGAGCACCTTGGCGCGGGCGTGCCGCATGAAACTGTTGCCGCTCGCCTGCGGTTCGACCGGGTAGTCCCAGTCGTAGCCGGACTCCAGGAGGCCCATCCAGCGTTCCAGCTTCAGCACGTCGTCGTCGCCGACGTCGCTCGGCCCCGCCTCCAGGACGCACACGGTGACGTCCGGGTCCTCGCTCAGCCGCGCGGCGACCACGTTGCCCGCGGTGCCGCCGCCGACGACGACGTAGTCGAAGGTGTCGAACTGCTCGGTGGTGTCGGTCATCAGAGGGTGGCCTCCTTCGGCGCGGCGGATTCCGGCGGCGTCGTCGCGACGGCCGCGTGGTCGGCCAGCACCCCCGTGCGGTGCCGCTGGACGAACCAGTAGTAGGCGAAGCCGCCGAGCGCGATCGCGCCCACGAACAGCACCGCGCCCCAGCGCAGGTACCAGTGGTAGGGAGCGGCCGCGTTGTAGACGGCGGCCCGCGGCCAGATCAGGTTGGCGGTCATGAAGCCGCCCCAGAGCACGGCCACGATGTTGACCGGCAGACCCCAGCGGCCGAGCGAGAACTTCCCCTCGGCGGGCTGCCACCTCCCGCGCAGTCGCGCCACCAGCATCGGGGCCGTGACCAGCAGATAGGCGATGTAGATCATGACGATGCCGATGCTGGTGACCACCGTGAAGATCTGCGGCTGGCGGATGTTGACCAGCAGGATCGCCAGCGCGAGGACGCCGATGATCACGGTCGGCAGCACCGGGGTGCCGAACCGGGGGCTCACCTTCGCGAGCCGCGCCGAGCCCGGCAGGTTGTTGTCCCGCGCCATGGCGAACGCCAGCCGGATGGCCGCGGTGTGCACGGCCAGCGCGCACACGGTGACCGCGATCAGCACGCACCACAGCATCGCCTTGCCGGCCGTCGGGCCGAGCACGTCGAGCACGATGTACTGCAGACCGTCTGTGGACAGCTTGTCGCCGCGCAGGCTGGACACGCTCATCAGCGCGAGCAGCAGCACCAGGCCGCCGAGCACGAACGAGGCGACGATGGCCCGGATGATCGCCCGCGGCGCGTTGCGAGAGGGATCGAGGGACTCCTCGCCGAGCGAGGCGGCGGTGTCGAAGCCGTACATGACGTACGCCGAGGCCAGCGAGGCCACCAGGAAGGCGCCGAGGTAGCCGTAGGGCTGGCCGGCGCCGGTGCCTTCGGTGTGCGTGACGACCTCGGGCCCGCGCACCACGTTCACCGCGAACAGCACGATCAGCACGACCGTGGCGATGAGCTCCAGGAAGACGCCCGCCGTGTTGATCCGCGCCATGAGCTTCACGCCGAAGGCGTTCACCACCGTGGTGAACAGGATCAGCACAGCCGCGAGCAGCACGGCGTTCGTCGCCACGTCGTACTTGCCCGTGCCGTCGCCGACGAACTGGAACAACGACGAGATCTGAGGCAGCGTCAACTGGTAGGCCAGGGCGACCGCCGCGATCGAGACGACCGAGGCGAGCAGCATCATCCAGCCGGCGAGCCAGCCCACATGCGGATTGCCGACCTTCTTCGCCCAGTTGTAGATCGAGCCGGCCACCGGATACCGCGCCGCCAGCTCCGCGAAGCACAGCGCCACCATGAACTGGCCGCCGAACACCAGCGGCCACGACCACCAGTACGCCGGCCCGCCGCTGGCGTAGCCGAAGTAGAACAGCTGGAAGGTGCCGGTCAGGATCGAGATGTACGAGATCCCCGCGGCGAAGGTGTGGAAGTTTCCGAGGGTGCGCTTGAGCTCCGGGCGGTAGCCGAACTCCGCCAGCTCGGCGTCGTCACCGGCCGTTCTCGGGCCGGGCGGGGCAGTGGTCATGGTCGTCTCCTGGAGGGTGAGAGGGGCGAACGGACTCGGGCGTCAGGCGAACCAGCCCTGCGGCTCCGGTGAGGTGTTGCGCCAGATGTGCTTGGCCTCGCGGTACTCGGCGAGGCCGGCCGGACCCAGTTCGCGTCCGGTGCCGGACTGCTTGAACCCGCCCCACTCCGCCTGCGGCAGGTAGGGGTGGTAGTCGTTGATCCACACCGTGCCGAGCCGGAGCCGGGACGCCATCCGCCGGGCCCGGGCCTCGTCCGAGGTCCACACCGCGCCCGCCAGGCCGTAGATCGTGTCGTTCGCGAGCCGTACCGCCTGGTCCTCGTCGCCGTCGCGGAACCGCTCGACGGTCAGCACCGGCCCGAAGGACTCCTCGCGCACCACCGACATCCCCGCACGGCACTCGTCGAGGACGGTCGGCCGGTAGTAGAAGCCCTCGTCGTACCCGGGCCCCTCCGGCCGTACGCCGCCGCAGCGCAGCACCGCGCCCTCCGCGACGCCGGCCGCCACGTAGGCCTCGACCTTGGCGCGGTGGGCCGCCGAGACCAGCGGCCCGGTCTGTGCCCGCTCGTCGAACGGGCCGCCCAGCCGGATCAGTTCGGCCCGGCGGACGACCTCGTCGACGAACCGGTCGTGCAGCGAGTCCTCGACGAGCAGCCGGGCTCCGGCCGAGCAGACCTGGCCCGAGTGCAGGAACACCGCGGTCAGCGCCATGTCCACGGCCGCCTCGAAGTCGGCGTCCGCGAAGACGATGTTGGGGTTCTTGCCGCCGAGTTCCAGCGCGACCTTCTTCACCGTGCCCGCCGCGGCGGCCATCAGCCGACGGCCCGTCAGGATGCCGCCGGTGAAGGACAGGAGGTCGACGTCGGGGTGGTCGGCGAGCGGCCCGCCCGCCTCCGGCCCGGCGCCGAGCACCAGGTTCGCCACGCCCGGCGGCAGCCCGGCCTCCTCCAGGAGGCGCATCAGGTGGATCGCGGTGTGCGGGGTCAGCTCGCTCGGCTTCAGGACGAAGGTGTTGCCCGCGGCCAGCGCCGGGGCCACCTTCCAGGCCGTCTGCAGCAGCGGATAGTTCCACGGCGTGATCAGGCCGCAGACCCCGACCGGCTCGTACACGACCCGGCTGTCCGCGGCGGCCGCACCCGCGTCGATAACCCGGCCGTTCTCGGTGGCCGCGAGCCGGCCGAAGTACCGGAAGCAGGCGGTCACGTCGTCGATGTCGTACGCGCTCTCCACCAGCCGCTTGCCGGTGTCCAGCGACTCGGCGCGGGCCAGCGCGTCCTTGTCGCGTACGAGCAGGTCGGCGACGCGCAGCAGCAGGTCGCCGCGGTCCGCGTCCGGCGTGCCGGGCCACGGGCCCTCGTCGAAGGCCCGGCGCGCGGCGGCGATCGCCTCGGCGGTGTCCTTGCCGCCGGCCTCGTCGACGACGGCGACCAGGCTGCCGTCGGCGGGGCAACGGATCTCGCGGGTCCGCCCGTCGAGCGCGGACCGCCATGCGCCGCCGATGAAGAGTTCGGGCATTATGTCTCGTTCCTCCTGGTCAGCGCCGTTCCGAAGGCGCCCTTGCGGCTGGTTGCCTCACCGGTAACCCGCGTTCCATGCCGAATGTGACGGTCGTCACGCCGGGCCGGAGGGGTGGTCCCGCAGCCGGTCGAGCAGCCAGGTGTGGAACAGCTCGATGTGGTGCTCCGTCGGCACCAGGACCCCGCCGGACCGGTAGACCCGCGACGCCATCGCCGGCTGGGTGCGCTCGCACGCCTCGAAGTCCTGCACGTTCACCCGGTGGAACAGCTCCACCGACCTCGACACGTCCGTGCCGGACTCCACGACCCCGGGCGCGTAGAGCCAGTCGCACTCCACCACCGTGCGGTCCTCCGCAAGCGGGAACATCCGGTGCAGGATCACGTGGTCGGGCACCAGGTTGACGAAGACCGTCGGCTTGACCGTGATCGCGTAGTACCGGCGGTCCTGCTCGTCGGCGACCTCCGGCAGCCGGTCGAAGCCGGCACTGCCGTCGACCGTGAACCCCTTGATGCCCGAGCCGAACTCCGCCCCGTGCCCCACGTAGTACTGCGCCGCGTACCCGTCCGCGAACTCCGGCAGCACCTCGGTGAGTTCGGGGTGGATGGTCGCGCAGTGATAGCACTCCATGAAGTTCTCGACGATCAGCTTCCAGTTCGCCTTCACGTCGTACGTGATCCGTCGGCCGAGCGCCAGGTCCTGCGTGCGGTACCGCTCGATGGACGCGGCGTCGCCGAGCCGCTCCACCGCCGCGCCGATCACCGTCTCCTCGAACGACGGCGGCTCGTCGGCCAGGCACACCCAGGCGTAGCCCAGCCACTCCCGCAGCGCCACCGTCACCAGGCCGTAGGCGGTGCGGTCGACGTCCGGCATCTTCACCAGGTTCGGCGCGGCGATCAGCTTCCCGTCGAGGTCGTACGTCCACGCGTGGTACGGGCACTGGAGATTGCGCCGCACCTCGCCGGACTCCTCGGTGCACAGCCGCGCGCCGCGGTGCCGGCAGACGTTCAGGAAGGCGCGCAGCTCGCCGGCCCGGTTGCGGGTGACGATCACGCTCTCGCGGCCGACCTGCACGGTCCGGAACGCGCCCGGTCCGTCGAGGTCGGCGCCGCGCACCGCGCAGATCCACATCGACTCGAAGATCCGCTCCTGTTCGAGCCGGAACACCTCCGGGTCGGTGTAGTAGGGGCCGGGAAGGGTCGCGATGAGGCTGGCGGGCAGGTGCGTCGTCATGGGGCACTCCTCAGGCGGGCGCGGCGGACAGCCGGCGAGGGTCGAAGAGCTCGATCGGGTGCGCGGTGGTGCCGGTCAGTGCCAGATCGGCGAGGATCTCGCCGACGACGGGCACGAACTTGAAGCCGTGCCCGGAGAACCCGCAGGCCACGGTCACCGACTCCGGGTGCCCGGGGTGGCGGGCGATGACGAAGTGTTCGTCGGGCGTGTTGGAGTACATGCAGGTTGCGGCCTTCAGGAAGCGGCCCGGCAGCGAGGGGAGGCAGCGGGACAGTTGGTCGGCCATCGCCGCGACCTCCGCGTCCCGCACGGTCCGGTCGATGGTCTCCGGGGTGCACGGCACGCCCCGGCGGAAGAACGCGACCTTCGCGCCGAGCTCCGGCCCGTCGATCGCCGGGAAGCCGTAGATCTGGACGCCGCCGGCGTCCTCCCAGATGTAGACCGGATGGTGCTCGGGCCGGAACGGCGCGGTGCCGCCGTCCGGCTGGAACCAGTACATGACCTGCCGCTCGATCGTGAACGGCACCCCCAGGTCGGTGAGCAGCTGCGGAGCCCACGCGCCCGGGCAGATCACCAGCTGGCCCGCCGTGTACGTGTTCTCGGCCGTGTGCACCCGGACACCGTCGCGATACGGCTCCCAGCGCAGCATCGGCTCCTCGAAGTGCAGGTCCGCCTCGTGCCGGGTGGCGAGCTGGAGGTGCGCGGCGACCGTGTTCTCCGGGCGGAGCAGGCCCGCCCGGGCCTCGTACAGCGCCACCTCGTCGTCGGCCGGGGTGAGCGTCGGGAAACGGCGCCGGATCTCCTTCGCGTCCAGCATCTCGTGCGGCAGGTCCCACTGCCGTGCCGAGCGCAGCGAGCCCGCGACCGTACGGGACTCCGGCGGGCCGACCATCACGCCGCCGCACAGCGTCGCGATGTCCCGGTCGGTGTCCCGCTCCAGCGACTCGTACAACTCGTACGCGCGCAGCAGCAGCGGCACGTACGCCGGGTCCTCGAAGTAGGACTGCCGGGTGATGCGCGAACCGCCGTGGCTGGAACCGCGGTTGTGGACCGGACCGAACTTCTCCAGGCCCAGCACGCGGGCCCCGCGCGCGGCGAGATGACAGGCGGCGGCGCTGCCCATCCCGCCCAGGCCGACCACGACGACGTCATAGGTGGGTGACACGGAAGGTCCTCCCTGGCATGCGTTCAGCGGCGGATACGGTGCATCTGCGGATCGAACAGGGGCTCCTCGGCGACCGTCGCCGGAACCTTCTCGCCGATGTACTCGACATGGACCTGCGTCCCGGCGGCCAGCGGCGGCAGCCACGCGTACGCCACGCAGCGCCCCAGCGTGTAGCCGTACGACGCGCTGGTCACGTACCCGGCCGACGCCCCGTCGAGGAACACCGGCTCCTTGCCGAGCACCACCGCCGCCGGGTCGTCGAGCAGCAGCGCGGTCAGCCGACGCCGCGGCTCCCCGGCCCGCTCCAGCGCCGCGCGCCCCCTGAAGTCGCCCTTGTCCATCCGGACGGCGAAGCCGAGCCCGGCCTCGTACGGGGTGTGCTCGGCGGTCATGTCATGGCCCCAGGAACGGTAACCCTTCTCCAAACGCAGGCTGTTGAACGCGGACCGGCCCGCGGCGACCACGCCGAGCTCCTGCCCCGCCTCCCACAGCGTGTCCCAGAGCCGCAGCCCGAGATCGGCGGAGGTGTACAGCTCCCAGCCCAGTTCGCCGACGTAGCTGAGCCGCATCGCCGTGACGGGGACGTGCCCGAGGTACGTCTCCCTGGCCCGGAAGTAGCCGAAGCCCTGGTGCGAGAAGTCGTCCCGGGTGAGCGGCTGCACCAGGTCCCGGGCGAGCGGCCCCCACACACCGATGCAGCAGGTGCCGGAGGTGATGTCGCGGATCCGGACGTCGTCAGGCGTATGCCGCAGCAGCCAGTCCTCGTCGGCCCGGGAGTTGGCGCCGATCTGGAACCGGTCGGGGGCGAGCCGCGCCACGGTCAGGTCGGACCGGACGCCGCCGGACTCGTCCAGGAGCAGGGTGTACGTGACCGCACCCGGCTTCTTGGCGAGGTTGTTCGTCGTCATCCGCTGCAGGTAGGCGAGCGCCCCGGGGCCGGTGACCTCCAGGCGGCGCAGCGGAGTCATGTCGTACAGGGCGACCTTCTCGCGCGTCGCCCGTGCCTCGGCGGCGGCGATCGGCGACCAGTGGCGGGCCGACCAGGCGTCCCGTTCCGGGAGTTCGAGCTCTTCCGCGAGCGGCGCGTTCGCCTCGTACCAGTGCGGCCGCTCCCAGCCGCCGCCCTCCAGGAAGTACGCGCCCAGCTCCTGCTGGCGCGCGTGGAACGGGCTCACGCGCAGCGGCCGGGGCCGTTCCATCGGCTGGAGCGGGTGCAGCACGTCGTACACCTCGACGAACTGCTGGGCGGCGCGCTCGGCGACGTACGCGGGGGAGCGCTGGGCGTCCTCGAAGCGGGTGAGGTCGCAGCCGTGCACGTCCGTCGCCGGCCGGCCGTCGACCATCCACTCGGCGACGGCCCGCGCGACGCCCGCGGAATGCGTGACCCAGACGGCCTCGGCCAGCCAGAAGCCGCGCAGTGCACGGGACTCGCCGAGCACCGGCATGCCGTCGGGCGTGAAGGAGAAGACCCCGTTGAAGCCATGCTCGATGTCGCCGTCGGCGAGCGCCGGCAGCAGCCATCGGCAGTCCTCCCAGCTGGGCGCGAAGTCCTCCGGGGTGAAGGGGTACGAGGACGGCATGACCGGGGCCTCGTCGTACACCGGGACGGTGAACGGGTCGACGGGCAGCGGCCGGTGCGCGTAGCTGCCGATGCCGATCCGGTCGGTGTGCTCGCGGAAGTACAGGTCGCGGTCCTGGAAGCGCAGGATCGGCCGGGAGGCCTCCGTACGCGGGTCGTTCACCCCTTCGAGCTCCGGCAGCGGGCCGGTCCTCGCGTACTGATGGGCCAGCGGGAGCAGGGGCACGTCCACGCCCGCCATGCGGCCGATCACCGGGCCCCAGAAGCCGGCCGCCGACACCACGTGGTCGGCGGGGAACGTGCCGCGGTCGGTGACGACGGCGGTCACCCGGCCGCCGTCCCGCTCGATGCCGGTGACGGTGTGCCGCCCCAGGAATCGGGCGCCGCGCTCCTCGGCGCGCGCCATCTGGGCGCGGCAGGCGAGGACGGCGCGGGCCAGCCCGTCGTCCGGGGTGTGGAAGCCGCCCAGGACCTTGCGCGCGTCGAGCAGCGGCCACAGCTCCTTGCAGCGCTCGGCGGAGACCAGCTCGCCGCGGATGCCCCAGGACGCGGCGTACCCGGCTCTGCGGTGCAGCTCGGCCCACCGTTCCTCGGTGGTGGCGAGTTCCAGGCCGCCGACGGGGTTGAAGCAGGGCAGCCCGTCGACCTCCAGGGAGCGGAACTTCTCGATGGTGTACCCGGCGAAGTCGCTGAGCGTCTTCGACGGGCTGGTGCGGAAGACGAGCCCGGGGGCGTGCGAGGTGGAGCCGCCCGGCGCGGGCAGCGGGCCCTGGTCGAGGACGGTGACGTCGGTCCAGCCGCGGGCGGTCAGCTCGTCGGCGAGCGAACAGCCGACGATGCCGGCCCCGATGACGACGACGCGCGGCGGCGGGGTGAGGGGGGCCGTCACAGGACCACCACCGAGCGCAGGACCTCCCCGCGGTGCATCTTCGCGAAGGCCGCCTCGACCTCGTCGAGGGAGATCGTCTCGGTGACGAAGGAGTTGAGGTCGAGCAGGCCGTAGAGGTACTGGTCGATCAGGATCGGGAAGTCGCGGCTCGGCAGGCAGTCTCCGTACCAGGACGACTTCAGCGCCCCGCCGCGCGAGAACAGGTCGATCAGCGGCAGGTCGATCCGCATCCCGGGGTCGGGGACGCCGACCTGGACCAGGGTGCCCGCGTGGTCGCGCATGTAGAACGCCTGCCTGTACGTCTCCGGGCGGCCGACCGCGTCGATGGCGATGTCCACCCCGAACCCGTCGGTGAGCGCACGGACGGCCTCGACGGGGTCCGTGCCGAGCGAGTTGACGGTGTGCGTCGCGCCGAACTTCTCGGCCAGGTTCAGCTTGTGGTCGTCGATGTCGACGGCGATGACCTTGCGCGCGCCGTTCAGACAGGCCCCGGCGATGGCCGCGTTGCCGACGCCGCCGCAGCCGATGACGGCGACGGTGTCGCCGTTGCCGACCTTTCCGGTGTTCACGGCCGCGCCGTACCCGGCCATCACACCGCAGCCGATGAGGCCGGCCGCCTCGGGCCGGGCCGCGGGGTCGATCTTCACGGCCTGGCCGGCGGCGACCAGGGTCTTCTCGGCGAACGCGCCGATGCCGAGCGCGGGCGTCAGCGGGGTCCCGTCGAGCAGCGTCATCGGCCGGGCGGCGTTGCGGGAGTCGAAGCAGTACCAGGGGCGGCCCCGGCGACAGGACCGGCAGGTGCCGCAGGGGGCGCGCCAGGCGAGGACGACGTAGTCGCCCGGGGCCAGGTCGGTGACACCGGCGCCGACGGCCTCGATCGTGCCGGCCGCCTCGTGGCCGAGCAGGAACGGGAAGTCGTCGTTGATCGCCCCTTCCCGGTAGTGCAGATCGGTGTGGCAGACCCCGCAGGCCTGGACGGAGACGAGCACCTCGCCGGGACCCGGATCGGGCACGACGATCGTCTGCACCTCGACGGGTGCGCCCTTCTTCACGGCAACGACGGCACGGACCTCATGCGGCACGATGGCTCCTCGCTGTTGCGCATTGCACGATGGGTTGCGCGATGGGGAACATAGTGGGAACGCCGACAACGGGCCGTCAAGAGGGCGGAGTTAACGGGCGGCAAAACCCGCCGGGGCCGTCGAAACACCCCGGACACACGACGACGCGGGGCCGGGTCTCCCCGGCCCCGCGTCGTCGTGGGCGCCGTGCGGACTCTGTGCCGCGGCAGCGGTCAGAAGCCGTAACCCATGCGCCGGGACAGCTCGTTGGCCGCGACCACGGTGCGCGCGGCCAGCTCCGGCAGGCGGTCCCGCTCCAGCCGGTACGCCGGCCCGGACACGCTGAGCGCCCCGATCACCCGGCCGTCGTGCGCGCGGACCGGCGCGGCCACCGCGTGCAGACCGAGCTCCAGCTCCTCCGCCGCGATCGCGAAGCCCTGCGCGCAGGTGGCGTCCAGCTCCGCGCGCAGCATGCCCGCGCTCGTCACGGTGTGCTCGGTGAACCGCGGCAGCGCGCGGGCGAGCAGCCCCTCCCGCAGGGTCATCGGCAGATGCGCGAGCAGCACCTTGCCGCTGGAGGTCGCGTGCAGCGGGGTGCGGCGGCCCAGCCAGTTCTGTGCGGTGACCGAGGCGGAGCCCCTGGCCTGCATGATGTTGACCGCGGCGTTGTCGTCCAGGACGGCGATGTTGACGGTCTCGCCCAGTTCGTCGGCGAGTTCCCGGCACACCGGGACGCCCTCCTGCGAGATGTCCAGGCGCACCGCCGCCGCGCCGGCCAGCCGCAGCACGCCGGCGCCCAGGAAGTACTTGCCGCGGTCCTGGGCCTGGGAGACCAGGCCGCGGTTCTCCAGGACGCCGAGCAGCCGGAACGCGGTGGACTTGTGCACCTCCAGCTCGTCCGCGATCTCGGTCACCCCGGCCTCGCCGAGCCGCGCGAGGATCTCGAGGACGCTGACCGCGCGGTCCACGGACTGGATCGCCCCGGCGCCCCCCTTGGAGGCTCTCTCGTGCGTCTCGTCGGCCGGGTCCGTCGCGCGGGGGGACTTCGTGGCCGGCGTGCCGCCTGCCTCTGACTGGTCGCGGGTCATAGCTCAACTCTCGCCGTCGTGCGGGGTGTCGGGCGGGTATCTGCGGGAAGCCCTTGACGCGATGGGCGGCCGCCCGGATTCTGTTGCGCATAGCGCTCCCTCATGCGCGATACGCAACGCCATGTTACCGAAGAGTCCTGGACCGAGGGGGGCCCGTGATTCCCGTCTGCCGCCTTGAAGACCTCCCTGCGGGCGAATCCGTCCGCATCGACACCAGCCCGCCCATCGCGGTGTTCAACGCCGACGGCGCCCTGTACGCCATCGACGACACGTGCAGCCACCAGGACGCCTCGCTCTCCGAGGGCTGGCTGGAAGGCTGTCTGGTCGAATGCCCGCTGCACGCCGCCTCATTCGACATTCGTACCGGGGAGCCGACCTGTCTGCCCGCCCGCCGCCCCGTCCGCACCCACGAGGTGGCCGTGATCGACGGCGTCGTCCACGTCCGTCCCGCCGCACAGGAAGGGAGCGCTGCATGAGGACCGTCACCGTGGTCGGTGCCTCTCTCGCCGGGCTGTACGCGGCCCGCGCGCTGCGCGCCCAGGGCTTCGACGGACGCCTGGTGATCGTGGGCGACGAGCCCCACCGGCCCTACGACCGGCCGCCGTTGTCGAAGGACTTCCTCACCGGCGCCACGACCGAGGCGGACCTCGCCCTCGCCGACGCCGAGGAGGAGACGGAACTCGCCGCGGAGTGGCTGCTGGGAACCCGCGCCCGGGGGCTCGACGCACGCGGCCGCACCCTCCTCCTGGACGACGGGCGCACCGTCGCCACGGACGGCATCGTCCTCGCCACCGGCGCCCGGGCCCGCACCCTGCCCGGCACCGAGGGCCTGGCCGGCGTCCACACCCTGCGCACCCTGGACGACGCGCGCGCCCTGCGGGCCGCGCTCGGCGGGCCCGCCCGCCGGGTCGTCGTCATCGGGGGCGGGTTCATCGGCGCAGAGACCGCGTCGTCCTGCGTAGGCCTCGGCCACGAGGTCACCGTCGTCGAGGCCGCCCCGTTGCCCCTCGTGCCCCAACTCGGCCCGGAGATGGCCGGGTTCTGCGCCTCGCTGCACGGCCGGGCCGGCGCCGCGCTGATCACCGGCGTCGGCGTGGCGGGCCTGCACGGCCGCGCCGCCGTCACCGCGGTCGAACTGGCCGACGGCCGGGTGCTCCCCGCCGACGTGGTCGTGGTCGGCATCGGGGCCGTCCCGCGCACCGGCTGGCTGGCGGGCTCCACGCTCCTCGTGAACGACGGCGTGCTCTGCGACGACGGCTGCGCCACGACCCTCCCGCAGGTCGTGGCCGTGGGTGATGTCGCGCGGGTGGGCGGCGTCCGGCACGAGCACTGGACCAGCGCGACCGAACAGCCCGCCGTCGCCGTCCGCAACCTGCTCGCCGGCCGCACCGTCGAACACGTGCGCCCCGCACCGTACTTCTGGTCCGACCAGTACGGGGCACGCATCCAGTTCGCCGGCCGCCGCCGCGACGGCGACACCCTCCGGATCGTCGAGGGCTCGCTGGAGGAGGGCAGCTTCCTCTGTCGCTACGAGCGCGGCGGGACCACCACCGCCCTCCTCGCGGTCGACCGCCCCCGCCCGTTCACCCGCGCCCGCCGTGAACTCGCGCGTCAGGCCGCGGGCCCCGTGCCCACGGCCTGACGCACCGCCTGATCCGCCCTCGCCGGCGGGTCAGGCGCCGAAGACGCGCTCCCCGCCGACGTACGTCGCCTCGACCCGCAGCGCGGCGAGGTCCGAGGACGGCACCGCCGCCGGGTCGCGGTCCAGGACGATCACGTCCGCGAGCAGGCCCGGGCGCAGCACGCCCGTGTCGTCGAGGCCGTTCACGTACGCCGAGCCCGAGGTGTACGCGGCGAGCGCGGTGTCCAGGGCGAGGCGCTGCTCCGGGAGGAACGCGGGCAGGTCGCCGTCGGGCACGATCCGGTTCACCGCGACGTGGATGCCCTCCAGCGGGTTCGCGGAGCTCACCGGCCAGTCGCTGCCCGCGGCCAGCGGCGCGCCGGCCCGGTGCAGGTCGCCGAAGGGGTACTGGCGGTCGGCGAGGCCCTCGCCGAGGAACGGCGTGGTCAGCTCGTCGAGCTGCGGTTCGTGCGCCGCCCACAGCGGCTGCAGGTTGGCGACCGCCTCCAGCGGTGCGAAGCGCGGCACGTCCGCCGGGTGCACGACCTGGAGGTGGGCGAGGTGGTGCCGGTTGCCGCGCGGCCCGTTGGCGTCCCGCGCGGCCTCGACCGCGTCCAGCGCCTCCCGCACCGCGCGGTCGCCCAGCGCGTGGAAGTGCACCTGGAAACCGAGCGCGTCGAGCGCGGTGACGTACCCGCGCAGCGCCGCGGGATCGACGAAGCTCAGCCCGGCGTTGGCGGTGGCGCAGCCGCAGGCGTCCTTGTACGGGGCGGTCATCGCCGCCGTGCCGTTCTCGGCGATGCCGTCCTGCATGATCTTCACGGTGTCCGCGCGGAACCGGCCGTGGCGCAGCGCCTCGCGGCGCGCGACGAGCCCCGGGATCTGCTCGGCGCCCGCGTCCCGGTCCCACCACAGGGAGCCGTTGACCCGGGCGGTCAGCAGGCCGCGTTCGGCCGCCGCGAGGTAGGCGGCGGAGACGTCGGGGTGGCCGCCGTACGAGCCGAGCAGGGCGTCCTGCCAGGCGGTGATCCCGTACGAGTGGAGCAGCGCCTGCGCCCGCAGCAGGCCCTCGACGAGGTCCTCCTCGGTCGGCCGGGGCGCCGCCCCGCCGACCAGCTCGACGGCCCCCTCCTGGAGCATGCCCGACGGCGTGCCGTCCGGCTCGCGCTCGATCCGCCCGTCCGCCGGGTCGGGCGTCGCCGCGGTCACCCCGGCCAGTTCCAGGGCCCGGGTGTTCACCCATGCGCCGTGGTGGTCGCGGTTGACCAGCAGCACCGGCCGGTCCGGCACCAGCTCGTCGAGCATCTGACGGGTCGGCAGGCCACCGGGGAAGCTCTCCATCGACCAGCCGCCGCCGGTGATCCACGGCCGCTCCGGGTGCTCGGCCGCGTAGGCGGTGATCCGCCGCCGGTACTCGTCGAGGTCCGTCGTCTCGGTCAGGTCGCAGGCCCCCAGCTCCAGGCCGCCGAACACGGCGTGGACGTGGGCGTCCTGGAATCCGGGCAGCAGCGCCCGGCCGGCCAGGTCGACCACGACCGTGTCCGGTCCGGCCAGGGCGCGCACCTCGTCGTCGCCGCCGACGGCGGTGATCCGTTCCCCGGTCACCGCGAGCGCCGTGGCACGCGGGCGTTCGGGGTCCATGGTGAGCACGGAGCCGGCGACGAAGACGAGATCTGCGGGGCGCATCAGGTGTGACTCCTCGAAAGGTCGGGTGCGGGGCGTGAACTGCTAACGGGTGCGGTCGAAGTACGGTGCCCGCCGGCCGTACTTGGCCCACAGCGCGGCCGGTACACCGGTGACGAGGATGACGGCGGGCACGAGCGTCAGGAAGCGGCCGTTGTCGGCGGCGAAGGCGAAGGAGTCGGACGAGGTCCACAGGCTGTACACCATGTAGCAGCCGAGGCCGAGCAGGGCCAGACCGCACAGCGTCGGCACCGCAACCGTGACCACGAACAGCCGCAGGTCGCGCCGCGCCTCGCCGGCGAAGGTGAGCGCGCAGGCCAGCGCCGCGAAGGCGTAGTACAGCGAGATCAGGATGCCCACCGAGGTGACCGCGCCGACGATGATGTCCTGCAGGCTGCCCAGACCGGACGACAGCAGGGCGAGCACCGCCGAGAGCGCGGCGATCCGCAGCGTCGACAGGTGCGGGGTGCGCCGACGGGAGTGCAGCGCGGCCCAGCCGGGGCCGAGCACGCCGTCGCGGCTCATCGCCAGGGTCTGCCGCGCGGAGCCGATCAGCACGGACTGCACGCACGCGACGATCGAGCAGAGCAGGACGACGGTCGTCATCGCCCGCCCGAAACCGCCCGCGGCCAGCTGCCCGAGGAACGGCAGGCCCTGCTCGCCGTTGGCGACCAGCTCCTCGGGGGTGAGGGCGCGCTGGAACGCCACCGCGGCGAAGAGGAACAGGCCGGCGACCGCGGCGAGCGACCACATGCCGGCCCGGGCGGAGGTGCGCGCGTCGGCGTTCTCCTCGGTCACCGAGAACGCGGTCTCCCAGCCCCAGTACATGAACACGGCCAGCAGGACGCCCGTGGCCAGCACCGAGGGCGAGGAGAACACGGTGGGGGAGAACCAGCTCAGGTCGAACGGCGCCGCGTCACCGGCCGCCACGGCCCACGCGCACACGGCGAGCAGCACGACGAACTCGGCCACGATCAGGACGGTCTGGAAGCGGGCCGCGACGTCGATGCCGAGCACCGCGAGTCCGGTGAGCCCGGCGAGCAGCAGCAGACCGACGGCCAGCGACACCGCGACGGGCGCGTCGGCCGTCCGTATGCCGGCCACCTGGTGCAGGCCCGCGGAGTCCGCCGTGAGGAGCGTGTACTGGCCCATGAGCGGGACGGCGTACGACAGGAACAGCACCTGGGTGACGACGGTGACCCAGCCGCTCAGGTAGCCCGGGAGCGGCCCGACGGCCCGGCCGATCCACACGTACGCGGTGCCGCAGTTGGCCTCGCGCTGGTTCAGCTTCGTGTACGCGAGCGCGATGCCGAGGATCGGCAGCAGGCCGAGCAGGAACGCGGCCGGGATGCCGACGCCGACGGAGGCACCGATGACGCCCAGGCCCACGCCGATGCTGAAGGTCGGGCTGATGTTGGACAGCGAGAGCACGACGCCCTCGCGGACGCCGAGGACCTTCGGCAGCTCGGCGTCCCGGCCGGGCGACGGCTCGGCGACGGCGGGGTCGGGTGCGGTGTCGGCGCTGGTCATGGGGCTCCTTCGCGGCTCTGCGGGGAGGGGGAGGTGGCGGCAGCGTGCCAGCATCCCCGGCCTTGAGTCAACAGCGTTGACAACTTCGTTGACCGGGGGGATCGTGGCAGGGCGTTCCGAGCCGGAACCGGCGGCGGCACAATGGGGCCGACCGGAGCGAGGGGAGTGCGCGGGTGGCGTCACGTACGGGGAAACAGGCCGCGTCGCGGCCCGGGGAGAGGACGGCCGGCCCGGGCAGGCCGCGGCCGTCGCTCAGTCCGCGGTCGATCGTCGACGCCTGCCTCGAGCTGCTCGACGCCGACGGCGCGGACGCGCTCACCTTCCGCCGGATCGGGGCGCGCCTCGGCGCCGACCCGACCGCGCTCTACCGGCACTTCCGCAACAAGGACGATCTGCTGCTGGCCGTGGCGGACCGGCTCCTGGAAGTGAGCCTGGAGGGCTTCGAGCCCGCCGAGGACTGGCGGGAGACGCTGCGCGGCCTCTTCCTGCGGGTCCGCACCGTCTACCTCTCGCACCCGCGCGCCGCCGTCCTCGCCACCGTGCGCATCACCCGCCGCCCGGCCGAGATGCGGGTGATCGAGATGATCCTCGCGGCACTCGCCCGCGCCGGATTCCCGCCCGAGCAGGCCGTCCCGCACTACCGCGCCCTGGTGGACTTCATGCTCTCCTGGTCCTGCATGGACGCCACGTACGCCTCCCTCGACCCCGCCGCACGCGCGGGCGACGAGTCCGCCTGGACCGGCGCGTACGCGGCCGTCCCCGCCGCCACGCACCCGCACATCGCGGCGGCGGCGCCGTACCTCGCCGAGGTGGAGGACGACGCCAACTTCCACTTCGCGCTGGACCTGATGCTGACCGCGATCGCCGCCCACGCGCCGTCCTCCTGATGGCGAGGGACGCGGCGCGGCCCCCGGACCGAAGGCGGTCGCCCGGGGGTCGCGGTGGTCCGGCGGTTCAGCAGGAGGGGCGCTGGGCGTGGGCGGGGTCGAGGGCGTTGAACACCAGCCGGTCGGCCACGTCGTTGTAGCTGATGCCGAGGTGCTCGGTGAACTCCAGCGGGCAGAAGTCCTGGACCTTCTGGTTGGTGACGTTCGGAGCGACCGAGAGATAGCCGGACGTGTACGGCGTGACGACCTCGTCGTACCAGGTCGTGATCACCGTGTACGTGACGTCCGGGTGGGTCTCGGAGCCCGCGTTGAGCCGCTGGACGAAGTCCGAGCCGGTGATCTGCTGGCTGCACGCCGCGCACGTGGCGCCGACGAGTTCGTCGCCGCCGGGGAAGGCCCGGGCGAGCAGGCCCATGCCCCACAGCGACGTGCCGTGGTTGGTCGGGGCCACGGCGACCAGCTTGTCCACCGCGGCGGAGCCGCCCAGGAACTTGATGTAGTGGCGCGGCATCATGCCGCCCTGCGAGTGGCCGACCAGGTCGACCTTCGCCGCGCCGGTGGCGGCCCGCACACGGTCGACGAACGCCGCCAGCTCGCGGGCCGAGGCGGCGATGTCGCCGGTGCCGACGAACGGTCCGGTGGCGCCGCCGTAGTCGAGCGCGAAGACGCAGTACCCCGCCCGCTTCAACTTCGGTGCGAGACCGGCCCAGTTGGCGTACCGGTTCTCGAAGGTGCCGTGCACCAGCACGACCGGGCGCGGATGCGCGGTGCCGGGGCGGCAGTTCCAGTCGTCGGCGCCGGTGGGGACGGCGGTCGGGTGGAGCACCGAGTACCCGAAGGCCGACATGAAGTCGTCCTGCGGCGGGCCGACCGGGTCGGCCCCGGTGGTGGCGTGGGCGGGGGCGGCCGGGCCGGCGAGGCCGAGACACGCGGCGGCGGCGAGGCCGGTGAGGGCCGAGGTCAGTCTGGTCCTGAGGCTGCGCATGAGGTGAACTCCTCCGGCTGTGCTCTCGTGGGGGTGCGCCGGCGGCCCCGCGGTTCCTCGTGACAGGGGAGAGACAGGGAAGCTACCGGCGCGTAACGTCTGGTCCACACTGGAGCCGTGTGCGAGAGCCGTAACAGGGTGAGCGGTGGTGGGGCCGAGAAAATGTCATGGGCGTGACACCTTTCCGGTGCGCCGCCTCACCCTGCGCAGCCCTCCGCGCCGGCCCCGCCCGCCGCCACCGAGACGGAGCCCGCAGCCATGGCGTCACCGGCCGAGAGGTTCACGCGTCAGCCCTGGCACGAGCTGCCCCCGGTCCTCGCCACGCTCATCCGCCCCCGGATCGAGACGATCGTCGCCGAGATGGTCGAGGCGATCCGCGGCGAGGTGGCCCCGTACCGGCGGCCCACGGACTCCGCCGTCGGCCGGGACCTCGTCGAGTCGATCCGGCGCGCCCTGCGCCAGTTCGCCGAACTCATCGAGAACCCCGACAGCCCGCAGGAACACCACTTCCAGCACTTCCGGCAGCTCGGCCGCATCGAGTTCCTCAACGGCCGCACCACCGACGGCATCCAGGCCGCCTTCCGGGTCGGCGCGCGCGTCGGCAGCCGCCGCTACGCCGAGATCGTGCAGGAGGCCGCTCTCCCGCCCGAGATCGTCCTCCCGCTCCACGAGGCCGTGCTCATCCACATCAACGCCCTGTCCAACGAGGCGGTCAAGGGCTTCCTCGCGGCCCGGCTGCGCTCCGAGGGAGAGGTGAAACGGGCCCGCCGCGCCCTGACGGACCGGCTCCTCGAACAGCCCCGACCCCAGGACCAGGCGCCGCCGCTCGCCGTGCTCGCCGAACGCGCCCACTGGCCGCTGCCGCGCACGGCCGCCTGCGTCGTCGTACGCGCGGCCGGCCGGCTCGACGTCCCCGGCGCGGACGCCGGACTGCTCACCGCGCACCGCGGCAACGACGCGATCCTGATCGTCCCCGAACCGGACGACGGCGGACCGCTCGACCGGGTGCGGGCCGCGACCCGGGGCCGCGTCGCCGTCGTCGGACCGGTCGTCGGCGTCCACGAGACGTGGCTGTCCCTCCAGTGCGCCCGGCTCGCCCTGGAGCGCCGCGCGGAGTCCGGACCGGGCACGGCGGCCGGGGACGAGCTGTTCCTGCGCGTCGACGACGAACTCGCCGAACTCCACCTGGTGCGCGGCGCGCACATCGGCCGGCTCCTCGGCCGCCGGATCCTCGCCGACTTCGACCGGTTGCCGAAGGGCCGCGCCGTCCGGCTGGCCGAGACCCTCGACGCCCTGCTGATGTCCTGGGGCCGCACCGCCCCCGAGGTCGCCCGGGCCCTCGGCATCCACCCCCAGACCGCCCGCAAGCGGCTGCG
This sequence comes from Streptomyces sp. HUAS YS2, assembly GCF_033343995.1. Lineage (NCBI taxonomy): Bacteria > Bacillati > Actinomycetota > Actinomycetes > Kitasatosporales > Streptomycetaceae > Streptomyces > Streptomyces solicathayae. Next base: position 846,328 of record NZ_CP137573.1, on the reverse strand, counting down.
TCAGCTCGACGCCCTCTTCGGCGAGCGCCTCGGCGACCCGCGCTTCCGCTTCGAAGCCCTCCTGGCGCTCCGTACCCACGCGCTGCGACCCGACGCCGGGTAGCCGGCGCCGGACCGGGCTCAGAGCCCCACCACGATGAGCGCGGTGTCGTCGGTCGCGCCGCCGAGCGGCAGCATGTCGAGCAGCAGCGCGTCGGCGAGCGTCTCCGGGTCGGCGTCGCGGTGCCGTTCCAGCGTTTCGGCGAGGCGACGGAGACCGGCGTCGATGTCCTCGCCGCGCCGCTCCACCAGACCGTCTGTGTACAGCACCAGCGTGGCGCCCTCGGTGAACGCGGCCTCGGCCTGCGGGCGGGCGGCGTGCGAGAGACGGGCGCCCAGCGGCGGATCGGTGGCCCGGTCCAGGAACTCCACCCTCCCGTCGGCGTGCAACAGCGCGGGCGGCGGATGCCCGGCACTGCTGTACGCGACGCTCCGGCCCTCCCAGTCGATCCAGGTCTCCACGGCGGTGCAGTTCTCCGCGCCCTCGACGGACCGCGCGTACAGGTCCAGGACGTCCAGCGCCTGCGCGGGACCCCGCACGACCCGGGACGCGGCGCTCAGGGCGCTGCGCAGCTGGCCCATCACCCCGGCGGCGACCAGACCGTGCCCGACGACGTCGCCGACCGCGACGCCGACGCGGTCGCCGCCGGGCAGCACGACCAGGTCGTACCAGTCGCCGCACACGTTCAGCGCCCCGACGGCCGGCCGGTAGCGGACCGCCGCCCGGTGCCGCCCGATCGGCGCGGGCGCGGGCAGCATCGCCTCCTGCAGCGCGAGCGCCACCTCCCGCTCCCGGGCGTGCGCCTTGCGCAGCCGCTCGTTCACCTCCTGGAGCTCACGGGCCCGGGTGTACAGCTCGGCCTCCAGGACCCGGGACCCGCTGCCGGACGGCCCGCCGCGGGCCCGCATCAGTTCGGTGACCTCCTCCACCCGGTGCACCAGCAGCACCACCCGCCCGTCCGGCCCCAGCACCGGGGCGTTGACCGGGCTCCAGTACCGCTCCGCCCACTCCCCGGGCCGCTCCACCGACTCGACGTCGTACCGCTGGAGCGCCATGGCGTCCCGCTCGCCGGTCTCCACCACCCGCCGCAGCGACGCCGCCAGGTTCCGCACACCGCTGGCCGCCGGGTCGCCCGGGTTGTCGGGGAACACGTCGAACAGATACCGCCCGACGAGCTGTTCCCGGGTGCGCCCGGACATGCGCATGAAGTCTTCGTTGGCGTCCACGTAGATCAGGTCGGGGGTGAGCAGCGCGACCATGCCGGGCAGTGCCGCGAACACTCCCGCGTAGTCGATCACCGCGTCGCTCATCCCTGGTCCTCCTCCGTCTCAGGGTGCGCCGTGCACGGGCCGCTCACATCTCGGAGCGGTGCGGAGAGGCGTACACGACCGTCAGGGACATCGCCGCCGCCGCGAAGCCGATCACAGCCCCGGCCGCGACGTCGCCCGGGTAGTGCACGCCGGTGTGGACGCGGGAGTAGCCCACGGCGACCGCCAGGGCCGCGAGCGGCACGGCCGCCGGCGGGAGCGCCACGCCCACGGCGGTGGCGAACGCGACCGCCGAGGCCGTGTGCCCGGACGGGAAGGACGCCGACGCCGGCATCCGCACCTGCCGGGCCACGATCACCCGGGCCGCCTCCCGGTCGGGCCGACGCCGGCGGACCATCCGCTTGCCGAACAGGTTCACCGTCACCGAGGCCAGCGCGATCGCGCCGGCGCCGGCCAGCGCCGCCCGACGGGGACGGCCCGGCCCCAGCGCCAGCAGGCCGGCCACCGCCAGCGAGATCTTGGAGTGGTCGGCCGTACGGGACAGCCGCCGCAGCGCGCGATCGAGCGTCGGCGTGGGCGTGGCGGCCACGGCCGCGTACAGCGCGCCGTCGATCGCCCGCAGGTCGCCGAGTACGGCGGCGACGGCCGTCTCGGTGCGCGGGGTGGGCCCGGCGGGTGCTGTGTCGTTCGGTTCAGACACGGTCTTCTCCTCGGGAGGTGCGCTCGGGCCGGGTGAAGGCGAGGGTGACGATCAGCCGCCAGTCCAGGCGCGGCGCGGGGGCCACGACGCCCGGCCGGTCGCGCGGCACCACGACCCGCAGCCCGCCCGGACGCAGGGAGCAGGTCACCGGGGCGGGCATCGTCAGGGCCTCGCCGTCCACCGCGACCGGAATCTCGTCCGTCGCGGCGCTCACCACGACCCGCCGCGCGGTGAGCACGTTGAGGCCGGGGGAGGCGGAGCCGCGTACGGCGAGGGCGGCGGCCTGCGCCGCACCCTCCACCCGGATCCCCACCACCCCCAGTTCGCCGCTGTCGAGGCGCGGCCTGCGGCCGCCGCCGAACGGGTCGGGGGAGTTGTACGGGTTGTTGCTGACGAGCAGCGCCTGCTGGTCGGCCAGCTCGGTGTCGTCGGCGAGCGCGTCGAGCCGCCGGACGCCCTCGCCGATCAGTAGGTCCGGCATCAGGTTCAGCGCCGTGCCCGCCTTGTCGTCGCGGTACTCGGGACGCTGCACGACGTCCGCGTACACCCCGAAGGACACCGTGTTGACGAACGGCCGGCCCGAGACGTCGCCCAGGTCGATGCGGAGCTCCTCGCCGTCCGTCAGCGCGTCGAGGCAGCGGGACGGATCGGCCCGGTCGAGCCCGAGGTCCATGGCGAAGTGGTTGCGCGTCCCCGCCGAGACGACCAGGAACGGCAGCCCGTGCTCCGCGGCGACCGCCGCGACCAGCGCCTGGGTCCCGTCGCCGCCCGCCACCCCCAGCAGGTCGGCCCCCTCCGCCACGGCCCGGCGGGCCAGTTCCGTCACGTCCGTCTCGACGGACGGGTCGAGCAGGATCACCGTCGCGCCGAGCTTCGCCGCCCGCTCGACCAGCCCGAAGCGGCCGACCTTCCCGCCCCCGGACTTCGGGTTCATGATGATGACGGCCCTGCGCGGCCGGGCCGCGGTGATCGTGCGCGGCCGCGCCGTGGGAAGCGCCCCGCGCAGCGCCGCCCGCGCGAGCGCGAGCGCGGCGACCCAGAGCGCGCACGCCACCAGCGCCGTCACCCAGCTGCCGCGCTTGACGTCGATGAGCACGACGCCGACCGGAGCGGCCAGCGCCACCAGTGCCCCCAGCAGACGCATCGCGCCGTGGTGCGCCACGAACCACCAGGCGCCGGCGGCGCACAGCACCAGCCCGACGAAGCCCGCGACGAGGATCAGCGCCCCGCCCTCGCCCAGGGCGAGCACCAGGACGACCACCGTGGCCACCGCCATCAGGACGGCACAGCGCGCGAGGAGCCGGGCGGCCCGCCGCTCGGTTTCGGAAGTCCTCATCGTCGTCCTCCCCACGTCGTCCACGTCGTCCTCATGCCCATGCCCTGCGGATCCATCCTCTCCCTCCTGGGGCGCAGGGCGTCCCGGTGGCGCCGTCCGGGTGAGTCGAGCGGGCGAATCCGGGCAGGGGCCATAGGGGAGTCCGACTGACAGGTGCGAGGAGAGATGCAGCCGATGGAGGCCGGTCCGGACGGGCGGTTCGCGGTGGCGAGCAGGACCGCGGGCGGCCCCGGCAGGATCGTGCTCGCGCTCAGCGGCGAGCTCGACGAGGACACCGTGGACGCGCTCCGGGGCGCGCTGTACGCCGCCCCCGGCGCGGGCCACGTCGTCGTCGACTGCTCCGCGCTGCGGTTCTGCGACTCCAGTGGCCTCAACGTGCTGCTGCGCGCCCGGCTGCGGATGCGCGAGCGGGGCGGCCGGCTCGACCTCGCGGACCTCCGCCCCCCGGTGGACCGGATGTTCGAGATCACGGGCGCGCGCTCCGTGTTCCGGGTGTACGAGAGCGTGGCCGCGGCCCTGGCCGCCGGACCCGGCGACGGGCCGGAGCCGCCGTCCCGAGCCTGATCCGCGGGCCGGTCCTAGAGTGGAGGCAGGGCGGACCGCCGCGGACCGATGCGACCACGGGGCCGTACTGCGCGCCGCGACCGCCCGGCGCGAGGCATCCATGACAGAGCACGGACCACCTCCCGACGGACCACCTCCCGGCGGCGCCCTTCCGGCGCGGCCGGAGTCCGGCAGGGAAGGGCTCCGGCAACTGCTCGCCGGACTCACCGCCGTACGGGACGGGGACCTCTCCGTGCGGCTGCCCGATCCCGCAGACCCCTCCGACGCCGTGCTCGGCGAGATCGTGCTGGTCTACAACGAGATGGTCGACCGGCTCTCCCTGCTCACCTCCGAGGTCACCCGCGTCGCCGGCGAGGTCGGCGGACAGGGCCTGCTCGGCGGCCGGGTCCGTGAGCCGCGGGCCAGGGGCGCGTGGCAGGAACTCACCTCCGGCGTCAACGCCATGGCGGACAACCTCACCTCCCAGGTCCGCTCCATCGCCCAGGTGGCCACCGCGGTGGCCCGCGGTGACCTCACGCAGAAGATCCGGGTGGACGCGCGCGGCGAGATCCTGGAACTGAAGGAGACCATCAACACGATGGTCGACCGGCTCTCCTCCTTCGCCGAGGAGGTCACCCGGGTGGCCCGCGAGGTCGGCACCGAGGGCAACCTCGGCGGGCAGGCGACCGTGCACGGCGTCTCCGGCACCTGGAAGGACCTGACCGACAACGTCAACTCCATGGCCGACAACCTGACCAACCAGGTGCGCAACATCGCCCAGGTCACCACCGCCGTCGCCCAGGGCGATCTGACCAGCCGGATCGACGTCTCCGCGCGCGGCGAGATCCTGGAGCTCAAGACCACCATCAACACGATGGTGGACCAGCTGTCGTCGTTCGCCGCCGAGGTGACCCGGGTGGCCCGCGAGGTCGGCACCGAGGGCCAGCTGGGCGGCCAGGCCGAGGTGGAGGGCGTCTCCGGGACCTGGAAGCGGCTCACCGAGAACGTCAACGAACTGGCCGGCAACCTGACCCGGCAGGTCCGCGCGATCGCCGAGGTCACCAGCGCCGTCGCCGAGGGAGACCTGACCCGGTCCATCACCGTCGAGGCGCCCGGCGAGGTCGGGGACCTGCGGGACAACATCAACTCGATGGTCGAGTCGCTGCGCGCCACCACCCGCGCCAACCAGGAGCAGGACTGGCTGCAGACCAATCTCGCCCGGATCACCGGCCTGCTGCAGGGCACCCGCAACCTGCCCGAGATCGCCTCCCTGATCATGGCCGAGGTGCCGCCGCTGGTCTCCGCCCAGTACGGGGCCTTCTTCCTGGCCGGCGAGGACGAGCGGGGCACCGAGCTGGTGGTGATCGCCTCGTACGGGGCGCCGGACGAGCCGGACGCCGAGCCGCGCCGCTTCCGCGTCGGCCAGTCCCTCGTCGGGCAGGCCGCCCGGGACCGCCGGGCGCTCCTCGTCGAGCAGGTGCCCGCCGGGTACGCGACGGTCGCCTCGGGCATCGGCTCCGGCGAGCCGGCCACCCTGATCGTGCTGCCGATCGTCGTCGAGGACCAGGTCCTCGGCGCCGTCGAACTCGCCTCGCTGCACCCGTTCACCGCCCTGCACCGCGACTTCCTGGACCGGTTCACGGACAGCGCGGGCGCCGTGCTCAGCTCCCTCGTCGCCAACCTCCGCACCGACGAGCTGCTCGGCCAGTCCCGTCGGCTCGCCGACGAACTGCGCTCCCGCTCGCAGGAGTTGCAGGCCCGGCAGCAGGAACTCCAGCGCTCCAACGCGGAACTGAAGGAGAAGGCCGCGCTCCTCGCCCAGCGCAACAAGGACATCGAGTCCAAGAACCGGGTCATCGAGCAGGCCCGCCAGGAACTGGAGGAGCGGGCCCAGGAGTTGTCCCGGACCTCGATGTACAAGTCCGAGTTCCTCGCCAACATGAGCCACGAACTGCGGACCCCGCTCAACAGCCTGCTGATCCTCGCGCGGCTGCTCTCGCAGAACCCCGAGGGCAATCTGACGGAGAAGCAGGTCGACTACGCCGAGGTCATCCACTCCGCCGGCTCCGACCTGCTGCAGCTGATCAACGACATCCTCGACCTCTCCAAGGTCGAGGCGGGCAAGATGGACATCCGGCACGAGCCGTTCTCGCTGCGCCGGCTCCTGGAGTACCTGGAGGCGACCTTCGGGCCCGTCGCCGACGAACGGGCGCTGGAGTTCACCCTCAGCGTCGCCCCGGACGTCCCGGAGGAGCTCACCACCGACGAGGAACGGGTCCGCCAGATCCTGCGCAACCTGCTGTCCAACGCCCTCAAGTTCACCGACGAGGGCGGGGTCGTCGTCACGGTGGAGTACGCCCCGGCCGACGAGCCGCCGGTTGACCTGCGAGGCGACCGGCCCGTCCTGGCCTTCCGGGTCACCGACACCGGCGTCGGCATCCCCGCCGAGCGCCTGGCGCACATCTTCGAGGCGTTCCAGCAGGGCGACGGCACCACCGCGCGCCGCTACGGCGGCACCGGCCTCGGTCTGTCCATCAGCCGAGAGGTCGCCGGACTGCTCGGCGGCACCATCCGGGCCGAGAGCACCCCCGGCCGGGGCAGCCGGTTCACCTTCTACCTCCCCGACCCGACGTCGGCGGCGGCCCCCGCCCCGTACGCGACGGGCGGCCCCGGCGCGTTCCGCACCGCGCACCCGCCCGGCATCGCGAGCCCGGCCCCCGAGGACGCCTCGGCGTCCGCGTCCCCCGCCCCCGGCACCGAAGGCGCCCCGGCCGGGTCCCGCCGGACGGTCCTGGTGGTCGACGACGACCCCCGCAACGTCTTCGCGCTCACCGAGGTCCTGGAGGGGCACGGCCTGCGCGTCCTCACCGCCGACGGCGGCAGGGCCGGCGTCGACCTGGTCACCGCGCACTCCGAGATCCGGCTCGTCCTCATGGACGTGATGATGTCCGGCATGGACGGCTACGCCGCCATCAAGGCCATCAGGCGACTTCCCGGCCGCGCCGATCTGCCCGTCATCGCCGTCACCGCCAAGGTGATGCCCGGCGACCGCGCCCGCGCGCTGAACGCGGGAGCCGACGACTACCTCGCCAAACCGGTCGACGGGACCGAGCTGATGGAGAAGATCCGTACCTGGCTTCCGGACTGACCGACCGTCACGGGTGCGGCGGTGCCGACCTCAGGACTCTTCGTCCGGCGCCTCGTCGCCCAGCCGTACCACGACGATGCTGGTGTCGTCGTCGGTGTCCCCGGCCGCCGCGCCCAGCAGCCCGTCCACCAGCCGGTCCACCGGCTGGTCCGCCAGCCCCTCCGCCGCCGCGGCGAGTTCGAGCAGTCCCGAGCCGAGCCCGTCGTGGCGGCGCTCGACCAGCCCGTCGGTGTACAGCAGCAGCGTGTCGCCGCGCCGCAGCATGGTCCGCCGCTCCTGGTAGGCGAACGACGGCAGTGCGCCGAGCAGGATGTCCTGCGGCGGGTCGAGCAGTTGGGCCCGGCCGTCCCGGATCAGCAGCAGCGGCAGATGACCGGCGCTCGACCAGTGCAGCGCCCGGTCCTCGGGGTCGTACAGCGCACACACCGCCGTCGCCGTGGTGCCGTTGCCGGTGCGCAGCGTCACCTCGTTGAGCCAGCCCATCAGCCGGCGCGGCGGGTGCCCGGTGAACGCCAGCGCCCGCCCGGCGTTGCGCAGCGCGACCATGCCGGTGACCGAGTCGATGCCGTGCCCCGCGATGTCGCCGACGGCCACCAGGATCTTGCCGCTCGGCAGCGGCAGCACGTCGTACCAGTCGCCACCGACCTGGTACTCCTCCGCGGCCGGCCGGTAACGGACCGCGACCTCCAGACCACCGGTGAGCTCCTGGACGCCGGGCACCTCCGGCACGATCGCCTGCTGCAGCTGGAGGGCCAGCTGACGGCGCATCTCCGCCTGGTTGCGCACCTCGGTCAGGTGGTCGAAGGTCGCGGTCAGCGCGGCCTCGGTGCGCAGGCTGTCCGACACGTCCTGGTAGACCCCGGCGAACCCGGTCACCGCGGTGCCTTCGAGCAGCGGCTGCGCCGCCACGCGCAGATGGCGCACCGCCCCGCCGGGCACCACGATCCGCAGCACCGCGTGCGCGCCGGTCTGCCGTTCGGTCAGCGTTCGGAGCAGCTCGGTGAGCGCCTCGCCGTCGCCGCGGTGCAGCCGGCCCCGCATCCCGAGGAGGGGGACCGGCGGCTCGTCCCGGCCGACGCCGAACAGCGCGTAAGCCTGCTCCGACCAGACCGTGCCGCCTCCGGTCAGGCTGTCCTGGAAGGTGGCCACTCCCTGCAGCTGCGCGACCGCCCGGTCCGTCGCGAGCCGGGGGTCGCCGGCCGTGTGCCACAGGACGACCGAACGCTCCTCGCCGCACGGCAGCACCCGGACGTCGATCAGGGGCACGCCCTCGCCCGGCTGGGCGGCGGCGGGGAGCCGGGCCGCCCGCTGGGTCCGCGCACTGCGCTCGGCCAGCCGGACGAGCCGGGCGAGGTCCTTGTGGACCAGCGGGAACGCGAGCGTCAGCGAGCCGAGGTCGGGGAATTCGGCGCCGTCGAGCGCCGCGACCGCCGCCTCGTTGAGGTGCTCCACCGTCGGAGTGCCGGACCGGCCGTGGGTGCGCAGCAGCATCGCCGGATGCACCAGGGCGTCGAGGACGTCCGCCAGCACCGGGGTGGCGGACTGGGGGGAGTCCGCGCCGTCCAGGACCGTGGCGGCGACCTCCAGGAGACCTGTGATCGCCCGCCGCACGGGCGCGTCGAGCACGGCGGTGCCCGGCCAGCCGACCAGGGCCAGGCCGAGCGTCGTGCCGTGCCGGCGCAGCGGCACCAGCGCCCGGGCCGCGTCCGGGGACGGGCCGGGCAACGGCTCGCCGCCCGGCGGACCCTCGTCCAGCCAGGCGGGCGTGCCCTCCGCGAGCACGGAGCGGAACGGCTCCGAGACCGCCGGGGGAAGCCACTGCCAGGCCGCTGCCTCGGAGGCGCCCACCCCAGCCTGCCCGGCGAGCCGAAGGCTCCGCGACCCGGCGCTGCGCCACAGCCACAGGCTGTCCGCGCCGAGCGGCGCGAGGCCGCCTTCGAGCAGGGCGCGGGCGGCCTCGCCGACGGTGTCCGCGGTCTCGGCCGCCGCGGCAGCCCTGCGTTCCCTGCGGGCCTCCTCGGAGCGCGCGGGAGCCGGTACGGGTGCGGCCTCCGGCGACGGCACGGTCACGGCGGGAGCGTCCCCGGCGACCGCGTTCACGATGTCCGCGGCGATGTCCGCGACGGAGAGCCCCGTCGCCCGCGCGAGGCTGTCGAGGTGCTCGGTCGCGTCGGGCAGGGGCAGGTGCAGCTGGGCGGAGAGGACGCCGGTGGCGAGGTCGAGCAGGTGACGGTGCGCGGCCTCCGCCCTCAGCCGCCGGTTCTCGGCGGCGAGGTCGGCGTACGCGGACTGCGTCCGGGCCCCGGACGGCCCGGCAGAGCTGGTCACGACGACCTCCGTTCTGCCACGGGGCATCCCGGAACGAGCGCGTTCTCCGCTCCCGATTTTACGCGTGCGGAAGCCACCGTTCCGGGTCTGAGCCGGGCGGTACGGGGTATCTGCTGGGCAGCAACTGGTGCATCAGCAGCAGCGGTGGCGGCGGCGTCCGGCCGGCGGGCGCTGCCGGAGCAGGAGGAGGTGTCCGGGATGGACGACGCCCGGCTCTCGCAGCGCGAGCGACGGATCCTGGCCGAGATCGAGCAGGCCCTCAGCCGCGACGACCCCCTCGACCGCAGCCTGCGCACCATGCGCCGGCGGCACTGGAGCCCGGGACGGGCCGTGGCCGGAGTCGCGTTCCTGGGTGCGGCGACGGTCACCCTGCTCGTGGCCGCCGTCGCCACCGCGGAACCCGCCCTGGTCTGGGCGTTTGCCGCGGCATGGGTGGTGACGCTGGTCTGCCTGCTGCGTCTGGTGATGAGCTGGTCGAGCCGACGGCTGGCCGCCAGGGCGGCGCGCAGCCGCGGCGCGGGCCGGGAGAAGGACGGGAGCGAGGGCGGCCCGTCCGCGAGCGCGTGAGGGGGATCCGACCCTAGGATCGGCCCATGGCCAAGCGCACGGACTCGCACCTGTCCCTGTGGTCCCGGGACTCCTTCCTCTCCATCGGTTCGGTGGGTTCGACGCTGTCCATCGGCTCCGTCGGGTCCTTCCTCTCCGTCGGCTCGGTCGGCAGCGCCCTGTCGGTCGCGTCGGTCGGCTCCTGGGCGAGCCTCGGCTCGCTGCTGTCCGCCCAGTCCTGCTGGTCGGTCATGTCCTGGCGCTCGAACAAGGGCGTCATGGCGGCCGGCTCGGCGGTCCTGCTCACCGGGGCGGTCGCGGGCGCGCTGCTCCTCACCACCCGGGATCGCCGCGGTCGTCCCTAGCCGGTTCCCCGCCGAGGACGTCGTACGGGCAGAATGGCGATCATGGTGCTGCAGTCCTTCCGCCCCGTCCTCGACACGATCGCCGAGGAGATCGCGAACCTCGACGGACGCGGTCGCCCCGCCGACTACATTCCCGCGCTCGCCGCCGGCGACCCACGGCACTTCGGCATGGCCGTGGCGGATCTGGACGGCACGGTGTACGGGGTGGGGGAGTGGCAGCGGCCGTTCTCCACGCAGTCCGTGACGAAGGTCTACACCCTCGCCCTGGCGCTCGCGCACGAGGGCGAGATCCTCTGGGAGCACGTCGGGCGCGAACCGTCCGGCAACCCGTTCAACTCCCTCGTGCAGCTCGAGTACGAGAACGGCATCCCGCGCAACCCGTTCATCAACGCCGGCGCGCTCGTCGTCACCGACCGGCTGCATCGCCTCACCGGCGACGCCTCCGGCGCCCTGCGGGACTTCCTGCGAGCCGAGAGCGGCAACGACGGCCTCGACTTCGACAGGGACGTCGCCGCCTCCGAGACCGCCCACGGCGACCGCAACGCGGCTCTGGCGCACTTCATGGCCTCGTACGACAACATCACGACCCCCGTGCCGACGCTGCTCCGTGAGTACTTCCGGCAGTGCTCGATCGAGGCGTCCTGCGCCGACCTGGCCGTGGCCACCGGCTTCCTGGCCCGTCACGGCATACGCGCGGACGGCACCCGCCTGCTCACCCGCAGCCAGGCCAAGCAGGTCAACGCCGTCATGCTCACCTGCGGCACGTACGACGCGGCCGGCGACTTCGCCTACCGCGTGGGCCTGCCGGGCAAGAGCGGCGTCGGCGGCGCGATCATCGCCGTCGTCCCCGGACGCTGCACGCTCTGCGTCTGGAGTCCCGGCCTGGACGCCCGCGGCAACTCGGTCGCGGGCGTCGCGGCGCTGGACCGCTTCACCACCATCACGGGCCTCTCCGTCTTCTGACTTCTGACGCCCGCTCAGGAGGACGGCGAAGCAGGGGTGGGTGAAGCGGAGGCCGGCGGTCTCGGCAGGTCGAAGACGTGGTCGGGGGTCACGATCCTGGTGATCGCCTCGCCGAAGAGGGTGCTCGGTTCGACGCCCTCGTCGAGGATGTCGGTGTTGAGGAGCACGACCAGGGTGGCCTGTGCCTCGGGCAGATAGACCGTCAGGGACTCGTAGCCCGGCAGCGAGCCGTTGTGGCCGATCCAGCCCTGGACGTCGAAGATGCCGAGGCCGTATCCGGAGCCGGGGACCGTCTGCGGGGCCTCCAGGCGCTCGGCCTGGGTCTCCGGGCTCAGCAGGGTGCCGGTGGCGACGACCCGGGCCCAGGTCCGCATGTCCTGGAGGTTCGAGATCATCGCGCCCGCGGCCCAGCCCCAGGAGGGGTTCCAGTCCGTGGCGTCCTCGACGTCACCGGACGCCGTCTGGTTGGTGTAGCCGTGCGCGTGCGGGCTGGGGAACGCGGCGTCCGTCGGGAAGAGGGTGTGCCGCAGCCCGGCCGGCTGCACGACGTTCTCGTCGATGTACTCGTCCAGCGGCATGCCGCTGACCTTCTCGACGACGAGCCCGAGCAGGATCGTGTTGGTGTTGCTGTACTCGAACTCCTCACCCGGCTGGAAGTTGACCGGGTGCTTGAACGAGTACGCCAGCAACTGCTCCGGGGTGAACGGCTGATCGGGGTCGCTCGTGAACGCGTCGAAGAAGTCCTCGTCCGCCGTGTAGTTGAACAGCCCGCTGCGCATGCCGGCGAGCTGCCGCAGGGTGATCTTGTCCCCGTTGGGGACCCCGTCGACGTACTTGTCGATCGTGTCGTCCAGTCCCACCTCGTCCTCGTCCACGAGTTCGAGCAGCGCCGTCACGGTGAACGTCTTCGTCTCGCTGCCGATCCGCATGTAGAGCCCGGGGTTCATCGGCGCCCCGGTGGCCTTGTCGGCCACGCCGAAGGAGCGGATGTACGTACCCTTGCCGGGCGCCGACAGGGCGACCATGACGCCGGGCACGTTCGCCTGCCGCATGACCCGCTGCACTGCGGCGTCCAGCTTCGCGGTGACGGCCGGGGTGAGTTCCGCGAACTCGGTGTCCGAGGGCGCCGGAGGTGGCGTGGGCGACGGCTGTCCGGTGAACGCGGCCACGGGGGCCGCCGGGTCGGTCATTCCGTACGCCGCTCCCGCCGTGACCGGAACGGCCAGCGTTCCGGCCGTGACCAGGGCCACGCAGAGCCTGGACCAGCGCGTCTGTGGATACCTCACGGCAGCCCTCCTGCCGGCCGAGGACGACACTCCCATCCAGGCTAGGCCCGGGCCCGGGTCCCCGCGCGGCGAGTTCCAGGTGCCGCGCGGGCGACCCTGTCCCGGCCCTCAGGTCCGGAAAACGGTCGCGAGATGCGCGGCGAGCCGCTGCTCGCCCGGCGGCGCGATCCGGGCGCCCAGGTACCCGTCGGGCCGCACCAGGAAAGCCGTTGGGGTGCTCACCGCGTAGCGCAGGGCGAACTCCCCACGCACGTCGCGGTACAGGGGCAGCCGGGTCCCGTCCGCCGACGACGCCGCCGCGAAGGATTCGCCGTCCGCGCCCGCGAGCACGGCGCACGCGTCCGTCCGACCGCGCGTCAACAGCCGTGCCGCGTCCGCGAGTCGGCGGAACCCGGCGACCGATCCGGCGTCGCCCTCCCCGTACAGGACGAGGACGTGCCCGCGCTCCCGGAGGAGGTCGTACAGCCGCAGCGGGTACGCCGCGATGTCCCCGGCGAGGCCGCCGCAGTCCGGTGCGCGGTCGCCGGGCTGCGGCCCGGTCCCGGCCTCGACGACGAGGTCCGGCGGGCCGACGATCGGGCTGCCGCGGTAGCCGACGAGGAGCTGCGCCTCGCGCAGCATCAGCGTCACGGGGTCCTCCGGGTCGGCCTGTACGCCCTCCGCCGCGTGCCGGACCGTCCGGCCGACGACCTCCTCGCCGACCGGCCGCCGCTCGACGTCGTAGCTGGCGAGCAGCCCGGCGTGCGCGCCGCCCTCGACCGCCAGGGCGAGCTTCCAGGCCAGGTTGTACGCGTCCTGGATGCCGGTGTTCATCCCCTGCGCGCCGGTCGGCGGATGGATGTGCGCCGCGTCCCCGGCGACGAACACCCGGCCCTCGCCGTACCGGTCCACCAGGCGGTGGCTGATCCGGAACACCGACGACCAGCGCAGCCGTGTCGCCGTCACCGGCCGCGGCGCCAGCCGGTCCAGGACGGCCTGGATGTCCGCAACGCCGGGGGCCGCGCCGCCCGCGAGGCCGTGCGCCACCCCACCACCTTCCTCGGGCCCGCCCTTCCGCAGCCCGGCCCCGTCCGGTGCGGAGAACTCCGCCGGCGCCGTCATCGACACGCGATAGCGGCCGGAGCCCGGCAGCGGGATGCACACGAGCACGTCGTCGACCTCGCCGTCCGCGTCACGGTGCATGGAGCGCACGCCGTAGCCGGCCGGCAGGTCCCAGCCGACCTCCACGTCGCCCAGCATGTACGTCGCGGGGAACGCGCTGCCCTCGAAGGACAGCCCCAGCCCCTTGCGCACGGCGCTGTGCGCGCCGTCGCAGCCGACCAGGTACCGGCAGCGGACCTCCTCCTCGACCGGCTCGGCCCCGTCGTCCCCGTCGTCGTCCGACACCAGGCGGGCGGTCACGCCGTCCGCGTCCTGCTCGAACGAGAGCAGGGCCGTGCCGCGTTCGACCTCGGTGCCGAGGCGGGCGAGGAGCTCCGCGAGGATGCGCTCGGTCTCGTACTGTGGCAACGCGGCGAATCCGTACGGCACTTCGGGCGGCAGGACGAGGTCGATCCGGGCCTGCTCCGCGCCGTTGACGTACACGAGCTGGCCGCGCATCGGCACGGCCGCGTCGAGGACCGGGCGTACACACCCCATCCGGTCCCAGACCTCCAGGGTACGCGGCTGGATGCCCACGGCCTTGGCGAACGGCATCCTGGCCCGCAGCCGGTCCACGATCCGCACGTCGATCCCGCGTCTGCGCAGCTCCGCCGCCGCGGTGAGCCCGACGGGCCCGGCCCCGACGACCAGTACGTCCGGCGAGAGGTCGCCACCGCTGTTGCTCCTGGACTCGCGCATCCCGGCGCCTCCTGATGTCGGCCCCTCCTTCATGGTCGGCCGCGCGGCCCGGCGCTGCACATCAGGGGCGCCCGGCGACCGGCCCCCGCCGCCGGGCACTCCGGGGGGCCGCCGTACGTTTCCGCACCGGCAGCGCCCCCAGACGACAAGGACCTCGATGAGCAACGCGACGGAGCCGTTCCGGCTCCTCGCCGGCGACCCCGGCTCTCCCGTCATCCTCCACGTGCCGCACTCCTCGCGGGTCGTCCCGGAGGACGTGCGCGCGGACATCCTCCTCGACGACCGCGCGCTGGAGACCGAGCTGGACCACATCACCGACGGGCACACCGCGGAGATCGCGGCCGTGGCGGCCGACCGGGCCGCGCTGCGGCCGTGGCGGTTCGTCAACGGTCTTTCCCGCCTGGTGATCGACCCCGAGCGGTTCCCCGACGAGCGCGAGGAAATGCTGGCCGTCGGCATGGGCGCGGTGTACACGCGCACCACCCACCGCGAGCCGCTCCGGCGGCCGGACCTCGACGGATCGCCGCTGGTCGAGCGGTACTTCCGACCGTACGCCCGGGCGATGACGGAGGCGGTCGCCGACCGGCTCCGGGCCGTGGGCCGAGCGGTGATCGTCGACGTCCACTCGTACCCGACGGCGCGCCTCCCGTACGAGCTCCACGGCGAGGGCCCGCGCCCGCCCGTCTGCCTCGGGACGGACGCGTTCCACACCCCGGAGTGGCTGCTCGGCGCGGCCCGCAAGGCCTTCGAACAGCTGGGGGAGACGGGCCTCGACAGCCCTTTCGCCGGCACGTACGTCCCGCTGCGGTACTACGGCCAGGACGCCCGCGTCACCGCCCTGATGGTGGAACTCCGCCGCGACGGCTACATGTACGAACCGGGCGGCCCCGCCCACGACGGACTGGCCCCGACCGCCGCGGCCCTGGCCGCACTCGTCGACGCCACGTCCGGACCGAGCTGACCGACACGAGCTCCCGCGGCACGCGCCCGCACGTCCCTGCGGCTAGGCGTCCTCGGGCCCGGGCAGGAACGCGGCGGACTTCTGGGCGAGCACGGCGTCGAAGTGCGGGCGTGCCTGGTCGCCCAGGAGTCTGGCCAGGGCGACCATGCCCGTGATCACGCAGTCGGCGACCTCGTCGCGGACGTCTTCCCACGAATGACTGTGCCCCTTGCGAGGGTTGGTGCCCCGGGCGCCGATCACGGCCTGCGCCGCCTCCCCGACCTCCTCGGCCAGCTTGAGGATCTGGAGCGACCACTGTTCCTCCCGCGCCATGCCCCGTGCGTCGTCCCACGCGGCGAAGTGCTCGGCGAGACGGCCGATCGTCTCCCACGGGTCGGTGCTGTCCATCAGGTCTCCTCGGATGCGTGACGGCGTTGCCGGAGAAACGCTCTCAGACTGCTGCGGTTACCCTGTCGGCCGGACGCGAGGAGGAATCATGGCGCGGATGCCGTCGGCCGAACGACGCCGTCAGCTGGTGGAGGCGGCGATCAGGGCGATGACCAGGGACGGTGTCGCCCGGACGACGACCCGCTCGATCTGCTCCGAGGCCGGCGTCTCGCTGAGCGTCTTCCACTACTGCTTCGACTCCAAGCAGGCGCTGCTCGAAGCCGCCATCGAGGCGATCACCGGCAACTACGTCGCCCGCGTGATGTCCGCCGTCGAGCTGAGGAGCACCCTGCGGGAGACCGTGCGCGGCGCGCTCCAGACGTACTGGGACCACGTCACCGCCCACCCCGGCGAGCACATGCTGACCTACGACCTCACCCAGTACGCCCTGCGCGAGCCCGGGTTCGAGCATCTCGCGCGCGCCCAGTACGAGCAGTACGTGGCCTCTGCGGCGTCGCTGATCGAGCAGGTCTGCGTGGGGCGGGGGATCAAGCCGCGGGTTCCGCTGGACCTGCTGGCCCGGTGCCTGGCGGCCGCGATCGACGGGCTCACCCTGCAGTTCCTCGTCCTCGGCGACGAGCGGGCCGCCGACGCGCTGCTCGACACCACCGCCGACCAGATGGTGGCCCTCATCGAGGGCTGAGAATTTCTGAACAGGTCATTTGACCCGGACTATTGACTCACTGCTCGTTCGTCGCGATCCTCTGGCGTTGAGTCACTGTTACCGCCAGAAACACCCGGTGGCTCGAGGAAGGTCCCCCCTCAAGCCGAAGGCGTCACTGACCATGATTCGACCCAACACACGCGGGGCCGGTGTCCGGCTCCCGCTGTTGTCCTTGTTCCTCGCCCTGGCGGCCGTCCTCTTCGGCGCGGCGCCCGTGCCCGCGGCCGACGCGGACGGCTCGTGGTGGGAGCCCACCGCGCGTCCCGCGGCGGACTCCCAGATCAACGTCACCGGCGCTCCGTTCAAGGGCAAGGACGCGCAGGGCAAGGTGCGTGGCTTCGTCGACGCGCACAACCACCTGATGTCCAACGAGGGGTTCGGCGGCCGCATGATCTGCGGCCAGACGTTCTCCGAGCAGGGCATCGCCGAGGCGCTCAAGGACTGTCCCGAGCACTACCCCGACGGCTCCGGTGCGCTCTTCGAGCACCTGACCGGCGGCGACAACGGGAAGCACGACCCGGTGGGTTGGCCCACGTTCAAGGACTGGCCCGCCCACAACTCGCTGAGCCACCAGCAGAACTACTACGCCTGGGTGGAGCGCGCCTGGCGCGGTGGACAGCGGGTGCTGGTCAACGACCTGGTCACGAACGGTCTGATCTGCTCGCTCCTGCCGCGGGACCGCACCTGCGACGAGATGACCGCCATCCGTCTGGAAGCCCGTAAGACCTACGAGCTGCAGGACTACATCGACAAGATGTACGGCGGTCCGGGCAAGGGCTGGTTCCGCATCGTGACCAGCTCCGACCAGGCCCGGTCCGTGGTCGAGCAGGGCAAGCTCGCCGTGGTCCTCGGCGTGGAGACCTCGGAGCCGTTCGGCTGCAAGATGATCCTCGACGTCGCCCAGTGCGACGCGGCGGACATCGACCGAGGACTCGACGAGCTGTACGACCTCGGCGTGCGCAGCATGTTCCTGTGCCACAAGTTCGACAACGCGCTGTGCGGCGTGCGCTTCGACTCCGGAACCACCGGTGTCGCGGTCAACATCGGTCAGTTCCTCTCCACCGGAACGTTCTGGATGACCGAGAAGTGCGCCGGTCCGCAGCACGACAACCCGATCGGCCTGGCCGCGGCGCCGCCCGCGATGGCCGAGAAGCTGCCCGCCGGGGTGAGCGTGCCCTCGTACGCCTCGGACGCCAAGTGCAACAAGCGGGGCCTGACCAGGCTCGGCGAGCACGCGCTGAAGGGCATGATCGACCGCGGGATGATGCTCGAGCTCGACCACATGAGCGTCAAGGCCGCGGGCAGGGCGCTCGACATCCTGGAGTCCCAGGAGTACCCGGGTGTCATCTCCAGCCACAGCTGGATGGACCTCGACTGGACCGAGCGTCTGTACAAGCTCGGCGGGTTCGTCGGGCAGTACATGAGCGGTGCGCAGGGCTTCATCGGCGAGGCCGGCCAGAAGGCCGCGCTGCGTGAGAAGTACAAGGTCGGCCTCGGCTACGGCACCGACATGAACGGTGTCGGCGGCTGGCCGGGTCCGGTCGGTGAGGGCGCGCCGAACGCCGTGAAGTACCCGTTCCGCAGCTTCGACGGCGGATCGGTCATCGACCGGCAGGTCACCGGTCAGCGCACCTGGGACATGAACACCGACGGGGCCGCGCACAACGGTCTCGTCCCGGACTGGGTGGAGCAGATCCGGCTCAGCGGTGGCCAGAGCGTCGTCGACGAGCTGGCCGGTGGTGCGGAGTCGTACCTGACCACGATGAAGCGCACCGAGCAGCACGAGCCGGGCGTCAACCTCGCGGCAGGGGCGCCGGCCTCGGCCAGTTCGACCGAGTGGTGGAACCCGTTCGTGACCTACGCGCCGTACCGTGCCACCGACGGTGACACCGGTACGCGCTGGGCCAGCGAATGGTCGGACGACCAGTGGCTGCAGGTCGACCTCGGTGCGGTTCGCCGGGTGGGCCGGGTCACCCTCGACTGGGAGCGGGCGTACGCCCGGGAGTACCGCATCGAGGTGTCGGAGAACGGCTCCGACTGGCGCACGGCGTGGTCCACCGAGGCGGGCGACGGCGGGTACGACACCGCCGAGTTCCCCTCCCAGTCGGCTCGTTACGTCCGTGTGCACGGTGTGCACCGGGCGACCGACTGGGGGTACTCGCTCTACGAGATGAAGGTCCAGCGGGCCTGACCGCAGGGCTGAACACGGCGCGCCCGTCGGAGCTTTCGCTCCGGCGGGCGCGCTGCGTCGTGCGAACTGACGGGTGCACAGGTCTTGTCAGTGCAATTTCACATTACTATGTTACAGCTCACGCAACGGCGCCCACCCGTTCGTCAACGACCGGACGAATCAAGGGTGTTCGCCCCGCGCGCCTTGCTCCACGCACCACTTCCCCCACTTCTCCTCAGACCAGGAGTCCTTGGTGTCCCAGCACAGAGCTGTGCGCTCGACCCTTCTCGCCACCGCCGTCACGGTGGCCCTCGTCGCCTCCACCGGGCAGGCCGTCACCCAGGCCGCCGAGAGGCCGACCGCGACGCAGACCCCGGGCTCGCCGGGCGCACTCGCCGCGCCGAGCGCCGCCGCGCCCGCCACCGCGCCCAACCCCTTCGACGAGGTGGACCGGCTCGCCGCCGCCAAGCCGTTCAAGCCCTCCCCGGCTCCCGCCCCGGGCGAAGTCCGCGACCAGGGGCGGGTGTTCGGCCCGGCCAGGACCGGAGTCGAGGCCGGAGCGAAGACGGCGATGCCGTCCCGGTCCGCTGCCGCCCGCACCGCGGCCGGCGTGCCCTGCACCCTCGACGGCATCACGAACCTCGCCCCCGAGCGGTTCGCCGACTTCCTCGCCGACCCCGCCGTCACCACCGAGGGCTGCCTGCGCGGCCTGATATGGACCTGGGACGCGCGCCTCGCCCCGGTCATGTCCGATGCCCACGTCCAGGCCGTCTCCCGCCGGATCTCCTCCCTCGCCGCCGCGCACGACGGCCGCAACTCCTCCCATCTGGAGGAGATGTTCACCTACCTGCACGCCGTGGCGTACCACGACTTCTCCCGCACCGAGATCGACGTCACCGACGCCCCCACCGTCGACGCGATGCGCCGCGCGATCGCCGACTTCGGCAACGCCGCCCGCACCTTCGACGTCACGCCCACCAACGCCTCCACCCTGCGCGAGGCCCTCTACGCGGGCAGCGCCCCCGGACTGCGGCAGCACCAGCTCGGGCTCATCAAGAAGGTCCTGGCGACGATGGACGCCGCGCACCCGGCGACGAACCAGGACCCCACCTGGGCGGGCGGCGCGCTGGCCGCGCTCTCGGTCAACTACCTCGGCGTCTACCCCGGCAACCGGGACACCGCCTTCCACGCGGCGGTCGCCGCCGACCCCGCCTACCGCGCCGCCTTCCGGGCGTTCTCCGGCCACACCCACCTGAAGGGCACCGCGAACGCCTGGGTGGTCCGCGACGCCCTCTCCGAGTACGGCCGCTTCGGCCAGATCGACGGTCTCGAGGCGCAGATCGTCCCGGACCTCGGCGCCCTGCTCGGGCCCGTCGAGTCGGCCTTCGGCACCGGCAGCCAGCCCTGGGCCAAGCTCGTCGGCTGGCTCAACTTCTTCGACGCGTGCGCGCCGTACGGCGTCTGCAAGGCGGACATCGAGAAGCGGATCTTCCCGTACACGTACACCTACGACAACGGCGCCATCAAGGTCCGCACCGGCCTGGACCGCGCCACCGTCGACCAGCTCTACTACGCCTCCAAGCAGGTCAAGGCGCAGTTCCACCGCGTGCTCGGTACCGAGCAGCCGCTCGCCGGGGACCCGAACTCCACCCTCAACATCGTGCTGTACGCGTCGCGCGCCGACTACGAGATCTACCACCCGATCCTGACCGGCTACGACACCAACAACGGCGGCATCTACATCGAGCGCGGCGCGACGTTCTACACGTACCAGCGCCGCGTCCCGCAGGACTCCTCGCTCACCCTCGAGGAGCTCTTCCGGCACGAGTACACGCACTACCTCAACGGCCGTTACGCCGTGCCCGGATTCTTCGGCGAGGGCCCCTGGTACGAGGGCGACCGCACCACCGCCATGGACGAGGGCACCGCCGAGTTCTTCGACGGCGCCACCCGCGACAACGGCATCGCCGTCCGCAAGTCCCTGGTCCGCAGCGTCATCGCCGACACGGCGGGCGGCGGCCCGCGCATGAGCGTGGAGCAGCTCCTCAACGCCACGTACGAGGGCGACGGCTTCCGTTTCTACTCGTACGCGGGCACGTTCTTCGAGTTCCTGTGGACCGAACGGCCGTCCCTGCTCCGCGAGATGTACACCCACCTGCGGGCGAACGACGTGGCCGGGTACGACTCCTGGCGGCACCGCCTCGGCGCGGACAGCTACCTCCAGCGCGACTACGACCGCTTCCTCGACGCACAGATCGCCAAGGTCGACGAGCTGTTCGTGCCGAACACCACCTACACGCCCAACGCACAGCTGCGTGACGCGACGCCCGCCGCCGTGCGGTCCGCCTTCGCCGCCGCCACGTCCAACACCCCCGACTGCGTGGAGAACGGCGACCCGGGCAAGCGCCGGTTCGTCTGCACGGGCCGGATCACCGCCAACCTGACGGACTGGCGCAGCGAGGACAGGGTCTTCAAGGACATGTCCGAGACGGTCGACTACTTCATCCTCGACCGGGCCGGCGCGGCCACCAACAACCTGGCCGACATGAACTGCTCCTTCGGACCCGTGGACATCTGGGACACGAAGGTGGCCGGCACGTCGGACTTCCGCTGCGAGGGCCCCCTGCGCAGCTGACCCACCGTCCGATACCGGCCCGGGAGGGGTAGTCCTGTCGGGACGCCCCCTCCCGGGCGCCGCGCACTGTCGCCCGCACCAGCCGAAGGACAGCATGAGCACCCGACACGCCCGTTCCCCCGTCACCGCCGTCCGCACCGCCGATTACCACACCGCAGGAGAGCCCTTCCGGATCGTCGACCTCGCGGCCGGCGGACTGCCGCCCGTCGCCGGGGACACCGTGGCCGAGCGCCGCGCCACCCTCCTCGGCCCGGCGGGCGACGGCACCAGCCCGCGCCCCGGCCCGCTGGACGACGTACGCCGACTGCTCGTCCAGGAACCACGCGGGCACGCGGGGATGTACGGCGGCTTCGTCGTGCCGCCGGACGACGACGGGGCGCACCTGGGCGTGCTGTTCTGGCACAAGGACGGTTACTCGACCGCCTGCGGTCACGGCACCATGGCGCTCGGCGCGTGGGCCGTGGACTCCGGCCGCGTCGCCGCCCGTGCCGACGGCGACGTCCAGGTCCGGATCGACGTACCGTCCGGGCGGGTCACCGCGACCGTGCACCGCACCACGGGCCGGACCACCGGCGTGACCTTCCGGAACGTCCCGGCCGTGGTCACCGCCCGCAAGGTCCCCGTCGCCACGGGCGCGGGCACCGTCGAGGTCGACATCGCGTACGCCGGCGCCTGCTACGTCTCGCTCCCCGCGAGCGCCCTCGGCCTGTCCGTGGAGCGGGCCGCACTCCCCGAACTCGTGCGGGCGGGCCGGGAGATCCGCGCCGCGCTCGCCGGACACCCCGCCACCCTTCATCCGGACGGCCCGGGGCTCTCCGGGGTGTACGGCGTGATCCTGTACGAGGAACTGCCCGACACCCCCTCCGGGCCGCGCCAGCGCAACGTCACCGTCTTCGCCGACGGCCAGATCGACCGCTCGCCCTGCGGCTCGGGCACCTCTGCCCGGATCGCCCTGCTCGCCGACGAGGGACGCCTCGCGGCCGACGCGGTCCTCACCCACGAGTCCGTCGTGGGAACGGTGTTCACCGGACGGGCGGTCCGTGCGGGCAGCGGACCGGACGGCCTCGTCACCGACGTGACGGGCACGGCCCACCGCACGGGCGAGCACCTGTTCACCCTGGACCCGGACGACGGCCTCGGCGCCGGGTTCCTGCTGTGAGGCCCGGCCGCGACGGGCCGCGTGTGATCGACGCCGCGGCGGTACGGCGGCTGCTCCGTCCGGCCGACGCCGTGGAGGCGCTGGCCGAGGCACTGTCCGCGGGGCTGGACCCGGAGGCCGAGCCGGCGCGCACCGCCGTTCCCGTCCCCGCCGGTGAACTGCTGCTCATGCCCGCCGCGTCCGGGTCCTGGGCGGGCGTGAAGATCGCCGGGGTGGCGCCGGGGAACCCGGCCCGCGGCCTGCCCCGCATCACCGGAAGCTACCTGCTCCTGGACGGGACGACGCTGACCCCGCTCGCCCTCGTCGACGGCGCCGCGCTCACCGCGCTGCGCACCCCGGCGGTCTCCGCCCTCGCGGTTCGTCACCTGGCCGCACGAGACAGGCCGTTGCGGCTGGTGCTGTTCGGATCGGGGCCTCAGGCGTACGGGCACCTGGACGCCCTGCTCGCCGTACGGGACGTCGCCGAGGCGGTGGTGGTCTCGCGGGA
Source organism: Streptomyces sp. HUAS YS2 (assembly GCF_033343995.1). Taxonomy (NCBI): domain Bacteria; kingdom Bacillati; phylum Actinomycetota; class Actinomycetes; order Kitasatosporales; family Streptomycetaceae; genus Streptomyces; species Streptomyces solicathayae. The sequence continues at coordinate 823,464 of NZ_CP137573.1, read as the reverse complement.
CCCGGAGCGCGGGGACGCCCTCGCCGCGTACGCGCGCGGGCTCGGTGTGCCCGAGTCCGGTACCGGCGCCCCCGAGGACGTGGTCGGCGCGGACCTGGTGGTGTGCTGCACGACGGCGCGCACCCCGCTCTTCGACGGGCGGCTGGTGCCCGACGGGTCCGTGGTCGTGGCGGTCGGCTCGCACGAGCCGGAGGCCCGGGAGACCGACACCGTGCTGGTGCGCCGGGCCGAGGTGTACGTCGAGTCGCGGGCGGCGGCCCTGCGGGAGGCCGGCGACCTCCTGATCCCCGCGGCCGAAGGGGCGTTCGTGCCCGGGCGGGTCGCCGGGACGCTCGCCGACCTGGTGGCCGGACGGCTGCCCGACCGCGGGCCGGTGACCGGGCCGCGGTTCTTCAAGAGCGTCGGCATGGCCTGGGAGGATCTCGCGGTGGCGGTGGCTCTGTACCGGGCCGCTGGCAGCGAAACGTGACATTGTACGCTGTGCCTCCGCGAGTTCTCGGAGGTTGAGCGTGGGTGACCTGAAGCAGCACAGTCTCATCAAGGCGCAGGAGCGGCTCCGCGACCAGGTCGGGCACGCCCTCCGGGCGGCCCTGATCGCCGGCGAACTGAAGCCCGGCGGCGTGTACTCCGCGCCCGGACTCGCCGCCGAACTCGGTGTGTCGGCCACCCCGGTGCGCGAGGCCATGCTCGACCTGGCGCGCGAGGGCCTGGTCGAGCCGGTGCGCAACAAGGGCTTCCGGGTCACGGAGGTGAGCGAGCGGGAACTCGACCAGTGCACCGAGCTGCGCATGCTCATCGAGGTACCGACGGTCGGCCGGATCACCGAACTCGCCACGACCGAGCAGCTGGAGGCGCTGCGCCCGCTCGCCGAGGAGATCGTCGCCAACGCCCGGGCGCACAACCTGATCGGATACCTGGAGGCGGACCGCCTCTTCCATCTCACCCTGCTCGGTCTCGCCGGCAACGACCGTCTGGTGGAGACCGTCGGCGACCTGCGCAAGCGCTCCCGGCTGTACGGGCTCACCGGGCTCGACGAGGCGGGCAAGCTGGTCTCCTCGGCGGAGGAGCACGCGGAGCTCCTCGACCTGATGATCGCGCGGGACGCGGCGGGCGCGGAGGCCTGCATGCTCCGCCACCTCGGCCATGTCCGCTCACTGTGGGCCGAGGCCCGGGACGAGCCGGTCGAGCGGCCCACCGGCCGGCTCGGAGCCGTGCGCCGGGGCTGATCCGCCCGAGCCTGTGCCCCGGTCTCCCCATGGAGGCCGGGGCACATGCGTGTCCCAACGAGCTTGCGCTGCAGGGCTCTTGGCACAGGCAGTGCAATGTGAAATATTACTGAGGTGCTCACGAGAAGACTCTCGGACGTCATCGTCGTCGGCGCCGGCGTGGTCGGCGCGGCCTGCGCCTCCTACGCCGTCGGCGCGGGACTGCGCGTCACCGTGATCGACCGCGGCCCGGTCGCGGGCGGCACCACCGGAGCCGGGGAGGGCAACCTCCTCGTCTCCGACAAGGCCCCTGGCCCGGAACTCGAACTCTCCCTGCTCTCCATGAAGTTGTGGACCGATCTGGCCGGCGGGCTACCGTCCCGGATCGAGTACGAGGCCAAGGGCGGCCTCGTCGTCGCCCGGGACGCGGCAGGAATGGCCGCACTGGCCGAGTTCGCCGCGCGGCAGCGCGAGGCGGGCGTCGAGGCCGTCGAGGTCCCCGCGGACCGGCTGAACGACCTGGAGCCCCACCTCGCCGCCGGCCCGGCCGGCGGCTTCCACTACCCGGGCGACGCCCAGGTGATGCCCGCGCTCGCCGCGGCACACCTGCTGCGCGGCTGCGGCGAGCACGTCACGCTGCGCCTGGGGGAGGAGGTCACCGCCATCCTGCGCGGCGCCTCCGGCGAGGTGCGCGGAGTCCGTACGTCCCGGGGCGAGATCCACGCCCCCTACGTGGTGAACGCGGCCGGCGTGTACGGCGGGGAGCTCGCCCGGCTCGCGGGCGTGGACCTGCCCGTGCTGCCCCGCCGGGGCTTCGTCCTCGTCACCGAGCCGCTCCCGCGCGTCGTCCGCCACAAGGTGTACGCAGCCGACTACGTCGCGAACGTGGCCAGCGGCTCGGCGGCGCTGCAGACCTCCGCCGTCGTCGAGGGCACCCCGGCCGGACCGGTCCTGATCGGAGCCAGCCGCGAACGGGTCGGCCACGACCGCACGTTGTCCGTCCCCGCTCTGCGGCGGCTCGCGGCCGGGGCCACGGCGCTGTTCCCGGTGCTGGCCGGGGTCCGGGCGATGCGCACGTACGCGGGCTTCCGTCCGTACCTTCCCGACCACCTGCCGGCGATCGGTTCGGACCCGAGGGTCCCCGGCCTGCTGCACGCCTGCGGGCACGAGGGTGCCGGGATCGGACTCGCGCCCGTCACCGGGCTCGTCGTCGCGCGATGCCTCACCGGCGGCGAACAGCCCCTCGACATCGGCCCGTTCCGGCCCGAGCGCTTCCCGTCGTCCGCAGCCTGAGCTCCCCGCCTGACCCGCCCCGAGAGGAGGGCCCGTGGCCCGCACCCCCGCCGAACCGGCCGGCGCGCAGCCCGGTTCGCCGTTCGAGATCACCTTCGACGGCCGCCGCATCACCGCACGCCCCGGCCAGTCGGTCGCCGCCGCACTGTGGGCGGCCGGGATCCTGGCCTGGCGCACCACCCGTGGCACGGGCCGTCCGCGCGGCGCGTTCTGCGGCATCGGCCAGTGCTACGACTGCCTGGCCACCATCAACGCCCGGCCCAACCGCAGGGCCTGCCTGGTCCCGGCGCACCCCGGCGACGCGATCACCACGCAGGAGGGGCACGGCCATGACACCCTCGCCGTCTGAACCGTACGACCTCGCCGTCGTCGGCGCCGGGTCCGCGGGGCTCGCGGGCGCCGTCACGGCAGCCGAACTCGGGCTCCGCGTCGCCCTGTTGGACGCCTCGGCGCAGATCGGCGGCCAGTTCTACCGGCATCCCGCCCCGGCCCTGGGCGCGGTGCGGCCCGAGGCCCTGCACCACGACTGGTCCGCCTACGCCGACCTGCGCCGCAGGCTCGACCGGAGCACGGTCGACCACCTGGCCGGACACCACGTGTGGAGCGTGCTCCGCGCGCCCGGAGACAACCCCGGCGACCACACCCGGGACGACCCCGGCGACGCGCCCTGGACCGTGCACGCGGTCACCGGCCCCGACGGCGACGACGAACGGCCGGTACGGGTCCGTGCCCGCGCCGTGCTCCTCGCGACCGGTGCGTACGAACGGCACCTGCCGTTCCCCGGCTGGACGCTGCCGGGCGTCGTCGGTGCGGGCGGCGCCCAGGCCATGCTCAAGTCCGGCCTGGTCCTGCCGGGAAGGAGGATCGTCGTCGCCGGCAGCGGTCCGCTGCTGCTCGCGGTCGCCGCCTCGCTGGCCGCCGCCGGTGCCGAGGTGCCCGCGCTCGTCGAGGCCTCCGGCTACCTGCGCTACCTCCGGTACCCCCGGGCGCTCGCCGCCAACCCGCACAAGGCGGCCGAGGCCCTCGTCCACGGCGCGGCGCTGCTGCGCCACCGGGTCCCCGTCCGGACGCGCAGCGCGGTCACCGAGGTGCACGGCGCCGACCGCGTCGAGGCGGTCACCGTCATGAGGCTCGACCGCGACTGGCGACCCGTCCCCGGCACGGAAAACCGGATCGCCTGCGACGCGCTCGCCGTCGGGCACGGGCTCGTCCCGCAGATCGACCTGGCCACCGCGATCGGCTGCGCCACCCGCGTACTGCCCGACGGTGCCGCGGCCCTTGCCCTGGACGCCGGGCAGGAGACCAGCGTGCGCGGACTGTGGGCGGCGGGGGAGACCGGCGGCGTGGGCGGCGCACAACTCGCCCGCACTGAGGGTGAGGTGGCGGGTGTGGCCATCGCCGCCCGGATCCTCGGCCGCCCCGCCCACGCCGGCCGGATGCGGGAACTGCGTCGCCGCAGGGCGCGGATGCGTGCCTTCGCAGGCGTGATGACCGCCGCCCACGCGCCCGGCGCCGGATGGCCGGGATGGCTGACCGACGACACCGACGTCTGCCGGTGCGAGGAGGTCACCGCCCACCGGATCAGGGAGGCGACCAGGGACCTCGGCGCCCGGGACGCCCGCACCGTCAAGCTCCTCACCCGGGCCGGGATGGGCTGGTGCCAGGGGCGGATGTGCGGCCCGGCGGTCGCCTGTCTGGCGGCGGGCAGGGACGGCGCGGCAGCCCCGGACCCCGCATCCCCTCCTTCCCCCGAGCGGCGGCTCCTTGCCGTACCCGTTCCGCTGGCGGCCCTCGCCGCGCTCGACGACCCCACCGAAGCCGACTCGGCCTCTTGAACCGCATCTCCCAGCAACTCAACGCACCGAACCGAACCGCACCCGCACGCCGTGCTCCTCCCGAAAGGTTCACCGCACATGACCGCCACGTCCGCCACGCCCCCCGCCACCCCTGCCACCGCATGGAACGCGACCCGCCCTTGGCGCGGGATCATGGTCGCCACCGCCCTTCCCCTGCGGGACGACCTCTCCGTCGACCACGACGCCTACGCCGAGCACGTCCGCTGGCTCCTCGACAACGGCTGCGACGGCGTCGTGCCCAACGGCTCGCTCGGCGAGTACCAGACCCTCACCGACGAGGAGCGCGCCCGCGTCGTGCGCACCGCCGTCGAGGCGGCCGGCGGCGCGCGGGTGATGCCCGGTGTCTCCGCCTACGGCAGCGGCGAGGCCCGGCGCTGGGCCGAGCAGGCCGCCGAACTGGGCTGCGGTTCGGTCCTGTTGCTCCCCCCGAACGCCTACCGCGCCGACGAGGCGGCCGTACGCGCCCACTACGCCGAGGCCGCCCAGGCCGGCGTGCCGGTCGTCGCGTACAACAACCCGATCGACACCAAGACCGACCTCACCCCCGCCCTGCTCGCCCGGCTGCACCAGGACGGCAGCGTCGTCGCGGTGAAGGAGTTCAGCGGCGACGTGCGCCGGGCGTACGAGATCGCCGAACTCGCTCCGGAGCTCGACCTGTTGATCGGCGCCGATGACGTCCTTCTGGAGCTCGCCCTGGCCGGGGCGGTCGGCTGGATCGCCGGCTATCCCAATGCCCTGCCCAGCGCCTGTTCCGCGCTGTACCGGGCCGCCGTCGCGGGCGACCTGGACACCGCGCTGCCGCTGTACCGCTCCGTGCACCCGCTGCTGCGCTGGGACTCGAAGACGGAGTTCGTCCAGGCCATCAAGCTCTCCATGGACATCGTCGGCCGTCCCGGAGGCCCCACCCGGCCGCCCCGCCTGCCGCTCACCGGCGAGACCGAGGCCGCCGTACGGGCGGCCACCGAGAAGGCCGTAGCCGACGGCCACCGCTGAGCCGCCCCGCTCCCTGCTGACGAAAGGAACCCCGCGTGCGCACCCGTCACGTCTTCCATGCCGTCGACTCGCACACCGAGGGCATGCCCACCCGTGTGATCACCGGAGGCGTCGGAGTCGTCCCCGGCGCCACGATGGCCGAACGCCGGACGCACTTCATCGAGCACCTGGACCATCTCCGGACGCTCCTGATGTACGAGCCGCGCGGCCACGCCGCCATGAGCGGCGCGATCCTCCAGCCGCCCACCCACCCCGACGCCGACTACGGCGTCCTGTACATCGAGGTCTCCGGGCTGCTCCCGATGTGCGGCCACGGCACGATCGGCGTCGCCACCGTCCTCGTCGAGACGGGCATGGTGCCGGTGACCGAACCGGTCACCACCGTCCGGCTCGACACCCCGGCCGGGCTCGTGTCCGTCGACGTTCGGGTCGAGGACGGCGCGGCGCGCGCGGTCACCCTCACCAACGTGCCCGCCTTCTGCGTCGCCCTGGACGGCAAGGTCGACGTCCCCGGGTACGGCACGGTCACCTACGACCTCGCGTTCGGCGGAAACTTCTACGCCTTCGTCGAACTCGACGCGCTGGGGCTGCCGTTCGACCGGGAGCGCAAGGACGATCTGCTTGCCGCCGGACTCGCCGTCATGGACGCGATCAACGCCTCGCCGCACCGCCCCGTGCACCCCGAACAGCCGGAGATCGCCGGTGTGAAGCACGTGTACCTGACCGCACCCGGTTCCGACGCCCACCACTCGCGACACGCCATGGCCATCCACCCCGGCTGGTTCGACCGTTCGCCCTGCGGCACCGGCACCTCCGCGCGGATGGCGCAGCTCCACGCGCGGGGGCGACTTCCGCTGGGGCAGGACTTCGTCAACGAGTCGTTCATCGGCACGCGCTTCACGGGACGGCTGGTCGAGGAGACCACGGTCGCCGGCCGGCCCGCCGTCGTGCCGACGGTCACAGGACGCGCCTGGATCACCGGCACCGCCCAGTACTTCCTCGATCCGGACGACCCCTTCCCCGGAGGCTTCCTCCTGTGACCACCGTCGACACCCTGATCACCTCGCACAACCCCGCCGACCCGTCCGACGTGATCCTGCGCATCGCCGCACCAGGCGCCTTCGCGGTCGCCGACGCCGTGGAGCGGGCCCGCGCCGCGCAGCCGTCCTGGCTGCACGGCGGGGCCGCGGCCCGGTCCACCGCGCTGGCGGCGGTCGCCGACGCCGTCGACGCCGCCGCGGCCGAACTGGCCGCGCTGGCCGTACGGGAGGTGGGCAAGCCGGTCACCGAGGCGCGGGCCGAGGTCGCGCGTACGTCCGCGATCTGGCGCTACTACGCCCAGGCCCCGTACGAGCCCGTGGGCGCGGTCCACGAGCCGGCCACCGGCCCGGGGCTCCTGCTCACCCGCCGCCGTCCGCACGGCGTGGCCGGCCTGATCACGCCCTGGAACTTCCCCTTCGCCATCCCGAGCTGGAAGGCCGCGCCCGCGCTCGCCGTGGGCAACACGGTCGTGCTCAAGCCCGCCCCCGAGGCCACCGCCTGCGCGGTGCGGCTCGCCGAGATCGTGCGACAGGCCCTGCCGGCCGATGTGTTCACCGTGGTGCCCGGCGGTGCGACGGAGGGCAACGCGCTGGTCTCCTGCGCCGATGTCGTCTCCTTCACCGGCTCGACCGTCGTCGGCCGTTCCGTCACCCGCGCCGCCACGGACCGGGGCGTGCCGGTGCAGGCCGAGACGGGCGGGCTGAACGCTGCGATCGTGCTGCCCGACGCCGACATGGCGCGGGCCGCGACCCACATCGCGGCCGCCGTCGCCGGGTACGCGGGCCAGAAGTGCACCGCCACCAGTCGGGTCGTCGCGGTCGGCGGGGCCCTCGGACCCCTGCGGGACGCGCTCGCCGACGCCCTGCGGGCCGTGACCGTCGGCGATCCCGCCGCCGCGGCCACGGTGAGCGGACCGCTCATCGACCGGCAGGCCCGGGACCGCGTCGTCGAGGCCGCGGAGGGACTGTCGGTGCTGTCCGGCGGCGGCCCGCTCGACCGGTCCGGCTGGTACGCCGCGCCGACTCTGGTCGAGAAGGTCCCACCGGGCCACCGGCTGCTCCACGAGGAGGTCTTCGGGCCGGTCGCCGTGTTGCTGCCGGCGGACGACCTGGCCCAGGCGGTACGCATCACGAACGCCGTGCCGTACGGCCTGGTGACGTCCGTGCACACCGGCGACCTGAGCGCGGTCCTGCACGGGCTCGACGCGCTCGACACCGGAATGATCAGGATCAACGCCCCGTCCACCGGCGTCGACTTCCACCTCCCGTTCGGCGGCACGAAACATTCGAGCCACGGCCCGCGAGAACAGGGCCGCGCGGCCTTGGACTTCTACACCTCCAGCCGCACGTACACGATCTCCCCGGCGGGCTGACGCGGGCCGCCCCGTACGCTGCCGGGGTCGTCATCTCCGTCCGCCGACCCGGGAGTCCCACGTGTCCGAGCAGTCCGCCACCCCGTCGAAGCCCTTCCTGTACGTCGTCGTCTGCGCCGCCGGCATCGCGGACGACATCGGCGTGCTGATAGGCGCGGCGCAGGAGCGGGGCTGGCAGGTGGGCGTCGTCGCGACCCCGCAGGCCATGGGCTTCTTCGACGTCGAGGCGGTCGTCGCGCAGACCGGCCACCCGATCCGCTCGGCGTGGCGCGCGCCCGGCGACGACCGCCCGCTGCCCCCGGCGGACGCGATCGCGGTCGCCCCGGCCACGTTCAACTCGATCAACAAGTGGGCCGCCGGGATCGCCGACACGCTCGCCCTCGCCATCCTGTGCGAGGCGTACGGCATGGGCATCCCGACGGCCGTCCTGCCGCGCGTGAACGCGGCCCTGTCCGCGCACCCCGCCTACGCCCGGAGCCTGGACCGGCTCCGGGAGATGGGGGTGCTGATCGGCACCGGAGCTCCGGGGGACCGGGCCTCCGACGGCTTCCGCTGGGAGGAGGCGCTGGACCTGCTCGCCCCCGTCCTGAGTGAGCGGGCGGCCGTCTGACCCGGCCCGCCGCCCCGCCCCCAGCCGGTTCCGGCGGTCACTCCGCGTCCAGCACCTCCACCGTCCCGCGGCCGCCGTCCACGCGGATGCGCTGACCGGTCCGGATCCTCGTCGTCGCGTTGCCGCAGCCGACGACCGCCGGGATGCCCAGCTCGCGGGCGACGATCGAGGCGTGCGAGAGGTTCGCGCCGACATCGGTGACGATGGCCGAGATGCGGGTGAACAGCGGCGTCCAGCCGATGTTGGTGACCGTCGTCACCAGGATCTCGCCCGGCCGCAGCGACTCGCCCTCCTCGACCGTCGCCACGACGCGCGCGACGCCCTCGACGACCCCGCCCGAGGCGGGGGAGCCGCTGACCGTGTCGGACGGCGGGGTCGTGGACTGCGCGTCGTACAGGTCGGCGCGCCGGTCCGGGTCCGCCGCCCAGGTCTGCGGGTCGAACTCGCCCCGGATCAGGGTCGGGTACGTGGGCAGCGCCCGGTACAGCTCGTACGCCGCGCGGCGCGCCGGGACCGCGGCGAGCGGCTTCTCGTCCCCGTCGAGGACCGCCAGGATCTCCTCCGCCTCCAGGAAGAACAGGTCCTCGCCGTGCCCGGTCAGCTCGCCGGCGCGCAGCACCACGTCGCGCACCAGCCAGAACACCCGGGCCACCTCGGTCCGGGCGGCCTCGCGCAGCCGCGCCGAGGCGGCCCAGCCGTCCACCGCCGTCCGCATCGCGCGGACCCGCCCGGGGTGCTGCGACGCGAACCGCTCCCAGGCCGCGTTCCGCGCCTCGTACTGCCGCACCAGACGGACGTCGGCGTCCTCCTCGACCGCGCCGAGCGCGGCGAGCTGCCGGTCGATCCAGTCCGGGTCCTCGGCCGGCCGGGGGAAGGACAGCTCGAACTCGTGCGGGCCGCGGTGCCCGTACGTCTTCACGTACGCGGCGCGGTCGAGGTCGCCGCGGGCCAGCCGCTCCAGGCCGAGCAGCGGGCCCATGCTGGCGAGCTGGCCCTCGTCGCCGAGGCCGGTCGTCATGAGGTCGGCGTCCGCCTCGCCGACCAGGTCGCGCAGCGTGCCGCGGACCTTGACGAGGGTGTCGCCGTCCTTGCGGGTCGCCGCCTGGAGCATGTGGCAGCAGAGCCGGAAGTACGCGTCGACCTCGCGGTCCCACAGCCCCCGCAGCTCCCGCGCGTCGGCCGCCGCGGCCACCCGGCCCCGGAGGTCCGCGCAGCGGCCCGGGGCGCTCTCCAGGAAGGCGGGCAGCTCCTTGCCGTTGGCGCGGATCCGGCTGACGACGGCGAACGCCTCGGAGATCGTGTCCCGCCACACCCGGAACCGGGACGCCGGCAGCAGCGGGATCTCCATGCCCTCGGGCAGTCGGCCGAACACCATCTCGTTGGCCTGCGCGAACTTCTTCGCCTGCCCGAACGCGGCGGCCAGCGTCGCCGTCACGCTCAGGTTCATGTAGAAGCGGCCGCCGATGTTGCCGTACATCGGCCGCCCCTCCAAGGTGGCCCCGACCATCACCTCGCCCATGAACCGGCGCACGAACGACCAGGTCGCCGGCGTCATCACGTCGGGCACGGCCTCGCCGAGGTTGGCGCTGGTCCACAGTGAGTCGGTCCCGGTGCTGTCGTTCCACACCTCGGGAGCGGGCGCGGCGACCGTGGTGATCGGGCGCGCCTGGAGGATGCGCAACTCGCCTTTCTCCAGGGCCCATTCGACGTCGCGGGCGTCGCCGTACAGCTTCTCGATGCGGAGCCCGAGCCGGGCCAGTTCGACGGCCTCGGCGTCGTCGAGCACCGGGGCCTCGCGCCGGTCGGCGGGGACGGGCGCCTCACGGGTCCCCTCGGCGGTCGGGACGGTCATCACCTCCTTGGCGGCGGTGATCCGCTCGACGACCGTCAGCTCCGTCCGGTCGACGTACACCGTGTCGGGCGTGACCAGGCCGCTGACCACCGCCTCGCCCAGTCCCCAGGCCGCGTTGACGACCAGCCGGCCGGCCGGGCCGCCGAGCGGGTCCACGGTGAACATCACTCCGGCGGCGTCGGCGGCCACGAGCTGCTGCACGACGACGGCCAGGGTCACGTCCTCGTGGGCGATGCCGGCCCGCGCGCGATAGGTGATCGCCCGGTCGGTCCAGAGCGAGGCCCAGCAGTCGCGCACGGCACTCAACAGGGCTTGCTCGCCCCGGATGTTGAGGTAGGTGTCCTGCTGGCCGGCGAAGGACAGGTCCGGCAGGTCCTCTGCCGTGGCCGAGGACCGCACGGCCACCGTCGCCCCGCCGTCGCCCAGCGCTGCGTACCCGGCCAGTACCGCCTCACGCAGTGCGTCGGGCACCTCGGACGCGCCGAAGAGCGCGCGGATGCGACTCCCGGCCTCGTCCCCGCCGTCCGCGAGGGCCGCGGCGATCGGTGCGGTGAGCCCGGCGGCTTTGACGAACTCCCGGTAGGCGTCGGTCGTCACATGGAATCCGGCGGGCACCGGCAGGCCCCCGCGCGCCAGTTCGCCGAGCGCGGCCCCCTTGCCGCCGACGGTGTCCAGCGTCGCCGCCGGGGCGTCGAGCGCCATCACCCAGTTCATGTCGTCCCCCATGCCGATCTTCTCCTCGCCGAGGACCAAGAATGATCAAGGTGAGCGTAGTGTGCCGGAGGGGGTCATGGACATGGTGATCCACCACTTGCGAGAGCAATCGTGCCAGGGGGCGACGTGTCGGAGCGGTTCGAACAGGCGGCGCGGCGGGACGGGCTGGTGCTCGACGCCGGACAGCGAGCGGTGGCTGCCCGGCTCACCGAGCTCGGGGAGGCGCTGGAACGGGGCGGCAGGCGGCGCTGGTTCGGCCGGGCCGCGGCCGAACCGGTACGTGGGGTGTACCTGTGGGGGTCGGTCGGACGCGGCAAGAGCTGGCTGTCCGACACCCTGTTCGCGACCGTACGGATCGAGGAGAAGCGGCGCCTGCACTTCCACGAGTTCTTCCGCCAGTTCCACGCCGCCTACGCCCGGCACAAGGACGAGTCACGAGCCGGCGAACTCGCGGTGGCCGAGCTGATCGGGGACTGCCGGTTCCTGTACTTCGACGAGTTCCACGTGCACGACGCGGGCGACGCGATGCTGATGGGCCGGGTCGTCGGCACGCTCCTGGAGCGCGGCACGACCCTGCTCGCCACCTCCAACTACCCGCCTTCGGGGCTGCTCCCCAACCCGGTGTTCCACCCGCTCTTCGAGCCGACGATCGCGCTCCTGGAACGATCCCTGGACGTCGTCGGTCTCACCGACGGCCCCGACTACCGCGCCGCCGGGGCGTCCTCCCAGGCGCGTACGGGATTCGCCGGCGGCCGTTACCTGTGGCACGCGGACGGGGCGGAGGAGACTGAAGGCAGCCCGACGCCACCGCTCCCGCAGGAGCGTCGGGCCGTGCCGGTGGCCCACGGGACCGTCGAGGCCCTCGCCGTACGGGACGACCTGGTCTGGTTCGACTTCACCGAACTGTGCGACCGGCCGAACTCGACCATCGACTACCTCGCCCTCACCGACGCACACCGTCGCTGGGTGGTCTCCGGACTGCCCCGCCTCACCGAGGCCGGCCGCGACGCGGCGCAGCGGTTCGCCAATCTCGTCGACGTGCTCTGCGACCGCGATGTCGAACTCACCCTGATCGGCCGGACGTCCCTGGCCGACGCCCTGACGGGCGAAGGCCTGCCCACCGATATCGACCGCACGGCCAGCCGGCTCTCGCTGCTCGCCCAGGAGCCCGCCCCGGCCGCCGACCCGGCCCGCTGACGCCTCGGCGACGCATACCACCACCGCGGTCGGGATGGGTACGAATCGCCGGGAATCCCGCTAGGGGGAGGGCAATCGGGGCACACTCGGACCTCGCGTGCGAAGACCGACCCCGAGAGACGTGCGAGGCGAGGCCACCGATGGATGCTCCGACGACCCGGTCCTCCGGCCCGGCACCGCTGCGCACCCGCCGGCCGGGCAGCGACGGCGAGCACCGTCGGCAGCTGCGCACCGGCACCGCGGAGCGCGCCGACAAGTTCTACGCAGAGCAGGTCCTCGACCGACTCAACGGCCGGATGCGGGAGTTCGTGGCGCGCCAGGAGATGTTCTTCCTGGCGACCGCCGACCGGCACGGCGAGTGCGACAACACCTTCCGCGCCGGCCCGCCCGGCTTCCTCCTGGTGCTGGACGACGCGACGCTCGCCTACCCCGAGTACCGGGGCAACGGCGTGCAGGCCAGCCTCGGCAACATCGAGGAGAACCCGCACGTCGGCATCATCATGGTCGACTTCCTCCGCGACCGCATCGGCCTGCACGTCAACGGCGCGGCGCGGGTGGTGGCCGACGCCGAGATGCGCCGGGAGCATCCCGGGCTCCCGGTCGACCCGGTGCCCGGGCGGCGTGCCGAGGCGTGGGTGGTGGTCGCCGTCGAAGAGGCGTACGTCCACTGCGCCAAGCACATCCCCCACTTCCAGAAGGTCCCGCTGAACGGCGCCGGCCGCTCCTGGGGCACCGACGACTTCAAGCGCAAGGGCGGCGACTTCTTCGGAGCCGCCGCCGAGGCGCGGGACCGTGGCCCGTTCCTGCCGCTGCCACGCACCGAGCACGAGGGCACGGAGGACCGCACGCAGGAGCTGCCTTTGCCCAACATCCCCGCTGCCCGCGTCGGTTCGCGTGCGAGGCTCATGGCACGCTTGCTCCGACGGCGGTCGTGATCGACCGCCGGGTCCGATCGACATCACCGGGGGAGAAGATGACACGAGTCGCGGACGAAACAGCCACCGCGCCCGCCGACGGGCACGCCCGCCGCACGACCCGTACGAGCTACGACGCCGTGGCCGAGCGCTACGCGATCGAGATCGGCGACGAACTCGCCGGCAAGCCCCTCGACCGCGCGCTCCTCGACGCCTTCGTGGAGCAGACCGCCGGCCGGCAGGTGGCCGACGTCGGCTGCGGGCCCGGGCAGGCGACCGCCCACCTGGCGGGACGTGGCGCCGATGCCTTCGGGCTCGACCTGTCACCGGGCATGTGCGCGGTCGCCCGGCGCACCACCGCGCTGTCGTTCGGCGCGGCGGACATGACGGCGCTGCCGATCCGCACCGGCGCGCTCGGCGGCATCCTGTGCTGGTACGCGCTGATCCACCTGGACGAGACCGAACGCGCCGCGGCATACGCCGAGTTCGCCCGCGTACTCGGCCCCGGAGGCCAGGCGCTGCTGGCCTTCCACACCAGCGACGCCGACATCGCGCCCGGCGGGTCCAACCACCTCGACGACTGGTGGGACCACCCCGTCGACCTCACGTTCCGCTTCCTCGATCCCGAGGCCGAGATCGCCGCCCTGTCCCGGGCCGGCCTCACCCTCACCGCCCGCCTGGACCGGGCCCCCCACCCCGGGGCCGAACACCCCAGCCGGCGCAGCTACCTCCTCGTGCAACGACCGGCGTAAGGGCCCGCCCGCCCGCGCTCAGTCGAGGACGCGGTACTGGCGGCCGTCGAGGAGTTCGCGGGCCGCGTCCAGGTGGCCGGCGTGGCAGGCGGTCTCGGTGATGACGTGCAGGAGGACGTCGCGGAGCGTGTGGAGGTGCGGCGGGCCGAACAGGTGGTGGGGCCACCACGCGAGAGGGGTGTCCGCGGGTGACGACGCCACGAGGGCGTCCGCCCGCGCGCACTCCTCCCGGTAGCCCTCCAGGACCTCGGACACCGGGGTGGCGGGCGAGACCTGCCAGGCGTCGTCGGCGTCGTCGAATCCGGCGATGATCTCCTGATCGCCGCTGAACACCGCCTGGAACCACCACCGTTCGACATCGAGCGTCAGATGCCGGACCAGCCCAGCGCAGGTCCAGCCGGAGGGCAGCACGGGCTTGTGCAGCGCCTCCGGCGGGAGCCCTTCGAGCGCGCCGAGCACATGACGGCGCTGGTCGTTCAGTACGGACAACAGGGTGCGGACCTCGGTGCTCTCGGACATGACCCGAGCATCGACGAATCCGCCCCTGTGTACAGCCGTTGACGAATCTGCCACCCCTGTACAGGGGTTCAGGCCGCGCGCTTACCCCTCCAGCAGTCTGCCGTCGCGCAGTTCCAGCCGTCGGGTCACCGAGATCGCGGCGAGGAACCGTTCGTCGTGACTGACGACGAGGAACGCGCCCCGGTAGGCGGCGAGCGCGCTCTCCAACTGGCCTACGCTCACCAGGTCCAGGTTGTTGGTGGGCTCGTCGAGCAGCAACAGCTTCGGAGCGGGTTCGGTGCTCAGGACGCAGGCCAGGGTGGCGCGCAGCAGCTCGCCGCCGGACAGCACGCCCACCGGCAGATGCGCCTGCGGGCCCCGGAAGAGGAAGCGGGCCAGCAGGTTCAGGCGGTCCGCCTCCGGCATGCCGGGAGCGGCCGCGGCGAGGTTCTGCGCGACGGTGAGGTCCCGGTCGAGGACGTCGAGGCGCTGCGTCAGGTGCGCGACGCGGCCCTCCGCCCTACGGACCGTGCCGTGCTCCGGCTCCAGGTCCCCTCCGACGAGCCGCAGCAGCGTGGACTTGCCCACCCCGTTCGCACCGGTCAGCGCGATGCGCTCGGGTCCCCTGACCATCAGGTCGGCCCCGTCGCCGGCGAACAGCTCCCGGCCGCCGAACGACGCCTTCAGTCCCTCGCCGCTGAACAGCGTGCGCCCCGCGGGGACCTCGGTGTCCGGCAGCTCCAGCACGATCCGCTGGTCGTCGCGCAGGGCCCGGCCGGCCTCGTCCAGCCGGGTCCGCGCGTCGTCGACGCGCGCCGCGTGCGCCCGTCCGGACCTGCCCGCCGCCTCCTGGGCGCCACGTTTCATGTTGCCGGCGAAGATCTTGGGCAGCCCGGCGTTCTTGAGGTTCCGGGCGGCGTTGCCGGCCCGGCGGTCGGCCCGCTCCCGGGCCTGCTGCATCGCCCGCTTCTCGCGCTTGAGGTCCTGCTCGGCGGCGCGCACACCCCGCTCGGCCGCCTCCCGCTCGCCGCGAACGGCCTCCTCGTAGGCGGTGAAGTCACCGCCGTACAGGCGCAGTTCGCCGCGGTCGAGCTCTGCGATACGGTCCATGCGGTCGAGCAGCTCCCGGTCGTGGCTGACGAGCAGCAGAGAGCCGCGCCACTCCTCCAGGACGCCGTAGAGCCGGCGCCGCGTGCGGAGGTCGAGATTGTTGGTCGGCTCGTCGAGGAGCAGGACGTCCGGGCGCTTGAGCAGCTGGCCGGCCAGGCCGAGCGTGACGATCTGACCGCCGCTGAGGGTGCCGAGACGCCGGTCGAGGGTGACGTCGCCGAGACCGAGCCGGTCCAGTTCGGCGGCGGTGCGCTCCTCGATGTCCCAGTCGTCGCCGACGGCGAGGAAGTGCCGCTCGTCGGTGTCACCGGACTCGATGGCGTCGAGGGCGCTTACGACGGACGCCACGCCCAGCACCTCGGCCACGGTCGGCTCGCCGGTGAGCGGCAGGTTCTGCGGGAGGTGCCCGAGGACGCCGTCCACGGTGACGGATCCGGCGGTCGGTCGGTGCACCCCGGCGATCAGGCCGAGGAGGGTGCTCTTCCCCGAGCCGTTCGGGGCGACGAGACCGGTCCGGCCGGGCCCGACGGTGAACGACAGATCCGAGAAGACCGGGGTGTCGTCCGGCCAGGAGAAGGACAGGTGGGAACAGGTGATGGCGGAAGCCTGAGACATGGTGGAAGACCTCGGGTGCGCCGCAGGCGCGCCGGGCGCTGCTCTGCGGGAGGCGGGAAAAGGGCAGACGAGGGTCGGCCACGCACGGCAGCGCGTCGTTCACGCGCCGGCCGGTGGCCTGTCACCGCGGGGATCACCCCGAGATGTCTACGTCACCCGCCACTTTCGGTCTCCTCAGGTCGGGAACAGGTCACCACGACCATACGGGAGGGAAGCACGCGACGCCTGCGCATTTACGCCGGGCCACACCACCGGCTACAGCGCGGTCGCCTACACCGGCCGGCCACAGCGGTCGCCTACACCGGCCGGGAGGAGACCAGCACCCCGATCTTGTCGATGCGGTGTTCCGGGTTGCCCTGGGCGTCCCGCCAGAAGTTCCCCGCCGCGTTGTCCTCGGGCGTCGCGCACGTGGACAGCGTGATCATGGCCCGGGTGGCCTTCTCGCCGGGCTTCCCCGGCACCTCCGCCCGCTGCGCGGCGAGGGAGCGGGGATCGCGGAAGGACGTCTTGCGCGTCGAGACGATCTCGTACGTGTAGACGGTGCCGCCCGCCTTGACGACGACGGTGTCGCCGTCCTTCAGGGAGGGCAGGTCGTGCAGGGGACCGCCGGCCGAGAGGCGGTGGGCGGTCACCAGGTAGTTGCCGACCTCGCCCGGGCCGACCCCGCCGTGCTCCCCGTACGGGCTGGCGGCCTCGCCGCGGTCCTGTATCCGGGTGCCAGGCCGGTCGTCGGTCGTCCCCTCGTACGGGACGACCCGCAGGTCCGCCACGCCTATCGACGGTATGTCGAGGTCCGCGACCCGGGGCTGCCGGGTGGGCGAGGGGGTGGGGGACGGAGCCGTCGCCGGGTGCGGCGGCGCCGGGACCGCCGCAGGGGCCCCGGACGACGGCGTGGGCGGGGCGGACGGCGCGGACGGTCCCGACGGCTCGGACGGCGCGGTGGACACCACGGAGGCCGTGCCGACCAGGCTCTTCGAGGTGTCCGCCGCGCGCCCGTCGCCCGTGGCGGAGCAGCCGGCGACGAGGCCCGCAGCGAGTGCCGCGAGCGCGAGGGGGACGGTGTGGGTACGGTGCATGGTCTTCCAGAGTGCGTCCCGGACGGGCTGGAGGGAAGCCCCGAATCGCGGGCGAACCGTCACTCCGCGTAGTCGTCGCACTCGGGGAACCGTCCCCCGGCCTGTCTCAGGAGGCGTTCGGGCCCACGTCCGTGGGCGTGAGCGGGCGGCGGACCGGGGCCGCGGTGGAGTACTCGTCCGCGCCGATGTCCCGCGTGGTGCCGCGCGGCTGACCGTCGACGTCGTCGGCCACCGTCACGCCGCTCAGCGTCGCCGCGCCGATCGCCGGGCTGCCGGCCGACAGCCGGTACACCCCGTCCGTGCCCTGCTGGAGCTTCGGGTCGACCCGGGTGAACCCGCCGGCGGGGATGTTCCCGTTCGACGCCGCGCCCCACAGGATGTTGCTGCGCCAGGTGAATCCGCTGGTCGCGTCCATCGCGACCAGGCTGCCCGTGTCGCCGACCAGCAGGTTGTCGGCGACCACGACGTCCCGCGGCTCGTAGGTCCGGCTCTCGCCGGAGAGCGAGCCGGAATTGCGGAACAGCGTGTTGTGCGCGATCACCGCGCGGTCGCACGCGTCGTTGCCGCGCCGCTGCTCGGTCGTCTCGCCGTCGTGGTGGTCCCGGGTGGTGCCGCTGCCGATCACCAGGGCCCGGCCCGTCAGGCCGCCGAGATAGTTGTTCACGATCAGGTGGTCGTTGCCGTAGACGCGGATGCCCTCGTCCCCGCCGAGCAGGTGGTTGCCGTCCACGGTCGTGCCGTTGCCGTGCCGCAGCACGATGCCGCCGCGGCTGTCGCGGATCGTGTTGTACCGGACGGTGTTGCCGGAGGACTTGACCGAGATCGCCTCGGGGTCGCCGTCGCACCGCTCGAAGAGGTTGTACTCGACCTTCGCGTTCGCGACCGACAGCGCGCGGCTGCTGACCCCGAGCCGGATCGCCTCGCCGCCGTTGGCGCCGGTGTAGCCGTGGTCGGAGAAGTGGTTCTTGAAGACGTGCAGCCCCTGGGCCATGGCCGTCCCGGCGGGGCCGTCGACGACGAGGAAGATGCCCTCGGTCGACCGGTCGTGGAAATGGTTCCGGTCGATCTTGGCGTCGTCGCCGCGGACGGTGACCCAGTCGAGGCCGCTGACGTCGGCGAGCCGGAAGTCGTTGCGGGTCAGGCGGATGCGCGAACAGCCCGCCGGGATCTCCAGCGTGGTGCTCTGCCGGAACGCGAAGCCGCTGATCGTTATGTTGCTGGAGCCGCTGAACACGAAGCTGCGGGTGCCGCCCAGCACGACGCCGCCGCGGGACTCCGCGACGATCTCGATGGGCGCGGACGTCGTGCCGTTCCGCCCCGAGACCGCGATGCCGCCCGACGGGACGGTGTACGTGCCGTTGGCCAGCACGATCCGGTCGCCCGGGACCGCGCGGCTGATCGCGCTCTGCAGCGCGCTGATCGAGGTGACCGTCGTGGTGGCCGCGGCCGCGTTCGTCGCCAGCAGGGGGACCGCCGGGAGGGCCGCGAGGGCACCGGCCGTCAGGCCGGTCGTGAGGAAGGTGCGTCGTCGCATGGTGCCTCCTGGGGGAGAGGGAAAGGGAGGGGAAGCCGCCGGGAGCGGTGCGGGCGGCTTTCCCGTGCCGGTGGTCCGGCCTCCCCAGAGCTTCCCGCCCCGCCCTGCCGTCCCGCTTGCGCGTCGCTAACGCCGGGCGGCGGAGCCGGGGTTCTCCGGCGTCACTCCGGCTGCGGTGTGAGCCGGTGGAGGCCCCGGCGGTCGTAGTACCGGGTCATGCCGAAGCCGAACGCGAGGGCGAGCACCACGCCGACCGCGATCATGATCCAGCCGCGGGCGAGGCCCGCGTCGGCGCGGGCGTCGAAGTACAGGATCGCCCGCACACCCGCGCTGAGCTGGTGCATCGGCTCGAAGATGCCCAGGAAGCGGTAGAAGGCGGGGGTGGCCTCCAGGGGGATGGTCGCCCCGGAGGACGGGAGGGCCAGCGCGATGAACACGAACATGGACACGAGCTGGCCGATGCCGCCGAAGGCGGCGTTGATGGCCTGGACGCCCAGGCCCACGGCGACGGTCGCGCAGTACGAGAAGAGCCACAGCATCGGCAGGTGCGAGGCGTCCATGCCGAGGATCGCGATCGACGCCACCATCAGCAGAGTGGTCGTCAGCAGGGCGATGCCGGCGGTCATGACCATCTTCAGGACCAGGGTCTGCGTACGGTTGATCGGCACGGTCGGGCGACGGGTGTGCCAGGGGCCGAGCTCGCTGTCGGCGTACCCGAGCGAGGTGTCGACCGCGCTGTTCACGAGGTTGCCGCCGATGAAGCCGCCGAGCACCAGCAGCAGGGTGTAGTAGAACGCGGAGAGCCCGAGGCCGCTGTGCGATCCGATCGGGTGGCCGACGCGGGTGGTGACGTCGACCGGGTCGGTCAGGAGCACGCGGGTCGTCGGGGGCGCGGACGCGGCGGCGGCCGAGAGCTGCTTGCCGATCTCCAGCGAGGCGTGGTGGGCCGCGCCCTGGTTGATCTGCGCCGCCATGCTCGAACCCAGGCTGCCGAGACCGGGGTTGGTGAGCACGCTCAGCGTCGGCCGCTCCTTCGCCTGTGCCGTCGTCAGGGCGGCGACGGACGCTGTGAAGTCCTCCGGGACGACGAGCGCGCCGTAGACGCGGCCCGAGGCGAGCGCCTCCTGGGCCTCGGCGCGGTCGAGCCGGCGCCAGTCGACGGTGTCGTCCTCAGCCTCGGTGGCGGCGATCGTGTCGGTGATCTGCTTGCCCAGGTTCTCCTGCTGCCCGGGGAGCGGCCGGCCCCGGTCCTCGTCGACGAGGGCGACGGGCAGCCTGTGCAGGCTGTCTCCCGGGTTGAGGACGCCGCCCATGTAGAGGAGCGCCAGGACCAGGGTGACCAGAGTGCACAGGAGGGTCGGGAAGACCCACAGTTTGGCGTGCCGGACCAGGGTGCCCGCACGGACCTGCGGGACGTCGCCGGGCGCGTCTGGGGCGGGCGGGGGAGTCGCGGAGCTCATCCGGCCATCGTCGACGGAGGGCCGGCCGGGCCCGGTGAACCGGACGACGAACGCGTGTCGGGCGTGTCGGGTGTGTCCGGTGTGCCGGGTGTATGGGGTGAAGGGAGCGGGTCGGTGACGTGGCACGTCACCGGTCGTGGGGTCCGTCCGCCCGTGCGAGGCTCGTTCCATGAACCCGGCGAACACGACCGGCGCCGACGGCACCACGGTCTACTACGGGGACCTGGAAGCGCCGCACCAGGTCCAGGTCTTTCTGGAGATGCGCGACCGGGGGAGTCGCCGCGTGGTGGAGAGCCTCCTGGGCACCCTCCGGAAGGACGCCGACGACGGAAAGTACGTCGTGAAGTTCCACTTCGCGGGCATGATCGACGACACGGCCGGCGGCAGCGGTTCGCGCCGCGCCCTGAGCGCGCTCGGCGCGGCGGCCGACGCCGGACAGCGGCAGTTCGCCGACTACCTGGCGGCGCTGTTCGCCGCGCAGCCCTTCCCGCCCGGATACGACCACTTCTCCGAGACCCCGGTGCTGCTGTCGGCGGCCGACGCCGTCGACGGGCTGCGGTCCGCCGACTTCGACCGCAAGGTCACCGAGGGGACCTACCTGAACTGGGCCGGCGTGGCGATCGCCGACTTCGAGTTGTTCGGCGTCGTCGGGACCCCCATCGCCTGGTACGACGAACAGGTGCTCCAGGTCGTGAAGGAGGAGGACGGACCGGCCGTCTCCCCGCAGGAGTTCCTGGCCCAGCTCCCGGGCCGATGACCGTGCCGCGGTGCCGTGGATCCGTCCCCCGGCCCCGTTTGCGCGGTGGTGGGAGTCGGGTTTGAGTGGTGGGGACCCCCCACTCGCTCATCAGGAGCTGGCATGTCGATGGCATTCGGTTCTCCCTTCGGTTCGTCCGACCCGTTCAGCGAGATGCTGAACCGCTTCTTCGGTATGTCGCCGGCATCGTCGCCCCCCGCCGTGCAGCGCGTGCCCATCGGTCGGCTCCTGACGGAGTCGTCGCACGAACTGCTCAGCCTGGCCACCCAGAGGGCCTTCCAGGACGGCACCTCCGACCTGGACACCCAGCACCTGCTGTGGGCGGCCACCCAGGTCGACCCCTCGCGCCGGCTGCTGGCCCAGGCCGGGGTCGACCCGGACACCCTCGGGAACCAGATCGCCGCGGTGCTGCCGAAGGAGTCCGGCGAGCCGTCCGCGGACCCCGGCCTGACTCCGGCCGCCAAGCGCACCCTCGCCGCCGCCTACGCCGACTCGCAGGCCGCCGGGGTCTCGTACATCGGCCCCGAGCACATCCTCACCGCGCTCCTGTCGGACGCCGACTCCGGGGCCACCCGCTTCCTGCGGGCCGAGGACACGGACGTCAGGAAGCTCCGCGGCCTCACCGAGCAGGCGGCGCGCTCCGACGGCACGCCCGCCGCGGCCAAGCCGCAGGAGCCGGCCACCACCCTGGACGAGTTCGGCCGGGACCTCACCGAGGAGGCCAAGGCCGGGAAGCTCGACCCGGTGGTCGGACGGTCCGACGAGATCGAGCAGACCGTCGAGATCCTGTCCCGCAGGTCCAAGAACAACCCGGTGCTCATCGGCGAGCCCGGCGTCGGCAAGACCGCCATCGTCGAGGGCTTGGCCCAGCGGATCGTGGCCGGCGAGGTGCCCGAGACCCTGAAGGGCAAGCGGGTCGTCTCCCTGGACCTGTCCGGAATGGTGGCCGGCGCGCAGTACCGCGGACAGTTCGAGGAACGCCTGAAGAAGGTCATCGAGGACGTCCAGGAGGCCAGCGGCGACATCATCCTCTTCATCGACGAGCTGCACACGGTCGTCGGCGCCGGCGCCACCGGCGAGGGCTCGATGGACGCGGGCAACATGCTCAAGCCCGCCCTCGCCCGCGGCGAACTGCAGCTCGTCGGGGCGACGACGATCGACGAGTACCGCAAGCACGTCGAGAAGGACGCCGCCCTCGAGCGGCGCTTCCAGCCCGTCATGATCCCCGAGCCGACCGTCGAGGAGACCATCCAGATCCTCGAAGGGCTGCGGGACGCGTACGAGGCCCACCACCAGGTCCGCTTCGCCGACGGGGCCCTGGCGGCGGCGGCCGAGCTGTCCGACCGCTACATCAGCGACCGGTTCCTGCCCGACAAGGCCATCGACCTGATGGACCAGGCCGGCGCCCGGGTCCGGCTGCGCAGCGCCTCCCGCTCCACCGAGGTCGTCAGCCGCGAGGACGAGCTCGCCAAGCTGCGCCGCGAGAAGGACCAGGCCGTCGCGGGCGAGCAGTTCGAGAAGGCGTCGGAGCTGAAGGGGCAGATCTCCGAGGTGGAGGGCGAACTCGCGGGCATCCAGGAGCGCCGCGAGGGCGTCGTCTCGGTCACCGCCTCCGACATCGCCGACATCGTCTCCCGCCGCACCGGCATCCCCGTCTCCCAGCTCACCGCCAGCGAGAAGGAACGCCTGCTCAAGCTGGAGCAGGAGATGCACGACCGGATCGTCGGCCAGGACGAGGCGGTCACCGCGGTCTCCGAGGCCGTCCGTCGCAACCGCGCCGGCATGGGCGACCCGAACCGGCCCGTCGGCTCCTTCCTCTTCCTCGGCCCCACCGGCGTCGGCAAGACCGAACTCGCCAAGACACTTGCGGAGTTGCTGTTCGGTGACGAGGGCCGGATGGTCCGCTTCGACATGAGCGAGTTCCAGGAGAAGCACACCGTCGCCCGGCTCGTCGGCGCGCCTCCCGGATACGTCGGCTACGAGGAGGCCGGCCAGCTCACCGAGAAGGTCCGCCGCCAGCCGTACAGCGTGGTGCTGTTCGACGAGGTCGAGAAGGCCCACCCGGACGTCTTCAACACGCTGCTGCAGATCCTCGACGACGGCCGGCTCACCGACGGACAGGGCCGCACGGTCGACTTCCGGCACTGCGTCGTCATCATGACGTCCAACATCGGCGCCCACCGCATCCTGGCCCACGAGGGCGACGCGGCCGAGCTCAAGGACGAGCTGATGGAGGACCTGCGGGGCCGGTTCCTGCCCGAGTTCCTCAACCGCATCGACGACATCATCGTCTTCCACAGCCTCACCGAGGAGAACCTGTCGGAGATCGTCGAGCACCTCCTGGACCGCAGCAAGCACCGCGTCCACGCGCAGGGCATGACGCTGGAGGTCACCGAGGCGGCGAAGAAGCTGCTCGTCGCCCACGGCTACCAGCCCGAGTTCGGCGCCCGCCCGCTGCGCCGCACGATCCAGACCGAACTCGACAACCGGATCGCCTCCCTGCTGCTCGGCGGCGAGGCGAGCCCCGGCGACACGATCGTCGCCGACGTCAAGGACGACTCCCTGCACTGCACGGTCCGCAAGGGCGAGGGCGCGCAGGGCACGGCGGGCGAGGAGGCGGAGCCCCGGGCCGCCGCCTAGGGCTGGTCCGGTCGGTGACGTCCACGGGACAGGCGAGCGGCCCGGGACGCGACGGTGACGTGGGTCACACGGGTGGGCTGTCACGTTCGGTGGGGCTCGTTTGTCCCATGGGTGTCACCGGCAGCGAGCCGGTGCGCGACCCCGGGATACGGGGATGACCCAGGAGCCCACCATGAAGGTTCTCGTCACCGGCGCCACCGGCGCGGTCGGCGGCCAGCTCGTGCCCCAGCTCGTCGCGGCCGGCCACACGGTCGTCGCCACCACCACCTCCGAGTCCAAGACGGCCCGGCTGCGCGAGGCCGGGGCGGAGCCGATCGTGCTGGACGTACTGGACGCCGCCGCCGTGCACGACGCGGTGTCGCGGACCCGGCCCGAGGCGATCGTCCACCAGGCCACCGCGCTGGCAGGGAATCTGACGCTGCGCAAGGTGGACCGGGACTTCGCGGTCACCAACCGGCTGCGTACCGACGGCACCGACAACCTGCTGGCCGCGGCGGCGGAGTCCGGGGTGCGCCGGTTCGTCGCGCAGAGCGCGATGCAGGTGCTGTACGCCCGCTCCGGAGGCCCCGTCAAGGCGGAAGACGCCCCGCTCGACACGCACCCGGCCCCGGGCAGCGAGCTGACCCTCGCCGCGATCCGGTACCTGGAGCACGCGGTGACCTCCGCCCCCGGAATCGACGGCATCGTCCTGCGGTACGGCGGCTTCTACGGCCCCGGCACCTCGATCGAGCCGGGCGGCGAACAACTGGAACTCGTCCGCAAGTGCCAGTTCCCGGTGGTCGGCGGAGGCGGCGGGGTCTGGTCGTTCACCCACGTCGCGGACGCGGCCGGCGCCGCGGTGGCAGCCGTCGAACGGGGCGCGCCCGGCATCTACAACATCGTCGACGACGACCCGGCCCGGCTCTCCGAATGGCTCCCGGAACTGGCCCGGCTCGCGGGCGCGAAGAAGCCCATGAACGTCCCGCGCTGGGTGGGCCGCCTGCTCGCCGGCGAGTTCATCGCCATGGCCTCGACGGAGATCCGCGGCGCGTCGAACGCGAAGGCCAAGAAGGAACTCGACTGGACCCCGCGCCACCCCTCCTGGCGCCAGGGCTTCGCGGACATGCTGCACCGGTGACCCGGAGAACGCATCCCGTGTCCGGCACCCTGAGGTTCTGCGGCCTCGTCGCCCTGGCCCTCGGCACGCTCTGGTTCCTCGGCTCCTGCACGAGAACGACCTTCGGCGAAGCCTGCGTCCCGGGCAGAATCAAACCCACCATGGCCTGCCCGGACGAAGGCGGAAAGTCACCCACACCCGCAGCCGCAAGCGCGGCCGAGCACCGCGCATCGCAGGGCATGAAAACCGGCGCAACCATCGCAGCAGCAGGAGCAGGAATGGTCGCTCTCAGCCGCGGCGTCTCACGTGGGCGCCCCTAGTCCCCGGGCAGCCGCTCCAGTATGGCCGCGACGTCCGTGCGGTGGGCGGTTTGCGTGAGGGCGCGGGCCATGGGGGAGACGGGGTCGCGGGAGGTGGTGACGAGGCCGATGGGGACCGCGCGGTCGGGGTCGGTCATCGGGACCGCGCGCATGCCGTGGGGGACGCCGAAGACGTGCAGCCAGGTGTGAGGGACGATGCTGGCCCAGCGTCCCGTACGGACGTGGGCGAACAGAGCTGCCACCGAGTCGGTCTCCACCCGGGGGGACGGGCGCAGGCCCGCCTCGGCGAACAGCTCGTCCAGGACCCGGCGGCCCTGCATGGCACCGGTCAGGAGACACAGGGGCAGGCGGGACGCCTCCGCCCAGGTCGCCTCCGTCCGCTGGGCCAGGCCGTCGGCGGCTTCGGTGAGGAGTACGTAGCGCTCCTGGTACAGCGGGACCGCCTGGAAGCCCTCCGGGAGGTCCCGGTGCAGGTACGTGATTCCGGCGTCGATCTCGAAGTTCTGCAGCTGTCGCAGGATGTCGTCCGACTGCATGTCCGCGCGCACCTCGACGGTGACCAGCGGGTGCTCCGCGCAGAACGGGCCGGTCAGCTGGGCGACGGCGCCGGACGCGGTCGGGACCGCGCCGATCCGCAGCCGCCCGCTCAGCCCGCTGCGCAGTGCCGTCACCTCGCTCTTCAGGGAGTCGCGGTCGGCGAGGATGCGCTGCGCCCACAGCACGATCCGCTCGCCCTCCGGCGTCAGCCCCTCGTACTTGCGGCCGCGTCGGACCAGCGGCACGTCGAGCTCGTCCTCCAGCTTCCGGATCGCCTCGGACAGGGCGGGCTGGGAGACGTAGCAGGCCTGTGCGGCCCGGGCGAAATGACGCTCCCGGGACAGCGCCACCAGGTACTCGAGTTGACGGAACAGCACCCCACGGGTCTACCCGACCGCAGGTCGGAACGCCAACCCGCACCACCGTGCGGGCCCGGCCGGTCAGCCCACGGGCAGCGGTGCGAGCCGCTCCTCGCCCGCGTACACGTTCATCGACGCGCCGCGCAGGAACCCGACCAGCGTCAGCCCGCTCTCCGCCGCGAGGTCCACCGCGAGCGAGGACGGCGCGGACACGGCCGCGAGCATCGGGATGCCGGCCATCACCGCCTTCTGCACCAGCTCGAACGAGGCCCGGCCGCTCACCATCAGCACCGTCCCGCGCAACGGCAGCATGCCCTGCCTCAGGGCGTGCCCGACGACCTTGTCCACGGCGTTGTGCCGGCCGACGTCCTCGCGCAGGCACAGCAGCTCGCCGTCCGCGTCGAACAGCCCGGCGGCGTGCAGGCCGCCCGTGCTGTCGAACACCCGCTGGGCCGCGCGGAGCCGCTCCGGCAGGGCCGGCAGCAGCTCCGGGCCGACGCGCAGCGGGTCCTCGGCGACCGACCACGCGGCCGTCGTACGCACCGCGTCCAGGCTCGCCTTGCCGCACAGGCCGCACGACGACGTGGTGTAGAAGTTCCGCTCCAGCGATGCGTCCGGCGCGGCCACGCCCGGCGCGAGGCCGACGTCCACCACGTTGTACGTGTTGCCGCCGTCGGCCGTCGCGCCCGCGCAGTACCGGATCCCCGCCACGTCCTCGGCGGTGTGCACCACGCCCTCGCTGACCAGGAACCCGGCGGCGAGGTCGAAGTCGTCGCCAGGGGTGCGCATCGTCACGGTCAGCGGCCGCCCTCCGACCCGGATCTCCATCGGCTCCTCGGCGGCCAGCGTGTCCGGGCGGTGCGAGGCCTCGCCCTCCCGGATGCGCATCACACGCCGCCGCACGGTCACTCGTCCCATGATTCGCTCCTCTTCCCGGAGCCCCTGCTCCGGAGTCGTTGTGCGGCTGAGGGGGTGCGACGGCCCCGACCGCCGACGGTACGACCCGCTGCCGGGGCCACGCCGCTCCCACGCCGTCACGGCAGGTCCCGGCGGCTGGACCAGGCGGTGAACGCCAGGCACAGCAGGCCCACGGCCGCCAGCCCGGCGAGCAGCGCCGGGTACGTCGCCGCCCCGGCCGTGACGGCGAGCAGCAGCGGTGTGAGAAACCCGGAGCCGGTGGCGCCGTGGTAGACGGACGCCGCCGAGGACCGGTCCTTCGGCGCCGCGAGACGATCCATCTCCCGCAGCCCCGAGGCCAGCGTGAGGCCGTACCCGGCCCCCAGGAGCACCGCCGCGGCCAGCACGAGCCCCGCCGAGTTCCCGTGCACGGCGTACGCGCTCACCAGCAGCCCGCCGATCACGGCGGCCATCGCGGTGAGCGTCGCCCGCGCGCTGTGCGCGTGGTCGAGCCGGACCGCCAGCGGCTGGACGGCGATGCCCACGAGCAGCGTCAGCGCCGTCACCGCGCCGCTGAACACCGGCGCGTACCCCGGCACCCGGTCGGCGACCAGCGGCGGCAGCACCACGTACGCCACGGTGGACGCGGTGAACACCGCCGGCGTGGCCGGCAGGACCACCCGTACGAAGCGTGGATGCCGCACCGCCCCGCGGCACAGCTGCGCGAACAGTGGCTCGGCCGCGCGTACACCGGACCCCGGCGGCGCGGTCTCCGGTACGCGGCCGGTCGCGCCGAGCACCAGCAGGGCGAGCAGCGCGTGCGTCAGCGGGGGCAGCACCGTCGGCCCCGGCAGCCACTCGGCCAGCGCGCCGGCCGTCAGCGCCCCCGCGGCGAAGCCGCCACCGGTCGCCCACGCCGCACGCCGCGATCCCGCACCGGGACGCCCCGCCCGCGCCGACAGCTCCCGCAGCCACGTGCCCCCTGCGGTCAGGACGACACCCGCTGCGAAGCCGGTGGCCGGCCGGCTGACGTACACCACGGACTGCTCCGCCGTCGCCGCCGCGAGCAGCGCGCTGGCCGCAGCCGACAGCGCCAGCGCGGACCGCACCACCCGCCGCCGGCCGATCCGGTTCGCCGCCGGCCCGCCGAGCAGCAGGCCGGGCAGGAGCCCCAACAGGTACGTGGTGAACATGGCGGCGACCGGGACGGCGGGCCAGTGCTCCCGCATCCGGTACACCACCGCGAGCGGCGTGAACTGGTTCGCGCCCCAGCCGGCCGCGAAGACCGCGGCCGCCGCCGGAAGCCAGTCGCGCACCGCGCGGGAGGAGAGCATGCCCGGGAGTCCCTTCGTGGGTCACGCGGTGGCCCGGGACGGTTCCAGCCGGACCAGGACGCCCTTGGAGGTCGGGCAGTTGCTGATGTCGGCGACGCTGTCCAGCGGCACCAGGACGTTGGTCTCCGGGTAGTAGGCCGCTGCCGAGCCGCGGCTCGCCGGGTACGAGACCACCCGGAAGCCCTCCGCGCGGCGCTCCCTGCCGTCGTGCCAGACGCCCACCAGGTCCACCAGATCGCGGTCCGCGAGGCCGAGTTCGGCGAGGTCGTCGGGATTGACCATGACGACCCGGCGGGCGTTGTGGATACCGCGGTAGCGGTCGTTCGCCGCGTACCAGACGGTGTTCCACTGGTCGTGCGACCGCAGGGTCTGCAGCAGCAGATGCCCCTTCGGGACGTCCGGCATCGTGAACGCGTTGCAGGTGAAGACGGCCTTGCCGCTCGGCGTCGGGAAGACGCCCGAGTTCACCGGGTTGGGCAGCTTGAAACCGCCGGGCGCGGCCACCCGTGCGTTGAAGTCCTCGAAGCCGGGCACGACCCGCGCGATCCGGTCCCGGACGGTGCCGTAGTCCGCCTCGAACTCCTCCCAGGGGACGGCCGGTTCGTCGCCGAGGGTGGCGCGGGCCAGCCGGCCGACGATCGCCACCTCGCTCAGCAGGTGCGGGGAGGCCGGCGGCAGCTTGCCCCGGGAGGCGTGGACCTCGCTCATCGAGTCCTCGACCGTCACGAACTGCTCGCCGGTCGCCTGGACGTCCCGGTCGCTGCGCCCCAGAGTGGGCAGGATCAGAGCCGTGTCGCCGCACACCGTGTGGGAACGGTTGAGCTTGGTGGAGACGTGCGCGGTGAGCCGGCACCGGCGCATCGCCTCCTCGGTGACCTCGCTGTCCGGCGTGGCCCGGACGAAGTTGCCGGCGACCCCCAGGAACACCTTGGCGCGGCCCTCGTGCATGGCCCGGATGCTGTCGACCGCGTCCAGGCCGTGGTGCGCGGGCGGGGTGAAGCCGAACTCGCGGCCCAGGGAGTCGAGGAACGCCTGCGGCATCCGCTCCCACACCCCCATGGTGCGGTCGCCCTGGACGTTGCTGTGGCCGCGCACCGGGCACACGCCCGCCCCCGGCCGGCCGATGTTGCCGCGCGCCATCAGGAAGTTGACGATCTCGCGGATCGTGGGCACGCCGTGCTTGTGCTGCGTGACGCCCATCGCCCAGCACACGATGATCTTCTTGCTCGCCAGGACCCGCTCGAACAGGGCCTGGATCTCACCGCGGTCGAGGCCCGTCGCCGCCAGGATGTCGTCCCACGACACCTTCCTGGCGTGCTCGGTGAACTCCTCGAAGCCCGTGCTGTGGGTGCGGATGAAGTCGTGGTCGAGGACGGTGCCGGGCGCCGTGTCCTCGGCCTCCAGGAGCAGCCGGTTCAGGGCCTGGAACAGGGCCAGGTCGCCGCCCGCCCGGATGTGCAGGAACTGGTCGGCGATCGGCGTGCCGCGGCCGAGTATCCCGCGGGCCTTCTGCGGGTGCTTGAAGCGCATCAGACCGGCCTCGGGCAGCGTGTTCACCGCCACCACCTGACCGCCGTTGCGCTTGGTCTCCTCCAGTGCCGAGAGCATCCGGGGATGGTTGGTGCCCGGGTTCTGCCCCACGACGAAGATCAGGTCGGAGTCGTGGATGTCGTCCAGGGAGACGCTGCCCTTGCCGATGCCGAGCGTCTCACCGAGCCCGGACCCGCTCGACTCGTGGCACATGTTGGAGCAGTCCGGCAGGTTGTTGGTGCCGAACGCGCGCGCGAAGAGCTGGAGGAGGAACGCCGCCTCGTTGTTCAGCCGGCCGGAGACGTAGAACAGCGCCTCGTCGGGGGAGTCGAGCCGCTTCAGCTCCGCGGCGAGCAGGCCGAACGCCTCGTCCCAGCCGATCGGCTCGTAGTGGGTCGCGCCCGGCCGCTTGACCATGGGCTCGGTCAGCCGGCCCTGCTGGTTGAGCCAGTAGTCGGACATGCCGTCCAGCTCCGCGATGGAGTGCTCACGGAAGAAGTCCCGGGTGACGCGGCGCGAGGTGGCCTCGTCGTTGATGTGCTTGGCGCCGTTCTCGCAGTACTCGTTCATGTGCCGCTTGCCCGGCGCGGGCTCCGGCCAGGCGCAGCCCGGGCAGTCGATGCCCTTGGGCTGGTTGATGTTCAACAGCGTCAGCGCGGTGCGCCGCGGGGACGTCTGGCTCAGGGAGTACTCCAGCGCGTGCGTCACCGCGGGAAGACCCGTCGCCCACGTCTTGGGCGGGGTGACCTTCAGATCGTCGCTCGGGTCCTCGACAACGCCGCTGCCGCTCATGTGCCGTCCGCCTCATTTCCGTATTTCCGGATCTCGCTGCGGGGGCAGCATCACGAAAATCCCGGTGAAATGTCAAAGAGGGGACTCCGATGATGTGATAGGCAACGCTTATCACCCGTCGTTGCGCCGTTGACCTGCGATTTCCTGTGCCAGGATAGGCGTCGCCGATCGGGGGATCGGCACTCCCTCTTTGACTTGCGCGGGGAATTGGCCGAGGGTTTTCGAGGAGTTCTGGAATGGAAATTCGGTGTTCGGTGTCCGGGAAATGGCGTCGAATTCCGGGAGGACCTGGCTGCCGCCCGGCAGAGGAAGAAGGGCAGAACCGTGCCGCGACCGCGTCGCGACCTCGGCGGAGAGCGTTCCGCGACCCGTGGCCCGGCCCCGCTGGTGGACCGCTTCGGCCGGGTCCACACCGACCTGCGGGTGTCCCTCACAGACCGGTGCAACCTGCGCTGCACGTACTGCATGCCGGCGGAGGGGCTCGACTGGCTGTCCCGGCCCGAGGTGCTGACCGACGACGAGGTCGTCCGCCTGGTCCGGGTCGCCACCGAACGGCTCGGGATCACCTCGGTACGGCTCACCGGCGGCGAGCCGCTGCTCCGGCGCGGCCTGCCGGGGCTCGTCGCCCGCCTCTCGTCCTCGGGCGCGACGCCCGAACTGTCCATGACGACCAACGGGATCGGGCTGGCGCGCACCGCGTCCGCCCTGCGCGAGGCGGGCCTGAGTCGGGTCAACGTCAGCCTGGACACCCTGCGGGCCGACCGGTTCGCCGAGATCACGCGGCGCGACCGGCTCCCCGACGTCCTCGACGGGCTGCGCGCCGCGCGCGACGCCGGGCTCGCCCCCGTGAAGATCAACGCGGTGCCGGTGCGCGGGGTCAACGACGACGAGATCCTCGACCTGACCGCGTTCGCCGTTCGCAACGGCTACCGGATGCGGTTCATCGAGTCGATGCCGCTGGACGCGCACGGCGCCTGGGACCGGGACCGGATGGTCACCGCCGCGGAGATCCTGGACCGCCTCGGCGAGCGCTACGAACTCGTCCCCCTCCATGCGCGGGACAACGCGCCCGCGGAGGAGTGGCGTATAGCCGGGACGGCCGGCCTGGTCGGCGTCATCGCCAGTGTCACGCGTCCGTTCTGCGGCGGCTGTGACCGGGTCCGGCTCACCGCCGACGGACAGCTGCGCAACTGCCTCTTCGCCACCGAGGAGTCCGACCTGAGGGCCCTCCTGCGCGGCGGCGCCGACGATGCGGCCCTGGAGGCCGCCTGGCGGACCTGCCTGGCCGGCAAGGAGCCAGGCCACGCCATCGGCAGCGCGGACTTCCGCCGGCCGGAGCGCCCCATGTCCGCCATCGGCGGCTGACGAGACTACGGCTACGAAGGAGTAGGTGAGCATGATGCGCCGATGGATCGCCGCGGCCCAGGAGGAGTTGGACGTCGACCTCGAGGTCGACGTCGCCGGTCTGCTCGACATGGCGAGGACCGTCGCCCACGAAGTCGCCCGCCCCGCAGCCCCGTTGACCGCCTTCCTGGTCGGCTACGCCGCGGCGCGAGCGGGCGGCGGCGAGGCCGCGGTCGCCGAGGCCAACGCGAAGGCGCAGGGCCTGGCGGAACGCTGGGCGGCGGAGCACAGCGACGAGGCCAGGACCGCAGACGACGCCGGGCACACCGGCGGTGCCGGGGGTGCGGCATGACCTGGGTGCGGGCCGGCGAGGGGTGCGGCATGACCGGGGTGCGGGCCGGCGAGATGAACGGCATGGCCGTGGCGCAGGCCGGCGAGATGAACGGCGGGGCCGCTGGTACGGCTTCGGCGGTCGGCGGTACCGCTCGCTCCGCCTCGGAGCCGGATCCGTGTGGTCGGGCGACGACGCCGCCGGCGGCATCGCCGTCTTCGTCGGCACGGTGCGCGACCACGACGGCGGCCGGGCGGTGACCCGGCTCGACTACAGCGCGCACCCCGGCGCGGAGGACGAACTGCGCAGGGTGGCCGAGAGAACCGCCGCCGACTTCCCGGTCCGCGCACTCGCGGCCGTGCACCGGACGGGGCCGCTGGCCGTCGGCGACGTCGCGGTGATCGCGGCGGTGTCCTGCGCGCACCGCGGCGAGGCGTTCGCGGCGTGCGAGCGCCTGGTCGAGGACCTGAAGCACGAGGTGCCGATCTGGAAGCACCAGGTCTTCGAGGACGGCGAAAAGGAATGGGTCGGTGCGTAGCACCGTCGTTGAGGGGGGTGGTCGGGCGACGGGAGGGCGGGTGGGGGTGTGCTGACGGTCCGTCCGAGGCCGCACACGAGTGATATACACCCCACATGCCCCGATTTCGCCCACCGCTCTCCCCCGCGACCGGGAGCGGCCGACGGCGCTCGGCGGCCCGGGTGGCGCGTGCGCTCTCCCCGCGCGGCGCGCTCGCCCTGCACAGCGTGGACGGCGCCCTGTCCTTCGCGCTGCGCGCCGCGCTGGCGATGGCGCTCCCGGCGGTGCCGATGGCCGTGGCCGGCCGGGCCGACCTGGCCGTCTACACGATGCTGGGCTCCTTCACCACGACGTTCGGCCGCAATCTGCCGTACCCGCGAAGGGCCCGGGTGCTCGCGCTGGTCGCGCTCGCGATGACAGCGTGCGTGGGCTGCGGTTCGGCGCTCGGCGCCTGGGCCCGCCCGCAGGACGGGGGAGCGGGCGCCGCCGTGGTGGTCGCGGCGACCGCCCTGGTCGCCGGTCTCGCCAAGTTCGCCTGCGACGCGGCGCGGCTGAGCGGGCTCGGCGCGGTGCTGCTGCTCTTCTCCTTCGCCGTCGCGGCCAACGGTTCGCCCGTCCCGTCCGATGTGCTCCCGCACACCGGCCTGGCCGCCCTGGGCGCGGCGGTGGCCTGGGTCCTCGGCGTGGCGGGCCGGCTCGTGCACCCCGACCGCCCGCAGCGGCTCGCCGTCGCCGCCGCGCTGCGCGAACTCGCCGCCCTGCTGGACGTGGTGGGCGCCGGGGACGCCGCCCGGGCGTCGCACGGGCCCGCCCGGCACCGGGCGACGGCCGCCGTGCTCCAGGCGTACGGGACGCTCGGCCTCCTGCCCCCGACCTCCGACGAACGAGCCGGCCGGGCGGGCCGGTCCGGGCGACGCGACGTCTGCGTACGGCTCACCGACCTGTCCTGGTCGCTGCTGACCGGCGCCGCCCGCCGTCCGCCGGACGACCCGGCCGTCCTGGCCGGGCATCTGCGGGTGCAGGTCCGCCTCCTCGTGAGCCGCCGCGTCCGGGACCCGGAGCTGCTGCCCGAACTGGCGGGGCCGACCTCCGCCGCGGAGGCCGAGGCCGAGCCCGCGCCGTCCGGGCCCACCACCCGGCCCGCCGCCGAACTGCGCGCCGCGGAACTGGTGACCGGTCGGAGTCACGGCGGTCACGGGCGTACGGCGGTGCTGCTGGTGCCCGCGTTGCGGATGGTTCTCGGCACCGGGATCGCGGGCGGCGCCGCGCTCGCGCTGGGGCTCGGCCATGGCTACTGGGCGGCGATCTCCGCCGCCGCGGTGCTGCACTCGATCAACGTGCGCACTGCGGCCCAACGGGCCGTGCAGCGCACCCTGGGCACGGTCGCCGGGCTGCTGCTCGCGCTCGGCGTGCTGGCCGCCGAGCCCGGTCCGGTGGTGCTGGTCCTGGTGATCGTGCTCCTGGAGTTCCTGCTGGAGTACGTCGTGGCCCGCAACTACGGACTCGGCGTCGTCTTCCTGACGCCGCTGGCCCTGCTGCTCAGCGACCTGGCCGCGCCCGCGCCCGCCGGCGCGCTCGTCCAGGACCGGGCGCTGAGCAGCGTCCTCGGGATCGCCGTCGCACTGCTCTGCGCGCTCGTCGTGGTCCACGACCACGCGGCCCTCCGAGCCGAGCACGCGCTTGCCGCGTGCACGCAGGCGGGCAGGCGCGCCGAACGGGCGCTGGAGGACGGTGCCGAGGCGACGTACCCGATCCTGCAGACCCGACTCGCCGCTGCCGTCGTGGAACTGCGCGAGGCCGACGACGCGGCGGCGGGCGAGCTCTGGCCGGCCGAGATCGACCCGATCGAACTCGCCGCCGCCGAGCAGCGCGCGTACCTGTTGCTGGAGCGGCTTGCCCAGGGCCGCTGAGGAGCCTGAGCTCAGGGGTTGGGGGAGGCCGGGCTGATGGTCACGTTGACGTGCTTCATGATCGGCTGGTCGCTCTGGGTGCTGTAGTCGCCCAGCGCGCAGAGCACGTTCATCTCCGGCATGTACCCGGCCGCGCAGCCGCGCGGGATGTCGTACGGGACGGCCAGATACCCCTTGAGGTACCGATGGCTGCCGTCCCTCGCGGTGCTCGTGATGTCGACCGGACCCATGTCCTCGATGCCCCGCTCGCGCATGTCGGCCCGGTTCATGAAGACCAGCGTGCGAAGGTTCTTGATGCCGCGGTAGCGGTCGTTGTCGGAGTAGATCGTGGTGTTCCACTGGTCGTGCGACCGCATCGTGCCCAGCGCGAGGGTGCCCTCGGCAGGAACGACGTCGGGCAGCGCGGCGGAGGAGAACTCGGCGCGTCCGGACGGCGTCAGGAAGACCAGCTCGCGGGCGGGCTGCTTGATGCGGAAGCCGAGCGGCAGCCGCACCCGCCGGTTGAAGTCCTCGAATCCGTCCAGGGCCTTGGCCATGGTGTCGCGGATCCGGTCGTAGTCCTCGATGTACCAGGCCCACGGCGTCTCGCTGTCGGGCAGCGCGGCGCGCGCCATGCCGGCGACGATCGCCGGCTCGGACAGCAGGTTCGGCGAGGCGGGCCGCTTCATGCCGAGCGACAGGTGGACCATGCTCATCGAGTCCTCGACCGACGTGCTCTGCACGCCCTTGCGCTGGTGGTCCTTCTCGGTGCGGCCCAGGCAGGGCAGGATCAGCGCCTGGCGGCCGTGCACGATGTGACTGCGGTTCAGTTTGGTGCTCACCTGGACGGTCAGTTCGCACTTGCGCAGCGCCGCGTACGTGTAGGGGGTGTCGGGCGCGGCGAGCGCGAAGTTGCCGCCCATGCCGACGAACACCGTCACGTCGCCACTGTGCATCGCCTTGATCGTGTCGACGGTGTCCAGGCCGTGCGCGCGCGGCGGATCGATGCCGCAGACCTCGCCGAGCCGGTCCAGGAACTCGTCCGACGGGCGGTGGTCGATGCCGCAGGTGCGGTTGCCCTGGACGTTGCTGTGCCCGCGCACGGGGGAGGGGCCGGCGCCCTCCCGTCCGAGGTTGCCGCGGAGCAGCAGCAGGTTGACGATCTCCCGGACGGTGTCGACGCCGTGCTCGTGCTGGGTGAGCCCCAGGCACCAGCTGACGATGGTGCGGTCGGCCTCCTCGTACACCCGGGCCGCCTTGAGGACGTCGTCCCGGCTCAGCCCGGACTGGCGCTCGATCTCCTCCCACTCGGTGGCCTCGCACAGCGCCCGGTACTCCTCGAAGCCCGCGGTGTGGCGGTCGACGAACTCCTGGTCCAGGGCCTTGGGGTCGGTCACGGACTGTTCCAGGATCGCCTTGGCCATGCCGCGGATCAGCGCCATGTCGCCGCCGATCCGCGGCTGCAGGTTCAGCGTGCTGGTCTTCGTCGTCTTGAACAGGGCCATGTCGGTGAAGTCGTGCGGCACGATCGTGCGTGTCGCCGCGGCCTCGACGAGCGGGTTGACGTGCACGATCTGGGCGCCCCGGTGGTACGCCTCGGCGAGCGCCGTGAGCATCCGGGGGGCGTTGGAGGCGGCGTTGACGCCGAAGATGAACAGCGCGTCCGCGGTCTCCCAGTCCTTCAGATCGACGGTCCCCTTACCGGTCCCCAGGGACGCCTGGAGGGCCCGCCCGCTGGCCTCGTGGCACATGTTGGAGCAGTCTGGCAGATTGTTCGTGCCCAGCTCACGGGCCATCAGCTGGTAGAGGAAGGTGGCCTCGTTGCCGAGTCGGCCCGAGGTGTAGAACGACGCCCGGTTCGGGTCGTCCAGTTCGCGCAGCGTACGGCCGACGAGCTCGAAGGCCTCCTTCCAGCTGATCGGGACGTACCGGTCCGACTCGGGGTCGTAGACCATCGGTTCGGTCAGCCGGCCCTGGTCCTCGAGGTCGTAGTCGCTCCACTCGGACAGCTCGGTCACCGTGTGGGCGGCGAAGAACTCGCGGCCGACCCGCTTGTGGGTCATCTCCCACGTGACGTGCTTGATGCCGTTCTCGCAGATGTCCAGGTGGAGACCCTTGGTGTCGTCCGGCCAGGCACATCCGGGGCAGTCGAACCCCGTGTTCTCGTGGTTCATCTTCATGATCGCCCGCGGGCCGTCCACCAGCGCGCGTTCGCTCATGAGGAAGCGGGTCACGCTCTTCGCCGCCCCCCAGCCCGCGGCCGGGTGGTGGTACGGGTGGAACTCCGGCTCCCCCTGTGGAACGGGCCCCACGCGGGGCTCCACGGCATCCTGCTCTTCCTTGCTGGTGGTCACGATGCTCAACCCTTCCCAGGGGGCAAAAGGGGATGGAAACACGCTTTCGGGCAGGCTATGCCCGCCGGTGCGGGCCTGCCACCGCGCCGACTCCCCGGCGCCGTCGCCGGGCTGCGACCCGTCCGGCTCGCGGCTAGGGTCGGCCTATCGCCTTTGCCGGTTTTGTCGCTTCTCGCGGTCCGACGGGAGTCACATGGTCGCACCCCAGCCCGTCCCCCAGTCCGCCCCTCAGCGCATCCTCGCGCCGCCCGCCAAGGCGGCCGTGTTCCTCGTGGCCACGATCGCCCCCGGAGGCGAGGCCGTCGTGCGCGAGGGGCTCCAGGACCTGGCGGGGCTGACCCGCTCGGTGGCGTTCCGTTCCCCCGACGACGCGCTCACCTGCGTCGTCGGTCTCGGATCCGACGGATGGGACCGTCTCGTCGGCGGACCCCGCCCGCGCGACCTGCACCCCTTCGAGCCGCTCCAGGGCCCCCGCCATCGCGCGCCCGCCACACCCGGCGACCTGCTCTTCCACCTCCGCGCACGGCGCATGGACCTGTGCTTCGAACTGGCCAGGCTCATCGTGGACCGGCTCGGCCCCGCCGTGACCGTCGTCGACGAGGTCCACGGCTTCAAGTACTTCGACGAGCGCGACCTGCTCGGCTTCGTCGACGGCAGCGAGAACCCCGGCGGCACCGCGGCGGCCGGAGCCGTCCTCGTCGGCGACGAGGACCCGCGGTTCGGCGGCGGAAGCTACGTGATCGTGCAGAAGTACGTGCACGACCTCACGGCCTGGGACTCGCTCACCGTCGAGCAGCAGGAGCACGTCGTCGGCCGCACCAAGTCCGCCAACGTCGAACTCCCCGACGGCGTCAAGCCGTCGAACTCGCACGTCGCCCTGACCACGATCGTCGACGACGACGGCACCGAGCGGCAGATCATGCGCGACAACATGCCGTTCGGCCGGGCCGGCAGCGGCGAGTTCGGCACGTACTTCATCGGCTACGCGCGGACCCCCACGGTCACCGAGCGGATGCTGCGCAACATGTTCCTCGGCGACCCTCCCGGCAACACGGACCGCATCCTCGACTTCTCCCGGGCCGTCACCGGCGGCCTGTTCTTCGTGCCGAGCGCCGATCTCCTCGACGACCTCCCCGCCGCGCCCGCCGAAGCCCCCGCCCTCGCGGACTCCCTGGGCATCGGCAGCCTGAAAGGAGTCCGGGCCGGATGACGACCCCCACCACGAACAACCTGCACCGCGAACTCGCCCCGATCACCCCCGAGGCCTGGGCCGAGATCGAGGAGGAGGCCCGCCGCACCTTCCGCCGCCACGTCGCCGGACGGCGCGTCGTCGACGCCCCCGACCCGGCCGGCCCGGAGCTGGCCGCGGCCGGCACGGGACACCTCTCGGACCTGGCAGCGCCCGCCCCGGGCGTTGTCGCCCGGCTGCGCGAGTCCCGGCCGATCGTCGAACTCCGGGTGCCGTTCACCGTCACCCGGGCCGCCGTCGACGACGTCGAGCGCGGCGCGAAGGACTCCGACTGGCAGCCCGTCAAGGACGCGGCGCGCACCCTGGCCTTCGTCGAGGACCGGGCGATCTTCGACGGATACGAGGCCGCCGGCGTCGAAGGACTGCGCGACCGGTCGTCCAACCCGGTGCTGCGGCTGCCCCCCGAGCCGCGCGACTTTCCCGACGCGGTCAGCCGGGCCCTCACCTCGCTGCGGCTGGCCGGCGTCGACGGTCCGTACGCGCTGCTGCTCGGTGCCGACGAGTACGCCGCGGTCAGCGAGACCTCCGACCACGGCTACCCGATCGCGGCCCACCTCGGCCGGATGCTCGACGGCCCGCCGATCTGGGCGCCCGCCCTGCGCGGCGCGTTCGTGCTGTCCACCCGTGGCGGGGACTTCGAGCTGCGGATCGGCCAGGACGTGGCGATCGGCTACGCGGGGCACGACGCGCACGGGATCGAGCTGTACCTGCACGAGACGCTGACGTTCCTGACGTACACGGACGAGGCCGTCGTCGTCCTCGAAGCCTGAGCCGCGATGAGCCCGTGGGCCGAGCTCTCGGTCGTCCCCCGCGTCTTCGGTGCCCTGACCCTCGGCGTGGCCGTCGGTCTGGCCGTCGGCCTGCCGACGAACGCCCCGCTGGGCGTGCTGGCCGCCATCGCGTCGGCGGAGACCTTCTTCGTCGCGACCGGCTGGCTGGTCCTGTGGCCCATGGACGCGGACGCCACCCGGCGCAACGCCCGGCGCGAGGAGTTCAAGCCCGTCGTCGAGGAGTTCGCCGTGGTCAGCACTGCCGTGTGCGGGCTCGGTGCCATCGTGCTGCTGCTCCTCGTCGACAAATCGGGCCTGAGCCAGGCCGCAGCCGCCCTGGCGCTCGCCGGCGTCTTCATGACGTGGTCGGCGCTGCACCTGATGTACGCCTCCCGATACGCCTACACCTACTACAGGCCGCCCGGGGGTGGGATCGACTTCAACACCGAGGAACCGCCGCGGTACATCGACTTCCTCTACTTCAGCTACAACCTCGGCATGACGTACCAGGTTTCCGACACGAGCGTCTCCTCGACCGAACTGCGCGCGGTCGTCCTGCGACACTGCCTGCTGTCCTACGTGTTCGGGACCAGCACCCTGGCCACCGCGATCAACCTCGTCGTCGGGATCTTCACCGGCTGACAGCCGGGCGGACACCGCGGCCGGGACCGCCGCGACCCGCGTTCCGGGCCGGTGTCAGACTCGGACGCATGGGATCCACGACGCCGCCCCCGGACACCGCCTCATGACGACCGCCGTCATCGTGGGCGGCGGGCCCAACGGGCTCGCCGCCGGGGCCCTGCTCGCCGAGGCGGGACTGCGGGTCACGCTCCTGGAGGCCGC
Source organism: Streptomyces sp. HUAS YS2 (assembly GCF_033343995.1). Taxonomy (NCBI): domain Bacteria; kingdom Bacillati; phylum Actinomycetota; class Actinomycetes; order Kitasatosporales; family Streptomycetaceae; genus Streptomyces; species Streptomyces solicathayae. Next base: position 783,813 of record NZ_CP137573.1, on the reverse strand, counting down.
CGACGAGGTCGGCGGCGGCACGCGCAGCGTCGAGGCGATCCTGCCGGGGCTGCTGCACGACCACTGCTCGGCGATCCACCCCATGGCCGTCGGCTCGCCCGTGCTCCGGCACCTGGACCTGGAGCGGCACGGGCTGCGCTGGCGGCTGCCGGAGATCGACTGCGTCCATCCCCTGGACGACGGGACGGCCGGGGTCCTGCTGCGCTCAGTCGAGGAGACCGCCGCGGGGCTCGGCCCGGACGGCGACCGCTACCGGGCCCTGACGGCCCCCTCGGTGCGACGGTGGGACGCGCTCGCCGAGGACGTGATGGGCCCGCTGCTGCGGATCCCCTCGCACCCGCTGCTGCTCGCCCGGTTCGGGCTGCCGACCGTACTGCCCGCGGCCGCCCTGGCCCGTCTCTTCCGGACGCCGCAGGCCCGGGCCCTGTGGGCCGGTGTGGCAGCTCACGCGTACCAGCCGCTGTCGCACCCGTTCAGCTCGGCGATCGGGCTCGGCATCCTCACCGCCGGGCACGCGGCGGGCTGGGCCGTGGCCGAGGGCGGCTCGCAGTCGATCGCCCGCAGCCTCGCCGCCGTCCTGCTCGCGCACGGCGGCACGATCCACACCGGGGTGCGGATCCGCGACCGGCGCGAGATCCCACCGGCGGACGTGACGCTCCTCGACCTCGACCCCGGCCAGGTCGCCGCGCTGTACGGCGACCGGCTGCCGGCCCGTGCGGCGGCCGCGTACCGCCGGTTCCGGCGCGGCCCCGGCGCCTTCAAGGTCGACCTGGCCGTGGCCGGCGGCGTGCCGTGGACGGACGAGCGGGCGCGGCGGGCGGGCACCGTGCACCTCGGCGGCACGTTCGACGAAGTGGCCCGGACCGAACGGGACGTGACCGAGGGGCGGATGCCCGAGCGGCCGTTCGTCCTGGTCGGCCAGCAGTACCTGGCCGACCCCGCCCGGTCGGTCGGCGACGTCCACCCCGTCTGGACCTACGCCCATGTCCCGCACGGCTACGACGGGGACGCCACCGAGGCGATCCTGCGGCAGATCGAACGCTTCGCGCCCGGCGTACGCGACCGGATCGTGGGCCGTCACGTCACCCGCCCGGCCGACTTCGCCGCCGCCAACCCCAATTTCGCGGGCGGCGACGTCCTCACCGGGGCGAAGACGGTTCCGCAGCTCGTCCTGGGCCCCCGTGCCGCGGTCGACCCGTACGCCACCTGCGTGCCCGGCGTGTACCTGTGCTCGGCCGCCACCCCGCCCGGCCCGGGCGCGCACGGCATGTGCGGCGCCGGAGCCGCCGCCTCGGCGCTGCGCGGGCTCGGCATCCGTGCGGCCTGGGCGAGCGGTCAGGAGCGCCACCAGGGCTCGCGTACGTAGAGGCTCTTCCGGGCGACGTCCTCGGCCGGCTTCGTCTCGGTCCGTACCTCCGGCACGGCGGGTGCTAGGCCGCGCCGCCCGCGGCGCCGATCGACAGCACGACGGCGGTCGTCCGCCCGGCGGGCGTGGCGTAGGCGACGGTGTCACCGGCACGGTGGCCCATCAGGGCCCGGCCGAGCGGGCTGTCCGCGGTCACCATGGTCCCGTCGTACGCCTCGGCGACCTCGCCGATCTGGACGGTCTGCTCCGTGCCGTCGCCGAAGCGCACCGTCACCGAGCTGCCCACGCCGACGGCGTCGGTACGGGCGGGGCCGGCGACGCTCCCCTCGCGCAGCCGCCCTTCGATCTCGCCGATGCGCCGGTCGAGCCGGTCCAGTTCCGTGCCTCGCTCCAGCTCGTCGGCCTGGTCGGCCCGGTCGCCGGTCTGGTCGCCGCCGCCGTCCCGCAGGGTGACGGCGACGGCCTCGCGCTCGGTGCGCAGGTCGGCGAGCTCGCGCTCCAGCGCCTCACGGGCGACAGCGCTGATGGGTTCGGGTCCACCGGTCATTGCAGTTCCCGTCGTGCAGGCGGCAAGGTGAGGGTCGCCGAAAAAGCGACAATCCGAACGTAGCAGGCGAATCGCTGCATCGCGGGCGCGGACTGCGCCGCCCGGCTACCGCTGGTGCACGATCTGGATGAGGTTGCCGCAGGTGTCGTCCAGCACCGCGATGGTGACCGGACCGGCCTCCATGGGGTTCTGGGTGAAACGCACGCCGAGGGCGCTGAGCCGCTCGTACTCCTTGTGCACGTCCTGGACGGCGAAGGCGGCGGCCGGGATGCCGTCCTCGACGAGCGCCGCCTTGTACGGCTTCACCGCGCGGTGGCCGTCCGGTTCGAGCAGCAGCTGCGTGCCGTCCGGGTCCTCGGCGGAGACCACCGTCAGCCACCGGTACTCGCCCACGGGGACGTCCTCCTTCTTCACGAAGCCCAGGACGTCGGTGTAGAAGCGGAGCGCCTTCTCCTGGTCGTCGACGAAGACGCTGGACAGATGGATCCTCATGCGGGGTCCTCCGGAATGTCGCCGAGAGCCGCCGGGCGGGAGCCCGCGGCCTGTCTTCACCATCGTGCACGTTGTCCACAGGCCCGGTCGGGCGGCCCGGGGTGTCGGCGCGGGCCGCTAGGCTTTTCGGATGGCCCTCACCGACGCTTCCCCCGAGACCTCCGACGCACTGCGGGTGCTCCACCGCGTCTTCGGGTACGACTCGTTCCGCGGCGAGCAGCAGGAGATCATCGAGCAGGTCGTCGCGGGCGGCGACGCGCTCGTGCTGATGCCGACCGGCGGCGGGAAGTCGCTCTGCTACCAGATCCCGGCTCTGGTCAGAGACGGCACGGGCGTCGTGATCTCGCCGCTGATCGCGCTCATGCAGGACCAGGTGGACGCGCTCACCGCCCTCGGGGTGCGGGCCGGATTCCTCAACTCCACGCAGGCCCCGCACGAACGGCAGGCCGTCGAGCAGGCCTTCCTCGCCGACGAGCTGGACCTGCTCTACCTGGCGCCGGAGCGGCTGCGCACGGAGGGCACGCAGCGCCTGCTCGACCGCGGCAAGGTGTCGCTCTTCGCGATCGACGAGGCGCACTGCGTCGCCCAGTGGGGTCACGACTTCCGACCCGACTACCTGGCCCTGTCGATGCTGCACGAGCGCTGGCCGAAGGTGCCGCGGATCGCGCTGACCGCGACGGCCACCGAGGCCACCCACGCCGAGATCGCCCAACGGCTCGGCCTGGAGGACGCCAAGCACTTCGTCGCGAGCTTCGACCGGCCGAACATCCAGTACCGCATCGTCCCGAAGAACAACCCGCAGAAGCAGCTCCTCGAACTGGTCCGGACCGAGCACGAGGGCGACGCCGGAGTCGTCTACTGCCTGTCGCGGGCCTCGGTGGAGAAGACGGCGGCGTTCCTGGTGGAGCAGGGCGTCCAGGCCGTGCCGTACCACGCGGGGATGGATGCCCGGGACCGCGCCGCGAACCAGGCGCGCTTCCTGCGGGAGGACGGGGTCGTGGTGGTCGCCACGATCGCCTTCGGCATGGGCATCGACAAGCCGGACGTGCGCTTCGTCGCCCACCTCGACCTGCCGAAGTCCGTCGAGGGCTACTACCAGGAGACCGGCCGCGCCGGCCGCGACGGCGAGCCCGCCACGGCCTGGCTCGCGTACGGCCTGCAGGACGTGGTCCAGCAGCGCAAGCTCATCGACGGCTCCGAGGGCGACGACGCGCACCGCCGCTCCCTCGGCATGCACCTGGACGCCATGCTCGCGCTGTGCGAGACGGTCGCCTGCCGCCGGGTGCGCCTGCTGGCGTACTTCGGCCAGCAGGGCGAGCCGTGCGGCAACTGCGACACGTGCCTGACGCCGGCCGAGTCCTGGGACGGCACGGTCGCCGCGCAGAAGCTGCTCTCCACCGTGTGGCGGCTGGCCAAGGAGCGGCGGCAGAAGTTCGGCGCGGGCCAGATCATCGACATCCTGCAGGGCAAGAAGACGGCCAAGGTCATCCAGTTCGACCACGACGGCCTCTCGGTGTTCGGCGTCGGGGCCGATCTGAGCACCCAGGAGTGGCGCGGAGTCGTCCGCCAGCTGCTGGCGCAGGGACTGCTGGCCGTCGAGGGCGACTACGGGACGCTCGTGCTGACGGAGGCCAGCGGCGAGGTGCTCGGCGGCCGCCGCAGCGTGCCGATGCGGAAGGAGGCCGTGCAGGCTTCCCCGTCCCGCAAGGCCTCCGGCGGGCGCTCCGGGAAGGGCGCCCGGGTGCCGGTCGACCTGCCGGAGGCCGCGGCGCCGGTCTTCGAGGCGCTCCGCGCCTGGCGGGCCGCGACGGCCCGCGAGCAGGGCGTCCCGGCGTACGTCGTCTTCCACGACGCGACGCTGCGGGAGATCGCGACGCGGCTGCCGGCGACGGTCGCCGAGCTCGGCACCGTCGGCGGCGTCGGCGAGGCCAAGCTCGCCAAGTACGGCGAGGGCGTCCTCGAAGCCCTGGCGGGGTCCGGCGAGGGCGGGAGCACCGCCCCCGCTCCGGCGGCCTCGGCGCCCGCCCCCGCCGCGACCCCGGCGGCCCCGCCGGCGCAGGACCACGACGAGCCGCCCTTCGACGAGGAGGAGCCGCCGTGGGACGACTGGGAGTAGTCCGCCGGTCGCCCGGCACGTCCGGGGACACCGTCACCGTCCGCCGTCACATGAAGTGGACGTCGTACCGGTCCTGTTCGGGCAACAGGCCGTCGAACGGCTCCAGGCCGTGCTGGATGCGGCTCAGCGCGCGGAAGTAGCCGAAGCGGTCGACGCCCGGCGTCAGGACCGCGAGGAGGTCGGCGGTCGAATCCGGCGCGGCCTCGAAGGAGTGCGTCATGCCGGGCGGGACGGCCACGAGACCACCGGACGTGACGGTCGTGGCGCGACCGTCCAGGGTGAAGCGCATGACGCCGTCGAGGACGAGGAACAGCTCCGTCGACCGCTCGTGGAAGTGGGGGCGGGCGCCTGTCGCGCCCCTGCCGAGCGTGAGGCGGTTGGCGCCCAGCGCGCCGCCGGTGTCGCTCGCGTCGGCCAGCAGGTGGAACGCGCCGCCGTGCGGCAGCGCCAGCTGCTCGGCCGCCCCGGCCTGCACGATCAGCGCCTTGCCCGTCTCGGTCATCGTCCTCGCTCCTTCTCGTCCGACGTTCGTCCGTCCGCTTCATTCGATCCCGGGAAGAAGCGGCGAACCAGCGGCGGTTGACGGAGGGAGCGATCACCGTTCGCGATGAATGGCGCCCATGGCGCCAACGAGAGACGGGGAGGGGGAGCCGGGTGGAGCTGCGGCAGCTGCGCTACTTCGTGGCCGTGGCCGAGGAGGGCGGCTTCGGGAGGGCCGCCGAGCGGCTGACCATCGTCCAGTCGGCGGTCAGTCAGCAGATCGGCCGACTGGAACGCGAGCTGGGCGTCGTGCTCTTCGACCGCACGACGCGACGGGTGCGGCTCTCCGGCGCGGGCGAGCGGCTGCTGCCCGAGGCGCGCGCCGTGCTCGCGGCGGCCGACCGCACGGCCCGTGTGGCCGCCGACATCGTCGCGGGCGACGACGGCGTCCTGCGGCTGGGCGGCATCCACGCCCCCGGGGACCGGATCGACCGCATGCTGGCCGAACTCGCCGCCGCCGCACCGGGGTTGCGGCTCAGTCTGCGACGCCTGCCGGTCGCCGCGCGGCTGGCCGCCGTACGCGACGGAGAACTGGACGCGGCGCTCGTCAGGGCGGCGTCGTCCGTGCCCGGCCTCGAACTACTGCCGCTGTGGCGCGACCCGCTGTACGCGGCCCTGCCCGCGCAGCACCCGCTCGCCGCCGAGCCGGTGCTGCGCCTGGAGCAGCCCGCCCGCCTCCCGCTGCGGCTCGCGCCGCGCGACGCCAACCCGCCCTTCCACGACCTGATCACCGGCGCCCTGCGGGCCGTCGGCGTCGTCCCCGTCCCCGGCCCGGCGTTCAGCGACCTGCGGGCCACGCTCACCGCGATCGGCACCGACCCGGAGCCCTCGTGGACCGTCTTCTACGAGGTGCGCGGCCTGCCGACGGCACCCCGCGTCGCCGTTCGGCCGCTCGCCGCTCCCACCGTCACCACGTCGCTGGCCGTCCGCCCCGGCCCGCCGGGCCCCGCCCTGCGGCACCTGCTGGGTGCCCTGCGCGCGGTCGGCTCGCCGGACGAGGCGGGGTGAGGACACCGGCACTTATGGACGTTCTAGGCTGTACCGATGCGAACAGTGCCAAAATGGGCCTTGTTCTCGTCGGGATGCGCGCCGCTCCTCCTGGTAGGTGGCTGGACGATCGCGGCGGTACTCGAAGGGCCCGCCTACGACCCCGTCACCCAGACGATCAGCGTCCTGGCGGCCTACGGCGCCTCGGGATTCTGGGTCATGACCGGGGCCCTCTTCGCGCTGGGGATCTGCCACCTGCTGACCGCCTGGGGCCTGCGCCCCGCCGCGCGCGCCGGCCGGCTCGCGCTGGCCGGCGGGGGAGTGGCGGCGCTGGTGGTGTCGTTCGTCCCGACACCGAGCAGCGGGGGTTCCCTGCGGCACGGCTCGGTGGCCGCGGCCGGCTTCGCCCTGTTGGCGCTCTGGCCGCTCCTGGCGGCCGTCCGCGACAGGGCCGCCGCGCCCTGGGGCCTGCGGCCGGTACCCGCCCTCACGGCGACGGCACTGATGTGCGGCGGCGCGCTCTGGTACCTGTTCGAGACGCGTACCGGCGGCGCGGCGGGCGTCGCCGAACGCCTCGTGACGTCCCTGCAGTCGCTGTGGCCCTTCGTGGTCGTCGCCTCCTGCCTCCGACCCTGGAACACCCCGCCGCCGGACCGCCCCGATCCGGGCGCCTGACGGGTCGGTCCGGCCGCCCCGTCAGGCGCCGCCCCGTCAGGCCGTCGCGTCCCAGGCCGTCGTCAGCCCGTCGAGCCACGCGGGCGGCAGTTCGGCGGCGTCCCACTCCTCCCGCAGCGCCGCCGGCGCCACGGCGAGGCGCTCCAGGACGGCGACGCAGGTGGGGGAGTGGAGCAGCGAGTAGCGGCCGTGGATCGCGATGGGGCTGCCGGGCCCGTACTCCGCGAACAGCCGCTCCAGCCGGACGCGGTGCGCCGACGCGAACTCGGTGAGCCGCCCCGCGTACCCGGCGCGCGCCCGGGGGCCCATCGTGCCGAGCACGGCGACGAGCACCTGCTCGGAGACCTCGGGGTCGAGGTCGGAGACCGCGGCGAAGGTGAGATGGAGCGGCGTCACCGCCACCTTCGCCCGCTCGATCTCCATCCGCCCGACCCGGGTGCGCGGGTCGTCGTCCTGCTCGGCGGCCGTGTCGGAGCCGACGGCCTGCCGTAGTGTCCGGCCGGCGATCCCGTCCAGCTCGTCGGCGACGGCCCGGGCCCCGTCGAGCCAGCCGGCCGCGTAGAGCTCGCCCTTTTCCGCCGGGGCGTCCCCCATGATCCCGCCCGTGCCGCCGCCCCCGCCGATCTCCCGGTGCGCGACGGCGAGCGCCCCGGCCTCGACGAGCCCGATCAGTTCCTCCGCGTCCCCGGCGTAGACCCCGGCCCGGCCGAGGAGCTGGACCAGCGTGATCTTCGCGTTGAGCACGCTGACCGGGTCCAGCCGCTGTCGGCCTCCATCGGGGGCGTTCATGAGTCCTCCACGTCACATAGGCGCCGAGCCGAGCCTACGTTCCCCGCCCCGGTCGTCGCGGGGAGGCCCGCGGCCGATGCGCGGGCGGGGCCGATGAGAGGGGGGCGGTCGATCGGAAATAGAATCAATATTGGAAGAAGATATTCATTTACTCTACGTTGCCTCCGTGTCGTCGAACCTCTCCCGGCCGTTGGTCACCGCACCGGCCGAAACCGCCGTCCTCGCCCTGCTGTTGGCGGAAGGACCCCTCAGTCGTGTCGAGCTGGCACGGCGCACGGGACTCTCCTCGACCGCCGTCACCAAGGCCGCCAGGCCACTCATCGACGACGGTTACCTGTACGAACTCCCACCGGAGCGCACCGCGCCCGGGGCGGGCCGCCCGGTCAACCCGCTCGCGGTCGTCCCCGACCGGGAGTTCTTCGTCGGTGTGAAGATCAGCATCGACCAGGTCTTCGGCGCCGTCTGCGATCTGCGGGCCGGCATCAGGGCCACGGCGGTCAGGCCGCTCGACGCGTGCACGCCCGAGGCGGCCGCCGCCCTCGTCGGCGAGCTGGTCGACGAACTGCTCGACGCCGACCCCGCGTTCCGGGACGGCACCCGACACCTCGGCGTCGCCATGAACGGCGACGTGGACCGCGACAGCGGCACCGTCCGCCGCTCCGGCCTCCTCGGCTGGCGCGACGTCCCGCTCGCCGATCTGCTCACCGCCGCCACCGGTCTGGCGGTCACCGTCGAGAACGACGTCCGGGCCCTGACCGTCGCCGAGCACTGGTTCGGCGAAGGCGTCGGCACGGGCTACTTCGCGCTGGTCACCATCGGCTCGGGCATCGGATCCGCCCTCGTCGTCAACGGGCGCCTGCTCACGGGCGCGTACGGCGTCGCGGGCGAGGTCGGACACATCTGCGTCGACCCGGCCGGTCCACGCTGCCGCTGCGGCGCACACGGCTGCGTCGAGGCGATCGCCTCGACCGACGCGATCCTCGCCGACGTCCGCGACCTCACCGCGAACCCGGACCTCACGCTGGACGAGGTCGTCGGCCTGGCCCGCGACGGCCGCCCCGCGGCGCGCGAGCGCTTCGCCCGGGCCGGACACGCCATCGGGGTCGGCATCGCCACCCTGGTCAACGTGATCGGACCGGAACGGGTCGTCGTCAGCGGCGAGGCGGTCGACGCCTACGACCTGCTCGGCCGCCCCATCCAGGACGCGTACGCCGCGCACGCCTTCGGCGCCGCGTCCCGCTGCCCCCTGTCGCTGCGGCCGCTCCCCTGGGAGGACTGGGCCCGCGGCGGCGCCGCCGTGGCGATCCAGGCGCTCTTCCCGCAGGATGCGCCCACGGCGGCGGCGATCACCGTCGGCTGACCGGTCCCGACACGGCCGAGACCCGCGTCCCATCGGACGCGGGTCCCGGCCCGGGCAGCGGGGCGTCAGCTCCCGTTCGACCCGGCGTCCATGGACCGCATGGCCTCCGCGGCCCGCTTCTCCATCTCGTCCGCCGGAACGTCCTCGATGTGCGTGGCGACGTTCCAGCGGTGGCCGAACGGGTCCTCGAACTGACCGGTGCGGTCGCCGTAGAACTCGTCCTTGACCGCCCGCAGCTCCTTGGCGCCCTGCGCGAGGGCCTTGGCGAAGACCGCGTCGACGTCCTCCACGTACACGTGCAGGGTGACCGGCGAGCCGCCGATCGCCTTCGGCGAGCGGAACTCCATGTCCGGGAACTCGTCCGCGAGCATCACGACCGAGTTGCCCAGCGCCAGCTCGGCGTGGCCGATCCGGCCGCCGGGCGCGGGCATCCGCATCCGCTCGGTCGCGCCGAGCACGGAGACGTAGAAGTCGATCGCGGCCGCGGCGCCGTCGACGCAGAGGTACGGCGTGATGCGCGGATAGTCCTCGGGAACGGGCAGGACGGGCATGGTCTCGAGCCTTTCGGAAGAGTGACGGTCACCGCCGACCGCCGCATGCGAACACTGATATCCCCACCCGCGCCGGACGGGGCCGCCGCCGCGCGGCGGCCCCGCGGCGGATGCCCCGAAGGGCGGCGGCACCGGGCACACCGCGGGCGCCTGACGGGGGGATCGCCGTCAGGCGCCCGCTGTCGACCGCGTCAGGCGCTGTCGGTGGTGCCGGTCGTCCTCGTATGGCGCAGCAGGGTCGAACCAGCCAGCGCGACCACGGCCGCGCCGCTCAGCAGCGCCGTCGCCTTCGCCCAGGCGAACGTCGCGCCCAGACTGCCGTCCAGCAGATCGACCGTACGGACGCTCGCCACCGCGTGGAGGGCGATGACCCCGACCGCGAGGCCCGCGGCGGCGGCCCACACGACCAGGGTGTCCCGTGCCGCGAGCCAGACACCGCACACCAGACAGAGCGCGGTGACGACCACGGACAGGGTCTCGGAGAAGCCGCCCGAGCGCAGACCCGCGAGGTCCGTGGGCAGGTGGATCAGGCCGCAGGCGAACAGCGCCAGCGCGGCCGGCCAGCGCAGCGCCGACCGCAGCTCGGGGGAGGCGGTGTGGCTGCCGGGACCCGCGGCCAGCGCGCCGTCCAGGGGCGACAGGACCGGCCGCGAGGGTCCCCGCCGCCGCTTCCTGACCGCGGCGGCGATCGGGCCGACCTTCCGGCCGTCCCGCGGATCCGTCTTCTCGCCGCCCTCCGGGCCGGGGCCGGCCTTCCGTCTCCCGGTGTCCGCGTCGTCGGAGCCGAGGATGTTCACCAGCGCCACGACGTCCTCGATCGGGCGGCCCACGGCCGCGGCACGCAGCGTGGTCTCGGCCTGACGGAGGTCGTAGCCGGATTCGCCGAGCAGCTCGACCAGTTGCCGTACCTCGTCGAGGGGCCGGGACACGGCCGCCGCGCGCAGCGCGACGTCCGCGGGGCTGGACATCTCCCCGGTCTCCTTGAGTCGGGCGACGAGCCCGACGACCTCCTCCACGGGACGCTCGGTGGCGGCCGTCCACAGGACGGTGTGCACGGCCTCCTCGCCCGCCTCGACGGGCTCGCTCGGCTCGGCGGCCTCGATCTCGGCTTCGTCGGGACGGTCCGGGCCCGCCGGGGCAGCGGCCACGAGGAGGGGCGTGGGGGACTGCGGCGTGCCGGGAGCCTGGTCCGGCGGGAGGGGAAGCCCGGGATCCGGTGCGGGAACGGGCCCCGCTATTCGGTCTGCGTCGCCGTTCGCCGGATGGCTGGGGAAGGGGTCCGGGGTCATGCTGCTGGCTCCGATCGTGGAACAGCCCGTGGGCGTCCACCGTGTTGACTCGTGAGACGCCAGAAAGCGCTCACTTGAGTACAACTAGTGCGCAGTTCATGACGCTGCGCCATCCGGAAGCCGGGCGGATGGTCCGTTGGAGCGAAGATCCGCCCCGCTCAGTCGACGGGCCAGGTGTGCGCCGGTGCGTTCAGATGCATGTAGTCGATGTACTGCCGGGTCATCCGCTGCAGCGCCCGGTGCCGGTCCACATGGCCGATGTCGTGGATGTGGTGGAACATCTCGGACTGCCACACGGCGCCGTTGCGCCCGCTGACGCAGCGCTGCTCGATGATCCCCAGCAACGGCTCCCGCCAGGCCGCGTCCATGCCCAGCCGTTCGAGCCCGCGGTCCGCCAGCGGCAGCAGCCGCCGCAGCACCAGCTCGGTGGCCGGCACCTCGCCCACGCCGGGCCAGTACAGCTGCGCGTCGATGCCGTGGCGCGCCGCGGCGTGCAGATTGTCCTCCGCGACCGCGAACGACATCCGGGACCAGACCGGCCGGTCCTCGTCCACCAGGGCACGGACGAGCCCGTAGTAGAAGGCGCCGTTCGACAGCACGTCGGCCACCGTCGGGCCGGCGGGCAGCACCCTGTTCTCCACCCGCAGGTGCGGCACTCCGTCCACGACGGCGTAGACGGGACGGTTCCAGCGGTAGACCGTCCCGTTGTGCAGGGTCAGCTCCGCCAGCGTGGGCGTCCCGCCGTGGTCGAGGGTCTCCTGCGGGTCCTCCTCCTCGCACAGCGGCAGCAGCGCGGGGAAGTACCGCGCGTTCTCCTCGAAGAGATCGAAGACGCTGGTGATCCAGCGCTCGCCGAACCACACCCGGGGCCGCACCCCCTGCACCTTGATCTCGTCCGGCCGGGTGTCCGTGGCCTGCTCGAACAGCGGGATACGGGTCTCCCGCCACAGCTCTTTGGCGAACAGGAACGGAGAGTTCGCCGCCAGGGCCACCTGCACCCCCGCGATGGCCTGCGCGGCGTTCCAGTAGTCCGCGAACTCGTCCGGCGACACCTGCAGGTGGAACTGCGTGCTGGTGCACGCGGCCTCCGGCGTGATCGTGTCCGTGTACGTGCGCAGCCGCTCCACCCCGTCCACCGAGATCAGCAGGTCCTCGCCGCGCGCGGAGAAGATCTGCTCGTTCAGCAGGTGGTACCGCGGATTCTCGGACAGGGCGTTCGGGCCCACGTCCTCCAGCTCCAGCGTCGGCAGGATCCCGATCATGACCAGGTGCGCGCCGACCGCGGCGGCCCGCTCCTCGGCGTGGTTGAGCGCGTTGCGGATCTCCTGCTCCCAGGAGTCCGGGCCGCCCGCAGTGAGCCGCCGCGGCTCGATGTTGATCTCCAGATTGAACCGGCCCAGCTCGCTCGACCAGGAGGGATCCGCGATCGCCTCCAGGACGTCCGTGCTGCGCATCACCGGTTCGGCGGTCTCGTCCACGAGGTTGAGCTCGATCTCCAGGCCGACCTGCGGCCGCTCGAAGTCGAAACGCGACTCCCGCAGCATCTGGGCGAGCACGTCGAGGCAGCTGTGCATCTTGTTCCGGAACCTGCGCCGGTCGTCACGGGTGAACACCAGCGCGGGGACGTCGCGGCCCATGCAGCCCTCCCGAGTCTCCTCGGCAACCACCTTCAGCGTCCCACTTCGGCGCCGACCCAACCACCGAGGCCGGTGGCCGGGCCGGCGGGCCCGGCCCCCGGCCGGGGGTGTCAGGAGCTCGTGAGGACGACGAGCTGCCGGGTCGCGCGCGTCATCGCGACGTAGCGGTCGACGGCTCCCTCGATGCCCTCGCCGAACGTGTCCGGGTCGACGAGGACGACCAGGTCGAACTCGAGGCCCTTCGACAGGCTCGGAGTGAGCGACCGGACGCGGGGCGTCTCCGGGAACGTGCCGACCGCGATGTCACCCGTGCCGATGACGCAGGCGACGCCGTCGGCGTTCTCGGCGAGCCAGCCGCCCAGGACCGAGTCGAGGTCGGCGACCGATCCGTACGCGACGGGGATGCCGCTGCTGCGGATGGACGTCGGCACGTTGGCGTCCGGCAGCGCGGCCCGGATGACCGGCTCGGCCTCCGTCATGATCTCTTCCGGGGTGCGGTAGTTGACGCTCAGGGAGGTCACGGTGATCCGGTCGATCCCGGCCCGCTCCAGCCGTTCCCGCCACGACTCCGTGAACCCGTTCCGGGCCTGGGCGCGGTCGCCGACGATGGTGAAGCTCCGGGACGGGCAGCGCAGCAGCAGCATCTGCCATTCGGCCTCGGTCAGTTCTTGCGCCTCGTCCACGATGACGTGCGCGAACGGGCCCGCGAGCAGGTCCCGTTCGGCCTTCGGCAGCGCGGAGTCGTCGATCAGGCTGTCCTGGAGGTCCTTGCCGTGCAGCATCGTCACCGCGCCCTCGCCGTCGTCGTCGGAGGCGATCACGTTGGCGATGACGCCGGCCATCCGCTCGCGTTCCGCGGCGACGGCCGCGTCGCGCCGGCGCTTGCGCCGGGACGCCTGCGGGTCGCCGACCCGCTGCCGCGCCGCGTCCAGGAGCGGCAGGTCGGAGACCGTCCATGCGTGGGCGTCCGCGCGCTGCAGCGTACGGACCGCGTCACGGTCGAGCCAGGGGGCGCACAGACGCAGGTACGCGGGGACCGACCACAGGTCGCCGACGACGTCGGTCGGTTCGAGCAGCGGCCACGCGCCGTTGAGCGTGTCGACCAGCGCCTTGTCCCGCATGAGCGAGGCGCGGAACTGCTCGGGCGTGACGTCGCGGTCGAACCGCTCCATGAGGATCGAGACGAGCTCCTCCCAGATCTGCTCGCGCCCCTCGTTGTGCGGGATGCCCCGGCGTGCGCTCTCGAAGGCCTCGGTCCAGTCGTCGGCCCCGACCCGGATGTCGCCCCAGTCGGTCGTGACCGTCATCCCCTCGGCGGGCGGCTCCTCGTAGAACCTGACGGCCTTCTCGATCGCCTTGACCATGGCCGCGGACGACTTGAGGCGGGCCACCTCCGGGTCGGTCTCGATCGCCGCGTCGGCTCCCTCGTCGACCAGGTCCCGCAGGGTGCAGGTCTGCACACCCTCCTCGCCGAGGCTCGGCAGGACGTCCTCGATGTAGGACAGGTACGGCCGGTGCGGGCCGACGAACAGCACGCCACCCCGGCGGTGACCGAGCCGCGGGTCGGCGTAGAGGAGGTGCGCGGCGCGGTGCAGGGCGACGACGGTCTTGCCCGTACCCGGACCGCCGTCGACGACGAGAGCGCCGCGGGATCCCGCACGGATGACGGCGTCCTGGTCGGCCTGGATGGTGGCGAGCACGTCCCGCATCCGGGCCGACCGGTTGCCGCCCAGGCTCGCGATGAACGCGGACTGGTCGTCCAGCGCGGCGTGCCCCTCCAGCCCCTCGGCGGTGAACACCTCGTCCCAGTAGTCGCCGACCCGGCCGCCGGTCCAGCGGTACCGGCGGCGGCTCGCCAGGCCCATCGGGTCGGCGTGGGTCGCGGCGAAGAACGGCTCGGCCGCGGGGGAGCGCCAGTCGAGCAGCAGTCGGCGCCCGTCGCCGTCCGTGAGGCCGAGGCGCCCGATGTAGACGGGCTCGGGATCGTCCGCGGCGACGATGTGTCCCAGGCACAGGTCGAGGCCGAACCGGCGCAGGGTGCGCAGGCGACCGGACAGGCGGTGGATCTCCAGGTCCCGCTCCATCGCCTCCCGGCCGGCGCCGCCGGGAGCCCTGCGCATCTCGTCGAGGCGGTCGGACAGCTCGGCGATCGACTGCGCGAGGGCATCCTCGATGGCTGCGAAGTGCCGCTCGTCGCCGTCGATCAGCGCCGGGTCGGCCTTCGATGAGAGGCGGTCGGGCAGGTCGAAGGCGCTGGTGGTCACGGGGTTCGCAGGCATGCGGTGCATCTCGTTTCTGCAGGTGAACTGGCCTAGGCCTGCGATTTTGACCGAACAGGGGGGCCTTGCCGCAAGCCCCCCGGTGCGCTATAAGTTGAGAGTGGCAAGGAGTGGGTCGACCTCCTTGCCTTTCTTCGTCCGGTCCGGACGCGCAACCCCTCCGCGGTTCCTTCCCCTCCCCCGGCCACGCGTCATGCCCTGCTTCGGGTGTGACCTGGATCACATTACCGCCGGTATCTGAAACAGTGTGTCGCAGGTACATTGCCGCGTACAGGCCAAGACGGGGTCGGACAAGGGGAGACGGTCGTGGAGCAACGTCATGTCGATGTGCTGATCATCGGCGCGGGACTGTCCGGCATCAGCGCCGCCTGCCATCTGATCCGGGAGAACGCCGGCCGCACGTACGCGGTCCTGGAACGGCGGACCGGGATCGGCGGCACCTGGGACCTGTTCCGCTACCCGGGCATCCGCTCGGACTCGGACATGTACACCTTCGGCTACCGCTTCCGCCCCTGGACCGGCACCAAGATCCTCGCCGACGGCACGGACATCCGGCGGTACGTGCAGGAGACCGCCGAGGAGTACGGAGTCACCGAGCACATCCGCTTCGGACGTCGGGCCGTCCGGGCGAACTGGTCCAGCGGCGAGGGGCGTTGGACCGTCGAGACCCGGGACGAGACCACCGGCGAGACCGAGGTCCACACCTGCGCCTTCCTGGTCAACGCCACCGGCTACTACGACTACGACCACGGCCACCGCCCGGACTTCCCCGGCGAGGAGCGCTTCGGCGGCACCCTCGTCCACCCCCAGCAGTGGCCGGAGGGCCTCGACCACCGCGGCAAGCGCGTGGTCGTCGTCGGCAGCGGCGCCACCGCCATCACGCTCGTGCCCTCCATGGCCGAGGACGCCGCCCACGTGACCATGCTCCAGCGCTCGCCCACGTACATCATGAGCCTGCCGCGGCACGACCCGCTCGGGGTCCTGCTACGCAAGCTGGGCGTCCCGGCCGGGCCCGTCCACCGGCTCGGCCGCTCCCGCAACATCGCGCTGCAGCGGGCGCTCTACGCCCTGTGCAGGACCGCCCCCGGCGTCATGCGCAGGGTGCTGCTCGCGGGGGTGCGGGCCCAGCTCGGGAAGAGCGTCGACATGCGGCACTTCACCCCCTCGTACAAGCCGTGGGACCAGCGGCTGTGCGTGGTGCCCGGCGGTGATCTGTTCAAGGCCCTGAAGAGCGGCAGGGCTTCCGTGGTCACCGACCACATCGACACGTTCACGGAGAACGGCATCGTCCTGCGCTCGGGCGAGGAGATCCCGGCGGACATCGTCGTCACCGCCACCGGACTGCGCGTACAGATCGCCGGCGGCGCCGAACTCCGCGTCGACGGACGCCCCGTGACGACCCGCGACCACGTGGTCTACAAGGGCGTGATGCTCGACGGCGTACCCAACCTGGCCGTCATCCTCGGCTACACCAACGCCTCCTGGACCCTCAAGGCCGACCTCGCCTCCGAGTACATCGCCAAGCTGCTCGCGCACATGGACCGGCGCGGCTTCACCCACGTCACCCCGGTCGCCGGCGACGCCGACCGGGCCGCCGAGTCCGCCATGGGCGACTCGCTCACCTCCGGGTACATCGCGCGCGGCGACGCGGTCATGCCCCGGCAGGGCACCCGCGCGCCGTGGCGGATCCGGAACAACTACTACAGCGACCGGCGCGCCCTGCGGCGCTCCCCGATCGACGACCCGGCGCTCCGCTTCGGCCGCACGGACGCCGCGGCCCCGCGCGAGGACCGCCAGGACTCCGCCCCCGTGGTGTGACGGACGATCCCCCTTCCCCCGCCAGAGATCGAGGACCGTGATGACCAAACAGCAGACCTACGACGACACGCTCCGGACGCTGTCCGAGGGCTCGGTGCGGGTCCACTTCGACGCTTTCACCGACATCGACTGGGAGAACCCCGACTTCGCCGTCGACCCCCGGGACCCGCGCTGGATGCTCCCGGAGGCCGACCCGCTGGGCGGACACCCCTGGTACCGGGCGCAGTCGCCGGAACGCAAGGCGGAGATCGGGCTGTGGCGGTACGCCAACATCGCCAAGGTCGGCATGCAGTTCGAGAACGTGCTCATGCGCGGCGCGCTGGACTACCTGTTCTCGCTGCGCAACCAGGACCCCGAGTTCCGGTATCTCACCCACGAGATCACCGAGGAGTCCCATCACACCCAGATGTTCCAGGAGTTCGTGAACCGCACCGGCGTCGACGTGCACGGCGGACGGCTCTCCTTCCGGGTGGTCAGCCGCCTGCTGCCGCTGGCCGGTTCGCTGCTCCCCGAGGCCTTCTTCGCCGGCGTGCTGGCCGGCGAGGAGCCGATCGACCACCTCCAGAAGGCGATCCTGCGCTCGGGGGACGACGGCCATCCGCTGCTGCGGCGGATCATGCAGATCCACATCGCCGAGGAGGCACGGCACATCTCGTTCGCCCACGAGTTCCTGCGGCAGAAGGTGCCCGGGCTCGGGAAGGCGCGCAGGGGCACGCTGTCGGTCGCCTTCCCCGTGATCATGCGCGTCCTCGGGGACGTCATGGTGATCCCCGACCGGAGGACCGCCGAGAAGATGGGCGTGCCCCGGCAGGTGATCAAGGACGTGTTCTGGCAGTCCGCCGAGGGGCGGAAGCTGCTGCGCGACCTCTACGCCGACGTGCGGATGCTGGCCGAGGACATCGGCCTGATGAACAAGGTGTCCCGGCGGGTGTGGCGGGCGCTGCGCATCGACGGCCGCCCGTCCCGCTTCCGCGGCCAGCCCGCCACGCGGGCCACCTGACCGACGGGCCTGCCACGGCCGACCGGACGGCGTCGCCCGACCGGTCGGCCGTACGACCACGCTGCCCCGCGCCGCCCCGCACCACCGAGTCGCCCGCACCAGACTTCCGAAGCGGAGAAGCCCGCCATGCCCTACGTCGTCACCCGGTCGTGCTGCGCCGACGCGTCCTGCGTCCTGGCCTGCCCGGTGAACTGCATCCACCCCGCACCCGGCGAACCGGGCTTCGCCGAGGCCGACATGCTCTTCGTCGACCCGCTCGCCTGTGTCGACTGCGGCGCCTGCGTGACGGCCTGCCCCGTGGACGCGATCAAGCCGCACACCCGGCTCGCCCCCGCCGAGCTGCAGTTCCTCGACCTCAACGCGGCCTACTACGAAGCCAACCCGCACGGGGACCGCACGCCGCTGGCGCTCGTGCCCCGTCCGCGCACGCTGCCGGCGGGCGACCTGCGCGTCGCGGTGGTCGGTGCGGGACCGGCCGGCATGTTCGCCGCCGACGAACTGCTCGGACACCCCGGTGTGCGGGTCACCGTCCACGACCGGCTGCCCACCCCGTACGGCCTGGTGCGCGCCGGGGTGGCCCCCGACCACCAGGACACCCGCCAAGTCACCGGACTCTTCGGGGACATCGAGTCCCAGCCGGGGTTCTCGTACCGGCTCGACGTGGAGATCGGGCGGGACCTCCACCACGACGACCTGCTCCGCGACCACCACGCCGTGATCTACGCGGTCGGCGCATCGACCGACCGGCGGCTCGGCATCGACGGGGAGGACCTGCCCGGCAGCGTCTCCGCGACCGACTTCGTGGCCTGGTACAACGGTCACCCCGACCACAGCGCCGCCGCCCACGCGCTCGACTGCGAACGCGCCGTCGTCATCGGCAACGGCAACGTGGCCCTGGACGTCGCCCGCGTGCTGACCGCCGACCCCGAGGCGCTGGCCCGCACCGACATCGCCGACGGGGCGCTGACCGCGCTGCGGGGCAGCCGGATCCGGGAGGTGGTCGTGCTCGGGCGGCGCGGTCCGGCGGAGGCCGCGTTCACCGTGCCCGAACTGCTCGCCCTCGGCGCCCTCGACGGGATCGACGTCCTGGTCGAGGACTGGCCGCAGGGCCTGGCCCCCGATGCCACGCCCAGGACCGCCCTGCTCGCCGAACTCGCCACCCGGACCCCCGTACCGGGTCGGCGCCGAATCGTCCTGCGCTTCCTCACCGCGCCGACCCGCGTCCTCGGCGACGAGCGCGTGACCGGGCTGGAGGTCGCCCGCACCGAGCTGCGCGAGGACGCCGACGGTTCGGTACGGGCCGTCCCGGCGGCCGGGACGGAGGTCCTGGAGACCGGTCTCGTCCTGCGCGCGGTCGGCTACCGCGGACGGCGGGTTCCCGGCCTGCCGTTCGACGAGACCACCGGCACGGTCCCGCACGAGCAGGGGCGGGTCGCACCCGGCGTGTACGTGACCGGCTGGATCAAGCGCGGCCCCACGGGATTCATCGGCACCAACAAGACCTGCGCGCGGGAGACCGTCGCCGCGCTCCTCGACGACTTCGAGGCGGGCCGGCTCACCGGACCGGCCCGCGATACGTCCCCGGCGGCGGGCAGGGCGGTCGCCGCGGTGCGGCACGCCGTCGGACTCGACGGCTGGCGGGCGATCGACCGGGCGGAGCGCGCGGCGGGCGCCCCGCAGGGACGCCCGCGCGTCAAGATCACCGACCGGGACGACCTGCTCGCCACCGCCCGATCCGGACGGCGACCCTCCTGATCCCGCGCCGCCACCCGCCGAGGCGGACCCCCGGAGCGCGCACGTATCCTGCTCGAATGGCGGAGACAGCGAACCGGGGGGCCGAGGTCGAGCGGGCGGCCGAGGTCGACGGACGCTCGACGCGATGGAACGCGCACAAGGCCCGGCGCCAGTCCGACCTGATCGACGCGGCCGTGGCCGCCATCGAGGAGGACGGCCCCGGCGTCGGCGTCAAGCAGATCGCCGACCGTCTCGGGCTCCCGCGGTCCGTGGTCTACCGGCATTTCAAGGACCGGGCCGACCTCGACGAGCTGATCCGCCGACGCATCGTCGACTCGCTCATGGCCGACCTCGCGCCCACGCTGGAGCCCGGCGGTACCGTCATCGAGGCGATCCGGCGGGCCGTCGACGCGTATCTCGGCTGGGTCCGCCGGCACCCGCGCCTGCACGCCTTCCTGGGCTCGGGCGCCCCGGCGCCCGGGGAGGGGGCCGGCGTGGTCGCCGGGACCAAGGAGGCGATCGCCGTACAGGTCGGCGACGTGTTCTCGGTGGTGCTGAAGTCCCTCGGCGAGGACTCCGCCTCGGCGCCGTCGCTCGCCGTCGGCATCGTGGGCTTCGTCGACGCCACGGTCAACCACTGGCTCGCCGGCGAGCCGCAACGGCTGACCGGCACCCAGCTCGCGGAGCTGCTGACCTGCTCGATCTGGTCGGTCCTCGACGGCAACCTCCGGGCGCTGGGCGTCGAACTCGCCCCGGACCGCCCCATGTCCGACCTGATCGGCGCCTGACCGCAGCCCGCGTGGTGCGCCCGCGGGGCGCACGACACGGGCATCACGGGTCAGTCGCCGAAGGTGCCGTGGCGGCCCGCCCCGGCCGCGAAGCGCGCGGCTCCCGCGAGGGTCTCGCCGGCGGTCAGCGGGACCATTCCGTGCCGCAGTTCGGCGGCGAGCGCCTCGTGCTCGGGCAGCCCGTGCTGCTCGCGGACCGACAGCCGGTCGTGGCGCAGGCAGAGCTGCGGGAACGCGGCGATCTCCCGGGCCAGCTCCTCCGCAGCGGCGCGGGCGCGGCCCGGCGGTACGAGGCGGTTGGCGAGGCCGATCGCGTACGCCTCGGCGGCCGGTACCGCCCTGCCGGTGAGGATCAGGTCCATGGCGCGGCTCTCGCCGATCAGGCGCGGCAGCCGGACGGTCCCGCCGTCGATGAGCGGCACGCCCCAGCGGCGGCAGAACACGCCGAGGACGGCGTCCTCCTCGACCACCCGCAGGTCGCACCAGAGGGCCAGTTCGAGCCCGCCCGCCACGGCGTGGCCGGCCACGGCCGCGACGACCGGCTTGGTCAGGTTCAGCCGGGTGGGGCCCATCGGGCCGTCGCCGTCCGGCGCCACCCGGTTCCCGTCCTCGGTTCCGACGGCCTTGAGGTCGGCGCCCGCGCAGAACGTCCCGCCCTCGCCCCACAGCACTGCGACCGAGGCATCCTCGTCCGCCTCGAACGCCCGGAAGGCGTCCGCCAGTTGCGCGGCGGTCGGCCCGTCGACGGCGTTGCGGGCGGCGGGCCGCGACAGCACCACGGTCGTGACGGGCCCGTCGCGCTCGACCCGGACGGCGGGGGCGGCATCGGGCTGTTCCGGAGTCGCTGAGGTCTCGGTCATGGCGGCATTCTCACGTGCCGGCGGTCCGTGGACCAGGCTGCGAAAGTGGTTCGGGCCCGCGCCGCGGCCCGAGGCCGTGGCCGTCAGGGATGCGTGTGCGTCGGGTGCTGGTGATTGCAGGTCCGGGGCCGGGTGAGGAGTTGCCGGATGCGTTCGCCGGCCTGGGCGGCGTCGAGCGCGGGGGACGGGAACAGCAGGCGGAGGTCGCAGTGGCCGGTCTCGTACTCGCAGCGCAGGGTGACGGCGTGCCGGTCCATGGCGTACGGCAGGGCGCGGACCACGCCGTGCGGCAGCCTGGCGCCCGCGAGCCCGACCAGCTCGCCCAGCAGGTCCTCGTGCGCGTCGACGAGGTGCATCAGCAGGGCGGCCTCCTCGACGGCGAGAGGGTCGGGCTCGGCGAGGACGAGCTCGTCCGGCCCGACGTCCGTCGTACCCGTCGCGGTCCGCAGGGTGACGCGGGCGATGTCGAGCCGCAGGCCGCCGTCGCCTTCGGCCGGGGCGAGCCACCCGGAGACCGTGGCCCTCGCCCGGACGCGGTCGCGGACCGCCGCGGGCGCGACGTCGGTGAACTCCAGCAGCGCGGCGAGCCCTCCGTGCGGTGCGTCGGCGGCCTCGAGCGCCAACGGGCTGTCGGCCGGCGGGTGGAGCGTGATCAGTCCCCTGGAGCTCACGGAGTGCATGCCGATCAGGTCGTACTCCCGCGCCGCGGTGGTGAGGGACAGCGAGATCGCACGGGCCAGCACGGTGCGCACGCGTTCCGCCGCGGTCGGCTCGGGCAGGGCGGTGGCTGCATGAGTGCTCAAGGGGAACCTCCTCATGGGTTAGGTAAGCCTTACCTTAGCGGGTGTCGGTGTGGTGTCCAGCTCGCGACCCGGCCGAAGGTCGCGCCCTACACTTCGCCATGTGCCTGACAGCACGGGCAGCGCAGGCACCGCACCACTCCCACGTACGGCACCACACACCACGACAGGGGGCGATCAGCGCATGACCACGCCTGAGAGCGCGGCACACGACTACGACGTCGTCATCAGCGGAGCCAGTCTCGCCGGCAGCGCGGCGGCGATCCTGCTCGCCCGGCGCGGTGTCCGCGTCGCACTGCTGGAGCGCCGTTCGGACCCCGATGCGTACAAGGTGCTGTGCACCCACTCCATCACGGCCAACGCCTACCCGGTGCTGGAGGAGCTCGGCCTCGTCCCCGCGCTCGAGAAGGCCGGGGCCGTGCGCAACGAGGCTCGCTGGTACACGCGTTGGGGGTGGATCCACCCGAAGCCGGCGCCCGGGGGGCCCGAGCTGCCGTTCGCGTACAACATCCGGCGGAGCGTCCTCGATCCGATGATCAGGGCCCGTGCGGCGGAGACCCCGGGTGTCGATCTGCTCCTCGGGCACCAGGTGACCGGGCTGGTCCGGGAGGGCGGGCGCACCCTGGGGGTGCGCGCGTCGACGCCGCAGGGCGAACGTGAGATACGGGCCCGCCTGGTGGTCGGCGCCGACGGCAAGGACTCGGCTGTGGCGAAGTACGCCGGCCTTCCCACCCAGGAGTACGAGAACACGCGGTTCGGCTACCTCGCGCATTTCCGCAACCTTCCGCTGCACGGCGGCATCGGTCAGGCCTGGTTCCTCGAGCCCGACATGGCGTACGCGTTCCCCAACGACGACGGGGTGACGGTCCTCGCGGTACTCCCGGAGAAGACGCGGCTGCCCGACTTCCGGGCGGATCTGGAGGGCAGCTTCCTCGCGTTCGTCCGCGCGCTGCCCGAAGCGCCGCCCGTCGACTCCGCCGAGCGCGTCTCGAAGATCATCGGCACCGTCAACTACCCGCTGCACAGCCGCAAAGCGGCGGCGCCGGGCCTCGCACTCATCGGCGACGCCGCCCTGACCGGCGATCCTCTGTGGGGAGTGGGATGCGGGTGGGCGCTCGAGACGGCGCGATGGCTCACGGACGCGGTCGCCCCGGCCGCGGCCGGGCACGGCGACCTCGACAAGGCGGTCGCGGCGTACGCGCGCACCCACAAGCGCCGGCTGACCGCTCATCAGTCCCTGGCCGCCGACTTCTCCAAGGCGCGCCGGTTCAACGCCATGGAACAGCTGATGTTCGCGGCGGCGGCGCGCGACGAGGCGGTGGCCCGGCACATGCATCGGTTCGCCTCGCGCCTCATCGGGCCGCTGGGCTTCCTGAACCCCGTGATGATGGCCAGGGCCGCGGTCGTCAACTTCCGGCACCGCAGGGCCGCCTCGGCCTCCGCGCGCTGAGCCGCCGGGGTCCGGGTCCTGCGTGCCGAACACCGCGATCGGCGCGCAGGACCCTCCGGCCGGTCGACCCGTCGCGGCGAGAGCCACTCCTCCGCCACGGGGCCGGTGCGCAACAGTCAAGCAGCCCTCGCCCGGCCCAGGCGATTGGACCGGGACACAGAAACGGCCCGCTGGGAGTCGCCCGCGCACGGTGGATCATCCAAGAGGCCAGCACGGCCCATGGCCTCACATCTGCAGGGTGGAATGCGATTCGCTCTTGCTTGTGCGTGCAGAGGGCTGGAGGAGGGCGCGTCCATTCGGCTGGTTGATGCGACACAAGGTGCGAAAGGGATTTTCCCCTCCGGTAGCGTCGGCCCGGACGCAGGTCACAGAAGTGACGACTGCCCGTTTCCGGCTTTGCGAGGCGTGTGCTCCATGACCCTGTCCATTCGTAACCAGCTCCCCGGCACCGTCACCGCCGTCACCACGGGCGAGGCCATGGCGTCCGTGAAGGTGCGGCTGTCCGGCGGCCAGGAGATCACCGCGGCCATCACCGCCGACGCGGTCAAGGACCTGGGCCTGGCGGCGGGTTCCGCGGTCAACGCCCTCGTGAAGTCGACCGAGGTCGCCCTCGCGACCGGCCCCGTCCAGGGGATCTCGATCCGCAACCAGCTCGCGGGCTCCGTCACGGAGGTGTCCACCGGCGGTGCCATGGGCTCCGTGAAGGTCACCGTCGAGGGCGGTCAGTTGACTGCCGCGATCACCAAGGACGCCGTCGAGGACCTCGGCCTGGCCGCCGGCACCTCCGTCGTCGCACTGATCAAGTCGACCGAGATCGCTCTCTCCGCCGCCTGACCGACGCCGCCGGAGCGGTCACAGGGCCACGACGGTCGCCTCGGTCGCCTTCACACTCGTCCAGACCGACACCCCGTCGGCCAGGGCGAGTTCGGCGGCGGCCTGCGGGGTGATCTCGGCGACGAGATCGGGGGCCCGGTCCGAGGTGATCAGAACCCGCAGCCGGCTGCCGCTGCTGGTGATCTCCCGTACGGTTCCGGGCCAGACGTTACGAGGGCTGCCCGCGGGCTTCTCGCGGTGCACGGACACCGCCTCCGGCGCGACGATCGCGAGCGCCGGAGTCCCGGCCGCCGGCGGATCGGCCGCGACCAGAACACCGCCGCCGTCGAGCGCGACGCCCTCCGCGGTGGCCTTGCCGGGCCAGGCGTTGCGGCCGAGCATCCGCGCCACCCAGGGCGAGCGCGGATGGCGGGTGACCTCGGTGGGGGCGTCGTCCTGCAGCGCGCGGCCCTCGTCGAGCACGAGCACGCGGTCGGCGAGGGAGACGGCCTCGACGGGGTCGTGGGTCACGATGAGGCACACGCCGCCGAAGCCCGCCAGGTGCGTGCGCAGGGTGTGCCGGACATGGGCGCGGGTGGTCTGGTCGAGCGCGGCGAGCGGTTCGTCGAGGACGAGGAGCCGCGGGCGGGCGGCGAGCGCCCGGGCCAGGGCGACCCGCCCGGCCTGCCCGCCGGACAGCTGGGTCGGCCTGCGGTGCGACAGATGACCGACCCCGAGGCGGTCGAGCCAGGACTGCGCCTCCCGCCGGGCCTCGGCGCGCGGGACACCCTGCGCCCGCAGCCCGTACGCGGTGTTGCCGAGCGCCGTCATGTGCGGGAAGAGGGCGCCGTCCTGCGGCACCCAGGCGACCCGCCGCCGGTGCGGGGGCAGGGCCGTGGCGTCGGCGCCGCCGAGGGTGAGGTCCGCGTGGGCCCGGTCGGTGAGCCCGAGCAGGGCCCGCAGCAGCGTGGTCTTGCCGGCGCCGTTCGGCCCCACGACGGCGATGGTCGTGCCCGGTTCGGCGTCCAGGGTGAGCCGGGTGAAGCCGGTGACCTCGGCGTGCAGGGACCACCGCTCGTCGGACGGTGCGGGCGGGGCGACGGGGCCCGGCGGCTCCTCCGCGTCGATCGGCTCCGTGTCCGCCGGGGGCGCAGCCGCGCGCCGCATCCGGTCGGCCGGAGTACCGGTCCACCGGCCCCGCAGGGCGATCAGCACGCCCATCGCGATGGCGAGCAGCAGCAGCGAGACGGAAGTCGCGGCCTCCGGCTCGTCCTGGAGCAGCAGGTAGACCTGGAGCGGCAGGGTCTGGGTGGTACCGGGCAGGTTGCCGGCGAAGGTGATCGTGGCACCGAACTCGCCGAGCGCCCGGGCCCAGGTCAGCGCCGCACCCGCGACGACGCCGGGCGCCACCATGGGCAGGGTCACCGTGAAGAAGACCCGCACCGGTGAGGCGCCGAGCGAGGCCGCCGTCTCCTCGTAGCGCGGCCGCAGTCCGCCGAGCGCCCCCTCCAGACTGATGATCAGGAACGGCATGGCGACGAACGTCGCCGCCAGCACGGCTCCTGAGGTGTGGAACGGCAGCGTGATGCCGAAGGTGGACTCCAGCCACGGGCCGAGGAGCCCGCGCCGGCCGAAGGCGAGGAGCAGCGCGACACCGCCGACCGTGGGCGGCAGCACCATGGGCAGCAGCACGAGCGAGCGGACGAACGCCTTGCCGGGAAACGGGACCCGGGCGAGCAGCCAGGCCAGCGGGACGCCGAGCAGCAGCGAGAGGCCGAGCGCCCAGAAGGAGACCAGGAGCGACAGCCGCAGCGCCTGGACGGTGCCCGGCGCGCCGAGGTGGTCGGCGAGTTCGCTCCACTCCGTGCGGACGAGGATGCCGAGCAGCGGGAGGGCCAGGAAGGCCACGGCCGCGAGCGCGGGCAGGGCCAGGGCGAGGGGCGGGCGGGCGCCGGGCGTACGGACGGCTGCTCGTTTCATCGATGATCCCGAGTACGTGAAAACGTGGAGCGGAGGGGCTGTCCGTTCCCCCGCGGATACGGACAGCCCCTCCGGGTCTGGGTGATCCCGGACGGTTACGGCTTCTGGAAGCCGGCGTCCTGGAGGATCTTCTGGCCCTCCGGCGAGGACAGCCAGGCGACGAACGCGGCGGCGGCCTCGGCGTTCTTGGAGTCCTTCAGCGTGGCGGCCGGGTACTGGGCGACGGCGTTCTGGGCGTCCGGGATCTCGACCGCGTCGACCTTGTCCTTCGCGCTCTCGGCGTCGGTCTTGTAGACCAGGCCCGCGTCGGCCTCGCCCAGCTCGACCTTGCTCAGCACGGCGCGCACGTTGGGCTCCTGGGAGACCGGCTTCACCGTGATCTTCTGCGCGTCGAGGATCTGCTTGCTGTACTTGCCGGCCGGCACCTCGGGCGCCGCGAGTACGACCTTCAGCTCGGTGTTCGCCAGGTCCTTCAGGTCGTCGACCTTGTGCGGGTTGCCCTCACCGGTGGCTATGACGAGCCGGTTCCTCGCGATGACCGCCGGGGTGCTCGTGTCGGCCTTCACCTTGTCCATGCTCTTGGTGTCGGCGGTCACCAGGACGTCGGCCGGCGAGCCCTGGGACACCTGGGCGACGAGCTCCTGCGAGCCGGCGAAGGAGAAGGTGAGCTTGGTGCCCGGGTGGGACTTCTCGTACGCGGCGCCCGCGGTCTTGAACACGTCGGTCAGGGAGGCGGCCGCGAGGACCGTCAGGTTCGCCTTCGGCTCGGCGCTCGCGGAGTCGGACGCGGCGGAACCGCCGGTGTCCTTCTTGTCACCGTCGCTGGAACAGGCCGCGAGCGGCACGAGCAGGGCGGCGGTGAGGGCGGTGGCGGCGACACGGCGTCCGGCGACGGTGAGGGTGACGGACATGAGGGTCTGAACTCCTTGGGAACGAGGAAAGAACGGGAGCAAGGCCGGTCGCGCCGACGGCCGAGACGTCTCGGTGGTGCGTGAGTGGTGGTCAGGTGCGGTCGATGTGCACGCTGGTCGACTTCACGCGGGCGGTGGCCTGCATGCCGACTTCCAGTCCCAGTTCCTCCACGGCCTCACGGGTGAGGAGGGAGACCAGCCGGTGCGGCCCGGCCTGGATGGTGACCTGGGCCGCGATGTCGCCGAGCTTGATCCCGGTGACGATGCCCGGGAACGCGTTGCGCGCCGAGGTGTACGACGCGTCGTCGTCCTCCTCGCCCTGCGCGATCTCCACGGAGAACGCGGCGAGCGACTTGCCGTCGATCACGCGCCGGCCGCTCTCGTCGCGGTGGGTGGCGACCCGGCCCGCGTCCGCCCAGCGCCGCGCGGTGTCGGGGCTGACGCCCAGCAGACGTGCGGCCTGGCCAATGGTGTAGGACTGCATATGCGCCACCGTAGGCCGGAACAGCTCTCAGCTGCAACTATGTCGTGGGACTCTCCATCGCGGATGAGAGTCCGCTTGGAGGAACGGACGAGAGGTGAGGCCGGCGTCGCCGCGCTCACGGAGGCGCTGATCCACGCCTGCCGCCCGGACCTCGCCCTGCACGCCGGCGTGAGCGCGCCGGTCACCGCCCCCGAGGGGCTGAACGCCGCCCCGACCCAGGCCCGTTACGCGCTGGCGGCGGCCCGTACCGCGTCGCCGTCGGCGCCGCGGGTCGCCGGACTCGGCGACCTCGACGGCCTGGGTACGCTGATGGCCGGCATTCCGGCCGACGTACGGACGGTGTACCGCGACACCGTCCTCGGGCCGCTCCTCGGCGCCGGCCGGGGCTCCGGCGCGATGCTCCTGGAGACCCTGGAGGTCTTCCTGGCGCACGACTGCTCCTGGGCACGGACCGCCGAGGCCCTGCACGTCCACGTCAACACGGTCCACCACCGCGTCGAACGCATCGAGGCGCTCACCGGCCGCGACCTGTCGCGACTCGACAACAAGGTGGACCTGCGCGCTGCCCTGCTCTGCCGCTGACCGGCCAGGCGCCGGAAACGGTCGGGGCGCCCGGGTCCGTCACGGCACCCGGCGCCGTCAGGGCAGGTCGATGTGCACGCTCGTCGACTTCACCCGGGCGGTCACCGTGACCCCGACGTCGAGCCCCAGCTCCTCGACCGCCTCCCGCGTCACCAGCGAGACCAGCCGGTGCGGACCCGACTGGACCTCCACCTGCGCGGCCACCTCGTCGACCCGTACCGCCGTCACGATCCCCACGAAGGAGTTCCGTACGGAGGTGGGCACGCCGTCCTCCGGGACGGCGTGGAGGCCGGCGCCCCGCTCCTGCGCGAAACGGGCCAGGGCCGTGCCCTCGATCACCCGCTTGCCGGACCCGTCCCGCTCCATGCCCAGCCTGCCGCCGTCCGCCCACCGGCGAACGGTCTCCGAACTCACTCCGAGCAGCTGCGCTGCCTGCCCAATGCTGTACGACGGCACACCCGCACTCTAGGCCACGCCCGCGCGCCGGAGCGCGAGCCGCTCGTCACCCCGGATTCAGGACTAGGCGGCGAGCGAGCCGCCCAGGACGGGGAGCACGGGCCCCGCCGCCGTCCCGAGCCCGAGGGAGATCGCGGCGGCCGTGTAGGCGACGCTCCGGGCGAGGCCGTCCTCGGCGGCGGGCGCGGCGCCGTCGCCCCGTGAGACGGCCGGCACGATCCAGCGCAGGTAGTAGAAGACGGAGGCGACGGTGTTGACGGCGGCCAGCACCGCGAGCCAGCCGTGTCCGCCGTCGAACGCGGCGCTGAACGCCTCCAGTTTGCCGACGAAGACGGCGGTCGGCGGGGTGCCGACGAGGCCGAGCAGACAGACGACGAGACTCGCGGCGAGCAGCGGCCGGTGCCGCACGAGGCCGCGGTAGTCGGCGAGTCGGGTGGCCCGGGGGAGGGCGCAGACCACGGCGAACGCGCCCAGGTTCGTGACGGCGTACGCGGCCGCGTAGTACAGCAGGGCGGGCTGCGCCAGGACCGACCGCCCGGCGACGGCCACCGGCAGCAGCAGGTACCCGACCTGACTGATGGTCGAGTACGCGAGGAGCCGCTTCACGTCGTCCTGGAAGAAGGCGGCCAGATTGCCCAGCGTCATCGAGGCCGCGGCCACCACGGAGATCACGGCGGCCCACGGCATCGCGCCGTCGGTGAGGACCGTCTCGCCGAGGCGCAGCAGGGCGGCCAGGGCGCCGACCTTCGGGATCGTGGTCAGGAACGCCGCTGCCGGGGCGCTGCTCCCCTGGATCGCGTCCGGGACCCAGAAATGTGCCGGGACCGCCCCCGCCTTGAACAGCACGCCGGCCAGCAGCCCGACCGCTCCGGCCGCGACCAGCGCCCTCGGCGCCTCGGGCAGCGCCGGGCCGAGCGGCGGATACCCGGTGGCGCGTCCCGCCGCGTACAGCAAGGTGATGCCGGCCAGCATGAGCACGCCGAGCAGCGCGCCGATCACGTAGTACTTGAGCGCGGCCTCCGTGCCCGGGCCGTCCTTGCGGAATCCGGCCAGGGTGTAGGCGGGCACACTGGCGAGCAGGTACCCGGCGGCGAGCAGCAGCAGGTCCTGGGTGCCCGCCATGACGAGGGCGCCGAGGGCGGACAACTGGAGCAGGACGTACGCCTCGCTCTCGCGCGGATGCGCGTGGAACGGCCGCGCGAAGAGGGCGAGGACGAGCAGGACGGCGCCCAGGACCACGATCCGGGACGTGCCGGTGATCGCGTCGACGGTGAACGCCTCGCCGAACGCGGTCAGATCGGGCCGGGAGGCGGCGACCGCCGCCGCCACGATCCCCCCGCCCGCGGCGAGCGCGGCGAGCAGGCCGACCAGCCACTGGCGGCGGCGCGGCAGCCAGGCGCCGAGCAGCAGCCCGGTGACGGCCGAACCGGCCAGCAGCACCTCGGGGAGGATGTCCAGCGGGTTCTCGTTCATGTCGCCCATGCCGGTCACCTGTCGACCAGCTCCAGCACCGTGCGCGACGCGGGCTCGATGACGTCGAGCAGGAAACGCGGCGTGATGCCGAGGACGACGGCCCCCGCGAGCAGCGGGACGACGGCCGCGCTCTCGTGCGCCCGCAGATCGGGGAACGCCCGTGGGGTGCCGGGTGCGTCGGGCAGCCGCAGCGGCCCCGTCAGGATCTGGCGCAGGGCACGCAGGAAGAGCCCCGCCGTGAGCAGGATCCCGAGCACGGCGAGCGCGGTGGCCAGCGGTCGCGGCCCCAGGGAGCCCGCGAAGATCTGGAACTCCGCGACGAAGCCGGAGAACCCGGGGAGCCCCAGGGACGCGAACGCGGCCACGCCGGTCAGGGCGGCGAAGACCGGTGCGAGGGCGGCGACTCCGCCGTACGCGGCCATCTCGTAGGTCCGCCCCCGCTCGTACAGCACCCCGGCGAGGAGGAACAGCGCCCCGGTGATCAGCCCGTGGCTCACCATCTGGGTCACCGAACCCGTCAGCGCGAGGGAACGGGCCTGCGCCGAGGTGTCGGCGGTCGCGGCGGCGGCGCCGACCGCGAGCACGATGTACCCCATGTGATTGACGGAGGTGTACGCCACCATCCGCTTGAAGTCGCTCTGGGCCAGCGCCACCAGCGCGCCGTGCAGCACGGAGACCACCCCGATGACGACCAGGGTCAGCGCGTAGCGCCGCCACGCCTCCGGCAGCAGCGGCATCGCGATGCGCAGGAACCCGTACGTCCCCATTTTCAGGAGCACCCCGGCGAGGATCGCGGAACCGGCCGCCGGGGCTTCGGTGTGGGCGGGCGGCAGCCAGGTGTGGAACGGCACGGTCGGGGTCTTCACCGCGAGGCCCACGACCAGCGCGAGCAGCACGAGCGCGGCGTAGGCGGACCGGCCGGCGAGCGGGTTCTGCCGGGTCAGCTCCACGATGTCGAAGGTGTGCGGGGACGCGGCGAGGTACAGCCCGATGAAGCCGAGCAGCAGGGCGAGCGAGCCGGTGAACGTGTACAGGAAGAACTGCAGCGCCGCCTGCCTCGCGTCGCGGTGCCCCCAACCGGCGATGACGAAGTACATCGCCACGATCGACAGGTCGAAGAAGACGAAGAACAGGATCAGGTCGAGGGAGACGAACAGCCCCAGGCACGTGGTCTGCAGGAACAGGAAAAGCGCGGCGTACGCGCGGACGCGACGGGTCTCGCGCAGCGAGTACACCGCGCAGGCGAGGAACAGTACGCAGGTGAGGGCGAGCAGCGGCAGCGACAGGCCGTCGACGCCGACGTGGTAGCCGACACCCGCGCTGGGGATCCAGCGGGCCCGCACCTCGTACTGCCGCCCGCCGCCGGTCTCGTACCCGGCCCAGACGGCGATCACCAGACCGAGTTCGACGGCCGCCGTCGCCGGCCAGACGAGCCGCAGGGCCGTGAGCGGGGTACGGGCGGGCAGCGCGAGCAGCAGCAGGGCGACCGCGGTCGGGGCGAAGACGAGGGCGGTGAGCAACGGCTACCTCACGAGGACGAGCACGACGGCGAGGACGGAGAATGCGGCGACGGCCTGGGCGAGGTACTGGTGCAGCTGTCCGGTCTGCGGTCGGCGGGCCCAGCGGCCGAGCCGCCGGGCCGCGGTGGCGACGCCCTCGACCGCACGCTCGATCGCCCCCTCGACGAACCGGTTCGTCCAGCGGGCGCAGGCGACGGCCCCGAGGGCCGATGCCTGTACGGCTCGGTCCAGGACACGGGCGTCGAACCGGGCGGCGGCGCGGGCGGTCCGCAGCGTGGGGGACACGAGGAGGACGTGGGCGGCCCGTTCGAGCCCGAGCCACTGCCCGCCGGCCCGCTGCAGAGGGCCGGACCGGCCCCATGACCTGGCCCGGGGCCACGCCCAGGCACCGGCGGCGGAGGCGAGCGCGAGGGCACCGGACAGCGCGAACTCCCAGAGGTGCGGGTCGGGTTCGCCCGCGGTGCCGAGATAGTCGGCGAGCGCGGTCCGCACCGGAGGGAAGGCCACGGGCGTCAGGGCGAGGCAGGCGAGGGCGAGCAGCGTCAGCGGGGCGATCGCTCCGCCGGGGATCCGCCGCCCGGAGGCCGCGCGCGGCTCCGGTCGGTCCCACACGAACCGGAGGATCCGCACGCTGTAGACGGCGGAGATCACGGCCGCCGCGAGCCCGGTCGCGTACAGCCACGCGCCGTCCTCGCGAGCCCCGGCCAGCAGGACGTCCTTGGCCGCCCACAGGGCGAACGGGGGCAGCCCTGCCAACGACAGCGCGCCCACGGTGCACACCACCCCGGCGGCCCGGTACGTCCGGGCCGCGCCCCGGAGCTCGGGGAGCCGCTGCGTCCCCCATGCGGTCAGCCAGGCACCCGCCGTCAGGAACAGCAGGCTCTTCGCCGCGGCATGGGCCATCAGCTGCAGCACACCGCCGGTGCTCGCCCCCGCCCCGGCGGCGAGCACCATGTATCCGATCTGCGCGCACGTCGACGCGGCCAGCAGCTGCTTGAAGTCGGTCTGTGCCACGGCCACGAGACCGAGCACGACGGCGGTCACGGCACCCGCCCACGCCGCCGCGTCCGCGCCCCACCCCGACGCTTCGAGCAACGGCCGGGTCCGCAGCAGCAGATACGCCCCCGCCACCACCATCGCCGCGGAGTGCAGCAGCGCCGAGACCGGGCTCGGCCCCTGCATGGCCCGCGACAGCCAGAAGCTGAAGGGGAGCTGGGCCGATTTGCCGAGCGCGGCCACGAGGAGGCCCGCCGTCACGACGGACAGCCACGGTTCGCCGGCGCGCGCGAGCCCGTCGAGGGCGAGCGGACCCGGTGCGGCGGCCAGGGCGGCGCCCGCCGCCAGATAGAGCCCGAGGTCGGCCGCGCGGGTGGTGAGGAAGGCCGTGTCGGCCGCCGCCGTACGAACAGGGTCGCGCCACCAGTAGCCGATCAGCGCCCAGGAGGCGGCGCCCATGACCTCCCAGCCCAGGAGCAGTGTCAGGAGGGTGCTGGCGGTGACCGTGACGAGCATGCTGCCCGCGAAGACGAGCATCAGCCCGAAGAACCGGGCCCGCGCCTCCGAGGCGTCGAACTCCGCCGCCGCGAACAGCAGGACGGCCAGGGTGATGGCGGTGACGGTGACGACGAGGACCCCGGACAGGCCGTCCACCGCCAGGCGCACGGGCAGCCCGGCGAGGAAGGGCGCCTCGACCGCCGGATGCCGGACCGCGGCGACGACGGCGAGCCACAGTGCGGCCGCGGCGACCGCGACCGCCACCACGGGGGCCCATCGGTCCGCCGGCCGCCCGGCGAGCGCGAGCAGCGTCCCGGCCGTCAGCGGCAGCGCCACGAGCGCCCAGAGCAGGACGCTCACTCCTTCAACTCCGCGGCCATGTCGGTCATGTCGAGCTCGCGCGACCGGAACAGAGCGGTGACGACGGCGAAGCCGATCGCCATCTCGACCGCCATGGCCGTGATGGCGACCACGATCAGCACCTGCCCGTCGACCGAGCCGGGCGCGATGTGGTGCCAGGCCGCACCGGCCGCGAGGATCACGCCGCCGAGCATCAGCTCCAGGCCCATCATCAGCATCACGATCGACTGCTGGGTCAGCGCGCCGAACAGGCCGACGCAGAACAGCGCGGCGGCGGTGATCAGGAAGAGTTCGAGGTTCACCGGCCCACCCCGCCCCGAACCGGGTCGTCGGGCCGGGCCGCCCGCAGCTCGTCACCGAAGCGGTCGTACCGGCCGCGCCGGGTGGCCAGGACGACGGTCGACACGATCGTCGCGAACAGCGCCATGCCGAGCGTCGTCATCGTGAGCATGTGCGGCCCCATCAGGGCGTTGCCGAGGTCCAGGGTCGGGTCGGCGGGCGCCCGACCGCGCCGGCGCGGCCAGGGGGCGAGCAGGATCCCGGCGACGAGCAGCGCGAACGTCAGGGCGCAGATGACCGCCGCGCCCCGCCTGTTGTGCATCATCGTCATGGGCATGAGCCCGGCCGGGTTCATCATGAACATGATCATGAAGACGGCCATGACGGCCATCTCGATCGTCATCATCAGGACGGTGACGACGCCCAGATAGTCCAGGCCGAGCACGATCAGCTCCCCGCCCACGCAGAGCAGCGAGGTGAGCAGCGAGAACGTCGCCCGTGCCATGGAGTCGAACCGGAACACCATCACGCCGCTCGCCACGGCGACGACGGCCAGTACCCAGAACGCGACGGCGCTCACCGGCCGAGCACCACCACGGCCACCACCAGCGCCTGCGCCACCGCCAGCGGGGTCAGGACGACCCAGGCCAGCTCCACGTAACGCTCCGTCCGAACGGTCGGCACCCGGCGCCGCACCCAGAGCAGGCCCCCCAGCACGGCGGCCGTCTTGAGGACCGTCCAGGCCCAGCCGGGCAGCAGCGGTCCCTGCCCGCCGCCCAGGAACAGGGGAACGGCGAAGGCCGCGGCGACCACGAGCAGCAGCCACCGGCCGCCGAGGAACACCAGGCGGTCCACGCCGGAGAGTTCCGCTGCCGCACCGCCCGCGACGTCCGTCCCCACCGGCTGACCGAAGGGCCCCCAGAAGGCCATCGCCAGTGCGCTCAGCAGGTAGATCCCGAACGCGACCGGCATCCACACCGCGAACCAGAGCCCGGACTGGGCGTCCACGACGGCCCCGACCCGCAACGACTCCGCGCCGAGCGCCGCCGTCGTGATCGCCAGCATGTGCGGAAGCTCGTACGCCAGCCCCTGCGCCAGGAACCGGTAGCCGCCGATCAGCGACAGCGTCGAGTTCGGGCCCCAGCCCGTCAGCCACACGGCCGCCCACGCCAGCGCCTCCATGGCGTTGAACCACACGATCCCGTCGGGCAGGTCCGAGACCGGGCGGAACCCGAAGGGCAGGACGACGGCGGCCAGGACCGCGGCCACCGGGAGCAGGGTTGTCCCCAGCCGTACCAGGGGGAGGTCGGCGGCCCTGGTGAGCCGCCGCTGCTGGACCAGGAGCCGCAGCACCTCGCGCCCCGGAGCGGCCGACCGCGCGTCGACGGACGCGGTGGCCCACGCGACGAGCGCCAGCGCGCAGGGCAGGACGAGCGCCGTCCACAGCGGAGCGGGGTCAGCCATGGCCATGGCCTCCCGGCACGGACTCCGGGGTGAGTTCGTCGAGATCCGGGTCCAGGCTCGCCACGACGAGCCGGGCGCAGGCGAACTCGGTTCCGGCGAGGAGCTCGGGCAGCGCGTCGAGGAGGGCCCGCGAGGGCGGAGTCCCGGTGCCGACCGGGCCCCGGGGCCCCACCGGCGGCCGGTCGGCGAGCGGAGCGCGGTCGGCCAGGTCGCCGAGGGCGTGCTCGATCGCGTCCAGCCACGCCGTCAGCCTGCCGTGCGCGTCCTCGGCGACCGGGCCGTCGGTTCGCGCACCGACCCCGGCCAGGAGCCACCGCAGCGTCCACGATCCGCGCACCCGCCGCACCAGGCGGCGGACGCGTGGCCCGAGTTCGTCGCCCGGCGCGCCGCCGAGCGTCAGGTCGCGGGCCTCGCGCGCGCGGAGCGCGGCGTCGTCCCAGCCGGCCACGTGGAGCAGCCTGCCGACGCTGTCGAGATGCGCCGCGCACCGGCGCCGCGCCGCCTCGCCGACGGTGACCGGCTCGCCGGCCAGGGCACGGAGCCACGGCTCGTCCCA
Organism: Streptomyces sp. HUAS YS2; assembly: GCF_033343995.1. Taxonomy (NCBI): domain Bacteria; kingdom Bacillati; phylum Actinomycetota; class Actinomycetes; order Kitasatosporales; family Streptomycetaceae; genus Streptomyces; species Streptomyces solicathayae. Next base: position 748,363 of record NZ_CP137573.1, on the reverse strand, counting down.
GAAGGCCGGCCGGGACGGTGCGGGCGCGGCGGTCGCCTCGACCTCGGCGCGCTGCACCACGTCGCCCTGGAGCTCCAGGCGCAGCACGAGCCCCGCCGGCCAGTCCGGCAACGCGGGGCCGAGCGGTACGTGCAGCCGGTCGAGCCGCAAGCCGTCGCGGTCGTCGGCCCGTTCGGCCATGGGCAGGCCGGCGACGACGCCCATGTGGTGGCCGTGGTCCATGCCGGCGTGATCGCGGTGATCGCCGTGATCAGGCGCTTCGTACGAGGCGTGCCCGGCGGGTTGGTCCACATGAGCCCGGAGGAGCATCGCGTGACCGTGGTCCAGCGCGTGCGCAGCGTGCTCGGCCTCCGTCACGGTCACCCGTGCCCTCGGCGCGGGCACACCTCCCCACACCCGTTCCGCCCAGTTGTCCTCCCGTACGCGAACGGGAGCCCCCGCGAACACCACCAGGTTCGCGGCGGCCGGGCTCGCGGCGTGCCGCCAGCGCCTGCGGGCGAGTTCGGCCTCTACGGCCAGCCGCTCCCGCGTGGCCCCCGGCCCGGCCACGACCATGACCGCCGGCCGAGCCAGCGCCACCCGGGCCACGCGCGCCCTCAGGTCCACCGGAACGCCCCCTCGCGCCAGGCGTAGGCCACGCCGGCGAGCAGGATGCCGAGGAACAGGAACATCTCGACGACGGCCGAAGTGCCGACCTCGGGAACGACCTTCGTCCACGGGTACATGAAGAGCATTTCCATGTCGAAGGCGAGGAAGATCATCGTGACGGGGTACCAGCGCACATGGAAGCGGGACACCGGATGTTCCCGCGGTTCGAGTCCGCCGCTGAACGGAGCCGTGAGCAACGGCTCCCGTACGGTCCTGAGCACCGACCCGAGCCCGTGCGACAGCAGCACACCCGCCAGGACGACCGCGAGCAGGACGACGACCGGTTCCCACCGCGCGGCTGCCACGTGACCCCTTTCCCGGCGGCGGCCGGCCCCCGGCAGCCCTCGGCAGGCAGCATGGCAGCAGCCCCGGCGGGAAAAGGGGACCAACACGGGCAAAGACGCGTTTTCGAGAGCGTGACGACGGAACCGCGCGACCTGTTGCGGCGAACGGCATTCGGCCCAACGGTCGTCACGACAAAGGCGGGGCTTCGGGTCGCCTGCTCCGCGGCTCATGTGCGGCGCGGACGTGGAGTGCTGTTCTTGGGGTCGAGCCGATGGTCCGCCGCACCCGCGGCCGGCCGGCTCCCAGGGGCACTGCGACAAGGAGGCGTCGTGACCAAGAACAACAAGCACGAGTTCAAGTTGGTGCTCACCGATGTGGAACTCACCGAGGAGCAGCAGGAGCGAGTCAGCCGAGCGGTCGCGCAGGCCGGCGTCATGGCGCTGGGCGACCTGCTGCCGAAGGAGTCCCTGACGGTTCCGGTGCGTCGGGGCGTGTGGTGGTACGGGATTCCCCGGCCCGATCTGATGACGGAGCTTCAGGGGCTGGCGACGGAGCGGGAGCGCCAGTAGTGGCCACGGCACCTGCCGGCCGTCGTGGCGGGGACCGGGCCTGCCCGAGCAGTCCCTGCCACGAGGGCGCCTCGATCATCGGCGTCATGACGGAGCAGGGGAGCTTGGCGTACCTGCCGATGCCGGTCGTGGTGGACCCCGCGTTCGCCGCTCGCCTGCAGGAGGCCGGGGAGCCGGAGCGCCGCTACCGCTTCAGCCGGCCCTGCATCGAAGGTGCCTGCTCGCAGTGGACCGGCGAGGGGTGCGGCGTCGTCGACCACCTCGTGGACGACGACGCGGACGGCCCGGAGCACCGCCGAGTGACGGACCAGGGCGCGCTCCCGGTCTGTGGCATCCGCCGCGACTGCAGGTGGTTCTCCCAGCGTGGTGCGGCGGCGTGTGCCGCCTGCCCCACGGTCGTGGCGGACGCCGGCGGGACGGCCACGTACCGCTCGGAGGTCGTGCGTCAGGGCGGCGCGGCGACACCCTAGCCCGGCGCGGCGCCGGTGCCGAAGGCGCGGCGGTAAGCGGCGGGGGAGATGCCGAACGTGGTCCTCATGTGGGCGCGCAGCGAGTTCCCGGAGCCGATCCCGGCCCGGTGCGCGACCAGATCGATCGGGAGATCGGTCGTCTCGAGCAACTGCTTGGCGAGTTCCAGCCGCTGTGCGGTGAGCCACTGCACCGGCGTCATGCCGACCTCCTCGCGGAACCGGCGGGTGAACGAGCGCAGGCTCATCCGGGCGTGCTCGGCCAGCCGGCCGAGGGTGAGCGGTTCCGCGAGGTGTTCGAGCGCCCAGGCGCGGGTGGCGGAGGTGCCCGCCAGGGTCGGTTCCGGGACCGGACGGTCGATGAACTGGGCCTGCCCGCCGTCCCGCCAGGGCGGCACGACGCACATGCGGGCGGCGCGGTTGGCGGCCGCGGCGCCGTGGTCGCGCCGGATCATGTGCAGGCACAGGTCGACGCCCGCGGCCACGCCCGCCGAGGTCAGCACGTCGCCGTCGTCGACGAAGAGCACCTCGTCGTCGACCTTGACCTCGGGGTAGGCCCGGCGGAACTCCGGGGCCAGGTTCCAGTGGGTGGTGGCCGGCCGTCCGTCGAGCAGCCCGGCGGCGGCCAGCACGTACGACCCGGAGCAGATCGACACGAGCCGGGTGCCCGGCCGGATCCCGGCGATGGCGGCGCGCACCTCGGGCGGCAGCGGGCCTCCCCGGCTCAGCTCGGGCATGGCGTGCGTGGGCGGGACGATCACCGTGTCGGCCGCGGCGAGCGCCTCCGGTCCGGCGGCGGGCTGCACGGTGAAGCCGGCGTCGCTGAGCACGGGTGCGCCGTCGGCCGTGCAGACGGTGACCTCGTACAGGGGCCGGCCCTCGGCGTCCTCCGCGCTGCCGAAGACCCGGGAGGGGATCCCGAGATCGAACGGGGGCACTCCCGGGAGGGCGAGCACGGCGATGCGGTGGAGGGTGCTCATGGCCAGATCCTGTCACATGGTGTCTGGATGGCCAACACCGAAGAGGGGTGGATTGTCCGATCGTGGATCCGTCGCCGCCGGAAAGACCCGGTGGCAAGCCGATGAGAGACGGAACGAGGCGTACGGCATGCGTGCGGTGGTCGTGGAGCAGTGGGGCGGACCCGAGAACCTGGTCGAGCGCGAGGTGGAGCGGCCCGAGCCGGGCGTGAACGAGGTCCTGGTCCGGGTGCACGCCGCGGGGGTGAACCCGGTGGACTGGAAGACCCGGGCCAGCGGGGCCCTCATCGCCTGGGGCGAGGTCCCCGTCGTCGGCTGGGACCTGTCCGGCACGGTGGAGGCCGTGGGCCCCGGCGTGGGGATCTTCCGCCCCGGCGACGAGGTCTTCGGGATGCCGCTGTTCCCGCGCCAGGCGGGCGCGTACGCCGAGTACGTGGTGGCGCCGGCCCGCCACCTGGCACCGAAGCCCGCGTCCCTGACGCACGTGCAGGCCGCGGCGCTGCCGCTCGCCGCCCTGACCGCCTGGCAGGCCCTCGTCGACGCGGCGGGCGTCCGCCACGGCGAGCGGGTGCTCGTGCACGCCGCGGCCGGCGGTGTGGGCCATTTCGCCGTGCAGATCGCCAAGGCCCGCGGGGCGTACGTGATCGGCACCGCGAGCGCGGCCAAGCACGACCTGGTGCGGGAGCTGGGCGCGGACGAGGTGGTCGACTACCGCGCCACCCGCTTCGAGGACGTCGTCTCCGACGTGGACGTCGTGCTGGACGGCCTCGGCGGGGAGACGGCCGAGCGCTCCCTGAAGGTGCTTCGGGACGGGGGCAGGCTCATCACCCTGCCCGGGCCGGACGACGTCCCGGCCGTCCGGGACGGTGTGCGGGCCGACTGGGTCCTGGTCGAGCCCGACCACCTCGGCCTGCGCGAGGTCGCGGCCCTGGTGGAGTGTGGGGAGCTGAGGCCGGTCGTCGACACCGTGCTGCCGCTCGGCGAGGCCGCGCAGGCCCACGCCATCGGCGAGCGGGGCCGCACCACGGGCAAGATCGTCCTCACGGTCGCCTGATCCCCGGAGACCCGCGGGCCCCGGTCAGGCCCGGTCGTCGTCGGCGGGCCCGATGAGGCGGGCGGCCTCGAAGATCCGTGCGCAACGCCGCGTCATGGCCTCGGGGGACTGGTCGGGGTGGTTGATCCACCAACGGACCAGGGCCGTGCACAGGCCGCGCCAGGCGTACTTGAGGGCGTCGGCGTCCAGCGGGTCGGCGCCCCCGGATGTCTGCAGGAGGTCGGCGGTGCCGGTCGCGGCGAGCTCGTCGATGGCGCCGCGGTAGTACGCCGCGCGCTGGGCGGCGTCGCTGTCGGGAGGCAGCGTGGCGTCGTAGAGGACGAACCATGCCTCGCGCTGCCCGTCCAGGGCCGTGAACAGGGCCTCCATGACTCGCAGGGGAGTGGGCGGCGCGCCGGTGGCGCGCTCGGCCATCGCGGTCCGGACAGCGCCCAGCAGCCGGTCACCTACCGGGTCCAGGCAAGCCAGGTAGAGGTCCTGCTTGCTGCCGAAGTACTGGTGCAGCAGCGGCTTGGTGACGCCAACGCGGGCGGCGATGGCGGCCACGGTGGTGGCCTCGTAGCCGTGGCGGCCGAACTCCTCGGTGGCCGCGGCCAGCGCCTGTCGTTCGCGTTCGGCCCTCGGCATGCCCTTGGTGCCGGCTCTGGAGGGGACTGTTGTCATGAGTACGGATCTTACCCTACGGTAATTTTCCCTCGGGTAAGTTCACTGTCACCGGACCTCGCTGGAGCGCACTCATGCCTGCCACCGCGACCGACCCCGGCACCGCCCGCCCCCGTTCCTGGTGGGGCTGGGGTTACACCGACGCCCACCCCGACGACGCAGAGTGCGTCGCGACGGGCTCCCTGCTGCCGGGCACCCTGGCCCGCCCGCTGCCGATACCGCAGGTCGCCGACCTGGGCATCGGCCGGCCGGCGGTGGCGCCGCCGTCCTCCCTCGCCCATCTGGTCGCCGCCGATCCCGAAGTCCGTGCCGCCCACGCCATGGGCAAGGGGTACCGGGACGTCATCCGGGCGCTGCGCGGCCGGCCGGGCCGCATCCCCGACCTCGTCGCCCGCCCGACCGACGACCGGGAGGTCGCCGACCTGCTGGACTGGGCCGGGGACCACGGCGTGGCCGTGATCCCCTTCGGCGGCGGCTCCTCGGTGGTCGGTGGCGTGGAGTACCGCGGCGACGCCCACCGCGCCGTGCTGTCACTGGACCTGACCTCGATGGACCGGGTCCTGGAGATCGACAAGGGCGGCCGCGCCGCCCGCATCCAGGCCGGCGCCCTCGGTCCCGTACTGGAGGACCAGTTGCGGCCCCACGGGCTGACCCTGCGTCACTTCCCGCAGAGCTTCGAGTTCTCCACCCTCGGCGGCTGGCTGGCCACCCGGGCCGGCGGGCACTACGCCACCGTCCACACCCACATCGACGACTTCGTCCAGTCCCTGCGCGTGGTCACCCCCGCCGGGACGAGCGAGTCCTGGCGGCTTCCGGGATCCGGCGCCGGGCCGTCGCCGGACCGGATGTTCCTCGGGTCCGAGGGCGCGCTCGGTGTCATCACCGAGGCATGGATGCGGCTGCAGGAACGCCCCCGGCACAAGGCCTCGACGTCGGTCGTGTTCGCCGACTTCCACCGTGCGCTGGACGCGGTGCGCGCCATCGCCCAGTCCGATCTGAATCCGGCCAACTGCCGTCTGCTGGACCCCGGCGAGGCGCTCCTGTCCGGTGCCTCGCAGGACGGCTCCACGGTCCTGGTCCTCGGCTTCGAGTCCGCGACCGCCCCCGTCGACGACCGTCTCGCGACCGCCCTGGACCTGGCCCGCGCCCACGGTGGACGCGGCGAGGCGCCGGCGGCGGACCGTGCCGCGGCCGACGGGACCGCCTCGGCCGACGGGACCGCCCCGGCCGACGCGGCCGTGAGCGCCTGGCGCTCGGCGTTCCTGCGCATGCCCTACCTGCGGGACGGACTGGCGCGCATGGGCGCCGTCGTCGAGACCTTCGAGACCGCCGCCACCTGGGACCGGATTCCCGCCCTGATCGACGAGGTGCGCACCGAGGCCATGTACGCGGCCCTGAAGGCCACCGGACACCAGGCCACCGTCAACTGCCGCCTGACCCACGTCTATCCCGACGGCGCCGCCCCCTACTTCACCGTGGCCGTCGCGGGCCGGCCCGGCGACGAGGTCGCGATCTGGGACGACATCAAGGCCGCCGTGACCGACGTCCTGCACCGGCACCGCGCCACCGTCACCCACCACCACGCCGTCGGCCGCGACCACCGTCCCGGCTACGACCGCCAGCGACCGGAGCCCTTCGCCCTGGCGCTGCGCGCCGCCAAGGCGGCCCTGGATCCCCACCACATCCTCAACCCCGGCGTCCTGATCGACTGATGGTGCGAAGCCGGCGCCTCCCCGCCCGGAGGGCGGCAGGGACGCGCACGCCCGTCAGTGCAGCTGGGCGTGCCGGGCGAGGGCGTCCTGCGCCGCCTCCTCCGCGGTGGCGCGATCCTCCGGGACCAGGCCGATGCGGGTGCGGCGGTCGAGCAGGTCGGAGGCGTCGAGGGCGCCTTCGTGGCGGACGGCCCACAGCAGTTCGGCGCCCGTGACGGGGTGGCCGGGTACGACGGGCCGGGCGAGCGCGGGGTCCTCGACACCGAGCGCGTGGACGGCCACTGCCTCGGTGCCGTAGCGCTGCACCAGGCGCGACGGGACGTCCAGACCCGCGAGGGTCCGCGGCCCGGCGGCGCCGACGAGGGGCAGGGACGCGGTACGGCACGCGCCGGCGGGCAGGCCGCGGGCGGCCACAGCGGCGTCGACGGCGTCCTGCGCCATACGGCGGTACGTGGTCAGCTTGCCGCCGACCACGGTGACGACGCCGTCGGGCGAGGTGAGCACGGCGTGCTTGCGCGAGATGTCGGCGGTGCGGCCCTCCGCGTCCTGGGTGTCGAGCAGGGGCCGCAAGCCCGCGAAGGCCCCGACCACGTCCTCGCGTCGGACCGTGACGGCCAGCGCGGAGCCGAGCACGTCGAGCAGGAAGCCGATGTCCGTCTCGGGGACTTCGGGCACGTCGGGGATCGCCCCGTCGACGGGCTCGTCGGTGAGACCGACGTACACGCGCCCGTCGCCCTGGGGCAGGACCAGGACGAAGCGGTTGGTCTCGCCGGGGATCGGGATGTGCAGGCCGGCGGAGAGCCGGCCGAGGTGCTCGGAGCGCAGCACGAGATGGGTGCCGCGCGAGGGCCGCAGGCGCACGTCGTCGACGAGACCGCCCGCCCACACACCGGCCGCGTTGACGACGGTTCGGGCGCGGATCCGCAGCTCCTCGCCGGTGAGTTCGTCGCGGACCAGCGCACCGTCGCCGCGCAGTCCGAGGGCCCGGGTGCGGGTGAGGATGCGGGCGCCGTGGGCGGCCGCGGTGCGGGCGATCGCGGTGACCAGGCGCGCGTCGTCGCTGAGCTGGCCGTCCCAGGACAGCAGTCCGCCGCGCAGTCCGGTGGGGCGTAGGGCCGGGGCGAAGTGCCGGGTCTCGACGGCGGACAGGGTGCGCGGCCGGGGCAGCGTGCCGCGCGAGGTGCGGGCGCCGGCCCGCAGCAGGTCGCCCGCGAAGAAACCGGCCCGCGCGAGGGCGGCCTGACCGCGGCTGACCAGCGGGGTGAGGGGCAGCACGAAGGGCTGGGCGCGCACCAGGTGGGGGGCGGTGCGCTCCATGAGGATGCCGCGTTCGACGGCGCTCTCGTGCGCGACGTCGAGCTGGCCGGACGCTAGATAGCGCAGTCCGCCGTGGATGAGCTTGGAGCTCCAGCGGGAGGTGCCGAACGCCAGGTCGTGGGCGTCGATCGCGGCGACGGAGAGGCCGCGGGTGGCCGCGTCCAGCGCGGCGCCGGCGCCTGTGGCGCCGAGGCCGACGACGAGCACGTCGACGACGTCGCCGTCGGCGAGTTCGGCCAGTTCGCGGCGGCGCCGCTCGGCGTCGAGGGAGGAGCCGGGCAGGGCGGGGCTGCTCGTGGGGTTCATGGGGTGAGGGTCCTCTCCAGCAGGATGCGCAGCTCGTCGAGGAAGGCGGCTTCGCTCAGTTCGGGATCGGTCTCGTCGGTCATCGTGCGCAGCGAGAGCGTGAAGGACTGGACGACGAGGAGCAGGGACCGGGCCTGCAGGTCCGTGCGGGCGGGGCGTACGGAGCCGTCCTCGTGGCCCGCGTCGAGCGCCGTGACGAGGAGCCCGAGGAAGGCGTCCTGACTGGCGCCGCGGCGGTCGAGGACGTACGGGAGCAGGAGCTCGGGGTCGACGTCGAGGATCTTGCGGAACAGCGGGTGGGCCCGGAACGCCGCGGCGCCCGCGACGAGCCCCTCGACGATCCGCGTCCGTAGGGGTGTGCCGTCGCCGCCGGCCGGCATGGCGTCGGTGGCGACGGCGATCCACTCACGGGTCATCAGGTCGCCGACGAGGCTGCTCACGTCCGGCCAGCGCCGGTACAGCGTCATCCGGGACACGCCCGCGCGCCGGGCGACGTCCGTGAGGGTGGTCCGCCGTACGCCGACGGCGAGCACGCAGTCGCGTGCGGCGTCGAGCACGGGATCTGCGTCCGAGTGGTTGTGACGAATGGGCGTCATCTGTCACAGTGTAATGCCAGTGCGGGTCGAGCGGCAGAGCCATCCGTGAAACAGACCGTGAGGAACCTCTCGAAGTGGACATGTTGTGGAGTGGCTGGGGCGACCCGGCCAAGGCGGCACCGCTGCCCGAATCGGTGACCGGCCTGCTGCGGGACCTGCTCGGCGTCACCCCGCGCGAGAGCGGCCCGGCCGCCCTCGCGGACATCGAGACGCCCGCCCCGGCCCTGACCGAGGAGGCGCGCACCGCGCTGCGCGCGGCCGTCGCCGCCGAGGACGGCCTGCGGGAGGACGCCGAGAGCCGCGTCCGGCACACCCGGGGCAAGTCGACCCCCGACCTGCTGCGCATCCGCGCCGGTGAGGTCGAGGACATCCCGGCCGCCGTGGTGCTCCCGGCCGGCCACGACGAGGTCCTCGCCGTGCTGGGCGCCTGCGCCGCCCACGGCCTCTCCGCCGTTCCGTTCGGCGGCGGCACCTCCGTCGTCGGCGGTCTCGCGCCCGACACGAAGCGGCCGTTCGTCGCCCTCGACCTGCGGCGGCTCGACCAGCTGCTCGCCGTCGACGAGGTGTCGCGCACCGCGACGCTGCAGCCCGGCCTGCGCGGCCCGCAGTGCGAGGCGCTGCTCAACGAGCAAGGCTGGACGCTCGGCCACTTCCCGCAGTCCTTCGAGTGGGCGACCGTCGGCGGCTTCGCCGCGGCCCGCTCCAGCGGCCAGGCGTCGGCCGGCTACGGCCGCTTCGACGAGATGGTCCTCGGCCTGACGGTCGCCACCCCCGAGGGCACCCTGGAGACCGGCCGGGCCCCGCGCTCGGCGGCCGGCCCCGACCTGCGCCAGCTGATCCTCGGCTCCGAGGGCGCCCTCGGCGTGATCACGGCGGTGACCGTGCGGATCCGCCCGCTGCCGCAGAAGCGGATCTACGAGGGCTGGCGCTTCGCCTCCTTCGAGGCCGGCACCGCGGCGCTGCGCCGACTCGCCCAGGACGGCCCGCGGCCCACGGTGCTGCGCCTGTCGGACGAGTCCGAGACCTTCATCGGACTGGCGCAGCCGGACGCCATCGGCAACGCGGAAGTCCCGACGAACCCCGGCTGCATGGCCATCGTCGGTTTCGAGGGCACCGAGGCCGAGACGGCCGCCCGCCGCGCCGCCGCCCGCGAGGTCCTCCTCGCCTGCGACGGCGAGTTCATCGGCGAGGAGCCCGGCGACAAGTGGGAGCACGGCCGCTACAACGCGCCCTACCTGCGCGACGCGCTCCTCGACGCCGGCGCGTTCGCCGAGACGCTGGAGACGGCCGCCTTCTGGTCCGCGATCCCCGGCCTGTACACGGCGGTCCGTGACGCGCTCACGAACACCCTCACCGAAGCCGGCACCCCGCCGCTCGTCATGTGCCACATCTCGCACACGTACGAGAACGGCGCCTCGCTGTACTTCACCGTCGTCTCCGCGCAGGGCGAGGACGCCGTCGCGCACTGGGCGCCGGTGAAGCGGGCGGCCAACGACGCGATCCTGGCGGCCGGCGGCACCATCAGCCACCACCACGGTGTCGGCACCGACCACCGGGACTGGTACGTCCGCGAGATCGGCCCCCTCGGCATCCGTATGCTGCAGGCCGTCAAGGCCGAGGTCGACCCGTCCGGCGTGCTGAGCCCCGGAGTTCTCATCCCCGTCCGCTGAACCCCTTCTTCTGCCGCCCGGAGGCCAGATCCATGCGACAGTTCACCGCCGTCGTCAACCCCACCGCAGGGGGTTCCAGTGGCACGGCGGGCCTGCTCCCGCTGGCCCGGCTGTTGCGGGAGGCGGGCGCCCAGCTCGACACCGTCTACAGCCGCAGCCTGGAACACGCCCAGGAACTCGCCCGGGAGGCCGGTGCGAAGGGACACGTCGTGCTCGCCGTCGGCGGGGACGGCATGGCCGGCTGCGTCGGTGGCGCGCTCAGCGGCACGGACACGGTCTTCGGCCTGGTCCCCGCGGGCCGCGGCAACGACTTCGCCCGTGCCCTGGGGCTGCCCACCGACGCCGCGCGGCTCGCCGAGACACTGCTCGAAGGCGAGCCGCGGAGGGTCGACACCATCGAGGTGGAGTCCGCCAAGCACCCGCGGATCAGCGTCCTGGGCAGCGTGTACGCGGGCGTCGACGCGGTGGCCAACCACCACGCCAACGCCTCCCGGTTCCTGCGGGGCGCGGCGTCCTACTACGCCGGCGGTCTCCGGGCGGTCCTCGCCTGGAAGCCCGCCGCGTACCGGATCACGATCGACGGAGTGCTGCACGAGCGCAGCGGCTACACCGTGGTCGCGGCGAACTCCGGCTTCTACGGGTTCGGGCGGAACATCGCCCCGGGGGCGAGCGTCGACGACGGGCTGCTGGACGTCGTCGTGATCCAGAAGGCGCCGAAGCGTCTCTTCTTCGCCATGATGAACGAGCTGAAGACGGGTGAGCACGTCAAGCGTCCTCAGATCGAGATCCTGCGCGGCAAGGAGATCCGCATCGAGGCGGACCGGCCCCTGCCGTACGGCGCCGACGGCGAGGTCGACGCGACCCTGCCGGTGACCCTCCGGGTGCAGCCGTCCGCCCTGCGGGTGCTGGCCTGACCCGGGCGGGCGCCTGCCGGGCGGCCGGGGCGGGTGACCGATAGCGTGGATCGATGGACGGACGGGCCGTACGGTCGGACGCGCCGCCGGGGAGCCGGTGGCGCGGGCCGATCGGCACCTGGCCGGCCGTCGGCCTCACGGTCGCCGTCCTCGTCGCGTCCAACCTGCTGCTGGACCGCTGGACGGGCGCGCTCCGCCTGCTGACGGCCGTCGCCGTCAGCGCCCTGCTGCTCGCCGTGCTCCGCTGGGCGGGCGGCACCCTGGCGGACGCCGGGCTGGCACCCGGGACCCTGGCCCGCGGTGCCCGGTGGGGGCTGGCCCTGATGGGGCTCGTCGCCGTCGTCTACGCCGCCGGAGCGCTGCTCCCGGAGACCCGCTCGCTCTTCGAGGACCGCCGGTACGACGGGATGACGGGGGGCGAGCTGGCGGTGCGCGTGCTCGTGCTCGTCCCCGTCGGCACCGTCCTGGTGGAGGAGGTCGCCTTCCGTGGCGTGCTCTACGGCCTGGTCCGCCGGGCCAGAGGGACGGTATGGGCGACGACCGTGTCGAGTCTGCTGTTCGGCCTGTGGCACGTGCTGCCGTCCCTGCACCTGGCCTCCGCGAAACCGGCCCTGACCACGACCTTCGGGGACTCCGGGTTCGGCTCGGCCCTCGCGGTCGCGGGCGCCGTCCTGTTCACGGCGGCAGCGGGCGTCCTGCTCTGCGAACTGCGCCGCCGCAGCGACAGCCTGCTGGCGCCGATGAGCCTGCACTGGGCGGTCAACGCCTTCGGCTACGTGGTGGGGTTCCTGCTCGACTGACCACGCGCGGACGCGCGTCCCCGGCCGGCGGCCCGCGTCAGCCCTCCGGGTGGATGACGTCCTTCAGCCGGTCGAGATCCTGCGGAGTGAACCCCGTAGGACGCATCACGGTGTTCCAGCCGTCCACGTACGCGGCCTTGTACGTGTGGCCGTGGCCGTCCGGGACGCCCGTGGAGAACGGCAGGTCGGCGGTGACCTGCCAGAAGGTCACGAACGGGATCCAGACCATCGACTCGAGGACGTCCGGTCCGGGCGCCTGACCGATCCAGTCAGGTTCGGAGAGGGCCAGATCCGGGCTCCACCAGACGATCGGGTCGGACGCGTGCATGAGGTACAGCACCCGTGTGTCGTTCCACGGCTCGTCCGTCGGGGGAATCCCGGTGGTCGGGTCCTCGGTGAACCGTACGGTACGTCCGTCCCGGTAGACCGGCTCGATCTCCGGGCTTCCCTTGTCGCGGTGGTCGCTGAACTCGCGGAACAGGGCGTTGAAGTTCGGCGGACCGGCGAACAGGGTGCCGGCGGTGCGGTTGCGCAGGTCGTACTCGCCGCTGAAGGCCGTCTCACCGCCGAACGAGCCCAGGCTCTCGCCCGCCACGAACAGCCGAGGACGCTTGTCCTGGGGCAGCTTGGACCAGACGTCGTAGACCGCGTCGAACAGCTCGCGGCCGGCCGCGCGCGCCTTGGACTGGTCCACGAGATAGGAGAGCCAGGACGGCAGGTACGAGTACTGCATCGCCACCGTGGCCGAATCGCCGTCGCCGAGGTACTCGAACGAGTCCACGGCGGCGGGGTCGACCCAGCCGCTTCCCGTGGTGGTCAACACGAGCAGGTTCGCGCGCTGGAAGCCGCCCGCCCGTTCGAGGTCCGCGACGGCCCGCTTCGCGCGGGACTCGGTGTCGTCCGCGGTCTCCAGCCCCGCGTAGGCCCGGACGGGTTCCAGCGCCCGGCGGTGGGTGAACGAGCCGATGTCCCCCGCCGTCGGACCGCTGCCGGTGAACGCCCGGCCCTCCCGGCCGAGCGAGCCCCACGGCACCAGCGAACCGGGTCCGCCGGAGCGCAGCGCCGAGGTGGGCTGGTGCACGCCCTCGGGCGTCTCGTCGTCGCGCAGCGAGAACGCCTCGTTGGCCGCGTTCACGAAGCCGCTCAGCAGCACCCCGCTGAAGACGGACCAGGCCAGCGCCGCCACCACGAGCCAGCCGACCACCTGCGCCGCGCGCGGGCCGACCCACCGGCCGAGAAGCCCGGCCACCCATCGGTACAGACGCCGGAGCCCCCGGCCGGCGTACAACAGCAGAAGGAAGACGAGCGCGGCCACGAACGGGCAGGCGATGGTGGCGAGGACGTTGTAGTCGGAGACCCCCATGAGTCGGCGGATCTCGTGCTGCCAGTACTGGCCGAAGCCGAACGCGAGGCCGAACAGCACGAGCGCGGAGCCGCAAAGGATCTGCCACGACCTGCTCGACGGGCTTCGTGCCTCCCGGTCGGCGAACGCGCGCCACACATAGGCCGCGATCACGCCGAGCCCGTACCCGATGGCGGCGCTGATGCCGGCGATCAGCCCCTGGAGGATCCCGCCGCGCGGCAGCAGCGACGGAGTGAAGGAGAGGCAGGTGAAGAGGAGCGCGCCCCAGCAGCCGGGGAGCGTGAGGCGCGGCGACCGTCGGCGCTTCCCGGGACTGTCCGGCGGGGACTCGTGCACATCCGGGGACTCGTGCACATCAGGAGTCATGGCAGCCTCCGGATGACATGATCCCAAGGCCCGCCCCGACGTGCCACCCGGACCCGGACCCATCGCCGCGCAGGGAGAGACCATGACCAAGCCGATTCTGCAGAGGCGCTTTCCCGCGCTCGAGCGGACGCTGCCGTTCCGCCGTCTCGGGGACGGCCCGACACCGGTACGGCGGCTCACCGGAACCACCCGGGACGACCTGTGGTGCAAGGACGAGAGCGGCTACGGGACCGGCGGCTGGGGCGGCAACAAGGTACGCAAGCTGGAATGGCTCCTGCCCGAGATGCAGCGGCGCAAGGCGCACACCGTCCTGACCGTCGGCGCGACCGGCACGAACTGGGGGCTGGCGGCGGCGTTGTACGCGCGCGAACTCGGCATCGACACCGTCCTCGCCCTCGTCGACCAGCCCGAGGACGAGCATGTGCGCGAGCAACAGCGCAGGCTGCGGGAGTCCGGCGCCACCGTGCACCACACCCGCAGCAAACTGCTGACGATGGCCGGTGCGCCGTGGCTGTTCCTGCGCCACACGCGCGGCGGGCGCCTGCCGTACTACCTCCCGCCGGGCGGCTCCGCGCCCATCGGCGTGCTCGGCTACGTCGAGGCCGGACTGGAACTCGGGGAACAGGTGGTGGCCGGCAGGCTGCCGGCGCCCCGTCACATCGTCACCGCCGTCGGCTCGGGCGGGACCGTCGCGGGTCTCGCCCTGGGCTGCGCGCTGGCCGGGTTGCGCGCGCGGGTGATCGGGGTGGTGGTCAACGACACGCTGCCGCTCGCCACGCGCGACCTGACCCGGCTCGCCGACCGGGCGGCCGCCGTCCTGCGCAAGCGCGGCGCGGCGTTCGACACCCCGCAGCTACGGCTCACGGCGACCCGTGACTACCTGGGCGGCGGCTACGGCCACCCGACGGCCCAGGCCGCCGACGCGGCGGACACGGCCGAGGCCGCCGGCCTGCGGCTGGATCCCGTGTACTCCGCGAAGGCGTTCGCGGCGGCGCTGACCGCCGACCTGGAGGGTCCGGTGCTCTTCCTGAACACCTACGGCCCGAGGAAGTGAGCGACTCAGACGCGGACGGAGGTCAGGTCGCCGGTCCTGCCCAGCGTGCTCGCCCGGTCGCGGGCGACGGCGGCCTGTGCGGCGTCGCCCAGTGAGTCCGCCAGGCGGGCCCGGCTCAGCCAGTTGTACGGGCTGTCCGGGCGCAGCGCGGTCCGCTCGCTGATGAGCGTGCGGGCCATGTCGTGCCGCCCGGACTTCAGCGAGGATTCGAGAAGGGTCTTCTGCACCGCGTCGCGCTGGGCGTGGCTGCCCCCGAACTCGTGCAGGCGCCGGCGCACCGGCCAAAGCAGTTCCACCACGGCGGCGTGATCGCCGCGGCCGTACGCGACGAGCGCCTCGCAGACGGGCAGGCCGACGTGCGCCGTCATCGCGTGGTTCGTGACCGCCGTCGTCCCGGCCTCCACCAGCCACCGCCGGCGGTCGGCGATCAGCCGCTCCGCCTCCGCGACCCGTCCGGCTCCGACGTAGGACATCACGGCGTGCACGTCGTTGAAGACGTAGTGCGGCGGATCGGCCCGCCCGGACCACGCGTCGGCGAGCGCCTCCCAGCGGGCGGACTGGTCGATCCCCGCCAGGTGGAACCGCCACAGCATGGCCGCCGCGTCGAGGAGTTCCATGGCGAGGCCCCTGGACTCCTCGTTGTGCAGGGCCGCGTCGTAGATGCCCAGCGCGGTGTCGGTGGCGCCCGCCTCCAGGGCGTAGAGCGCGTAGTGCCACCAGTTGTGCACCGTGAGGAAGTTGCCGCTCGACCAGTGCTCCGTGCGGGCGTCGAGGAAGGCGATGCCCTCGGTGAACCGGCCCTGCATCTCGTAGGTGTGCACGACGGCGTGGATCGCCCAGACGTCGTGCGGGTTCTGCTCGATCGCGGCCGAGCCGGTCTCCCGGGCGTGGACGTAGTGCCCGGACTCCTCCAGACCGAAGGCGTACATGCCCAGGAGCGGTCCCCGGTGCGGGTCGTCGGCCTCCCAGGCGGACAGCACACCGCCGATCCTGTCCCGCAGTCGCAGGGCGTCACCGGTGAGGAAGTCGAGCTGGTGCCCGACGAAGAGTGCGAGAGCGTCGCGCGGATGCGCCACGACGACCTCCTCCAGGAGCGCGCTCCCTCGCCGCAGATCGCCCGCGAGCAGGGCCTCGGCGGCGGCCATGTGCAGGAGCTCCCGCATGGGCAGACCGGTCGGGTCCACGTCCGCGGCGAACGCGTCGAAGCGCCGGCGCGCCGCGGCGGCGTCGCCCGGCTCCGTGCCCAGCACCCCCAGATAGACCGCGAACGCCTGCGCCAGGGGCGAGGCGGGGGCGACCTTCAGAAGATCCTCGACCGCGTCGGCCACTTCGGGGCGGAAGAAGAGCAGGGACTCCACCGCACGGTCCAGGTGAGCGGCCGCCTCCGAGGTGCCGTTGTGCACGGCGTGGCCGTATCGGTCGGTTGTCACCACTGATCACCTCGTCATGAGAGCCGCACCACGGACAGTCCTTCCCATGAAGCCAGTCGACGGCACCTGGGGACAGTCCCTGAACAGGTGATCCGTCGGGGTCTCCCTGGACGCGCCCCCGTTCGTTCCCTCGCGAGAAGAACCCTTTTCTCGGCTACAGGTGCATTCGGGTGATCTTGGTCCGTCCGCATGCTCATCGATGCCTATGATCCACTTCCGTGACAGAAAGTCAGTATGCCCGAGTTGCCCACGAGTTGGCCGATGTGGTCATCCTCGGGGCCGGTCCGGCCGGTCTTGTGCTGGGGAACCTTCTTCTCCGCGACGGTGTCGACTGCGTCGTTCTGGAACGCGCCGGTCGCGACCACATCCAGAACCGGCCGCGGGCGGGGTTCCTCGCCCCGAACACCGCGCGGATCCTGGAACGCAACGGTCTCGACGGGGGGTTACGCCGCCGGGGGCAGGAGCACGGCGTCTGCGAGTTCCGCACCGAGGACGGCCGATTCCGCCTCGACTACCGACAGCTCGGCCGGGGCGAGCCGCACACCGTCTATCCCCAGCACGAGCTGGTCACCGACCTGCTCGCGCAGTTCCTCGACGCCGGGGGGCGGATCCGTTTCGACACGGAGGCGGTCGCCGTCTCCGACGCGGACGGCCCGACGCCCTCGGTGACCGTACGGGACGTGGACGGGCGCCCCGCGCGATGGCGGGCACGGTACGTCGCCGCCTGCGACGGCCGCCACGGGGCGGGACGGCGCTCGCTGCCGCCCGGCGCGGTGCGCCACCACCACCGCGACCACGGCGTGTCCTGGCTGGGACTGCTCGCCGAGGCGCCGCCGAGCATCGACGCCGTGGGCTATGCGATCCACCCGGGCGGGTTCGCCGGGCACATGGCCCGGTCCGCCGAGATCACCCGCTACTACCTGCAGTGCCGACGCGGGACCCGGCCCGACACCTGGAGCGAGGACCGACTCTGGGACGAACTCGACCTGCGCATGCGCGCGGCCGAGTACGGACCCTTGCTGCGCGGCCCTCTCGTCCAGCGCGCCGTGGTCGACCTCGAGTCGGACGTACTCGAACCGCTGCGTCACGGCTCGTTGTTCCTGGTGGGCGACGCCGCCGCCCTCATCAGCCCGTCCGCCGCGAAGGGCGCGAACCTCGCGGTGCTGGAGGCCGAGATCCTGGGCCAGGCGCTGATCGACGCCCTGGTCCACGGCGACACCGAGCCGCTCGCCCGCTACTCCGAGCGGTGCCTGACCCACATCTGGCGTGCGCAGGAGTTCTCGCACTGGATGATCCGCCTTCTGCACGGCGCCTCGGATGCCGAGGGCGCCTCCCTCTTCCGGGACCGTCTGCGCCACTCCCGTATCGCCTCGCTGCGCACCTCGCGCACCCAGCAGGACTGGTTCGCCGAGAACTACGTCGGCATCTGACCGGCCCTCACCCCTCCTTCACCCACGGACAGGGAATGCACTCCGAACATCCCTTCACCATGCCCATGCCCATGCCCATGCCTATGGCCACGACGACGGCGAACGTCGTCGTCGACGACGCCGGGCGACTGAGCGCGACGGCCGGCTTCGTGCGTGAGCAGGACACCTCCGTCCTGCTCTCGCGCGTGCTGCCCGGCCTCGACGGCCCCGAACTCCGGGCGCTCACCGACCGGTGCAGCTTCGCGCACGCCGCCCTGCTCGTCTTCCCGCCGGACGAGCAGACGCTGCGGACCGAGCTGGCGGCGTGCGGGCTTCCGGCGGACGCGCGGCCACAGCCCAGCGTCGTCGTCCGCGAACGCCTCGCCGCACGCTGCGGTCGCCCTGCCGCCGATCTTGACGTAAGGATTCTCCGTCCCGAGGTCCGCGGTCCCGCCGGAGAGCACCGGGCGGTCGAGGTGTTCGCGCTGACCGTGCCGCCGGGCTCCGGACTGTCCGGGATCGCCGCCGACGAACGCGGCTCCGACCACGAGGCGCACCTCGCCTTCGACGTCACGCGGCCCGACCCGCTGGTGCTCCGGGGGCTGCTGGAGAGCTTCGCACAGCACGGAGCGGCCGCCGACGGGGGCGGCTACAACCCGCACGAGGACGGCACGGTCTTCTACTTCACCGCCCCCGTCGGCACGAAGACGCCGTACGGGCGCGTGGAGTTGTACGCGAGCGGCGACCACCGCGACGTACTGACCGAACACCTCGGCCGGCGCCCGGCTGCGGGTCCCGCACGACAGCGCGGTGAAACGCAGCCCACGGAAACTCTCCTGCGCCTGCTGACCGGCGCCTGGACCACCCAGGCCCTCGCGGCGTGCGCGCAACTCCGGCTGCCGGAGGCCATGAACCGTCAATCCGGGTCCGGCGTCCCGGAGCTGGCCCGGACCGTCGACGCCGACCCGCAGAGCCTGGGGACCCTGCTGCGGTACCTCGCCATGCTGGGCGTGGTCTCCCAGGGCCCGGACGGCTTCCGCCTCACGGATGTCGGCGCACTGCTGGACGCCGGTGCCCCACGCTCGATGCGGCCCCTGGCGCTGATGTACGGCGGTCCCTTCTACCAGTCCTTCGCGCACCTGGCCCACGCCGTACGCACCGGACAACCGGGCTTCGAGCATCTCTACGGCGAGAACCACTTCGACCACTTCGCCCGCGACCCCGAACTCACCGCCCTCTTCGATCAGTCGATGGTGTCGAGCGCCCCCATCTTCGATCCGCTTCCAGCGCACCCCGTCCTCACCGCCGCCGCGACCGCCCCCGGCCGCCCCCGCACCGTCGTCGACATCGCCGGCGGCACCGGAGAACTCCTCGGCCGCATCCTCACCGCCCACCCCGCCCTGCGCGGCATCCTCCTCGAACGCCCCCAGGTCCTGGAGGCGGCACGCGCGCACCTGGCCGCCACCGAGGCCGGCGCACGGTGCGAATACCGGGCGGGCGACTTCGCGGACGTACCCCCGGGCGCCGACGTGTACATCCTGTCCCGCGTCCTGCACGACTGGGACGACGACTTCTGCCGCGCCATCCTGGGTCACTGTGCCGGGGCCATGCCCCGGCACGCGGACCTGCTCGTCGTCGAGCGCCTCCTGCCGACCGACGACACCCCCTCGCTCGCCACCGCGTGGGACCTCCACATGATGTGCAACACCGGCGGCCGGGAGCGCACCGCCGACCACTACGCCCGCCTGCTCGAAGAGCGCGGCCTCGTGCTCGTCGGCCACACCCCGCTGGCCCTCGGCGCGCATGCCCTCCACGCCCGCAGAGCCTGAAATCCTGGTTCGCCCGGAGGCGAAACGTCCCCTCCGGGCGGCCCCCAGCCTGTGACCCACGTCACATTCGAATCCTGTCAGGAATCGGGATGCTGCCCCGCTCAACCACCGGGAGCAAGCGAACGGACAGGAGCATCACATGAAGCACCGCATCGTCGTCCTCGGCGCCGGCTATGCCGGGGCCTACGTGGCCGGGACCCTGGGGCGTCGGCTGGACCCGGCGGACACCGAGATCACCGTGGTCAACGCCGAGCCGGACTTCGTCCAGCGGCTGCGGCTGCATCAGCTCGCGGCCGGGCAGGAGATCGAGGCTCCGCGGCTCGCCGACGTCTTCGCGGGCACGGGCGTACGGCTGCGCCTGGCCAGGGTCACCGCCGTCGACCCCGAGCGCCGGGTCGTCGCCGTGGCCGACGCCGACGGCGGCGGCGAGCTCGGATACGACACGCTGCTCTACGCGCTCGGGAGCCACGGCGCCGACCACGGCGTCCCCGGCGTCGCCGGGCACGCCTTCGACATCGCCGCCCGGCCCTCGGCGCTGCGCCTGCGCGAGCGCCTGGACGGCCTGGAGGAGCGGGGCGCGGGCGGCAGTGTGCTGGTCGTCGGAGACGGGCTGACCGGCATCGAGACCGCCACGGAGATCGCCGAATCCCGGCCCGGCCTTTCGGTCACGCTGATCGCCCGCGGCGAGCTGGGGGCCAGGCTCTCCGCCGCAGCCCGCGGCCACCTGCGCCGGGCCTGCGCCCGGCTGGGCGTCGCCGTGCTGGAGCACACGCGTGTCGAAGCCGTCGAAGCGACACGGGTGTTGTGCGCCGACGGAACCGCCCTGACGTCCGACGCGACCGTGTGGACGGCCGGGTTCGCGGTCGGCCCCATCGCCGCCGTCGGCGGTCTCGAGGTCACCGAGGACGGTCGGATCGTCGTCGACCGCACCATGCGGTCGGTCTCCCACCCGGACGTCTACGCCGTCGGCGACAGCGCCCACGCCATCGGCGACAACGGCCGGCCGTTGCCGATGTCCTGCGCCTCGGCCGGTTACACCGGGATGCAGGCCACCGGCGCGATCGTGGGGCGGCTGACCGGCCGCAAGATCCCGAACACCTCGCTGGGGTACCCGGGCAACCACATCAGCCTCGGGCGGCGGGACGGGATCCTGCAGATGGTCGACGGCGAGGCGATGGCGAAGCCCAAGTTCGTGGGCGGCCGGAAGGCCGCGCGGATCAAGGCCGCCATCCTCAGGATGTCGCTGTGGACCACCTCGCACCCGACCTTCGGACTGCCCAGGCGCAGGCACCGGTTGGCCGCGTCGCCACGGAAGTCCGCCGAGAAGGCGGTGGCGTAGCCGCCTGACTAAGGTGATCCGTGTGGACAGCACCGACACCGATCGCTTCGACGCCGATCGCTTCGACACGGACCGGTTCGAGGCCAGCCGGAACCGGCTGGCCTCGCTGGCGTACCGACTCCTGGGCTCCGCCACCGACGCCGAGGACGCCGTGCAGGACGCGTTCCTGCGCTGGCAGGCCGCCGACCGGCGGCGGATCAAGGTGCCGGAGGCATGGCTGACCAAGGTCGTCACCCACCTCTGCCTCGACCGGCTCCGCTCGGCGCAGGCCCGCCGCGAACGCACCGCCGGTGCCTGGCTGCCCGAACCGCTCCTGGACGGCGACCCGATGCTCGGCCCCGCCGACACCTTCGAGCAGCGCGAGTCCGTCTCGCTGGCCATGCTGATGCTCATGGAGCGCCTGGCACCCCACGAACGGGCCGTCTACCTCCTGCGCGAGGCGTTCTCGTACAGTCACGCCGAGATCGCCGAGATCCTCGACATCACCGAGTCCGCGAGCCAGCAGCACCTCCACCGGGCCCGGCGCCGCATCACCGCCGCGCGCCGCGGCGGCGAAGTCGACCCGGCAGCCGCCCGCAGGATCGTCGAGGAGTTCCTCACCGCCGCCTCATCGGGCCGCACCGAACAGCTGGTGGCCCTGCTCACCGACGACGCGACCGCGATCTCCGACGGCGCGGGCCTGGCCGAGAAGCTGCTGCGGTTCGACACTGCGGAGCGCATCGCCGCCGTCGCACGGGCGGGCTTCAAGCCCACGGCCGCGAAGCGGCGCCTGGCCGGCGGCACGCCCGCCGTCCACTACGCGTCCGTCAACGGCGCCCCCGCCGTCCTCTTCGTCGTCGGCGACCGGGTCGTCGGCGCCGTGACGTTCGACCTCACGGACGGCAGGATCGCCACCCTGCGCGGCATCGCCGCACCGGCCCGCCTCGTCCGCCTCACCGAAGCCTGGCGGCGGCACGAGCCGGACAGCCCGCTCATCGGCGCGTGGTGACCCCGAAGGGCCGGACCGGGCTCCCCGTGGGTGTCGCTCGGTCCCGGTGGCGCCGCAGCCACGCCCCGGCGCACACCGCCACCGCCGCGGCCCCGTACGCGGCGGTCGCGGCCCCCGGGCCCACCGTGGGCCCGGCGAGGTACGCGACCGCGCCGGCGAGGGCGAGGCCCAGCCACTCCCACCGGCCGTCCAGGGCCACCAGGGCGACGAGCAGGAGCGCGTACCAGGAGTAGCCGGGGGTGAGGAGCAGGAAGGCCGTCCCGGTGGTGAACAGGGCGCCGCGCCAGGGGCGTTCGGGGTCGCCGCGCCACCAGACGGCGAGTGCCACCGCCGTCATGACGAGCAGCACGGCGGGCGTCGCCCACGCGTCGGGCAGGACGAGCCGCAGCAGGGCGTACCGCCCGCCCGCGCCCGCGTCGTCGTACCCTTCCTCCCGCGCGTATCCGCCCAGGTAACCGAGGACCGATCCGTCGGACAGCAGGACGTACGGGAGGTACAGCAGCCCGACGACCGTCATGGCCGGAGCCACGACCGACAGGACCGCGCGCGGCCGGCGCGTGCCGGAGAGCGCGCCCGGGAGCAGGACGGCGGGCAGCAGCTTCGCCGCGATCGCGAGACCGAGCAGGACGCCGCCGGTGACGCGCCGACGCGACACCACGGCGAGGGCCGCGACGGAGAACAGAACGGCGAGGACGTCGACATGGGCGTTGTTCACGGCCTCGACGGGGACGGCCGGGCACCAGGCCCAGAGGGCCGCCCGCCGGGGATCGCCGCGACGGCGCAGGACGACGACCAGAAGCCCGGTCACCGCGAGCGAGAGGACGACGGCACCGGTCTGCAGCCCCTTGTGGCGGCTTCCGACCGGCGAGACGGTGTCGACCAGAAGGAACCAGCCCTCGGCGACGGGCGGGTAGATCGTGTGCACGGAAGGCCGGTTGATGCGGGTGCACCCGCCGTCGGCCAGCGGGGCGAGGCCGCGCTCCTGCGCGCAGCCGGCCGCGTCGGGGAAGAGCCATCCGTCGCGCAGGCGGGCGAGCGCCGGGTCGGCGGGGACGTGGTCGTACGGGGAGAGGCCGGCGGCCTGCACGCGGCCGTCCCACGCGTACCGGTAGGAGTCCGTGCTCGTACGCGGCTCCGCCACCAGCCCGACGACGGTGACCGCGACCGCCCCCGCTAGTACCAGCGGGACCACCGAGTGGGCGGGAACCCGGCGCAGGGCGACCAAGGCACCTGCGAACAGTGCCCAGCACCCCGCGTATCCCGCCAGGAAGCGGGCCCCGAGAGCGTCCCCGCCCAGCAGGACGGCCAGGGCGGCGGTCAGGGCCGCGAGCAGCAGCGCGGCGAGGAAGAGCGAGCGGGCACGGAACATGGGCGCAGCCTGGCAGTGCGCCCGGCCACTTCGGCGGCCGACCCGTCGAGGCGTTCGGGTTTCGTAAGGTGTCGAACGCTCCGCACGGAGCCCAGCGGGGGTGTCATGGACGTCATGACCTCCCGCATGCCCAGGCCGCGTCGGACCGCCCTGCCCACGCTCCGGCCACCCGCCTTCAACGGCCGTCTGCACGACGCGCGAACGGCGACCGCCGTGGGCCGGTGGCTCGGCGCGGCGTTCGCGGTCTGCTTCGTCACCGGGCTGGTCAGCCACTACCTCCAACACCCGCCGGACTGGCTCGCGAACCATCTGCCGCCCCGCCCGGTGTGGGGCTACCGGCTGACCCAGGGGCTGCACATCGCCAGTGGTCTCGCGGCGATCGTGCTGCTCCTGGTGAAGCTGTGGGCGGTGTACCCGCGGCTGTTCGTGTGGCCGCCGGTGAGGTCCGTGCGGCACGCCCTGGAGCGGCTGTCCGTCGCGGTTCTTGTCGCCTCGGCCGTGTTCCAGGTGCTGACCGGGCTGCTCAACATCGTCGAGTGGTACCCCTGGCCCTTCTCCTTCGTACCGGTGCACTTCGCCGTCGCCTGGGTCGTGACCGGCTCGATCCTGCTGCACCTGGCGGTCAAGGCGCCCGAGATCACGGCCCATTGGAGCAGGCGCTCGGAGGGGACGCTCACGCTGCCGGCCGAGGACGGCCCGGACCGCCGTTCCCTGCTCCTCGGTGCCGGAGCCGCCGTCGGCGTGGTCACGCTGACGACGGTGGGGCAGTCCTTCACTCCGCTGAAGGCGTTCGACCTGCTGGCCCCCCGCCACCCGGACCACGGTCCGCAGGGGCTGCCGGTGAACAGGACCGCCGCCGCGGCCGGAGTGTCCGAGCGGGGCATGGAGGCCTGGCGCCTCGAGGTCGCCGGACCGCGCCCGTACACGCTCACCCTCGACGCCCTGCGCGTGATGCCCCGGGCCGCGGCCCGGCTGCCGATCGCCTGCGTCGAAGGCTGGAGCGTCGAGGCCCGCTGGGAAGGCGTACGGATCCGGGATCTGCTGGAGCGGGCGGGTGGCCGACCGGGGAGCGACGCCGTGCGGGTGACCTCGCTGGAGGTGAGCGGCGCCTACCGGGTGATGGAGATGGGCGCCGAGTACGCGGACGATCCGCTGAGCCTGCTCGCCCTCACCCTCAACGGTCGGACCCTCTCCCTCGATCACGGCTTCCCGGCCCGGATCATCGCCCCGAACCGCCCCGGGGTGCTGCAGACCAAGTGGGTGCACCGGCTGGAGGTGCTGTGAAGGCCACGGATGTGCTGCGGTACGCGGTCGGCGCGCTCGGCGTCGCGCTGATCGGCATCGGCGCGTGGCTGGTGGCTTCCGAGCCCGAACCGGCGGGCGTGCTGGTGTGGTTCGCCGGGGCGCTCGTCCTGCACGACGGGTTCCTCGCCCCGCTGGTCCTCGCGGTGGGGCTGCTGCTCGTCGGACGCCGGTACCGCGGCGTGCTGCGCGGCGCGCTGGTCGTGGCGGGGAGCCTGATCCTGGTCACGCTGCCGCTGCTGGTCCGACCCGGAGAGCCGCCGAACCCCTCCGCGCTGCCCCTGCCGTACGCGCGGAACCTCGCGATCGTCCTGGCGGCGGTGGCCGCCGTGGCCGGGGCGGTGATCCTCGTACGGCGGGGGCGGGGGCGGGGGCGCGCTCAGCGGGGAGCGGACGACGACTGACGGGCCAGGGTCACGAAGTGACGGCCCCACAGGCTCCACCGCTCGGACACCGTCCAGCCCGCGGCGGCCGCGTGCGCGGTCAGCGCGGGCACCCCGACGCGGGCCCACGGGAACCGTTCGCCCCGCCCGCCCCGACCGTCGTCCACCCGTACCTCGCACCGCTCGTCGACGTCCGCGGGCGCGCATTCGGCGATGACCCGGCCGGAGCGTGACACGACCCGCCGCAACCGGCGCAGCAGAGCGACCGGGTCCCCGCCGATCCCTATGTTGCCGTCGATGAGCAGCGCCGTGTCCCAACGCCCCTCACCGGGCAGGGGGTCGAAGACGGACCGGCACAGCGCCGACCCGCCGAGCCCAAGGGTGCGGGCGACCGCCTCCGGGCTGATGTCGACGCCCAGCGCGCGGCGCCCCTCGGCGGCGAGCGCGGCGACGAGCCGCCCCGGGCCGCAGCCGACGTCCAGGACCGCGCCGCGGCAGCGGTCCAGGACGGACCGGTCCGCGCGGTCGGGCGCCTCGCACCAGCGCTCGACCTCCAGCGGCAGCAGCCATCCGTCGTCACGGCGCAGGAAGAGCGGGCCCTGCCCCGTGCGCAGGGCGTCGGCGTACGGGTCGGCGCGCCAGGCCGTTCTCACGCTCACGCCCCCGCTCCCGCCGCCGTGCCCGTCAGGGCCGCGTGCAGCGCCGCGAAGCGGGTGCCGGGCGCCAGGTCCGCCACTCGGCGGGCGTCCTCGGCGGTGTCCACGTCGCGCAGGACGGCCAGGGTGCCGATCCGCAGCCCGGCCGCGCGCAGCCGTCGGTGCTGGACGGCGCCGGTGTCGGGGCGCGACATCGGAACACCCAGCAGCAGGGCGGGGTCGGGGGCGGCCAGGCCGAGGGCCCAGAAGCCGCCGTCCGCCGCGGGGCCGAACCAGGCGTCGTACGCATCCCAACGCAGGGCCGGGGTCAGCAGGGCGGGGGTGATCTGCGGGGTGTCCATGCCGATGAGCAGCGTCGGACCGTCGCAGGCGGCGAACGCGGCGGCGAGCCGTACGTCGAGCCCGCCCTCCGCCTGGGGGACGGTACGGAATTCCGGTGGCAGCCAGGGCCCGGGCCGCCCGTCGAGGACGAGGACATGCCGGTCCGCCGGTACGCGGACGGCCGTTGCGAGCGTGTCGGCGAGGGCCGCCTCCGCGAGGGCGGCGGCCTCCTCGGGCCGGAAAGGGGGCGTGAGCCGGGTCTTGACCCGACCGGGCCGGGGCTCCTTGGCGATGACGAGGAGGGTGGTCACCGGTCGCCACCGCCGCTCGCCGCCGGCTCGTCGAGGACTCGCCGCATGTCGTGCACGGCCTGCCACGTGCCCTTCCACGTGCCGGTGACCTTGGACCGGCCCGCCCGGGGCCGGTAGGGCACGTCGGTCTCGCGCACCCGCCACCCCGCGTCGGCGGCCCTGACCACCATCTGGAGCGGATAGCCGCTGCGCCGGTCGGACAGGCCGAGTTCGAGGAGCGCCTCGCGGCGGGCCACCCGCATCGGCCCGAGGTCGTGCAGCAGCAGCCCGGTTCGCCGGCGCACCAGCCACGACAGCGCGAGGTTGCCGGCCCGGGCATGGGCGGGCCAGGCGCCCCGCCCGGTGGGGCGGCGGCGCCCCAGGACGAGATCGGCGGACCCGTCGGCCACCGACAGCGCGAGGCCGGGCAGCAGGCCGGGGTCGAGGGAGGCGTCGCAGTCGCAGAAGCAGACGAACTCGGCGTCCGCGGCGGTCAGCCCGGCGTGGCAGGCGGCGCCGAAGCCGCGCCGGGGCTCGTGCACGACGGTGGCGCCGAGGTCGGCCGCGAGCGCGGCCGACCCGTCGCTGGAGCCGTTGTCCACGACGATGGCCCGCCACCCGGCGGGGACGCGGGCCAGCACCCACGGCAGGGCCTCGGCCTCGTCGAGACAGGGAAGGACGACATCTACGGTCATGGGGGTCACGCCTCTCACGGTAGGAATCGCGGAGCGGTTCGGGGCCGTGGAAGTCCTTACGAAACGCGGACGCCGGGCGCCGTCCCCCCGACCGGCCGTGACCACCCGCGGGCGCGGATGCGAGGCTGTGCGGCATGAGCGAGCGCACTGCCCCCGGAAGCGGGGCCCGGGTCCTGGTGGTGGACGACGACCCGACGGTCGCGGAGGTCGTCACCGGCTATCTGGAGCGGGCCGGTTTCGCCGTCGAGCACGCCGCCGACGGATCCGACGGCCTGCGCCGGGCGGAGGAGCGGTGGCCTGACCTCGTCGTGCTCGATCTGATGCTGCCCGGCCTGGACGGTCTGGAGGTCTGCCGGCGGCTGCGGGGGCACGGACCGGTGCCGGTGATCATGCTGACGGCGCGCGGTGACGAGGAGGACCGGATCACCGGCCTCGAAGTGGGCGCGGACGACTACGTCACCAAGCCGTTCAGCCCGCGTGAACTCGTGCTGCGCGTCGAGTCCGTTCTCCGCCGCAGCCGCGCGGCGACGGCCGGCGAGCCGCCGGAGATGCTGCGCGCCGGGGAGCTGACCGTCGACCCGGCGACCCGCAGGGCCACCCGAGCGGGCGCCGAACTCGCGCTCACGCTGCGGGAGTTCGACCTGCTGGCGCACTTCCTGAGGCATCCCGGCCGGGCGCACAGCCGGGAGGACCTGATGCGGCGGGTGTGGGGCTGGGACTTCGGCGACCTGTCCACCGTCACCGTGCACGTGCGGCGGCTGCGCGCCAAGATCGAGGACGATCCGGCCCGGCCCGCCCTGATCCAGACGGTCTGGGGCGTCGGCTACCGCTTCGAACCCCACCACGCGCAGGAGCGGACGGTATGAAGGACGTCCTCCTCATCGCCGCGTTCGCCCTCGCGGGCGCGGCCGGCGCCGGGCTCGCCGGTGCGGTCGCCCTGCGTCTCGTACGCCACCGTTCGGTCGCGCTGTCGCTCACCGTCGTCGCCGCCGTGACGGTGACGGCGATGCTCGCCGGGACGCTCGCCGTCGCCCGGGCGATGTTCCTGTCGGCGCACGACCTGTGGGTGGTGACCGTCGTCGTCGCGATGGCCGCCCTGGTGTCCCTGTGCACGGCTGTCGTCCTCGGCCGGTGGGTGGTGGCCCGCAGCCGTGCCCTCGCGCGGGCCGCGCGGGACTTCGGCGACGGCGGCAGCTTCTCCGCGCCCGACGGTGCCGCCACCGCCGAACTGGCCGCGCTCACCCGGGAACTGGCCGCCACCAGCGCCAAGCTCGACGCCTCACGCCGCCGCGAACGCGCCCTGGAGGCGTCCCGCCGGGAGCTCGTCGCCTGGATCTCGCACGACCTGCGCACCCCGCTCGCCGGGCTGCGGGCGATGGCGGAGGCCCTGGAGGACGGCATGGCCGCCGACCCCGCCCGCTACCACCGGCAGATCCGCACCGAGGTCGAGCGGCTCACCGCCATGGTCGGCGACCTGTTCGAACTCTCCCGCATCCACGCCGGGGCGCTGATCCTCAGCCCCAGCCGCATGTCCGTGTACGACCTGGTGGGCGATGCCCTGAGCGGCGCCGCCCCGCTCGCCCACCAGCAGGGTGTGAGACTCGTGGGGGAGGAGGTCGAGGCCGTGCCGGTCGAGGTGGACGGCAAGGAGATGACGCGCGTGCTCGCCAACCTCCTCGTGAACGCCATCCGCCACACCCCCGCCGACGGCACGGTCGCGGTGGCCGCCGAACGCCGGGACGGTGGCGTCGTCGTGTCCGTCACGGACGGCTGCGGCGGCATCCCGGACGAGGACCTGCCCAGGGTCTTCGACACGGGCTGGCGCGGCACCGAGGCCCGTACCCCGCCGGCTGGGGCCGGGCTCGGCCTCGCCATCGTCCGCGGCATCGTCGAGGCGCACGCCGGCCGGGCCGAGGTGTGCAACGTGCCCGGCGGCTGCCGCTTCGAGGTCACCCTGCCCGCGGCCGCCGGCTGAACAGGGCGTCAGCCGCCCGGAGTCGCGGACGCCCGCTGTCCCGCCCGGGCGAACTCCGCCATGCCCTCCGCGAATCCGGTCTCCGGGCGCCAGCCGAGGTCGCGGCGCAGCCGTGACGAGTCCGCGGTGATGTGCCGGACGTCCCCGAGCCTGAACTCGCCCGTCGTCACCGGCAGCGGACCGCCGTGCGCCCGTGCCAGGGCCGTCGCCATCTCGCCCACGGTGTGCGGATCGCCGCTGCCGGTGTTGTACGCGGTCAGCGCGCCGGGCGGCAGTGCGCCGGCGGCCTCCAGCGTCAGGACGTTCGCCGCCGCCACGTCGCGTACGTGGACGAAGTCACGGCGCTGGCCGCCGTCCTCGAAGACGCGCGGGGCCTCGCCCCGGGCGAGAGCGGAGCGGAACAGGGAGGCCACCCCGGCGTACGGGGTGTCCCGGGGCATGCCCGGCCCGTACACGTTGTGGTACCGCAGCGACACCGCCGTACCACCGGTCGACCTGGCCCACGAGGCGGCCAGATGCTCCTGGGCGAGCTTGGTCGTGGCGTAGACGTTGCGCGGGTCGGCCGGCGCGTCCTCGCCGACGAGACCGGGCGCGAGTTCGGCGCCGCACGCCGGGCAGTGCGGTTCGAACCGGCCCGCCGAGAGGTCCTCGGGGAGGCGCGGGCCCGGCCGCACGAGAGCGTGCCGGGGACACGCGTACCGGCCCTCCCCGTACACCACCATCGACCCGGCGAGGACGAGCCGCCGCACCCCGGCCTCCGCCGTCCCGGCCAGCAGGACGGCCGTGCCCAGGTCGTTGCAGCCCACGTACGCGGGGGCGTCGGCGAAGTCCTTCCCCAGGCCGACCATGGCGGCCTGGTGGCAGACCGCGTCGACCCCGCGCAGCGCCGCCCGTACGCTCGCCGCGTCCCGGACGTCCCCCCGCAGGAACTCCGCCGCGGGCGGCTCCGGGGCGGTGGCGTGCGCGCTGGGCAGCAGCGCGTCCAGTACGACCGGCTCGTGACCGGCCTCGGCGAGCGACCTGACGATGTGCGAGCCGATGAACCCGGCTCCTCCTGTGACGAGTACACGCATGGCCGCGACGCTACGGACCGGCACCGCCCGGCGGGGCCGCGCGCGCCGGGCCGTAAGACTTCCGTCATCAGGCCGGGCCTGTTCCGTCCGGGCGGCTTCGATTTGGATGGCCGGAGGAGAAGGAACATCCGAAGGAGGCACGCCGTGGGGCGTTTCAGGACCGAGCGGCGATGGAGGGCGGCGGCGGTTGTCGCCGCGGTGGTCGTCGCGGCCGGGCTGGTGTGGTTCAAGCCGTGGGCGCTGTGGGTGGACGAGACCGTGCACGAGGCGCTGCCCGCAGCGCAGGCCACGCCGACGCCCGGGAGCCCGACCTCCGCGATGCCGTCATCCGCCGCCACGCCGTCCACCGCGCCGAGCGGGCCCGTCACCGTCGCGCGGGGCTCCTTCATCAGCCACGAGCACGCCACGACCGGCACGGTGAAGATCGTCCGGCTCGCGGACGGCGGCCACACGCTCCGCCTCGAAGGGCTGGACACGAGCAACGGCCCCGACCTCCGCGTGTGGTTGAGCGACGCACCGGTCAAGGCGGGCACGGCCGGCTGGCGTGTGTTCGACGAGGGCAAGTACGTCAACCTCGCCAAGCTCAAGGGGAACAAGGGCGACCAGAACTACGCACTGCCGGCCGACGTCGACTGGGCGGCCTACCCGAGCGTGAGCATCTGGTGCGACCGCTTCGACGTCTCCTTCGGAGCCGCACGGCTCGTCCGTACCTGATCCTCCGCACAGGTGGCGGCCATCGCTGTGTGTCATCCGGGCACCCTTGCCCGAGTTGATCTAGATTGCCCGCTTGTGCGAAGAAAAGGAATCAGTCGTCGATCGGTGCTCAAGGCCCTCCCTGCCGGCCTCGTGGCGGCGCCCGGCGGGGCCCTGGTCGGGCGGCACGCGACGGCGTCGCCCGCGCCGTTTCCGCAGCCGGTCGTGGCGGCCTCGCGGCCGGTGCTCGGCTGGGGTCCACCCATGGTCGACCAGACCCTCGACGTCCGCTTCACCGACGTCTCCGTCCCGGGCCTCGGCTCCGTCACGACACGCACGTACAACGGCACGATCCCGGGGCCGACCCTGCGCGTGCGCGCCGGTCACACGCTGCGGCTTACGCACATCAACGGCCTGCCGCCCAACCCGCCCCACACCGGCGAATCCCACGAGCCGCACCACGCCAACAGCTTCAACCTGCACACCCACGGGATGCACGTCTCCCCGTCCGGGAACGCCGACAACGTCCTGCGCGAGTTCGCGCCCCGCACCGCCGACGAGGCCGCTGCGGGTGCCGCGGAGCCGACGTACGTCACGACCGTCGACGTCCCGGCCGACCACCCCGCCGGCACCTACTGGTACCACCCCCACCTGCACGGATCCACGGCCGAGCAGATCGTCGGGGGAATGGCCGGGGTGATCGTCGTCGAGGGCGACGTCGACGACGTCCCCCAGATCAGGGCCGCCGCCGACGTCGTCGTCTGCATCAGCGAACTCAAGATCAAGGACGGCAGGGTCCCCGCCTTCACCTCGGGCCGCTGGGTGGCCGGCATCCCGTCCACCTTCACAGTCAACGGCGCCGTCAACCCCACCCTCACGCTGCGCCCGGGGGAGGTCCAGCGCTGGCGACTGGTCGCCGCGACGGCCTTCACAGCCCTCCGGCTCACGATCACCGGAGACCGCGGCGATCTGCCCATGCATCAGATCGCCCAGGACGGCGTCACCTTCGCGCGGCCGGTCGCCCTGACGGAGGTGGGGCTGGTCATGGGCAACCGCGCCGACGTCCTGGTCCGGGGCGGCACACCCGGCAGCTACACACTGCGGGCGGCCGGGCTGCCCGGGCCGCTGATGACGATCCAGGTGACGGGCGAGCCCATCGAACCGCCGATGGAGCTGCCGGTCACCCTGCCGCAGGGAAGGCCGTTCCTGGACGAGCGGGAGGTCGCCGACCCCGACGCGGACCGGGAGGTCGTCTTCCACGCCGACTCCGGCGTCTTCACCGGGGCGTTCCCCAACGCCTTCCGGATGCTGGGCACCCACGCGACCCCCGCGGCCGACCCGGGCGGCGACCTCACCCACGACAAGGCCTACGGCCTCTTCGACCCCGACTACACGAATCACACCCTGCGCCTCGGCACGGTCGAACGATGGACCGTCCGCAGCGACGAGACCGTGCCGGCGTTCAACCACCCCTTCCACCTGCACACCAACCAGATCCTCCTCACCCACCGGAACGGCGAGCGGCTCGATCCGCCCGTCTGGCACGACACCGTCGGCCTGGCCGGTGGCGCACCCGGTCAGTCCGTCACCTTCCTGGTCAGGTACGAGGACTTCAGCGGCCGCACCGTTGCCCACTGCCACCAGCTCCATCACGAGGACCTCGGCATGATGCAGACCGTCGAGTACGTCCCGGGCTCGTAGCCGTCGGCGGCGACGACGGCGAAGCGCCCCCGCCGCACGGTGCGGTGGGGGCGCTTCGGTCTCGTGGGAGTCCCGGGGCCGGGTGGGCTATCCGGCGGCCGGGACCTGTGCGGTGTCCTGGGCCGGCCGGTCCTGGGACCGCTGGGGCGCGAGCCGTTCCAGTACGGCGTAGGCGACCACCGCGACGACGAGGCCGGTGACCGCGTCGGAGAGCTGCGGGGCGAACCAGTGGGCCAGGCCCGCGCCCGCCGCGCCGATCGCCCAGGCGAGGAAGGCCGTGGTCCGCACCTTCTCGGTGGGACGGCGGTCCATGGCGCCCCGGCCGCCGCGGGCGAAGAACTGGTCGGCGATGAGCACGCCGCCGAGCGGCGGGACGAAGACGCTCAGGATCACCAGCCAGCTCAGGAAGTGGTTCCAGACGCCGGCGAGCGCGGCGAGCGTGCCGACGACACCGAGGACGACCGTCATCAGCCGCATCGTCCGGCCCGTCAGGTGGGACCAGCCCAGGGCACCGTTGTACAGGCAGTGGCTGCACACCGAGCCGAGGTTGACGAAGACGAAGACCGCCGCGAGCACGTTGAGGAGCGACGAGCCCTCACCGGTGAGGATCGGCAGGAAGTCGCCACCGGCCGTGGCGGGCAGGGCGACCGCGCCCGCCGCCACCACCAGACCACCCGTGACCTGTGCGATCACGCTGGCCATCGGGAAGGCGCTGACCGTGGCGAGGACGGCCTGCCGGCCGTTCTTCGACCAGCGGGTGAAGTCGGCCGTCATCGTGCCCGAGTCGGCGAAGGTCGCCATGATCATGGAGACCGCGGCACCGAAGGTGAGGGCGGCGTCGCCACCGACGCCCTGGTACGAGAAGACCGCGCCCAGGTCGTGGTCCTTCGCGGCGATGACCAGGGCGGTGACGCCCGCGATCACGAAGAGCGGGGCGGCGACCGCGCCCAGCCAGGACAGCGCCTTGATGCCCAGGTACGTCAGGGCTATGAAGCCCAGTCCGGCCAGGAGCGCGACGAACTGCTCGTGCCAGCCGAAGGCCTGGTGCAGGGTGGCGCCGGTGGCGCCGGTGTTGAACGCGAACCAGCCGACCACGATGGTGGCGAGGAACGCGGAGGCGATGATGTAGCCGGTGCGGCCGAAGGTCCGCGTCGCCTGGAGCGAGAAGCTCTCGCCGCTGGTACCCGCACGGTGGCTGAGGATGCCGACGTACAGGAGCATCACGAGGTTGGCGACCGCGATGGCGGCCAGCCCTCGCCAGAAGCCGAGCAGGGCGACGACCACGCCGCCGGGGACGGCGTTGGTCAGGATCATGGGGAATCCGAACCAGACGGCCGAGACCGTCAGGAGCGACTTGCGGCTGTGCGCCGGGACGGGGCTGTGCTCGTACTCGGGGTCGAGTTCCCGTCCCGCGGGGGAGCCCTGCTCCTCCGCCGTGGTGCGGTGTGTGTTCATCGTGTCCGGTCTTCCGGGAGGGCTGTCGCGCGTCAGGCGAGAGCGGCGGCGAGGGCGGTGGCAGCCTTGGTGAAGGCCTCGGCCGGCGGGTGGGTGATGCCGGCGCCGATCATTCCGATGCCGGCCTCCTTGTGGGCGATGGCCGTGTTGATGATCGGCAGGATCCCGGTGTCGATGACCTTGCGGACGTCGATGCCGGTGGGCAGGCCCTGGAAGTCGAGGGCCGGGATGGTGACGTTGGGGTTCTGCGCCGTGGTGATCTCGCCCATGTCGCGGGTGTAGCCCATGGCCTCGGCCACGGTGCCGCCGACCAGGGCGACGATGGCGGGCGCCGCCGACATGGCGAAGCCGCCGAAGCCGTACGTCTCGGTGATCGCGCTGTCGCCGATGTCGAGGCCGGAGTCCTCCGGCTTGTACCCGGCGAACATCGGGCCGACGACCTTCTGCGCGGGGCCGGTGAACCACTGTCCGGGCAGGCCGGCGACGCGGATGCCGAACTCGACGCCGTTGCGGGCCATCGTGGTGACGATCGTGGAGTCCGGCACGCCGTTGGCGGCGTCCAGCGCGGCCTTGGCCATCGCCATCCACGTCGGGCCGGAGAAGTAGTCGGAGGACGCGACGAAGTCGAAGACCTCCTTCTTCTGCTCGGTCGTGAAGGACGACTGGAGCAGACCCGGCGCGAGCGCCTGGAAGAGCAGCAGCGTGCCGGCGCCGTTGCGGTTGTGGCACTCGTCGCCCATGTGGAGCGCCTGGGACAGCAGCAGGCGCAGGTCGACGGGGCCGGTGAACTCGACGGCCTCCTTGAGCATCGGGCCGAAGACGTCCCGCATCCACACCAGGCGGTCGATCACGCTCTGGTCGTTGGCGCCCATCCGCAGGATCTTCGCCATCTGCTCGGACAGGTTGGTGTACGCGACGTTGCCGTGCGTCTCGTTCTTCACGATGTGCAGGTACATCGACGCTGAGGTGACACCGGCCATCGAGCCGACCGAGTCCGCCTCGTGACACGGCTTGAAGGTGATCCGGCCGGAGGCCGCGACCTCGGCGGCCTCGTCGAGGTCCTCGGCCAGGCCCTCGAAGACGATCGCGCCGGTGACGGCGCCCTTCATCGGACCGTTCATGTCCTCCCAGGCGATGGGCGGACCCGAGTGGAGGATCGTGGTCGGGGTCATGCCGGGGACCACGTCGAGGGCCCGGCCGAAGCCGATCAGCATCGGGCGGGCGGCCATGATGCGCTCGACGGCCTCGGCGTTGGCGGCCTCGATCCGCGCGGCGAGCTCGGGGCGCTCCAGCGCGTCGAGGGCGCGGGCCGCCTCCGGGTTGCCGCCGCCGGGCGGGGTCCACTCCAGGGTGGAGACCTCGGCGTTCTGGGCCGTGATGTCGGCGTCGAACATGGCGAGGCCGACGTTGACGACACTCAGGTCGGAGGCGAACAGCCTTGCGGCCGGGGTGAGTTCGGTGGTCTCGGTGCTCATGCCTGTGCCTTCTTCGCGATCTCGCGGGCGAACCGGCCCGTCTCGGTGGAGCTGAGGGTGACGGTGACGCCGGCCGCGCGCAGGGCGGCGCTCTGGGCGGCGACGGAGGGGGTGTCCAGGTCGGTGCCGAGGACGTAGGCGACGAACTCCAGGTGGCGGCCGGCGTCCTGCGCGATGCGCCGGCCCTCCTCGATGGCGGGGAGGGTGGTGCCGACCGGGTCCTCGTGGGAGCCGAAGCCGAGCACGAAGTCCATGACGATCGCGGCGACTTCGGGGTCCTTGGCCTCCTCGACGATGCGCTCGATGCGCAGGGCGGGGTCGATCATCGGGTGCGGACGGCCGTTGGTGAAGTCGTCGTCGCCGAAGTCGAGGAAGGTGTGGCCGCGCGAGGCGGAACCGGCCGGGAGGCGGAAGTCGGCGTTCTTCTGGATGTTGGACCAGACGTCGAGCCCGGCGTCGCGCACGGCGTACATGGTCTCGTCGCAGAGGGTGCCGCCGCAGAACAGGCCGCGCACGTACTTCTGGCCCTCGGCCAGGCGGGAGACGACGGCGTCGGCGGCGGCCTCGGCGTCGAAGTCCTCAGCGGCGTTCCGCTCGACGCCGGCGAGCTCGACGGCCTTGCGGGCGGCCTCGAGGCTGCCGGCGGCGAAGTGGCCACCGGCGGCGGTGACCGCCTCCTCGGAGCCGTCGATGAACCAGACGACGACCGGCTTGCCCGCGGCGGCGGCCTCGGCGAGGACCTTCTTCTCCACGGAGGCGGCCGGCGGCTTGGAGACGAGGACGATGACGTCGGTGGCCGGGTCGGCGGCGAGCGCGCGGATGCCGTCGACCATCATGATGCCGCCGACCTGCTCGGAGAGGTCACGGCCGCCGGTGCCGACGAGCTGCGAGATGCCGCCGCCGAGCGCGTGGACGCGGACGGAGACCTCCTGCGAGCCGGTGCCGGAGGCGGCGACGATGCCGATCGAGCCCGGGCGGACCTTGTTGCCGAAGCAGAGCGCGATGTTGTTGATGATCGCGGTGCCGCAGTCCGGGCCCATCATGAACAGGCCCTTGTCGTGGGCGAGGTTCTTGAGCGCGATCTCGTCCTCGACGGCGACGTTGTCGCTGAACATCATCACGTGCAGGCCGCTCTCGAGGGCCTTGCGGGCCTCGCGGGCGGCGTAGGCACCGTTGACGGCGATGACCGCGAGGTTGGCGCCGTCGATGCCCTCGGCGGCGGAGGCGATGGTCCGGTAGGTGACCTCGCCGCCGCCGGCGGAGGCGGGAGCCTTGCGGGTGAGGAGGTCCTCGATCTCCGTGAGCAGGGCCTCGGTGTCGGCGCCGTCCTCCGCCACCAGGACGATCATGAGGTCGCCGCTCTCGGCGGACCGCAGCTCGTCGGTGAGCAGGCCGAGGTTCTCCAGCACCCCCTTGTTCATCTCGGTGCCCATGGCGGTGAACGCCTGGTCCACCCCGTCCAGGGCGTTGGCCTTGGTCGAGACGGACATCAGGGAGACGGAGTCGAAATAGGTGTTCTTCCGTACGACGGCTGTGATGCTCACAGCGGACCTCGCAGTTCTTCTTCCAGACGGAATCCGGCCGCCAGGCCGGACAGGGTGTCGCCGCCCGAGGTGTGGCCGATGGCCAGCACCTTTCGGACGGGAACGTTCAGGTCCCGCGCCGGGCGGTGCTCCGCCAACTGCCGCAGGAGGTCGAGGAGTTCGGCCCTGGCCCGGCCGTCGGCCGCCTCGGTCAGCGTCGCGAGGGCGAGGGCCGTGGTGCGCGCGCCGTGCTCGGCGAGTACGTCGCGCAGGACAGGGACGAGGGCGGCCAGTCGGCTGCCGGGCAGGGCCGCGACCAGGGCGAGGCCGGTCAGGAAGTCGTCGCCGGCCGGGGTGAGTCCGGGGCCGAGTCCCAGGAGGCCGAGGACGCCGCGCCGGACTCGGCTGTCGTCACCGGCCCGTACCCCGGCGACCAGCGTTGCCCGCCCCTCGTCGAGTGCGCGGACGACGGCGATCTCCATCGGCCCGGCGTCGGGTCCCGCGCCGAGCATGCCGCCGAGCGGGCCGTGCGTACGGCAGAGCCCGTCGAGGACGGTGGCGGCGGCCGCGAGCGCGCCCGGGGGAAGGGCGGTGAGGGAGGGAGCGGCGGCGTGCCAGGGGCGGGCGCCCTCGGTCGTCAGCCGGAGCGGCCGGTGGGGGTGCGGTACGTCGACAGAGATGTTCCCGGTTGCGAATGTCACACCGCGTCCGGCCTCCAGGCCGTGCTCCGTCCACGTGGCGACCTCGGTGACCAGAGTCCTGGGTGCGTCACCGCAGTCGCGGGCCGCGAGGGCGATCAGCGTTCCGTCCGGTGTCAGCAGGTTGACGACGCGGGTGAACACCGAGTGGACCGAGCCGGTGCCGGACAGGGTGCGCAGCAGGTCCAGCAGGCGCGCGTCGCCCGAGCCCGTCCGGAGCTCGCCGGCATGGTTGTGGCACCTCACCGTGCCCTCCTCGTCGCTGTACGTCCGTGACCGTCAGAGCCCCCTTCCGGTCAACCAATATTGGTATACCATTCTGGCTCTCATAAGCGAACACAAGCACCGCAAGGGAAATCACATGCGCATCGTCGTCGCACTCGGAGGAAACGCTCTCGCTCGCCGCGGGGAACCGATGACGGCCGACCGCCTGCGCGCCAACGTCCGGGGTGCCTGCCAGGCGCTGGCCGGTCTGGCCCGCGAGCACGAGGTCGTCATCACGCACGGCAACGGACCGCAGGTCGGCCTCCTCGCGCTGCAGAACCTCGCCTACCAGGACGTCGCGGCGTACCCGCTGGACATCCTCGGCGCCGAGACCCAGGGCATGATCGGCTACGTCATCCAGCAGGAGCTCTCGAACGCCCTGGCCGGCGAGCGCGAGGTCGCGGCCGTCCTCACCACGACCGAGGTCGACGAGGCCGACCCGGCCTTCGAGCGCCCCACCAAGCTGATCGGCCCCACCTACTCGGCGCAGGACGCCGCCGAGGCCGCGGCCGAGTACCGCTGGACCATCGCCCGCGACGGCGGCGCCTTCCGCCGGGTCGTCCCGTCCCCGGAGCCGCTGCGCATCATGCAGGCGCCGCTCGTCAGCACCCTTCTCGACAACGGCACGCTGGTCGTCTGCGTGGGCGGCGGCGGCGTGCCGGTGCGCACCGACTCCAAGGGCCGCCAGATCGGCATGCAGGCCGTCGTCGACAAGGACGCGGCCAGCGCCGCCCTCGCCGCCGACCTGAAGGCGGACATGCTGATCATGCTCACCGACGGCGACTTCGTCAGTCAGAACTGGGGCACCCCCGAGCAGCGCGACATCCTCACCGCCTCGCCCGAGGGCCTGGCCGAGCTCGCCTTCGCCGAGGGCTCGATGAAGCCGAAGGTAGACGCCGCGATCCGCGTCGCCCGGGCCGGCGGCCGCACCCTCATCGGTCCCCTGGAGCGCCTCGACGACCTCATGGCGCGCCGGGTAGGCACGGAGATCCGCGCCGACGTGGACGGGGGCGTGGTCTACGTCGGCGAGTGAGGTCGAGCCTCACTCTGATCGGTATACCGTTAGATCATCCTGGCGTGATCACGACCGGCCGCGCTGCGCGCCGCCGATCTGATCGGGGGTGCCGCCCGCCCGGCAGGAGGGGAAGAGCCCACCGCGCCGAGGGAGGCCCCTGTGGGCGCACCCTCGGCCGGCCGCCTTGCCCCGACGCGGGACGCCCCCCGGGCCTCCGCGTCTGCCGGATCTCGCACGGCCCTTCTCCGCGGCGGGGTGTGGACCCCCGACCACGGTGCGCGACCGGATCGTGGGAGGCGGCGCCACCGCGCAGGCCTCGCCGCCGGCACGGCACCGTGCCGTTCACGGGGTCACGATCGGGAATTCCGGCTCGGGCGCTTCGAGGACCGCGAGCAGCTGCGGCAGGAGGGTGCGGTCGCCCGTCATGGTGATGCCGTCGGTGCCCTTCCCGGCGAGCAGACCGATGAGTTGGGGCTTGGTCATCGTCATGGTCAGGCCGGCGTCGGGGTCGGGCCGGGTGTCCGTGGTCCAGGTGAGCAGGCCGTTGGCGAGGCGCAGGTGCCAGTGGTCGGCGCCGATGTGCCAGTCCATGGCGATCCGCAGCGACCAGGCCTTCGGGCCGTCGACGCGGACGGCGAGGCTGTCGATGATCTGGCCGACGGTCAGGGCCAGATACATGTCGGGCCCCAGGGCGGCGGTGGCGTGCGGCGTGATGCCGTGCAGGAGTTCCTGGGCCCCGGTGAGATAGAAGTTCCGCCACACGGCGTTCTCGACGGCCTGCCCCAGGCGGGTGTAGAGCGCGGCGAGTTGTCGCCTTGCCCGGCTGTCCCGGGGGTCGTTGAAGACGGCGTGGTTGAGCAGGGTGACGGCGAAGCGCACCTCGCCCCGGTCGGCGTAGTGCCGGGCGCGGGCGCGGACCGCGGCCTGGCCGCCCAGCGATTCCACCCAGAGCCGGGCCTCCTCGACGGGCGGGTGCTCCCAGAGGTGGGCCGGGTTGCCGTCGAACCAGCCCATGTACCGTTGGTAGACCGCTTTGACGTTGTGGCTCAGCGAGCCGTAGTAGCCGCGATTCGCCCAGACGCCTTCGAGCTGCGGCGGGAGCCGGAAGGTCTCCGCGATCTCGGTGCCGGTCATGCCCCGGTTGATCAGCCGGACGGTCTGGTCGTGCAGATAGCCGTACAGGTCCCGCTGGTGGGTGAGCAGCGCGACGATGGCGTCGTTGCCCCAGGTGGGCCAGTGGTGCGAGGCGAAGGCGACGTCCGCGGTGCCTTCGTAGAGGCCGATCGACTCGGTGAGGTAGCCGGCCCAGGCATGGGCGTCGCGCACCTGGGCGCCGCGCAGGGTGAGGATGTTGTGCATGGTGTGGGTGGCGTTCTCCGCCATGCAGACCGCGCGCAGGTCGGGGAAGAGGAAGTTCATCTCCTCCTGGCATTCCGCGCCCGGGGTCATCTGGAACCGGATCCGCACCCCGTCGAGGACGACCTCCTCTCCCGTCGTGCCGATGTACCGGGTGGGGGCGATGAGTCCGACGGTGCCGAGCGAGACCGTGAGACCGAGCCCGCAGCCGACCTGCGCGCCCGCGTTCTTGGGGAGCGTGGAGCCGTACATGTAGGCGGCGCGGCGCGCCATCGCGGTGCCGACGTACACGTTCTCGCTGACCGCGTGCTCCATGAAGCCCTTCGGGGCGAGCACGGGCACGCCCCCGGCGCCGTCCGGCAGTACGCCCCGGCAGCCGCCGAAGTGGTCGACGTGCGGATGGGTGTAGATCATCGCCCGGACCGCGCGGTCTCCGCGGTGCGTGCGATAGAGCCGCAGGGCCGCGGCGGCCGTCTCGGCGGAGATGAGCGGGTCGATGACGATGATGCCGGTGTCGCCCTCGACGATCGTCATGTTGGACAGGTCCAGGCCCCTGACCTGGTAGATCCGGTCGGTGACCCGGTAAAGCCCCTCGCGTGACAGGAGCAGCGCCTGCCGCCACAGACTGGGGTCGACGGTGTCGGGGCCGTCCTGATCGCCTGACTCCTCGGTGAGGAAGCGGTAGGCGCCCGGGTCCCAGACGGTCTTCCCTGCGGCGTCGGTGATCGGCCCGCCGGTGAACGCGGCGATGAACCCGCGGTCCGCGTCGGTGAAGTCGGCCTCGTCCTCGTACGGGAGCCCGTCGGTCCGCGTGGGGGTCGGCGTCTCCCCGGGCGGCTGCCCGCTCCCGGCGAGCGCCTGGGCGGTCTGCGGGTTCAGGGAGACGGAGGCGGCCGCGGCCCCCATCGCGGCGGCGGCCGCGACGAAGCCGCGCCGGTTCATCGGAGTCATGGCAGGGTCACGTCCTTCTCGGCTCTCGGTGAGGACGCCCACTATTGCAGTCCGACTGTAATACGAGTCAAGAGGTGTGCGGCACGACCTCCAGGAGTGCCCGCAGCGTCCGCTCGATCGCCGCCCGGGCCGTCGCCTCGTCGAGCCCTCGGCGGGAGCGCAGATGGTCCCAGGCCGCCCAGGACGAGGCGGCCTCCAGGGCGTCGAGCAGCCCCCCGGGCTCCTCGGCGTCCGGCCCCCGTCCCAGCTCCGGCGCGAACACCGCGGCGAGATCCGCCCGGAACCAGGCGTCGCCCTCCGCCATCACCCCGCGCAGTCCCGGCGAGTCGGCCTCCAGACCCAGCCCGATCCTGCGGATCGGCGTCATCACCTCGTACATCCGGCCTCGCTGTGCCACGAGCGCCCCCGCCTTCCGCGCCGTCTCCCACGCGGTCGGTACCGGTTCGGCGTGAGCGCGCCACCGCTCGGCCTGCCGCCGGGCCGCCGCCACGTACAGCGCCTCGCGGTCGGCGAAGTGCACGAACACGGTCCGCTCGGACACCCCCGCCCGCTCCGCGATCGCCTTCCTGGTGGGTTCCCGGCCGCTCTCCGAGATCAGCCCGAGCAGCGCGTCGAGCAGCGCCGCGTACGTCCACTCCGGGTCCCGCCGACGCCGCCGCCGGGCGCCGGCGTCCGTACGCCCGGGGCCCTTTCCCGCCTCTGTGTCGCTCACCGGCCCATGGTGGCAGCAATACGCGGCCGTGCGATCCAGCGGCCGAGCGGATCCACCTCGCCGGTCCGCGCTCCGGGCGGGCCGGTGACCCCCGGCCGCCGCCGACACGTGGGCCGTGATGGTGTCGGGCGACCGAGCGGTGGTGTCGGGCGACCAGGCGGTGGTGTCAGGCGACCCCTGAGGACGAAGGTTCGGTGCCGCCGTCACCCCACCTTGGTGAGTTCCCCGCTGAGGGAGCGGTGCAGGCCGGCGCTGTGCTCGTTGAGGCCGGTGATCTCGACGGTCTTGCCACGCTGGGCGTAGCGGTGCTCGATCGCGTCGAGCACCGCCACCGAGGAGGCGTCCCAGATGTGGGCGGCGGAGAGGTCGATGACGATCCGGTCGGGGTCGCCGGCGTAGTCGAAGCGTCCGACGAGCTCGTTGGAGGAGGCGAAGAACAACTGCCCGGTGACGACGTAGACGACCCGGCTGCCGTCGGGGTCGGTGACCGCGGTGACGTCCGCGAGCCGGGCGACCCGCTTGGCGAAGACGACCATCGCGGTGACGGAACCGGTGACCACGCCGACCGCGAGGTTGTGCGTCACGACGACGCACACCACGGTGACGACCATGACGGTGATCTCGCCGGCGGGCATCCGCTTCAGTGTCCTGGGCGCGACGGAGTGCCAGTCGAAGGTCGCGAAGCAGACCATGAC
This sequence comes from Streptomyces sp. HUAS YS2, assembly GCF_033343995.1. Classification (NCBI taxonomy): domain Bacteria; kingdom Bacillati; phylum Actinomycetota; class Actinomycetes; order Kitasatosporales; family Streptomycetaceae; genus Streptomyces; species Streptomyces solicathayae. Next base: position 706,005 of record NZ_CP137573.1, on the reverse strand, counting down.
CATGACGGCGACCAGGGCGGCCATCGGGATGTCGGAGACGACCGGCCCGAAGACGATGCACAGCACCATCAGGAACGCGCCTGCGAGGAAGGTGGACAGCCTGGTCCGGGAGCCGGAGACCTTCACGTTGATCATGGTCTGGCCGATCATGGCGCAGCCGCCCATGCCGCCGAAGAAGCCCGTGACGATGTTCGCGATGCCCTGCCCGACGGCCTCCCGGGTCTTCGACGTGCGGGTGTCGGTGATCTCGTCGACGAGCTGCGCCGTCATCAGGGACTCCATCAGCCCGACGAGCGCCATGGCGAAGGCGTACGGGGCGACGGTGGCCAAGGTGTCGAGCGTGAAGGGGACGTCGGGCAGGCCGGGGACGGGCAGTGAGGACGGCAGCGCGCCCTTGTCGCCGACGGTCGGCACGGCGATGCCCGCGGCCACGGTGATCACCGTGAGGATCACGATCGAGACCAGCGGGGCCGGGACCGCGGTGGTGATCCTCGGGAACAGGACCATGAGTGCCAGGCCGGCTGCGAACAGCGGGTACACGGCCCAGGGCACGTTCCACAGCTGCGGCACCTGCGCGATGAACACCAGGATGGAGAGCGAGTTGACGAAGCCGACCATCACCGAGCGCGGGATGAACCGCATCAGCCTGCCCACGCCCAGCGCGCCGAGGACGATCTGCAGGACCCCGGCCAGGATCACCGCGGCCACCAGATAGCCGAAGCCGTGCTGCCGGTTCAGCGGGGCGATCACCAGGGCCACCGCCCCGGTCGCCGCGGAGATCATCGCCGGCCGGCCGCCGACGAAGGCGATCGTGACGGCCATGGTGAAGGAGGCGAACAGGCCGATCGCCGGGTCCACCCCGGCGATGATCGAGAACGAGATCGCCTCCGGGATCAGCGCCAGCGCCACCACCAGGCCGCCCAGCACCTCGGTACGCAGCACCTTCGGTGACAGCCAGGACGAGCGGAAGGAGCGCAGCCGCGCGGGCACGGGGACAGCGGAGTCGGGCAAGGCGGGGAAACCTGTCGGGCGGGCACACCGCCGGCGGGCAGGCGAGCGTACGAGGAGAGGGGACGACCCTCCACGGTACCGGCGCCGCGCCCGGCGAAGCACGGCCCCCTGGGGGAAGGTGGACGCATGACGTACGACGAGGGCCTGGCCCAGCGGATCAGGGAGCAGCTCGCCGAGCGGTCGGACATCACCGAGAAGCGGATGTTCGGCGGGCTGTCCTTCCTGCTGGCCGGCCACATGACCGTGGGCGTGGTCGGCGACGAACTCATCGCCCGGGTGGGCACGGACCGCACCGAGGCCGCGCTCGCCCGGCCCGAGGCCCGACCCATGGACTTCACCGGCCGACCGATGCGCGGCTGGGTGACGGTCTCGGGCCCCGAACTCGCGGAGGACTCCGTCCTGCGCCACTGGGTGACGGCGTCGGTGGCCTTCGCCGCCACGCTTCCGCCGAAGTAGCGTCGCCCGGCTCGCGGTACGCGCCGGGGGCGGCCGTCCCGGCCCGGACGCCTGGGTGCAGCCGCCCACCCCCTGACCGCCTCGATCAGGCCGGCCGCGTGGGGCCGGCGTCGGTCGGCTCGTTCGGGGGTTGTTTTGGGCCGGGTGGATTGGGCCGGTACCGACGAGTTGAGGAACTGGCGGGCCTGCAGCTCGTACATCTCGCGGAACGCCGAGCCCGCCCCGGCCCGGCTCGGCCACCTCGGGCGCCGCGTGGTCAGCGGTCGGCGTAGGGGAGCAGGGCCATCTCGCGGGCGTTCTTGACGGCGGTGGCGAGGGCCCGCTGCTGCTGGGCCGTCACTCGGGTGACGCGGCGGCTGCGGATCTTTCCGCGGTCGGAGACGAACCTTCGCAGCAGGTCGGTGTCCTTGTAGTCGATGTACGTGATCCCGGCCGCGTCGAGTGGGTTGGGCCGGGACTTGACCGGCTTGCGGGGGTCGGGGTGTCGGGCCATGGTGGTGTCTCCTTGTGGGTACGGGGTGTCGGTTGTGCGCGGCTGGCCCGGGCGCCAGGCCGGGCGGAGTGGATTTCAGGCGGGGTCGAGGAGCGCGTCGAAGGCCGCGGGCAGGTGGCTCCACCCGTCGCGTCCCGACTCGTACTCCGCGTCCGTCAGGAGGCAGGAGTCGAGGAGCCGTTCCAGCCCGTCCCGGTCGAGGCCGGGCGAGGTGAAGACGAGGTGCTGGCAGCAGTCGCCGTGGTCGGGGTGCCAGTCGAGGGCGGCTGCGGCACGCCGCACGGGAGGGACCAGGTCCCAGGCCGCGTCCGGCAGTGACGCCAGCCAGGGGCCGGCGCTCTCCACGCACAGGGCCCCGCCGGCCGCGTCCCACGCGAGCAGCGTGTCGGGGCGGTCGGCGAGCCAGAAGCGCCCTCGGCTGCGAGCGGCCGCGCAGCACAGGTCCTCCAGCGCCTCGTAGAGACGTCCGGGATGGAACGGCCGCCGGCGGTGCCAGACGAGCGTGGTGACGCCGGCCTCGTCCGCCTCCTGCGGCAGGAGAGCGCACGCGGGATGCTGTGCGGCCGCGGCGGCCTCGACGTCGAAGCCCGCGAACGCGGCCCGCGCGAGTTCGGGGGACGCGGCCGGCACCCGTCGGGCGGTGGGGTGCAGTTGGGCGAGGAGGGCGTGGCCCTCACCGTCCGCCTCGCCACCGTCGACGACGGCGAGGACGGGCGCGTACTCGAGTTGGCGGGCCCAGGTGTCTCCGACGGTCCGCCGGTCGGTGGGGGCCGCGGCGAGGCCGGCTTCGGCGAGGTCGTCGCCGTTGGCGAGGTACGGCAGGACGAGTGAGGGGTCCACCGCGGTGATCACGCCGGTCACGACCAGGCGGTCCCCGCCGTGAGCGGCGACGACCTCCGCCATGGCCTTCGGTTCGACCGAGTCCCAGAGTTCGACCACGGCGAGACGGGTCAGGCCGCTGTCCGCCATGCGTTCCAGCTCGGGTACGAGGTCCTCGCGCAGCGCACAGCAGGCGCAGTCGTCGACCAGCGGCGTCTCGCCGTGGGAGACGGCACCGGAGGCATCGCGGACGACACGCAGCACGGTGCCCTGAGACGCTCCGGACAGGTCGTGGTGGAGTGCGACGCTCCCCGGGACGGCCCGCAGGAGGCGTTCGACGACCTCCATGCGGGCCTCGGTGTGGAGCCCGGCGACGATCACGACGGGCATCTGCTGATGGTGCGTCATCGATGGGCTCCGTGGCGACGTCGCTCGAAGCGTCGAGGGTGGATTCCGGGCTCCATGGCAGGCCCTTTCAGTGGTCGGGACAAAGGGGGGTGCGGGTCAGCGCTCTTCGCGGAAGTCGACGTGCCGGCCGGCGACGGGGTCGTACTTGCGCAGCACCAGCCGGTCGGGGTCGTTCCGGCGGTTCTTGCGGGTGACGTAGGTGAATCCGGTGCCCGCGGTGGAGCGGAGCTTGATGATCGGGCGGATCTCGTTGCGTGCCATGGCGCTAGTATATGGCAATGATTTCCATTTCCAACAAGCCTGTCCGTCCCGAGGAGGAGCAGCAGCCATGTCCGCCCACTGCCAACTGACCGGCGCCAAGCCGGGATTCGGCAACAACATCTCCCACTCGCACCGGCGCACCCCGCGCCGTTTCGACCCGAACATCCAGCGCAAGCGCTACTGGCTGCCCGGTGAGGGCCGGTACGTCCGGCTGACCCTGAGCGCCAAGGCGATCAAGACGGTGGACGCGATCGGCGTCGAGGCCGCGGTCGCCCGGATCCGCGCGCGGGGAGGGAAGGTCTGATGGCGAAGAAGAGCAAGATCGCCCGGAACGAGAAGCGGAAGCAGGTCGTCGAGCGGTACGCAGCCCGGCGGGCCGAGCTCAAGAGCATCGTCCGCCGGCCGTCCTCGACCGCGGCCGAACGGGAGGCCGCCCTCGCGGAGTTGCGCCGGCAGCCGCGCGACGCCAGCGCCACACGCGTCCGCAACCGCGACAGCGTGGACGGCCGTCCGCGCGGCTACCTGCGCACCTTCGGACTCTCCCGCGTCCGGATGCGGCAGCAGGCACACGCCGGATTCCTGCCGGGAGTGACCAAGTCCTCCTGGTGAGGCGGCCCCGCCGCAGCCGGTCCGCCCCCGCGACTCGCCGCGGGGGCGGACCGACCCTCGAACGTCGAGTGGTGCGTGCGGCAGGGGGCTGCGAGTGCACCGGTACGTCGGTGTGCGGGGCGGTTCTTCATACTTCTCGTGACCGCAGGCCGATTCGTGAACGGAGCCGAGACCGACCATGCCGATCCACCGGTTGAACCACGCCGTACTGTTCGTGTCCGATGTCGAGCGCAGTACGGCCTTCTACTGTGACGTCCTCGGTTTCAGGGCGCTGCCCCAGGCGTTCCCCGGCGCCGCGTTCCTGCAGGCCGCGGACTCCGCCAACGACCACGACCTGGGACTCTTCCAGGCCAGGGACGCGGCGCCCGGCGGTCACCGGGCCGGAACGGTGGGGCTGTATCACCTGGCCTGGGAGGTGGACACCCTGGCCGAACTGCGCCGTATTCAGACCCGTCTCGCCGAGGCGGGTGCGCTGACCGGGGCGAGCGATCACGCCTCCACGAAGGCGCTGTATGCGCGTGACCCCGACGGTCTGGACTTCGAGGTGTGCTGGCTGGTCCCGGACGGTGCGGTCGTCGCGGAACTGTCGGCCATGACCACTCCCACCCGCCCCCTCGACCTCGACGCCGAGATCGCCAAGTACGGCGCGGACACCCGCGGCGGGCCCCGCACGGATCCGACGGTGTGGCAGCACCTTCACCGGCCCTGGTCGATGGGGTGAACGAGGCCGCGGCCGCTCGGCCTGTGGCTCGATCGCCACGCGCTCCGCGTCAGTTCGTGGTACGAACCCCACGTACGTACGTACGCACCCCATGACGGAAGGGATTCGGAATGGACCACGACGGTACGAAGGGGCAGCCGATGTCGGCGGCGGAGCTCTTCGACGGCCTGGGGATCGACTACGAGCGCGCCTTCGTCCGGCTGCCGGCCCAGCTCGAGGCGATCGAGTGGCTCACCGCCCGGCTGGGCGCGGGGGCCAGGGTCCTCGACGTCGGCAGCGGTACGGGGCGTCCGGTGGCCGACCTCCTGGTGCGTGCCGGTCACGAAGTGACCGGCATCGACGTGTCCGGCGAGATGGTCGCCCTCGCGAGCGCGCAGGTGCCCGGGGCCCGCTTCGAACAGTGCGACGTGCGCGCGTTCGACGCGCCGGAGGGCCACTTCGACGCGGTGTGCGCCTTCTTCCCGTTGCTGATCATGAGTCGCGCGGAGGCGACCGACACGCTGAAGCGCATGGCCGGTTGGCTGGCGCCGGGTGGCTTCCTGGTGACGGCGACCGTGCCCGCGGACGTGGAGGACGTCGAGATCGTCTGGATGGAGCGCACCGTCAGGGTCTCCAGCTTCTCGACGGAGGAGTACCTGCGCATCCAGCGGGAGGACTGCGGCCTCGATGTCCTCCACCACGTGGTGTCGGTCTTCGCCCCGGACGACGACCGCGCGGCCCCCGAGGACCACCTCTTCACCTACGCCCGCCGCCCGGCCCTCACGGACGGCGGGGCCGCATGACCAGGTGGGCCTGTCTCAGACCGAGAGCAGGTCCACCACGAAGACCAGGGTCGAGCCCGCCGGGATCAACGGCGAGGGCGACTGCTTGCCGTAACCGAGACGCGGGGGAACGATGATCTCGCGCCGACCGCCGACCTTCATCCCCCTCACTCCCCGGTCCCAGCCCTTGATGACCCTGCCACCGCCCAGGGCGAACTTGAACGGCTGGCCCCGGTCCCAGGAGGTGTCGAACTCCTTACCGGACTCGAAGGTGACGCCGACATAGTGAACCCGGACGACCATGCCGGGCTTCGCCTCGGCCCCGTCCCCGACGACCAGGTCCCGGATGGTCAGCTCGGTGGGCGCGTCCCCTTCCGGAACCCGCACCTCGGGCTTCGTCGGTTCACTCATCGCAGCCTCTTCACTCTCCGCCGGAAGCCCTCGCGCGGACCAGCCGGACACATGGGCACTCCATGCAGCGGTGATCACGCTACCGAAACGGTTCCGGGGCTCGGCCCGTACGCTCCGCGGCCGGTCGGGTAGACGGCTTCTCAGGGCGCTTCGGTGGGAGCGAGGAGGCGTTGACGGAAGTGCTCGAGCACCTGGTCCAGGGCCTGGCGGGTGGGTTCGCCGGGTTCGTCGACGAGGTGCTCGGTGAGGACGGAGTGCGGGGGCAGCAGGCCGTCCGGGTTCGCCGCGCTGTCGTCGAGTTCGACCGCGACGAAGGAGTCCCCGAGCTTGTCGCGCAGGAGAGCGAACCGCTCGTCGGGGACGAGTCGGTCGCTGCGGAAGCGCAGGCCGAGGACGGTCAGGCCGGTGGCGCAGCGCTCCTGGACCGTTCGCAGGTCGTTCGGGGAGATGTCGATCGAGCGCCGGTTGCGGGCGGTGACGGCGAGCGGGAGGGAGGGCTGGCACAGCACGGGCGCGAGAAGTCGGTCGTCGGTGGCCATGGCCAGGGCGTAGCCGCCCGTGAAGCACATGCCGAGGGCGCCGACCCCCGGTCCGCCGCAGCGCTCGTGCTCGCGAACGGCGAGGGCGCGCAGCCAGGTGACGACCGGTGAGGTACGGCCTGCGGCCAGTGTGGTGAACTCACGTCTCACGCAGACCTGGAACATCGCGCGCATGCCCGTCGTCGCGGCACCCGCCCAGCCGTGCTCCTTCGGGTCCGGGTCGCGTCCGGCGATGCCGAACAGGTCCGGTAGTACGACGGTGCAGCCGATGTCACGGACCCGTCGTGCGAACTGCGCGACCTTCGGAGTGATGCCGGGGATCTCGGCCATGACGATCACGGCGGGGCCGGTACCGGAACGCAGCACCACATGGGTGCGCCCCTCGTGGGTGAACCGTTCGCGGACGAAGTCGGTCAGCGCGTCGTCGGGCACTTCTCCTCCTCGGCATGGTCACGCCAATCGTTCCGCGGATAGTACCGTGACCCCTGTGAAAAATATGTAGACCGGTCTATTCTGCGGTCATGGTTGAAACCAAGGGAGCCAGGACCCGCTTGCGGCTGGCCGAATCGATGCTGGAACTCATCCAGCGGCACGGTTACAGCGGTACCGGGCTCAACACGGTGGTGGAGCACTCCGGTGCCCCGAAGGGATCCCTCTACTTCCACTTCCCCCAGGGGAAGGAGGCCCTCGGGGAGAAGGCCGTCGAACTCGCCGCCGCCCGCTTCGGCTCACTCGTGGCCGACTCGGCGCCGGCGTCGGCCGCACCGGCCGATGTGTTGCGGCATGTGATCGACGAACTGGCCAAGATGCTCGAGGGCAGCGACTTCCAGCTGGGCTGCCCGGTCTCGGTGGTGACGCTGGAGATGGGCGCGCAGAGCGAACGACTCCGCGACGCCTGCGCCGACGCCTTCGAGTCGTGGATCGAGCCGGTGAGCGAGCTGCTCGTCTCCCACGGCCGTCCTCGCCCCGACGCCCGTGCCCTGGCGACCGCCATGGTCAGCATGGTGGAGGGAGCGGTGATCGTGTCGCGGGCCCAGCGGTCCACCGAGCCGCTGCGCTGCGCCGCCCAGGCGATCGCCGTGCTGCTGGAACCGGCTACGGAGGCCTCGGCATGAGCCCGGAGGGCAGACACGCCTTGGTGCTGGGCGCGAGCGGCTTCATCGGGCGCCACGTGGTCCTCGAGCTCGGCCGGGCCGGCGTCCGGGTGAGCACGGCGAGCCGGAGCCGCGAGTCCGGTCTGAGGCTGGCCCGGTGGCTGGCGGGGCGCGGGTACGACCAGGCCCCGGCCGACCTCCGGGTCGATTTCACCAAGGCGTCGCTGATCGAGGGCGAGTTCGACGATTTCACCGAGATCTACAACTGCGCCGGGGCCTTCCGGTTCGGGATGTCGGTGGACGAGGCACGTCGCGCCAACGTGGACAGCGTCCGCACGGTCGTCGCGTTCGCGGCGGGGATGCCGAACCTGCGCCGCCTGGTCCAGGTCTCCGGGTACCGCGTGGGCGGGCAGGGCCCCACTCGTTGGAGCGAGGAGCGTCGGCGCGAGACCTACCGGGCGCTGGGCGCGTACGAAGCGTCCAGGGTCGAGGCGGACGCCGTCTTCCAGGAGATGGCAGGGCAGTTGGGCGTCCCATGGTCGATCGTCAATCCGGCCAGCGTCATCGGGGACAGCGCCACGGGGGAGTCCGACCAGTACCTGGGGCTCGCCGCCAACCTCGAAGAACTCTGGCAGGGTTCACTCGCCGCGCTGCCGGGCAACGGGCGCACCTTCGTTCCCGTGGTCGCCGTCGACCACCTCGCCCGGTTCATGACGCTGTTGCCGATGGACCCGTCCACCGAGCGCACCTCCTACTGGCTCCTCGACGACGAAACCCCCTCGCTGCCCGACCTGCTGACGTCCGTGGCGGAGCACTACGGCGTCAAGGCTCCACGGACACGCGTACCGGTGCCCCTGCTCAAGCGGCTTCCCCGCCGGCTCACCAAGGCCGACCCGGAGACCCTGACGTTCCTGTCGGCGGACCGGTACCCGACCGACTCGGCCCATGCCTTCGCCGCCCGGCACCGACTGACGATGCCGGACACCGCCACGACGATCCGCCGCTGGGCCGACCACCTCGCAGCGCACCGCTTCGGCGACGCCCCCGCGGGTGACCGACGGTTCACCGAGCCGGGCGGGATACGGACGTTAGAACTGGGGGAGAAGGACGCGCCCACGGTGGTGCTGCCCGGCCTGCCGGTCAACGCGGACACCTGGGCGCCGGTCGTCGCAGAGGTCGGGCACGCCCGCGCCGTCGACCTGCCGGGCCTGGGCATGAGCGGCGGGTGCCACGACGACTGGCAGTCCTGGCTGACGGCACTGGTGACCGAGACCGGCGCTCGTCACCTGGTGGGCCACTCCATCGGTGCCGCGGCGGCCGTAGAGGCCGCGGCCGCCCACCCCGACGCGGTGGAACAACTCACGCTCGTGGCGCCGTTCTTCCTCCAGGCGTACCCGCCTCGCACCGCCAAAATGACGTTCCTGACCCGCCGGCTCCTGAGCCGCGCGACTCCCACGGCGCTGGCGGAACGACTGACCGGCGCCACACAGCACGCGACCGCGCTCCGCTCGGCTGTTGCGGACCTGCGCCGCGGCACCACCGCGGCCACCGCCGCCCGGCTCCTCGCGGCCACCGGGAGCCCGAGGTGGCGCGCCGATCTCCGAGCCGGACTGCAACGCTACCCGGGGCGCGTCCACATCATCACGGGCTCCCGCGATCCACTGGCCGCCGAGGGACAATCCCTGCTGGACGCCCTCCCGCACGCCACCGTGACGGTGATCGCCGGTGCCGGGCACCATCCCCAGTTGACACACCCACAGGACGTCGCTCGGGCCATCGGTGCAGAGGCCGGGGTTCTCGGCCCGCCCCTGCCGCAAGGGCCCGGCCCGGGATGCGGCACGATGGCCGGATGAACGCACAACGGGGAAGCACGGCAGAGGAATCCATCGGGGAGCTCGCCCGGCGACTGGTCGCGGCGGACACGGACGGCTGGACGCCGGAGGGCGTGCGGGCGGTGGCGACCGAGCTGGGGTGGGCCTGGGGAGGCACGTCCGACGCTCCTGTGCTGATCACCGGCCGCTCCGCGGGCGATGCCCGCCTGCGCCCGGTCGGCGAGTACGAGAAGCGTTACGTCGACGGCGAGTCGTACGTGGAGCTCGCGGTCCCGGTGGCGGTTCCCGCGCCGGACGCCGCAGCGCAGGCGACCGCCTTCCGCGCCGCGAAGGAGGAATTGACGGCCGCGCTGGGCGAGCCGTCCATCATGGGCTCGCACGGCGACATGGGCCCCTTCTACGACAGCGAGCCGCTCTGGGGCGCACCCTTCCTGCGCTGGCGCGGCAGCCCGGACACGCTCGAACTGCGAGCCGGGAAGTCGGGGCCGGAGCTCGTCCTGCAGCCCACCGACCCGGCGGAGAACTGGTTCTGGCGTCAAGGCGTCGGCGAGGAGCACTCGATCAGCGGCTTCTTCGGCAGCAACCGTGATCAGGCCAACGTCGGCCTCGGCTTCCCGGGCGGCTGGACCGCCCGTAGCTGGGAGACCGTCACCCGGTCGCTGGGAGACTTCCTGGGTGCGCTGCCTGCCGAGACCACCGCCCTGGGAGTCCGGATCGCGATGCCGTTCTATGGGCGCAACGGCCGAAGCGCGCCCCTTCTTTTCGACGTGGTGTGCGGCGACCGGCTCTCGATCGCCTGCTTCGCCCCCGACGACGTCGATCCCGCCTCACTCGGCTGGGGCACGGTCGCCGCACACCCGCACACGGCGTCGGTCTTCGGCGACGACGACCCGGTGTGGCGCGTGGACGCGGGCGGCCCCGGCGAGCCGAATGGCCGCGCACTGGCCGAGATGCTGGTGGCCACGGCCAGGGCGGCGGGCGCGAGCGATCCCACCGACCTGATCATCGGCGGCGAGGCAGGGTACGTGGACGGCTACCACGTCACCTACTACGGACTGGGCCTGCCGACCGGCTGACCGCCCCCGGAGGGCGCCCACCGCGGAGGGCGCCCACCGCGGAGGGGGCCCTCCGTCGTCGCCCGGTGACGTTCGCTCGCCAGGACGGGACGGCGCCGTCGGCCTAAGCTGGCCGAGGTGGCCGCAGCACCTCCGGCGCTGAGTGGTGGCGCCCGATCGTTGTCTACCGGGGGCCGAAAGGGGCTCGAGATGGACGACTACCCCCTGATCGAGAACCACGGCCTGATCGGCGATCTGCAGACCGCGGCCCTCGTGACGACCGATGCGACGATCGACTGGTTCTGCTGTCCGCGTTTCGATTCGCCCAGTGTCTTCGGCGCTCTGCTCGACCGGCGGAAGGGCGGCCATTTCACCGTCAGGCCGGCCGCGGACGACTACACCACCAAGCAGCTCTACCACCCGGACACCGCTGTTCTCGTGACGCGTTTCATGACCGAGGACGGGGCGGGCGAGGTGGTCGACTTCATGCCCGTGACCGGCACGACGGCGACGGACCGGCACCGTCTGGTCCGCATGCTGCGCTGTGTGCGGGGCAGCATGACGTTCGAAGGCGAGATCGCCCCGCGCTTCGACTACGGCCGCAAGCCGCACGAGCTGCACCTCACGGAGCAGGGGGCTCTGTTCACGTCGGAGGACATGCACCTCGCCGTCCACCCCGTCCGTGAACCGCAGGACGAGCGGTTGTTGAACCGACTCTCGGACGACAAGGACCTTCGTTTCAGTCTGACCCTCCAGGCGGGTCAGCAGCGCGGCATGATCCTGGAGTCGTCCCCCGACGGGCCGCCGCACGTGGTCCGGGTGACGGAGTTCGAGCAACTCTTCGACGAGACCGTCCGCTTCTGGCGCTCCTGGCTGGGTCAGTCCACCTACTCGGGCCGTTGGCGGGAGGAGGTGGAACGGTCGGCCGTGACGCTGAAGCTCATGACCTACGCGCCGACCGGCGCCCTCGTCGCCGCCCCGACGACGGCTCTGCCCGAGCAGTTGGGCGGGGAGCGCAACTGGGACTACCGGTTCACCTGGATCCGTGACGCCTCGTTCTCGGTGTACGCGTTGCTGGGCCTGGGATTCGAGGAAGAGGCGACGGCGTTCATCAACTGGCTGCACGACAGGGTGAAGGAAAAGGCCGGCCGGGCGAACGGGGCCGGGAGCGGGCCACTGAACATCATGTACCGGGTCGACGGCTCCTCCGACCTGGTCGAGGAGACCCTGGAACACTGGGAGGGCTACTGCGGTTCCGCCCCCGTCCGCATCGGCAACGGAGCGGCGACCCAGTTGCAACTGGACATCTACGGCGAGGCGCTCGACAGCATCTACTTCGCGCACCGGCACGGCAAGCATCTCGACACCGGGGGCTGGAAGGCGCTGCACACGCTGCTCGACTGGCTGGTCGACCACTGGGACCAGCCCGGCGAAGGTCTGTGGGAGACCCGCGGCGGCCGGAAGGACTTCACGTACGGCCGCGTGATGTCCTGGGTGGCCTTCGACCGCGCGCTGCGGATCGCCTTCGACGACGGGCGTCCCGCGGCCGGTGGCCGCTGGGTGGACGCGCGCGACGAGATCTACGACCAGGTGCTCAGCCGGGGATGGGACCCGCAGAAGCAGTCCTTCGTGCAGCACTACGGCGACGACGTCCTGGACTCGTCGTTGCTGCGCATGCCCACGGTCGGGTTCATCACGCCGGACGATCCGAAGTGGAAGTCCACCTTGGACGCGATGGAGCGTGAGCTGGTCAGCGACAGCCTGGTCTACCGCTACAACCCCGAGGCCTCTCCCGACGGACTGCGCGGTTCCGAGGGAACCTTCTCCCTGTGCACGTTCATGTACGTCGACGCCCTGGCGAGGGCCGGACGCACCGACATGGCCAGGCTGGTGCTGGAGAAGATGCTCTCGTACGCCAACCACCTGGGCCTCTACTCCGAGGAGATCGGCCTGACGGGGCGGCAGCTGGGCAACTTCCCCCAGGCTTTCACGCACTTGGCTCTGATCGACGCGGCGATCACCCTGGACGCGAAGCTCAACGGGGCGCGCAGGGGCCGGGCATGACCGCGCGAGCGCCCGGCGGCGGGCCTCACTCGCCGGGCCAGGGGACGGAACCGAGGAGCACGACGGTGTCGCCCTCCTGCGGGACCGACTCCTCCCTCTCGGTGACCGGCTCCAACCGCTGGTCCGCCCGCACGACGAACAACGTCTCGTGCTCCGCCGGCAGCGGGGCCGAGGCCGGCTGCACCACGAACCGCGCACCCCGCTCGTAGCGTTCCGCCAGGACGTGACGGACGAGGGAACGGCCGAAGAGGATGTCGCCGCCGGTGTAGGGAGCGACCACTCCATGGGTGTCGTGCGGCGGTCCGACCCGATAGACCGGCCCCTCGACGTTGTCCTGCATCACGAGCGAGGCCAGCGCGTTGAAGTCGTCGTCGTCGGTGGCCAGGAACACGGCCGTCACTCCCTCCAGCCGCGCCCCGGGGTTGATGGCCGTGGCCAGCAGATCGCCCTTGGCCAGGTCGATCCCCGCCTCCTTGATCTGATTCCGCTGCTCATCGAGCCCCGCCCACATCAGCACGTCCAGGCCGGCGGTCCGCAGGGCCCTTCCCAGGTCGACCACCCAGGGCTCGCCGCCCACCAGGAGGATGCGCCTGCCCGCCGGTTTGACGACCCCCAGCCTTCTGGCCATGGGCGCAGCCGTCAGCGAGTAGAGCAGAACGGTTCCCACGATCACCAGGAAGGTGACGGGAAGGATCCTGTCGGCGCCGCTCACCCCGCGGTCGACGAGGCTGGCCGAGAAGGTCGACGCCGTGGCTGCCGCGACGATGCCGCGTGGGTCCATCCATCCGATGAAGGACCGTTCCCCTCGGGCCAGACCTGAGCGCGCCGTCGAGGCGAAGGCGACGAGCGGCCGGACCACCAGCACCAGGATCGCGATGAGGGCGAGCGAGGGAAGGAGCACCGGCACCAGGGATGCCGGGGTGACGGTGGATGAGATGGAGACGAACAGCAGCCCGATGATCAGCTGGACCAGCGTCTCGAAGAAGGGACGCCGAGCAGGCATGTCGAACCCGCGGATGTTGGCGACGGCCAGTCCCGTGACGATAGCTGCGATGAGCCCCGTGTCGTCCCGCACGATGTCGCAGCCCGCCGATACGGCGATCACCGTGGCCAGTTGGGCCAGCGTGCCCAGCGTCTCGCCGAGTCTCAGCGTACGCAGGGTGAACCACAGCAGCACGGCTCCCACGACCCCGCCGACCAGCCCGACAGCCAGGCTGATGGCGAACTGGCCCAGCTGGTATCCCCAGCCGATTTCTACCCTGTGCGTCGTGGCGATGGCGTGGAAGGTGAGTGCACCGAGGATGCCGCCGATCGGGTCGGTCAGCGTCCCCTCCCAGATCAGGATGCGTCGCACCCTGTCGTTCGGCCGCACGAAGTCGAGCAGCGGACCCACGACGGTGGGACCCGAGACGACGAGGATCACGCCGAGCATCGCGGCCACGCGCAGCGGCATGTCGAACATCACCGGCGCCACCGCCAGGACGACCAGCGACGTGAGCAGCACCCCGTACGCCAGCAGTCGTCCCACGATCCCCCGGGGGCGGCCGGTGAGTTTGCGCAGGTCGAGCCCCAGGCCGGCGTCGTAGAGGATCACCGCGACGGAGAGCGACACCAGGGCGTCGAACACCGGCCCCATCAACCGGTCCGGATGGATGACATCGGTGATCGCGCCGGCGGCGAACCCGACCGGCAGCAGGATGATCAGGGCCGGGAGGCGCAGCTTGTTCGCCAGGATCTGCGAGGCGGTGGCGAGCACCACCGTCAGAGAGAGTCCGAGAAGGATCTCGTCTTCGGTCACAGTGGCTTCCTTCGTCGGATGCGGGCGAGACGGGGACCGGGCGGTCAGCCGCTCGGCGCCGGGCCCTCACCGTCCGAGCCGCCACCTCTCCGCAGCTCGGCGTCGGTGAGCTCTTCCAGTTCTCCGTGGGTGTCCAGCCAGTAGAGGAGGGCGACGGCCGGCACGACGAGCACCAGGGCCACCAGAGTGACGATCGCCAGCCACGTCAGGGTGGCGGGTGCGCCCGCGGCGTCGGCCACGGTCAGCGACGTGGGAACGAGGTAGGGGCGCTGCGCCATGCCCCAGGCGAGGACGGCGGACGCGACGACCCCGACCGCCGTGACGCGCACCCACGTACCCGGCGTCCGCAGGAGCAGCCAGGCCGTCGCGAGCGCGGTCACGCCGGCCACGACGACGAAGAGCAGCCCCAGACCGTGGGTGAGCCCGTGCCACACGTGGGGGGAGTCCTCGTGGGTGACGAACCCGGTGATCACCGCCAGGACGGTGAGTACGGCGAGACTGCCCAGGGCCCGCCACCTGAAGTAGCCGACCAGATCGGGCGCCTCGAAGCGGCGGGCGTCCCCCGTGAGGAACACCGCGCCGAGCAAGGCGGTGGTCGCGATGGCGATCAGCCCGAACATCAGAGAGGTGGGGTTGGACCAGGCGTCCGCCGAGGCCGCGGTACCGGGCGCCACCCGTCCCGACGCGACCCCGCCGACGGCGGCGCCGAGGAAGAACGGCGTGACGACCGAGGCCACCGCGAACACGGCGCCGTACAGCCGCCGGCCGGCGAGCCGCCGGGACGGCTTGCGGAACGCGAAGCCGGCGCCGCGCAGGACCAGGCCCATGGCGGCCAGTGCCAGGGGGAGCCACATCGCGGTGAACACGGTCTGGAACAGGATGGGGAAGCCGGTCCACATGATGACGAGAACGAAGATCAGCCAGACGTTGTTGACCTCCCACACCGGAGCCATGGCGTGGTCGATGAGCCACCGGGGCCGTCGGCCCCGTTCCGTTCCTCCCGCCGTCAGGTCCCAGAAGCCCGCCCCGTAGTCCGTGCCGCCCGCGCAGGCGTACGCGGTCACGGCGAGGAGCAGGACCACGGCGATGAGGTCGGCGGTCATGGGCGACCGTCCGGGACCGGGGCCCGCGGGCCGTAAGGGGTGTCCGCCTCCGGTGCGTGGAGCGGCCCTCCGGCAGACCGTTCCGCGTCGGCGAGCCGCCAGCGCCTGCGCATCCTGAGGAGGATGACGAGGAACGAGCCGAACAGGAACACGTACACCGACATCACCACACCGAGCGTGATCCACAGCGTCGTGGAGTGTGTGGAGGTCACCGCCTCCGCGACCCGCATGTTCTGGTAGACGATCCAGGGCTGGCGGCCCACCTCGGTGGCGATCCAGCCGCACTCGACGGCCACGACGGAGGCGACGCCGGCACAGGCAGCCGGGCCGTAGAACCAATTCGAGGCGGGAAGCCGACGATGCCGCAGCCAGACCAGGCCGTACCAGAGGGCGAGCAGCACCAGGGCGGACCCGATCAGGACCATGATGTCGAAGGCCCAGTGGGCGATGGTTGCCTGAGTGGCCGTCGGCCGCTGGTCCGCCGGGACGGAGGTCAGTCCCACCACCTCGGTGTCCACGCTGAATCCGGCCAGGAACGAGTCGAGCAACGGGATCTTGATACCGCCCTTGACGCTCCCGTCCTCCTGCAGGCGTCCGAAGAGGTACTCCGGTACACGGGTGTCTGTCTTCCAGACGATCTCCATCGCGGCGAACTTCACCGGCTGCTTGTGGAACACCGACCGGGCGATGGCGTCGCCCAGGACGAACTGCACCGGAGTGGCCACCGCGGCGATCGTGAACGGAACGGCGAAACCGAGCCGGTGGTAGTGGTCCCGGCGGCCGCGCAGCCAGCCCACGGCGTAGACACCGGACACCATGAAGCCCGCGGTGAGAATCATCGCCACGACGAAGTGCCAGTACTGCGGCCCGAACATAGGCGTGAAGATCGCCTTCCAGACGTTGACGTCGACCGGGTTGCCCTCGGAGTCGAGGGAGAAGCCCTGCGGCGTGTTCATCCAGGAGTTGGCGGCCAGGATGCCGAACGCTCCGAGCAGCGCGGCGGCCGGGAGCGGCAGCCCGAGCAGGAAGTGCGTACGGGGCTTCAGCCGCCGCCACCCGTACAGATAGATGGCGATGAGCACCGCCTCCAGGAAGAACGCCCAGGCCTCGACGCCGAATCCGATGCCGAAGACATCACCCCATCTGCCCATGAGGCCGGGCCAGAGCAGGCCGAACTCGAAGGAGAGCACCGTGCCGGTGACGATGCCGAGCGCGAACTGCACCGCCATGACGGCCGACCAGCGCCGCGCCAGGAGCAGTGCCGTGGCGTCCTTGCGGCGCAGTCCGCGGTAGTGCATGACCAGGGTGATGAAGGGGAAGGCAACGCCCAGGGGCACCAGAATGATGTGGGACGCCAGGGTGAAGGCCATGAGTTCCCGGGCCGGCAGCAGTTGGGCCGGGGCATCCGCCAGCAGGTGGAACGAGGTGGGCATACGCGCCTTCGCTGCTCGTGACGTCCGGGAACAGGGTCAGCCGCCGGTGGCGAAACCCGGGAAGAGGGTCATCCCGCCGTCCACGTACAAGGTGGTCCCCACGACGTAGTCCATGAGGTCGGAGGCGAGTGCGACCACGGCGTTCGCGATGTCCTCGGGGTCGCCGATCCGGTCGTACGGGATCAGCCTCAGGAGGTCCTCCCGGGCCTCGGCCGTCTCCCAGGCAGCGCGGTTGATCGGTGTCCTGATCGCCCCCGGGGCGACCGCGTTCACCCGGATCTTCTCCGGTGCGAGCTCCTGGGCCAGGGTCTGCATCATCATCTGCACACCGCCCTTGGAGGACGCGTAGTTGACGTGGCCCGACCACGGGATGATCTGGTGCACCGAACTCATGCAGATGATCTTCCCGGCGGCGCGGGACACCTCGGGGACCACGCCGCGGCGCCGGAACTCCTTGGTCGCCTCCCGTGCGCACAGGAACTGACCGGTGAGATTGACGTCGATGACCTTCTGCCACTGGGCGAGCGTCATGTCGGCGAGCCGGGCGTCCCGCTGCAGTCCCGCGTTGGCCACGAGGACGTCGACGGTGCCGAACTCCTCGACCATCCGGTCCATCATGGCCGTGACCTGGTCCTCCTGGGACACGTCGGCCTCGTAGGCCGCCGCGCGCACGCCGAAGGAGGCGATCTCCTCGACCACTTCCTCCGCCGCGTCACGGCCGGACACATAGTTCACGACCACGTCTGCGCCGGCTCGGCCCAGGCCGATGGCCGTGGCCTTGCCGATGCCCGAATTGGCCCCGGTGACCAGTGCCTTCTGGCCCTGCAGCAGACGTGCGGGGACCACACCCTCCGGTGCCTCCACGGTGGAACCCATGTTGCCCTGCCTCCCTCGCCGCGCGATCCCGCCCCGCCCGGCTGTGGGGCGGGCACGGGGCCACGCAATCACCGACTGTGGCGGGCGGCGTGCAGGGAGGACCGTCGTTGGCCCGTTGGGCCGAGCTGCTTCGTCCGATCGGAGCAGCGGTCCCCGGTCTCAGCCCAGCCGGGCCAAGAGGTGGTCGCCGACCCGGAGGGCATTGGCGATGGCCGTCAACGACGGGTTGACCGCACCGATGCTCGGGAAGAAGCTCGTGTCGACGACGTACAGATTGTCGAGGTCGTGGGCCTTGCAGTGGACGTCAAGCGCGGAGGAGGCGGGGTCGGTGCCGAAGCGTACGGTGCCCGCCTGGTGAGCCGTCGCACCGATCGGCATGCCCTTGTGCAGATAGATGCTGCGGGACAGCAGGTGGTGCTCGTGCATGCCCAGGTGGCCGAGCATTCCCTGGAGCTTGTGCCTCAGCCGCTTCAGGCCTTCGACGTTGTTCTTCTCGTCGAGAGCGAGGTGGATGCGGGCGTCACCGTCCAGGGTGACCCGGTTGTCGGCCCGGGGCAGGTCCTCACCGCACAGCCAGAAGTCGACGGCGTGGTGCGCCAGCACCTCGAACGGCATGTCCGGTGCGACCGCACCGGCCCACCGCGGGGCCTCGCCGTGGATCTGCTCCGCATCCGACTTTCCCAGCATCTGGATGCCGCCCAGCGGGTAGTCCCAGTCGTCCGCGCCGAGGTACCAGTCGTGCAGGGCCAGGGTCTTCTGGAACTGCGTGTCGTTGGGCTCCTTCGACACGGCCATCAGGGCCAGGTTGTTGTGCCGCATGTAGAAGCGGCCGACCACGTCCGAGCTGTTCGCCAACCCGCGGGGATGGTGCTCGTTCGCCGAGGCCAGCAGCAGTGCCGCCGAGTTGACCGCCCCGCAGGAGACGACCACCACATCCGCCGTGAACCGGACCTCCGAACCGTCGGGCAGCCGGCCGACGACCGCGCTGACACGGCGTCCCCTCGCATCGGTCTCCAGGCGGACCACGTGCGTGTTCGTGACCATCTCGACGTCGGGGTGTCTCAGGGCCGGCTCGACGCAGATCACCTCGGCATCGGACTTGCCACGCACCAGACACGGAAAGCCGTCCACCCGGTTGCAGCGGATGCAGACACTGGAGTGGGTGGCCCGCCCCCCGTTCCCCTGACTGAGGTTGACGCCGATCGGCAGGTGGAAGGGGTGCAGACCACGCCGCTCGAGGTCGTCGCTCAACTGCTGGATGCGAGGCTCGTGCTCCACGGGCGGACGGGCGTACTGGGCGCTCACCGGCCCCTCGCCGGGATCCTCGCCGTGCCGCCCGTGAACGAGGTAGAGGTGCTCCGCCTGCGTGTAGTACGGCTCCAGATCCTCGTAACGGATCGGCCAGGCGGGGGAGAGGCCGCCATGATGACGGAGCTCGCCGAAGTCCTCGGGCCGCAGCCGGAAGAGGGCGGCGCCGTAGAACTTGGTGTTGCCGCCCACGTAGTAGTTGACCTCGGGAGGGAACTCGTTCCCGTGCTGGTCGATCCAGAACTCAGGCGCCCGGTACTTGCCCTTGACGAACACGGCCGTCGAGTCCCAGTTGTCCCGCTCGCGCGGCAGGTAGTCGCCGCGTTCGACGAGGAGGACTCGTTTGCCGGACGGGGCGAGCCGATGGGCGAGGGTGCCGCCGCCGGCCCCGGTACCGATGATGACGACGTCGTAATGAGGGGCGTCGCCCACGACGACCACCGTCCTTGCGATCCTGGCCTTGAGCCGGCGTCGGGCCCTTCTCCCCGCCGCGCGGGGACGGGCGTCCCACCCGTTCGAACGTATCCGCCCTCCCCCTGAACGGCGACCGGAGGAGCGCTCCACGCCCGGCCGCGTCGGTCACAGCACCGCGATCGGGTTCACCGGCGAGCCGGTGGCTCCGGGCAGTCGCAGTGGGGCGACCGTACACAGGAAACTCCATCGCCCCGCCTGCGCGCAGACAGGTACCAGTTCCTCGAACTGCAGGTAGTCCATCAGAGGGATGCCCATGGCCTGGACGGCCAGGACGTGCACGGGGAAGGCGATGCCCGGCACCGCACTGGGCGCGGTGTCGTTGTTGCCGTCTCCGCCCAGGACAGCGACCCTCCGCTCGGCGAGGAACTCGACGGCAGTCGGGTGGAGGCCGGCCCGAGCCGTCGCCGCGTTCCACGGTCCGAGTTCCGTACGACGGAGGCGATGTCCCACCCGTACGAACAGCAGGTCCCCCGGTCCGACGCGGACCCGCTGCGCGGCCTCGGCGCCCGTCAGGTCGTCCGACGTCACCTGGTCGCCCGGTTCCAGCCAGGGCACGCCGCGCAGCCGCGGGATGTCCAGCAGCACGCCCCGGCCCACGATGCCGTCCGCGACCAGGTCCACGGAGAGCTCACGGGCGCCCTCCGGCGTCACGCTGCTCGCGGGCACCCCGCCGTACAGCTCCCCGTCGAGCACCACGTGGCAGAGCGCGTCGATATGGCTGTCCGCGTCCCCGTGCACGTTCATGGCGAAGCGGTCGGTGGCGAAATGCAGCCCCTCCGCGCCGAGGCCTTCCGGGGCCGGCCCGGTCATCCGGTGCACCGCGGGCTCGGGGTCGTCGGGGCTCGGCACGGTCTCGATCGGAGCGGCCAACGACACCGTACGTCCGAGGCGGACCTCCGCGACGGCGGCCACGACCCGGTCGGGCGTCACATGGCGGAGTGCGCCGGGCCGACCGTCCGCCGCCGATCGTGTCGCCCCGCGTCGCAGCCGCTCGTAGAGCGCCCGGAACTCGTTCGTGGGCATATCGGGACCGGGCACCGCCGAGGGCCGTACGGTCGGGGTCAAGGCGGCCCCCAGGGGCTGAGGCCCCACCGGAGCACATGCGTGGCGCCCGGTTCGAGCACGGTGAGGTCCGTGCCGCTGCGAAAGGCGTCCGGCGGGCAGGACATGGGCTCCACGGCCACGCCACGCCGCCGCCTCCCGGGTTCCGCCAGTGTGTCGCCCGTGTACACCTGGACGTACCGGGTGCCTTCGCCGAGCCACAGATCGACACCCCGCAGCCCGGACGGGTGTGCCAGACGAACGACGGCCCGGCCGTCGGGGCCGCGGTCTAGTCCGGTGAAAGCCGTGTCCAGCCGCAGATCACCGATGGGACGGGCGGCGCGGAAGTCGTACGCGGTCCCGTCGACCGGCTCCTGGCCGACCGGCAGCCCGCGGTCGTCGGTACGGATCAGATACCGGGCCGGAACGGTCAGCAGCGCGCTGTCGACGAGGTCGGTTCCCACGGTCAGATAGGGGTGCTGCCCCACTCCGTAAGGCGCCGGCCCCGTACCGGTGTTGGTGGCGAGAACGGTGGTCTCGAGCCCGTCGGGGCCGAGCCGGTACTCCGCGCAGATCTCGAGGAGGAAGGGATAGCCGGGCTGCGGGCAGAGCGTCGTGCCGACCCGGACCGCGTCGTCGGTACGGGCCAGTCGCCGCCACAGGCACCACCGCAGCAGCCCGTGGATCGCGTTGTTCTTCTCCGGTTCCGTCAGGGCGAGTTGGAGGTCGTGGTCGCCGAACCGGTAGCGTCCGGCGCCCACGCGGTTCGGCCAGGGCGCGAGCAGCTGCCCCCGCCCGCCCGTGATGGCGGACCCCGGGGAGAACCCGTCGAGCACCGGTCGGCCGTTCACGACGTAGTCGCGCAGAGCGCCGCCCAGCTGTACCACCGTCGCACTCTGCTCCCCGTGGACCAGTCGCCACGACGCGCCGGTCGGGCCGGGGGACGCCGAAGGACCGTCGCGCACCACCGTGCGGGCGCCCTGCTCCGTGGCGGATCCGTCCTGCGGCCTCCAGGAGCCGGTTTCCCGGTGCATCAGCGAAAGCACCGCCTCGACGACGGCCTCCGGAGGCTGGTCGATCTCCACCACCAACGGGTGTTCGTCCGGCTCCGGCTCCTGCAGATCCGCGAGCTGGGACCCCAACAGGCCCGCCGGGAAGAAGTGACCGTGCCGCGCGGCCAGTCGGGAGGCCAGCAGCTCGGGCGAGCCGTGCAGGTACACCAGAAGGACGTCGGGGCGCCCTGCCAGCAGCTTGTCCCGGTAGGCGCGCTTGAGCGCGGAGCAGGTGACGACGGCGTGCCGGCCGGTCGCGATCGCCCGGTCCATCCACTGCCCGATCGCCTCGAGCCACGGCTCCCGGTCGTCGTCGGTGAGGGCATGACCGGCCGCCATCGTGGCGCGGTCGGCCTCGGAGTGGAACTCGTCCGCGTCCCGGTACTCCCATCCCAGTCGATCGGCGAGGAGGCGCCCCACGGTCGACTTGCCCGACCCGGCGACACCGACGACGAGCACCAGCCGCGGCAGCTCTCCCGTCGCCATGCCAGGCTCCTCCGTGTCGTCCGGCCGGTCCGCCGGGGTGTCTTCGTCCGGTGGACCGAACACATCCCATCTGACCCCCGTCGTCCTCCGGACGCACGTCGGCGAGGCGAGCTGTTTGCCATGACCGGATCGTTGGTTAGGCTGACGAGCCGAGGCTGATCACGGACACGACGGGGGCTTGCTTTGGACGGCGGTCGGCTTCGTGTCGGGTCCACACGTCAGGTCGACCGGACGTGGTGAGCGGGTGACCGGCCGACCCGCGCCCGCGGTGCTGCCCCCGTCGCTGCGCGTCCCGCTCGGGCCGATCGCGGCCCTCGCCGCGCTGGTGGTCGTCGCGCTCGGGGTCCTGTACGCCGGCCACGGTGAGCCCGGCAGCGCGGACGCGCGGATCCAGTCGGCCGTGGGCGGCGTGCGGCCGCCGTGGCGGCGCGTCGCTCTGGCCCTGGACTTCCTGGGGGAGCCGGTGGGAGCGGCGATGCTGGTGGTGGCCGTCGTGGCGGGCTGTCTGCTGCTCCGGCGTCCTCGCGCCGCCGTGCTCACGGTCGCCGGCGCCGGCGCGACCGTGGCGACGACGACGCTGCTCAAGCCCCTGGCGGGGCGCACCATCAACGGCCCGTACCTGTCCTACCCGAGCGGGCACACCGCCTTCCTCACCGCGATCGCCCTCGTGGTGGCGCTGCTGGTGACCGGCCGGCTCGGCCTCGGCAAGGCGGTCGGCACGTCACTCGTGCTCGCCTCGGCGCTGGTCGCCGGGGCCGCCATGGGCTGGGCGCAGGTCGCGCTCGGTGCCCACTACCCGACCGACACCCTCGGCGGCTGGTGCACCGCGCTGGCGGTGGTGCCGGCGACGGCGTGGCTGGTCGACCGGACGGCCGACCGGCTCGCAGAGCGGTCGGCCGACGCCGGTCGGCAGGAGTCTCGCTGACGTCAGGTCACACCGTCACGCCAAGCGGCGGAACACGGGCTTCACGGGCCGCCCCGCCAGCCAGGGGGTGGGGTCGGCGGCGTCCAGCGCCTTCCGGTACACCGCGCACGCCTGGGCCACCACGTCGACGGTGTGGTCGATGTCGGCGTCTTCGAGCGCGCTGCTCACCACGAACGATGGGGCCAGCACCCCGCCCGCGAGGAGCCGGCGCAGGAACAGGGTGCGGTACTGCTGCGACGGCTGCCGGTTCTCGTCGAGGGTGGCGAAGACCAGGTTGCTGGCCCGGCCCCGGACGACGACGTGGTCGCCCACGCCCATGCCGGCCGCGGCCTCGCGGACACCCGCGGCCAACCGCTCGCCGAGGGCGTGCAGCCGCGCGGTGACGTCCTCCTGGACATAGGTGGTCTGCACGGCCATCGCGGCGGCCAGCGAGTGGGTCTCCGCACCGTGTGTGGTGGACAGCAGGAACACCCGGTCGCCGGAGTGCCGCAGCCCGCCCCACTCCATCAGTTCGCGGCGCCCGGCCAGCGCGGAGACGGCGAACCCGTTGCCGAGCGCCTTGCCGAACGTGGAGAGGTCGGGGACGACGCCGTACAGGCCCTGGGCGCCGGCCTCGGACCAGCGGAACCCGGTGATCATCTCGTCGAAGATCAGGACGCAGCCGTGCCGGTCGGCCAGCTCGCGGAGGCCCTCCAGGTACCCGGGCGGCGGCTCGTTGTGGCCGGCGGGTTCGAGGATCAGACAGGCGACCTCGTCCTGGTACCGGGTCAGCAGTTCCTCCGTGGCGGCCAGATCCCCGTACGGGAACGCCACGGTGAGCTCGGTGGTCGCCGTCGGGATGCCGGCGGACATCGGTGTGGTGCCGATGAACCAGTCGTCGACCGAGAAGAACGGATGGTCGCCGCAGATGGCCACCCGCGGGCGCCCGGTGACGGCGCGGGCGAGCCGCACCGCCGCGGTGGTGACGTCGGAGCCGTTCTTGGCGAACTTCACCATCTCGGCGGTCGGCACCGTGGCCAGGAAGCGTTCCGCGGCCTCGACCTCCATGACGGACGGCCGGACGAAGTTGCTGCCGCGGTCGAGTTCCCGCCGCACCGCCTCGAGCACGCGTGGGTGGGCGTGACCGAGGCTGACCGACCGCAGGCCGGAGCCGTACTCGATGTAGCGGTTGCCGTCGACGTCCCACACGTGGGCGCCGAGGCCGTGGCTGATGACCGGGGCCAGGTTCTCGGGGTACTGGTCGTCGCCCTTCGCGTAGGTGTGCGCGCCCCCGGGGATCAAAGCGTGCAGCCGCTCGTTCGCCTGCTGCGACCGGGGCAGTCGGAACTCTTCGGTGTCCACGCTGACTTCAGCTCTCCTTCTGCTTCAGGACCTCGGCGAGGCTCGGCGCCTCCCGGTCCCGCCGGGACATGAGGGCGGGCGGGAGCGGCCAGGGTATGGCGAGTTCAGGGTCGTCGAAGGCGATCGTCACGTCCTCGGACGGATCGTGCGGGCGGTCGATCCGGTACGAGGTGTCGGCGGTCTCGGTGAGGGCCTGGAAGCCGTGCGCGCACCCTGCCGGGATGTACAGCGTCGTCTGCGTCTCGCCGGACAGTTCGAAGGTGGCCACGTTGCGGTAGGTCGGTGAGTCCGGCCGCAGGTCCACGACGACGTCGAAGATCTGCCCGTACGAGCACCGCACCAGCTTGGCCTCGCCGTTGCCGGAGCGCAGGTGCATGCCGCGCAGCACGCCCCGGACCGAGCGGGACAGGCTGTCCTGGACGAAGGCGTCCGGGTCGAGGCCCACCGAGCGGACCACGTCGGCGTCGAAGGTGCGGCAGAAGAAGCCGCGCTCGTCGGCGTACGGTGTCGGCTCGAAGAGGAACGCGCCCGTGATCGCCGGGACTTCGATCGCTTTCATGGAAGAACCTTCCGTGCTCCGTGGTCGTGGCCCGCCGTCGGGAACAGGGCCGTGGTCAAGGCGGTGAACTGGTCCCCGAGCCGCCGGGCCGCGACCGCGTTCCGCTCGGCGAGGGTCCGCCGCAGCTCCGCCGCCCGCTTCTCCAGCGCGCGGAACTGGTCGAGCAGCCGGTCCGGGTCGACCTCGCGCGCCGGGTGGCAGTACGCGCCGAGTCCCATCTCGGCCATGAGCGCGTCGCTCTTCGCCGCGTAGCTGAGCGCGAGGGTCGGTGTGCCGACCTTCAACGCGCAGACCAGGTTGTGGTAGCGGGTCGCCACCACCGCATCGGCGGCCGCCGTCTCCTTCATCAGGTCGGCCAGCGAGGCCGCTTGGGCGGCGGTGACCAGTGGCGAGTCCACCGCGTCGAGGATCGCGGCGACCACCGGAGCATCACAGGCGTCGCCGGTGATGAGCCGGACCGGCCGTCCGTCCTCGACCAGCGCGCGGACGAAGCGGGTCGTCCCGTCGAGGTAGCGCCGGTGGATCTCCTCGGCCCGGTCGCGGTCGTCGTTGCCGCCGTGGAAGTCCATGACGCCGACGCAGACCGGGCCGGGCGGGCCCGAGGGAGCGCTCGACGGAAGCGTCGGCAGGGAGAACGCGAGGTCCGGGTGGACCTCGTCGCGCTCGGTGTCCACGCCCATCTCCCGCATCGCGTCGCGGGACTGGGCGTCCCGGTACGAGCGGTACGAGGCCAGGCGCGCCGACCAGCGGACCAGGGCCCGGGTCGGCCGGTTCTGGATCGGCCCGGCGCCGACGCCGAGCAGCGCGACCGGGGTGCGGGCCAGCCGGCCGGACGCGCAGAGCAGGAACAGCGCGTACGGGAAGCCCCACGGCCGCAGCGGCAGCGTCGCCTCCAGGACGCCCATGCCCGGCACGATCACCACATCGTGCCGGCGCACCCAGGCGGCGGTGCGGAAGGCGTCGACGAGCTTGCCCAGAGCCTTCCCCGCGACCGCGCCCGCACGCGAGGCGGTCCGGTACTCCCCGCGGTACCAGTGCAGTCGCGTCGCGGGGATCGCGTACCGCGCCGTCACGACCTCGGGTCCGCCGCACAGCGCGTCCACGACGGCCTCCGGGTGCTCGGCGCGGAGGTACCCGAGCACGGCCTCCAGCGACCCGTCGTTTCCGAGGTTGCCGGAGCCGAGCAGGCCGAACACCCCGACACGTACCGGATTCATGCGCGCCGACCTTCCCGCCCCGCGACGAGGTCGTCGACCGAGACGCCGAGCCGCGCCGGGTCGACCGGAGTGCGGTCCTCGACCCGCTCGCCGGCGCCCGGCCGGGCCCGGCTGGTCGCCCACGCCGCCAGATGGCCGTAGCAGGCGCGGCGGTCGGCGGTGGACAGTGGAGCCCGCCGGATCGCCGAGACGAAGCCCCAGACGTACTCGGCGAGCAGCCGGGGCGTCGGGTGCAGCGGCCCGGCCCGGCGCGGGTCCAGGTTGACGCACCGGGAGCGCTTGGACGGGTTCGCCCGCTCGGCGCGGGTGGGGTGGTCGCGGCGGAAGTACAGCAGCTCCGGCACCTGGTGGAAGGGCCCGTGCAGGCCGATCTCGGAGACGAACGTGCGGTCCGCGTGGTGGTAGCTGTCGTGCGGCTTCACCCGGCGCAGCACGTCGGCCCGCATCACCCCGTAGAAGTCGTCGCCACCGGGTTCGAACAGCATGCTGCGGAAGCGCTCCGGCGCGTGCGGGGAGGCGGTCGCGAGCGTGTACTCGTACGGGACCTTCACCTGGCCGTCGCCGTCGATGACCGCCTGGTCGGCGTGGGCGAGGATCACGTCCGGCCGCTCGTCCAGGGCCTCCACACAGCGCCGCAGCAGGTCCCGGGCGTACAGGTCGTCGTGCGAGGCCCACTTGAACAGCTCGCCACGGCACTCGGTGAACACGAAGTTGTGGTTCGGCGCGGCGCCGATGTTCCGGGGCAGCCGGATGTACCGGATGCGGGAGTCCTTCTCGGCGTACCGGCGGCAGATGTCCTGCGTCCCGTCGGTCGAGGCGTTGTCGGAGATGACCAGCTCGAACTCCTCGTACGTCTGGCCGAGCAGGGCGTCGAGCGACTCGGCGAGGTACTCCTCGCCGTTGTACACGGGCAGGCCGATGCTGAGCCGGGGTCGGGCTGTCATGAGGTCCTCACTTCGGGAATCGGGTTCTGGCGGTGCTCGCGCAGGGCGGAGCGCAGCTGCAGCCACCACACGGCCGAGCCGCAGACGGTCGCGGCGGCGACGCCCCAGGCCGAGCCGACCGTGCCGGCAACGGCCGCGCCGCCGAGCCCGCCGACGACGTAACAGGCGGAGGCGATCAGCTGACTGCGCAGGCTGCGCCGGGCCGCGCCGAGCGCGCGCAGCCCGGCCGCCGCGCCGGTGCCGAGGCCGGCGCCCGCGACGCCGACCGTGACCGGCACGACGAGCTCCGAGGCGGCGCCCCAGACGCCGCCGAGCACGAGCTCGCCGACCGGGTCCGGGACGAGCAGCAGCGCCCCGCCCCAGAGCAGCGCGGCGACGGCCTGCCCGCCGCCCAGGAGGAGGCAGAACGCGCCCAGGCGGTGCGGGGCCCGCCGCAGCACCCGTGCCGCCTCCGCGACGGTCACGAGGGACAGCCCCATCAGGACGGCGAGGAACGGGCCGAGGAGGAGTTCGGCGCCCCGGACCACCCCCACCGCGCCGACCCCGACGATCACCCCGAGCCCGTACGCCCGCAGCTGGCTCGCGCCGCTGTTGGCGACGTTCTCGACCAGGTAACGGGAGCCGAGGTCACGGTGCTCGCGAAGCCATGCGCGCGCTCCGGTCGGCCGGGGCCGGATGCCGGACTGGAGGCAGCCGTACACCGCGGCCACCGCGGCGGACGCGCCCCAGGCCAGCAGGAAGGCGGCCACGCTGCCCACACGGGCCGCCACCACCATGGCCGGGACGAGGGCGACGCACCACACCATGTCGTTGACGAACGCCTTCCGACCGGCGCCGGCGGCGAAGAACGCGAACCGCCACGCGTCCTGCAGCAGCAGCCCCGGCAGGACCACGCCGAGGCAGACGAACGCCGTCCCCACGCGGCCGCCGAGAGCGAGGCCGACCAGCAGGGACACCGCACCGAGGGCGGCCCCGACGCCGAGCGCGGTCCCCGCCGACTTGGCCGCCGCCGCGCGCCAGGACGCGGCCGGGACGCCGCTGAAGCGCACCACGAGCGGGTCGGTGGCAAGGCCCCGGGAGACGTTGAGAACCACGCCGTAGGTGACCCAGGCCAGGCTGAAGACGCCGAACGCCGTCAGCCCCAGCGAGCGCGCCACGTAGATGCCCACCGCGAAGTTGGACATGCTGGAGGCCGCCTGGTCGGCCAGTCCCCAGGACAGCCGTCCGGCGATGGCCCGCTTGCCGGTCCGCCGGTCCGCCGGTGCCGTCGTCTCCTCCTCGGTGGGCATCGGCGTCATGCCTTGACCAGCCCGGCGGCGCCCAGTGCGTCGGCCGCGACGGCGACCGTGTCGAACGGCAGCCCGGACCGCTCGGCGATGTCCAGCAGGCTGTGCTCGCCGTCGGAGAGGCTGAGCACCCAGAGCATGGCCATCTGGGCCTGCTTCGCGTCGCTGCGGCCGCCGAGCGAGTCGTACAACCCACGCCGGCCCAGCTGTGGTTCGCCGTAGGGGCTGAGGTTGACGTACCGCCGGTTGCGGTCGAGCACGTCGAACGCCTCGCGGCAGACGGCGAGCGTGTCCGCCATCGCCTCCGGGGAGACGAAGTCCGGGTTGTCCGCCGAGGTGTGGTACTCGGGGTATCCGGCGTACGGGGTCCGGGTGAGCGAGCCCACGCCGAGGTCGAACCCGGGCGAGCAGAACTGCCGCTCGTCGTAGCCGTAGGGCGTGAACTCGTTGACCTGGTGCGGGCGTTCGGAGGCGGTCAGGACGTGTCGCATCACCCGGTCGATCTCCGCGTCGCCTCGTCGGCTCTGCTTGTACGTCAGGCTGCCCCGGTCACCCGCGCAGGCCAGCACGACGCCGTGCTTGACCTGATCCACCCGCTCCGCGTTGCGAGCCAGCCAGGTGATCGCCCCGATCGTGCCGGGCGCGAACAGGAACCGGTAGGTGTAGTACGGCGTCTCCTCCGCCAGCGCCCGGGCCAGGAACGTCGCCACCGCGATGCCGGCCAGGTTGTCGTTGGCCAGCGACGGGTGGCAGACGTGACAGGAGACGATCACCTCGTCGGCGACCTCCCCGGGAACCACATGCTCGGCGTACGTGAGGTGGCCGTCCGCGAGCGTGGAGTCGATGCGCACCTCGTACTCGCCGTCCAGCAGCGCGTCCAAGGTCTCCTGGGCCAGGCAGAACCCCCACTCCGGCCTGTAGTAGCTGGTGCGGTACGGCACCCAGGACGGGTGGTCCGGCAGGGTGTGCAGGTGCTCGCGCAGCTCGGCCAGCGGCATCGTCGCCGACACCGGCACGCTGTAGCCGAGCACGTGCAGGCTGGACGCGGTGAAGTCGACGACCCGGTTGCCGGCGGCGTCGGCGACGTACGCGTCGCGGATGTTCCACTCCTGCGGCACCGTCCAGTCCAGCACCTGCGTCCCGGTCGGCACCTCGTGCACCTGCAGGGGGATGTACTCGCCGACGATGTCCAGGGTGGCGCGCACGCCGTCGCCGGTGATGCTCCGGCAGATCGGGTACAGCCGCTCCACCAGCGCGTGCATCTCCTCGCCGGGATCTGCCGTCGTCATCGGCGCCACCGCAGGGTGTCGTCGACGGCGCCGGCTTCGGACGCCGCGCGCAGCACGGCGAGACGGGTGAAGCGTTGCTCGAAGTCCTCCCGGGTCAGCCCGAACTGGCGGTAGGCGTCGGCGAGTTCGAGAGCGCCTCGGCGCACCGTCCACTCGCAGTCGAAGCCGGGTATCGCGGCGCGGAACCGGGCGAAGTCCACCCGGTACGACCGCGGGTCGGCGCCGTTCTCGCCGGTGATCCGTACCTTCGCGCCGTCGACCGCCTCGGCGACCTGTTCGGCGATCTCGGCGACCGTGACGTTGTTGGCCTCGCTGCCGATGTTGAACGCCCGGTCGTGCACCGCTTCGCGGGGCGCGGTCAGCGCGGCCGTGAAGGCCCGTGCGATGTCGGCGGCGTGCACCAGCGGGCGCCACGGGGTGCCGTCGGAGAGCACCAACACCTCTCCGGAGAGCAGCGCGTGGCCCACGAGGTTGTTCAGCACGATGTCGGCGCGTAGCCGGGGCGAGTAGCCGAAGGCGGTGGCGTTGCGCATGTACACCG
Organism: Streptomyces sp. HUAS YS2; assembly: GCF_033343995.1. Classification (NCBI taxonomy): domain Bacteria; kingdom Bacillati; phylum Actinomycetota; class Actinomycetes; order Kitasatosporales; family Streptomycetaceae; genus Streptomyces; species Streptomyces solicathayae. Next base: position 675,798 of record NZ_CP137573.1, on the reverse strand, counting down.
GGGTGAAGTCGCCGTCGGCCAGCGCGTGGAGGTCGTCCTCGACCCGCACCTTGGACTCCGCGTACGGCGTCACGGGGCGCAGCGGAGCGTCCTCGGTCACCAGCTCGTCGCCACCCGCGGCGCCGTAGACCGAGCAGGTCGAGGCGTACAGGAAGCGCCGCACCCCGGCCTCGCGGGCGAGCCGGGCGAGGTGTACGGAGGCGTGGTGGTTGATGTCGTAGGTGAGCTCCGGCGCCAGCGATCCCAGCGGGTCGTTGGACAGCGCGGCCAGGTGGATCACGGCGTCCACCCCGGCGACGTGGTCGGCCGTGACATCGCGCAGGTCCACCCGGTGCCCGGACGGGTCCGCGGGCCGCGGGCCGAGGACGGAGTCGGCGAACAGGCCGGCGTCGAGACCGACGACCTCGTGCCCGGCGGCACTGAGGACCGGGGCCATCACGGTGCCGAGGTAGCCCTGGTGTCCGGTCAGAAGTACGCGCAAGGTTCATTCCCCCAGAGTGAAGGTGCCCAGATCGAGCGTGAGTTTGGTGACGGCGAACGCCTCGGCGTAGCGCGCGTGACATTCGATGCCGCGGATCCGCGCGAGGCCCAGGAAGGCCTCCCGGTCGTACCAGGGCCGGTGTCGCTGCGACGGGTAGTGCCCCTGCAGCAGCCGCACCTTCTCCTCGGCGACCTCCGGCGACAGCGGTTGGTACGCCGCCGGACGGCCGAGATCGCCGTCCCACTTGACGATCTCGTAGCCGAGCACGAGGTGGTCGCGGAACGCGGTGGGGATCAGCTGCGCCAGGCCGCGGTGGTCCTGGTGCGCGTCATCGGTGCGCGGCGCCAGGACGAGATCCGGCTCCGTCCCCGCCCGCAGCTCCTCGACCGCGGCCTTGGCCTCGTCCCAGTGCGTGGGCAGCCGGCCGTCCGGCAGCTTGAGCACGGTCAGCCGCAGGTCGGCGCCGGGGCAGAAGGCGGCGAGCGCGGCCCGCTCCTCCTCCTCCCGCTCGCTGCCCCCGCCGGAGAGCACCAGCGCGTCGACCCGGAGACCCGGCCGGGCGAGGCACAGGGTCAGCAGCGTGCCACCGGCGCCGATGGCGATGTCGTCGCAGTGCGCTCCCACCGCGACGATCCGGTCCAGACGTTCGGGGCCGAGCCGGATCACACGCTCACCCCCACGCGGTCCCGCTCCCAGACGGCCCAGGGGCGGTCGCCCCGCGCATAGGCCTCGTCGAGCGCGGCCCGCTCCTTCACCGTGTCGGTCGGCTTCCAGAATCCACGGTGCTGATGCGCCACCAGCCTTCCCTGCTTGGCGAGTTGGGCGCAGCCGTCGGCGACCAGGTCCCCGTTCTCGGGGATGTGGTCGAAGACCTCCTGGCGGAGCACGAAGTAGCCGCCGTTCTCCCACAGCGGGAGCTCGCTGACGGCCGTGATGCCGCCTACCAGGCCGTCCTCACCCAGTTCCACACAGTGGAACGAGGACTGCGGCGGCACCACCATCATCGACGCCCCGGCGTCCCGCCGCGCGAACCGGTCGATCATCTCCGGCAGCGGGGCGTCCGTCAGCACGTCCGCGTAGTTGGCGAGGAACATCTCGTCGCCGTCCAGATGGTGGCGGACCCGGCGCAGGCGCTCACCGATCGGCGACTCGATACCGGTCTGGGCGAAGGTGATCGTCCAGTCGGATATGTCGGTGGACAGCAGCTCGGTCTGCCCCTGACGCAGCACGAAGTCGTTGGACGTCGTCTCCTCGTAGTTGAGGAAGAAGTCCTTGATGTGGTGGGCGCCGTAGCCGAGGCACAGGATGAACTCCGTGTGCCCGAAGTGCGCGTAGTACCGCATGACATGCCAGATCAGCGGGCGCGGGCCGACCATCGCCATCGGCTTGGGCACGTCGTCCGCGGCGCCGCTCCGCATCCGCATCCCGTAACCGCCGCAGAACAGTACGACCTTCATGAGTTGGCCTCGACAATGCTCAGTTCCGGGATGGGGAAGACGAGACGGCCGCCCCATTCGTGGACGAAGGCGAGCTGTTCGGTCAGCTCGGTCCGCAGGTTCCAGGGAAGGACGAGGACGTAGTCCGGCTTGTCCGCGGCGATCTGCTCGGGCGGCAGGATCGGGATACGGGTGCCGGGGGTGAAGCGGCCGTGCTTGTAGGGGTTGCGGTCGACCGTGTACGCGAGGAGGTCGGGGCGGATGCCGCAGTGGTTGAGCAGGGTGTTGCCCTTGCCGGGAGCGCCGTAGCCGACGACCGTCTCGCCGCGCTCCGCCGCGTCGATGAGGAACCGCAGCAGGTCCCGGCGCACCTTGGCCACCCGGGCGGAGAACTCGGTGTAGCCGGAGAGTTCCTGCAGCCCGGCGGCCTTCTCGCGGTCCAGGACCTCCGCCACGCGGCCGCTCGGCTCGCCGGCCACCTCGGCCGGCCGGGCCCACAGCCGGATGGAGCCGCCGTGCGTGGGCAGCAACTCCACGTCCACCAGCGTCAGTCCGCCGCTCGCCAGGGCCCGCGTCGCGGACGCGACCGTGTAGTACTGGAAGTGCTCGTGGTAGATCGTGTCGTACTGGTTCTCCTCGATCAGGGTCAGCAGGTGCTGCACCTCGATGGAGACCCAGCCGTCGTCGGCGACCAGGGCGCGCAGCCCCTGCGTGAAGCCGACCACGTCGGGGATGTGCGCGTACACGTTGTTGGCCACGACCAGGTCCGCCGGTCCGTGCTCGGCACGGACGGCCGAGCCGGTGTCCGGGGACAGGAACTCCGTGAGCGTCGGCACACCCGCGTCGCGCGCCGCGGCACCGACGTTCACCGAGGGCTCGATGCCGAGGCAGCGGATCCCCCGGTCCACCACGTGCTTCAGCAGATAGCCGTCGTTGCTCGCGACCTCGACCACGAAGGCGTCCGGGTCGAGAGCGAGCCGCTCGACGGAGTCGGCGACGAACGTGCGCGCGTGCTCCACCCAGGAGGTCGAGTAGGAGGAGAAGTACGCGTACTCCTCGAACGTCTCCTCCGGCGTGATCAGCGGAGGTATCTGCGCGAGCCAGCAGTCGGTGCAGACCCGCAGGTGCAGCGGGTACGCCGGTTCCGGCCGGTCCAGTCGGTCCGCGGCGAGAAAGCTCTCGCACGGCGGTGTCGCTCCCAGGTCGACGACGCTGGCCAGCGCCGCCGAACCGCAGAGTCGGCATCGTGTCATCTACTTCCCCCCATCTCCGCTCGCGCGGGAGCCCCGCAGCGAGCCGGTTTCTTCATTCCCTACCGGCGGCGTGCTGTTCCCGCCGCCCGACCGCAGCGCGATCGCGGTGCGGTACTCCTCCACCAGGCGCTTCAGCCCGACGGCCGGGCCGAACCCCTGTTCGTAACGGCGCCGGGCCGCCTCGCCCATCTCCCGGTTGTGGTCCGGCCCGGCCGCGATCCGGCGGATGCGGGACGCGAGCGAGGCGGGATCGCCCGGCTCGTGCAGCAGCCCGGTCACCCCGTCCTCGACGAGTTCGACGAAGGCGCCGTGACCGGCGGCGACGGCCGGGACCCCCGCCGCCATCGCCTCCGCGACGACCAGACCGAAGGTCTCCCTGGCCATCGAGGGAGCCACCACGGCGACCGACCGCGCGATGCCTTTCCGGCACTTTTCCTGGTCCCACAGGCCGACGTACCGTACGTCGTCCCGGCCCGCCGCCCAGGCGGTCACCTCGTCCTCCAGCGGACCCGCGCCGGCGATGACGAGCGGCACGCCCGCACCGCCGTCCGCCGCGAGTTCGTCCCACGCGGCCATGAGCAGCCGCACGCCCTTGGCCTCCGCGAGCCGGCCGAGAAAGAGCAGATGCTCGCCGGCGCCCGCTCGTCGGACACCCGGCTCGGGCACGAAGTTGTGCTTCACCGCCAGCCGTTCGGCCGGCATGCCCGACTGCACCAGGAGGTCGCGCTGCGCCTCGGAGATGCAGAAGAACCGCTCCACGCCGGACCACCACCGCCGCCGGTTGACCGACAGGCTGACCGCGAGCGGAACCGTGGCGAGCCGGGAGTTCCGGTAGCAGCCGTGCCGGATCGCGGGCAGCGACGCCACCGTCCCGACGCACTCGGTGCACGGTCGGCCGTCCCGGCGCAGAGTGCCGGGCGAGCAGACCTGCATGTAGTTGTGCAGCGTGGCGACGACGGGCACACCGGCGTCGGCACAGGCGGCGAGGACCGCGGGGGACAGCAGCGGGAAGACGTTGTGGACGTGCACCACGTCCGGCCGCTCCGCGCGGAGCCGGGCGGCGAGCTCGGTGCGGACCCCCGGATTCCACGGCACGAGCAGCGGCACCGCGACCTTGCCGAGCAAGGACTTGGCGGCGATGTCGTCGCTGCGCCGCTCGAACACGTCGACCCGGTGGCCGGCCGCCCGCAGCAGCCCCACCTCCTGGTCGACGACCCTGTTCTCCCCGCTCGGCTGCGCCGAGGAGTAATGGTTGTGCACGACAAGGACATGCATGCTCAGGTCACCTCCGGGCCCATCGCGGGATACGTCGTCGTGGGATCGCGGCCGGCGGCAGGGGTGTGGCCGTCGCGGGTGCCGCGAGCAGCGAGGCGGCCAGGGCCAGATGCAAGAGATAGGCCGAGGCGTCGCCGAGCCCGACCTCGGTGTACGAGGAGAGCGCGCAGTAGCTGATCAGGAAGATCGCGCAGGCCCTCGGCAGCGACGGTGGTCGCAGCAGCGCGACGCCGCCCAGCACGATGATCATCGCCGCCACGAGCGTGACGCCGATCAGCCCCTGCTCGTCGTAGACGGCCAGCCAGCTGTTGTCGATCGGCAGCCCGTCGAACGACTTGTCGCCCAGGCCCGTGCCGAACACCTGCTCCCCGGTCGTCCGGGGCGCTGCCAGCAGGGCGTCCCAGACCTTGGCCCGGCCGGTGAGGTTGGCGAAGTTCTCCTGGCTCTGACCGCGCAGGAACCACGCCCGCAGCGCCGAGCTGAACACCACCGCGGCCACCGCGGCGCACAGCACCGCCCAGGCGAAGAACCGGCGGGCGGCGGCGCTGGTCAGGACGAGCGAGCCGATCGCCAGCGCCAGCCCGACGAGCAGGCCGACCGTGGCCGTCCGGGTATGGGTCATCGCGAGCAGGACGAGCGACGGCACGATGATCACGGCCGCACCGCTCCCGGTGGTCCGGTGGCCCATCAGCAGCAGCACGGTGAGTCCGATGATCACGGCCGCGTACTGGCCGATCTGCGGCGGGGTGAGCGGCCACAACGCGCCGACCAGGCGTCCGCCGTAGTACTCGGGCATGGCCGTGCCCGGGGCGACGACCAGGCCGGCGGCCACCAGCACGAGCACCGCGAAGTACATCCGGACGTGGTGGCGGACGAACGTCAGACTGCCGTCCCACCAGCGGCTGAGCAACCACAGCGTGCCGACGAAGAGCGACAGCCGCGCGCAGCGGAACAGCGCGCCGAACCCGACCTCCAGCTGCACGCTCGAGATCAGGCTCGGCACCAGCAGCAGGGTGAGCAGGAACAGGAAGGCGCTGGGCCGGATGCGCAGCCGGAGATTGAGCGCGAGCGCCAGCGCGAACGCGGCGACCAGCGCGCCCATGGTGGCCATCTGGATGAGGGAACGGGGGAGCGGGACGACGGTCTTCGCGCCGGCGGAGCCGAGCGTGTTGAGGCCCAGTAACGCCCAGGCGATCCCGACGGCCTTCGGCGTGGCGGCGGGGCGGGGCCCGGTACCCGGTCGGGTACCGATCGTGTCCGGTCCGGCCGGCTTCAGCTCTCCGGCCATGTCAACCACCGGCCCGTGGGGCGAAGCTGCTGCCCGCGTCCTGCCGGTACGGCGCGCCCTGCCACTGCTTGGAATCGAGCTTCCGGCCCGGGGCCTCGGCGACGAAGCTCCACGGTCCGCGGTAGAGGTTGTCGTGCCAGCGGTTGTGCTGCCGGTGGGTGATCGCCTCGGCCACTCCCTTGCCCCGGTACGGCGACCAGTCCGGCGAGGTGCCCTCGTCGGCGAGCACCGCCATGCGACCGCACTCCACCGTGCATTTGAGGACGGACGGGTCCAGCACGAAGCGGTTGTCGTGGATGTCCACCCGCTGCGTCTTCCACCGGCAGTCGGAGCGGAGCGGTGCGCCGGCGATCGCCGGCGGCGCGCAGCGGGCGGTGTCCTTCACCAGCAACGTGCAGTAATCCGTCGAGGTGTTGGCCGGGCTGTTGCAGAACCGGTCGGCGCTCTCCCAAAGAGTGATCCCGTTCCAGTTGTTCTCCAACAGGTTCCGGTAGATCTCGATCTTGTCCGTGCGAGCCCGGACCCGTGGTTCGCCGCCGGCCTCGGACACGTAGACGGTCGCGTACGGGAAGTCGTCGCCGCCCGCGGCCTCCTCGCGGCCCTCGACCAGGTTGTTCCGCCGGATCGTGTTGTTCCGGACGACCGCGTTGTAGCTGATCTCGTAGATCAGCGCGGCACCGTCATTGGCCTCGATGAGGTTCCCCTCGACGAGGAAGTCGTTGTTGTTGGTGTCCGCCCACAACCCGGTTCCGCGGTTGTCGTGCACCCAGTTGCCGCGTACGTCGGCGCCGTCGACGGCCCAGAACTTGATGCCCGCGGTACAGCCGCAGCCCGGCTGCCGCCGCTCCCAGTCGTCGGTGTTGTTGCCGACGATCTCGTTGCCCTCGACCACGAGGCCGCGGATGGAGTCACCGGTCTTGTACGCGTTCATGCCGTACTGACCGTTACGGCGCAGGCAACTGGCACGCAGCTGCTGGCGGGCTCCGGCCATCAGCCCGGCACCGGAGTTGTCCTGGATGGTCGCGTGCTCGATCACCCATCCGTCGGCCATGTCGTGGTTGACCACACCCTCGTCCTGCGGTGCGACGAAACCCTGCACGGTCAGGTGGCGGATGGTGACGTCGCGGGCGGTGCCGCCGAACGCGTACTGGTTGGTCTTCCGGCCGTCGAGCACCGCGCCCGGGGCGCCGAGGTAGCGGTTCCCCGCCTTGGGCATGACCTGGGCGTAGGGGTTCGAGGTGAGCCGGTGGGTCCCCGGCCGAAGCCAGAACGTGGTGTTCGGGGGGTTGCTGTCGGTCTTCGCGTCCAGGTCACCGACCACCGCCGGGTCGACCGTCACCGCGCCCGCCGGCGCCTTCGCCGGACCGGGCGCGGGCTCGGCGCACACCCGGGCCACGGGCCCGGTGGGCGCCCCGGACGTGGCCGGCGTACCGGCCGACTTCGCCGGGGCGTCCGACGTGCTCGTACAACCGGTCGCCGCCGGCAGGACGAGCGCCAGCGCCGCCACCGGCAACGCCCAGCGCCGCCTCCTCAACACCACGCCTCCTCCCTAGCCGCGAAACCCGAGTACGGTGATGAACTCCCCCGACTTCGCGGTGCCGTCGGCGAAGCCGGTGCCGACCAGCGTCGTGGTGGGCTCCTTGCGCCCGAAGCCGGCCGAGTACCAGCCCAGCGGCGGATCGGTCTCGCCGCGATGTGCCTGCCAGGACAGCTGCTCGGGCAGATCGAGCACCGCGGAGCGGTCCTCGCCGTCCCGGGTCCAGGTGAGCACCGCCCGGTTCCCCACGAGCTCCGCGGCGATCGCCGGACCGAGGTGGAACGCGAGGCGCACCGTCCCGCGGTCGCCGCGGACCTCGTCGACCACGCGCAGCTCCTCGCTCGCGGCGGTCAGCTCCACCCGGCGCCGGTGCACGGAGCGCTCGTATCCGTCGTGCTCGGCGCACCAGCGGGCCACCGCCTCGGTGGAGGTGTCCGCGACCAGGACGCGGCTACGGGCATGCCGGGTCCACAGGAACGGGCCACCGGAGACGGACTGGTCACCACCGTCCCATTGCAGGGTGTTGTGGCCGAGGGTCGACCGGAAGTACTGCCGCCACTCGGGCTGCCCGTGGTAGCAGAACGTCCCCGGGTCGGCGAGTACGTCGACCCCGTCGTGCCGGACCTCCACGGACAGCGCGTCCGCGTGGGCGTGCGCGGCGATGGACAGGAATCCGTGTGGACCGCCGTCGCAGCGGACCCAGACCTTCCCAGGGCCCCGCAGGATGGTGAGCCCCGCGTCGGCGAAATGGGCCGGGCGGCTCGCCGGGCGGGTCACGGTTCCGTTCTTCGCGTACGGCCTGACGAGCGCCGCCAGTAGGGGCGTGCGCACATCAGTGCCGGTCACCACGGGCCACCAGGCGAGCCGGCCGAACACGGCGTCCCCGGTCGCCAGCAGCGAGGCCCAGCGGTCGGTGCCCGCGCCGTCCAGGACCAGGCCGTGCCCGTCGTCCGCGTCCCCCTGGCGCGGCGGCCGCAGCCGGTCGTCCACGACGGCCGCGAGCGCGTCGGTCATCCGCAGCAGGACCAGCCGGATCGACGCGGGGACCGGCACATCGGCGGCATCCGCCTCGGCCACCGCGGCCAGGCCGAGCTCCAGCACCAGTCCGTGGTACTCGGTGGCCAGCTCGCGGTTGAGGCCGGAGACGAAGGTGTTGCTCCGCAGATGACGCTCCAGCGACCGCAGCGCGTCGGCTCGCCAGCGCTCCGAGGAGGGGAACCAGTCGAACGCACAGGCAGCCGCGAACTGCCCCGCGGCCTCGGCGATGACATGGTTGTTCGCCGAGGACCCCCGGCTGGGGAAGGCGGCCAGCCAGCGCTGGTGGTGCCAGATCTGGTTCAGCGCCACCGGGTTGCCCTCGAACAGCCCGGCCGCGCCGGACCAGCCGTCGAGCAGCCGGCGGATCCACACCCAGGACAGCAGCCGGATCCCCAGCTCGATGCCGCTGATCCAGTGCGCACCGCGCAGCGGCGCGTTACCCGCCCACCACGACCGCAGGTGCGCGGCGACCCGCTCGGCGTACCGCTCGTCCCCGGTGATCGCGTATGCGGCGGCGAGCACCGTGAGGTACTGATGCCGGGACAGCTCCCAGATCTGCTTGATGTCCCCGACCGCGTCCTCGTTCCGGTACGGCACGTCGAAGGCGTAGCCCGACGGTGCCCGGCGCCCGGTCTTCGGGTCGCGCCACCAGTCCGGGTCGACCAGGTCGTCGCGGGGCACCCCGAAGTACTCGGCGTGCCCGGCCATCAGCCGGTCCGCCTCGGCGACGAGGCGCTTCGCGGCGTCCGGCGGCAGCGTGTCGATCGTGCCCACGGGCAGTCCCGCGGTGAACCGGGCGCCGGTCACACCGGGGGAGTGGGGCGGCGCCGAGCGCCAACGCCGCCTGCGCAAGGCGTCGCCCGCCCGGTCGCCGACCTCCCGCGGCCCCATGCGGGACAGCCGCCGCAGGTACCAACCCGCGCTCATGGTCATCGCGCCCTCGCCAACGTCACCGGCGCGCCGCCCGCCAGGGCGGTCCGCACGGCGAGGGTGGCCGCCGTGGTGGCGACCAGCGACTCCAGCGGCACCGGCATCGGCCCGCCGGTCCGCACCGCCTTGACGAACGCGGCCAGCTCCGCGTTCTGGCCCTTGTCCCGGGCCTTCGGCAACCGCGAGCTGACCCACCGCTTGCGGCTGTACACCGAGGCCCGGACGAAGTCGTCCAGCCGCAGCACCTTGCCGTCCGCGACGAGGTCCAGCGTCTCCTTGGGGAAGCCGGGCGCGCCGGTGGTGACGTAGCTGATGGTGGCGGTGGACCCGTCGGCGTAGCGCAGCACTACCTGCAGGTCCTCGTTGCCGGCCGTCGCGACGGCGTACACCGAGACCGGGTCGGCGTCGAGCAGCCAGCTCGCCGTGTCGATGAAGTGCCCGCCCTCACCGGCGAACCGCGAGCCCTCGGTGCCCTGCTGCAGGTACCAACTGCCGTGCTGCAGTTGACCCGCGTTGACCAGGTAGCGGAGGCTGGCCGGACCGGTCCGGGCGCCGAACCGCGTCCTGGCCTCCTGCAGGAGCGGCGCGAACCGGCGGTTGAAGCCCACCTGCAGCCGGTCGTTGCCGGACTCCTCCACCGCCGCGAGTACACCGGCCAGCTCGTCCTCGGTCAGCGCCAACGGCTTCTCCACGAACACGGCCTTGCCGGCAAGCAGCGCCTTCCGGGTCAGCTCGGCGTGCGAGCTGTGCCGGGTGACCACGAACACCGCGTCGACGGACGGGTCGCCGAGCACGGCGTCGAGATCGGTGGTCGCACGGGCGAAGCCGAACTTCCGCTGCGCGTTGGCCGCGGACAGCGCCGTCGTGGTGACGACGGCCGACAGCTCGACGCCGTCGCGCTGTGCCAGGTGCGGCAGCAGCATCGACGTCGCGTAGTTTCCCGCGCCGACGAACGCCAGCCGCACCGGTGTTCCGGCGGGCCTGCCGGAGCCGGCCACCGCGCCGCTGCCTCGCTCGACCGCGGGCACCGTCACCACCGGGGCCTCCGATTCGCCTTCCGCCGCCGGTTCGGGATACCGGAACAGCACGGCCACGGCCTTCAACTCGCCGTCCTTCAGGCGCCGGTACGTCTCGACGGCGTCGTCGAAGTCGGCGATGTGGGAGACCAGGGGCCCCACGTCGACGCTGTCGCGGGCGAGGAGATCGAGGAAGCACGCCAGGTTGCGACGCTCGGTCCAGCGCACGTAGCCGATCGGGTAGTCCCGCCCCTCGAGCTCGTACTCCGGGTCGTAGCGCCCGGGGCCGTAACTGCGGGAGAACCGGACGTCGAGCTCCTTCTCGTAGTACGCGTTCCACGGCAGGTCCAAGCGGCACTTGCCGATGTCGACGACCCGGCCGCGGTCCCGGCACAGCCGGGCGGCCAGTTCGACGGGCTGATTGCTGCCGCCGCCGGCGGCCAGGTACACCTGGTCCACGCCGTGGCCGTCGGTGAGCTCGGCGACGGCGGCCTCCACGGCCGCGGACGCGGGATCGCCGCAGGCCGCGGCGCCCAGGCTCTCGGCGAGCTCGCAGCGCACCGGGTCGGGGTCGACTCCGACGACGCGGACCCCCGACGCGACGAGGAGCTGCACCACCAGCTGCCCGATCAGCCCGAGGCCGATGACCAGCGCCGCGTCGCCGAGCCGCGGCTCGCCCTGGCGGACGCCCTGCAACGCGATCGACCCGACGGTGCCGAAGGCCGCGTGCTGCGGCGCGAGGCCGTCCGGCACCCGGGCGTAGAGGTTCTTCGGTACCCAGTTCAGCTCGGCGTGCAGCGCGTGCTCGTTGCCGGCGCAGGCGACGAGGTCGCCGACCTTCACATCGTCGATCCCGGTACCGACCTGCTCGACCACCCCGCACAGCGAGTAGCCCAGCGGGGTGTAGGAGTCCAGCTTGCCCATCACCTTGCGGTAGGTGGCGGGCACGCCGTTGGTGGCCACGCTCTGCATGACCTTGGCCACCTGGTCCGGCCGGGAGCGCGCCTTGCCCAGCATCGACATGCCGGCCTCGGACACCTTCATGAGCTCGGTCCCGGTGGATATCAGCGAGTAGGCGGTGCGGACCAGCACACCGCCCGGCTTGCACCCCGGCACCGGCACGTCGAGCACCGCCAGCTCGCCGCTCTTGTAGTTCTGCACGACCTGTTTCAACCCGAACTCCTCTGAATTCCTAAGCCGTCAACCGATTGATCCGGCCGGACCCGGAGGTCGCGTCGCGGTACCAGTACTCGAGCGTCAGCACGTGCCACAGATGCTTGGAGAAGTCCCGCTGCCCGGCGGCGTCCTCGGCGACCATGCGGGCCAGCGCGTCGCGGCGCAGGAGCCCCGAACCGACGAGCACGCCGTCGTTCACCACCTCGCGTACCAGCGGCGCGAGATCCCGGCTCATCCAGGCCCGCAGCGGGGCACTGAACAGGCCCTTGGGCCGGTACACGATCTCGCGCGGCAGGATCGAGGTCGCCGCCTCCTTGAGGACGGCCTTGCCCTGCCGTCCGACGATCTTGCGATCGCCGGGCACGGCGAACGCCGCCCTGACCACCTCGACGTCCACGTACGGCACCCGCACCTCGGTCGACGCGGCCATGCTCGACCGGTCCGTGTACGCGAGGTTCAGGCCCGGCAGGAACATCCGGGCGTCGCCCAGGCACATGCGGTTGACGAAGTCGTCGAGCTCGTTGTCCTCGTAGACGTCCGCATGCTCGGTGAGCACGTCCTCGACGGTCCCGGCCAGGTCCGGATCGACCAGGGCGAGCAGCTCGTCCCGGTCGTACATGGTGTAGCTGCGCCGGAACGCGGTCTCCTCCGGCAGGTCGGCGAAGGAGAGGAACCGCTTCGCGAACCGCACCGACCGGTACCCCCGGCGGGCCGTGGCGACCGGCAACCGGTCGACGGCCGCGGACAGGCCGCGCCGCAGGGGCCGCGGGACGCGCTGGTAGCGCAGCGCGATCAGGTTGGCCAGATGCTTGCGGTAACCGGCGAACAGCTCGTCGGCGCCCATCCCCGAGAGCATCACCTTGACCCCGGCCTCCCGGGCGGCCGAGCAGATCAGGAAAGTGTTGATCGCGGCGGGGTCGCCGATCGGCTCGTCCAGGGAGTACGTCATCTGCGGCAGCAGATCCAGCACGTTCGGGGCGATCTCGATCTCGTGCAGGTCTACGCCGAACCGTCGGGCCACCTGCCGGGCATAGCGCAGATCGTCCGGCATGGCCTCGAACTTGGCGTCCTCGGCGCGGAATCCGATCGTGTACGCGGAGATCCCGGGCTGGTGACGGGCCGCCAGCGCGGTCAGATAGCTGGAGTCGAGACCGCCGGAGAGGAAGGTCGCCACGGGTACGTCGGCGAGCAGATGCCGCTTGGTCGACTCCTCGACGATGGCGGCCAGATCCGGCTGTTCACCGCTCAGGGCCCGCTCCCGGCCCTCGGCGGCGACATCCTTGAGGTGCCAGAACCGGCCGCGTTCCGTCCGGCCGTCGGGCCGGCATCTCAGCCAGCTGCCCGGCGGCAGCTTCTCCGCCTCGCGGAACGCGCACCGCGAGTCCGGCACCCAGTAGTACAGCAACGAGGCCACCAGCGCCCCGTGGTCCACCTCCAGCGATCCGCCGGTGGCGGCGGCGAGTGCCTTGAGCTCGGAGGCGAACACCAGACCGTCGCCGCGGCGGAGCAGGAACAGCGGCTTGATGCCGAGCTGGTCGCGGGCGAGGACCAGGTCACCGGTTCGCTCGTCGAAGATCCCGAACGCGAACATGCCGCGCAGCCGGGGCAGACAGTCCGTACCCCAGCGCCGCCAGGCCTCGAGCACCACCTCGGTGTCGGACGTCCCGCGGAAGCGCACCCCCGCGGCGGCCAGTTCGGCGCGCAGCTCGGGCGCGTTGTACAGCTCGCCGTTGTACGTCAGGACGAGGCCGTTCGAGACCATCGGCTGGGCGCCGGTCTCGGACAGGTCGACGATGGCCAGCCGGCGGTGCCCGAGGTGCACCTCGCTGTCACCGACCGGGTGGCTGTACCTGCCCGCCCCGTCCGGGCCCCGGTGGGCGAGGGTGTCGGTGAGCCGGTCGGTCACCGCCTTCCCGTCCGGCCATCGGTACGTGCCTGCGATGCCACACATGTCCTACCGCACCTCCTGGTCGTTGTCCGGGACCCGCGCGGCCCACTTCGGTACCCGCTCCGCCAGCCGCCGGCCGGCCATGTCCTGCCGGGCCGGCCGCTCGTTCCTGCCGCGCAGCGCGGTCTGCAGCCCGTCCCACAGCGTGCCGTCCGTCCGGTCACGCGGATCGGGGTCGATCAGCACCACACCGATCACCGGAATGTGCTGGTCCGCGAGCTGACGCGCCACGGTGTGCAGCCACGCGGCGCTGCCGTGCCCGGCACGCACGACCAGCACCGTCCGAGTGCCGAGGTACTGGAGGTCGGTCCACGCCGCGCCGGGCGCCACCGAGCCGACCCCGACCCGGCGCTCCTGAGGAGAGAGGGACGCGGCACGCTCGCCGCCGACCACGGTCGGGTCTCCCGGCTTCGGGCGGCGGTCGGCGAGGTGCGGCCCGGGCAGGCCGTCGATGACGGCCACCGGCCCGTCCGCCGCCAGTGCCCTGGCGAGGTCCAGGGCGATCGCACTCGTGCTGCGCGCACAGCCCAGTTCCAGGAGAGACAGCGGTTCCGCGGAGCCCCGTACGGTGCGCGCCAGGGACGCGGTGAGGCGTTCGCGTGCCGCCCGGATCCGGCGGCGCCGCCACAACCCGCCCGATCGGAGCGGCAGTTCCGCGATGACCGAGGCGCCGAGGTTCGCCGCGATCTCCCGGCGCAGCACGGGGCGGTCCGCCACCACCGCGGTGACCGCGGCCACCGCGAGTCCGAGGGCGAGTCCGAGGGCGAGCCCGATCGCGGCGTCGGTGGCGGCCGCCTTGGCCAGGGAGTGCCGCACGGGGCGTGGGGCGTCCACGATCTGTGTGCCGGCGATGAGATGGGGCGCGCCGATGCGCGCCTCGGTGGCGCGCTGATCGAAATCGGCGATCCGTGAGGTGAGTTCGGCCCGGCGGGCGAAGAGCGACTCCATGTCCGCCGATGTCTTCGGCCCGCTCGTCGGCGTTCGGTCCCCGATCGACTTGTTGACCTGCGTGAGTTCCGCCCGCAGCCGGTCACGCTGGTCGAGCAGGGCCTTGGCCTCGGAGTTCGCGGCTTCCTTGATCCGCCTCACATGGTCCGCGATGAACGCGTCGGCCAGCGCCTGGGCGCGGGCCACCGCTTCCGCGTCGCTGTCACCGGTCACGTTGATCTGCAGCACGTTGTTGGTCAGGCCGACACCCTCGTAGTCCTTCATGAACTCCTCGGGTTCCTCGGTGGAGTTGAGGGACTTCAGGGCCTTGCCGCCGATCCGGGTGGTCTGCAGCAGCGCGACATCGGTGCGGATCAGTGTTCCGGGGTCGTTCGGCTGGTCCTCCTGATGCGCGACCAGCAACTTGGTCACGGCGGTCGGCGGCGGCGGCAGCAGGACCGCCAGCGCCACGCCGGCGAGCAGCCCCAGGAGCGCCAGGGAGCCCCAGAGGCGACGACGCCTCCGCACCGCCACAACCAGCACGTGCAGGTCGAGCAGCGGAGCGGCGGTCGGTGCCTCCGACGTCGTACTCGTCGTCACCCCGAACCTCCCGTCGAGTCGGCGCCGACCGCGAGCGCCGGTGCGGCGGCGTCCCGATGACGTCCGGCGGCACGCGACGGACGGGACCGGACCGGGTCGGCGAGGACGATGCCGATGACCTCGTGCCGGGCGTCGGCACACGCCTCGGCGATGCCCGCCAGCTCCCCTGCGGTCCAGCTGCCCGCGCTGAGCACGACGACGGCACCGGACTCGTCCTCGCGGTCCGGAACCATAGGCCGGGACACCGACACCTCCACCACCCGCAGCTCTGGACGTCCCCTGCTCGAAGAGCCCGGGGAAGGAGCGCTCTCCGCCTCGGTGACGAGCTGCCCGGCTGCCCGACGGGCGCTCTCGTCCCCGTCCGGGACGACGAACAGCACCCGCAGGGGTGCCGACACCCGTTCCCGGAGCCGGGCGGACACCCGCCGGTAGCGGACCTTCCTGCCGGCCTCGTCGCCGGAGGTCCGCGGGGTCGGCATGTCCCACCGGATGTCGAGGCCGAGCAGCCGGCGGATCAGGGCCCGCGGGCCACGGCGTTCCGCCTGGTGCCCGGAAGGCTCACCGGGTACGTCGACGGTGCCGAGCAGCGTCGAGCCCAGTGCCGCGGCGATCTCCGGCTCGGTGCGCAGCCGGCGGCTCATCCGCGCGGCGGCGAGGTGACCGATGACCGTGAGCAGGAAGAACAGCAGCGCTCCGGCGCCGATGAGCTGCGTCCTCGTCGGCGGTGCCTCGTCGGCCGGCCGGACCGCCGGGCCCATGACGACCAGGTTGGCCTTGGCGGCTGCCGGGTCGACCTCCGCCAGCTTGTCCACGGCCTCCTGCAGGGAGGTGCGCAGCTTCGCGAGCTCGGTACGGGTCTGCACGCTCTCCACGCTCTGCCCCGAACCGGCCGCATCGGCCAGCTCCGCGATACGGCGGCTGGTCTGTGTGACCAGCTGACGCAACGCCTCGGGCGCCGCCGCCCCTTCGGCGGTGCTGTCGCCCTCGATCTGCTCGACGAACGTGACGAACTGCTGGGCCACCTGGTCCGAGAGTCGCTGGGCGCGCTCCGGGGTCTCGGCCGTGCCCGAGATCTTGATGATGTTCCCGTCGGCGGCCTTGGCGGTCACCTGTTCCCGCAACTCGTTGCCGTCGACCCCGGGCAGGCCGAGCGCGGCGGCGGCGCGTTCGAGCACCACCGAACTGGTCGCGATCTCCGACTGGGTCAGCAGCTCGCGCTCCCCCCACGCCCCCGGCATCAGGACCGATGCCGAGGTCGTGTAGCGCGGCGGCATCAGCAGCGAGATGCCGAAGCCGACGAGCGCACCCACCAGGGTGAGGAGGGTGAGAAGCCGCCGGCGCCGACGGAGAATCCGCCCGATCGTGACCAGGCGTATCGAGTCATCGCTCAACGACGCGGCCTTCTCCCTGACCTGACCGGGCCGGCCCCCGTCACGGGAGCGCGGTCGCGGACGGCGACGGCGTACGCGGCCAGCAGCGCTTGCTGCGAGCGCCGCCATGAGAGCTCCCCGCTGATCCGCTCCTGGCCGATCTTGCCCATCCGGGCCCGCTCCTCCGGATCGTCGAGGAGCCGCGCGATGAGCCCGGCGAACTCGCCCTCGTCGTCGGCGGTCGCGTAGACGGCGGCGTCACCGGCGGAGACTCGCGCCTCCCGGAGGTCGAACGAGACGATCGGCCGGCCCATGACCATGTACTCCAGGACCTTGTTCATGGTCGACACGTCGTTGAGCGGATTGCGCGGGTCGGGGGAGAGGCACACGTCCGCGGTGGACAGGTAGCGCACCAGGTCGGCGTCCGGAATGCGTCCGGTGAACTGCACCTGCTCCGAGAGCCCGAGCCGCCGGGACAGCTCGACCATCGCGTCGAAGGCGTCGCCGGCGCCGACGAACACCGCGTGCCAGTCGGCCCGCCCGAGCTCGTCGCGCAGCTTCGCGAGGGCCCGCAAGGCGTAGTCGACGCCGTCCTGAGGGCCCATCACCCCGAGGTAGCACAGCAGATGAGGCTTGCCGCGCTTGAGGTCCGGCTCGGCCGGCACCGGGTGGAAGCGTTCGATGTCGGGCGCGCTGCGCACCACGAAGACGTTCTCCGGCCGCACACGCCCGCGGCGCAGTGCGACGTTTCGGTAGCTCTCGTTCGTGGCGAGCACGACGTCCGCGGTCCGGTAGGTCATCCGTTCCAGCGCGCACACGGCCCGGTAGAGCAGGTCCTTGCCGCGGCCGAACCGGGAGAGGTACAGCTCGGGGACCAGATCGTGCTGGTCGAAGACGAACCGCGTCCCGCGCCGCTTCAGCCACAGCGCAGGCAGGAACAACAGGTCCGGCGGATTGCAGGCGTGGACCACGTCGACCGGGCCGACCTTGCGGGCCAGCCGGAACGTGTGCCACAACGCCGTTCCGTACTCCTGCAGGAAGCCGGCCGGCCCTCCGGTGGCCGCGCGCAACGGGTAGCGGTGGATCCGCACCCCGTCGATCACCGCCTCCGGTTCCCTGTCCCGCTTCTCCCCCCGGGGACAGATGACGTGCACCTCCCAGCCGGCGTCGCGCAGCGTCGTGCACTCCTGCCACACCCGCCGGTCGAACGGCACCGACAGGTTCTCCACCAGGATCAGCGCGCGCCGGCCGAGCCCGTCGCCGCTCTTCGTGTCACCAAGCAAGGCCCATGTACCCCGGTTCGGCCCGGCGCGCGTCGGCGTCGGGAAGGCGGACGAGGTCGACGATCAGCGGGCCGTCGCCATGGGGCAGCGCCGCGAGCACGGCCGGATCCATGGTCCCGACCAGGCACACCTCGGCATGGTCGAGCACCTCGTCGACGGACTCCGCGAGCAGCTGCGCGAGGTGCGGCAGCCGGGTCTCGATGTACTCGCGGTTGGCGCCGAGCAGCCGGGAGAGGTTCACGTTGGGGTCGTAGATCCGCAGGTCGTACCCCTTGCCGAAGAGCCTCTCCGCCAGCTCGACGAGCGGGCTCTCACGGAGGTCGTCGGTGCCGGGCTTGAACGACAGCCCGAACAGACCCACCCGGCGCTTGCCGGTGCGCTCGACCAACTCCACCGCGCGGCGAAGATGTTCGGAGTTGGAGGGCAGCACGTGGGCGAGGATGGGCACCGAGACGTCGGCGCGCTGTGCCGCGTGGACCAGGCTGCGCAGGTCCTTGGGCAGGCAGGAGCCGCCGAAGGCGAAGCCGGGCCGCAGGTAGGCGGGGCTGATGTTCAGCTTGCGGTCGGCCAGGAACACGTCCATCACCTGGTGGGAGTCCACCCCGAGCGCCTGGCACACCGCGCCCAGCTCGTTCGCGAAGCCGATCTTGAGGCCGTGGAACGCGTTGTCCGCGTACTTGATCGCCTCGGCGGTCGGGATCGGCACCCGGAACACCTCGCCGGGCAGTCCTTCGTACAGTGCCGCCACGATGTCGCCGCTCGCCGGGTCGAGTTCGCCGATGACGGTCTTGGGCGGGTCGAAGAAGTCCCGCACGCTCGTGCCCTCGCGCAGGAACTCCGGGTTGACCGCGACGCCGACGTCCACCCCGGCGGTGCCGCCGACGTACTTCTCCAGGATCGGCACCAGCAGGTTCAGGCAGGTGCCCGGGAGCATGGTGCTGCGGAACACGACGGTGTGCGCCCCACCCCGCTCCGCCAGCGCGGCGCCGATCTCCTCGGTGACCCGCTCCAGATACGTGGTGCACAGGCTGCCGTTGGGCTCCGACGGCGTGCCCACGCAGACCAGCGACACGTCGCTCTCCATGATCGCCTCGCGGACGTCGCCGGTGGCTCGTAAAGCTCCGGTCCGCACGACCTCGGCGATGAGTTCGCCGATCCGTTCCTCGACCACCGGGGCCTTGCCGTCGTTGACCAGGTCGACCTTCACCTGGTTCACGTCCACCCCGATGACCTCGTGACCCATGCCGGCCAGGCACGCGGCCGACACGCAGCCCACGTAGCCGAGCCCGAAAACGCTGACTCTCATCTCCCGTTCCTCCCCCCTGGCAGGCCCTTCCGGCCCGCGGTCCGTATCCCGGCCGGACGACGATCCCCATGCATCAGTAGGCCCCCTGGCCGTAGAGCACCGCCCGCAGCGTCTTCCACAAGATCACCGTGTCCAGTGCCAGCGACCAGTCCTCCACGTACCGCAGGTCCAGCCGGACCGCTTCCTCCCACGACAGGTCGCTGCGTCCGCTGATCTGCCACAGACCGGTGAGCCCGGGCTTGACCAGCAGCCGCCGCCGGATGTCCGGGCCGTACGCGGCGGTCTCCTCCGGCAAAGGCGGCCGCGGACCCACGAGCGACATCGATCCGGTGAGCACGTTGAAGAGCTGCGGGAGTTCGTCGATCGAGTACCGGCGCAGCACTGATCCCACCCGGGTCACCCGCGGATCCCGGCGGAGCTTGAACAGTGGGCCGGCGCCCTCGTTGAGGTCGGCCAGCTCGGCACGCGCCGCGTCGGCCCCGGCGACCATGGTGCGGAACTTGAGCATGGTGAACTCGCGGCCGTCCCTGCCGACCCTGCGCTGGCGGTAGAACGCCCCGCCCCGGCTCTCCAGCAGCACGAGCAGCGCGACGAACACCATCAGGGGCGCGAACAGCATCAGCAGGATCACCGCGCCCAACCGGTCGACGACCCCCTTGACCGCCCGGCGGCCGCCGGTGAAGGTCGGCATGCTGACCCGCAGCAGCGGGATCCCGAGCACCGCGTCGACGTGCAGCCGCGGTCCGGCCACCTCCATCAGCACGGGGGCCACGATCATCTCGGCGTCGCTGCCCTCGAGGTTCCAGGCCAGCCGCTTCAGCCGGTCGGGCGACCAGTGCGGGTCCGGAGTGACCGCGACGACGCGGTAGCCGTCGCGGTGGACGTGGCCGGCGACATCCGTCAGCCGGCCGACGACCGGAACTCCGTCGAGTCGGTCACCGTCGGGCCCGAGACCGTCCGTGGTGCACACCGCCTCCACCCGCCAGCCGAGGTGCGGGAACTTGCGGGTCCGGGTGATCAGATCGCGCAGCGTGGCCGGGCTGCCGGCAGCGAGCACGGGTCTGAGGCATCGTCCTTCGTTCCGCTGCCTGTGCAGCCAGAGGCGCAGCAGATACCGAGCGGTCATGGTGACGAGCGCGATCGCCGGGATCGCGACGAAGATCCAGAGCTTGATGTTGCGCGAGGTGAGGGCGATCCCGCCGAGCGCCAGCACGACGGTCGCCGTCAGCAGTGAGCGACCGAGCCGGCGGAATTCCTCGGCGCCCTGGCCGAGCACCGCCGGAGCCCACGACCGGCTCACCGCGAGCGCCCCCAGCACCAGCAGCTCGGTGCCGAAGGCGAGAATCCCCCATTTCTCATGCCAGTTGGCCGCGTCCCGGGCGCCGAAGAAGTTGCCGATCGTCGCCACCACGAAGGCGGTGGCGACGGTGTCGCTGGTGATCACGGTACGGCGGTACCGCTGTTCCCAGTCGCTCGTGGTCCGGCTGATCTCCCCGCTCGCCACACGTCCGCCCGCCGGTGGAAACGGGCTGACCAATCCCCCTTGCCGCACAGAACCCCCCAGGTCCCCAGTGGTTCGACATGTTCGTCCAACACTGTTCCTCGCTCCGGGAGCCCCCCGCCCCCGGTGAACGGCACACCGGCCGATGCGCGCTACTTGAACACCCACCCGAGCGGCAGCAGACTCGTATGTCCTGCCGGAGTCCCGAGGTACGCGGAAACCCGCCTGCTGGCTGTCCGTAGCGCGCAGATCACTGTTTGTTGCGTGCGAAGCATGGTCAATGTAGACCATAGGACCCGACCGAGTGAGGGGAATGTGTGCAACGTGTGCGCAAACTTTGAAGCTCGATCCGCCGAACGCTGACCACCGGCCACCCGGAAGGTCGACGAGCTTCGTATGGAAGGCTGTTGCGACGGCCTACGCGGCCGGACAACTGTTCCTACGGGGGAGAACTTCGGTGTTCGGAATCATCAGGCCGTGCCGCCATCGGCTGGGCGAGGGCCTGCGTACCGAGTGGATGGCGCATCTGTGCGGGCTGTGCCTGGCGTTGCGCAGCGAGTACGGGCAGTTCGCCAGGGTGGCCACCAACTACGACGGCCTGATCATCTCGGTGCTGACCGAAGCGCAGTCGGAGCGTTCCGGGGACTGGCGGCGAGGCGCCGGTCCGTGCCCGCTGCGCGGGATGCGGTCGGCGGACGTGGCACAGGGTGAGGGCGCCCGGCTGGCGGCGACGGTGTCGCTGGTGCTGGCCGCGGCGAAGGTGCGCGACCATGTGGCCGACGGCGACGGCCTGTTGGGCCGCCGCCCGGTGGCGACGGCGTCCCGCCGGATCGCCCACCGCTGGGCCCGTGCGGGCGCCACGGGCGGCGAACGACTCGGCTTCGACACCGGGGTGCTGCTCGAGGCGGTCGAGCGCCAGCCGGAGATCGAGCGTTCGACCGGACCCGGTGGCTCTCTGCTGACGGTCACGGAGCCCACGGAGACGGCGACCGCGGCAGCCTTCGCGTACACCGCGGTGCTCACGGACCGCCCGGGCAACACAGGACCGCTGTCGGAAGCCGGCCGCCTGTTCGGCCGGCTGGCGCATCTGCTGGACGCGGTGGAGGATTTGGACGCGGACGAGGCGTCAGGCGCGTGGAACCCGATCGCGGTGACCGGCGCACACCGCGCCGAGGTGCGCCGGCTATGCGACGACGCCGTCCATGGAATCCGACTCGCCCTGTCCGACGCCGAGTTCGTCGACGGGCGGCTCGTACAGGCGCTTCTGGGCGGCGAGTTGGAGCGTGCCGTCGAGCGAGCCTTCGACCCTCGGCATCGTCACCATGAGCACCGTCGGCAGGCGCGGGGCCCGCGCATGCTGCCCTGGCTGGGACGTCGTACGGCGACGGAAACGCCGGCGGAGACCGGCACGGGCGCGGCCTGCGGCGTCGGGGTGCTCACGGGCGCGGCCCCGGTGGGCGGAGCGATGGCCTCGGGCCGACCGCCGGAGGGGCAGTGCCGACGGTGCGGCGAGTGGCGCCGGTTGTGCGCCGATTGCGGGTCGTGCTTCAAC
Source organism: Streptomyces sp. HUAS YS2 (assembly GCF_033343995.1). Lineage (NCBI taxonomy): Bacteria > Bacillati > Actinomycetota > Actinomycetes > Kitasatosporales > Streptomycetaceae > Streptomyces > Streptomyces solicathayae. The sequence goes on along the minus strand of NZ_CP137573.1, from coordinate 653,881 downwards.
TGCTGCCGCTGCGACGACGGCCAGGACGACGGAGAATCCTGGCAGTTCGGTGACGGCAACCGCAACGGCGGCTCGACTCGGGACGGTTCCGGCAGGGACGGTTCAGGCGGTGACGGCTGGTTCGGCGGCGGTCAGGGCGGCGGCAACTCAGGTGGCTCCTCGGGTGGTTGGGGCGGCGGCCAGGGATCCGGGGGCTCGGGTGGCTCAGGTGGTTCCGGCGGTGGCTCGGGTGACGGATGCGGCGGCGGCGGTGGCTGCTGCAACCCGTGCAAGTGCTGCTGCGACTGCTGCGACTGAACGCCACACGCGGGCGCGACGGAAGGGGTGCCTGGCCCGGGTGAAAGCCCGGGCCAGGCGCCCCCTTCGAAACCTCTCAGAGGTCGATCTTGAGCGCATACAGGCTGCCGTCGATGACGAGGCTCAGGTAGCGGTACGTGAGAGCCAGTGCGGAGGCGGGGGCCGGGAGATGGATCCGGTGCACGTCGGGCTCCGCCTGGGTGAGGTTCCAGATGTAGGCCACCGGGTCGTCGGCCCCGGTGGCGACGGCGTGCGGGACACCGCCCACGAGCCCGGCTACGACGGTGCCGACGGGGGACCCGAGCCAGAGTGTGTGCAGGCGGGCGCGGCGCTGGAGGTCCCAGGTCTGCGCCCTCCCGTCCGCCGTCCCGGCAACGGCCACGGGCACGGCGTCGACGTACGTGCAGGAGACGGTGGTGACGGGTGCCGCGAACGGCAGGGCGAACCGGTTGTCGTCCTGGTCCAGAGCGTTCACGTGCAGGCGCTCCCTGGCGGCGGCGACCACATGCGGCCGGCCGGACACATGCGTGCGCGCCATGTCCACGATGCCGCTCGACAGGGTCAGCGTGCGCCGGATGGCTCCGGTCACGGCGTTCCAGAGCTCCGCGTGCAGCCCGTTGACGGGTGTCGCGACGACGTAGGCACCGTCGTCCAGATCGAAGCCCGTCGCGGCCACCGGCGGACCGGAGGACGCCCGGTGGCGGTGCTGGGCCCACACCGAACCGTCGTCGAGACGCAACAGCGTCGCGAATCCCTCGGCGTCCAGGGCGACCACGTGCGGCGTTCCGTCGGGGTGCACGCACGTGAGCGTGGCAACGCCCCCGCTCGTCCGGGTTCGCGACAGCCTCTGCCCGGTGGACAGGTCCCGGACCTCGACGAATCCGCCCTCGTGACCGGACGCGACGAGGGGCTTGGCCCGGGCCACCGCGGACTCCACGGCGGTGACGGCCTCGTCCTCGGTGCACCAGTGGGGAGTCCAGATACAGTCCTTCGCGAGCGCGCGTGCGAGATCCACGTCTCCGTGACTCAGAGCGCCGAACGCGAGGATGTCCCGGCGGGCGGCGGGGGAGAGTTCCGTCCGCAGCCGTTCGTACGACTGCTGGTACACGGCGACGTCGCGCCGCCGACGCCCGTCCTCCAAGGAGGCCAGGGCGTCCAGGAGGTCCGGGGTCGGGTCCGCCGCCACGAGGAAGCCGGTGTCGTCGAGCAGCGTGCCGAGCACGTCGCCGTCGGCCGCGTGCGAGGCCAGGTGGCGGCGTGTGTAGCGTCCGGCGCGGGGCCAGTCCGGGCCCGAGAGGCCCGGGCGGGGTGGCACCAGCGAGGTCAGGGTCTGCGTGATCGCGGCCTGATGGGCCGTCTGGTCGTCGTCGATGCGCAGGGCGTCCGCGAGTGCCGGGTGCGGGAGGCGGAACCAGACGCCGTCGGGGCCGGCGGACATCACGATCAGCTCGTCGGTGTGCGAGGCGAACCACTCGATATCCCTCGACCGGCAGCGCCCGCCGAACACCGCGGTCGTCATCGCCTGCCACTCGGTGACCGAGACGCCCTGCCCCTTGGCGTACGCCAGCGACTTCAGGAGCCGGCGGACGGTGTCCCGGGCCGTCTCGTCGAAACGCTGGACGAACGCGTCGAGCGCGCCGGCGATCTCGGGTACGGTGACGCCGCCCGTGTGCCGCTCGCGGTCGGTCAGCTGTCGCACACGGTCGACCAGCAGCCGGGCCATCGTCCTCGACTGCCCGGAGAGCAGTGCGATCTGGTCGGCGAGCACTCGCGCCTCGTTCCTGGGCACGGCGCCGGGCGAGAGGAGGGAGTGGACGTACTGCTCCATGGGGAGCCGGTACTCGGGGCTGTCGAGGTCGATGACGAGCGCTTCGCCGTCGAGGATGAGCTCCTCTCCCGGCCCGGGAGCCGCGATGACCTTGACGTTCCGCAGGGCGGCCAGCGCGTCGATCGTGTCGGCGTGGTGCGTGCCGACGTCGTCGGCGACGACGACGACCTGTTCGCCGGTGGAAGGAACCCCGCCGACCTCGGCTTCGCGCAGCGTGAGGTACCGGGCGGCCGCCGGCGGGAGTGTTTCCTGCGGCAGTCCCTGCCGCAAGGGGTTGCCGGGAGCGCCCAGCTCGATCACGTCGCTGAGGAGGCTCAGCCGGCCGAAGCCGTCGGAGCCGACGACCAGACAAGTGCTCCCGACGCCGGTCCGCAGCCAGGTCGACACCGCGGTGAGAGCGGCGACGTTCGGTGCGAATTGCCGCGATGCGTAGGAGGGATTCGGGAAGAACGGGGCCGGCGTGGCGTCCGAAGTCCTGGTGCTGAGACGGACCTCCTGCGGGGTCTGGTTGCCCCGGAGGATCTGCCCCAGCCGCTGGTGGAACCTCTCGACCGACACGAACGGGACCGCCGGATCGGCCTCCGGAGTCCTCAGAGCATGGGACACCGCCTTGGTGAAATCGCTGCCGTCCGCGCTCTCGCGGCTGATCGGCATCGTCAGTGCCCAGATGTTCGTCGTTGCGCGAGCCGCGTCGAACACGTACCGAAGAGGATGGTCCTCGTTCGCCGCGTGGTGGAGCGAGGTGTCGAACAGGAACAGGACATGCCCGACTTCGCTCCGCAGCAGCCCGGCGAAGGCGTCCTCCAACGGCAGGAGCCCCGCCTGGGTGTCGGAGCCGTGGTCCGTCGCCACGAGGGCGGCCCGGCCGTTCGGAAAGCCGGCGTGGCCCGCGTAGTACACCGCGACCGCGTCGTCGGCGTGCAGTCCGACGGCCTCGGCCCATTCGGTGACCGCACGCTCGATCACCGACGCGGACGGGTTCAGGAGGCTCAGCGGGTGCTCGTAACTCAGGTGGCCGAACGCTTCCCCGACGCGGAGCACATCCTCCCGAACGCCCCGTACCGGTCCGTCCGCGTAGTCCGACACCGCGATCGTGATCAGGAACCGGCGGCCCTCTCGAGCCACCCGCGGCCGCTCCTCCTCCCGTTCCGCCTCCGGCAGACCGTCCCGCCGCGTTGCGACCCGCGCCACCCCCCGCCCCTGCTTGCGCCGGACCAGACTGTGCACCTCCGCCCAGTGTCTGGCGCCGACCGGGAGGGTCAGCGGGCCGTCCGGGTCGGTGACCGCCGCGGTGAAGCGGGCGGTGAAGCCGGGGGAGTGGCGCTCGTAGTAGGTGGAGACCGCGGTGATGACGTCGTCGGCCTCGTCGCGGCGGAGGGTCGACAGAAGACGTTCGCGGACGCCCGGGGCGAAGTCGTACGCGCGGTCCAGGGGTCCGTCGGCGCGGGTGGCGGCGCCGACGCGCTCCAGAAGCCCGCTGTAGACGATCTCCGCCAGGTCCGACGGCGGGCTGTCCGGGACCATCGCGGCCTGGACGGTCCGCATCACCGCCAGGTTCAGCGGCGCCGCCGCCAGGTACGTGGCCAGCCGGAAGACCTCCGGGTGAGCACGGGCGCGGAACTCCTCGAACCCCGCGCGGGGTTCGGGAACCCGCGGTGTGCACCCGGGCGGCGCCGCCGGGACCACGACCGCCGCGCTGTCGAACGCCCCGGGCCCTGCCACCGCCCGCGCCCACGGGGCCAGCCACTCCGGCGTGATGCCGAGCACGGGCACCGCGACAGCACCCGGGGCCGTCGGCGTGGCGTCCAGGCGGTACCCCTCGTACAGCAGGCGGGTGTTCGGGCCGCCCGCCTCCGTGCTGCGGAAGCGGCCGGGCTCCGGCGCCAGGGCCGTGCTGTCCCAGACCCGCTCGGGGAGCGCCTGCAGGATCGCTGTCGGGCCGCCCGTCGCCCAGGTGTGCAGGGGTCCGAGCAGCGTCCGGGTGCGCCAGGCGGGAGACACCCCGTCGGTGAGGACCAGTGTCAGCGTGCGGCCCGCCGGGTCGACCGACAATCCCGGTGCGCGCACCTGGTGGTCGGGGACCGCGGGCCCCGCGGCGAGGCCCGCCGTGCCGTCGGCGCGCGGGAGCAGGTGGTGGAGCCGTACGTCACGGAACGCGCCGAGCCGTTGCAGCAGTGTGCGCAGTTCGCGGCCGAGCGGCTCCCAGAACGCCGCACCGCCGTCGAACGCGTCCAGGACGAGCGAGACGTCGAGCCAGCGGTCGGCTTCAGGGACGAGCACGGGCAGCCAGTGCCCGTGCTCGGCGATCCGGCCCGCCGTCGCGTCCTCGTCCAGCACGGTGCGTACCGCCGAGGGCACCCGGCGCTTCAACGGCCGCAGCGCGCGCCCGAGTTCCCGGGCACGAGGCAGGGCGGCGGGACCGGATACCCGGACCGGCGCGGCCCGTTCGGTCGCGGCCGTGCCCGTCACCTCGGCCCGTTCCTCTTCCGCCGCCGCCCCGTCGTCGTGCTCTGGGCCCGGCAGGAACAGCCGCGTGGGAGGCGCGTCGACCTCCGCGGGCGGGCCCGCCGCGCCGTCGGCCGACGTCGTGCGATCCGAGGCCTCCGGGCGCGGCCGCCCGGCCGTCGCATCCGCGTCGTCTCCGGCCGCCGGCCCCGGCAACGCGCCCGCCAACCACAGGAGCTCCGCGACCTCCCGGGCGTTCGGTGGCGCGTTCCCCCCGTCCGGATCGAGGGCACGCAGCAGCGCGGCCAGCCGCTCCATCACGACTCCGCCGGGACCGTCACATTGAGATGGTGGAAGACCAGCTCGCTCAGCCGGTCCAGGTCCGGGGCGCCGGCGCCGCTGGTGCGGCTCATCAGGTAGACGGCGTTGAGGAGTTGGTCGGTGGCCAGCTCGCCCGACGCGGCGCGCCGCAGGAACCGCGCGATGACCGCGTCGGCGTGGCCGTCCGCGCCGGGCAGATGGGCACGGACGATGGCGCGCAGCCGCTCGTCGTCGTCCACGGCCGGTAGGTGCAGCCGGACGCAGCGGCGCAGGAAGGCGGGCGGGAACTCGCGTTCGCCGTTGCTGGTGAGGATCGTGAACGGGAAGGCGTGGCAGCGCACCGTTCCGCGGACGACCGACACCGCCTCTCCGTCGTCCGCGGGGCGGACGCGCACCTCGGGTTGCGTGTCCGCGACGCGGGACAGCTCCGGGATCTCGAAGGAGCCCTCCTCGAACACGTCGAGGAGGTCGTTCGGCAGGTCGATGTCGCACTTGTCGATCTCGTCGATGAGCAGGACGCGGGGCAGCGCGTACGGCGCGAGGGCGGTGCCGAGCGGACCGAGCCGTACGTACCGGCCGAGGTCGGCGGCGCCCTGGCCGCCGCCGGTGCCCAGCTCGCGGGCCACGCCGGCCTCCTCCAGCCGGCCGAGCGAGTCGTACCGGTACAGGCCGTCGCGCAGTTCGGTCTTGCTGTTGACCGGCCAGCGCAGTACCTGACCCAACTTCAGCTCCCGGGCGACCGCGTGCGCCAGGGTCGACTTGCCGACCCCGGGGTCGCCGGTCACCAGCAGCGGCCGACGCAGGTACAGGGCGGTGTTGACCGCCTCCACGGTGCCCTCGTCCGCCCGGTACGCGTCGGCGCCGGGCAGCCGACGATCGGCGCCGCCGTCGTCGGCGGTGCGGTCGAACGGCGTGAGCCGCCCGTCGTGCGCGAAGTCCCGCCACGGGGGCGGGTCGGGCAGCTCGTCGATGCCGTCGTGCGGTTCGCTCACACCGCGGTAGATCAGCCATTCGCCCATCAGGATCTTCCTTCCTCGGCCGGAGCCAACGGCACGGGCGGGATCTGCCGCCGTGGGTCGTCCCAGAGCAGCACGATGTCCTCGCCGATGTGGTCGCCGCCGTCCTGTCGCGGCAGCAGAGCGCCGAGGCGTAACCTCCGAACTTGTTCGGGGAGTTCGTCGCGGGCGGCATGCCCCAGGTGCTTGCGGGCGGCCGTGTAGAACGAGCCGGTGCAGGACTGCCGCCCCGGCACCCCGCACGGCGTGCCGTCCCCGCGCTCGCAGGCAGCGCTGTTGCGGTGCCACATCATCATCGGCACCCCCGAGACCACCGCCACCCGGTACGCGTCCCCGACCGGCCCGGATCGGGGCGAACCCGCCAGGGCGAGCGCGGCCAGCGTCTCGTCCAGCTCGAACGAAGCCCCCAGGGCCGCCTCGTGCTGGGCGTCCCGGCCACAGACGCACACCAGTGCCTCGCCGACCGTCCGGTCATCGAGCTGCCGCCAGCGCCGCTCCAGCGCCCCGCGCAGGGCCGGCGCCTCGTGTCGCTCCAACGGGCGCACCACGACGTGCTGTTTGCCGCCGAGCCGCCACGATTCCCACGGTGGGGGCATCCGGACCTGCGGGAACCCCTCGTCGAGCGCCTCCTTGGGCAGGATCAGCTCGATGAGACCGGTCTCGCCCGACTCGCCCATGATCTTGACCTGTTCGGGCAGCCGCTCCGACAACAGGGCGACCGCGTCGGCCAGTGGCAGCGCGTCCGACTCCGGGCCCGCGGCCGTGACGTCCGTCGGCGAACGGAACCGCCACACCATCACGTGGTACAAGCGCCGGTCGCGCATCGAGTGCCGTATCCTGCCGACGACCGACGGCCGGGTGTCATGGGGCGCCGCGTCCCGCATGTCGCATGCCCCCGCCCCGAGTCCGATCGCCCCGGTCCCGCTCGCCTGCGTGGCGTACGACCGGGGGCCCGCGTCCAGCCGTCGCCGCGCCTCCTTCCCGAGGCGGAGCTCGCCGGCCGCGATGAAGACATGGTCCCGCAGCATCAGAGCCGCATCCGCCCCGCTCTTGCCCCGCCCCGCGTCCGGTCCCTCGTCGCGGGTCGCCTCGCGGGTGCGGTCCGCCGCGAAGGCCAGTTCGTACGGCAGCACACCCGGGTCCGGGGGCATCAGCGCGGCCAGGTCCGTGAACACGTCGCGGTGGTCGAGGAGCGGCGGGCCCGGCGGCGGGGGCATGCCCTCCGGCGACGCGGCCACGTACGCCGCCATGTGCGACGCGGCCTCGGTCCGTACCGGCAGCTCGGCCAGCACCCCCAGGAGAGCTCGGGCCGAGGCGGGTGCGAGCTGCGTGGCCGCGGCACCGCCCGCCTCCTCCGCGACCCGGTCGGACAGCGCCGCCCAGCGCTCGTCGGCCAGGTGGAAGCGGTCATGGGCGCGCATCAACTCCCGGTACACGGACGGTTCCAGCAGTCGCAGCGCGGTGACGGGCGTGCCCAGGCCGCCCATGTCCGTGTCCTTCTTCCGGGTCGCCTTCACGACGGCGCAGACGCCCCCGGAGCGGTGGTTGAGCACCGGACCGCCGGACAGCCCGTGGTTCACCTCGCCGCCCGTCAGCTCGACCATGGGGCCGCCCTGGAACGAGTGCCGGCCGCCGACGGTGAGCAGAGCCATCCGCTCCGCTGCCGCACGGCGGTCGTACACGCCGGAGAAGCCGACCGCGGTCAGCTCGGTGCCCGAGGCGATCGGCAGGGTGTCCAGCCAGACGCAGGGGTGCCAGGCCGGCGGATCGGCCAGTTCCACGATCGCCAGATCCGGGTACGGCCACAGTCCGTCGCCCCGGGCCGCTGCCGAGGCCGCGCGGACCACACCGGTGTACTCCGCGCCGCCCCACACCACCGGCACCCACGTCCCGGGCGCTGACCCGGCGACATGTGCGCAGGTCACCACGTATCCGGGCGCGACGAGGAAGCCGGTGCCCTGCGTCACTCCGGTGACGAGGACACGGCAGTTCTCCAGCAGACTCTGGAGCCGGGACAACGAGGTCTGTCCGCTCACGGGTACGGGCCGCTCACACCGACTGGTCCTTCACGATGACGTCCGGGTCGGGTCGCGCTCAGTCCACCGCCGGGGACGACGCGGGGACAGGCACGGGCCCGGTCGCGGCCTGCGGAGCCGGTGCGGCGTGCTCCGCCACCCCGTTCCAGGTCAGCGTCACCTTGAAGGCGGCCTTGCCGCTGCCCCCCACGAGCGCGGCGACGACGCCGCTCTCGCCGGCCGCCAGCTCCAGGCCGAACTCCACGCTCACCTCGTCCGGGCGGGCCGACGCCACCGCGTCGCGCACGTTCGTCGCCACGACCTGGAGGGACTCGTGGAAGCCGTGCAGCTTCTCCGTGAGCCGGTCGCCGAGTCCGGAGTCACTCGGCCCGTCGTCCTCGGCCACGGTGGCCCAGAGAACCTGGCCGTCCGGCATCTCCAGCTGTACGAGCTGCGACGACATGGAGCGCTCCCCCTCTACCTCAACTGTCCTGGCGCGACAGCCGACATCGTAGAACTCTGCCGCGACCCCGGGGGGAGATTGCGCCAGCCTCGCTGTTGGCATCGGCTCGGTTCGGTGGACTATGTTGCAGGCATGACTACCGGGACGGCATTGCGCCACACACGGATCGGTGACCCGGTGCTCCTCTGAGCGCCGAACGGGCCGGTGCGGGCCCGCTGTTGGATCGAGGGTCCTGCGCCCCTGCGAGGGCTCCGCCTCCGTCGTGTTGATCACAAGCTCGACACATCAACCACGACAGGAGAACCCATGCCCATCAAGACGCTGCAGATTCCCACCCCAGACGGCCGGGCCGATGCCTTCGCCGCCTTCCCCGAGCGCGGCGAGCGGCACCCCGGGGTGTTGATGTACGCGGACGGCTTCGGTATCCGGCCCGTACTGCGGGAGATGGCCCTCGAACTGGCCGGGCACGGGTACTACGTGCTCGTCCCCAATCTCTTCTACCGGCACGGCCCGGCCCCGGTGATCGAACTTCCCGAGTACATCGGAGAAGAGGCCCGGCCCGCGGTCTTCGCCCAGCTGATGCCCTTGATCGAAGGGCACACTGCCGACCGGGTCCTGCGCGACGGCGACGCCTACCTGAGTTTTCTCACCGCCCAGCCCGAGGTCAGCGCCGGACCGGTCGCGGTGACCGGCTACTGCATCGGAGGCCTCGTGGCGCTGCGCACCGCTGTGGCCCATCCCGGCCTGGTGGCCGCCCTCGCCGCGTTCCACGGCCCCGTGGGCGCCGACGGGCCCGACGCCTTCTCCAAGCTCACCGCCCAGGTCCACTTCGGCCACGCCGAGGGCGACATGACGCCCGAGGCCCTCGGTGAGCTCAACCGGGCCCTGGACGCCGCGGGTGTCGATCACACCTCCGAGATCTACCCCGGCACGGTCCACGGCTTCACCATGTCCGACACCGACGCCTTCGACCCCGCGGGGCTGCAGCTTCACTGGGACCGCCTGCTCCACCTCCTCGGCCGCACCCTGACCGACCACTGAGGCTCGGCCGGTAGATGGAACGCGTCCGGCCCGGGCTTGCGCACGGGTCGGACTTCGTGCCGCGCGATCACGACGGGCTCCTCGATGAGCCGCACGGTCGGTGCCCGCTCGGGCACCGGACGCTTCCACACGCCGTCCGTGTCCGTGACCTCGGCGAACCTCCAGTTCCGGCAGGTCCCGTCGAGTGCCAGCGGGTAGAGGGTGAGCGTGCCGTCCCGTGCGAGGTGCATCCGGAGGAAGCCCTTGTGGTCGTCGAGGGACTGCCCGGACATCTGCCAGTCGGCGACCACGCCCCGGTGCGTCCACAGGATCCACAGGGCGAAGAGCTGGGAGCCGAGGGAAGCGCCCATCACGGCGGCGACGACCAGCAGGATCGCCAGGAGCGCGAAGCCGTTCCAGGAGGACGGGACCGACCGGGCGATGGCGACGGTGACAGCCAGGGCCGCGGCGGCGACCGCCGCCTGGAACAGCACGGCCACGACCGGACCGGACGGCGCCCTGGGCCGCCGTTCGCTCAGCAGTCCCGTCCACCAGCCGATCGCGAAGGGCAGGAGGAAGAGGGCGGCACTCGTGCACAGCAGGCCGAGCAGGTCCTCGACGCCGGCGCTCCGCAGCGCCCCGACGGGATTGTGCCGGCCCTCGGCCAGCGCGAACGCGCCGCTCGTGATCAGGACGAGCACCACCTGGACCGCCCCGGCCAGGGCGGCGAATCCGGGGTTGCGCCGCGGGAGCCAGTACCGCGACCAGGGTTTGGCGATCGCGCGGGAGAGCGAGCGGGACTCCGCCGCGTCCGGGTACGTGTGCTGGGCGAGGGCGAACGCCGTCGGCGGCTGGTCCTTCTTGTACATGCGCGAGGTGGCCGGCGGCAGAGGCAGGGCCTTCGGGAGCCCGTGGGTGGACGACAGGTACGCTCCGCCCAGGCCGCATGTCACCATCTGGCGCCGCCGGGGATCCGGAGGCAGGGCCTCGTCGGCCCCGAGCGCCTCGTCGTCGGGCAGCCGCTCCGCGTAGCGGGCGTAGTGGTGCTTGTCGCCGGTCAGCCACAACCGGATCGAGGCGCCCGTCTCCTCGTGCGTCCCGGTCGTGCGGTCGTAGCGGAACCGTACGATGTTGCGGTCGAACCAGTGCAGGGAGTTGAAGGCGTCGGGCCTCTCGTCGCTCTTCACCCAGGTGGGTTCGGCCGTGCAGACGATCACGCTGTCGCCCGGACGCAGCCGCGGCGAGAGATGGGTCTCGAAGTAGCGCCGCTGCGGATCGTCGAAGTAGGAGCCGAGCTGGCTGTCGAGGCCGACGAGCCACCAGCGCTGCGGCAGTTGCACGGCGAAGTAGCTCCGGGTCTGCCGGGTCTGCCAGCCACCGATCACGCTTTCCTGGGCGAACAACCGCAGGAACGCGGTGAGTCCGTCGTACCAGTCGTGGTTGCCCGGCAGCGCGACCATGAGCGGCTCGTCCGTCGCCGACGGGAGCGCCGCGCGGTAGGGCCCCTTCATCCGGTCCTCGTACGCGGTCGCCGACGCCACCGGGTACACCTGGTCCCCGCCGAGCACGAGCAGCGAGCCACGGGGGAGCGAGCCGGGTCCGCCGACGGCGAGCCCGTCCGCGGCCAGGGCGGAGGCGACCGAGGCAGTCGCCTCGAATCCGTCGCCGAGGTCCGCGACGAAGTCGATCCAGATCTCCTCGGCGCCGGGATCGGCCAACGGCGCCCGCAGGAGACCGGCCTCCAGCGCGCCCTGGATCTCTCGCTTGTCCGAGTAGTCGGCGAAGACGGCGGCCAGGCAGACCTTGACCGCCGTACGCGCCAGCTCCTTCGGCGCGAGCCAGCGCACCGGCTCCTGAGGAGTGAACCGGAGCTCGTCCGCATGTCTGCGCAACTCATGGAAGTCCATGTCGGGCCCTCCTCCGTCACAGCGGGGACCAGGGCATGACGTTCTGCGCGTACACGTCCCACAGCTTGCCGAGGAAGAACTGCCCGAACCGTCCCAGGGTGCTCACCCTGCCGGGCAGCGTCGGCGCCTCGACCCGGAAGGTGGTGAGTTGCTTCAGGAAGTCGGTGGGGCGGATGTGAACCGTTCCCGCGGCCACCGACTCGGCTCCGGACTCCTCGTCGGCGTCGACGTGACCACGGAGGATCCTCGTGTAGAGGACGGACGTGTCCTTCCAGATCCCTCGACGGGAGTCCTCGCTGACGTCCTTGTACCCGCTGAGGGTGAGCGGGTGTTCGGCCCGGTCGCTGAAGAACAGGCGGTAACGCATCCGCAGGTGCTGCGGGTCGGAGTGCTCCACGAACAGCTGGAAGGTTCCGCGCTCGACCGGAAGGCGCCCGCCCAGCTCCTGGCAGAGGATCTCTCCGCGCAGCTCGGCCTCGTGCTCCGGGCCGGAGAGGAAGCGGTCCATTCCCCGGACGTCGACGGTCACGTGCAGGGCGATGTCCGCGGCGGCGCCGCCCGTCGACGAGGCCGCCTTCCGGGGGTCGTCCTCCCCGAAGACGACACGGCCGACCATGCGTTCGGTGAAGCGCAGGCGGGTCGGGTCGTCAGGGCCGTCCTGAGGTTCACCGGGCTTCCAGGGGATCCCCTGGTCCGTGCACCAGCGGCGCGCATGCTGGACTCCGAGTTCCACGGCCTGGGCGAAACGGTCCCGGCTGAAGTTGATGAGGTAGTTCAGGGGGACCTCGCCGCTCAGCAGCCGGACCTCGATCGGGCGCCCGAACTCTCCCTCCTCCCCGTTGCGGATGGCGGCGTTGCTGGCCTCGATCCGGCGGAGCCAGTGCTGCAGCCGGCCGTTGGCCGTCGTCTCGATGATGTGGAAGTAGTTGGCCACGAAGCCGTTGCGCCAGCGGTGCCTTCGGCTGACCGTCCAGACGATCCACAGTTCGTCGCAGCCCCGCCGGATCGCCTCCTCGACGTTCGCGTCGGTCAGATAGACCGGGTCGATGTACGTTTCCCCGTCGATGACGACCGGAGGGAACCACATGGGCAGCGCCACCCCGGCGCAGAACCGGTCCTCGTCCATGCGGTCGGCGGTCACCGGCTCCAGTTCGTTGGCGCTGAAGTTGTAGAGGTTGAAGGTGGCTTCACGGTCGGTGGCCCGGATCCGCTCCCAGTCCAGCCCCCAGTCCGGGAAGACGTGACGCCGGTAGCCGTCCAGGGTGAAGAGGGACCGGGCGTAGGGCCCCTTCGGCAGCTCGCGCCAGTTCGGGGTGACGCCTTTCAGCGGCGAGAGCGTGCGCCAGTTGTCGGCGATCTCGCGCCCTGACATCCCCTGGCAGTACATCGCCAGGTTGAACACGCCTCCACTGGCGCCGTCGGCGTGGTCGAACGTCAACCGGGCCTCGTCGAGCAGGACCTGGAGGGCGCCGGCCTGGTAGGCCACCTTCAGCCCGCCGCCGGCGAGGAGGAGAGATCTGCGCGGGGATCCGCTGCGGGGCGTGGTGCTCTGTCCGGTCGTCATGAGGGGCCCTCAGAGTTCTGCCGGTGGTCCTCGATGATGCGGGTGGCCGATCGGTCGGCCAGCGCCGCGATGGTGAGCGAGGGGTTCGGGCCGACGGGTCCGGGCAGCACCGAGCCGTCGGCGATCGACAGTCCCGGGCAGCCGTACACGCGGCCGAAGGAGTCCACCACGCCGTCCCGAGCGGTGTCGCCCATCGGCGCGCCGCCCACGGGATGCACGGTGATGAGGCGGTTGAGCAACCACAGGGGATTCGCGGCGTAGCGTCCGCCGAGACTGCGGGACACCCGCTCCATGGTCTCGTTCATCTGGTCGAAGTACTGGTCGGACGCGGTCAGTTTCCAGTCGAGGTCGAGATTCCCGTCCCGGAGGAACATCCGGCCGTTGGGGACGTCCCTGCCCATGCCGAGCAGCGGCAGGGTCGTCGCGGTGAACAGCCCCTTGCCCATGGCGTCACCGAGCTGTCGTCCCACACGGCTGCGCGCGGTACCCGTCAGCTGCGACCACCCCCGGCGCAGCAGGAACCTCGCGACCCTGTTGGACATGGTGAGGACGTTGTGCTCGACGAGCCAGTTGAGGAATTCCGGGTAGCCGGCGTCCTCGATGTAGAACCCCCGGTCCCTCGCGCCGCTTCCCCTGCGGTCCACCCGCATCGCACTCGTGATGACCGGCCCGAGACTCGGCTCCATCAGGCGCGGCACCGGCTCCCCGGGCCGGTCCTGACGCCTCTCCCTGGCCTTGAACACCAGTCCGAGGAAGTCTCCGTTCCCGGAGAAACGGGTACCCAGCGCCGGGCTGAGCGCGGGGAGGGCACTGCGGTTCCGCAACAGCAGATAGGTCGTGCCGAGCGTGCCGGCGGAGAGGACCAGCCGCCTCGCCCTGACGGTCCGCCGTACGGGAGGAGCCGACGGATCCTCGTCCCCGGCGGCGCGGTGCTCGATGTACGAGACCTGGAAGCCCTCGTGCACCGGTTCGAACGAGCGGACCTCGCAGAGGGTTCGGATGTCCGCCCCGAGCCGGTCCGCGGCGCTGAGGTAGGTGAAGTCCAGACTGTTCTTGCTGCCGAAGTTGCATCCCAGGTCGCATTCGCCGACGAGCCTGCACGCGTAGCGCGGGCTGTGGTGAAGATTGTCCGCGCCGTCGTCGAGGGCGGCGCCGGGCACCGGAGGTTCTCCGAAGGAGACGGCCAGCAGCGGAAGTTCCCACGGAAGACCCAGCCGCTCGGCCGCCTGGCGCATGGCGAGGGTCTTGGGCGTGCTCCGGTAGGGCTCCACGTCGAAGGGGTACCTCCGCGCGCCCAGCATGGTCTCGACGGACTGGTAGTGCGGATCGAGGTCCTCACGGGTCACGGGCCAGTTCTCGTAGCCGCCGTCGAACGACTCGTGCACGAACCAGCTCTCCGGCTTGCGGATCAGCACGTTCGCGTAGATCAGCGACCCGCCGCCCAGCCCGCTGGACACGAGCGCGTCCATCCCCGAGAAGCTCCACATGTCGTACATGCCGTACAACCGGGAATCCGGGTCCCAGAAGTTCTTGGCAGTCTCGTGGGGGCTGCGGGGAAAGGACCCGGGCGGGAACGGCTTCCCCCGTTCGAGGACGCATACGCGGAGGCCGGCCTCGGCCAGGCGATACGCCGTCACGGACCCGCCGAAGCCCGACCCCACGACGACGGCATCGAAGACGTCCACGCTCGCCACCTCTGGAAGTCGGAGCCGGAACAGCTGCCTTGACTTCCCCCCGTCTGCGGCTGCCGCACGCACGACCTCTTTCCATGGTTCACCCGCGTGCGGTGAAGCGCATGTCGAGGCGTCGGTGGCCACCGGTCAGCGACGCGGTTTTCGGGGCCGCGCCCGGGCCGGCCGCGGCTCAGAGCATCACGTGCTTGGGCCGGGTGTAGTCGAGGAGGCCGGAGAGGGACAGGTCGCTGCCGTAGCCGGAATGTTTGACTCCACCGTGTGGCATTTCGGAGACCGTGGTGCCGTGGGTGTTCACCCACACGATCCCGGTGTGCAGGGCCCTGGTCGCCCGCATCGCCCGGTCGTGGTCCGTGGTCCACACGCTCGCGGCGAGTCCGAAGCGGACGTCGTCGGCGAGCCGCAGCGCTTCGGACTCGTCGGTGAAAGGCTGCACGGTCACGACGGGTCCGAAGATCTCCTCCTGGACGATCTCGTCGTCCTGGCGTACCCCTGCGACGACGGTGGGGGAGTGGAAGAAGCCGGGCCGCGCGGGCCGTGTGCCGCCGGCCACGATCCGGGCGTGGCCGGGCAGCCGGTCGAGCAGGTCGCGGACCGAGGCGAGCTGGGCCGCGTTGTTGAGCGGGCCGAGGTCGGTGCCGGGGCGCAGTGCGCGGGCGGCGCCGGCAAGGGCGTCCACGAAGGCGTCGTGAATGCGGGCGTGGACCAGGAAGCGGGTGGGGGCGGTGCAGTCCTGGCCCGCGTTGTAGAAGGCGACCCGGGCCAGGGCGGCGGCGGTGGCGGGGACGTCGACGTCCTCGTGGACGATCACAGGCGCGTTGCCCCCCAGTTCGAGATGGGCCCGCTTCAGGCCTGCCGCGGCCGCGGCGGCGATCTCCTGGCCGGCACGGACGCTGCCGGTGAGCGCGATCAGGGCGACGGCGGGGTGGGCGGTGAGGGCGCGGCCGGTGTCGCGGTCGCCGCAGACGACGTTCAGCACGCCCGGGGGCAGGTGGGGGGCCGCGATCCGGGCGAGCAGTACCGACGAGGAGGGGGTGGTGTCGGCGGGTTTGAGAACGGTGGTGTTGCCGGCGGCCAGGGCCGGCGCGATCTTCCACGCGGCCATCATCAGGGGGTAGTTCCACGGCGTGATCTGGGCGCAGACGCCGACCGGTTCGCGGCGCAGCAGGGAGGTGCGGCCCTCGGCGTACTCGGCCGCGGCCGCGCCCGGGAGGGTGCGGGCAGCACCGGCGAAGAAGCGGAAGACGTCGGCGATAGCCGGGAGTTCCTCCGCCCGGAACTGTGCTGACGGCTTCCCGGTGTCGGCGGTCTCCGCGGCGGTCAGCTCGTCCGCGTGCGCCACGACGGCGTCGGCGACGGCGAGCAGGGCCCGCTGCCGGTCGGCCGGGGTGGTGGCGGACCAGGGCCCGTACGCGGCCGCGGCGGCCGCGCAGGCGGCGTCGGTGTCGGCGCGGCCGGAGCGTGGGGCGCGGCCGTGCACGCGCCCGGTGGCGGGGTTGACCAGCTCGGTGGTCGCGCCCGTGGCGGCGGCTCGGTCCTCGCCGCCGATGTGGTTCAGCAGGCTGTCAGCCACGGCGCAGGGCCTCCTTCGCGGCGCCCCGCCCGGTGCGGACGGCGCCCTCCATGTAGCCGGCCACCCACTGGTCGGATCCGCAGACGTAGAACGGCGGTTCATGGGTGCCGTGACGGGGACCGACGGCCATGACGTCGCCCGGAGCCCACTGCGTGACGTACCCCTGGGTCCAGGGGTCGGTGCCCCACAGGCGCAGGTGCGCGGCGCGTGGCCGGTGGGCCTGGTCGCCGTACAGCCGGGCGATCTCGGCGAGGAGTTCGCGGGTGCGCAGGTGGGCGGGGGTGCCGAGCAGGACGCCGTATCGCTCGGGCGGGATCAGGGCGGACAGGACGCCCTCGTTCTGCGGCCAGGTGCTGCCCAGCACCCCTTCGCACTCGGACAGACCGCTGAGCCCGCGGTCGCGCCAGAACGGGCGGTCGTAGGCGGCGACGAACTTCGCGGCGAGGGCGTGCCGTTGGTGGTGCAGCGAGGTCAGGAGCTCCTCGCCGACGCCGGTGACGGCGAGCGAGCGCAGCGGGCCGGCGGGCAGGGCGCTGACGACGGCGGCCGCCGTGAGGGTCTCGCCGCCCGCGAGGCGCACCGAGCAGTCGCCGGAGCGGCGGACGACGAGCGCCTCGACGGGCGCGCCGGTACGGATTCTGCCGTCGAGCCCGGCGGCCATCCGCAGGGCCACGGTCGCCGAGCCCTCGGCCACCCGCAGGCCCTCCCAGGCTTCGTACTCGTAGTGGCCGACGCCGGGGACGGCGGCATGCTTGCGGAGCGCGGCGAGCAGCGAGGTGCGTTCGTACGAGCCGTCGGCGAGCGCGAGCTGGCCGATCTCCCAGAGCCGCACGACGGCGGGGCTCGCCCCCTCGTCGCGCAGCCAGCCGGCCACGGACAGCCGGTCCAGGGCGGTGGCCTGCGGGTGGGACCAGGGGTCGTCGGGGTCGACGGTCGCGGCGAGTGCGGCGAAGGCGGCGGTGATCTTCCGATGGGAGGCGTCGTCGCCGGGGCCGAACCAGTGCGGCGGGTCGCCGGCGCTGACGCCTTCGGGCGTGGCGCGGGCGAGCGCGCCGGGTTCGGCGACGTAGCTGGGGACGAGGGAGAGGCCGAGTTCGGCGACGAGGGCCGTGTACGCGGTGTGCGCCGAGCCGACGACCTCCCCGCCGAGCTGGACGAGGCGGCCGTCGGGCAGCGCGGTCTGCTCGACGCGGCCGCCGACCCGGTCGCGGGCCTCGACGACGAGGACGTCGGCTCCGCCCGCGGCCAGGTCACGGGCGGCGGCGAGTCCCGCGAGTCCGGCGCCGAGCACGATGACATCGTGGTTCATGGGTGTTCCTCCGGTGGGGCCGTCGTCAGTCCAGGACCAGGCAGTGCTCGGGCCGCCAGCCGAGCTCGACCTCCTCGCCCCCGCTCCAGCGGTCCTCCATGCGGGAGCGGGCGGTGTTCTGCTCCAGGACGTGCACGGTGACGCCGGGGGCCAGTTCGATGAGGTACGTGGTGGTGGGGCCGGAGTAGACGGTCTCCCGGACGACACCGGTGACCCGGGCCATGCCGGGCTCGAAGTCGGACAGCCAGATCTTCTCGGGGCGCAGCGAGAGGCTGACCCGGCAGCCGTCGGTCATGCCGGGGCGGTCGCCGACGCGGAGCGCCGGGCCCTGGTCGAGCAGCACCCGTCCGGCGCGGTAGGTGCCGGGGACCAGGTTGGAGGTCCCGAGGAACGAGGCGGTGAAGCCGCTGGTGGGACGCTCGTACACGTCCTCCGGAGTCCCGCACTGTTCGATGCGGCCCGCGTTCATGACGGCGAGGCGGTCCGACATGGTCAGGGCTTCGTCCTGGTCGTGGGTGACGAACAGAAAGGTGATGCCCACCTCGCGCTGGATCTGCTTGAGCTCGACCTGCATCCGGCGCCGGAGCTTCAGATCGAGAGCCGCCAGCGGCTCGTCGAGCAGCAGCACCTGCGGACGGTTGACCAGCGCGCGGGCGAGGGCGACGCGCTGGCGCTGGCCGCCGGAGAGGGTGGGCGGCCTGCGGCCCGCCAGGTCGCCGAGCTGCACGAGGTCGAGCATCTCGGCGACCCGGCGGCGGATCTCGGGGCGGGCGACGCCCTTGCGCTTGAGGCCGAAGGCCACGTTGTCGGCGAGGGACAGGTGGTCGAAGAGTGCGTAGCTCTGGAAGACGGTGTTGACGTTGCGCCGATGGGGAGGGAGGCCGGTCACGTCCTCCCCGTCGAGCAGGACGCTGCCCTCGGTGGGGTCGGTGAAGCCGCCGATCATGCGCAGCAGGGTGGTCTTGCCGCAGCCGGAGGGGCCGAGCAGAGAGAAGAACTCGCCGGGGGCTATGTCGAGACCGATGTCGTGGACGGCGTAGGAGGCGGAACCGCCGGAGCTCCCGGCGCCGCCGGGGTACCGCTTGCCGACCCGGTCGAGCCGGACGGCGGGCGGCGTGGGTTGCGAGGTCATGGCGTTCACTTCCCAGAAAGCAGGTCGAGGCCGCCGCGCCGGCCGAACAGGCGCGGGATGGCGAGGGCGAGGGCGATGAGTGCGACGGAGCCGGCCAGCATCAACGTGCCGACGGCGTTGATGGTGGGCTGGACGCCGAACCGGATCGCCGAATAGATCCGGACCGAGAGGGGCTGCGGATCGACGCCGGTGGTGAAGTAGGCGAGGACGAAGTCGTCGAAGACCAGGGCGAAGACGAGGACGGCGGAGGCGAGGATGCTGGGGAGCAGCGCGGGCAGCGTCACCAGTCGTACGGCCTGCCGGCGGGTGGCCCCGAGGTCCATCGCCGCCTCCTCGATCTCCGGGTTCAGGGCGGCGACGCGGGAGCGCAGGATCACCGTCACGTAGGAGATGGAGAAGGTGATCTCGGCGAGCATCACCGTCGTCGTGGACAGGGCGATGCCGAGGCCCTTGAACAGGAGCATCGCGGCGACGCCGGTGACGATCTCCGGGGTGATGAGCGGTACGAGCATCACCAGTCCGGCGAAGGAGCCGAGCCGGTTGCGGCCGCGTACCAGGCCGAGCGCGAGGGCGACGCCCAGCACCACCGAGCCGGCCATGGCGACGAGGGAGACCCGCAGGCTCATGCCGAGCGAGTTCAGCAGCACGTCGTCGCGGAGGAATACCCCGTACCAGCGCAGGCTGACGTCGTCGAAGACGGTCAGGGACTTCTGCGAGTTGAAGGAGAACAGGACGACGACGCCGATGGGGACGTAGAGCAGCGCGAAGAAGACGGCAGTGACCGCGATGGCGAACCGGGGACGCCGTTCGGCGCCGCGGCGGCGCCCACGGGCGGCCCTCATCGGACCGCCTCCGCCTCGTCCTTGCGGGTGCGCCGCAGGTAGCCGAGCATGCCGAGGAAGAGGACAGCCATCAGCAGCATGGTGAGGGCGGAGCCGAGCGGCCAGTTCTGGCCCTGGAAGAACTTGTCCTGGATCAGGTTGCCGATCATGATCTGGTCAGGGCCTCCCATGAGCTGGGCACTGACGAAGTCGCCCATGGCGGGCAGCAGGACGAGGACACAGCCGGCGGCCGCGCCCTGCCGGGTGGCCGGGACGGTGACGAACAGGAACGTCCGCAGTGGACCGGCGTACAGGTCGCGGCCGGCCTCGATGAGCGAGGTGTCCATGCGTTCCATCGCCGCGTACAGCGGGATGATCATGAAGACGACGAAGCCGTAGACGAGACCGGCGACGACGCCCGCGCCGGTCTGCAGGATCCGGGTCCCCCCGTCGGCGAGTCCGATCGCGCGCAGCGCCCCGAGCAGTGGTCCGTCGTCGGACAGGACGACGGACCAGCCGTACATCCGCACCAGGTAGTTGGCGAAGAACGGGACGACGATCGCCGCGATCAGCAGGTTCTTGTGCCGGCCACCGCTGGTCGCGATGGCGTAGGCGACGGGATAGGCGATCAGGAGGCAGACGGCGCAGGTGACCAGGGCATAGCCCAGCGAACGCAGCAGGACCGTGCGGTACGCGGGGTCTGCCAGAGCGGTGATGTTGTCGAGGACGAAACCGAAGCGCGGGTTGCCGAGCGGGTCCGTGGTGCCGAAGGCGAGGGTGGCCACCAGGATCAGGGACGCGACCAGGAAGACGGTCATCCAGAGCGTGCCGGGCAGCATCAGCCAGGTCCACAGACGTTCCTGGGCAGGCTTTCTGACGGTACGTGAGGTACGGACGGCATCGGCCATGTCAGCCCGCCTTCACGTCGGTCCAGGCGGCGTCGCGGGCCTTCTCGCCCGCCGCGGTGCCGTTGCGGAAGAACAGGTCGTCCCTGAGGTCGGCCGCGGTCACCTGGCACTGGGGGAAGGGCTCCACGAGCGCGGCGTAGGTGTCCTCCGTGCCGCGTACCGGCATCGGGTAGCCGATGTACTCGATGTTCCGCTTCACGTTCTCGGGCCGGAGCATGTAGTCGATGAAGAGCATGGCGGTGCCGGGGTGCGGCGCGTCGACGGGGATGGCGTAGCAGTCGGAGTTGACCGGGGCCCCCTCGCGGGCGGTCTCGAAGCCGAAGACGGACGGGTCCTTCGCCTGGGCGAGCATCGCGGCCATGTCCCCGCTCCACGCCTGGGTCATGTCGGCGTTTCCGTTGAGCAGGTTGTTGTAGCTGTCGCTGGAGAAGCCGCGCAGCCGGGGACGCAGGGTGCGCAGGCTGTCGGTGACGCGGTCGAGGTCGCCGGGCTTCTCGGTGGTGAGGGGCAGGCCGTGCTTGAGCGCGCCGATGGCCAGCACCTCGTCGCGGTCGTCGAGGACGAAGACCTTGCCCTTGGCGTGGTCGTTCCACAGGTCGTCCCAGGAGCCGGTGAGGTCGCCGAGTCGGTCCCTGCGCCAACCGATGCCGGTCTTGTACATGGTGAAGGGGACGGTGTGAGCGGAGCGGGGGTCGTACCAGGGGTCGGCGAAGTAGTCGTACGCGCCGAACACGGCCTCGGCGTTCCTCAGTCGCCCGTGGTCGATGCGGCGCAGCCGGCCCCCTCGGGAGAGGCGCTCGGCCCACTTCGCCGTGGGGAAGATGATGTCGTAGCGGTTGCCGGCGTTGAGTTTGGCGGCCATGCCTTCCATGGAGTCGTAGTTCGACTGGACGACTTTCACCCCGTACTCCTTGGAGAAGCCCGCGAACACCGCCGGGTCGACGAAGTCGGCCCAGTTGAAGTACACGAGGTCGCCGTCGACTTCGACGTCGATGGGGGACTCGGAGGCCGCCTGGCCGGCGGCGTCGGGGGCGGAGGAGAATCCGCAGCCGGCTGCCGTCAGACCGAGGGCGGCGGTGGCGCCGGCACGGAGCAGCGAGCGGCGGGACAGGGAAGGTGCCTCGGGGGACATGGGGTCCTCTCCGTAGGGGCCGCTGGGGGACGGCGGGTGGGCGGTCAGCGGTGCGGCGGTGCGGCGGAGCGGCAGTGCGGGTACGGGGGTGCGGTCGTATCGCTCACTGGCCCGGCGGGTCGGGGTCCGGTGCGGTGTCCGTGCCGGCGGCGAGGTCCGAAGCCAGGTCGGCGCGGATGCGGTCGGCGAACCAGCCGACCGCGAGCTCCCGCCGGGACAGCGGTCCGGGTTCGAACCCCGGCGTGGACAGACCGCGTTGGACACGAGCGACCAGCTCGGCGTCCTCGTCGTTGGTGATCCACCCGATGTGCATGTTCAGGCGCCGGGCGAGGCGGGTGCGCAGCCCGGTGCCGCGGCGTGTGTAGAAGGCGCCGGGAACGGCCACCCGGTCGACCGCGGTCGGCACGGCGGTCCACGCGAGCACGTGGTCGGGGTAGAAGTCGATGAGGGTGTTGGGGTAGATCACGGCGTACCGCCAGACCCTGCGGTCTGCCTCGGTGAGGCCGGGCATGGGCGCGGCGAGGCGCTGGTACAGCCGCTCGGCCCAGTTGGAGGACGGCTTTTCGCGCAGCGGCGAGGTGAACAGGACGTAGGAGTCGTGGATCTCGCAGCCGTAGCCCTGGTAGTCGAGCAGGCGCATCAGTCCGGGGTGGGCGACGGGTACGTGGTACCCCTCCAGGTAGTTGTCGACCGCGACCTTCCAGTTGGCCTCCTGGACCTCGGCGCGGGCCAGGTCGTGGATCCGGTCCCGGCCGACCGGCACCAGGTCCGCCCCCGTGTAGCGGCCGACGGCCTCGGCGAGCCCTGCGCAGCTCTCGGCGAGTGGAACGGCTCCGGGGTCGAGGTTGACGAAGACGAAGCCGAGGAAGGATTCGACCCGGGCCGGGAACAGGCCGAGGCGGGGCTTGTCGAGGCAGGGGATCTGCCGGGCCTCGGGCGCGCCGACCAGGCTGCCGTCGAGGCGGTAGGTCCAGCCGTGGTACGGGCAGCGGATCGCCTTGCCGGCCGGTTCGGGGGCGGTGACCAGGCGCGTTCCGCGATGGCGGCAGACGTTGAGGTGGGCGGCGAGGCCGCCGTCCTCGGTGCGGACGACCAGCACCTCCCGGTCGGCGACGGTGGCGGCGAGCCGGGCCCCGGGGCCGGGCAGGTCGGACTCGTGACACACGAGCTGCCAGGACCTGGCGAAGACCTGACGGGTCTCGGCGGCGGCGACGGCGGGATCGGTGTAGTGCCGGGCCGGCAGCGCGGGAGCGGGGAGGTCGTGGGCGGCGGTGTCGGGTCCGGTGGGTGCACCGGTCGCCGTGAGTGCGCCGGGTGCGGGGGCTCTGGGGTGCATCGGTGACTCCTCGTGCCGCGGGGCGGCGATCGGTGTCGGGCTTCGATGTCGTGCGAACCGGATGCGGGCAGCGCGTCGGGGCGGGCGCCGGGATCGGGCTGACCGATTGGACAGCCAGCGTGGTGGCTGAAATCCGCCGGGTCAAGACTTGTACGCTGACCGATCGGTCAGCTAGCTTGGTTATTGCCTGACTGATCGGTCAGCAAACGTCTTTATGTCGCTGCTCTGCCGCCACACCGCCTCTGACCTGCGCATTTGCTCGTCACCCCGGTGGGTGCGGCCCACGGCCCTTGCGCCGGAAGCAGCCCGGCGTGCCCTGGCACCCGCCCCGGCACGCACCTCCCTCGCTTTCCTCACTCGGCGGAGACCGCGGACGTCCCGGCACCCGCACCCCCTTCCCTCCCGGAGGCACGCATGAGTGGTCGTCGGCATCTGGACTGGCTCGGGCTCACCCCCGAGCCGGAGCGGGAGCTGCCCGCAGCCGTCGCCGCGCTACGTGCCTCCCTCGGCACGGCGTACCACCCGCCGCCGGGCCGGGCCGAACTCACGGCCGCCGAGCGGCACCGGGTGGAACGCCTGGTCCTGCGGGGCAGTCGACACAGCTGGTTGCGCTACCTCGCCGAAGCCACCGCGCTGGTGACCGCCGTGGCCCTCCGGCTCGACGAGCAGGGCGGCAAGGACGGCCACGCGGACGCCGACGCGGACACGGACGCCTCGGCCGCGGCCGCGCTGCTCGCCGCCGAAGTGATCCTCGACCACCACAGCATGCTCATCGGCCTGCCCGGAGCGGGATACGGCCGAACCGCAGGGGACCGCGCCGCGCTCGAAAGCGCACTGCGACTCCTGCGCACCCGGTCCCGTGCCGCCGGACCCGCCCCCACCGCCCGTACAGGAGACGGCAGATGACCTCCAGCCTCCCCTCGACCTCCAGCCTCCCCTCGACCACGAGCCTCCCCTCGACCACGAGCCGCCCCCCGACCACCATCCGCTACCCGACCGCCCCCGTGCCGGGTTCCGTGCTGGGCGCGACGCCGTACACGACGGAGAACGCCGAGGCCTACGAGGCCACCGGTGGCTACGCCGCCGCCATCGCCCCCGACGAGCTGCTGCACCACCTCGACGCCTGCGGCCTGAGCGGCCGCGGCGGCGCCGGATTCCCGGCCGCCGTCAAACTCCGCACCGTCCGAGAGCACGGGCGACGTGGCCGGGGGCGTGGGACGCGCGGCGAGCGCACCGCAGGTGCCGGCGCCCCGGTCGTGGTGGCCAACGGGGAAGAGGGCGAGCCCGGTTCGGTCAAGGACCGCTGGCTGCTGCGGGCCCGCCCGCACCTGGTGCTCGACGGTCTCGTCCACGCCGCCGCGGTCACCGGCGCCGAACACGGCTACGTCTACCTCTCCGACCCGGAGGCGGCCCGCCGCGTCCGCCGGGCCCTCGCCGAACGCGTACCGTCGCTGCCCGTCGAGGTCGTCGAGACCGCCGCCGCCTATGTCGCCGGCGAGGAGACCGCGGTCGTCCGCCGGATCGACGGCGGTCCGGCCCTGCCGACCGCCAAACCGCCCCGCCCCTTCGAGCGGGGAGTCCGGGGTGCACCGACCCTGGTCGCCAACGTCGAGACCCTCGCCCGGATCGCGCTCGTCGCCGCCCGGCCCGACCTGCGCGAGCCGATCGCGCGCTCCACCCTGGTCACCCTCTCGGGCGGGAGCGTCGCACCTGTGCTCACCGAGGTGCCGTACGGGGTTCCCCTCGGCACCCTTGCCGCCGCCCACGGCACCCCGGCCCCGGCCGGCGCCCTGATGGGCGGTCTCTTCGGCGGGCTCGTCGACGCCCGCGCCCTGGACCTGCCCCTCGAACCCGGCGCACTCGCTGCCGCGGGCACGGCGCTCGGCTGCGGAGCGATCCGCCTCCTCACCGCCGAAGTCTGTCCGGTGGGCGCCGCCGCCGATGCGGTCGGTCACCTCGCGGCCGAGAGCGCACGGCAGTGTGGCGTCTGCGTGTCGGGCTCGGCCGCGATCAGCGACGCTCTGGAGCGCCTCGCCTCCGGATCCGCCCGACCCGACACTGCCGAGCGGCTGCACCGATGGGCGGGGGGACTGCCCGGGCGAGGTGCGTGCGGGCTCCTTGACGCCGCCGCCGGCCTCGCCGGAAGCCTGCTGCGCGTGTTCCCGGAACATGTCCAGGCCCATCTCGACGGGCCCTGCCCGGTATGCCGCGCCGACGCCCCCGGGCGGAGCCCGCACCGCCCGACCCGCCTGAGCGTGCCGGTGCCGGCCGTGGGAGCACCCGCGCCGACCGGATCCGGCCCGACCACGCCCGCCACGACCACATCCGCCGAGCCCATGGCCGCAGTACGGGAAGGAACGTCATGAAACTGCTGCTGGACGCCACGCTGTGCAACGGCTACGGCCTCTGCCAGGAGAACACCCCCGAGCTCGTCGAGCTCGACGAGTGGGGCTACGCGACGGTCGTCGTTCGCGACGTGCCGCCCGCTGCCGAGCACCGGGCCCGCGCCTGCGTGGAGAGCTGCCCCAACTCCGCCCTGCGCGTGGAGGGATGAGATGACGCGTGATCTGACGTCGCTCTTCGCCCCCGGATCCGTCGCCGTCGTCGGCGCCAGTGACGACCCGGCGAAGTACGGCCACGCGGTGGCCGCCCAGGCACTCCGCGCGCCCGACCGGCGGCCCGTCCACCTGGTGAACCGGCGCGGCGGCACCGTACTCGGCAGGACGGCGGTCACCTCCCTCGGAGAGATCGGCGAGCCGGTCGACCTGGTGGTGATCTCCGTACCGGGCAACGGCTTCGAGGCGGCCGTCGACGACGCCCTCGCCTGCGGGGTGAAGGCGATCGTCGCCATCACCGCCGGCTTCGCCGAGGCCGGCCCTGCCGGACTCGCCCGCCAACGGGCCGTCGCCGAGCGGGTCCGGGCCGCCGGAGCCGTGCTCGTCGGCCCCAACTGCCTGGGGATCGCGGACAACACCACCGAGCTGTACCTGGCCTCGGACCGGTTCGCGCCCGGTGGTGTCGCCCTGCTCAGTCAGAGCGGCAACCTGGCCCTCGAACTCCAGCTGCGCGGCGCCCCGCACGGCCTCGGCTTCTCCCGTTTCGTCTCGCTCGGCAACCAGGCCGACGTCACCCTCGTCGACCTCGTCGAGGACTGCGCCCGCCATGAGCCCACCTCCGTGATCGCCGTGTACGCCGAGGACTTCGGCGACGGCCGGGCCTTCGCCCGCGCCGCCGCCGAGGCCGGCAAGCCCGTGGTCCTCCTCACCGCCGGCCGCGGCACCGCCTCGGCCCGCAGCGCCCGGTCGCACACGGGGGCACTGACCACCTCGGCCGACGTCGTGGCGGCGGCCTGCCGCGACGCGGGTGTCGAACTCGTCCGCACCCCACGGGAGATGACCGTGGTGCTCGCCGCCCTGGCCGGTGGGCGGCGCACGACCGGCAGGCGGACCGCGGTCCTCACGGACGGCGGCGGCCACGGCGCGGTCGCCGCGGACGCCGCCGAGGACGCCGGGCTCGACGTACCCGAGCTCGGCGCCCCGGTCCAGGACCGCCTGCGGAGCGTGCTGTGGGAGCAGTCCGCCGTCCGCAACCCGGTCGACCTCGCCGGCATGGGGGAGCAGCGCCCCCTCTCGTACGCCGACACCGTCCGCGAGCTGCTGGCCGCCGACGAGGTTGACGCCGTCCTGATGACGGGCTACTTCGGCGGGTACGCCGCCTCCGAAGGCGGCCTGGGCGGCGGGCCGGTCGGCGGCTCGGTCCTCGCCGAAGGCGAGCAACGGGCCGCGAAGGAGATTGCCGTGCACCTCGCCGCAACACCGAAGCCGCTGGTCGTGCAGTCCATGTACCCGGAGTCGCCCAGCTGCCGGGCGCTCGCGGAGGCCGGGGTCCCGGTGTTCAACGCCACCGAGGACGCGGCCCGGGCCCTCGCCGCGCTGACCGGCCGCGCGGCGGGCGCTCCGGCCGGGGTGGCCGCGCCTCCGCCGGCCGCGGTGCCCCTGGGGGACCCCTCGTACCACGGTGTGCGGGCGCTGCTGGCCGCGTCCGGAGTGCCCTTCCCACCGGCCCGGGAGATCACTGACGAGGCCGGGCTGCTCGCCGCTGCCGCCTCGTTCGAGGGACCGTACGTCCTGAAGGCCCTTCACGTCCTGCACAAGTCCGACGCCGGCGGGGTGGCGCTGCGGCTCGCCGACCGGGACGCGCTGCTGGCCGCGTACCGGCAGATGCACATCCGCCTCGGCGCCCCGTCGTACTCGGTCGAGGCCATGGCGGACCTCTCGGACGGTGTCGAACTGATCGTCGGCGTCCAACGCGACCCCCGGTTCGGCCCGGTGACGATGGTCGGCCTCGGCGGGGTGCTCACCGAGACCCTGCGCGATGTGGCCTTCGCCCTCGCGCCCGTGACCGCCGATTCCGCCGAGAAGCTGCTGCGGGGGCTGCGGACCGCCGCCCTGCTCGACGGTGTGCGCGGCCGTCCCGCCGTGGACGTGACGGCCGCCGCTGCTGTCATCGCCCGCATCACCGAGGTCGCCGCGGCCCACCCGGAGATCGCCGAGCTGGAGGTCAACCCGCTGCTTGTACGCCCGGACGGCGCCCTCGCGCTGGACGCGCGAGCCGCCCTCGGCTGACCTCCGCCCTCCCCACGGAGCCTTCCCCCTTCCCTCACCGCGAGACCTTCCCCGCACACCCCCGCCACACCTTCCCGCACACCCCTGCCTGCCCTGGAGGAGACCCGCACCATGGACTTCCGCTACACCCCCGAGCAGACCGCGCTCAAGGCGCGCGCCGCGGCCTACACCCGGCTCCTGATGCGGTACGAGGAGCGGTCCGAGGAAGCCGGCGGCCCGCTGCCGGCCGACACCGTGCGGGAGCTGACCCGGGCCGCGATCGACGCCTCTGTCTACGCCATCAACATGCCCGTCGAGTGGGGCGGCGCCGGACTCTCCCTGCTGGACCAGGTGATCGTCGAGGAGGAGTTCGGCAAGGTCACCAACTGCCTGTGGGACATTCCCTGGCGGCCCGCCAACGTCCTCGCGTACGGCACGGAGGCACAACGCGAGAAGTACCTGCTGCCGGTGATCCGCGGCGAGCGTTTCGATGCCTTCGCCGTCACCGAGCCCGGGGCCGGATCCGACCCCGGCTCGGGCACGAGCACCGCGACCCGCACGGCGGGCGGCTGGCTTCTGAACGGCGAGAAGTGGTTCGTCACCTGCGGCGACATCGCCGACTTCCTGCTGGTGCAGGCCGATGCCGGGCCGGACCGCGCGGCGACGCTCTTCTTCGTCGACAAGCAGGCGCGGGGCGTCGAGATGACGCGGGTCCCCCGTTTCATGCACTCCGCGGTGAACGGACACCCCGAGTTCCGGTTCACCGACGTCTTCGTGCCCGACGAGGACGTGCTCGGTGGCGTCGGCAACGGCTACGAACTGACGAAGGAGTGGTTCACCGACGAGCGGCTGATGATCGCCGCCCGGACTGTCGGCGCCGCCGAGAGGGCCCTGGAACTGGCCCGCGACTGGGCCGTAGGACGCCGTCAGTTCGGCTCCCGTATCGCCGACTTCCAGCTGATCCAGGGCATGCTCGCCGACTGCGCCGTCGACATCGCCGTCAACCGCGCCTACACCCACCAGATCGCCTGGGAGGCCGACCAGCCCCAGACCGACCGCAAGACCCTGCACGCCAAGGCCTCCACGGCGAAGCTCGCGGCGAGCGAGGCTGCCGGCCGGGTGGTCGACCGGTGCCTGCAGATCTTCGGCGGGCGCGGCTACGACCGCTCGTACCCGGTCGAGCGGATGTACCGCGAGCTGCGCGTCGACCGGATCTGGGAGGGCACCTCGGAGATCCAGCGGCTGATCATCGCCAACGAGCTGATCAAGCGCGGCACCGGGGCGCTGGCCCTGCCGCGCTGATCCCACCGCCCTGCCCCGGCATCCACACCCACACGCACTACCGAGAGGACGAGCACCCCATGGACTTCCGTCTCACCGCACGTCAGCAGGAGCTCAAGGAATCGGCGCGTGACCTCACCGACTTCATCATGAAGTACGAGCTCGACTGCGAGGAGAACAACGGCCTGCCGCCACAGGCCCACGCCGAGATCCGCGACGCCGTCCTCGACAGCGGCCTCCAGGCCGTCAACATGCCGGCCGAGTGGGGCGGTGCCGGACTCACCGTCCCTGAGCAGGTCGTCGTCCAGGAGGAACTGGGCCGGCTCACCGGCGCCCTGTGGGACATGGTGTGGCGGCCGGCCAACGCCCTCTCGCACTGCACGCCCGAGCAGCGCGAGCGGTACCTCGTGCCCGTGATCCACGGGCGCCGGCGCGACTGCTACGCGGTCAGCGAGCCCGAGGCCGGCTCCGACCCGCAGAACCTGCGCACCACCGCGACCCGGACCGCCGACGGCTGGGTGCTGAACGGCGAGAAGTGGTTCGTCACCGTGGGCGACCACGCCGACTTCATGATCGTGCTCGCTGCCGCGGGGGAGGAGCGGGCGCCGACGCTGTTCCTCGTGGACAAGGACACCCCGGGCATCGAGATGACCCGGGTGCCCCGCTGGATGCACACCTTCGTCTACGAACACCCCGAGTTCACCTTCACCGACGTACGCCTGCCCGAGGACGCGGTGCTCGGCGGCGTCGGCAACGGTTACGACCTCACCCGCTCCTGGTTCTCCGAGGAGCGGCTGATGATCGCCGCCCGCACGATCGGGGCGGCCGAGCGGGCCCTGGAGCTCGCCCGTGACTGGGCCGTCGGACGCCGTCAGTTCGGCTCCCGTATCGCCGACTTCCAGCTGATCCAGGGGATGCTCGCCGACTCGGCCGTCGACATCGCCGTGAACCGCGCGTACACCGCCCAGGTCGCCTGGGAGGTGGGCGATGGCCGGACCGACCGCAAGACCCTGCACGCGAAGGCCGCGATCGCGAAGCTCGCGGCGAGCGAGGCGTCCGGCCGGGTGGTCGACCGGTGCCTGCAGATCTTCGGCGGGCGCGGCTACGACCGCTCGTACCCCGTCGAGCGGCTCTACCGAGAGCTGCGCGTCGACCGGATCTGGGAGGGCACCTCCGAGATCCAGCGGCTCATCGTCGCGGGCGAACTCGTCAAGCGCGGGACGGGTGTCCTGCAGCTGCCGGTCACTCCGTGAACGACCTCGCCCGAGTGGGGATCGTGGGGTGCGGGCTCATGGGCTCCGGCATCGCCGAGGTCTGCGCCCGCGCCGGACGCGACGTCGTGGTGGTGGAGACCGGAGCGGCGGCCGCGAAGGCCGGACTGCGGCGGATCACCCGCTCGCTGGAACGGGCCGCGGCGGCCGGCCGGCTGACCGTGGCCGAACAGCAGGCCGCGGCCGGCCGGATCGCGGTGACCACCGACATGGCGCGGCTCGCGGATCGCGATCTGGTCGTCGAGGCGGTGGCGGAGGACGAGCGGGCGAAGACCGAGGTCTTCGCCCGGCTCGACGCCGTCGTGGAGCGCGGGGACGCCGTCCTGGCGACCAACACCTCGTCCCTGCCTGTCATCAGGCTGGCGGCCGCGACCTCGCGGCCGTCTCAGGTCATCGGCCTGCACTTCTTCAACCCGGTGCCGCGGCTGCCGCTGGTGGAACTGGTGCCCTCACTGCTCACCGGCGAGGACACCGTCCGGCGCGCGGGGGCCTTCGCCGCCGAGGTACTGGGCAAGGAGGTCGTGCACGCCCGGGACCGGGCGGGGTTCGTCGTCAACGCCCTGCTCGTTCCGTACCTGCTGGCCGCGGTGCGGATGGCCGAGTCCGGTGCGGCGTCGGCCGAGGACATCGACCGGGCCATGACCCTGGGCTGCGCCCATCCGCTCGGCCCGCTCGCCCTGGCCGACCTGATCGGCCTGGACACGGTGCAGGCCATCGCCCGGTCGATGTACGCGGAGTACCGCGAGCCGCTGTACGCCCCGCCGCCGCTGCTGGCTCGGATGGTGGAAGCGGGGCGGCTCGGTCGGAAGACAGGTCGTGGCTTCCACCCGTACCCGGGGCGCCCGGCGGGGCAGGATGGGCAGGGATGATGGTCCGGGACGTGGACCGAGACCGAAAGCGGGGGTTGCCGACGTGACCAAGGCCGAGCGCGCACTCGAGACACGGGAGCGAATCCTCAAGGCCGCGTGCGAGGTGATCGCGGACATCGGGTTCGAGAACGTCAGCATGCGCAAGGTCGCCGAGCACGCGGGGGTGTCGAAGGCGCTGCTCCACTACCACTTCGACACCCGCGAGAAGCTCTTCGCCGAGGCGATGACACACTCGTTCGCCCAGACCGGCACGGACCTCGACGGTGGGGACGCCGACGTGCCGGCCGGGGTTCTGCTCGCGCGCATCGTGCGCACCATGCTGCCCACGGACGCGGAGCTGCGCCAGGACTGGAAACTGTGGCAGGAACTGTGGGTGCGCGCACAGCGCGACGACGCAGCCCGGCACCTGGCCGTCGACCTGTACGACCAGCTCCACGCCTGGGTCGGAGGCGCGGTGGAACGCGGCGTCGCGTCGGGCGAGTTCGCCCCCTGCGATGTCGCCGCGATCAGCACTCTGATCCTGGCGCTCTGTGACGGTCTGGGCATTCGCGTGATGCTCGCCGACCCCCATGTCGACCTACCCACGGCCCAGTCGACGATCTGGTCGGCCATCGCCCCGTCACTGGGCATCTCTCCCACCTTCCCTGAGGCCTGACAGTTCTGCCCCATGGGTCCGGCAGGGGTCAGCCTTCCACGCCGGTCGCCGTGTGACCCGCGCCGACGGGCTTGGACTCGGGGGAACCGCGCTGGCGAAGGTAGACGGAGAGAATGGCCATGGCGGCCACCGCCAGAAGCTCGGACTGCCAGTTCTGGAGGGACCGGTTCCAGAAGTCGGCCGAGGCCAGATACGAGCCCCAGCCGACGGGCTCCTGAAGCTCACGCAGCCGCAGTTCGTTGAACGCGGCCACGCCCGCGATGGACTGTGCCAGCCAGGACAGAAGGAAGAAGCCGCCCATGACCAGGCCCAGGGAGCGTGAGTAGACGATCTGCCGCCAGTCCTTCGTTCCCGCCCGGCGGGGCGAATCCGACCGGGCGTGGTCGCCCACCCGCTGCTCACGGTCGCTCTCGGTCCCGACCTTGTGCAGCGGTTTGGACTCCGGAGAACCGCGCTGCAGAAGATAGACGGTGCCGAAGATGTAGAGGAAGAACTGGAGGAACTCCGACTGCCAGTTCTCGGTGACGTCGACGGCGAAATCGGAGGACATCAGATAGTCGCCGAGCCCGATCTGCTGGAGTCCGTCGACGGCGAGCTGCTCGTTGAACTCCGCCCGTCCCGCGACGGCCTGCGCGGCGAGTACGACCAGGAAGGCCGCGCCGAAGCCGAGGGTGAGGCTGTTCTCCTGCCAGAATCCGCGCCGCCGGCCGCGATCGGCGGTCATCGGTGCATCGCCCCGATCGCCATGAAGTAACCCAGCCCGCCCACGATGGTCAGGATGCAGGCCACGAACAGGGCCCTCACGATCAGGCTCCCTTCACTGCGCACTGGTACGGCGTATCGCGCGGTTGCTCGACGCATCCGGCAGCGGTGACCTTCCATCCCTCGTCGAACTGCGACAGGAACAGCGTCTCGCCGACCAGGCGGAGGAGCGCCTGCCGACCGTAGACGTCCACATCGCGCACGTCCCCGCCGTCCGGCAGGCCCTGGGCGCGCAGCGCCTGCCCGCACGGCCGCTTCTCATCCTGTTCGAGCTGCCCGCGGCTCTCGGGCGCCAGCAGCCGACAGGCCGCGGCGTAGTCGCCGGAGGCGAGCGCCGCTTCGAAGGCCCGGCCCGCCTCGACGGCACCGTCTTCGCGGGCGGCCGGTGCGCCGCATCCGCACAGCAGAAGCACGAGCATCCCCACCCCGAAGAACGCCGAGCTCGTCCTCCGGCACGCTGTGGACCGGATCACCCAGCGCTCGGTACTGCCGGGAGGGCGCGAGGCGCATCGCTCATCGCCGTCCGCAGCTCCTCGACCTCACGCAACAGCACGATCGCATCCAAGGGGATTCCTCAGTCTCGGTCCGAAGTCGCCGGACGAGAGGCTCCGGCGACTTCAGACATGCCCGCCTTCGCTCTCCAGGTCGCGGAATCGGGACCGAATGGACGCAACCCTCGCCTCATCGAGTGCCGAGGCCGCGCACGGAGACAGGTACGCGTCGACGTGGGGATGCATGGCGCGCTCGTGGGTAGTCGCCCATCCCGCGGCGAGAGGAACGCGAGATGAATCTCGGCGACGCCTCGAAAACGCGAGCGCCCCGCCGTTCCGGCGGTTCGCCCGCACAGCCCGATGCGGTCCGGCACGGGGTCGAGGCCCATGGCGAGGGGCTGCCGGCCGATCACACGCAGGCCATTCTGGAGGCCACGAAGGAGATCGGCTCGCTCCTCAAGAGTTCGGGATGCCCGTTCGCCCTGGTCGGCAGTGTCGCCGCGTACGCGCACGGCATTCCCGTCCGGCTCCAGCACGACACCGACTTCGCCCTGCGGCGACAGGACGCGGACACGGTCGTCCAGCTGCTCGACGCGCATGGTGTGGAGCTCGTCGATCCTTCGGAGGACTGGCTGATCAAGGCCCGCGTGGGCGGCGAGAGCATCGACCTGATCTTCGCGCTGGCCGGACAGGCGGTCACCGCCGAACTGCTCGACCGCGCCGAGATCCTGCCGGTCGATTCCGTCCGCATGCCCGTCCTTGCCGCGACCGACATCATGATCAGCCGTCTCGCGGCGCTCTCCGAGCATCATTGCGACTTCGGAGTCCTGTTGCCGGTGGCCCGTGGTCTGCGGGAGAAGGTCGACTGGGACCGGGTGCGCCGAGACACGGGGGACGCTCCGATGGCGGCGGCGTTCCTGTACCTGCTGGAACTGCTCGACGTCGTTCCGGCCGTAGCGGATGAGCGGAGGCATCGCGATGCCACTCGGTGAACAGGCGGCCTACCCGGTGGAGTACCGGATCGAGCATCTGCGCGAGCGCCTGGCGAAGGACGACATGGGGGAACTGGGTGTGCGCGTGGAACTGCGCGGTGCCACGGTCCTGCTCGTCGGCGTGGTGCAGACCGCCGAACGGCGTGACGAGATACTGCGCCTCGCCCGGGCCGAACTGGCGGGCGTGCCGGTGCGCGTCCGTGCCGATCTCGTCCTCTCGGGTGCCGGACCTCCCGCCCGGCACGAGGAGCTGTGGTGACCGGCCCAGGTGGGGCTGCGACACGATCGGCGGGCCGTGCGGTCGTGCGCGTGGCGGCCGTCGGCGACATCCACCTCGGTCCCGACTGCAGCGGGTTGTTGCGCCCGGCCTTCGAGACCTTGCCGGAATGCGCCGACGTGCTGCTGCTGGCCGGGGACCTGACACGGCACGGCACCGTCGCCGAGGCGGAGGTGGTCGCGGAGGAAGTGCGCGACCTCGGAGTGCCGGTGGTGGCGGTGCTCGGCAACCACGACTACGACGCGGACCAGCAAGCAGGCGTGGCGCGCACATTGGAGGCGGCCGGCGTCGCCGTTCTCGAAGGGCGCGGCGCGCGACTTCCGGTGGGGGAGCACCTGGTGGGGATCGCGGGGGTCAAGGGCTTCTGCGGCGGTTTCGCCGGCCGCAGCGCGGGTGAGTTCGGTGAGCCGGAGATGAAGCTGTTCGTCCGTACGAGCCGGCTTGCCGCGGATGCTCTGCGGCATGCGCTGGACGGGCTGGCGGACGACGGATGCCGCGTACGCATCGCGTTGACGCACTTCGCGCCCGTGCCGGACACCTTGGCGGGCGAGCCGGTGGAGATCTATCCGTTCCTCGGCAGCTACCTGCTCGCGGAGGCCATGGACCGGGCGGGCGCCGACCTGGCAGTCCACGGGCACGCGCACCTGGGCACGGAGCACGGCATGACGGCGGGCGGCGTACCGGTACGCAACGTGGCCCAGCCGGTCATCGACCGGGCCTTCGCGCTCTACGACCTCGCGCTCGAACCCTCGCAGCCGACCTTGACGGGCTCACCCGCGTTCGGCGACGCATAGTCGTGCGACGCACGGGAAGGCGCAGTGCGACCCCTCGAACCCGCTCCCAGGGAGGCAGAGCCATGCGCGCAGTGACCTGGCAGGGCACACGGGACGTCCGCGTGCAATCCGTGCCGGACCCGCAGGTGAAGGAGCCGACGGATGTCGTCGTGAGGGTGACGTCCACCGGCATCTGCGGGTCCGATCTGCACCTCTACGCCGTGATGGGGCCCTACCTCGACGCCGGCGACATCCTGGGGCACGAGGCCATGGGCATCGTCGAGGAGGTCGGGTCCGAGGTGTCCACACTGCGCACGGGCGACCGGGTCGTCGTCCCGTTCAACATCTCCTGCGGTCGATGCTTCATGTGCGACCAGGGCCTCCAGTCCCAGTGCGAGACCACCCAGGTCCAGGAGTACGGGAAGGGCGCGGCGCTCTTCGGCTACACCAAGCTGTACGGGCAGGTCCCCGGCGGACAGGCCCAGTACCTGCGGGTGCCGTTCGGCGACACGCTGCCCGTCAAGGTCCCGAAGGGGCCGCCCGACGAGCGGTTCGTCTACCTGTCCGACGTCCTGCCGACGGCATGGCAGGCCGTGGAGTACGCCGACATCCCGCCGGGTGGCTCCGTCACCGTCCTGGGGCTCGGCCCGATCGGGCAGATGGCCGCGCGGGTCGCCCTGCACCGGGGCGCGCGTCTGGTGATCGGCGTCGACCTGGTCGAGGCGCGACTGTCCCGAGCCGCCGCACACGGCGTCCATGCGCTGGACCTCAAGGAACACGGAAAGGGACTGGCCGACGCGGTCCGCGGTCTGACCGACGGACGGGGTACGGACTCCGTGATCGACGCCGTCGGCATGGAGGCGCACGGAACGCGCTTCGGCAGCGCGGCGCAACGGGCCACGACGATGCTGCCCGACGCCCTCGCCCGCCCGCTGATGGAGCATGCGGGCATCGACCGGCTCGACGCCCTCCACGCGGCGATCGACATCGTTCGCCGCGGCGGCACGGTCTCGGTCTCGGGCGTCTACGGCGGGGCCATCGACCCCATGCCCCTCCTCACGATGTTCGACAAGCAGGTCCAACTGCGGATGGGACAGGCCAACGTACGCTCCTGGGTGGACGACATCCTGCCGCTGCTCGACGACTCGGATCCGCTGGGCGTGGAGGGCTTCGCCACGCATACGTTGCCGCTGGAGGACGCTCCGCAGGCCTACGCGATGTTCCAGGCCAAGAGTGACGGCATGATCAAGACGCTGCTCACCCCCTGACGAGCGCCGCCTGACGAGAGGAACGGCCACGGCCCGGCGACCGCCGGGCCGTGGCCGTGTGTCCTTCAGATTCAGGTCTCAGTGGCCGAGTTTGCGCTTCAGCTCGGCCTTGTTCATGTGGGAGCGGCCGTGCAGGTTCCGACGCTTGGCCTCGTTGTAGAGCTGGTCGTACGTAGGACCTTCCGAACCGCTGTGGGAGCGCTGCCCCCCGCGCTTGGACGAGGACATGTCCTGGGTCGAACTCTTGCTCGCCGTCTTGGACTCTCCCGATCGCGCCCGCTCCTTGTTGACGGTACGGGCCGCGATCTCCTTCGCCCGCTTCGTGCTCTCACCGCGCTTCTCGGCGCTCTCCTTGATGTGCTCGTACTGCCGTTCACGCTTCGGACTCGATCCGCGGGGCATGGCGACTCTCCCTGGGGCCTGTTGTCACGGACGACGCATGTCGTCGGGATCCACCGGAAGTTGATCGAGGGGCTCGCCCCGCACCGCGGCGTCGCTGGGCGTCGGAGCGGTGATCCCACTGGTCTGTTCCGTGGGAGGCATGCTGTCGGACGGTGCGACCCGCCCGCGCCAGCCGCCGGTCGCCTGGCCGCGCTCCTCGATGAACTCCTTGAACCGCTTCAGATCGCCCTTGACCCGCCGGTCGAGGACGCCGAGTGTGTCCGCCGCCTTCTCCGCCACGCCCTCGGACTCCACGTCCATGGCCAGACTCACCCGGGTGTGCATCTCGTCCAGAGGCTCGAAGCTGACCACCCCCTTCTGCTTGACGTCACCACCGACCGTGCGCCAGGCGATGCGGTCGTCCGGCCGCTGGTCGATGATCTCCGTGTCGAACTCGCGCTCGGCGCCGCCCACCTTGGTGCGCCAGTGAGAGTGCGTGTCGTCAAGTTGGCGTACCTCTTCCACGCCCGCCATGAAGCTGGGGAATTCCTCGAACTGTGTCCACTGGTTGTAGACGTGGCGCAGCGGGGACTCCACGTCGATGGACTGCTTCACCATGCTCATAGTCGTCTCCCTCGGCTTTGTCGTGCCGACAATTTGCGGCAACCCGCGCCTACCCGGGCATAGGCACCCCAACCGTTTGAATCGGCGGAGCGGGAGGCCCTACGGTGGAGACACGGCTGGCGCGGCGCTGCCCGGCAGCCCTTCGTGATGAAGAGGTCCGAGAAGCCAAGACGGCTGTCGCCCGTCGAACGGGTACACAGCGCGATTCGCCGTGCACGCGCCGGATCGCACTGGGGACACGTTCGAGCGCTGGAACTGTGGCAGCGCGCCCTGAGCTTCGCCGCGCTGGGGTTCCTGACGCTCGTGCCGCTGCTGGTCGTCGTCTCTGCCGCCGACTCCGAAAGCGGGCAGGGTTTCGCCGAGTGGCTCGGTGACGGGCTGGGAGTGTCCGCGGGCGCCACCGCGGAGATCGAGCGGCTCTTCGCACTGCCCGGTCAGGCGTGGCGGACGACGACGGCCTTCGGACTGGCCCTTCTCGCCGTGTTCGGGCTGTCCTTCGCCACCTTGGTTCAAGGCGGCTACGAGAAGATCTGGGACCTGCCACCGGCACGCTGGTGGGGGCGGTGGCGACACGCTCTGTGGCTCGGAGTACTGGTCGGTGTCCTCTATCTGTCGGCGCTCGCGCCGCTCTGGCGCACCTCGCCGGCCCGTGGCTTCGTGGCCGTCGCCATCGGTCTGCTGTTCTTCTGGTGGTCCCAGCGTCTGCTCCTCGGCGGCCGTGTCGCATGGAAGGCATTGCTCCCCGGGGCGGTGGCCACCATGGTCGGCCTGCTGGGCCTTCGGCTCTTCTCCCGGTACGTGTTCTCGCCACTGATCGCGTCGACGGCGGTCACCTACGGCCCTTTCGGGACCGTCCTCGTGATCGAGTCCTGGTTCGTCGGCGTCGGCGTGGTGGTCTTCGGCGGTGCCCTCGTGGGCCGGCTCCTCCACGACGAGCTGCGGCGCCGGGCGCACCCGGCGAACCGGCCCCGCTGATCGGCCTCACGCTCAACGCACTCCTGCCGGGGAGCGTCCGTGGTCGTCGGCGTAGGCGCTGAAGACGCGTTCGGGGGCCTCGCCCGTGCGCAGGAAGCGTTCGTCGAGCACGGTGGACAGGTCCTCCAGCGCCGTGCGCAGCACCGAGGCGGAGAGCCGGACGTCGGGATGACGTGCCTCCGCTGCCTGGTCCGCCAGGCCGACGGCGTGGCCGAGCTGCCCGGCCAGGGACGTGTTCTCGTCCCCGTCGTAGAAGTAGTACGACTCCGGGTACTGCAGGAAGTCGACGGTGACGGTGGAGAGGGCCGCGGCCAGGCCGTCCAGGAGCGCGGCGCCGCCGTCGGAGTCGAGAGCCTCGGCGCCTACCCGGCTGCGCCGGACGTGGGACAGCCGGAGGGCCAGCGCCCTACGGCGGGCCAGCGCTGGGTAGATGCCGAGGAGCCAGGCCACGGTCGCGGACAGGAGGACGAAGCCGACCAAGGCCTCCATGGGAGCGAGCACACGCAGCCAGCCCGAGGCGGGCGCGATGTCCCCCAGACCGAGCGTGGCCAGGGTGACCAGGGAGATGTAGAGAGCGTCGAGCGGACCCGCGTGCTGCTCCGGGGTGAGCCCCGGGGCGTAGGAGAAATCCTCGGGCATGTGGGGCCAGTAGATGAGCCCCCAACCCACGGCCACGATGAGCGCCCAGAGGGCGAGGACCGTCAACATGCCCATCGGGCCGGCGAGACCGGCCGACCGCCAACGCGCCCCGGGATGGGTGGACAGCCACCATACGGACCGCATCACCAGCCTGCTCAGACCGCCGTGACGGGTCGGGTGCCAGAGGGTGTGGAAGAGGTCCCGGAGGATGAACAGCACCAGGACAGCGCCCGCGAGCGTCGGAAGCCACGTCATTCCGGCACACTTCCCCCGGCGGCGACGCACTCCCTCCGTCGGGCGCCGATCTCAGCCCGGTGGCGGACGGCGGGCCGAGATCTCCCGTTCCGTCACATGGGCCTCGGAGGCAGGTTCTTCGGCCCGGGCTCCATGGGGGAGTCACCGGGACCAGGGCCGGTATGACCCATGGGCCCTCTGTCGGCGTCCGAGGGGCGCACTCGTCCTCGCCAGCCTCCGGTCGCCTTCCCGCGATCCTCGATGTACTGCTTGAAGCGGTACAGGTCGCCCTCGACGCGGCTGTCGATCACCCCCACGGCGGCCGCGGCCTTCTCGGTCACGCCCTCGGGTTCGACGTCCATCGCCAGCGTCACCCGTGTGTGCGTGTCGTCCAGACGCTGGAACGTGACGACGCCCTTCTGTTTCGTGTCGCCGCCGACCGTGCGCCAGGAGATCCGCTCGTCGGGAAGCTGGTCGATGATCTCCGTGTCGAATTCACGCGTGACACCGGCGATCTTCATCTTCCAGTGACAGAGCCTGTCGTCCAGCTGCTCGACCGACTCGACGCCCGCCATGAAGCGCGGGAACTCCTCGAACTGGGTCCACTGGTCGTACACCTCGCGCAGTGGAGCGTCCACCTTGATCGTGTCGTGCACCATCGTGGTCATCTCCCTCGACCGATCCGGCCGCCCCGCACTGCGGAGCAGTGGTGTCGGCTGTGCGCGCGGCCCGGCTTCACGGCGAGTACCCCGGTCGGGCCGGTGCATGCGAGTCCGGTCGGTGCCCGCCCTCACTGAGTACCGGCGAGGAGCCGGAGGAGTCCGGCGATCTCGTGACCGGCTTCGGCGGGGTGGCGGAAGCGGCTGTCGGGAGCGATCGTGTAGCGGTTCCGGCGCGCGTCCTCCGCCCGAGTGCGCGTGAGGTACCCGGCAGCCTCGAGGTCCGAGACGATCGCCTGGACCGTACGCTCCGTCAGCCCGCACTCGGCCGCCACGTCCCGGAGCCGCACGCCGGGGTCCCGGGCGATGGCCAGCAGGACACGGGCGTGGTTCGTCAGGAACGTCCAGTCGGATGCGTGGGCGGAGGTTTCTCCCATGACTCAACTATGCCTCTTCCCCTTCAGAGGAGGATGAGGGAAAACGGGAAAACAGCCGAAGCGAATTTCGTGTAATGCGGAGCGTATAATTGATCGAAGGGCAGGAGGTGCGTCATGGCGTCCGACAAGGAGTCGGCAGCACAGACTGAAGGCGAAATCGCCGGTCCGCCCCCGTTCGTCGTTGGGGTCAGCGGCGACATGGACCTGGACCACTCCGCCGAGTTGCGATCCCTGCTTTTCGACGGTGTCGCGCAGGCACCGCATGGCGCTGAGATCGTCGTCGACCTCCAGAATTCCTCGTTCTGCGACTCGACCGGTCTCAACCACTTGTTGGCAGCGAGGCAGTTCGCCCTCGATCGGGGGAGCACCATCACGCTCGCAGGCCCCAGTCACCAGATGGTGCGGCTGCTGGAAATCACGGATTCCGTCGATCTCTTCGGCCTCGCTCCGGCCGCGCAGAGGCGGAGCGTGTGATCGCCGGGTAGCGCTCAGATCTTGCGGAGCGCGGGCAGGAGGGTGCTCTCCGCCCAGTGAAGGAAAGACAGTTGGTGCTCCCCTCCGACCTGTACGAGGGCGAGATCGGTGAATCCCGCCTCGGCGTAGGGTCGGACGGCGTCCACCACGGCGTATGTGTCGTCGCCGCACGGGATCTCCCGGGCCACGTCCTCGGGGCGCACGGCCGCGGACGCCTGCGCGAAGCCGGCCGGCAGGGGGAGTTCCGCGTTGACGCGCCAGCCGCCCAGAGCCCAGCGGAACTGTTCGTGGGCACGCTCGACGGCCGCGTCGCGGTCGGTGTCGTAGCAGAGGGGAAGCTGCCCGATGCGGGGTTTGCCCGCGCCGCCGTGCTCGTCGAAGGCGTCGACCAGTTCGCGCTCCGGCTCGGTGGCGATCAGCAGGTCCGCGTGGTGACCGGCGAGTTCGCACGAGCGGGGACCGGACACGGCGATACCCACGGGCGGTGCGGTGTCCGGGAGGTCCCACAGCTTGGCATCGTCGATCCGGAAGTGAGGGCCGTGGTGTGTCACGTACTCCCCGGTGAACAGCGCCCGGATGATCTCGACGGCCTCCTCCAGCATGTCGAGGCGGACCCGCGCCGAAGGCCAACCCTCCCCGACGATGTGTTCGTTGAGGTTCTCGCCCGATCCGAGACCCAGCCGGAACCGGCCCTCGGACAGAAGCTGGACGGTTGCCGCCTTCTGGGCGATCACAGCGGGGTGGTAGCGGAAGGTCGGGCAGGTCACGAAGGACATCAGCGGGATCCGGGAGGTCGCCTGGGCTGCCGCTCCGAGGACGCTCCACGCGTACGGAGCGTGCCCCTGCGCCTTCAGCCAGGGGAACGAGTGGTCCGACATCACGGAGAAGTCGAAGCCGACGCGCTCCGCCTCGACCACGTGATCGACGAGCTCACGCGGACCCGCCTGCTCGGTCATCATCGTGTAGCCGAAGTGCATCATGTGCCGCGGCTTGCCGCGGACACAGGTCCGTAAACCGAAGTTCAGCGATCAACAGGCCAGCACGGGGCAAGTGATCATGCCGCCGGTCATCCCGCGGCGGTCAGCACGGCGAGCCCGTCCACCACGTCGGTGAACAGTCCTCGACGGCGGTAGGAAGCCCGCTGCCGGGCCGCTCCGGTGCCCTGAGCGCGGATGTGCCGCCACTGGCGAACGACCGGCGCGGTGTCGCCGGCGGCGTCGAGCGCCGGGCGCGCCCGCTCGACGAGCAGGTCGACGAGCTCCGCGACCGGACGCTCACGGCCCGTGTACGGGTCCAGGCCGCATCCGGCCAGACCGTGCCGGGCCGCCAGATCGTGAGCCCGCAGGAGACGAGGCCGCACAGGGGCGGGCGGCCCGGGCTGTTGCCCGTCCAGCTCCGCCAGCAGCGTGGAGGCGAGCCCGCGCACGAGGGCCGCGAGCATGACGACGGTGTCGACGTCCGCAATGGAGTCCGCGACCCGGATCTCGAGGGTGGGGACGTGCTCGGACGGTCGGGAGTGCCAGAACACCATGTGCCGGTCGAGCAGCGTTCCCTCCCGTACCAGCTCGGCCACGTGGGTGAGGTATCGAGACTCGTCCAGGTCGGGGGCCGGCCCGACGGTGGGCCACCGGGCGTGCTCGACCGCCCGCCGGCTCGCGAAGCCCGTGTCCCGTCGCAATTCGTACGGCGAGTTGACCGCGAGGGCCTCCAGGACGGGCAGCCACGGCGCCATCCGGCTGGAGAGGGCGAGCGCGAGGTCCCGGTCGAGGGTCCCCACGTGGACGTGGCATGCGCTGAGCAGGCCGTCGACCGAGCTGAAGCGGGAGGCGAACCGCTGTCCTATGCGTTCGTACCGCTCGCCGTCGGTGATCGTCAACGGACGCTCGGGTGGCAGCACCGGGGTTCCGGTCGCCACGGGCAGGCACTGCTCGGCCCGTGCGGCCTCCCGCACCACGTAGCGCAGCCCGACGAGTTCGTCCCGCAGGTCCGCGCAAAACGACACGGGCTTCGACGCGGTCTCCACCTGAGCGTTGAAGAACTCGGGCTGCACCTGATCACCGAGCTGCCTGCCGGCCGCCCGGATCACGTACGGGCCGCGGTCGACCGGGGCGCGACCACCCCGGTCCACGAGCACGAACTCCTCTTCGACCCCCACCGTAAGGATCTTCATGCCTGCTCCTCGCGTCGGCCCGCGGCTACCCCGTCCGCGCGCGCCCATCCGCGGGGAACCCGCGGGTCCGCGTGTGGCCCGGCCACAGCCGGGTACCCGCGCCGCGTGAGTGCCAAGAGACTCATCAGACCGCCCGGCGTCTACGTACCCCAGGCCGACACGGCATTGCTCATGGACTGCCTGGCCGAGGAAGAGCTGGGACCGGGCGACCGCACACTCGACCTGTGCACCGGCACGGGCGTCGTCGCCATCGCGGCCGCGCGCAGAGGAGCGGAGACCACGGCGATCGACATCTCCGGCGTCGCCCTCGCGGCGGCGCGGTGCAACGCCCGCCTCCACGGATCGCACCTCCGGCTCAAACGCGGTGACCTGGCGACGCCGGTCGAGGACGAACGGTTCGACGTCGTGACGGCCAATCCGCCCTACGTGCCCGCCGCTTCGACGCGTGCCCCGAGGCGGGGCCCGAGCAGAGCATGGGACGCGGGGCCGGACGGCCGACTTCTGCTCGATCGCATCTGCAGTGCCGTGCCCTCCCTCCTGGCGCCGAACGGAGTGCTGCTGCTCGTCCAGTCCTCGCTCGCGGGTGTGGAGGCCAGCCTCGAGGGGCTGAGCCACACGGGGATTCCCGCCGTGGTGGTCGCCAGGCGGCGGCAGCCGTTCGGTCCCGTGATGACGGCGCGTGCCGCCTGGTTCGAGGAGAAGGGCCTGGTGGCGCCCGGGGTACGGAGCGAGGAGCTCGTGGTGATCCGCGCGGTGAACGACTCGGCCCGCATGCCGGTTCCGTTGTCGGGC
This sequence comes from Streptomyces sp. HUAS YS2, assembly GCF_033343995.1. Classification (NCBI taxonomy): domain Bacteria; kingdom Bacillati; phylum Actinomycetota; class Actinomycetes; order Kitasatosporales; family Streptomycetaceae; genus Streptomyces; species Streptomyces solicathayae. Next base: position 610,475 of record NZ_CP137573.1, on the reverse strand, counting down.
AGTCGCCGGGTGACATCGGCGACCGGAGCGGAGGAAGCGGCATGAGCACCTCTCGTGCGGGACAGCAGGGCGTGGCGCGTGCGGGGCGACAGGGTGCGGGGCAGCAGGCTGCGGCGTGGCAATGGCCACGGGCCACCGGAGCGCCGCGCGTCGTCGCCGTAGAGGGAGGACCGCTGCTGATCGAGGGCCCGGTGGAGATCGTTCTCCCCGACGGGGCGACCCGCATGTGCGAACGGCCCGTGATCGCCCTGTGCACGTGCCGTCGCAGCCTCCGCATGCCGTTCTGCGACACCAGCCACCGTCGCCGCAACCGCGGGGCGGCCAGGTTCCCCTCGCGCGCCGCCACGACAGCTCAGGCAGGTGCCGAGGGGGCGAAGCAGGCCGAGGAGGCCTGACATGACGTCGACGCAGACCATCGGGACGCAGAACGCCCCGAGCCCGGGGCTGCCGCCCCCGCGCGGGGAGTTGTCACAGGCTGTGGTCGCCTTCCTGCTCGCCGGGGGACGCCCTCTCCCGGACGGCCGGGAGGCCGCGGACGCCGATCCGCTGGGCGAGGACATGCAACTGGCCCTCCATCTGACGTACGAACTGCATTACCGAGGCTTCGCCGGCGTGCCCGACGACATGGAATGGGATCCGGAACTCCTGCGCCTGCGCGGGGTCATGGAGCAGCGGTTCGAGCAGACGCTGCGTGACCGATGTGGACGATACGGGAGCGTGGACGAGGCGTTCGAGGCGATCCTGACCGTCCCGTCCGACGTAAGCGGGGTCGGTCAGTTCCTGCTCCGCGCGGGCACGCCGGCCCATCTGAGGGAGTACGCGGTCCTGCGCTCGGTGTACCAGCTCAGGGAGGCGGACCCGCACCTGTGGGTGGTGCCCAGGCTCTCGGGCCGTGCCAAGGCCGCGATGATGGCCGTGGAGTTCGACGAGTTCGGCTGCGGGCGGGCGGAGCGCATGCACGCCCGGCTCTATGCCGACCTCCTGCAGGACCTGGGACTCGACTCCACCTACGGCGGCTATCTGGACTTCGCCGGCCGCGAGGCACTCGCCACGGTCAACCTGATGTCTCTCCTCGGCCTGCACCGCGCACGCCGCGGCGCCCTCGTCGGCCACTTCGCCGTACTGGAGGCCACCTCGTCACCGGCGGCGTCCTGGATGGTCGCGGCGATGCGGCGGCTCGGCGCCGGGGAGGCGGCGATCCGGTTCTACGACGAGCATGTGGAGGCGGACGCCGTGCACGAACAGCTCGTACGCAGAGAGGTCGTCGGCGGCCTGCTCGACGACGAGCCGGGACTCGCCGGCGACGTCGTGTTCGGCATCGAGGCGACGGACCTGCTGGAGAGCACGTTCACCGAGACGGTCACCGCAGCGTGGGAGGCCGGCACGACGGCACTCCGACGCCCCCTGCCGCTCGGCGGGTGAGGAGGAGGCCGGGATGACACCCCGCAACGACGAACGACTTCAAGGCGCGGCCCTGTTCGACCTGGACGGCACCCTGGTCGACACCAACTACCTCCACGTACTCGCCTGGTGGCAGGCGCTGCTGCAGTACGGACACGAGGTTCCGATGGCACGGATCCACGGGGCCATCGGCATGGGGGCCGACCGGCTCCTCGACAAGGTACTCGGGGACGACCGCGACAAACGGCAGGACGAGTCCGTCGCCGACGCCCACGGCACCCTCTACGCGACCTGGTACAAGGACATCCGCCCGTTCGACAGCGCGGCCGATCTGCTGCGCGCCGTGGCCGCACGCGGGTGGACCGTCGTGCTCGCCAGCTCGGCCAGCGAGGCGGAGGCGTCGGCGGTTCGTCGTCGGCTGGACGCGGAGGACGTGATCGCCGCGGCGACCTCGGGCGGTGACGTGGACAGCACCAAACCCGCCCCGGACCTGGTGGAACGCGCGCTCGACACCGTGGCCGCCGACCCGGAGCGGGCGGTTCTGGTCGGCGACACGGTGTGGGACGTAGAGGCGGCCGCCAGGGCGGGCGTGCCCTGCGTGGCGCTGTTGACGGGCGGGGTGTCGAAGGAGGCCCTGGAGAACTCCGGAGCGGTCGCCGTCTACGACGACGCGGCCACCCTGCTCCGGCACATCGACACGAGCCCACTGTCCCGGCCCCCGTCCTGAGCGGCGGCAGGGGACGAACAGCCGGAGGACTGCTGGGAGGCGCCATGCCGGACCTTGCCGAATTCGCGGATGCGTCGGACGGCACGATGTACGTGGTCACCGCGGCATCCGGCGGGACACGGGCCGGATGTCTCGTCGAATACGCATCGCCCTGCTCGATCGATCCGCCGTACTTCGTCGCCTGGCTGTCGACCGCGAACCGGACGTACGGCGTCGCACGAGACGCCCGCTACCTGACCGTGCACGTGCTCGGCAGGGAGCAGCGGGACCTGGCCGAGCTCTTCGGCGGACAGACCGGCGATGCCGTGGACAAGTTCGCCGAGATCGCATGGCGGGCCGGCCGGGAGGGCAGCCCGGTGCTGTCGGACGTGCGGAGCTGGTTCACCGGCCGGATCGAACGCGTGCTCCCGGGCGGCGATCACGTCGGCTTCGTACTGCTTCCGGTCGAGCACGCGGATCCGGGAGCGGAGCCGCCGCCCGCGCCGCTGCGGCATCGCCACGTCCAGGGCCTGGAGGCCGGTCACGCGAGCGGCGAGCAGCGGGACGGCGACAGTGACCTTGTCCGCATGGATGGGCGTGGACCAGGGCACTAGCCAGTCGCGCCCCCGGGCGCGGACGTAGGACGTGAGTGCGACATGGCGGACTTCGAGTTGATGGACGTGACGCTGGTCTCCGACCGGTTCGGGCGGCTCAGGGTCCCCCTCGAAGGCGACCGGAGGGAGGTCGTGACTCTCCCGGCCGGAGCGGTGGTGAGCACCGTCCTGACGTTCCGGACGGGGCAGGAGGTCGAAGGGCTGAGATTCGTGGAGGAGCGGTTCTGCGACGGCCACCTGATCGCCACGGTCAACAACACGCTCGGCGGGTTCCGCGCGGGCGGTCCGTACGAGCTGCAACTGACGGCCGAGCGATTGCCTGCGGGGCCGGGGAACGTCGGCACGTATGAGGTCGCAGGCCGGTTCCTGGACGGTTCGGGTCGCGAACTCGCCCGCGAGAGCCATCGCTTCCGCATCGTGCCGCCCGGACCTCCGCCCGAGCCCGGATCTCCGCCCGAGACGGACACCTAGCCGGTGAGCAGCTTTCGTGCCGCACTTACGGGAGGAGTGAGCGAGGGATGAGCAAGTCGGCCCGGACGGCCTCACTCCGTCCGGGTCGACCACCAACCTGACGCGGCCGTCACGTGCGACGCCGCATCTTCCCCTTGGCCTCTTCCATCTTGCCCTTGGCCTCTTCCACCGTTCCCTTCACGGTCTTCTCGGTCTCGCCGGCAGCCTGTTTGGCCTGCCCCGCCACCTGGTCCTGTACGCCCTTCATGCGCAGGTCCTGCTTGCCCGTGGCCTCTCCGGCCTTTTCTTTCGCCTTGCCCATGGTTTCCTGGGCCTTGCCGCGAATCTTCTTGCCCTCAGCCACACCGATCAGCTCCTCGGCCCGTCCGACGCCTCCATTGGGAGGCTGCAATGGCGGCTACCCGCCTCACGCCGGGACAATCCGCCTCAGCGGCTTCTCGCTCGGCTCCGGTCCACAAGAGCGACGCCGATCGCGGCCAGCGCGATCTGGATGAGCCATTCGATCCAGTCGACCCCGCTCGTGTCGTCGATTCCGGCCGCGTGAGCAATGGCGGATCCACCCAGTGCGGCCCCGATGCCGATCAGGATCATGAGCCAGACAGGTATGTGCTGCCGGCCGGGGAGAACGAGTCGGCCCAGCAGGCCGATGATGGTGCCGATGACGAGAGCGCTGATGATTCCCGATATTTCCATGGGAACGCCTCCTCCTGAAGTCGTTCGCCATGCAACTTCCCCGTCGCTTGCTGTGCATGCAGAGTGAGGAACAGTCTGTGATATCACGCCGTGCGACTCGTGATGCCTGTCAAGTATCGTGGATATGGAGAGATTTGAACCAGTAACGGGTGTAGATGACAACTTTGGCGGTGAACCGTCACGAATACCGTCCGGAAGCGTAAGAAGGATGACCCCGACGAACCGGCGCCCGAGCGCGACACCGAGTCGGAACCGGGCAGCGAGGCCGAAGGCGAGGCCGAGGACGAGGCCGAATCCGAGACGGACGAGCGCGAAGCCGAAGCCGAGGCCGAAGGCGCTGAGCAGGAATCGGGCGCCGAGCCGGATCGAGTTCCGCCCGCGGATGCGTTGCGTTACGCGGTGGAGCAGCTCAGTGACCTTTTGGGGCGGACGCCCGAATCCGTGTCCGCGCTGAGGCCGACGGATCAGGGCTGGGCGGCGGAGATCGAGGTCGTCGAGCTCGAAAGAATTCCGGAGACCACCAGCGTCATGGCAAGTTATGAGGTTGCGCTGGGCCCGGACGGGCAGTTGCTGGGGTACGAACGCGGCAAACGATATACGCGAGCTCAGGTCGACAAGAAAGAGAGCTGAGCGCGAAGCCGCCCTTTCGACCGCAGGGAGATCGACGTGTCTGTTGTGCAACAGGGCGGCGGAATGCCCGGACAAGGTGGAAGCACCGGAAATCTCTATGACGTGTTGGAGCTGATACTCGACCGCGGGCTGGTGATCGATGCGTTCGTCCGCGTGTCTCTCGTCGGAATCGAGATCGCGAAGATCGACGCCCGCGTGGTCGTGGCCAGCGTCGACACGTACCTCCGCTTCGCCGAGGCGTGCAACCGCCTCGACCTCGAGAGCGGCCGCAATGCTCCCGCTCAGCTGACGGACGTGATGGAGAAGACGACCGAGGGAGGCGCCAAGGGCAAGACCAAGGGCGCACTCACCGGGGCCGTCGAGGCCATCACGGATTCCCTCGGCGGTGGTCGCGACGAAGAGCGCGAGAAGGAACCGCGTCGCGAAGGGAAACGCGGCGACGACCGAGGCCACGAGCGCCGCACGCGGCGTTCCTCCGAGGACGGCGAATAGCGATGGTTCTCTACGTCTACGCGATTACGAAGTCGTCGCACCCGCTCCGTCTGGACGGCCTGACGAGTGTGGGCGGCGAGGAATCGGCCTTGCGTACGGTATGCCAGGAGTCACTGTGCGCTGTCGTGAGCGAGGCTCCTGAACAGATCGAGGTGAAGCGCCCCGATGTGGAGGCGCACCACGAGGTGCAGGAGAGATTGTGGAGCGACGGCGTCACTCTGCCTCTCGGCTTCGGCTTCGTCGCCGAGGACGACGACGCCGTTCGCGCCGTACTCGACCAAGGCGCCGAACAGTTCGCCGAGCGCCTCGAAGAACTCACGGACCGCGTGGAGTTCAACGTGAAGGGAGTCCTGGAGGAGGAGGCGGCCATGCGGCAACTTCTCGAGGAGTCCGAAGACGTTCGTGAGTTGAACGAGGCGACGCGTGACGGCGGTGGGACCTACGACGAACGGCTCCAACTGGGCGAGCTCTTGAGCAAGGGGATGCTGGCCCAACAGGAGGCCCTCGCCGAGTCGGTCCTTGCGGCGCTGAGGCCCTATGCCAGGAGCGAGCGTCTGTCCGAGCCGTCCCAGCAGTACTTCTTGAGTGCCTCTTTCCTGGTCGACCAAGAAGGCGCCGAGGAATTCACGAAGGCGGCCGAGCAGGCGGCCGAAGAGCAGTCCGAGGGCGTCGAGATTCGAGTCCGCGGGCCGCTGCCACCGTACAGCTTCGCCTGACAGGCACCCAGGGAGGCCATCGTGGGTTTGGTGACGGAGATCCTCGCACTGCCCGCCGCGCCGTTCAGAGGGGTCGGTTGGGTCCTGGACAAGGTGGTGCAGGCCGCCGAGCAGGAGTACTACGACCCCGGACCCGTCCAGGAGAAGCTCGCCGACCTCGAACGAGCGCGAGAGGAGGGCCGCGTGAGCGACGAGGAGTTCGACGAACAAGAAGAGCTGCTCCTGCGGCGACTTGAGGAGATCAAGGCGTACCAGCTCCGCAGAGCCGGATCCAACGGCGCGTAGAGACCCGGGCCGGGGGCGAGGAGGGAGAGCAACATCATGAACAACGCCAAGATAGGCACCGCCCTGGTCGGCGGATACGTGCTGGGACGCACGAAGAAAGCCAAACTCGCGTTCGGGCTGGCCATGGCCCTGGCCGGATCGCGGATCAAGCCCGGACAGCTGGGAAAGTCGATCGCGAAGTCGCCCCTCCTGAGCAACGTGAACCAGCAGGTTCGCGGCGAGCTCGTCACCGCGGGCAAGGCGGCGGCGACGACGGTGCTCAACGCGAAGGCCGAGCACTTGGCCGACGCCCTGCACAAGCGAACGGAGGGGCTGCGGGAAGGGGAGCACGAGGACGAGAAGGACCACGAGGACGAACACCCCGACGACAGCGCGGACCACGACGAGGACACGGACGAGGACACGGACGAGGACGCCGGCGAGCGAACAGCCCGAGACGAGGAGAGCAAGCCGTCCGAGGAAGACGAGGAACATGAGTCCCGTCCGCGACGTACGACCTCCTCTCGGCGCAGCGCCTCGACGGCCAAGACCGCGGGGACGGCGAAGTCGCCGGCGAAGAAGGCGTCCAGCGCGTCGAAGGGCACGCGCTCGAGGAGTACCAGGAGGCGGGACGATGCCTGAAGCAAAGGCTTCGGAGCGCGGGACGAAGGGCTCCGAGAGCAGCTCCGGAACGAACCGGCTGGCAGAAGAGTTCGAGAGCTATCTCGAGGCGCGACTGCAGAAGGTGCTCACCGGCGTGAGTCACCGCATAGGCGACGCGGCCGGCAAGCTGGGCGACTCGCACATCGGCCCGGGCCTGGTCCGTGGGGCAGGAAGAAAGCTGGCCGAGCACGCACCGGGCAAGGCCGCGCTCGCTTCGGCGGCCGTGCGCGCCGTGGACACGGCTTCCCACGCCAAGGACACCGCCGCTCACGCCAAGGACGCGATCGCGGACAAGGTGAAGGACGTCACCGGCGCGTCGCACGAGCCGCGCTCCTCGGCGGCGAACGCGGGCCACAAGAGCATGACGGTCATCGAGGACATCGACATCGGCGTTCCCGTGCGCGAGGCGTACAACCAGTGGACCCAGTTCCAGGAGTTCGGGTCGTTCGCGAAGGGTGTCGTATCCGTCGAGCAGGAGGACGAGACGACGACCCAGTGGCAGGTGAAGGTCGGGAAGTCGACCCGGGCGTATAAGGGGACCATCACCGAACAGATCCCCGACGAACGCATCGCCTGGACCTCGGAAGGGGCGAAGGGCACCACGAGAGGCGTGGTCACCTTCCATCCGCTCGGCGAGAACCTCACCAAGGTCCTGCTGGTCATGGAGTACTTCCCCAAGGGCATCGTCGAGAAGACGGGCAACCTCGTGCGTGCGCAGGGCCGGCGTGCTCGGCTCGACCTCAAGGCGTTCCGCAAGTTCGTCATGATGCAGGGCGAGGCGACGGGCGGCTGGCGCGGTGAGATCCGCGACGCCGAGGTCGTCTCCGACACCGACGAGGACGAAGAGACTCCTGAAGAGGCCTACGAGGACGAGGACGAGGGAGAAGAGGCCGAGGACGAGGAAGGCGACGCGGAGCCCGAGGACGAGGACGAAGTGCCGGAGGACGAGGAAGAAGAGGACGAGGAAGAAGAGGACGAGGAGGACGAGGAGGACGAGGACGAGGAGGAAGAGGAGGAAGAGGAAGAGCCGGAGGACGAGTACGAGGAAGACGACGAGGGCGAGGAAGAGGAAGAAGCCGACGAGGCCGGGGCCGAGGAGACGGACGAGCGACCCCGTAGCCGTCGAAGCCGGAAGAGCTGACGCCCAGGGAGCGAGGTCGAATCCGTCGTGGATGCATCGGACTCCGAAGGCCCCTCGGTCGCGCGCTCCCTGACGCCTTACGGTCAGCAGCAGAGTGCGAACCTCGCTGACATCTTGGAACGCGTGCTGGACAAGGGCATCGTGATCGTCGGAGACATCCGGATCAACCTGCTCGACATCGAGCTGCTGACCATCAAGCTCAGGCTCCTGGTCGCCTCGGTCGACAAGGCCAGGGAGATCGGGATCGACTGGTGGGAACACGATCCCGCACTGTCCTCGCGGGCCGGCCATCAGCAGGAGCTGAAGGAGGAGAACGAGCGGCTGCGCGCCGAGGTCAAGTCACTCCGCGCCCGTTCCGAATCCCGGTCGGAGCTGCCGGAAGGACCGAGGAGCCGCCGACGCCGTACCTCCGAGGCGGACGAGCAACGGGCCGCCCCCGAACGCAGAAGCCGACGACGGGAGTCGGACGGCAAGAAGACCCGGGCCCGCGACGAGTCGGACGCCGAAGCCGAGACCGAGGAGCGGCAGGACTGACGTCATGGACGGAGAGCTGAGCTACGCGTACGCCGTCGTACGCCCCACCGCATCCCTGGAAGCGGAGGTGCTGCGGGGCATCCGAGGTGTCGCGTCAGGGCCGGTGAGGATCGTCCGGGCGGGGGAAGCGGCGGCCGCGGTCGGTTCCGTACCGGAGAGCGACTTCTCCGAAGCGGCGCTCAAGGTCCACCTGGAAGACCTCGACTGGCTCGAACGCGTGGCACGGGCGCACCACAGCGTCGTGGAGCTTCTCGCGACGCACACCACCGTCCTCCCGCTGCGGCTGGCGACGGTCTACCTGGACGACGAGCGCGTGCGCGAGGTTCTGCGCCGCGGGGAATCGATGTTCGACCGCATGCTGGACCGGTTCGCCGACCACGTGGAGTGGGGGGTGAAGGTCTACGCCGAGGTTCCCCAGGGCTCCGCCGGGCGGGACGACGACGACACGGACGTTCCTGACCCCGGCCGGGCCTACCTGCGTCGCCGCAGGCAGCAACGCGAGGACAAGGGAGCCGCCTGGTCCGCCGCTGCCGAGGCGGTGCGCAGGATCGAGGTCGAGGTGGCCGAAGTGGCCGAGGAACGTGCGCGGCACCGACCCCAGCAAGGTCAACTCGCTTTCGGAGCAGGGGAGAACGTGGCCAACGACTCCTACCTGGTGCCCCGTACACGCTCCGACGAGTTCCGTGAACGCGTCCTGAGGTCGGTTCAGGACGTGAGCGGGGTCCGGGTCGAGATCACCGGGCCGTGGGCTCCCTACTCGTTCGCGGTTCTCACGGGACCGGAGGCGCCGGAAGAGGTGCGTCGGTCGTGACGAGGCACGAGACGGGGCACGTGGCGAGGCACGACGAGAACGCGCTCGCAGACCGGCAGGTGGCACTCATCGACCTCCTGGACCGGCTGCTGAGCGGGGGAGTGGTGCTGACCGGCGACCTGGTCCTGTCGATAGCGGACATCGACCTGGTCAAGATCTCCCTGCGTGCCGTCATCGTCGCGGCCCAGGGGGACGACCAGTGGGCCCTGACGTCTCTCATGCCGGGCGTGCAGGAAAACGCGCCGCAGGAACTGGAGGGTCCGCGCCGTGACCGGCCGCTCTGACCGTCCCGACCACGCGGGAGGCGATCGCCGTCGCGAGGTGGCCGATGCCGCGCAACGCGCCTTCGCCTTGCTCCCGGCGCGCACGGACGATCTTTCGGCGGTCGACGGAGGGGCGCGGCGTCCTGCTCGGCGTGTGTACAGCGACCCGGAGACCGTGGAGCGTGATCTCGTCCAGCTCGTCCTGACCATCGTCGAGCTGCTACGGCAGTTGATGGAGCGTCAGGCACTGCATCGTGTGGATCAGGGCGACCTGACCGATGAGCAGGAGGAAAGGCTCGGCCTGACGCTCATGCTGCTCCACGACAGGATGGTCGAGCTCTGCGACAGCTACGGTCTCACCCTGGAAGACCTGAACCTCGATCTCGGCCCACTCGGCCCCCTTCTGCCGCCCTGACGACCCCTCGGCCCCCGCGCACGCCCGTCGCGCCTCTCGGAGGCGCGACGGGCGTCGACGGGTGAAGGTGCCTCACCAGCGGTACCAGCGGGCGCTGCTCCCGCTGCGGAAGAAGAATCCCAGTACCCAGAGGACGAGCACGGCGATGGCGATGTACCACAAGGCCTCGACGGCGAAGCCCGTGCCGAAAAGCACCAGGATCAGCAGCAGTACGAGTAGCAGTGGAAGCATGACGGACCTCCTCGGTCCCCACGGGAGGCGGACATCGCCCGGATCCCTCGAGTTGTTTCAGCCGTACCGGCGGTCGGGACGGCCCTGGGCGTCGGGAGGCCTGTCGGGCAAGTTGCCACAGTCCTCGGTGAACTCCCTGACACGGCCCACTCGGCGCTCGCCTTGAGCGTGTAGTGCGCCGCTCGTCGGACGCTTGCGCGGCTACCCGGCTTCGACGGAAGTAATCCGGCGTCGGGGAGGGGAGTGCGTCGACGCGGACGGGTGGGGCCGGCGGGCGTCGTTTCCGACGAGGTGCGCGGGGCACTCGCCCGGCGGAGGCAATCGGGACCGAGGAGGGCGACATGACCGGGCAGGAAGGACGTCGCCGCCGGCCGCGGACGTACGACCGCCGTGGCACGGAGAACGCCGGCGGGCGCGCTGACCCCGCCGACGCGGGCGGACACGCCGCCAAACGCCAGAGCCCCGGCATAGGCCGTGAGGAGCAGATACGTCCGCACCCCCCAGAGGACCACCCTCGCGAGACCGGCGAACAGTCGTGAACCGGAGGAGGGGCGGCGGATCCCATGCCTCGTACGGCGCTCATCGTGATCGACATGCTCAACGCCTACGCGCACGACGACGCCGAGGCTCTGGTCCCGTCCGTCCGTGAGTCGCTCCCCGGGATCACCATGCTCTTGAGGCACGCCCACGCCAGTGAGTCGCCTGTCATCTATGTGAACGACAACTTCGGGGAGTGGCGCTCCCATCACGGAGAGATCCTGGAAGCCGCCCTCGCAGGCCGGCACGGGGAGCTCGTGGAACCGATAGCCCCGGACGAGAACGCGTTGTTCGTGGTCAAGGCTCGGCACTCGATCTTCTTCGAAACCCCTCTGGCCTACCTCTTGGGTCAACTGGGGGCCGAGCGCCTGGTCCTCTGTGGGCAGGTCACCGAACAGTGCGTGCTGTACTCCGCTCTGGACGCTCACATCCGGCACTTCGAGGTCGTCGTGGCGGCCGACGCGGTGGCCCACATCGACGCCGCCCTGGCCGAGGCGGCGCTGCGGATGATGAGCCGCAACATGTCCGCAGAGGTCTGCGACGCGGACGGCATCACGTTCGACGCGCGGCTGGATTGAGGCGGGGAGGCGCCGACGGATACGGCCCCGGGTACCCCGGGGCCGTATGGGCTGACGGGCCGCCCTCGCGTCGAGGTGGGTCGGCACGGCCCGAGGCGAATCGGTCCATCGGCATCAGGGCGTGGCATGCTCGACCTATGGAGGGCGATTTCGTCGTCTCCAACGCCGGCGTCGGCGCGACACCCGAGACGCTGGCGTTGGCGAAGGTCGTCTCGAGACTGCGTGCCGAGGTCGTGGACCTCGAGAATCTCGCGTCGATGACAGCCGTCCTAGAAAGGGCCAAGGGCGTGCTGATGGCCCAGGAGGCCGTCACGCCGGACGCTGCCTACCAGCTGCTGCTCGACCGCGCCACCGACCACCGGCGCACCCTGCTGGAGGAGTGCTGGATCACCCTGGGCCGGACCGGCGCAGTCGCGGTGACGCCGTCACCGCAGGCCTCTGCACCACCGCCGTTCGCCACCGGGACGGTGCGGGCCGCGCCGGAGGAGCCGGACCCTTCGGCGTTCCGTACCAGTCGTTACGCCGGCGAGGGCGGCCCATCGGCGGGTCATCGCACGCTCCTCGCCGGCTTGGCCCGGGACCTGGCGGAAGCCCGCACCCCGAACGAGATCGCTCAGGCGCTCCTGACCGGGCTGGCCGGTGCCGAGGACATCGACGCGGTGATGATCTATACGGTGGCCACTGCCGGGAGCCTGAACCTGATCGGGTCCGCCGGCATCGGTGAGGTCATGGCCGAGCAGTGGAACCACATCCCTCCGCTCAGCGGTATCGCCGCGATGGAGGCCATCGCGACCGGGCGAGCGGTGTGGCTCGAGGACCAGGACGCTGACGCCACCCGGTATCTGCTGATCGGCGATCCGCCCGAGCGGTGGCCCACGCGCGCCTGGCTGCCCGTTCCCCGCAACGGGGCGGGGACCGCGGTCATCGGGTTCTTCCGCAACCGGCCGGGACCCTTCGGCGTCCGTACCCGGACCCTGCTCAGGCGAGCCGTCAGGCTCTGCGGCGGGCCCCTGCACGATGACGTGAGCCCGCACGCGCAGGCCCCCGTTCCCGGTGAGGTCGACGAGATCCAGAAGATCTTCGACGCACTGTCGGGACCGGCGATCCTGCTGACCCCCTTGCGTTCCCGGACGGGCGAGGTGGAGGACTACCGGATCGACGCGGCGTCGCCGGAGTCGCAGGACGTGGCCGGGCGGCGCGGCAAGGAACTGGTGGGCACTCGGATACTGGAGAACTACCCGACGGTGGCGGGCACCGCGCTCTGGGAGGGGTATCTGGACGCGCTGACCATGGGGGAGGTGTACGAGGGAGAACCCTTCGTCTACGAGGAGGTGACCGCCGGAAGGCCGCGGCAGTCCGTGTACTCGGTCCGGGCGTCCAGGCTGGGCGAGCGCCTCGTGGTGTCCTGGACTCGTCACGACACCACCGAACGGGAGATCCGCAGGCTGGACGACCTGCAGCGGCTCGGCAACCTCGGTTGGGCGAACTGGAATCTGGTCACGGACTCGGTCACCTGGTCCGACCAGGTCTACACCATTTTCCACCGCGACCCCGCCCAGGGACCCATGCGGCTGGAGGAACTGCCCGGACACGTCCTGGCGGAGGACCTGCCGGGGCTGGCCGCGGCGGTTCAACGGCTGCTGGGTGATGGTGAGGCCGTCGACCACAACTTCCGCATCGCCACCGAGAGTGGCGTGCGCCATCTCATGATCGTCGCGGAGGCACAACGAGATGCGGACGGCAGCCCGTTGGAGGTGCACGGCTTCTTCCAGGACCTGACCGCGCAACGGGACGCCGAACTGGCCCTGCGCGAGAGTGAACGCGCCAATCTCGTCCAGCGCGGCATGCTGAAGGCCGAACGCGCCCTCGGTGCCAGGCTTCAGGACACCCTGCTCCCGATCCCGGAGCAGTCACTGGAGCTGGCCGGTCTGCACGTCGACGTCGCCTACGTCCCGGTCGACCGTGGGTTGAACGTCGGAGGCGACTGGTACTCCGCGATCGAACTTCCCGACGGCAGCGCGCTGTTCGTCGTCGGAGATGTCGCCGGTCACGGTCTTGCGGCTGTGGGCACCATGGCCCAGCTGCGGTTCACCGCCAAGGGTATGACGATCACCGGTTCACCCCTGCCCGACGTGCTCGGCCGGCTCAACTCCCTCTTGATCCACACGGCTACGGATGCCCAGAGCGCAACCGCCACGATGGTCATGGCGCGCTATCAGCCCTCGGACCACCGTCTGATGTGGGTGCGGGCGGGCCACCTCCCTCCGTTGCTGATTCGCGAGGGTGAGGCGCGCTACCTCCCCCAGCCGGAGGGCGCTCTCCTCGGCGCCGCGGCCGACGCCGCCTACGAGCAGAGTGAGACCGCCCTGCTCCCCGGCGACCACCTGTTCCTCTACACGGACGGCCTCGTGGAGCAGCCGGGAGAGGACATCGACGCCGGCCTCGCCCAACTCGCCGATACCGCGCTCCGGCTCGTGCGGGAAGGGCCGAGCGAAAGGCTGGCCACGAGCCTCGCGGCCCTGCGGCTCGGAAAACGGGACGACATCTGCGTCCTGGAGATCCACGTACCCGAACTGCCCTGACCCGGCCCGGGAGACATCCCGCGACCACCGTCCACGAGCGTCACACCAGCATGGAAGAATTCCCGCGATGACAGACGAACACGGACCCGACGGCGATCTCTACGTGCTGTGGCACGCGCGCCATCTCGCGGTGGAGCAGGACGAACGGGTCATCCATCTCGATGCGGACGGAACCATCCACCTGGACGAGGAGGAGTGGAGGATCATCGGCATCTACCCGGACCAGGCAGTCGCGCAGAGGCAACTGGAGATCTCCAGGAAGCTTCCAGGGTTCCAGGACGAACCTGATTGTTTCGAGATCGCACCCGTGACGGTGGACGAGGATCTGTGGAACCAGGGGTTCGTCACGGTGTACCCCGAAGGGCTTGGGCGAGACTGATGGACCGGATGCTCTACCTCCTGGTGCACAGGCATCACTTCGCGGACGAGGCGGGTGCTCCCACCACCGTCGACTTCATGGAAGACGGCGAGCCCCTCTTCTGGGACGACAGCGAGGACAGCTTCACGTTCCTCGGCCTGTATTCGAGCCGGCAACGGGCGGAACAACGCATCGACCAGGCGCGCACCCTACCCGGGTTCAGGGACCATCCCGACGGCTTCCACGTGCACGAGTACGCCGTGGGTCAAACCCACTGGGCCGAAGGGTTCCTCGTCGGCGAACAGACCGACAGCTGAGCAGCCACCACCGCCTCCAGCCGCCCTCGTCCTGTCACACAGGCAGCCAGTCCGGCCACCAGGGCGGGGCGTTGTCCGGGGCGCAGGCGGTGACTCCTACCGGATAGTCGGCGGGAGCGTTCAGCGTCGCCATGAGCACCCAGTAGACGCACAGCGTGGCGATCACGGCCACCCCGGCGGCGAGCAGCAGTCCCCTTCCGCCGAGCACCCCGAACGCGATGGCCCAGATCAGCGCGACGACCACCCAGACGGCGAAGAAGACGGGAATCAGGGACCAGAAATTCGCTGATGCGTTGACTCCTATTTCGCACTCGTCCCAGGCTCTCGCAAGCATCGTCATCCCGCCGTAGCCGGCTATGGCCCCCATCACGGGACCGAGCACGCAACCGACAAGGCGACGGGCAGCCTGCGCATCTCCGGACAATTTCTGATTCTCCATTCCGAACGGGATCGCCGGGCGCCCCACCGCGTGGGGCGCCCGGCTCGGTTCCTAGTAGTACGGGGAGTGCGGCGCCCTGCCGAGCCTCGGCTGGGTGTTCCGATACTGCAGGTCAGGATATTCGCTGAGCTGACCGATGACGCCTTGGACGCCGGTCTGGAACTCCTGGAACGTCATATCGGCGCCGTACTTGTCGTACATGTCGATTCCGGCCTGAACGGTCAGGACGTCACCGGGGTCGGTCCTGCCGACCGCGCCGCCGAAATCTGCCTCGGCGCCGGCGTGCAGAGCTCCGCCGGTGAATCCGGCGGCCCGGCCGATGAATCCGTAATGGATGTTCGACCAGACGTCGTAGAAGAGTTCCGCGTCCGAGCCGGGAATCTTGAAGTACAGGTCGTCCGCGTTCTCGCCGGACAGCCCGAACTTACTCCTGAGCTTGGGCTTGTGATCCCAGATCGAACCGGAAGCGACACTCGCCCCCCAGAGGCCGAGCGCGGTGAACTGGAGCGACCTCCCCTTGAAGTCCTCACCGCGCTTGAAGGCCGACTCGAACTTCGACACGAGATCCTGGAGCTTGTCGAACCGTGGAGTCGTCTGGTTGAACATCATCTCGTTGTAGATGTACTTCTGCGACTCCGTGTACATGTACTCCTTGTAGTCGGCGGAGAGTTCTCCCCCCTCACTGTGCACGATGCTGGCGTAGTTGCTCCCGTAGCCCGTGACCTTGGTGCCGCCCTCACAGGTGTACATGCCGGAAGCGCACTCTGCGAGCTGGTGGCCGTCGAGTTCGATACGGCTGACAGGGTTGCCGCCGGTGAAGGCGTACCTGTTGCTGGTGTACGGGTCTGTGCCGAGGCCCATGTCGTCGAGGGCGCCGTTGAACATGTCCCGGGTGGTGAAGCGGTTGAGGCCCGGGTTGTAGTCGCGGAAGCCCATGTCGTAGGTGCCGGACTGGGCGTCCCAGCGCTTCGCGTTGTAGCGGTAGGGGTTGTACTCCTCCTTGGTGGGGTCGCCGGCATCCGGCTTGTCGATGCCGGTGAACTCGGAGGTGTCGTCCTTGCCGTAGGCGGTGTAGCCGTAGGTGGCCTTGGTGTCACCGTTGCCGTCGGTCAGCGTCTCGACGTCGGAGTGGCTGTTGTAGCCGTAGTAGCCGTCCTCCGTCGAGCCGTCGCTGTTGTGCTTGACCTGGGAGAGCCGCTCGCCCCACGGGCTGTACTGGAACGACTTGGTCAGCACGCCCGCGACTTCCTCGTTCAGAACCTCCGTGGAGAGACCGAGGTACGTGAAGTCGGTCTTCTTGCCGTCCGCCGTCTTGGAGGAGGTGCGGTCGAGCGGGTCGAACGTGTAGGTGGTGGACTTCATCGCGCCGCCGCCGTCCCGCTGCTGGGACTCGACGACGTGGTCGAAACCGTCGTACACCTTCCGCTCGACGACCGTGCCACCGCTGGTGACGGACTCCTGACGGCCGAAGGGATCGTAGTTGTAGTCGGCCGTCGCTCCTCCGCTGGTGGCGCGCAGCAGCCGGTTGCGGTCGTAGGTGAACGACGTCGAGACGTTCTTGACCGTCTGGCTGATGACGTTGGCGTTGTTGTCGTGGACGTAGGTGTCCGTGCCGGCGCCGTTGCCGGTCTTGACCGACCGGGCGAGCCGCTCCACGGGGTCGTAGCTGTAGTCGGTGGTGGAGTCGAGATAGGCCGCGTGGTTGTCGGCGTTCATCTTCTTCGCCACGTCCTGCGCCTTGTTGCCGTTGGCGTCGTACGTGTACGTGTGCGAGGAGACGAGAGTGCCGTTCGGCTTCTTCTCGGTCTGGCTCTTGAGCGCGCGGTCGAGGTAGTAGGTGTAGTCGACGGTGTTGCTGTTGGGCTTGGTCTCCTTCAGCTTCAGCCCGCGGTCGGTGTACGTGTAGCCGGTGACCTTCGGCGAGGCGTCGGTCGGCGTCTTGCCGACGGAGACGGTCTTGACCAGATCACGCAGGTCGTAGGTGTACTTGGAGAACTGGTCGGGGTGGGTGACCGTCTCCGGCCGGCTGTTGACGTCGTAGGTGTAGGAGGTGGACTTCTTCTCCTGGCCGGCGAGCGCCTCGGTCACCTTCTGCACCTGGTTCAGGCCGGTGTAGGCCACGGTGTAGGCGTCGATCTTCGCACCGGAGGAGGTGTCGTCGATCGAGGTGAGGTTGCCGTTGACGTCGTAGGCGTAGGCGAAGTCCTGCTTCTCGCCGTCGGTCTCACCGGTGGTGTCACGCACCAGCTTGACCCCGTCGGCGACGACCTTGCCGCCGCTGTTCTGGAACAGCTGGAGCTTGGCCAGGTTGCCCTGGGTGAAGGCGAACGAGCCCAGCGGGACCCAGGTTCCGGCGCCGGTGGCCTGGCTGATCGTCTTGTCCGTGGTGCCGGTGGAGTGCGTGACCGTGTACTTGGCGGTCGTCGCGGCCCCCGTCACCTGCGGGAACTTGACGTAGGCGGTGTAGGTGCCGTTCTTGGGGATGTTCAGCGTCCAGGTGAACGCGTCCGTCCCGGTGCCGGCGGCGTGGACCTGGTGGTCGTAGCCCTGCTGGTCGGCGGCTGTGGCCTTGGTCCAGGTGCCGCTGTAGCTGGTGTTCTGGACGTCGGAGTTGTCCACGAGCGGCACCGCGCTGCCCACCGGAACGCCGTCGTCCGTACGGGACTTGAGCTTGCCGTCGGGGTAGTACGACCAGCCCATCGTGCGGGTGGACGAGCCGCCCGCCGAGGTCAGGGTCCGGGCGGTCTGCTTGCCGATCTCGTCGTAGCCGTAGCTGGTGACGATGTCCCAGGGGTCGGTGGTCTTCCTGGTCCAGCCGTTGTCGAAGTACTCGTAGGTGGTGTCGTTGCGGACCGTCTGCCCCTCGGACGGCGGCAGCGAGGTCTTCTTGACCCGGCCGACCTCGTCGTAGACCGTCTCGGTGTAGACGTTCGGGCTGTTGTAGCGAGCGTCCGCCGGGTCGTACGGCTGGAACTGCTTCACCGGCCGGTTGAGCTTGTCGTACTCGGTCCGCGAGGCGAAGTCGTCCGCGTTCGCCGTGTCCACACCCCGCGGGGTGATCACCTTGGTGGCGTTGCCGACCTGGTCGTACTCGAACTTCGTCGTCCGGTAGGTGATGCCGGGGCTGGTGCCCGTGTGCGGGACCTTGACCTGGGTCTGCTTGCCCCGGCCGTCGTACGTGACCAGGGTCTCGTTGTTCTCCGCGTCCGTGGTGGAGACGACCAGCGAGTCCTTGTCGTAGGACTGCCTGGTCGACTTGCCGGCCGCGTCCGTGACCGTGACGACCCTGTGGTTCAGGTCGTAGGCGGTCTTGGTCGTGTAGTCGGTGGTGTCGGCGGTCGCGTTCTTCCTTGGATCGATGACCGTGACCGCGTTGCCGACGTTGTCGTACTCGTACGAGAGCTTGTCACCGGCCGCGTTGACCACGCTGGTGAGCTGGTAGATCTCGTCGTAGTAGGAGGTCGTGAGGTAGTCGTTCGGGTCCGCCGTGGTCGCGGTGCCCTTCGGCTCCGTGGTCGTCCTCAGGTGGCCGGTCTTGTCGTACGTGTAGGCGGTCTTCCGCTCACCGGAGGTGGCCGTGTCCTTCGGGGCCGTCGCGGTGACGACCTGGTCCGCGGCGTCGTACACCGCGGTGGACACCGCTCCGTTGGGAGCCGTGGCGGAGGTGACGTTGTCGTTGGCGTCGTAGACCGGGGCCGGCGTGGTGATGAGGACACCGGCGGTCTGGTCCTTGGGCACGGTCCGGACCATCGGACGGCCGAACGTGTCGTACGTCTGCGTGGTCTTCTTGCCCAGCGCGTCGGTGACCTCACGGACCTGGCCGCGCTCGTCGTAGACGAACGACGTCGACTTCAGCAGCGCGTCGGTGATCGTGTCCGGGAAACCGGTCGGACCGAAGCCGCTGTTGGTCGTCGGGTTGCCGTTGGCGTCGGTCGTCCTGGTCAGCTGACCGTACGCGTTGTACTCGTGCTTGGTGGTGTAGTCGTCCGGCACACCGGTGGTCGCGACGCCCAGCGGGTCGGTGACCGTGGTCAGGTTGCCGTAGTTGTCGTAGCCGAACTGCCAGGCGCGCCCCTCAGGGGAGGACTTCTTCGCCAGGTCGGAGGAGTAGCCGTCCAGGCGGGTCCGGTAGTCGTACGTGAACGCGTTCGCCGGGTGGACGCCGGGCGCGCAGTCGCCCGGCGCCGGGATGCCCGCCTTGTTGTTCTCGGCGTCGCGCCGCCAGAGCGGGTAACCGGTCTTCTGGTCGTAGCAGTACGCGGTCCTGGCGCCGTTGGCCTCCTCGAGGAACGTGACGTTGTTGTCCGCGTCCCAGGCCAGCTTGGTGGTCTGCGACTTGGCGTTGGTGGTCTGCACCGCACGGCCGAAGTCGTCCGTCACGTACTCGGTCGCACGGTTCTCGGCGTCGGTGATCTCCGTGTCGGTGAACTTGGAGTTCGTGGCATCGGCCGCGTACGCGAAGCCGGTGGCGCCCTGCAGACGGTCGGTGATCGTCTTGGTCCACCAGTGGTACTTCGGGTCGTCACCGGTCTGCGGCGCGTGGTAAGCGAGACGCGTGTCGTTGCCGCGCGGGTCGGTGACCTCGACCAGCTTGACGTTCTTGTTGCCCTGCGTGGCGTCGTAGGTGAAGGTGAAGTCCTTCGGCGCTCCGTTGGTGGAGCCGACGCCGTCGGTCAGCCGGCCCAGCAGGCCCTTGTCGGTGTAGAAGAACCCGATCTTACGGCCGGAGATGTCCGTCATGGACTTCACGTGGTCGTAGATCTTGGAGTTGCTGAGGTTGTTGCCGGTGGCCTTCTGGCCCAGGTCGTTGATGTACTCGTAGGTCCCGTCACCCTTCTTGAAGTACTCGACCGTGAGGCTCTGACGCCCCGTCGGGTCGGTGATGTAGGTGAGGAACTTGGTCGGCTTGTTGTTGGACTTGCGCTCCTCGTACGTGTACGTCTGCGTGTTGCCGTTCTTGTCCACGACGGAGGTCAGGTAGCCGTCGCAGCCGAACAGGAACCGGGTGCCGTCCGGACGGGTCAGCGTCCAGGCGTCCGGGATCGGGTCCTTGTCCGGGGTGCAGTCGAGACCCGGCAGCGCGGTCAGCCGGTAGTGGACACCGGCCGGGGCCTTCCAGGTGCCGTCCGGCTGCTTGCTGAACACGTGGGTGGTGCCGTCGCCGTCCGGGAGGCGGATCTCCGTCGGGTGGGGCTTGGGGTGGAACTCCAGCGGCGCGCCGAGCCGGATCGGACCGGCCGCCTGGCCGGACCAGCCGTGACCCAGGACCGTGTCGGAGGTGTCCAGGCTGTTGTAGGCGAGACGGGCGAACGTGGTGATGCCGCGTCCGGGGTTGGAGAAGGCGTTGTACTGCCAGACGCTGTTGCCCGACGCCGTGTTGTTCATGACGGACGAGCCCGCGCCGGTGTTCTTGCCCGCGTAGGAGTAGAACTTCTCCAGGCCGAGCTGGTTGGACGTCGGGTCCTCGACCGCGACGTTCTGCTTCAGACCCGGAATGCCGGCGGTGCCCGAAGCCCATGTGCCGGCGGTCTTGTTGAAGACGTCCCAGGTCAGGACGTAGTCGGTGCGCTTGTTGCCGTTGTCCGAGTTGATCGGCGTCTTGACCTGGGCCTGGAGGGAGACGCTGTCGCCGGGGGTGACGTTGCCGGACAGGGCGGTCTGGATCTGGTTCCCGCCGTTGGTGACGTCGGTGCCGTCCGGCAGGGTCCACCTGTAGGTGAGGACCTGGTCGGCCGCGTTCCACGTGGCCGCGGTGGTGTTGGTGAGGTCGAAGTCGACCGTGTAGGTCGTGTTCGGCGTCATCCGCGCCGGGGTCTGCGGTGCGTAGTACGTCGACTCGGTGGTCGAGTCGACGTACGTGACGAGGATCTTCGGGTGGAGCCGCGGCTCGGCGCCCTCGGAGGACAGGAACAGGGTCCGTTCCTGTTCGGTCGCCTCGTTGGCCATCTTGACGGCCACGCCCTTCTGCGAGGCGGGCGTGGTCACCCAGGACTGGGCCAGGGAGGTGATGTTCCAGTCGTGGCGGGCCGGGTCGTTGCTGAGCGTGCCGATCGTGTCCGCCACCGGCGCGCCGACGTCACCACCCGCGGTGGTCCAGCTGGTGGTCGCGTTCGCCTTCAGCCAGGTGGCGGTCTCGTCGAAGTCCCTCGTCAGCGGGCGCAGTTCGTAGATGCCCCCGGAGGCCGTCGTGGCGGTCTGGGTGCCCCACATGCGCACCTTGGCGTCCAGCACCCGGGCCGTGGTGGGGATGCCGAGGGCGGGGAACTTCAGCAGGGTGCGGGTGTCTCCGTACGTCGCGGAGTTGTTGCCGACGGTGACCCAGGACTGCGGGCCGCCGTCCTGGATGGTGTCGTGCGCCGTGGTCGACTCGAACGACGACAGGGTGGTGTCCTGCGTCGCGGCGAGCACCTTCGTGGTCCGGCCCGCCTTCGGCAGCCGTACCAGCTGCGTCGGCGCACCGACGACCTGCCCGTCCTTCGTCTTGACCGCGACCATGTAGTAGTACGCCCGGCCGAACGGATCCGGGTCGTCCGCCTTCGTGGGCGTCGCGGTGGTGTCGGTGAACGACGTCGTGCCCGGCGCGAGCGGGGACACCAGCGTCGTGGCCGACGGGGTGAAGGTCTGGTAGATCGAGCGGTGGACCTGGTACTCGACGAGGTCGTCACCGGTGGCGGTCGACGGGTCGACGTACCCGGGCCAGTTCAGCTCCGCGCCCGTGTCGTGGATCGTCGTCGGCGCGGCCAGGTTCACGCCCTGTCGGCCGAAGGTCAGGACGAGCTTCGGGTAGTTGGCGGTCTCGCCGCCGTAACCGAACTCGCTGCCCTCGTACCGCGGTCCGCCCTTGGGGCCGTTGGCGGACTCGTCGCCGGCCTTGATGACGAAACCGTGGTTGGTGTTGGTGCCGTCGATCCAGGACTGCACGGTCTTGGTCACCGGGAAGGTGTGCCAGGTGTTCAGCTCGCCCGGCTTCTTGGTGACCACACCGCCCTTGGTGAACCGGACCGCGTCCGCGATCACCGCGGTGGTCGTGGACGCGGGGCCGTCGCCGAGGACGACCTTGCCCAGGGTGCCCGCCTTGAACGGGTGGGTCCCCAGCGTCTTCCAGATTCCCGTGCCACCCAGCTGCTGGTCGACCGAGTACGCCTTGGTCCCGCCGTTGTGGGTGATGGTGTAGGGAACGTTGGTGGGGCGGTCGGTGGCTCCGACCCAGTGCGCCTCGACCTGGTAGTCGCCGTCCTCGGGGAGGTTCGGCTGCCAGGTGTAGGTGTCACCCGCAACGCTGTCCTTGTTGTAGTGGTAGTCGCTGCCGACCGCGTACTGCGTCAGCGTCGAACCCGACGCCGGCCAGGAGCCGACCGCGGCGGTCGTCCCCGAGTCGCCGTCGTCCACCACGACCGCGGTGCCGGACAGCTCGCCCGTGATCGCGTTCGCGTTGTTCCACGTCGCCTGGTCCTCGGCCCACGCCTGCGTGGCCCGGTGCGCCTCCAGCTGCACCTCGGTGTCGTTCGCGGTGTGCGTCTGGTCGTAGTACAGCTTCAGGTCGGCGGTGTCGAGCTTTGTCCCGGCCGGGACGCCGGTCAGCGGGAACCGGAGCAGTGCTCGGGAGGAACCGGTGCTGGTGTTGCCCACCGACAGACGCCAGTTGTCGTCGTAGTTCGATGTCGGTCCGTCCGAGGAGATCATCACGTCCTGGGCCGTGGTCGGCGTCGGAGCGATGGAGATCGTCGGGTCGATCGTGACCGGATACTGCCGCTCCGGCGCGGCCAGCCACTTCGCGTCCGGTGTGACGGTCAGCTTCCAGCCCTTGCCCGCCCGCGTGAGCTTCTGCGTGACCGCGGAACTGTACCCGGTGCCGTACGGCGAGGAGGCGTTCTTCTTCGTGTCTGTCATGAACGCGGCCGGAATGACGAGGACCGGATCCTCGCCCTCTCCGTAGAACCGGACCGAGCCGTCCTTGCCGGCCTTCGGCGTCAGCCCACCGGCATCCAGCGTGAACGTGAACGACACGGGTCCTGAGGGCCGCGTGTCGAGAACGATGTTCTCCTTCACCCGTCCCGGCCCGACCTGGTACGACAGATCCGCACCGGCCACCGCGTCCTTGTAGGTCACGGTGTCGCCCTTGGCGACGGGGGCGAGCGTGCCCGCGCCTTCCAGGCCCAGGGTCACCACGTGACCGTCACCGGATTCGAACCGCAGCAGCCTCGCCGCATCCGCGCCGAACGAACTCTGCGCGATGTTCGTCGTGTTGGTGAAGACGAAGCCCTCGGCGTCGGTCGGGACGACCGTCGGGTCGATGTCCTTCCACGACTTCGCCGACCGGTACGCGGTCGGCGTCGCCGACACCTCGGCCTGCACCCGCCCGTCGGACAACTTCCAGTACCGGGCGTTCGCCGTACGCCTGCCCGTCAGTTCCCCGACGCGCTTCGCCTTCCCGGCCGCCTTGCCCCGCGGCAGCTTCTCCCGGCTCGGCAGCACCGGAGTCCCACCGGTCGACGGCTCGTCCAGCCCGTCCGAATCGCCGTCGTCATCCGAGAACCAGCCCGCGAAGGCGTCGACGACACCCTCGCCGCCATCAGTTGAAACCGGTGCCGCATAAGCGACTTGTGGAAGCATGGTGCCGACGATCGTCGAAACCACGAGGCAGGCTATCGCCCGCCCGTATGTCACTTTCACGCCAATCCCTTCTTCGGCACCCTTCCCGCGCTGGGCGAAAGAGGTGCGCCGACCCCGCCGGCGCGGACAATCCGTCGCCGGTCGTGGCAAACCTGACCTCGACCGGAGCGCCTCAGGGCATGGCGAACCAGGCCACCTTCCGCATGCGGGAAAGCGGCCGCGCCAGAGGCGTGCCGATCACGGCGGGGGGATCCTCATCATGTTGCTGATGAGCCGTCAACCGATAAGGCATACAGGGCATTTCACTGACGTGCCGATGGTGATTGAGGTCGCCTTGCCCGACTTCTCCGTCGCCTGGCGTCCGTCGAATCCGGTGATGTATAACCCAGGCGAATTCACTTCGACAGAAAGCGCGGCCATGCCGACGACCGAGGAACCGGCAGGCCCGTATGGGCCCGAAACCCCGGGCACCCGGCGGGTTTACCGGAACGGCGAGGCCGCGGACAAGCGCCCGACGACACCCACCCGAGCGTCTGCAGTACCTGAAGGAGTCCAGTGACCCCGAACCTCTTCCGTCGCACCGCCAGGGTCGCGGCGGCCACCGCCGTCGCCCTCGCGACCCTCGGTCTCACCTCCCCGGTGGCGCCGGCGGCGCAGGCGCCGGCCGGAGTCCGGAGCATCGCGCTCCAGGGCTCCGATCCCGCCCAGCGCTCGCTGTCGGCTCGGCGCACCGCGCCGTTCTCGATGCTCGGCGTCACGTGGACTGACCGGCGCGCCGCCCTGGGCGGCACGGCGCAGGTGCGTACCCGCGACAGTGTCACCGGTGTCTGGTCCGGTTGGCGTGATCTCGAACTCGACGTCAGGACGGCCGAGGTGGGGCCGGACGGCGACGACGCAGGAGTGCGGGCCGGAACTCAGCCGCTGTGGACCGGGCCGTCCGACGGCGTACAGGTCCGGGTGACCGGACAGCACGGCAAGCTGTCGATGCTGCCGGACGGGCTGCGCGTGGAGCTGGTGGAACCGGGCGCGACCGGGGCGACCACGGCGTCCACCGCGGTGAGCACGGCCCCGCAGCCCACCGTCGTTCCGCGTTCGGGTTGGAATGCCGACGAGTCGCTGGTGAAGGACCCGCCGACGTACACGACCGACACCAAGGTGGTGTTCACTCACCACACGGCGGGCACCAACGACTACACCTGCGCGCAGTCCCCGGAGATCATCCGCTCGATATTCCTCTACCACGTGCAGGGTCAGGGCTGGAACGACATCGGCTACCAGTTCCTCGTCGACAAGTGCGGCACGGTCTTCGAGGGCCGCGCCGGCGGCATCGACCGGCCCGTCCTCGGTGCGCAGACCTACGGCTTCAACACGGACACCTCCGGCGTCGCGGTCCTCGGCAACTACAACGACGCGATCTCCTCGCAGCCCGTGCTCGACGCGGTGGCCGCGGTCGCCGCGTGGAAGCTCGGACTGTACGGATACGACGCCGACGGCACCGTCGTCCTCACCGCGGCCGCCGACAACGGCAAGTACACAAAGGGCCAGAAGGTCACCCTGAACCGGATCTCCGGCCATCGCGACGGCTATCCGACCGAGTGCCCCGGCAACAACCTGTACGCCGATCTGCCGGCCGTCCGCGCGATTGCCTCGGCGGCGCAGGCGAGTTGAGCGCGTCCTGACGCCCGTGGCCAGGCTGCCTACGTCTTCGGCGCGCGCTGCTGGAGGGCGGTGCGGCCGGCCACGGACGTGACGAGCGCGAAGAAGAACAGCGGAATCGCGAGCGCGCTGAACACGGCGCTGCGCCACAGCATCAGAGCCAAGGGCGCGTGGACGACGAGCAGCGCGACGGCGAACGCCATCCCGAGGACCTGCCGAGAGCCGCGGGCCACCAGCAGGAGCGGCCGGCGCAGGCGAGGCGGGACCCGCCGGGCCTGGAACAGCAGCCACCCGCCCCAGCTGCCGACCAGCACGGCCGCGCACGCCAGGCAGGTGACGAGGGCGTCGGTGCCGGCGGCGCCCGCACGCAGGTGGGCGGAGCCCAACGACACCGCGATGGTTCCGGCGAGGGCCACCCAGCGGGAGCCCACGACTGTTCCCCAGGCCATGGTCTCCAGGTTGAAGCGGGCCTGGCGGTCCTTCAGGTCGAGGGCGGCGGACTGGACGAAGCCCTCGGCGGCACGGGTCCACGAGCCGGGGCGGAGCCGGCGGCGGCGCAGAAGGAGCAGCGAGAGGCCGTTGTGGGCCTGACTGCTGTCCGGGTCGAGACGCAAAGCCGTCTCGTAGGCCTGCAGGGCGACGCGGTGATTGCCTGTCTGATGGGCGGTCAGGCCGACGAGGAAGTGCGCGTCGCTCTCCTCGGGGGCGAGGGCGACGGCCGTGCGGGCCGACTCGTACGCGGCCCGCCAGTGCTTCCTGCGGGCGCCCTGGCTGAGGACGGCGCCGAGGGTGTAGTGGCTCGTCCAGTGCTGCGGGGCGAGTTCGACGACGCGGCGGGCGGAACTCTCGGCCTGCTGGTACTCCTTCAGAGCGAGCAGGACGTGGGCGCGCATCTGCCAGGCGCTCACCGAATCGGGTTCGACGCGCAGGGCCTCTTCGATGCCGGTGAGCGCCTGCTGTTCGTCGCCGAGGTGGTGCCGGCACCGGGCGAGCAGCACGAGCGCGGTGACGTCGTCGGGGTTGCCGACGAGGTGCTGGGCGGCGAGTGCGGCGGCCTGCTCGTAGCGCCCCAGATCGAAGAGGGCATCGGCCTGTTGCAGGGTCCGGTTCATCAAACCTTGTCCCGGTCGTGGGTGATGCTGAGCAGGTTCGGTACGAGTGCCAGCCAGAACAGGACCTGAGGGACGGTGCGCTCGCTCCACGGAACGGCCAGGAGCAGCAGCGCGCACAGGGTGGCCCAGGTGGCCTGGCCGAGCACGACCCTGGGCCAGAAGGAGCGGCGCACGAGCGCGAACACGGTGAGCTGCGCCCCGGTCCGCAGCCGCCGGTAGCGGCGCCACGCGCCGAAGCCCCACACCACGGCCATCAGGGTCAGCGCCCACAGCCGGGTGCCGAGAGGGGCGGGCAACTCCTTCGCCTCGGCACCGGTGGTGAAGACGTCGACGGTGACGGCGGCGATGGCCAGACAGAGCAGGGCGAGCCATCGGGTGCCGCGCAGCATCCGGTAGACGGCCCTGTCGAGGTCGGAGCGGAGCCACTCGGAGCCGGGGGCGGCGGCGAGCCCGCCGGCGTAGAGGTCGGCGGCCCGGGCGGCGGACGTGCCGGGCTTGCGGGCCTCGCGCTCGGTGGCCAGGGTGACGGCGAACTGATCGGCCGGGTCGATGCGCAGAGCCTGCCGGATGGACTCCTCCACCAGGTCGGAGCGGCTGTTGAACGCGGCGACCTTGTACAGGGTGTGCCACGTGTCGACCACGTCGGGGCCGAACCGCACGGCCTCCAGGGCTTCCTGGAGCGCCTCCTCCTTCGTCCCCACGAAGATCAGCATCTCGGCGCGCTGGGCGCGCGGGCCCCAGCGTTCGGGCGAGAGGCGGATGGCCTCGCGCTGAGACTGCTCGGCCTCGGGCAGCCGGCTCAGCCTGCGCAGGGCGAAGCCGCGCATGAAGTGCCCGTCGGCGAGCTCGGGTTCGAGCTTCAGCGCCTGGTCGGCGGCGTCGAGCGCCTCCTCGTAGCGGCGCAGGCCGCAGAGGGCACGGGCCCGCACGGTCCACGCCTCGTGGTCGTCGGGCGCCTCGGCCAGATGCCCGTCGAGGAGGGCGAGGGCCTGGTCGTGCCGATCTATTGTGTAGAGCTCCAGGGCCTGTTCGACCCGCTGGTGCAGGGACGTTCCACTCACAGCTTGCGCTTCTTCTTCAGGTAGGCGACGAGATCGTCGTACACACCGCCGTCGTTGGCGAACATGGCGACGTTACGGGCGGAGGCGAACCAGGATTCGCTGGACGGCTTGATCTGCTTGGCCGCGTTCAGGAGGTCCTTGGTGCCGATCATGCGGACGGTGCCGGAACGGGCGGAGTCCAGGAGCGCGTACTCGGCCGCGCTCTCGCAGACATGGGCGAGATCGGCGCCCGAGAAGTCCTCGGTGACCCTGACGATCTTGCCGAGGTCGACGGACTCGATGGGGCGCTCGCGCAGGTGGTACCGGAGGATCGCCTCCCGGGCCGGGGCGTCGGGCGGCAGCACGAGCAGGGTCCGGTCCATGCGGCCGGGGCGGCGCAGGGCGAGGTCCACGTCCCAGGGGACGTTGGTCGCGGCGAGCACGAAGACCCCTTCGTTCTGTGCGGCGTTGATGCCGTCGAGCTCGGTGAGGAGCTGGTTGACGACATTGCGCAGACCGCTGTGGTGGGTACGCGAGCGCTTGGCGCCGAGCGCGTCCAGCTCGTCGAGGAAGACCACGCAGGGCGCCTGGCGGCGGGCGGCCTCGAAGATGTCGTGGACGTTCTTCTCCGAGGTGCCGATGTACATGTCGAGGATGTCGGAGAGCGAGACCGACATGAAGCCGGCACCGAGCTCGCCGGCGACGGCCCGCGCGATGAACGTCTTGCCGCAGCCGGGCGGGCCGTAGAGGAGCAGGCCGCCGCGGAGCGACTTGCCGTACAGCTTGCGGAGTTCGGGGTTGCGCATCGGGGCGAGGAAGGCGGCTTCGAGCCGGTCCTTGACCTCCTGCATGCCGCCGACGTCGGCGAGACGTACGTCGCCGGGGGCGTCGATGTCCCAGGCCGACGCATCGGCCGGGTCGCCGCTGCCGTCCGCGGTCAGGGGGGCCTCGGTGGCGTCCTCCGCGTCGGCGGCGAAGCGGGGGCCGACGACATCGGCGACCTCCTGCTCGGCGGTGGCCCAGTCGAAGGCGGGGGGCTGGTCGCCGACCGTGGGCAGTTGCATGGCACGGACCATCAGGTCCCGCACGGCTTCGTCACCCGGCGCGTGCTGGAGCGCGACCGCGGCTTGCGTGACGGCCTCCTCGTGCCTCCCCTCCGCGAGGAGCAGTTCGGTGAAGTGCAGCCGCAGGGGCACGTCTTCGGGAGCGGCGGCGACAGCGGCCCGCATGCTACGGATGAGAGGAGACTCGTCGGACATGGGGTCAGCCTAGAAAGCGGCCCGTGGCTCTCGATCACCGGGTGCGGCCGAGATCGCCAGGCGCGCGGGGGCGCGGTGCCGTGATCCCCCGCCAATCGGTCGGACGCGCGCCTCGAACGGGTGAGGTGCGGGCTCCGTCGTGCTTGTCCCCAACACGTGGTGCCCGAGGATCGCAGGTGGCCGGTGGACTGCGGTTCCCGGGGCCGTACCGTCCGCCGTATCCCGGGAGGGCCGCCCATGCGCATCCTGCTCGTCGCCAGCAGCTTCAACAGCCTCACCCAGCGGGTCCTGGTCGAGCTGCGAGACCGGGGGCACACCGTTTCCGTGGAGGTCACCCCCGACGGGGCCGCCGTGCGTCAGGCCGTGGCGCGCCACGCGCCCGACCTGGTCGTCGCCCCGATGCTGAAGGCCGTCGTACCCCGGGACGTGTGGACGGCGCATCGCTGCCTCATCGTGCACCCGGGGCCCGTGGGCGACCGGGGGCCGACCTCGCTGGACCACGCGATCCACGACGGGGTCGACGAGTGGGGCGTCACCGTCCTCCAGGCCGACGAGGAGATGGACGCGGGCGACGTCTGGGCCTCCGTCGCCTTCCGCGTCCCGGAGGTCGGCAAGAGCGATCTGTACCGCAACGAGCTGTCCGACGCCGCCGTCACCGCCGTGCTCCTCGCCGTCGAGCGGGTCGCCGCCGGGGCGACACCGACTCCGCAGACCGGTGAGATCCGTGCCCGTCCCGCTCTCCGTCAGGAGGCGCGCCGGATCTCGTGGGAGGAGGACACCACCGAGACCGTTCTGCGCACCCTGCGGGCCGCCGACTCGCAGCCCGGTGTACGCGACCGGCTGCTCGGCGCCGAGTGGTTCCTGCACGGCGGCCACGCGGAGGACGGGCTGCTCGGAAGGCCCGGCGCACTGCTCGCCACCCGGGCGGGCGCGGTCTGCCGCGCCACGGTCGACGGCGCGGTGTGGATCCCGGAGCTTCGCGCCCGCACCGGCCCCGGCCGGCCCCGTGCCTGCAAGCTCCCCGCCACCATGGCCCTCGCGGGCAGGCTGCCGGAGCTCCCCGAACTTCCTGCGCCCGCCGACCCGGCGCCAGGATTCCGGACCTGGTCCGACATCCGGTACCGCGAGGAGGGACCGGTCGGCGTCCTGTCGTTCGCGTTCCCCGGCGGGGCGATGAGCACCGACCAGTGCCGCCGCCTGCTGGACGCGTACGAGACCGCCCGTACACGCCCCACGTCCGTCCTGGTGGTCGGCGGACAGCGCGACTTCTTCTCCAACGGCATCCATCTGAACGTCATCGAGGCCGCCGCCGACCCGGCCGCCGAGTCCTGGGCCAACATCAACGCCATGAACGACCTGGTCGAGGCGGTCCTCACCACGACCGACCGGCTCGTCGTCAGCGCGATCGGCGGCAACGCCGCCGCCGGAGGCGTGATGCTCGCCCTGGCCGCCGACGAGGTGTGGTGCAGGTCCGGTTCGGTGCTCAATCCGCACTACCGGCGCATGGGCCTGTACGGATCGGAGTACTGGACTCGTACCCTGCCCGGGAAGGTGGGCGGGGCTCTGGCCGCGCGGCTCACCGAGGAGGCCCGGCCGGTGTCCGCGGCGGCCTCGCTCGACATGGGCCTGGTCGACCGGGTCGTCGACTGCGGACCCGGGGAGTTCGCCGCAGAGATCACCCGGTTGGCCCTGCGCCTGGCTTCTCGTGACGGTATCCAGCCACGCGTCGCGGCGAAGAAGGCGGAGCACGAGCGCCGGGAGGCCGTCTCTCCCCTTGCCGCCCACCGCGAGCGTGAGCTCTCCCGGATGCGGCGGATCTTCGACGATCCTGCCGCGAGCTACCACGCACTGCGCCGGTCCTTCGTCCGGAAGGAGGATCCGCCGGCGCTGTCCCCGGACGGCCCAGGTGCGGGCGCGGGCGGATCGGCCGACTGTTAAGCAAGACCTAGGCCTGAAGCGAGGCCTCAGCCCCACCCCTCCTCAGGAGGCGACTCATGAGTGCAGTAAAGCCGGCCCCGGTCGAGGACCAGGGTGCCGCACCCGGCAGCGAAGAGAAGCCGATCCATATCCTCTGGATCAACGCGGGTCTGAGCTGCGACGGCGACTCGGTGGCCCTCACCGCCGCCATGCAGCCCAGCATCGAGGAGATCGCCCTCGCGGGGCTGCCGGGCCTGCCCAGGATCGCGGTCCACTGGCCACTGATCGACTTCGAGTGCGGCCCGGTGGGCGGCGCCGACACGTTCATCGAGTGGTTCTTCAAGGGGGAGCGGGGCGAGATCGACCCGTTCGTGCTGGTCGTCGAGGGATCCATCCCGAACGAGGCCATCAAGCAGGAGGGCTACTGGTGCGGCTTCGGCGACGACCCGGAGACCGGCCAGCCCATCACCACGAGCGAGTGGATCGACCGGCTGGCGCCCAAGGCGCTCGCGGTGGTCGCGATCGGCACCTGCGCCACGTACGGCGGCATCCACGCCATGGCGGGGAACCCGACCGGCGCGATGGGTGTCCCGGACTATCTCGGCTGGGACTGGAAGTCGCAGGCCGGCATCCCCATCGTGTGCGTGCCCGGCTGCCCCATCCAGCCGGACAACTTCGCGGAGACGCTGACCTACCTGCTCTACCAGGCGGCCGGCTCCGCGCCCATGATCCCGCTGGACGACAAGCTCCGTCCGACCTGGCTGTTCGGGGCGACCGTGCACGAGGGCTGCGACCGCGCCGGCTACTACGAACAGGGCGAGTTCGCCTCGACGTACGACTCGCCCAAGTGCCTGGTCAAGCTGGGCTGCTGGGGACCGGTCGTCAAGTGCAACGTCCCCAAGCGCGGCTGGATCAACGGCGTCGGCGGCTGTCCGAACGTCGGCGGCATCTGCATCGCCTGCACCATGCCCGGATTCCCGGACAAGTTCATGCCGTTCATGGACGAACCTCCCGGGGCCAGGGTCTCGGTCTCCGCCAGCGGCGTGTACGGCTCGGTGATCCGTCGGCTGCGAAGCATGACGGCCAGGACCGTGGACAAAGAGCCGAAGTGGCGGCACACCGGCGAACGGGTCACCACCGGCTACCGGCCGCCCTGGTGACCGTGACGCCCCCGCAGCACCCCCGCACCACCCTCATCCATCCCCACTGTTCGCGAAGTCGAAGAGTTCACGAAGGGCACCGCAGCGACCATGGCATCTCCGGCGAAGACGACGGGTGACGGCTCCGGCCTTGTGGAGATGGCGTGGGACCCCATCACCCGGATCGTGGGCAGTCTCGGCATCCACACGAAGATCGATTTCAAGCAGAAGCGCGTCGCGGAGTGCTACAGCACGTCCTCCGTCTTCCGCGGCTACAGCGTCTTCATGCGGGGCAAGGACCCCCGCGACGCGCACTTCATCACCAGCCGCATCTGCGGCATCTGCGGTGACAACCACGCCACCTGTTCCGTGTACGCCCAGAACATGGCGTACGGCGTGAAGCCCCCGCACCTCGGTGAGTGGGTCATCAACCTCGGCGAGTCCGCGGAGTACATGTTCGACCACAACATCTTCCAGGAGAACCTGGTCGGGGTCGACTACTGCGAGAAGATGGTCCGCGAGACCAACCCCGGGGTCCTGGAGCTGGCCGAGCGCACCGAGGCGCCGCACGCCGCCGAGCACGGCTACCGCACGATCGCCGACATCATGCGCTCCCTCAACCCCCTCGAGGGCGAGTTCTACCGTGAGGCGCTGCAGGTCAGCCGCTATACCCGGGAGATGTTCTGTCTGATGGAGGGGCGCCACGTCCATCCCTCCACGCTCTACCCCGGCGGTGTCGGCACGGTCGCCTCCGTGCAGCTCTTCACCGACTACATGAGCCGCCTCATGCGCTACGTGGAGTTCATGAAGCGCGTCGTCCCGCTCCACGACGACCTCTTCGACTTCTTCTACGAGGCGCTGCCCGGCTACGAGGAGGTAGGCCGCCGGCGCGTGCTGCTCGGCTGCTGGGGCGCCCTCAACGACCCCGAGCACTGCGACTTCACCTACGCCAACATGACCGACTGGGGACGGAAGATGTTCGTCACCCCGGGCGTCGTCGTCGACGGCAAGCTGGTGACCAACGACCTCACCGAGATCAACCTCGGCATCCGCATCCTGCTCGGCAGCTCGTACTACGAGGACTGGCAGGGACAGGAGCAGTTCCTCACCCACGACCCGCTGGGCAACCCGGTCGACCCGCGCCACCCGTGGAACCAACACACCATCCCGGCCCCGCAGAAGCGGAACTTCGACGACAAGTACAGCTGGGTCATGTCCCCGCGCTGGTTCGACGGCAAGGACCACCTGGCGCTGGACACCGGCGGCGGCCCCATCGCGCGCCTGTGGTCCACCGCGCTCTCCGGCCTCGTCGACATCGGCTACATCAAGGCCACCGGGCACAGCGTGGTCATCAACCTGCCCCGCACGATGACCAAGCCGGAGACCACCTTCGAGTGGAAGATCCCGAAGTGGAGCAACGCCCTGGAGCGCAACCGCGCCCGGACTTACTTCCAGGCGTACGCGGCCGCCGTCGCCCTGCACTGCGCCGAGAAGGGCCTTGAGGAGGTTCGCGCCGGACGCACGCAGACGTGGGAGAAGTTCGAGGTGCCGGACGAGTCCATCGGTGTCGGTTTCACCGAGGCCGTACGAGGTGTCCTCTCGCACCACATGGTGATCAGGGACGGGAAGATCGCCAACTACCACCCCTATCCGCCCACCCCTTGGAACGCCTCCACACGGGACACGTTCGGCACCCCAGGTCCGTACGAGGACGCCGTGCAGAACACCCCGATCTTCGAGGAGAACCCGCCCGAGAACTTCAAGGGCATCGACATCATGCGCGCCGTGCGCAGCTTCGACCCCTGCCTGCCGTGCGGCGTCCACATGTACACGGGCAACGGCAGGACCGTGAAGCAGATGCACGTGCCCACCGGCCTGAGCGGTCTTGCCGGATGAGCGCGACCACCGCCGAACAGGCGGGCCGACGGGTCGAGGAGGTCCTCGACCGGTTGGCGGAGAACGGCGACGCCGAGGCCTGCGCGGCGGCGGAGGAAGTCGTCCGCGTCCTCATGGAGTTCTACGGCACCGGCATCGCCCGCGTCGTCGACCTCCTCGGGCGTCCCGCCGCCCGTCCGCCCGCCGACCCGCTGGGCCCGCTGCTCGCGGACGAACTCGTCGCGAGCCTCCTCAACCTGCACGGACTGCACCCCGAGGACGCGCCGACCCGCATCGACCGCGCCCTGTCCACCCTGCCGCAGCCCGTGGAGAACGCCGGATTCGAGCCGGCGACAGGCGTGCTGAGGCTTCGGGCCGGCACCTCGGCCGGCTGCGGCTGCTCCAGTACCCAGGAGTCCGTCCTGCAGGCGGCCGTGGACGCCCTCGCCTGCTTCGCCCCCGAGGTCACGGACGTGGAGCTGGAGAGCGCCCCGCGCGAACCGGCGCTGCTCCAGATCGGCAGCCGACCTTTGCTCGCGGGCGCGGACGGCCGCTCATCGGCCGCCCGGTGAACGGGCCGCAGAACGGCGCCGTGCGGTCCCCGGGGCCCAGGGGCCTGCGCCGGTTCACCACCCCGCGCCCGCCCCGCGAGGAGCGCTGCGAACTGTGCGGCGCCCCGCTCGCGGCCGAGGAGCGCCACCCGCATCTCGTCGACACGGACAAGCGGGCCCTGGTCTGCGCCTGCGGCCCGTGCTCGCAGCTCATGGACCGCTCCGCCGCCTCCCCGGGACGGTTCCGGGCGGTCCCCGGCCGCTTCCTGAGCGACCCGGGCCACCGCATCGACGACCGGGCGTGGGAGTCGCTCCGCATCCCGGTCTCGGTGGCCTTCTTCTTCCGCAACTCCGCACTCGACCGCCCGGTGGCGCTCTACCCGAGCCCCGCCGGCGCCACCGAGAGCGAACCGGACGAAGAGGCCTGGCAGTCCGTCCTCGACGCCACTCGGCTCGCCGCCCACCTCGAACCCGACGTGGAGGCCCTGCTGCTGCGGCGCCACGAGGGCCGCACCGAGTGCTACCTCGTACCGATCGACCTCTGCTACGAACTGGTGGGCCGCATGCGACTGCACTGGCAGGGCTTCGACGGAGGCGCGGAGGCGCGGGCGGACCTCGACGCCCTCTTCGCCCACGTCCGCGGCCTGGCCCGCGAGCCGCAAGGGAGCCGACCGTGACCGAGTTCTCCTTCGCCTGCACCGACGTCCGCGCCGACGCCTACGCTGCCGGACCCACGCTCGTGTTCCGGCTGAGGATCACCGCCACCGGCGGCACCCGGGTCCACGCCATGGCCCTGCGCTGCCAGATCCGCATCGAACCCGCCCGGCGCGGCTACGACGACCACGAGGCCGCCGGCCTGGGCGACCTGTTCGGCGAACGCTCCCGGTGGGGCAGCACGCTCAACCCGGTCCAGTTCGCCCACGCCTCCGTCATGGTGCCCGGCTTCACCGGCGAGATCGAGACCGACCTCGTCGTGCCGTGCACCTACGACACCGACATCGCCGCGTCGCGCTACTTCCGGGCGCTCTCCGACGGCGACGTCCCGCTGCTCCTGCTCTTCTCCGGCACCGCGTTCACCGGCGCCGGCGGCTTCCACGTCGAGCCCGTTCCCTGGGACAAGGAGGTTTCCCACCGCATGCCCGTGAAGGTGTG
Organism: Streptomyces sp. HUAS YS2; assembly: GCF_033343995.1. Taxonomy (NCBI): domain Bacteria; kingdom Bacillati; phylum Actinomycetota; class Actinomycetes; order Kitasatosporales; family Streptomycetaceae; genus Streptomyces; species Streptomyces solicathayae. The sequence continues at coordinate 575,305 of NZ_CP137573.1, read as the reverse complement.
GAGGGAGATGATCGACCAGCACTTCCCAGGCTGCGGATGGATCCGGCTCCCGGGCGACGCGATGGACGCCCTGCTCGCCTACCGCTCGCGCCGCGCCCTCCCGTCCTGGGAGGCCACCGTCGCATCCCTGCTGGAAGCGGCGGGGGAGAGGACACCATGACCACCGTCGCCTTCACCCCCGGCACCGAGGCGCGGCTCGCCGTCGCCCGGCATGTCGCCGACGCCGTCCTCTTCGAGGGATACGTCCTCTACCCGTACCGTGCCTCCGCCGCGAAGAACCGGCTCCGCTGGCAGTTCGGGGTTCTGGTGCCGCCGTCCTGGAGCGCCGCCGCCGAGGAGCACGACTTCCAGCTCACCGAGTGCCTCATGGAGCCCCGGGCCGGCGCCGAACTCGCGGTGGAGGTCCGCTTCCTGCGCGCCCAGCGGCGCACCGTCGAGGAACTCCGCGAGGACGGCACCTACGTACCGACCGGCGAACTCCGCCTGGCCGACCGGGTCCTGGTGGCCTGGGACGAGGGCGTCGAGGAACGCGTCACCCTCGCCGTCCCCGTCGGCGACCTGCGGGACGACGGCACCACCCTGCCCTTCACCCGACCCGCCGCCGAGGAGGTGGAGGAGGTCACCGACGCGGACGGGCGCGTCCTCGGCCGACTCGTACGCCGCCGCGAGGAGATCAGCGGCACCCTGCGGATCTCGGCGGCCGAACTCGACGGCCCGTACCGTGTCGAGCGCCTCTCGGTCACCGTGGAGAACACCAGCGCCTGGACCGCCGAGCTGGACACCGACCGCCACGCGGCGCTGCCGTACTCCCTCGTCGCCACGCACACCCTGCTCCGCCTCGACGGCGGCTCGTTCCTGTCGATGACCGACCCGCCGGAATGGGCCAGGGGCGCCGTCGCCGCCTGCCGCAACCTGCACACCTGGCCCGTCCTGGCCGGCGAACCCGGCCGTGCCGACCTGATGCTCTCCTCGCCGATCATCCTCGACGACCACCCGGCCATCGCGCCCGAGAGCCCGGGCGCACTCTACGACGCGACGGAGATCGACGAGATCCTCGCCCTGCGCACGGCAGCCCTCACCGACGAGGAGAAGCGCGAGGCCAGGGGGACCGACGCCCGCGCCGCGGCGGTGATCGAGCTGGCGGACACCATGCCGCCCGAAGTCCTCGAGCGTCTGCACGGAGCGGTTCGGAGCCTCCGGAGCGTCACCGGGCCTCCGGAGCCGACCCGCGACATCCTCGAACCGGAGACACCCTGGTGGGACCCGGGCGGCGACACCGGCGTCGATCCGGGCAGCGACCACGTCCTCGTCGACGGACGCGCGGTCCGCGCGGGCAGCAGGGTCGTCCTGCGCCCACGGTTGCGCCGCACGGACGCCCAGGACCTCTTCCTCGACGGGCGCAGCGCCCTGGTCGAAGCGGTCCTCCACGACGTCGACGGCGGCGTCCACATCGCGGTGACCGTGGAGGACGACCCGGGCGCCGACATCCGCCGCGAACAGGGCCGGTTCCTCTACTTCCAGCCCGATGAGGTCGAAGCCCTGGAGGACGCGTGAACGGTCCCGCGCCCGAGGCCCCGGCGCCCCGCACCCTCGTGGCCGGGGTGGGCAACATCTTCCTCGGCGACGACGGATTCGGCGTCGAGACCCTGCGGCGGCTCAGCCGGGAGGAACTCCCCGCCTCCGTCGAGCTGGCGGACGTCGGGGTCCGGGGCGTCCACCTCGCCTACGAACTCCTCGACGGCTGGGACACCCTCATCCTCGTCGACGTCACCGCGCGCGGCGGCGAACCGGGGACGCTCTACCTGATCGACGCCTCGGCGACCGGCGACCGCGGCTCCGGCACGGGGCCCGCGCCGCTCGACGGCCACCGCATGACGCCCGACGCCGTCCTCGCCCTCCTCGACACCCTGTGCGCGGGTACCGGCGCCGCGCCGCCACGAAGGATCCTCGTCGTCGGCTGCGAACCGGCCTGCCTCGACGAGGGGATCGGGCTCAGCCCGCAGGTTGCCGTCGCCGTGCCCGAGGCGGTGCGCATGGTGACCGAACTGGTCCGCCAGGAAGCCGTCGTATGAACACCGAAACGGAGAGCCCCATGCACAGGAACGTCCTCGGCGCCGCCCTCGCCGCCACCGCCGCCCTCGCCGTCGTGGCCGTCCTGGCGGGAGCCCTCCCCGACCTCCGGCGCTATCTGCGCATCAGCAGGATGTGACGCCCCTCGGCGCGGTGCCCCGCGCCGCGCCGTGCCCCCGGCCCGGCGCGGGAGCGGCTGCACCGAACGGACGACACCGCCATGCCGTCCCGGCGCGCCGGACCGGACCCCGCCGCAGCCCCGTCCTCTAATGGCGCCCGAAACCCACGCCCGCGCCCAGGACGGAGACCGATGCACGAGATGTCCCTCGCGGTCGCCGTCGTCGACCAGGTCGAGACCGCGGCGAGGTCCCGCGGCGCCGTCGGCGTCAGCAGCATCGAGCTGGACGTGGGCGAACTGGCGGGCGTCGTCGCCGACGCCCTCGCCTTCTGCTTCGAACTCGCCTGCGCCGACACCGTCGTCGAGGGCGCCGAGCTGATCACCCGTACCGTCCCGGGCACCGCGCGCTGCGAACCGTGCGCCGAGGTCTGGGCGGTCGGCATGCCGCCGTGCCTGCTCTGCCCCGGCTGCGGCGCCGCCGCCGACGGACTCGTCTCCGGCCGCGAACTCCAGATCCGCGAGGTCCGCTGGGCCGATCCCGAAGCGGCGCGCGAAGACCATCGCCAACCGATCACCGAGGAGAGCTGAGCATGTGCCGAGCAGTCGATCTCCAGCGTGCCGTTCTCGCCAAGAACGAGGCCGCGGCACAGATCCTGCGAACCGAACTGACCGCCCGCGGCACCACGGTGGTCAATCTGCTCTCCAGCCCCGGAAGCGGCAAGACCGCCCTGCTGGAGCGGGAACTGCGGCTCGCCGGCGAACGGGGCGTCGCCGCCGCCGCGCTCACCGCCGACCTTGCGACCGAGAACGACGCCCGCCGCCTGGCCCGCTCGGGCGCCCCCGTCAAGCAGGTGCTCACCGACGGCCTCTGCCACCTGGAGGCCGACATGGTCGCCCGGCACCTGCACGACTGGCTGCCCGAGTCCACCCGGCTGCTGTTCGTCGAGAACGTCGGCAACCTCGTCTGCCCCGCCGGCTACGACCTGGGCGAGTCGCTCCGCGTCGTGCTCGCCTCGGTCACCGAGGGCGAGGACAAGCCGCTCAAGTACCCCACCGCCTTCGGCCTCGCCCAGCTGGTGATCGTCACCAAGACGGACATGGCCGAGGCGGCGGAGTTCGACGAGGCGGCCTTCCGCGCGCACGTGGAGCAGGTCAACCCCGGAGTCGAGGTCCTCCTCAGCTCGGTGCGCGACGGCCGGGGCGCCGGAGCACTCCTCGACCGGGCCCTCGCGGCGGCCGGAGGGAACCGTGTCCACACCCCGGTGATGGCCCGGGCCGGCGCGTGACCACCGCGCGGCCCGGACCCGCACCCACCACGGCCCCGCGGCGCAGCCGTGTGGTCGTCCGCGGTGTCGTGCAGGGTGTGGGTTTCCGGCCCTTCGTCTACGCCCTCGCCACCGGGTTGCGCCTGTCCGGGCACGTCACCAACACGGCGGAGGGCGTCGTCGCGGAGGTCGAGGGAGACCCCGAGGACGTCGCCGCCTTCTGCGCCCGCCTCGCGCCCGACGCCCCGCCGCTGGCCCGGGTGGAGTCCGTCGAGGCGGCCGAGGTGACCGCGAGCGGCGGCACCGGATTCACGATCGTGCCCTCCCGACAGGGCGGCGCCGTCCGCACCCTCGTCCCGCCGGACACCGCGACCTGCGACGACTGCCTCGCGGAGCTCGCGGACCCGGCCGACCGGCGGCATCTGCACCCGTTCATCACCTGCACCCACTGCGGTCCGCGGTTCACGATCGTCACGGGACTGCCGTACGACCGGGTCCACACCACCATGGCCGGCTTCCCGATGTGCCCGGACTGCGCACGCGAGTACGCGGACCCCGCCGACCGGCGTTTCCACGCACAGCCCGTCGCCTGCCCCCACTGCGGCCCCCGGCTGCGCCTGGTCACCGCACCGGACGGCCCGGCCGGCCCCGGCACCCGTCCGGATGCCGGCTTCGCGTCCGATCTCGCATCCGATCTCGCCTCCGACTCCGGTGACGACCCGATCGCCGCCGCACGCCGGATGCTCGCGGCCGGTGCGATCCTCGCCGTCAAGGGCCTGGGCGGGTATCACCTGGCCTGCGACGCGACCGACCCCGACGCGGTGGCCGAACTGCGCCGCCGCAAGGCGCGCGGTGACAAACCGTTCGCGATGATGGCCGCGGACCTCGCGGACATCGAGCCCCACGCCTACCTCGGTCCGCTCGAACGTGAACTCCTCACCGGCGCCGTCCGGCCCGTCGTCCTGCTGCGCCGCCGCGACGCCGCCGCACCCCGCGAGGGAGCCGTCCCGGCGCGCGCGGTGGCTCCCGGGAGCCCCGACCTCGGCTTCATGCTTCCGTACACCCCCGTGCACCATCTCCTGCTCGGCCTCGGCGCGGCGGACCGGGAAGGGCCCCGGCTGCTGGTGATGACGAGCGGCAACCTCTCGGGTGAACCCATCGTCACGGACGACGCGGAGGCACTGACCAGGCTCGCCGGCCTGGCGGACGCCTGGCTGCTGCACGACCGGCCGATCCATGTGCCCTGCGACGACTCCGTCGTCCGCGTCTTCGACGGCGAGCAGCTGACGCTGCGCCGCTCCAGGGGCTATGCGCCGCTGCCGGTCGCGCTGCCCGTCGAGGTCGCCCCCGCCCTCGCCGTCGGAGGGGACCTGAAGAACGCCTTCTGTCTCGGCGCCGGACGCCAGGCATGGCTGTCCGCCCACATCGGCGACATGGACGACCTCGCCACCCAGCTCGCCCTCACCTCCGCCGAGCAGCAGCTCGAGTCCGTCACGGGCGTACGGCCCGGTCTGCTCGCCGCCGACCGCCACCCCGCCTACCGGTCCACTCGCTGGGCCCGGGACCGTTCCGCCGGTCGACCCGTCGTCCCCGTGCAGCACCACCACGCGCACGTCGCGGCGGCGATGGCCGAGAACGGCCTCGACGGCACGTGCCCCGTGATCGGCGTCGCCTTCGACGGCACCGGCTACGGTCTCGACGGCGCCGTGTGGGGCGGCGAGTTCCTGCTCGCGGACTACGCCGGGTTCGAGCGGTTCGCGCACCTGGCCTACGTCCCCCTGCCGGGCGGTGACGCGGCCGTCCGGCGGCCCTACCGCATGGCTCTGGCCCATCTGCGGGCCGCGGGTCTCGCCCTCGACCCCGCACTGCCCTGTACGGAAGCTTGCGCACCCGGAGAACTTCCGCTACTGGAACGGCAGTTGGTCCGCGAGCTGAACTGCGTGCCCACGTCCAGCATGGGGCGCCTGTTCGATGCCGTCTCCTCCCTCGCGGGGATCTGCCACCACGCGGGCTACGAGGCGCAGGCCGCGATCGAGCTGGAGGCCGCGGCCCTGAGCGCACCCGCCGTCGCCGAGGACGGGCGCTACGTCTTCCGTCTCGGCCCGCCGCGGGCCGGGGCCTCGCTCACCGCCGACCCCGCGCCCCTGCTGGCGGCGGTGTCCGCAGACGTGCTCGACGGGACTCCCGCGGCCGTCGTCGCGGCGCGGTTCCACCTTGCCGTGGCACGACTGGTCCGTACGGTCTGCGTCGCCGCCCGCGGGGAGACCGGCGTGGAGACCGTCGCGCTGACCGGGGGAGTGTTCGCCAACACGGTGCTCTCCTCGGCCTGCGCCGAAGGACTGCGGAAAGACGGCTTCACCGTGCTGCGCCATCGCCTGATCCCGCCGAACGACGGCGGTCTGGCTCTCGGCCAGCTCGTCGTGGCCGCCCGGGTCGCGGACGGGGCGGCCCCCGCAACGCCACGACGAGAGCGACAGTGAGGAGACACCCATGTGCCTGGCGGTACCCGGAAAAGTGCTGGATGTCGAGGACCGGGACGGCACCCGGATGGCCAACGTCGACTTCGGCGGGGTGGTCAAGGAGGTGTGCCTGGAGTACCTGCCGGATCTGAAGCCCGGTGAGTACGCCATCGTCCACGTCGGGTTCGCCCTGCAGCGTCTGGACGAGGAGTCCGCCAGGAAGACGCTGGAGCTGTTCGAAACCCTCGGCATGCTCCAGGAGGAGTTCGGCGACCCGTGGGAGTCGGCCGCCGAGGCGACGGGAAACGAGCGGCCGGCGCATGAAGGCGTGGCCGGAGAGGTGCGGCCGTGAAGTACATCGACGAGTTCCAGGACCCCGAGCTGGCCCGGCGGCTGCTCGACGAGATCCGGGCGACGGTGACCCGGCCCTGGGCGCTGATGGAGGTCTGCGGCGGCCAGACCCACACCATCATCCGGCACGGGATCGACCAACTGCTTCCGCCCGAGGTCGAGTTGATCCACGGACCGGGCTGTCCCGTGTGCGTGACGCCGCTGGAGGTGATCGACAAGGCGCTGGAGATCGCCTCGCGACCCGGCGTGATCTTCTGCTCGTTCGGGGACATGCTCCGGGTTCCCGGCACGGACCGCGACCTGTTCCAGGTCCGCGGGCAGGGCGGTGACGTCAGGGTCGTCTACTCGCCGCTCGACGCGCTGCGGATCGCCGAGCAGAACCCGGACCGCGAAGTGGTCTTCTTCGGCATCGGCTTCGAGACCACCGCGCCGCCCAACGCCATGACCGTCCACCAGGCGCGCAAGCTCGGCATCCGCAACTTCAGCCTGCTCGTCTCGCACGTCCGGGTCCCCCCGGCGATCGAGGCGATCATGCGCTCGCCCGACTGCCGCGTCCAGGGCTTCCTGGCCGCGGGGCACGTGTGCAGTGTGATGGGCACGGCGGAGTACCCCGAACTCGCCGCACGCCACCGGGTTCCGATCGTCGTCACCGGGTTCGAACCACTGGACATCCTCGAAGGCGTACGACGGACCGTGCTCCAGCTGGAGCGCGGGGAACACACCGTCGACAACGCCTATCCGCGCGCGGTCCTGCCCGGGGGCAACCCCGCCGCCCGGGCGATGCTGGACGACGTCTTCGAGGTCACCGACCGCGCGTGGCGCGGGATCGGCGTCATTCCGGACAGCGGCTGGCGGCTCTCGGAGCGGTACCGCGAACACGACGCCGAGCACCGGTTCTCCGTCGAGGGCATCGACACCCGCGAACCGGCCGAGTGCCGCAGTGGCGAGGTTCTTCAAGGCCTGCTGAAGCCGCACGAGTGCGAGGCCTTCGGGACGACGTGCACGCCCCGCTCCCCGCTGGGCGCCACGATGGTCTCAAGCGAGGGCGCGTGCGCCGCGTACTACCTCTACCGACGGCTCGACCTCGGTACTCCGTCGCCGAAGTCTCCGGCGGCCGACTCCGCGGCTCTGGAGGGCAGTTCCGTTGTCTGAGCTCATGCGCGACACCCCCGGGGCACAGGCGCCCGACATGCTCGCCTGGACGTGTCCCGCCCCGCTGCGCGATCAGCCGCGTGTGGTGATGGGCCACGGTGGAGGCGGCGCGCTCTCCGCCGAACTGGTCGAGCACGTCTTCGCGCCCGCGTTCGGCGGCCCCGCGCTCTCCGTCACCACCGACGCCGCGACCGTCGAACTCGGCGGTGCCCGGCTGGCTTTCTCCACCGACTCCTTCGTCGTGCGTCCTCTGTTCTTCCCCGGGGGCAGCATCGGCGACCTGGCCGTCAACGGCACGGTGAACGACCTCGCCATGAGCGGGGCCCGCGCCGCCTATCTCTCCTGCGGCTTCATCCTGGAGGAGGGGGTGGAGACCGACGTCGTGACCCGTGTGGCGCAGGCGCTCGGCGCGGCGGCCCGCGCGGCGGGCGTCCAGGTGGCCACCGGCGACACCAAGGTGGTGGAGGCCGGCCACGGCGACGGCATCTACATCAACACCTCCGGCATCGGTCTGATCCCGCCCGGCGTCGACCTGCGGCCCCAGCGCGTCGTGCCCGGCGACGTGGTGATCGTCAGCGGCCCCGTCGGCGTCCACGGTGTGGCGATCATGAGCGTGCGCGAGGGGCTGGAGTTCGGGGTCGAGATCGAGAGCGACTGCGCGGCGCTCGGTGGCCTCGTCGAGGCGATGCTCGCGGTCACCCCGGACCTGCACGTGCTGCGCGACCCCACCCGCGGCGGCCTCGCGGCCTCGCTCAACGAGATCGCGGCCGCGTCGGGCACCGGCATCGTCGTCCAGGAGCGGGCCGTGCCCGTCCCCGCCCCCGTGGCCAACGCCTGCGCCGTGCTCGGTCTCGACCCGATGTACGTGGCGAACGAGGGGAAGCTGGTGGCCTTCGTCCCGCGTGCGCAGGCCGACGCCGTGCTCGCCGCGATGCGCGCGCATCCGCTGGGCGCGGGGGCGGCCGTGATCGGGGAGGCCGTCGAGGCGCATCCGGGGATGGTCGTCGCCCGTACCGGTCTCGGTGGTACGCGCGTGGTGGACATGCCGCTCGGGGAGCAGCTGCCGCGCATCTGCTGAGTGTCAGCCCCGCGTGCCGCCATGGCGGTCGCGGGAGGTGTCGAGGGTCCATGTGTGGGTGCAGTTCGGGCACTGCAGATGGACCTTCGGCCCCTTGTTGGCTATCAGGTAGCGCCAGTGCTCCGAGCAGTTGCGGCGCTCCGCGCAGGGCCCGCAGCCACGGGCGTCGTCACAGCCCGGGCAGGCGACCCAGGCTCGGCGCGCCCGGTCGGCGTGGGGGTCAATGGGAAGCCGCACGGCCCGGCTCCTGTCCCGGCAGTACACCCGCCGCCACCAGCATGGAGTGGATCCGCAGCTGCTCCTCGTCCAGGCCCGAATAGAGCAGGTCGTGCGCGGCCTGCTCCTCCTGCAGCACGGCCACCGGGTCCCAGTCGGGCCCGAGTGCCGCCACGACCTCGGCCCGTCGGCGGGCCTCCTCGACGGTGAGGTCGATGGTGAAGGTGACGTGGTCGGGATCGGAGGCCTGGTTCATGGGGGTGCTTTCGACGTGCTTGCGACGGAAATCGAACGGGATCCGCCACGTCTACCAGAGCGGGCACCGGGCACGGAAGGGCGGAAATCACCTCCCGAGCTGCGTGCCCGGGTGCCCGAGAGAGCGTGGTGCGGGCTGACCCTGCCACGAGACGGGCAGGGGGAGGGCACGGGCCGCGGGAGGCGGCTCGTGAGGGGCCACCACGCCTCGCGACGCTGTGGCGCATCTCACCGTCTTCCGAAGGTCAGGCGAACCCGAACGTACTGCTGACGCCGGCCCGACCGCACCGCGCAGAGCCGGGCCGTCGGCACGCACGCGCCTGGCCCCGCCCCGAGGTCAGTCGGTCGATGTCGGGGCCGTCCGGGCGAAGTGGCGGGCTGTGGGGACCAGGGCCGCGGCGGCCGGCACGAGGAAGCAGGCGGCGGCGCAGACGGCGAGTACGGCCGTGACCCCGAAGGCCTCGATGGCCGGGGCGATCAGGGCCAGTCCGACCGGTGCCAGGCCGTAGGAGACCAGGAAGTCCAGCGAGGAGACGCGGGCCAGCTTGTCCGGGGCGACCTCGCGCTGGGTGGCCGTGAACCAGGGCACATTGAAGAGTTCGATCCCGATCCCGGCGACGGCGTACGCGGCGACGACCGCGACCGGGTGGACGGGGAGCATCAGGCTCAGCGGTGCGAGGCCGTACGCGGCCAGGCCGGCGAAGGCGGCCCAGCCCTGCGAGCGCGGCCGCCAGACGGCGATGACCAGGGCTCCGGCGAGCGCGCCCAGGGTGTACGCCGTCATGGCCGCGGCGAGGACCCACTCGGTGTCGTAGCGGTCCCGGCTGATCATCGGCAGCGCGACGCTGGTCGCGGAGTAGCCGAGCGCGACGACCGCGACGAGGCCGGCAAGTCCGGCGAGGAACCAGGGGTGTCGGCGCGCCTCGCGTATGCCCTCCAGGAACTCGGCGCGGAAGCCGGCGCGCGGGGCGGGCTCGGCGGCAGGGTCCGCCGCAGTGCGGGCGCCCTTGCCCGGGACGAGCGCGGCGACCAGCCACAGGAGGCCGATGCCGAGGAGCAGCGTCCCGACGTCGAGGAACGCCGCGAGCAGCGCGGTCAGGGCGGGTCCGGCGAGCGTGGAGCTCCGTACCGCCATGGTCATGGCGGCGTTGGCCTGCCGGCGGCGCTCGGCGTCGACGGTCTCGGCGGTGAGTGCCTGGAACGCCGGGCGGCAGGCGCCCTGTCCGGCTCCCGCGAGCGCGGCGGCGGCCGTCATCAGCACGAGCGAGCGGCCGAGTCCGGCGGCGAGCAGGGGCGCGGCGACCGCCGCCGCGAGGGCCGAACAGAGGACGACCGAGCGGGGGGAGTGACGGTCGGCCTGCACACCACCGACGGCGACGGCGAGCAGGAAGCCGGCGGTGCGGGCGGCGAGGACCAGGCCGAGGGCGGCCCCGCCGAGGTCGCGGTGCAGTACGGCGAGGCCGAGGACGAAGGGCAGGGCCCAGGTTGCGAGGCCGGAGGCGGTGGTGCCCGCCCAGAGACGCAGGAACGCGGTGTCGCGCAGGACCGAACGCGGGCTCGGGGTCGGGGACTTGGCTGCTGCGGGCGCGGGTGTGATCGCCACGGTGTGGTTGCTCCTTGGAGGTGGGGGAGGGGTCGGCGAACCGCCCCCCGGGGTCGTTAATGAAAATGAATTCCATTACAGTACCCTTCGAACGCGGCATTCCTGCCCGGTGCACGACAACACCCACGCCCTCCCTCCCAGACCGGAGACACCTATGCGCCACCCCGCCCGTCTCGGCGTCGCCCTGACCATCGCCCTCGCCACCGCGGGCTGCTCCACGGCAGCCGACGGCGGCTCGAAGGCGGGTGCCAAGCCCGCCGCCCAGGCGGCATCCGTCACCAGCTGCGGCCGCCAGGCGGCCTTCGCCCAGCCGCCGAAGCGGACCGTCGCCCTGGACCAGACCTCGACCGAGACCCTGCTCGAACTCGGGCTCCAGGACCGGATGGCGGGGACCGCCAACCTCAAGACGAAGATCCCCGCGCACTATGCGGCCGCGTACGCCAAGGTCCCGGTCATCGCCCCGAAGATCGCCACAGGCGAGCAACTGCGCGCAGCCACCCCCGACTTCGTCGTCGCCGGTTCAGCGGACCTCTACACCGAGGATCGCGCCGGCACCCGCGAGGAGCTGGCCGCCCTCAAGCTCCCCACCTTCGTCAGCGCCGTGGACTGCCCGCAGCAGAACCCGGCCGGGAAGACGCCCTTCGAGCTCCTCTTCTCCGACTACGAGAACCTGGGCAAGGTCTTCGGCGTCGAGGAGCGGGCCGGCAAGCTCGCCGCCGCACAGCGCGCCGCGGTGGCCGAGGCCGGGGAGAGCGCCGCGAAGATTCCCCGGGGCGCGGACCGGCCGACCGTGGTCTACCTCTACTCGGTCTTCAACGGGATGCCGTACGTGGCGGGCAAGACCGGTCTGCCCAGTGAGATGAGCCGGATCGTCGGCGCGAAGAACGCCTTCGACGACGTCGACGAGGACTGGCCGGAGGTCTCCTGGGAGGAAGTCGCCGAGCGCGACCCGGACTTCATCGTGATCGGAGATCTGTCCGAGCGCGGCAGACCCGGCGACAGCGCCGCCGAGAAGCGTGCCACGATGACGGCGCACCCGGTGATCTCCGAATTGGCCGCAGTCCGCGACAAGAAGATCCTTGAGGTGCCGGGCATCGAGCTGGACCCGTCGGTGCGCTCGGTACACGCCCTCGGGCTGCTGGCGAAGGGCATGAAGGACCTCGGGTATGTCCGCTGACCCGGTCACCGGGAGAGAGTCGACGGATCTCCTGCTCCCGGCGGCCCGCGGACGGGCGGTGACGGGGAATGCCGTCACCACCCGGCCCCGGTCGGCCGGATCGGCCGGATCCGCCGGGAACCCGGGCCGGTCCGCGGGGGCCCAGATGGTCCTCTTCCTCCTCGCCGCGGGCGTCCTGGCGGGTTCGGTGGCGGCGGCCGTACGCATCGGCACCGCCGACGTGGGCTGGACCGGCCTCACTCGCGTCTTCGGTGCCCATCTCGGTCTGGACGTGGAGCCGTTGCCCCCGCTTGTGGACTCCCTCATCTGGGACCTGCGGCTGCCACGGGTCCTGATGGCCGCGCTCGTCGGCGCCTCGCTCGCCGTGTGCGGCGCGGTGCTCCAGGCGGTCACCCGCAACGCGCTCGCCGACCCGTACCTGCTCGGCATCTCCTCGGGCGCCTCGGCCGGAGCCGTCACCGTCGTCGTCCTCGGCGTGGGCGCGAGCACGCTCGGGGTCACCGGCGGCGCGCTGGCCGGCGCGCTGCTCTCCTTCGGGCTGCTCCTGCTGCTGCTGAAGCGCAGCGGGCTCGACTCGGTCCGTATCGTCCTCACCGGCGTGGTCGTCGGCCAGCTCTTCACCGCACTGACCTCGCTCGTCCTGATGGCCTCGGCGGACGCGGACACCACGCGGGCAGTCACCCACTGGCTGCTCGGCTCGATGGCGCCCGCCCGCTGGAACACCGTCGCGGTCTGCGCGATCGTCACCCCGCTGGGCGTGGTGGCCGCGTGGCTGTGCTCGAACGCCCTCGACGGACTCGTGTTCGGCACCGACACCGCCGCGTCCCTCGGGATCGGCGTCCGACGCACGCGGACGGTGCTGCTCGTGGTCACGGCCGCGCTGACCGCGGTGGCGGTGGCCACCGTCGGTGCCATCGGTTTCGTCGGGCTGATCGTCCCTCACGGGGTGCGGTTCCTCGTCGGGCCGTTGCATCGGGTGCTGCTGCCGTACGCGGCGCTCGCGGGCGCGGTCTTCCTGGTGTGGACGGACGCCCTCGCGCGGATCGCCTTCGCGCCCCGCGAGGTCCCGGTCGGTGTGATCACCGCTCTGCTCGGTGTGCCGCTCTTCCTCATCGTCCTGCGCAGGAGAGGTGAACTGTGAGGATCACCGCCGAAGAACTGACCTGGTCGGTGGCGGGCACCCCTGTCGTACGCGAGGTCAGCACGGACATCGCCCCCGGCGAGACGGTCGGCCTGCTCGGTCCCAACGGCTCGGGCAAGTCCTCGCTGCTGCGCTGTCTGGCCGGGCTGCGTGCCCCCGACGCCGGCACCGTCCGGTACGACGGGATGTCCGTACGGGACTGGAGCGCGCGCCGCATCGCCCGCCATGTCGCCTTCGTCGAACAGGACTCGGGCGCGGACAGTGATCTTCGGGTCGCCGATGTCGTGGGCCTGGGCCGTACCCCGTTCCGGGACCGCTGGCGCGGACCGGATGCCACCGACCGCGCGGTGGTGGCCGCCGCACTGGACCGCGTAGGGCTCACCGCGCTGGCCGGCCGGCCTTGGAAGGCGCTGTCGGGCGGCGAGCGCCAGCGTGCTCACATCGCCCGCGCGCTGGCCCAGCAGCCCTACGGGCTCCTGCTCGACGAGCCCACCAACCACCTCGACGTCAAGCACCAGTTGGAACTGATGGAGCTGCTGACCGATACCGACCAGACGGTCCTCGTCGCGCTGCACGACCTGTCGCTCGCCGCCCGGTACTGCGATCGGCTGCTGCTCCTGCACCACGGCCGCCTCATCGCCTCCGGCCCCCCTGCCGCCGTCCTGACCGCCGAGCGGCTCGCGGAGGTGTTCGAAGTGGACGCCGCACTCACCACCGACGCCCTGGGGCACCCGGCCGTCACCTACCGCCGGCCGCTGGGCGCCCCGCCCCGAACCGAGACCCGGGCACCCCAACCCGCCCTGTGAAAAGGAATCCCATGACCCAGCCGACCCCCGCCGCAACGCTCGTGCCGTCCGTCGACCGGCTCATCGAGGGTGTTCTGGCCGGTGAACACGGCCCGCCGCCCTCCGAACTCGTCGCGACCAGCGTGTTCTGGATCCACCACGGCACCCGCCTGGCCGGCGGCGACACCACCTACCTCAACCAGTACGTCCTGGTCCGCCTCGGCGGCTCCTTCGGCGGCTGCGCCTTCGAGGCCGGCGAGATCGCCCCCTCGATCTGCCGCGACTCGTCCGGCACCCCGCTGGACGTCCTGCTGCGCGAGGCCCCGCGGCCGCTCCGGATCGCCGCCCTCGACGCGTACCTCTCCGAGACCCGCCCGCACCGCGCGGCGGCCGAGGCGGGCGACGCCGAGCCCGTCACCCTCCCCACCGGCACGCCCGAAGTCCGCGCGAAGGCCCGCGACGCCGCCATCGCCGGCCTCCTGGACATCGAGCAGGGCGCAAGGGTCGGCCTCATCGGCGTCGTCAACCCGCTGGTCGCGGCGATCCGCGAGCACGGCGGCGAACCGCTGCCCTGCGACTTCAACCTCAAGGCCACCCAGTGGGGCGACCCGGTAACCGACGACATGCACGAGGTGCTGGACCGGGCCGAGGCCGTCGTCGCCACCGGAATGACCCTGAGCAACGGCTCGTTCGACACCATCCTGGAGCGCTGCCGCTCCCGGGGCATCCCGCTGATCGTCTACGCGCAGACCGGCAGCGCCGTGGCCCGCGCCTTCCTCGGCTCCGGCGTGACCGCCCTGTCCGCCGAACCGTTCCCCTTCTCCCAGTTCAGCGCCGCGGAGACCGTCCTGTACCGCTACCGGACGGTGGGCGGCGCGTGATGATCCCCGCCGCCCGCCCGGCGGCACCCGGTGCCGGTGACCTCCCCACCGGCACCGGGCACGCCCCGTGCCATCACGGCGAGATCCTCCAGGGCGTCTTCCTCGACGCCGACGGCCGCCGGTGCGCCGGCCTGGTCACCCTCCCCATGGCCGGACCCGGCAGCACCGCCGGGTTCACCCGCCGGCCCGGCACGCCGCCCGAGGCGCTCACCGTCGTACCCGCCGACCGTACGAAAGCCGTACAGGCCGCGGCCCTTGCGGCGGCCGAGTGCGCCGAGCGGACCGGACAGCCATCCTGTGGTGGGGAGTTGCGGCTCACGGGCGACGTCCCCGTCGGCCTGGGCATGGGCAGCTCCACCAGCGACGTCATCGCCGCCGTACGTGCGGTCGCCGACTCGTACGGGCTGCGGTTGCCCGGCGAGACGATCGCCCGGCTCGCCGTACGGGCGGAGCTGGCGTGCGATCCGCTGATGCTGGACGGCCGCCCGGTGCTCTTCGCCCAGCGGGAGGGCCGGGTCCTGGAAGTGCTCGGCCCGGCCCTCCCGCCGCTGGTCGTGGTCGGCTGCGCCCTCGGCGGGGGCGCGCCCGTGGACACCCTCTCGCTGCCGGTGCGTGACGTGGACGACTGCGACGTACGGGCCTTCGAGCGGCTGCGCACGCTGCTGCGCCGGGCGGTGGCCAAGGGGGACGTGCAGTTGCTCGGCAAGGTCGCCACCGCCAGCGCCCGACGCGGCCGGCAGGTGCTCGGCCACCCGGAGTTCGACGCGTTGAGCGGAATCGCCCGGCGGGTCGGAGCGGCCGGCGTCCAGATCGCGCACAGCGGCTCGGTGGCGGGCGTGCTGTTCGACCCGGCCGTGACCGGCCTGCGGCATCGCGTGCGCAGTTGCCTGCACGCCCTGGACGCCCACGGCATCCCCGCCACCCGGACCTTCACGACCTTCACCACCACCAAGGAGACCCTGGATGGACCAGCACATCGCGGAGGCGATCGGCCGACCGGACCTGATACGCCTCGACGACCGGCTCGTCTGCCTGCGCTTTGAGACGATGAAGGTGGTCTCCGCACTCGCGGCGGTACGCCACCTTCTCGACACCGGTGCGGTGCGCCGCGGAGACACCCTGCTGGACAGCTCCAGCGGTATCTACGCGTACGCCCTCGCCCTGGCCTGTCACCGCCACGGTATGCGCTGCCACATCGTCGGCTCGACGACGGTGGACCATACGTTGCGCATCCAGCTCGCCGTACTCGGGGCGACGCTGGAGCAGATGGAACCGTGCAGCGACCTCAAGCTCGATCAGAAGCGGCGCGTGGAACGGATCCACGAGATCCTCGCCGCACACCCCGAGTACCACTGGATGCGGCAGTACCACGACAACATCCACTACTTCGGCTACCGCGAGATCGCCGACCGGATCCGGGAGGCCACGGGCGGGGAGCGGCTCACCGTCGTCGGCGGGGTCGGATCGGGGGCTTCCACGGGCGCACTCGCCCGCTACCTGCGCGGGGCGGCAAACGGCCCGGCCGACGTCGAACTCGTGGGCGTCCAGCCTTACGGCAGCGTCACGTTCGGCGCCGAACACGTCTCCGACCCCGAGATCATCATCGCCGGAATCGGCAGCTCCATCCCCTTCGGGAACGTCGCGCACGAGCTGTACGACACCCTCCACTGGATCTCCTTCCATGCGGCGCTGGCCGGCAGCATCGACCTGCTGCGGCGGCACGCCGTCTTCGCCGGGCTGTCGACCGGCGCCGGCTACCTCGCGGCCCGCCATGAACGGGAACACTCCCCAGAGCGGACGGTCCTCTTCCTCGCCGCCGACACGGGACACCGCTACGTCGACACCGTCTACGCCCGCCACCACGAGGCCGCGCGGATCGCGGACCTCGCCCCGCGAGAGGTCTCCGGTCAGAGCGAGCTGGCCCTGCCGTGGTCCCGAATGCACTGGAACCGCGCCCCGGCGGCCGCCCCGTCCCCGGCCTCGTAGCTCCCCGGCAGCCTGCGCCCAGCGGCAGAGTGGCCTCGCCAGGGTGGTTTTCTTCCTCGCCGGATCAGGGTCGGCGCTTTCGGGCCAGGCGAGACCTGCTCGGCGCTTTCCGAATCGTTCCCGTTTCCCCTGGTGAGATGACGCGTTGGCCGTCGTACCCGACTTTCGTCGCGGGAACGACTTCCGGCCAACATCCTGACGTTTCCGCGTTCCGGACAACCGGACGCTCGATGCCTTCCTCTCATAGCGCAGGTGCACCGAGCACCGCATACCGCGTCAGCCCCGGGGCGGTGACCTCCCGCCGGGCCGCGACCGATTTGGCTTTCTCCACAGCATCCGGAGGACGAGAGAACGATGAGTACGACGCGCACCAACCGGCTTCCGCGGCCGCTGCTCGCGGGGACCACGGCTGTCGCCGCGATGGCGGTGACGGTCGGATTCATGACCGCCGCGCCGGAGCAGGCGACGGCCGCGACGGGGCCGCGGCTGAGCCTCGTCGCGGCGACCGGATCGGTCACGCTCACCTCGTGGAAGGAGGATCCGGGCGTCTGGCTGGACCTGGGCACGTACCTCACGGCCGAGGGGAGGCCGCTGGAGCTGAAGGTGACCCGGAAGTCCTTCAAGGATCCGGTGACCGTCACCCAGACCGTGTTCGAGGGCGGCAGGAGCAAGGCGAAGCCGTTGCCCCTGGGTACCGTGAAGGACTTCTCCGGGCTGCCGGGGTTCGCCAAGATCACCGTCAGGGACAAGGACGGCAAGGTCGTCGTCAGCCGCGCGGAGAGCTTCTGCCCGAACAACGCCAGCGGACGCATCCGGCCCGACGCGCCCGCCACCTCGAAGTATCCGGAGAGCTGCCCCAGCAACCCCTTCACCCTCGGCTCCGTGTGGGGCGTCGAGAAGGGGTGGGCCGCCAACACCTACGGCGGTTCCTACACCGAGCCCGTGAAGCTCGCCGCGGGGGCGTACACGGCCGAGGTCAGGGTCGCCAAGAAGTACCGGGACCTCTTCGGCATCGCCGACAAGCCCGCCAAGGTGAAGCTCACCGTCGAGGAACGCAGCTGGGAGAGCGCCCGGTCGGCCGCAGCCGGGGAACACGCCGGACATGGCTCCGCGCACCAGGCATCCTCCGCCCACACAGGGCACGGAGCAGCCCACGCCCCGACCCCCGCCCAGGCCGGCGCACCGCAGACCAGCGGCGCCGGCCCCTCGTACAACGTCGGCCACGGGCCGCTGAAGGCCGCGCCCCCGGCACTGCCGTGGGCGCTGAAGGTGCAGCAGGCCGGGCGCGCCGGTGTCCAGGCCGCCGGTGACACCCCCGGGCAGACCGACGGCTCGCGCAAGGCCCCCGCCCTCGCCCCCCGGTCCGCGCGCCCCACCGGGACCCCGTCCGTCCCGAACGTCCCCAAGCCCGACCTGCGGTCTTTGCCGGCCTACGGCATCATGATCAGCGACGGTGGCGTCCAGGACATCCCCGGCAAGGACTACCTCGCCTTCAGCGCGAACGTCTGGAACGCCGGCCCGGCCCAGCTCGTCGTGGACGGCTTCCGCTCACCCGGCAAGGCCAAGATGGACGCCTACCAGTACTTCTACGACGCCCAGGGCAAGCAGGTCGGCTACACCCCCACCGGCACCATGGAGTGGGACCCGCGCCCCGGCCACGTGCACTGGCACTTCACCGACTTCGCCAGCTACCGGCTGCTGAAGGCCGACAAGAAGGAAGCGGTCCGCAGCGGCAAGGAGGCCTTCTGCCTCGCCAACACCGACGCCGTCGACTACACGGTGAAGAACGCCAACTGGCACCCGAACAACACCGACCTGTCCACCGCCTGCGGCCAGGAGAACTCCATCTCCGTCCGCGAGGTACTGGACGTCGGCTCCGGTGACACGTACACCCAGGACCTGCCGGGACAGTCCTTCGACATCACGGACCTGCCCAACGGCACCTACTACATCCAGGTCCTCGCCAACCCGGCCAAGAGGCTGAAGGAGACCAACCTCGACAACAACAGCGCCCTGCGCAAGGTCGTCCTCGGAGGCACGCCTGGCCGACGGACTGTCACCGTCCCCGCCCACGGCCTCGTGAACGCGAACTGACTACAGGGCGCTCCCCGCAGTACCCGCCGAGCCGGCCCGACCGGGCCGGCTCGGTCGTCACCTGGAGCAGGGTTCCGCTCCTACGCGCCGTCCCGCCAAAGCCCGACCGGCGGGGGTGGTCGCAGCCGGTCGAGGCTGCGTCGGGGCCGGCCCCGACGCCCCGCTTACGACGCCGGCCGGGCGCGGGCGGTTGCGGCGGCCTGAACGGACGGCACCCGAGACGGTCACGCGGTGCCGGAGCGCAGAAGCTGCAGGACGGCGCGTTCGACGCAGCCGTGGCTTGCCGGTTCGCCGAACCCCCTCTTCCACGGCCCGGGCGCGCCGGATCCGTGCAGGCCGACGGGCAGGACGGGACGGCTCCGGGTGTCCTCAAGGGCGACCGCCACGGTGGTGGCGAACGCGGTGTCGCGGACGCGGAAGCCGATCAGAGCCGCCAGCAGCTGAAGCGGGAAGCGAGGCCGTGAGGTGGGTGGCATGGGCACGCTCATGAAATTCCGCGCCCGGGCGCCTCCGAAGGCGGTTGTCATCGAGTTGAGGGGGCAGGGGCAGCACCGGGGGATGCCAGGAAGAGGAGCATGCTCATGACCCCGAAGTCGCACCCCAAGCACGGAGAAGGGCCCAGCCGACACGAAGGGACCGATCAGCACGGATGGTCGGTCGACGTCGACTCCACGCACACGCAGGACAACCCCAGCGCCCGGCGCTCCTTCGACACGCCGGACAAGGCACAGGGCGCCACGCGCAGGCAGCGGCCCTCGGCCAAGGCCGACGAGGGAACGCCGGTCGAGTCCACTTCGCGAAGCGGAGAGGACCTGGCCGGCACGGGCCAGAAGGGCCACCACGAGCTGGGGCCCCGAGGGCGCTCTCAGCGCCCCAGCGGCGGCAAGGACGCCTCCGCGTTCACCGGCGTCGACGCGCAGGAGGGATCGAAGCGGAAAAGGAAGGGCTGACCCGCCCGCCACGACGCCGCGACCAGGCTGGCGGACTCCGGGCGGTGGCGCCACATGGGCATACGAGGTCACAGTCGGCCCCTGCGGGGCCGCACGGTCGTGGTTACCGGAGCGGCGCGCGGGCTGGGAGCGGCCCTGGCGCGGGCATTCGACGACCGGGGTGCGCGATTGGCCCTTCTGGGCTTGGAAGGGGCAGGCCTCCAAGAGGTCGCGGCCTCATTGCGCAACGAAACCGCCTGCTGGGAAGTCGACGTGACCGACGACGCGGCCATGGCAGACACGGCCGGAGAGGTCCGAACCCGCCTCGGAGCGGCATCCCTGGTGGTCGGCAACGCAGGCGTTGCCGAAGGAGGCCCGTTCGCCGACTCCGATCCACTGGTCTGGCGCCGAGTCATCGAGGTCAACCTGATCGGCAGTGCGGCGACAGCACGCTGCTTCCTGCCCGACCTCCTCGAGACTCGCGGCTACTACCTGCAGGTCGCCTCGCTGGCGGCCATGGGGACGTCCCCTCTCATGAGCGCCTACTGCGCCTCCAAAGCCGGCGTCGAGTCCTTCGCCCACGCCCTGCGCGCGGAACTCGCCCACCGAGGTGTGGCAGTCGGCATCGCCTACATCAACTGGACCGATACCGACATGATCCGGGACGCTGACCGTCACGCCGTCCTGCGCGAGTTGCGCGCCCACATGCCGCCGCCCGCACGCAAGGTGTACCCGGCGGATCAGGTCGCCGAGCGGCTGGCCGTCGCCGCGGAGCGACGCGCGACATCCGTGTACATGCCGGTCTGGCTTCGTGCCGTCCAACCCGTGCGTGCTTGTCTCCCGGCCGTGGTGACCCGCGTCGCCCGCAGTGAACTGCCGCGCCTGGAGCGTACGCGGCCCTTCGAAGCCACTGGACTGCTGGGCGCCGGCGGCCACGCGGACGAACGCCACGACGCCTCGCGGCGTTTGGGATCGGGGAGCGCGGAAGAACCCGGCAGGTAGAGGTGCGGTATGTCCCTGTCGGAGCGACTTGGCCCCTCGCGGCTGGGCCGTGCGGGCGATCCACCTCAGTCGCACCTCAGTCGGCAGGGAGAGCGAGGCCGGCCAGGACGAGGAGTGCGGCGTCGGCTCCGGCGAGCAGCAGGACGACCAGGAAGGGCATCCGGCCGCGTGCCAGGACGGGAGGTGCGGCCACCGCCGCCAGACACAGGGCCGATGTCACGCCCAGCAGCAGCCGGTCGGCGGAGGTCACCGGACCGGCGGGTCCGCAGGTCAGCACCGCACAGGAGGCGAAGGCCAGAACGGCGGCCAGCACGATGGATCCGCGTCGTCCGAGTCTTTGCGGGAGACCCAGAACACCGCCCGCGATGTCCTCGTCGATGTCGGGCAGGGTGTTGGCGAAGTGTGCACTCGTCCCCAGCAGGGCGGCCGCGGCCGTCAGCCACACCGGCGGCCAGCCGCCCGGCCGCGAGGTCAGTGTCAGGAAGGCGGGGAGCAGTCCGAACGCGACGGTGTACGGCAACCAGGAAGCGGGCGTGCGCTTCAGCCACAGGTTGTAGGACCAGGCGGCTGCAACGCAGCCGAGGTGGACCGATCCGGCCCGGGCGCCGCAGGCCAACGACAGCGGGACACAGACGATCAAGGCCGCACCCGCCGCCGCGGCCACCACTCCCGGCCGCACCTCTGCTGCGGCGAGCGGCTTGTCGCGGCGGCCGGCCGCCGCGTCGCGCCGCATGTCCAGTCGGTCGTTGCACCAGCCGACCGACAGCTGGCCCGTGGCGACCGCGGCCACCGCTGTGGTCCCGGCGGCGGGGCCGAGCCCGACGGCGGCGGCAAGCAGGGCGGTGAGCAGCGTGACAGCGGCGGCCGGCAGTGGGTGACTGGCTTTGAGGAGCCTCAGGAAGCCTGCGAGGGCGAGCCGCTGGGCCTTCGCGGACCCGGCGGCCGGGGTGGCTGAGGTGACTCCTTCGTCGGTGGTGGCGGGCATCGCACCCACGCTACGTATCCGGCGCGCCCATGACGGCCGCGTTCAGCGTGGCGACGTCCCACTGTCCCTATGTTGGAGCAATGACACGCGTCCTCGCGGTGAGCACGGTGTTCCCGCCGCATCGCTACAGGCAGCAGGAGATCACCGACGTCCTCGCATCCTGCCTGCCGTCCGGGGCCGACGGCGCGCTCCTGCGCCGGCTGCACGGCGCGGCCCAGGTGGAGACGCGCCACCTCGCCCTCCCCCTGGACCGGTACCGGGAACTCGGCGGCTTCGGCCACACCAACCGTCTGTTCGTCGAACTTGCCGTCGGCCTGGGCGCCGAGGCCGTCCAGCGGGCACTCGAAGAAGCGGGTGTGCGGGCCGAGGAGATCGACCTGGTCGTCTCGACGACCGTGACCGGCATCGCGGCGCCTTCCCTGGAGGCGCGGCTGGCCGAACACGTAGGGCTGAGGCCCGACGTCAAGCGGGTACCGCTTTTCGGGCTCGGCTGCTCCGGCGGGGCGGCGGGGCTGGCCCGGGTCCACGACTTCCTCACCGGCCGTCCAGGCGGTACGGCGCTCCTCCTGTCCACCGAACTGTGCTCGCTCACCTTGCAGCCGGCCGACACCTCGCCGGCGAACCTGGTGGCGGGCAGCCTGTTCGGGGACGGGGCCGCCGCGCTGGTGGCGATCGGCGGCGAACACCACAACGCGACAGCGCGCGGGGCCGGCTCGTCCGGGCCGGTGGTCGTGGCCACCCGCAGCCGCCTGTACCCGGGGACCAGCCACCTGCTGGGCTGGGACGTCGGCGACTGGGGCTTCCGCATGGTTCTGGGTCGGGAGATCCCCGAGCTCGTCAGGCTTCACGTGGCGGAGGAGATCGAGTCCTTCCTCGCCGGCCACGACCTCAAACCGAGGGACGTCGCGGCCTGGATCTGCCATCCTGGCGGCCCTAGGATCCTGGACGCGCTAGCCGACGAGCTCGGCCTGCCGGACACCGCCCTGGCTCCCTCCCGGCGCGCGCTGGCCTCCACGGGAAACCTGTCCTCCGCCTCGGTGTTGCAGATCCTGCGCGACACCTGCGTCGAAGCTCCGCCGACGGGAGCGACCGGCCTCATGGTCGCCTTCGGACCGGGCTTCTCCTCCGAACTCGTACTGCTGGCCTGGTGAGTGCGCCATGACGCCGTACACCGTGCTGGTCCTGCTGGTCGTCGCCGAACGGTTCGCGGAACTGGTCGTGGCGCGCGGCAACGCTGCCTGGAGCCGCGCTCGGGGCGCCCACGAACGAGGGGCCGGGCACTACCCGGCGATGGTCGCCCTGCATACGGCGCTGCTGTTCGGCTGCCTCGTGGAGCCCTGGGCGGCCGATCGGCCTTTCTTGCCCCTGCTCGGCTGGCCTGCTCTGGTCCTCGTGCTCGCCGCCCAGGGGCTGCGGTGGTGGTGCATCAGAACCCTCGGTCCTCGCTGGAACACCCGCGTGCTGATCGTCCCCGGTCTCCCGCTGGTCACCGCCGGCCCCTACCGGCACCTGCGCCACCCCAACTACCTGGCGGTCGCCGTCGAGGGCCTGGCCCTTCCCCTGGTACACACGGCCTGGATGACCGCCCTGGGCTTCTTCCTGCTGAACGCCGCCCTGATGACCGTACGCATCCCGTGCGAGGACGACGCGCTGGCTTGCGCCCGCCCCCTTCCGGCCCCGGAGGCGGCCCCGTGATCGACCTCCTCGTCGTGGGCGGCGGCCCGGCGGGCCTGGCCACCGCGATCCACGGAGCACTGGCCGGGCTCGACGTCGTGGTCGCCGAACCGCGTCCCGCGCCCGTCGACAAAGCCTGCGGGGAGGGCCTGATGCCGGGCGCGGTGCGCGCCTTGGACGCCCTGGACGTCGAGGTGACCGGCTGGCCCTTGCGCGGGATTCGCTACGCGGACGCAGTTGGCGAGCGGCGCGCCGAAGCCGTGTTCCGGGCGGGCCACGGACTCGGCGCGCGCCGCACCGTGCTGCACGAGGCACTCACCGCCCGGGTCGCCCAACTCGGCGTTCCGGTCATCCGGCACCGAGTTCGCCAGGTGATCCAGCACGACACCCACGTCACGGCGGACGGGATGGCCGCCCGCTATCTCGTGGCAGCAGACGGACTGCACTCACCGACCCGTCGGGCGCTCGGCCTGAGCGTTCGGCCGGCCGCCCCTCGGCAGCCATCGCGGTACGGGCTGCGGCGCCACTACGCCATCGAGCCGTGGAGCGACTTGGTGGAGGTGCACTGGTCGGCGGCCTGCGAGGCCTACGTCACTCCTTTGAGCCCGCGTCAGGTCGGCATTGCCGTCCTGACGTCCGAACAGCTCCCGTACGATGCCCAACTGGCCCGATTCCCGCTGTTGGCGACCCGGCTCGCCGAAGCAGGCCGGACGCCGGTCCGGGGCGCGGGTCCGCTCCGCCAGCAGGCCCGCTCCCGGGTGGCCGGCCGAGTCCTGTTCGTGGGCGACGCAGCCGGGTATGTCGACGCTCTGACGGGCGAGGGCCTCACCCTCGCCCTGACGGCGGCCGCCGAGTTGGTGCGCTGCCTGCGCGAGGGTCGGCCGCAGGCGTACGAACGCGCGTGGTGCCGGCTGTCCCGCAATTACCGGCTGCTGACCAGGTCCCTGCTGTGGGCCCGCAACCAGCCCCGGCTGGCACCCCTGATCACCCCTGCTGCGGCCCGCTTCCCCGGACTTTTCCAGCACACCGTGAACCTGCTCGCCTGACCGTCGTCAGGCCACACGGGCCGGAGGGCCGAGGCGTACGGGTCCGACGCCTGGAGAGGTGTGCACGAGCGGCACGCCCACGGGCGCGGAACCACGAGCAGCTAGAGTGCGCCTGCGACGCGATGAGGAGGCACGGTGGCCAAGGTCAATATCACGCTGGACGCCGAACTCGTAGTGGAAGTGATGGTCCTGGCGGGGATCGGCTCGCCCCAGGACGCGATCGAGGCGATCGTGCGGGACTACGTCGCCCGTGGCCACCGCACGGAGGCCCGCACCGAGCTCAAGGACCGGCATCTGCGCGACCTCGACGTCAAGCCGCAGGATCCGCAAGGCTGAGCACCCTGCCGTTCCGCCGCTCAAGCCGCGAGGCCACGCGTCCAGGAGCCCGCCGGCGCAGGCGACGAACGGCAGTTACCCCCGGGACCGTCCTGCCAGCGGTCACCTCAGTTGTCCCTCCTGCGTGGTGAGCGTGCCGAAGATCCAGTCCGTGATGTACGCGCTCATGCCGTCGCTGTGCCGGACCCACCTGAAGTGGTCCAGCCGGTGACTGCTTGCAAGGGCCTCGGAGTAGTGCCACCGGCTCACTGGGGCAGCCGGGATCTTCTGCAGCAGATGGTCCGTCGCGCCGGGCGGCGCCAGGCTGTCGTTCTCCACGCCGACCGCGAGGACGGGAAGCGTCAGCCGCGCGAGCGCCGCCTCGTAGTCGGTGTCGCTGCCTCGCAGCGTGTAGCGGCCGGTGCGGCCCTGCCGCGCCCAGTCCCGCATCACTGCCGTGGGCTGGGTGCCACCGAAGCCGAGCCGTTCCCCGGGCCAGTAGCCGAGCACCGTGGCGAGCGCCGCGAACAGCTGGCTGCCGACCAGGTTACGGGGCCCACGCACCCAGCCGAACCCCCGCCACCAGACCGACCCGGCCGCTGTCAGCACGACGGCGTGCACCCCGGTGAGCTCGGTCGCGCTGCTGAGCAGCGCGAGCTGGCCGCCGAGGCTGTGCCCGATGAGTACCACCGGCGACCGCGGGAACGCGGCGGAGACCGCACGGGCGACCGCGGGAAGGTCGTCATCGACCATCTCCCGGTACCCGTAAGCCACTCCGCGGCGTGCCATCGGGGTGCTCTCGCCCTGGCCACGGAGGTCCGTGACCGCCACGTGCAGGCCGCCCTGGTGCAGCCCGCGGGCAAAGGGAGCGTAGAACCGCGCCCGCGCCCCCATCGCCGGTACCACGAGCGCCACGGGGGCGTCTGGCCGCTCCGCACGCAGTAGCCGGACCACGAACTCCGCGCCTCCTGACGACCGTACCCGTACGGACTCCTCGGCGGGATCGTGCTGCTCCCGCGCCACCGACGGTCCCGTATCGTCCGTCTGCGCCTTCTCCGAGGTCACCCTGTCTGGCGCAGTGTGTCGGTCCTGATACGTCATCTTGGTGCTCGTCCTCTCATCGATGCCGACTTCATGCCCAGGTGAATCCAGGGCCCGGGCAGCCCGGTGGGGAACAGGTCCCTGACCGCGCGTCACGCTGATCACAGAGAGCTAGTTGTCACTTCGCCGTAGTTCGGGGAGAACGCGGCCGGGCCAGCCCTGCTCCTTCGCCCTCGACGCGTAGACGGGCACGTACTCCTGGCCGGAGACCTCTGCTATGGCTTGCACAATCAGGTCAGAGACAGCCCTTCGGGCAGCAGCGTCAGCGGCGGAGTCCTCGTACAGGGAGAGGTCGACGGGCTTGCCGAAGACGACCCTGACCTTGGCCGGACGCGGAAGCACGCGCCCGGGCGGCAGGACGCGATCGGTGCCGCTCATGGCTACCGGCACCACGGGCGCGCCGGACTTGAGGGCCAGCCATGCCACACCCGTCTTGGCCCGGTAGAGCCGGCCGTCCGGGGAGCGTGTGCCCTCGGGGTAGATACAGAAGACGCCGCCGTCCTTCACCACCCGAAGACACGCGTCAAGCGAGGCTACCGCCGCCCGTTGGTGCTGGCGGTCAACCGGAACCTGCCCACTGCCCCGCATGAAGGACGAGACGATCCGCGTCGGCCAGGAACCACCCTCGAAGTACTCCGCCTTCGCCATGAAGGTCACCTGTCGGTCCAGCACCAGGGGCAGGAAGGTGGAGTCCACGATGGACAGATGATTGGACGCGAGAATGACGCCGTTCGACTGCGGCACATTCTCCAGGCCCACGGCTTCGAGCCGCACCGCGGCACGCAGCACCGGTCCGGTCAGCCGCTTCAAGTGCTCATACATCAATTCGTTCCTCTATTGGATCTGTGCCGGGCTCGCGGCGAACGAACGCTGCAGGTTGGGCTGCGCCACAAGCAGAACGGTGCAGTCCAGTGCGACGATCACCGCCCCGGCCGCGCTGGCGAGGAGCGGGACCCGAGCGTTGCAGCCGCCGCCCGGTCATGAGGCCATCGGCCCGAGATGGGCGTCCAGCGCACCTTCGACCAACCGGTCGCGACTGTCGGAACCCTCGCCGCCGAGGGCGAGTTGCAGGCTGCCCAGGACCACAGTTGGGCGATGCCGTGCAGGTTCGCCCACAGGGCGGCCGCAGTCACTGCCGCCGAAGGCTCCAGCGGCTGTGCCCGGCGCCGAGCGACGAGCTCTACGTCGGCATCGACCAGTCGTTCCCGCAGGGGCCCTTCAACTTCCATAGACAGTGTCTACCAGACGTCCGTAGACAGCGTCTACTGGCAACTCGACTCCGCGGACCGAGGGCGATGGCTGCCGCCGTCGAAGCCCTGGTCTGGTGTGTCGCTTACGACGCGCAGCTGGCGCTGGTGCGGCTGGCCGACAAGCAATCCTCCGTCTCAGGCGTCGTGCGTTCCCCTCGGCTCCGGTCCAGTTGATGCAGTGCCAGGCGGCAATGGACGACCCGACGTTCAGCGTCTCGAAGCTGATGCCCCGCCCCTCGCGGAAGACCGGGGCAGCGGCGCAGTTGCACACTGTCGTCTTGTGGGACCGAACCGAGGCTCCGGCCGTCGTCGCCTTGGGCTACCGGTAGGTTCATGCGCCGTATGTGGCATGGGGGCTGCTGCGGGTCGGCTGGCGGCAGCCAGCGCGCGGCGGACAGGTGGCAGGGCGTGGCGGACGCCGCTGCGGAGCGCCGGCCGGCGTGCCGTTGGCCCTCTTCGCGAGCGGTCAGGGCGTCAGTCCCGGGGCACCGCGACGTACGCCTCCTTCGGCGTGGTGGTCGGCGTGTAACGGGACGCAGCGGGCGCGGTCGGGATCAGATCCCGATGGATCACCTCGGCCACGGCCCGGATCGTGTTCACGCCTTAGTTCATGGTGCTGTTGCCGTCGGTGAGTACGGAGACGATGCAGTCGTGGCCGCTGCCCTGGAACGTGCCGACGCTATGCACGCGCCAGCCGCGCGTGGCCCGCTGCGGCCAGCCGTTCTTGACATGCACGGACACGGAGGAGGGCGCGCCGACCGGGGTCCCCCACCTCTGCGAAGTGATGACTTCCCCCATGAGCTTGAGGATGTAAGCGCGGGAGTTGTCACTCAGGACGGTGTTCCTGGCGTTGATCAGCGAGACCCGCCGCTGCTCGTCGGTGATGTTGATCTGGGTGAGCCCCCCAGTAGCCGCCGGGACTCCGGCACCGTCCGCGTCACTCCGGCAGCCGCCAGGAAGCCCTTCACCTTGGTGACGCCGAGCTGGTTCCACCGGGAGGTGGTGGGCGCGTGGCATCCCGGCGGCAGCCACGGCCGGAAGCGCGCGGGCACGCAGGGATATGTGGTGAGTCATGTGGGTCCCCCTGGAAACGAATCGAGCACGCCTACGGCGCACTCGCCTTGCATGATTCTTGAGCGCGCGGATGGTTGTGCGAATCCAGCGGGATGGTGGAGCGGGCGCCCCGTGGACATGGTGCCGCTGCGAAAGCGCCTACGCTGACCAGCGAAAACGGCGGGAGCCGAGCTTGCCCGCCCGGAGTTCCGCCCCATGGACTTCACCGGGCGACCTATGTGCGGCCGGGCGCTCCTCCCGCTACCAAGTGGGTAAAAGCACGAGCTGCCTCTAGCCTTGAAGGAGAGACTCCCGGGGCTCGGACACCTGCCCGCGGAGTGGTGGCCATGGAAATGTGCATCGCACGAAACGGCAGCGGGGCGTCTCGCGCAGCCGTTGCCGGGGCAGAAGTGCGTCCACGCTTCCGGGTGTGTCTGCTCCGCCCGCCACGCGATCCCCACCAGGCGCTTCCGATGCCGCGGACCCGACGGTGGACCCACGACGATGAAGAACCCGATGCCCGGTCTTTCGCCGGAGTACACCGGGCCGCACTATCGGCAGTTCCGGCAGCTCCGGCAACTCCGGGCCGTGCAGGTGCCGGCGGGGGCCGGGCGAAGGTGGGGCATGGAACGCCTCCCGAGGACGCGCGCCGCCCTCTCGTGCAGATCACAGGTGGAAGGCCCACAACCCCAGAGACCGCCTGCCGAGACCGGGCGTTCTTCTCCCGCACAGGAGGGAATGGCGATGCGCGAGCACAGGGTCGGCACACAGGAGGAGTTCCAGGCAGCCCGAGAGGAGCTGCTCGTGCAGGAGAAGGAACTCACGCGGCGCGGCGACGAGCTCGCCCAGAAGCGGAGGGACCTTCCCTGGGTGCGGGTCGAGAAGGACTACCGCTTCGAGACCGAGGGCGGGACCGCAGCGCTCGCGGACCTGTTCGCGGGGTGCTCGCAGCTGCTCGTCTACCACTTCATGTTCGGTCCGCCGTACGAGGCCGGATGCCCGGTGTGCTCCTCGATCGCGGACACACTCGATCCCAACGCGGTTCACCTCAAGGCCCGCGACGTGACGCTGATCTGCTCCTCGCGGGCGCCGGTCGACAAGCTCCTCGCCTACCGCGAGCGGATGGGATGGAGCTTCGACTGGGTCTGCGCAGGCGGCAGTGACTTCCACCGCGACCTCGGCTTCCAATACACGGAGGAGGAGCTGGCGCCGTTCCTCCGGGGCGGGATTCCCGCGACCGTGAGCCAGATGGCGGAGGCGTGCGGCACGGACGTGCTCGGCTACGTCTCCGAGGGCCCGGGGCTGAGCTGCTACGCACTGTCGGAGGGCACCGTCTACCGGACGTACGTCACCACCGCCCGCGGCCTGGAGCCCGCAATGGCCTACTACGGACTCCTCGACCGCGCGCCGCTGGGCCGCCACGAGGAGGGCGAGGAGGCCCACTGGCTGCGCCGCCACGACGACTACGAGGAAACCTGAGACAGCGGATCTTCAAGTTCGTCCCCGTCCGCGTCCCCTTTTTGCGGGCGCTGACCGCGTGCTGATGGGCCCCGTTGACAGTGGAGTCGACGGCAACGGTCCACTCCACCCGCCACCGCGTCGTCGCGGACCTGGCTGTGCTCCAGCAGCCTTGCCCAGGTGCCGTCAGCCTCCCAGCGGGCGAACCGGTTGCTGTGGTCGACATAGCGCGCGAGGTGTTGGGCGCCACCGACTGGCTGTCCAGCACCTCCGGTTAGGTTCTGGTCCTGGGCGTTGTCGCCGTCAGTCACGGCGGCCTCCTTGGCCGGAGTGCAAGATCAGGCGAAGGCCGTGTTCACGTCCCCCGCATCCACGAACGGGAGCACGTTCAGGGGACGGTTGGCGGTCAGACCATAAGAATCAGCTGAGACGCCGACGATCGCCACGCACGCCGCCGGATCGGCCTGCGGGCGAATGGGGCTGGGAGCCGTCCTCGTGCAGCTCACTGGGCAGGCTTGACGAAGTGCAGGGCCTCACGGGCCAGTTCGTCCCATGCGAGCTCAGAGTCGGGGTCCAGGCTGAGCCACTCGTGCATGAGCCGGCCGTGCCCCGGGTCGAAGCGCTCGCCCTGACCGGCGTCCACCAGCTCGTCGACCCTGGCCCGCGGGAGCTTCACCACCAGACGGCTCTGCGCGAGCATCGCGAAAATCTTCCCGCCCACCTTGAGGGCGGCAGCGCCGAACTTGCCCTCCTGTCCGGGCGCGTCGCCAGGGACGGTTACCCCGTCCACTTCCTCGAACTGCGCGACCAGCTGCTCGTACCGCTTCTCGGGGGAGACTGCCCGCCGTCGCTCCATCGGCTCCTCGACTCGTGCCGGCCGGTGCGAGGTCTCCTGCCGACCTCGGTCATCACGGCCGGGGGCAGCCTACTGTTGTGGCCAGGTCAGACTGTTGCCGGACACACAAGCCCAGCATGGTGGTTCACGCTCGGACGCCACGGCTGGGTGGTGCCCTCGTCGTGCTGGTGCAGGGCGTCCGTGAAGCGCAGCTCGGCCTGGTCGTCCGGACCGGTCAGGGCCTCGCAGCGGTGCGAGAGGGCGAGTGCCGTGGGCTGGCGTGCGGCCTGCGCCCCATGCGCCCGCAGCGTCGCGGGCTCCGTCGCGCGCTGGCACGCGAGAGGTGGTGCTCCGGCCGCCCTCGCAGTTGCTCGGCTTGATCGCCTTGCCGTACGTGCGTTGACCTGCTGGACGGCCGTGGCATTCATCGTCAGGTAATTGCAATGACTGAACGGGACGTCGTTGCCTTACGCTTCAATCCGTTGCAACGATTTTGCCGTCATGAGCTGCGGAGATGGCTAATTCGCCGCAATGATTGATTGCCAGATCTGTGAATGCAACGTAGCGTTTCGCTCATCAGAAACAGCGGGGGCCGGTAGAGGTCTCGCTGCGAGAGCAAGGAGAGAGAAATGCAGAAGTTCGACACCCCCGCCCCGGTCGCCGTAGTCCTGGACATCCCCACGGGGCGCATCCGGCTCATCGCCATCGACCGGGCCGACACCGTGGTCGAGGTCCTGCCCGCAGACGCTACGAAGAGCCGTGACGTGAAGGCGGCGCAGCAGACCGTCGTCGAGTACGGCGACGACGTCCTGCGGATCGCGGCCGCGCCGGCGAAGAACCAGCTGCTCGGCAACGTCGGATCCGTAGTGGTGACGGTTCAGCTGCCCACCGGCTCCCGCGTCGAATCCACCTCCGCCGCCGCAGAGGTGCGTACCGAGGGTCGGCTCGGCGACGTGACCGTCCACGGTGCTCATCGACGCATCGAGATCGCCGACGTGGAAGGCTTGCGCCTCACCTCCGTCGACGGCGATGTCCACGTCGGTCGGCTGGGCGGCCCCGCGGACATCTCCACCGCGC
Source organism: Streptomyces sp. HUAS YS2 (assembly GCF_033343995.1). Lineage (NCBI taxonomy): Bacteria > Bacillati > Actinomycetota > Actinomycetes > Kitasatosporales > Streptomycetaceae > Streptomyces > Streptomyces solicathayae. Next base: position 543,949 of record NZ_CP137573.1, on the reverse strand, counting down.
GGGGCGGCATCACCGTCGGCGAGGCGGTGCACGGCACGGTGGTGCTCCACACCGAGCACGGCAACATTTCGATCGCCGCCGCCGGTGCCTCCGCCACGCTGGACGCCGCCCCCCGCAACGGCCGCGTGAGCAACGCCCTGGAGAACCACGGCTCCCCGGTGCTGGAGATCACTGCCAGCAGCGGCTATGGCGACATCTCCGCCCGCAGTCTCTGACCCCCTCATCCGCGACCATCCCCCTCTCTTCTCCCGCCCCACTCCTCATCCTCGACACTTCCACCCGACAAGGGAGCACCCCGCCATGTCCCAGTTCACCGCTGCAGGGCAGCGCAAGATCCGCGACGTACTGGCCCGCCACGTCGACTCCGGCAAGATCCCGGGCGTCGTCGCCCTGTACAGCAAGGACGACGAGACGCACGTCGAGACGCTTGGCACGATGGAGCATGACGGCGGTGCGCCGATGCGCCGGGACACCATCTTCCGGATGGCGTCCACCTCCAAGCCGGTCTCGATAGCGGCGGCGATGGTGCTGCTCGACGAGTGCCGACTGCGGCTGGACGACCCGGTGGACCGATGGCTGCCGGAGCTGGCCGACCGTCAGGTACTGAAGGCGGTCGACGGCCCGATCGACGACACGGTCCCTGCACGCCGTCCCATCACCGTCCGGGACGTGCTGACCTCCACCTTCGGCCTCGGTATGGACATGACCTCCATCGGTACGCCGATCATGAACGAGGTCTTCGCACAGGGGCTGACGCCCAACCTGCCCACGCCGATGCCGGAGCAGGACGAGTGGCTGCGCCGCCTCGGCACCCTGCCGTTGATGCACCAGCCCGGAGAGCACTGGCAGTACCAGCTCGCCAGCGACCTGGTCGGCGCACTGGTTTCCCGGGTGACCGGTAAGACCTTCGAGGAGGCGCTGCGCGAACACGTCTTCGGCCCGCTCGGTATGGAGGACACCGGCTTCCACGTTCCGGACGACAAGATCGACCGGCTGCCGGTCCTCTACGCGCCCGACCCGGCGACCGGCGAGTTCCACGTGTGGGACGAGTCCAAGGGCGGCCGATGGAACATCCCTCCGGCGTTCCAAGGCGGTGGCGGTGGTCTGGTCTCCACCGCTGACGACTACCACGCCTACTTCAGGATGCTGCTGAACGGCGGCAAACACGGCGGCGAGCGCGTTCTGTCCAGGCAGGCCGTGGAGCTGATGACCACCAACCGCCTCACCCCCGCGCAGACCGCCGCCCGTACCGCGCTGGCCACCGACAACGTCCACATCTCCTTCGGCCAGGGCCAGCACGGCGGTTGGGGCCTCGGGATGGCGGTGCGGACCTACCGCGGTGACTACGCTCCCGTCGGCCAGTTCGGCTGGGACGGCGGCTCCGGTACCTCCACCTACGCCGACCCCGTCAACAACGTCGTCGGCATCCTCCTCACACAGGTCGGCACATCCGTGCCCGACTCGATCCACCTGATGCACGACTTCTGGACCACTCTGTACCAGGCGATCGAGGACTGATCGCGCGCCCGCGCGCCACCCGCGGATCACCTACGCCATGAAACCTACAGAAACGAGAAAATCACGACATGCGTGTGCTGTTGATGGCATACGGATCACGCGGCGACATCGCGCCGCTGGCGGGACTGGCTGCCCAGTTGAGAAAGTTCGGCGCGGAGGTACGCGTCTGCGCACCGCCCGACGAGGAGTTCGCCGAACTGCTGGCCGGTGTCGGTGCGGAGTTGGTGCCCTTCGGACGGGACGTGCGGGCGCTGCGGACGGGAGCGCCGCCGTCGGATGCGGCCGCCTTCGCGGCCGAGCTCGTCGCCGCGCACTTCGAGACGGTCGGCAAGGCGGCCGAGGACTGCGACGTTCTGGTGGCGAGCGGCCTGATGCCGGCCGGTGCCCGCTCGGTGGCCGAGAAGCTGGGCATCCGCTACGTGTATGTGGGCTTCCACCCGTTCGAGATGCCGTCCGCGCACTACCTGCCGTCGCCGCGGCCCGGCCCGCCGGCTCCGCCGGACGTGACCGACGTCCAGGCCCTGTGGGACCTGGACGCCCAGAAAGTCAATGCCCTCTACCTCCAGCCCCTCAACACCCACCGCGCGGCGATCGGTCTTGCGCCGGTGGACAACGTCCGCGACCACGTCTTCGGCGACAGGCCGTGGCTGGCGGTGGACCCGGTCCTGGGCCCGTGGCAACAACTGCCGGACCTCGACGTCGTGCAGACCGGTGCGTGGATCCTGCCCGACGAACGCCCCCTGCCCACCGACCTGGAGGCGTTCCTGGACGCCGGCACCGCTCCGGTGTACGTCGGCTTCGGCAGCATGCCCCTGAGCGCGGCCACCGACGTCGCCCGGACGGCCGTCGAAGCGGCCCGCGCGCGGGGCCGCCGCGTGCTCGTCTCCCGAGGCTGGGCCGACCTGGGTCTGGTCGACGATGCGGGCGACTGCTTCGCCGTCGGCGACGTGAACCACCAGTTGTTGTTCCGCCGGGTCGCGGCCGTCGTGCACCACGGCGGCGCCGGCACCACGACCACCGCCGCCCGGGCCGGCGCACCTCAGGTGGTGGTCCCTCAGTTCGTGGACCAGCCGCACTGGGCCGCCCGCGTGGCAGACCTGGGCGTCGGCGCGGCACACGACGGCCCGACCCCGACCTTCGAGTCCCTGTCAGCCGCCCTCGAGACGGCCCTGACCCCCGAAACGGCGGCACGGGCGAAGGCCGTTGCCGGCACGATCCACACCGACGGGACGACGGTGGCCGCGAAGCTGCTCCTCGACACGGAGCACGCGCGGCGCCGATGAGCCGCGAAAGAGATCTCCGCCATCGCGCAAGCCGACCACCGGATCAAGTCCCCGCTCGACGACGATTCGGTCAGTCGGCTGCTCGAGCACGGCCTGCCGCGAGGCGACGAGCGCGTGCTCGACCTCGGGATGCGGCACGGCCGAATGGCTTCTGCGCGCCCTGGCGACCCGCCCACACCTGCACGCCGAAGACGTCGACGTCTCGGAGGGCGCCCTGACGCAGGCCCGGAAGACCGCACGCGCACTCGGAGTCGACGAGCGCCTGGTACTCCACCAGCAGGAGGCCGCGGACTTCGTCTCCACAGAGCGGTTCGACCTGGTGATCAGCGTCGGCGCCACGCACGCATTCGACGGCCTCGTCCCCACCCTCGCGGCAGCCCGCAAGCACCTGGCGCTCGGTGGCCGCGTCCTGATCGGCGAATCGTTCTGGGACCGCGACCCGTCACCAGCGGCCGTCGAGATGTTCGGGGACCTCGACGACCTGGCGACCACGGTGCACCGTGTCGTCGCCGACGGCTGGACTGGCTCTGCACGCGAGTAGTGGGTTCTGGCACAGATCTTGGGGAGTCGTCGCGGAGCGTTACCCCGATGTTCGATTGCGAGAAGTCAGGTGCGCGTGAGACCGCGTACGCCTTGTCGTCCGACAGTTGGAAGTGACGCTCCCTCAGGTATCTGCTGACCGCGCTGCGGTTGCTTGTGGGCGGTGATGGTGCTGGTCATGCAGACCGATGCACCCTTCTGGGACTCGCTGGTGTTCGAGGGGATCGACGATGTGGATGTCGAGGCGGTTACGGCCGCGTTCGGCTCTGTCGAGGTGGTGGCGAGAGGCCGCGCGGCCGGCTCTCCATGCCCGGACTGCGACCGCTTCGCGGACCGTGTCCACGACCGATACCAACGCAGGCTGAAGGACCTTCCGTTCGCTGATCAGGGCTTTGTGATCCGGCTGACGGTCCGGCGCTTCATCTGCGGGTCGGCGGGCTGCCCGCGCCGGACGTGCGCCGAGCCGTTCTCCCGGCTCGCCGCCCGCATGCACGGTTCACTACGCGGCTCAACCACGCTCTGGAGCGTGTGGGGCTCGCGCTGGCCGGGCGGGCCGGAGCTCGTCTGGCTGCCCAACTGGGCTTCGGCGCGGGACGGATGACTTTGTTGCGCAGGGTCATGGCATTGCCCGATCCCCGGTTCAGCGCGCCGCGTGTGCTGGGTGTCGACGACTTCGCGATCCGCCGCGGCCAGACCTACTCCACCGTCTTGACCAGCGTCGAAGACCATCGCGTGGTCGAGGTGCTCCCGACCCGCGAAGCCGGGCCCGCCATGGTCCGCGCGCACATCCCCACCTTGCGCGGGGCTCCGCCTGCTGTGTCGCCGCGGGCGCCGTCGGTGCGGCAGGTGACCGGCTGGCTCACCCGTCACCCCGCGACCCTGACCGAGGAAGACCGGGCCAGCCTGAAGGAGGTCCTGGCCCGCTGCCCCGAACTGGACAAGGCGGCCGGACACGTCCGCGCTTTTGGCGAGATACTCACCGAACGCCTCGGCTCCACACTCCGCACCTGGATCGACGCAGTCGACGCCGGCCGGCTGCCCGGTCTCACGGGCTTTGCACTCCATTTGCTCCGAGACCGAGACGCCGTGACCGCCGGGCTCACTCTCGACTGGAGTTCCGGCAGAATCGAGGGCGCCGTCAATAGCATCAAGAAGATCAAGCGGCAGCTCAATGGGCGCGCCGGATTCGAACTCCTCCGCAAGATGATCCTGCTTCAGTGACCCTCCGCGATCGCAACCCCAGATGTTGTCCCTCCGAAGCGCGGCCCGACAGTGGGATGCGAGACCAAGGCACAGGCAGCGATCTGCAGTTGCGCTTCCCATGCTGCCTCGTCGAGCCCAAGCGTGTACTCGATGCAGCACGCGCATGGCGGGAGTAGCGCCACGAATGCTTGCTCCTCAGCGGTCTCGACCTCCATCTCCGACCACTCGTCCGATGCCAACTCGGCGAGATCCACCTCCCCGGCGGTGAATCGTGTGGCCAGCCTGCGCAGCGCGTATCGCCGGGCCAGGTGGTGATCGGGCAAAACGATCCCCAATTCTTCGAGAGCCTGCTCGAATGTGTCGCGGATGTCCCGGGGGTCCGCATGGCGCGGCAGGCCGGCGAGCTCGCACAGGGTCGGCGTGTCCATTCCCATTGCGAGTGCCTGGGCAGCGGTCATCGGCAGGTCTTCCGGACACAACTGATCCGCCTGATACAGCCACGCTGCCTCCACCAGGGGCGGATAGGTGCTGCGGACAGGGCTGTCAGGTTCGGATGTGTCGTCTATCGCTGCCATGGTTCACACGATGCCAGCACGGCTCGCGAGGGCGCCTGGAAATTTGGGCTGTCCCGGTAAACCGCCCTGCGGGCCGACCCAACTCATGCTGTTGCCCCGGTGACACTCCGCGACCGCTCCCCAAGATCTGTTCCAGAACCTCGTTCTCGCATACAGAGCCAGCTGGACTCCTGTCCACGACCACGTCAGCACCCGCGCTGAGCTGGACGCCTACGAGTGGGCATGCTGGGGCTCGCTGGCCGCATGGGCCCTGGACCACCCCGCGGATCCGGCCACCGCGCAGGTGCTGGAGGCTGCCACCGACGCACGTTCACAGGGGCTGCACGGGTACCGGGACAGCTTCGGCTTCGTCTGCCTGGTGCTGTGCCGGACCTCGGAGTGATCGCGTAGGCCGCCGGCACGCCGCCACGCCAAGGTGCGGTGCCTCCCGTGGGGAGGTGGGCACCTCACCGTCAATTCGCCTCCGGCCCGAACCGGGCCTTGTACGCCGACGGAGTGATGCCGGTCTCTCGGCGCATCAGCGCGCGCAAGTTGGCAGCCGTGCCAAGCCCGCTACGCCGTGCGACCACCTCGAAGCGGTACTCGCCGCGTTCGATCAACCGGCATGCGAAGGCGAGCCGTTCGCCTGTGAGCCATGCCAACGGTGTCGTTCCGAGCTGAGCCCGGAAGCGGCGATGCAGCGTCGCCGAACTGACCGCCGCACGTGCCGCAAGGTCAGAGACCGCGAGCGGTGAGTCCAACCGTTCCTGCGCCCAGGCCAGGACCGGCGCCAAGGACTCGTCCGGCAGGTCGGGCATGGGGCGTTCCACGAACTGCCGCTGCCCGCCGTCCCGGTGCGCGGCGAAGACCAGCCGCCGACTCACAGAATTGGCGACCTCCGCGCCGTGGTCGCGGCGGACCACGTGTAGCCCGAGGTCGAGCGCGGCCGCGCTCCCCGCCGCGGTCAGGATGTCACCGTCATCCACGAACAGCACGTCCGATTCAAGGTGGACCGAGGGGAAGCGGGCACGGAAGGAATCAGCCCACTGCCAGTGTGCAGTGGCCCGGCGGCCATCAAGGACTCCGGCCTCTGCCAGGGTGAAGGCGCCGCTGCAGAAGCCGACCAGGCGCGCACCGCGTGCGTGCGCCCGTCTGATGGCATCGAGTACGGCGGGACGGTGGGGCATCTCGGTGTCCGGGCGGTTGGGGACGATCAAGGTGTCCGCCGCGTCGGCCGCTTCCAGACCGGCGACTCCCGTGAGCGTGAAGAACCCGTCTCGCATCAGGGTGCGGGGCGCGGGGGAGCAGAGCCCGAAGTCGTAGAGATCACGACCGATCTCCGGTCTGCGCAGACCGAAGACTTCGGTCGCGCAGCCGAGCTCGAAGGGGTTCGAGTTCTCGTCCACGATCACGACGACCCGGTGTACGCCCGCCGAGTGAACCGCATGCGAGGATTCTTGCGCCATGTGCAATTCCTAGCACTCACGCCGACGATGCGGTGCGCCTCAGGATGAGCCCATGAGCAACGAACCCATCCTCCTCGGCAAGGCTCTGGCCTCCTTCGATGCCCTGTGGAGCCCCCACATCGTCACGCGCGTCAACGACTACGACGTCCGCATCGCCAAGGTCGAGGGCGAACACATCTGGCACGTCCACGACGACACCGACGAGTTCTTCCTGGTACTCGACGGCGAGCTGCACATCTCCTTGCGCGAGCCCGATGGCGAGCGCACGGTCCTGCTCCCACACGGGGCGGTCTTCACCGTTCCCCGAGGCACGGAACACAAACCGTACGCTCCATCCGGCGCCGCAATCCTCATGTTCGAGCCCACCGGGACACTGACCGTGGGTGATCGCCACGACGAGATCCCGGACCACGTGGACTCGACGACCGGACATCCACTCAACGCCTGAGCCGACAAGCATCGAGCACGGTCCTCCCTCTGGCAACGGCCCGCCACCGAGCCCGGGTGCGTGAACCGTCGCCGTCGCCGAAGCCGAAGCCGAAGCCTCGGCGCGAAGCCCGTGGTTCGGGGCTACTCCACGCGCACGCCGTCGAGCTCCACGGCAAGGACTGCGTGGCAGAGGCGCAGCAGCAGTGGCGCTCGGCGCGGTCCGTCGCCCGGTCGTCGATACGCAGGCTCGCAGCGCGTCGAGGCGCTGTCCGGCGCGTACGAGACGGCTCAGTAGCCGCCTCGCCGCACCCCGCGCCGGGTGACAGGCCGGGCCCGCTCCGGCCTGTCACCCGAGACCGCCTACGATGACCGCCCATGAGCACGAATGAGGACCGAAGACCCCTGGTCGACGGACGCTTCCGACTGATCTCCCGACTCGGCAGCGGCGGCATGGGAACCGTCTGGCGCGCCCGCGACATCGCCCTCGACCGCGACGTCGCCCTCAAGGAGGTTCGCCCGCCCGACCCCGCCGTCGAGGACGCGAACCCCGGATTCGCCGCGCAGCTGCGCGAACGCGCCGTCCGCGAGGCCCGCGCCCTGGCCCGGCTGTCGAACCCGCACGTCGTGACGATCCACCACATCGTCGAGCCGCAGGACGGCTCGCACCCGTGGATCGTGATGGAGCTCGTCGAGGGCAGCTCCGTGTACGACCGGCTCGCCGCGGGCCCGATGCCCGTCCCCGAGGTGCTCGCCCTCGGCCGTCAGGTCCTCTCCGCACTGCGCGCCGCGCACACCGCCGGCATCCAGCACCGCGACGTCAAACCCGCCAACGTCCTGCTCCGCCACGAAGGCGGGGCCGTGCTCACCGACTTCGGCATTGCCGCGTTCGACGGCGCCACCTCCCGGCTCACTTCCACCGGCGACCTGATCGGTTCGCCGGAGTTCATCGCCCCCGAGCGGGTCCGCGGCGAGGAGGGCAACCCGGCCTCCGACTTGTGGTCGCTCGGCATGCTCCTCTACGTGGCGGCCGAGGGCCACCACCCGCTGCGCCGCGCCACCGGCCTCGCGACCGTGGTCGCGGTGCTCGACGACCCGATCCCCGCGCCGGTGCGGTCCGGCGCGCTGGGTCCCGTACTGACCCGGCTTCTCGTCCGCGATCCGGCACAGCGGCCGGACGGGGCGCTCCTGGACCGGCTGTTGGCGGACGCGGAAGCAGAGGCGGAGGGCGGCGCGGCTGCGGCCCCTGCTCCCGCCGCTGCTTCTGCCCCCGCTGCTTCTGTCCCCGCTCCTTCTGCCCCCGCTCCTTCTGCGCCCATCGCCGCCCCTGCCGCCCCCGGCCCGTACGCGCCGACGCCCGCGCCGTACCCGCACCCTGCCTACGGCCCGCCCGCCGCGCCGGGCGTCGGCTTCGGCCCCCCGACGCTGCCCACCCCCGCGCCCTCCAGCCCGCGCAAGCGCGCCGCAGGCGCCGCCGTCGGCCTCACGCTGGCGGCCGCCGCGGTGATCGGCGTCGTGAACCTGTTCCCCGACGGCGACGACGGCAGCGGCGGTTCCTCCGGGGCGAAGGGTGGCGCCTCGCCGACCGGCGCCGTACGCACCCCCGGCCAGGGCTCGGGCAGCACGGGCGCGGTCCCGTCCGCCTCCGCGCCCGCGGTCCGCGGCAGCCTCCTCACCACCGCCAACGTCCGAGCCGTCATCGCGGAGTTCCGCCGGGCGAGCGGCACCACGACGATCAAGGATCTGACGGTCTACGAGGAGTACGCCCTGGCGAACATCCCGACCCGGCCCGGCGCGAAGACCTACGACGCGTACGAGTACCGGGCCGGCGTGGCCAGGAAGACGGGCCCCGGCGGCACCATCAGTGCCGACGACGCCGACGAGCAGCCCTTCGACGTGTCCACGATGCCTTGGGACAGCCTCCCCGCGCTGATGAAGCGCGGCGAACGCGACCTCAAGGTGGACGACCCCACGATGCGATACGTCGTCGTCGACCGCTGGACCTTCAACGACGACCGTCCGACACTGCGCTTCTACCTCAGCAACGACTACCGGGCCAGCGGCTATCTCGCCGCCGACGCCTCCGGCAAGATCGTGTCGACCCTGCCCGCGTCCTGAGGTCCACCCTTGCGGACCGTAGCTGTCCGCAAGGGTTCCGAGGGTCGGAGCATGACGCAGACACAGACAGGTATACCGGCGCCGCCGACCCCTCACGCCGCCGACAGGCCCCTGCGCAGGCCCTGCACGAGGCGGGCCGCGACCGAACCGTCCGGGTCCAGGCGGGGGTTGAAGATGGTGACGTCCAGGCCCACGGCCCGTTCGTCCGCCAGGGCCGTCCGCAGCACCGCCTCCAGATCGTGCCACGAAAGTCCGCCGGGGAGGCGGTAGTCGACGGCCGGCATCACGGCGTCGTCCAGGACGTCGGCGTCGAGGTGGACCCAGAAGCCGGTGGCGCCGCCGGAGGTGAGCCGTTGGACCGCCTCCCGCGCCGCTGTCGCGGCACCCATGGCCCGTACCTCCGCGAGGTCCATCGCCCGCAGCCGCGGCGGCAGGGGCTGCATGCCGTCCGCGGCCGACTCGGCGGCGTCGCGGATGCCGAATGCCACCACGTCCTCGTCGCGCACCAGCGGGCCGCGGCCCTCGAGATCGGTGAGCGTCCGGGGGCCGCGCCCAGTGGCCAGGGCGAGCTCCATCGAGGCCGCCTCGCCCGTCGGCTCCGCCGAGGGCTGGTAGAAATCGGTGTGGCCGTCCAGGAACAGCAGCCCGTTGCGGCCGCGGCGGCGCAGCGCCAGCAGGTTCCCCAGCAGGATGCTGCAGTCCCCGCCGAGCACCACGGGGAACCGCCCGCGGTCGAGCACCGCGCCGACCGCGTCGGCCAGTTCGGCCGAGTACCGCGCGATGGCGTCCGCATTGAGAATTCCCGTAGCCTCGTCGCGCCTCGGGTCGTACGCGGGCGGTTCGACCCTGCCCGCCCACTCCGCGCCGAGCCCCTCCCGCAGGCCGGCTCCGAGCAGCGCGGCGGGCAGGTCCTGGACGCCGGAGGGCCGCAGCCCCAGCACCGACGGCGCTTCGATGATCGCGGGCCTCCGCACGGACGAACCCCTTCCTCGGGCCCCTCCTCGACTGTCGCACACCCGCCAGGGCCATGGCCGCATCCCGAGCCGGGTGCGGCCGGGGCTCCTTCGTCCCTACACCGCCCGGGACCGTCCCGGTTCCACCTCCACGACCGCCCCCGGCCGGCAGAGGAAAGGTCAGGCGCCTACCCAAACGAAGGGAGGCCGACAGTTCTCTGCGGCGACACCGGGCCGTGGCGATCTTGGTTCCTCCGCTCGAGCGGAGGTGAACCGTGCGCCATCGGCGCCCTGGTCTGCGTCGCCGGCATGGCCGTGATCAGATACGGGCCCGCAAGCACTGACTCTCACCATTCCGCACATGCCGCCCACCCCGTCCAGGCCGAGGGCGAGGGCGACGACCCCGATCTCGTACCTGGCTGCGGCATGCGGACCTATTCGGCGATCCACAATTGCGCGAGCTCCGCCGGCGCTGCGGCCTGGCCGGCATCCTGGACCAGGCCGAGACTGTGCGGGCCGTGGGCGAAGACGTCCACGGCGTGCGGCACCTCGTGCGCGGCCAGTGCCGAGTGGCCGGCGGGGGAGCGGTGTCTGGGGCGGTCGCGCCTGTCTCTCCCCAGTCCACCGAGGCGGATGCGAGTACCAACGGCGCGGTCGCCGCAGCCGTGCCTAGACCGATGGTGCGGCTGTGATGGACGCGGCCCCGCATCGGCTACGCGCTCAAGACGACCCGCAGGAGCCCCGAACGAGGACGTCAGCTCACCACTGACCAGTGGCGATGCCCCACAGGAAGACGCCAATCGCGATCAGCCACAGGAGGCAACCGCACCCCGGACTGCAGCTGTTCCCAGCCGCGACGCCGCCCATGAACGCGTTCGTGTTACTGCCGTTGTTCCCGAACATCAGCGCCCCCGATTCAGGTCCAGATGCGATTCTCGGCCCGGCTGCAAGCACGGGCAATGACAGATCTGGCCAGCCCGAGGAGCCCCTGATGACCGAACCCACACCCGTCAGATGGCGCACCGCCGACGCGATCACCAGCGACGCCCTCGCCCAGCTGTACGCCCGGACTGAGAAGCCCGTGCGAGCAAGCCGTCCGCATCGACTACGCCGAGAAGCACGTCTGCATGCCCGGGACAGACATGTGCTCCATCCCGGCGAGCCGCAGCGTCGAATCCGACTGCCACGGCGGTTTCGACACCAGCTGCGGCCGGCCCGAGCTGCACAAGCCGCTCATCGCCCCGGCTGACATGGAGTACACCCCGGAGAACGGCGCTTGGCACACGGTGTGCCTGGAGGGGAACTGGCGGTACCTCACAACGAAGATGACGACCGAGCAGCGGGAGTACGCCGCGGACCGGGTGGCCGCGTACGGGCAGTATCTCGACGCGGTGGACGGAGATCCTGGACCGTGCGGAGCCGGAGGGCTGCGCTGGTGACGGGAGGCTGGCCGACGACCGCCAGACGGTCGGCGTACGCGCGCCGGGCGCTCGGGATGGAGGCGGGGGCGGTGTGGCCGCTGCTCGTCGTCCACGGCCCGCCGATGGCCGATGGCCGTCTCCGGGCCAGGGGCGCCGCGGTGGGCGGGCGTGGTGTACGTGCTGGGGCCGGCGCTGCTGCTGCCGACGCTGGCCGCCTCCATGCGTGCGGGACCCGCGGCCCGCGGGTTCGCTGGTGGCGCGGGTGGATCGCGTGCTGCGCCCGTATGGCGCGGTCGGGCGAGCGCCGGACGCCGGTGAGCGCGAGGGGGCCCGACACCTAGGGGTGTCGGGCCCTCCCGCTGCCCGGGTGGCCCCATGGTCAGCGTGGGTGACGCAACCACTACTCGCCTGGAGCCCGGTACTGGACTTGCTCCGCTTTGCGCAGGGCATCCAGCGTTTCATCGACGCTCAGGAGAACGGTTGTCTCGAACGAGCTGAGCGCGCCACCTCCGCTGATCGCCAGCGCAACGGCAGCCATGGACACGTTGTCCGGAGCCTCCCAGAGGTTGTAGCCGTCGTGCGTGCCGAAGGCGTACCAGAAGCCGTGGAGCTTTCCACCGACGGATTCGATGTAGACCCGGGCGGCCTTTGCGCGGTCCTCGGGGTGGCCGATCATCCTCGCCCAGGTCTCCGGTGTGTAGCTGAACCTTGATAGATAGAGCGGCACGTTTCTCCCTTTCGTTTCGCCAATGGATGCCCGCGCGGGTGGGAGATGGGTCGGGGCGGATCGCGGTTCGCCCGAACAGCCGGGGACGATGACCGCGACAACGCAGGGGAGGCGCTAACCGGGTGAGGATCGGGTGATCTGTCTCGTCGGCCCGTTCCCGCCCGGGGGCCGGCCGCCAACGTTTCCAGGGCCGCTCGCCGCCCCCGGCTGCGGCTGGGCTACGGGTGCACCTGCCACCAGCCAGCCGCCTCGGCGCGCGCCACTTCGGCGTTGTACTGACTCGCGTCGAAGTGGAACTCGGGCGGAGGGTAGGGCGCGGGCGCGAGCGGAGACTTCGACGGAACCTCCCAGTCCGACCACTGCACGATCTCCCCGAACCGCTGCACGACCACGGTCAGGAAGCCGCAGCAGCCACCGGTGCAGTCCGGTTGCCCCAGCTCCAGGCGGCGTGCTGCGCCGGTCGCGCGGAGAGGGCTGGGGCTGCCGGCCGGCAGCGCATCAGACGCGTACGGCCCGCGGCCCGCGTACGGTCCGGATCCGCCGATCACCTCCTCGACCAAGTCCGCGCCGTTGACCCAGCACCGCACCTGAGCTGGGAACCGGGGCCCCTGCGGCAACACCTTGATCTCCAGATGATCGAACATCAGGCCACCCTACGGAGCCGTATTGCGCAGGTCGGGGCGGTTCCTTGGCAGTCCGAAGCCTGCCATCTCCTTTTCCTCGTAGGACAGGAATCCCAGGCTCCGATAGAAGGCGTGGTTGCGGTAGCCCTCGGGTGACGACTCGTGGTCCGTGGACAGGAGGAAGAACCGGCAGTGGGAGTAGCGCCGCATCAGGTGCTCGACCAGCGCCCGGCCAACCCCCTGCCTGTGCTTCGCCGGATTGACCACGACGTCCTGGACGTAGCAGATGTGCTCGTCGTCGGAGACGGTCCGGGCCAGTCCGAGGAGTGTTCCCGATCCATCTCGTGCCGTGATGACGAGGTGAGAGTTCACGAGACCGCGACAGAGCTTGTCTACGTCACTGGTGTAGCCCTCCCAGCCGACCGAGTCGTAGAGCTTGAGCATCTCCGCAGGATCGAAAACGCCCTCTTCTGCTATGAACATGTCGATCCCCTATGCGCTGGTGCCACTTCTCACCCGCAACTCGACACCACACGCTTCGGGCACGTCAAGATCGACTACTGCCGGACCCGGCCGCCTCTCGCTGGCTCCCCGGCTCGTGGACGGGTGCCGGGGAGACACCCCCCCTGGCGGACGGGTTTCTGGACTGTCTGCACCGCTCCTACGCGCGCACGCGTTTAGTTGGCTGTGTCAGTGGTGCCCCGGCAGCGCGGCGCGAGCTCGGGGTCATCGGAGCACAGGGGCCGCAGCCGACTCGTACGGCCTGTGTGGTCACGGCTGGGATCGGATCACCGCTACGCAGCACAGCGCTGCGAGGCCCAGAGTTGCCGCCGTCACCCCCGCGAGGGCCTCGGTGGCGGTGGCGGGGAGGATGCGGTCGGTCGGCGGGACGCTGGCCTCCGGGTCGAAGACCATCGTGAGGTGCTGGCCCGGGCGCGCGGTGGGACCGCAGGTGCGCCAGGCTTCGTTGGGGACCGGGCTGCCGTCAAGGAGGCGTACTGAGCAGGAGTTCTTGACGTAGTTCCGTCCCTCGTAGCGGTGCACGTGGACCTCGGTGACCACCACCGTACGGGCCTTGCCGCGCGCCGCGAGGACGGCCTGTGCCGCCTGGCCCGGTATCCACCAGGCGAGGGCCCCGCCGAGCAGGGCGACCGCGGCGACCAGGACACGTCCCGCGTTCGTCGAGAAGAGATACCCGGCGGCGGCCAGGCTCACGATGAGACCGACCCCCGAGCCCACCATGCCGAAACCGGTCAGCGCACCCGTCACCACGGCACCCCCGATCAGGAAGCCCACGACGATGCCTTCCACCACCAGGCGGGTCGGTGGTCGTCCAGAGAAGTTGGCCGGGCCCCACAGGAACGCCGCGTCGTAGGACATGCTGCTCCATTCGTCGTTCGGAACCTTGCGGAAGGGGGAGCCGCCCGGCACGTCCTCGGCGTACGGGATCCCGGATTCGAGGGCTGTCCGGGCTGGCGGCCGGGGAGGAGCGATTGTCTGTCTGAGCGAGTCAGCCCGAGCTATCGAAGGGGCCCGCATTCATCGACGTTCATGGTCGGCTCCGACAGGAAGACATCCTGGCCGACGGGGCCGTAAGCGATGTTGAACGTGTCGAGCCAGTACGACCAACCGCGAATTCCCAGTGCGCTGGTGAACCGGTAGTTCAACTGCCAGCGGACCCACTGCCCGGGAAGCAGCCGAACCGCCGGCGGCCTGCGCGGCCGAGGCGGCAACCCGAAGAGCGGCTCCACACGAGCGAGCACTCGGAGCCGATCACCTTCGTCCCGCAGGCTGACACCGATCTCACGAAGGTCCTTCTGGCTCGGACGCGGCTCGAAGCCGTCACACTCGGACATGTTGACGAAGTGGGCAAACCCAGAGGGCACCTGAGGCAACGAGAAGCCGACCGGCACCGCGTTCCTGCGGGCAGCGGCCTCCCCGCCCCGGGACTGCTTCGTCCAGGACGTCTTGATCCACTGCACCGTGATGTCCACTGCACCTGCCCTTCACCGGATCAATAGTCAAGACCTGTGGATCGAGCGATGGCGAGCCCCTATCCCGATGAGGCTGGCGATCTCCTTCGTTGGCCATGGGTCAGTCGGCCATGTGCCAGGTCTCCCAGACCAAGTCAAGGCGTCGGTATGCGTCGTCGAACCAGGCATCGGCCAGTGGGACGGTGACCGTCACCGTCGTCATGGACATTGAGCTGTCCTTGATCGTGACCTGGCACCGGTCATCGTCCTCGTCAAGTTCGATGAACAGCCACGGAGCGCGTTTCCCCTCGCGCCAGGCGATGTCCTGTCCTGCGTCGAGCGAATCCAGGGCCTGCTGCCACTGTCGCAGGTCCTCGGGGAAGACCCAGGTCTTGAGGGCGCCACGGACGAAGGGCGTATCGACCAGGAACTCTCCGACCAGGGCGTCTGCCTCGGTGGGACGCTTCCGCTCCTCCTTCCCCGTGATCCGGAGAATGACGCTATTGCCATCCCCCTCGAGGCGGATCAGGTCGATCGGATCCTCAGCCATGACTGCCCCTCCCAGCTCGCGCATGCTGACGAACACTAATCGTCGGCACGGACACAGGATCGGTTGAGGTGTCAGGCCGCGTGGAAGCGGACCGGCCGATCGGATCGCACCCCTTCGACGTGGGAGCCGCGCCGACTGGGGCGGTTCGGATGACGGCCCGCCGCGACACCTGCCCCGATGTGACGCAGGACACATCGGGCCATGTCACATCCGGCGGGGGTCGCTTGTCCCATGGGCGTCACCGGCACCGAGGCCGGTGCCCGACCCAGGGAGACCGATATGAGCACCGGCCACCGCATCGTCGTTCTCGGCGCCGGCTACACGGGGATGTTCAGCGCGATCCGACTGGCCCACCGCACCCGCCGGACCGGCGTGGAGATCACCCTGGTCAACCCGTCCGGCCGGTTCGTCGAGCGGCTGCGGATGCACCAGTCACCAGGTCGTCGCCGTCACCCGACGGTCCGGCGCCATCGTTCCGGGCGCCGACGTGGTCGTCGCCGACGTGCTGCGACGCGACGAGCTGTTGCGCGCCGTGGACGGACTGGCCGTCGACGTCGTGATCCACGAGCTCACGGCGTTGAGCAAGCCGCCCGCGAAGTACGCCGACATGGAGCTGACCAACAAGCTGCGTACCACCGGAACGGCGCACCTGCTGGAGGCGGCCCGGCCCACCGGTGCGCACCGTTTCCTCACACAGTCGATGGTCCCCGGCTACGGCTACACGGAAAAAGGTCCCCGGCCGCTCACCGAGTCCGACGCCTTCGGCCGGCCTCGCGGCGACAGGACCGATCCGGCCGTGGCCGCTCTGCACGCCACGGAGCAGCAGGTCTTCGGGGCTGCTGGCATCGAGGGCATCGCGTTGCGCTACGGCGCGTTCTACGGCCTGGACGCCTCACAAGGTTTCGTTACCGCGCTGAGGGCCGGGAAGCTGCCCGTGCCGCGCGGCGGTGGCGGCACCATGGCGTGGATCCACCTCGCCGACGCCGCGGCGGCCACGGTGGCCGCGATCGGCAAGGCCACCGCCGGGCAGGCGTACAACGTAGTCGACGACTTCCCGGCCACGTGGGGAGAGATGTTCCACGCGCACGCCCGAGCGGCGGGCACCAGACCGCCGCGCGCCCTGCCCGGCTGGATGATCCGGCTGACGGCCCCCTACTTCGCCAGCCTCATGATCGACACCTCCCTGCGCGTGAGCAACGCCAAGGCGAAGGCCGAACTCGGTTGGAGCCCCGCCCTGCCGAGCTACCGCGAAGGTCTCGCACACGACTTCCCAACCGCCGCACCAGGCAAGCTCCGATGACCTGCGGGCACACCCCATTCGAGACCTTGTCCTCGGGACCTGGGCAACCGGGACTCCCCGCCTCGATCCACCGGTAAGAGCTCGGAGTGAGCCTCGTCCTCCGGCCAGATGCTGCCGCAGTGAGTTCTTGGTGGCGAGGGCGTGCAGGCGGACCTGCCGACCGACCTTTGCAGGTGATGCCTGCGACGCGCTGGGCTGGTGTGAGCGGGGCCTTGCTACGGGGTGGGGTGCCATTCGGCCATGACGATGGTGGCGTCGTCGGACAGCTTGTGCTCCTGGTGGCGCTTGAGTTGCTGCAGGAGCCGTCGCAGGGCTTCGGGGGCGGGTTCGCCGGCGGCCATGGCGCGGATGACGGTGTCGGCGAGACGCTGTTCGCCGAACAGGTCGCCTTGGGGCGAGCGGGCCTCGGTGACGCCGTCGCTGTAGAGCAGGATGCGGTCGCCGGGCTGGAGCCGGGCGCGGT
This sequence comes from Streptomyces sp. HUAS YS2, assembly GCF_033343995.1. Taxonomy (NCBI): domain Bacteria; kingdom Bacillati; phylum Actinomycetota; class Actinomycetes; order Kitasatosporales; family Streptomycetaceae; genus Streptomyces; species Streptomyces solicathayae. The sequence goes on along the minus strand of NZ_CP137573.1, from coordinate 526,831 downwards.
GCGTGGTGGGCGGGGTGTGGCTGTGGAAGTTCCAGCCCAACGGCAGGTTGGGTTCGCGTTCAAGTATGTGCAGGATCTGCCTGTCGCGTACGAGCAGGGGCGGGGGATGCGCGCAGTTGACCCAGGTCAGGGTGCCGTCGGTGAGATCGAGGTCGGCGATGATCGCGGTCATGAGCCGGTCGGTGAACCACTCGTCCAGGATCCGGTCGATCTCGGTGACGATGTCGGTGAGGCTGCCGCCGGAGCGCCGGGTGGCGCGGCAGGCTGCCAGCCCGGCGGCGCTGGCTCCGCCGGAGGCGAGGTCGTGGCCCATGGCGTCCAGGAGCGTCAGGTGCAGCCCGTCGGCGGTGAAGCTGTGATCGAACGCGTCGCCGCCGGCGCTGTAGGCGGGCTCCAGCACGGCGGTCGAGGTGGCCAGGGCGGTGCCGATGGTGCGCGGCGGGAGGAAGGCCCACAGCAGTTCGGCCTGGACGGTCATCGGCTGGCGGCGCTCGGCTTCGACGAGCACCTCACTGTGGGACGACTTCGAGACGAGCAGCAGCGCGGTGACTCCTGCCAGTGCCTCGCAGTCGGCGACGGACAGGTCGGGGCCGCGGGCTTTGAGCACGCCCAGGCGCTCGACGCCGTCGACCATAGGGATCCACGCCGTCGTGCCGTCCTGCGTCAGGTGGGTACGCTCCAGCCGATAGGCCAGCCCGGCCAGGGAGGAGTCGATGTCCAGGGTGGGCTCCCCGGCGGGAACGGGCTGCGGAAGGGCGATGAGCCGCGTCTGCTGCAGGTCGGTGACGTACACGCCGGTGGCTGTCAGGCCCACGCTCTGACCGGCGTCGAAGACCAGTCCGGCAAGATCACGGCCCGAGACCAGCTGCGAGCGAGTCACCAGGTCGGCCAGGAAGCCGTTGCTCGCCACCATGACCAGGACCTCCTTTCCCGGTGGAGCCGGGGAACGCCGGCGCGTCTCGCGCCGGCCAGCGCTCTGTACCCATGCGACTGCCCACAACAGGCTCCGACGACCACCAGCAGGCGACGCCCGACTGCGCGGTCCGTGACCAGTACCGGGGACACCCCGCGTCACCGGGGACACCCCGCGTCGTAGCTGCGCGTGCCCGGATGGAGTCCGGATACGTCGGGGCGGATCGAGGCGCAGACTCTCGGCATGGCGGCGGACCAGCCGCGCGTGATCGTGTACCAGCCCACCGGGCAGGGCCCCGGCGCGTGCGCATCGAAGGCGAGAACGGATCCGGTCGGGTAGGAACAGGTGCCGCGGAAGTGCGCGGAGCGCGCGCTGCAGCGCGTCGGGCAGCGGGGCATCGGCTCGCCGAGCTGCTCGGCGATGGCGGTGAGCAGCCCGTTGACGAAGTCCTCCGGCGCGGTGCCAACGGTGCCAGGCAGGCGTGCGTTCACGGGTTCTACCGCTCGTCCGACGGCGGCGGAGGAGGAGGGAGCAGGGGAGGCGGGGGAGGAGGGAGCTGGGGAGGCGGCGGTGGGACGGGCCGGTTCGGCTGGTGCCCGTCGTGTCCTGGCTGTAGTCCGTCTCTACGGAGGCTGAAAGCGGCCTGGGCGGGCGGTCAGGCTCGCTGGAACGACGACGGCGAGCAGGCTTGCTGCCCCTGCGACGCCCACTCACGCCGCCGGGAAGCAGCGAGCCGTCGAGCCGCCGGAGGGGCTGAAGGCCCGGTGTGAAGCCTCAGACGAGCGTCGGCCTGGGGGTGGGCAGGTAGGGGGTGATGTTGCGCCAGGCACGCTCGATGTACTCCTCCTTCTCGCCGACCGGGGCGACGTAGTGCAATGCACCCTCGGCAGCGTCCTTGCCTTTCAGCCGGGTGATGATCCAGGCGGCGAGGTAATGCGAAGCCAGGCAGCCGCCGGCGGTGGCGATGTTGCCCTTGGCGTAGAAGGGCTGGTTGAGCACCTCGACGCCGGCCGCGATGACCCAGGGCTTGGTGATCAGGTCGGTGCAGGCGGGGATGTCGTTGAGCAGCCCGAGCCTTGCCAGTACGAGCGCGCCGGAGCACTGTGCCGCGATGAGTTGGCGCGAGGGGTCCAGGCCCCGCAGGACACTCATGATCGCCGGATCTTCGACGACCTCACGGGTGGCGATGCCGCTGCCGATGATGACCGCGTCAGCGGTGCACGCCTCCTCCAAGGTGGACATCTGCTCGATGACCACCCCGTTCATGGACGTCACCTTGGGGCTGGGGGTGGCGATGGTGACGCGCCAGTCGTCCGCCTTGATCCGGTTGAGCACTCCGAGCGCGATCAGGGAGTCGAGCTCGTTGTACCCCTCGAAGGTGAGGATGGCGATGTGCATGGCGGCTGTCCTTCCAGGCGGGTGTGGACTGACCTGGACGGTACGGACCCACGAGCAGGACAGTCAAAGAATTGTCATGGGTACACTTCGGTCCATGGCAGTCCCGCGCTACAAAGCTCTGGTCGACGCATTCGCCTCCGACATCCGGACGGGGCGACTCGCGGCGGGCGCGAGGTTGCCGACCCACCGGGCGCTGGCCGCCCGTGAGGGGGTCGCGGTGGTGACCGCGACGCGGGTGTACGCCGAACTGGAGGCCATGGGCCTGGTCAGCCGGGAGCAGGGCCGCGGCACGTTCGTGCGCGACCTCGCGGTTCCACCCGGCCACGGCATCGACCGGCAGCTCGTCGCCACGGACGCAGTCGACCTCAACTTCAACTACCCGTCGCTGCCCGGCCAGGCCGGCCTCCTGCGCCAGGCCCTACGGGAAGTGGCCGTCTCCGGTGACCTCGACTCGCTGCTGCGCTATCAGCCGCACTCAGGCCGACCCCAGGACAGGGCCTCGATCGGACGGCACCTGGGGCGCCGGGGAATCACGGCTGACGCGGACCGAGTCCTTGTCGTCAACGGTGCGCAGCACGGCCTGGCCGTCACGGTCATGGCCACGCTCAATGCCGGCGACGTCGTCGCGGTCGATGCCCTCACCTATCCCGGCTTCAAGGTGCTTGCGCACGCCTTCCGCCTCGACCTGGAGCCCATCCCCACCACCGCCGACGGGCCAGACCTCGAAGCTCTGGAGAAGCTGTGCGCTACCCGACCGGTGCGTGCGGTCTACACCATGCCGACCCTGCACAACCCCCTGGGCTGGGTCATGACGGAAACCGATCGGGCCCGCCTGATCAGGATCGCCCGACAGCACGGCGTGCTCATCATCGAAGACGCCTCGTACGCCTACCTGGTCGAAAACCCCCCACCGCCGCTGGTGGCGACCGCACCGGACATCACCGTCTACGTCTCAGGGCTGTCCAAGAGCGTCGCCACGGGCCTGCGGGTGGGATTCGTCCTTGCCCCGCCGACCACGGTGCCGCTACTCGAACGCGCGATCCGAGCGACCACCTGGAACACCCCGGCCCTGACCACGGCGATCGCTTGCCGCTGGCTCGACGACGGCACGGTGGACCAGTTGGAGGCGCAGAAGCGAGACGATGCCAAGGCCCGCCAGGCCATCGCTGTGCACGAACTGGCAGGGCTACCGCTGGTCGGCCATCCCTCGTCCTACTTCACCTGGGTGCCGCTGCCCGACGACGCACGCGCCGACCGCCTGACGGCCACCCTCGCGCGTCACCGCATCTCGGTCACCACGGCGGAGCCGTTCACCACCTCGGCTCACACGCCGCAGGCGATTCGCCTCGCGCTGGGCTCGACCGACCTGCACAGCCTCCGATCGACTCTGTGCACGGTACGGCGCCTTGCCCTCGAAGACGCATCCACCTGAACCCGCTTGCACGCGGCGCCAAGGCGGACAGGTCCCTCAGCGCCGAGCTGCGGGTTGCGCAGCCCCTCATCCGGTGCCGTCCCGGCAGCATGGTGCGGGCGACTTCCTCGCGGCCGGCAGGGAGAGCGGCATGCTGGGCGACGAGTCGCGCGGTCCGACCCGCAATGCATCAGAACGTGGCGGGGTCGCAGCCGCGCCGACACACACCCCTGACCCGAACCTCACCCACAAGGGGGCAGGGATACCGCATGGTTCGAATGAGGCTCCCTGCCAGCTGGAGCCTCGGCGAGGACGCCGGCCCGACGGAAGGCGTACGCGAACGACTGTTCAGCCGCGCGGGGACGCGGGGGATGCCTTCTGGCAAGCGGTTCTGGGCAGTGGGTGACTTCGCAGGGGCTGGAGCGTCTTGCTGGGTGCACCTCCGCAGGCCGAACGGGGAGGCGTCGTCTGCACCGCCAGCGCTGCAGCATCCGCCCGTCGGTCCCGGATGACGGCGGCCTGCGCCTTAAGCCTTCCTGCCGCTGCTCATCTCCGGCTGGCCCGTCGCGAGCTATGGCGGCCCGCTTTGTCGCACGCGGCGGGCAGCTGCTCCGGCCGGGTCCTCACACCGACGATCGACTATGGCCGTGGCCTTCCCACGGTGGGCCTCCGGGCAAGATCGGGTGCACCAGGTCGCGCTGATACCAGGTGCCTGGCTTACCGCCGAGATGGGCCGGGTCGGCGGGGCCGACAGGGACGAACCCGGCTTTTGTCAGCACCTTTTGGGACGCGGCATTCTGCCGGACGGTGGCCGCTCGCAGTGCGCGCAACCGATACTGGGCCGAGGCTAGTTGGCACAGCTCCCGGACGGTTGTGGTCGCCACGCCGCGGCCGGCGACGTGCTGAGCGACCCGGTAGCCGAGTTCCGCAGTGTGGTTCTCGATGTCGACCAGGTTGAACCTGCCGAGAACCGAGCCGTCCTCGGCGACGAGCACGTGGAAGGCGCAGATACCTGCCTCCTGCTCAGCCAACAAAGCGTCGTACCGGTCGGTGAACTGGTCGAAGTAGTCGTCGCCGCGGTCGGGGACCGAGGCAGCGAAGTAGGTGCGGTTCGCCCGCTCGAAGGCCAGGACCGCCGGGGCATGGCCGGCGTGCAATCGCTGCAACTCAGGCATTGCCCGACTCTACTCAGACGGTGCGCCGAGGCCACCTGGTTTCCGCCGGCAGACGGCCCCAAGCAGGGCACATGACGATCTATGGCTGGAGTACTTGCGGCGAGCGCCAGGCCGAGCACTTCCTGGCCTTCACCGTCATCGCCGGCGCGCTCGACTGCGGCGTTCACCCCTGATCAGGAACACAGCGGCGTGCGTGTCGAACAGGGCCAGCGACGACCGGTAGAGGTTGAGCCACCCCGGTGCCCAGAACCTGGCGGGTCTGCTCCCTGCACCCGCGGGGATGGGCGAGCTGGGCGGAGCGCCGGAAGTACGACAACGACCTGCTCCCCGCACGCGCGGAAGGGTCCCGAGTCGGCCGCGATGACCAGCTCGCCCACCCCGAGGCCAAACCGCGAAGAGTGGGCAGCTCCGCCAGATAGGGGAACTCGGCCGAACCGGCCTGCCCGCTCCTCTGTCCCGCGCGTGGGTCGGATTGGGCTGGTAAGGGCCTCGGCCGTGGCTCGGTTGAGCATTCCCGTGGAATACATGTTCTGGGCGTGCGTTCGGCATATGCCCGCCCCTTGAATGATCCGCAAGCCTATGAGCGCGACTGCCGCCGCGGCGGCGCCGGCATCCATCTGTTGGCTGCCGGACGCCTATGGGACGTGCTGATCGTTCCCGCGTGCCTGGGCCTGCGCGCCGCGGACATCCTCGCCGCCCCTCCTCGCGTCGATCCCGGCCCTGTGCTGCTGGACGGCCGGCGACGCGAGGTCGGTTTCTTCCTGCCTCCCGACCCTGGGGCCACCTGGGTCGGTGACCGCACCCGCCACATCACCCAGGGAGGATGGATCGCCGCCCCTGCCCCCCACTGCCGCTGGGGAGGCCTGCGATGGCTCGTACCGCCCGACGGCAGCTGCGCCCTGACCACGCCCCGCACCATGGAGCTCGCCCTGCACCGGGCCACGAAAGAGCTCGCCCGCTGCCACAGCACCCCCACCCACACAAGCCGGTCCCCCCACCGTACAGGTGGCATTTCCACCACGATCGACAGCACAGGCCGTTGGGGCTGGTGACGAGCTCAGCCAGGACCGGCAACCGGTCAGTCTCACAGAGGCATTGGTTGCGGCGCTGCTGAATGGGGTGGCGATGCCTTGGGTCAGCGGTCCCGCGCCGTCCACGTGAATCCCCTGGCAGAAGCCGCCCGCTCCCGGCCTCCAGGCCGTCCTTGAGCGCCCTGCCGCAGTAGAGCGTCTACCTCGGCAGCGTGACCGCAGCCGCGCTCCTCATCTGGCTCCGCTCGTCAGCCCGGAGGATGTGCTCACTCCTGGGTCTGGAGGTTCTCCAGACCGGCCGCGACTAGCAGGGGAGTGAACTCCATGACGCTGTGCGTGGCGACGTCGTTGAGGACGTACGGGTCGGTGGCGAGAAGGCGGTCAAGTTCTTCGGCGGGCATCTGGGCGGCGAGGTAGACACCACCGACCAGAGGCACCTGGCGGCCGGCAACCAGAAGCAATTTCCGGGATATGAGCTGGTTCAGCCAGTCGCCGTGGGCCGGCCTCTATGGGTCCACTTCGTCCAGCAGTGCCGTGTAGGTGACTGTGACAACGAACATGCCCGGACCGTAGCGGAACACCAAGGACTGCTGCGATCACGTTTCATGATCCGGGAGACAGGCTCTCGGGCAGAATCCCGCCGCTACCTGCCCGAGTGGCCGCGCACAGAGGCCCCCGCCGGATCCGGACAGGGGCCTCTTGCTGCGGTGCCTACTTGGTTAGAGCCACCAGTTCTGGCTGGAGTATTCGTACGGGTTGCAGGACCAGAGGGTCAGGTAGGCCCCGTTCGCCAGGCTCCCGCCGTAGGGAGTGATGCACCCGCCCCCATTGAGGCTGGAGATCCAGTAGTATCCCACGTCCTTCGGCGTCACCGCCCAGCCCTGCGACAGGGCTCCGTTGCATGTCCACAGCGTGAGCACGGTTCCGTTTGCGCCACTGCCGCCACTGGGGGTCAGGCACTTGTGGCTTGCACGGTGCACAATCGCGGAGCCGTTCCAGTCCCACTCCTGCAGCGCGCTTCCGTTGCAGGTCCAGACCGTGATGATGGTGCCGTTGGCCGTGCTTCCCCCCTTGGGGGTGGCGCAGACGTTTTCTGGGTTGTACATGGTTGTGGCCCCCGCCGGCGCGGCGGTGACGAGGTGGGCGGCCAGCAGCGCTACCAGCGCCGTCAGGGTTGCGAAGAGCTTGCGCATGTCCCCTCCTTCTTGATCAACATGCGTGAGAACTTCGGCATCCTACGGGCCGCGTATCCGCACCAGGCATCCGGGAGTTGAGCAGGCACGGACACCTTCCCGCCGGCGACCGGCACACCCCGCCCCGCCCCGCATCCCACCGACGACGTCGAGGAGTTGCTGGCGTTCTACGACTTCCCCGCCGAGCACTGGATCCACTTGCGCACCACAAACCCCATCGAGTCCAACTTCGCCCCTGTCCGGCTCCGCACGAAGGACGTCGAGTCCGCTCAGCAGCGGTAGGGGGCCGTCAATGCCCCCGCCTCGTCGCCCTCGTCCGTGCCGGAGCCCGCTTCGAACGAGGAAACCTCGTCGAACGCCCCGCAGCTCACGCAGCCTGACACCTCAACCGCCTGTGTCCGTGCCGGCGACTAGTGTTCGTCAGCATGCGCGAGTTGGGAGGGGCAGTCATGGCTGAGGATCCGATCGACCATCACGCCGAGGACGCGACCGAGTGGATGCCGCCACTGGATCCGCTGAGATTGGAAGGCGAGCGATCGGACCGGGTGGAGCAACCCAGGCCGGCCGCAAGACACATGACGGAGGGAGTGCTGCGGTTCAGTCGAAGTTGAAGGTGGCGACGACGGGTGCGTGTTCAGACTCGCGGTACTTGGTGTCGATGTCGGCGGCGAAGGCGAGGGAGTCGTCGTGGAGCTTCTCAACGTGCCGGTAGCTCAGCCACCCGATCCCGCGCCGACCGGGCCCCCGGTGATGGCCTGCATCTCCTGCCCGATCATCTCTGGCAGCGGCGAGCCGTCGCGGTTGCTGAGGATGACACCGACCCAGCCGGTGTCCGGGTAGATGCCCCAGTTCGCCCTGACACCGGGGTTGCCGCCGGCTCGCTGGTAGTTCCACTGGCCGTTGACGATGGAGACCGGAATCCCGTACGCCCCGAACGACGCAGGCCCATGGGGGACCTTGGCGGCAGTGAGCACGTCGGCCCAAGGCCGGTCCAGCACCGTGCCGTCGCCCAGCGCGTGCGCGAACCGGACCAGATCCGGCGCGGTGGCGAAGCCACCGTCCCCGGGGGCATCGATGAAGGCGCGGCCCGGATTCTTGCCGAGTACGTTCGGGTCCGGGCTGCTCTTGCTCAGGTCGCGGACGGCGTCCACCACGCTGCCGTCTGCCAGTTCCATGTACGGGTGCGCGATGTGCTCGTCGGTGAGCCACTGCGGCCGGGTGTAGAACGCCGAGCCGGTCATGCCGCAGCGCTCGAAGATGTTCTCCTGCACGTAGTCCCAGTACATCCTGCCGGTCACGGCCTCCACGATCAGCGCGGAAATGGTGACCTCCGCCTCCTCATGGCCAGTGCCAGGAGTGCCCGGGACGCCCACCAGCTTCGCCTGTCGGGCCCGCTGCTCGTAGTAGTCCTGCACCTCGTCCCGGCTCTGGAAGACGCGTTGCACGTCCTCATCCGGGCTGTCCAGCCCGGAGGTGCCGGACAACACGTGGTGGATGGTCACCTGCTCGGCGATCTCCTTGGCAAAGCCCCTCAGATGGGCGCCCACCGTGTCAGACAGCTTCACCTTGCCCTGCTGCGCCAACTGCAAGACGGCCACCGCGCCGAACGGCTTACCGGCCGAACTGAGGCTGAACGTGACGCCCTCGTGGTTGGCGATCCCTTTCGCCTCGTCGGCCATGCCGTAGCTGCGGGACAGCACCGTCCGGCCCCGGTGCGACAACAGCACCACGCCGGAGAACTTGCCCTCGGCGGCCAACTTCGCCACATACCGGTCGTACGCCCCGCCAGGCCGCGTGTCTGGCGGGATCTGGTTGGTCGGGGCCCGGTCGGCGTGGCCGGGCTGGGCCCCCACCGGCGACGCGCCTGCCACCACGCCGGCGGCCGCCATCCCGCCCCACCCGAGCAGCCGCCGCCGGTTGACACCGCATACGGAATCCGAGTCCATGATCACAGTCCTTTCCCGATGGACGAACTGACCGTTGATGCACTTGGGCTGACTCCACTGAAGACGGGAGACCGTTGCGGTGGCGTATGCGATTTCCGATACGTCCGCGATACGCGTTCCGGGAGCATCAATGGTCGACCTCTGCGGGGACGTTGAGCCGGTAGGCCACGGCGGCGCCCTGGCCGCGGTCGCCGCCGTGGCCGGCTTCGCGCAGAACCATTGCGGTGCGGTCGACTGAGTCGCCGCGCATGACTGGCGGCGTGCTCGGCACGGGCGGCGGCAATCCGTCCAGCGTGGCCTGTAGTGTCTCGGCGGCCGTGCCCACCGGTCCAGAACCGCTGGTAGCTAGTCGATCGGGGCGATGTTCCTCGGCGGTCGGCGGTCGGCGGTCGGCGGTTGGCTTCGGTGTCGGAGGCGGTGTCGGCCTGCCGGACCGGGCGTGTCCTGGGATTCCGCGTGGGCGTTCCGCCTCCGTGCGCGGGGATGCGGGGGATCGTCGGGCGGGTCTCGCCAGGGTGGCGGGTGTGGTGCTTCGGTGCGAGGGCCTCTGACGTTCGGTGGTGGCCGGCGCACCGTCCCCCTGAAGCGGATGGTCGGTGTCAATGGCTCTGTCCGGTCCCGCATCGCATCAGTGGTCACCAACCCGGCGGACACGTCTGATCAACGGGCCGTCCCGTCGAAGAGGCGCGCTGCCGTGATGACCGGTACGCCGCCCGGGCGATGGCGCGGATGTGTCCGGCGGGGCCCGTGTGCCGCCCTGACGTGCCTGCACCCATCTGGTAGGAAACGGGTCGAAACGACCGTGACCGAAAGGTGCTCGCCCTATGTTTCGAACCGTTGCGACTGGGCCGCCGGCTGGCAGATCCTTCCTCTCGGGCTCCCGCTTCAGACGCCGCATGAGTGGCTTCCTCGTCGGGGCGCTGATGTGCCTGCCACTGGTGGGGTCGCCGGCGCAGGCCGCGGTCGGGATCGTCGAGTACCCCCTGCCCGATCCGGCCGCTGCTCCGTACAACATCACCACCGGGCCGGACGGCAACTTCTGGTTCGCCGAGCCCGCTGTCGACAGGATCGGACGGATGACCCCGGCCGGCGAGCTCCTCGCCGACTACACCGCCAGCGGCCCGTACGACATCACCGCTGGGCCGGACGGCAATATGTGGTTCACCGAGCAGGGCTTCGGCAGGATCGGGCGGATCACCACGGCCGGAGCCGTCACCGAGTATCCGCTGCCGGACGAAGTCAGCGAACCGTTCGGCATCACCGCCGGGCCGGACGGCAATCTGTGGTTCACCGAGCTCAACGGCAACAGGATCGGGCGGATCACCACGGCCGGAGCCGTCACCGAGTATCCGCTTCCCACCGCGGGAAGTCAGCCGATCGACATCACCGCCGGGGCGGACGGCAATCTGTGGTTCACCACATCGGACGACAAGATCGGCCGGATCACCCCGGCCGGTGTCATCACCGAGTACCCCCGTCCGAACGAGGAGGGCGGCCCCGTTCGTATCACCGGCGGGCCGGACGGCAACGTGTGGTTCACCACCTATGGTGGCAACACGATCGGCCGCGTCACCCAGGCCGGCGTCATCACCGAGTACCCCGTTCCCACGCCGGACAGCTTCCCGCAGGGGATCGCCTCCGGGCCGGACGGCAGCCTGTGGTTCGCGGAGCTCGGCGGCAGCAAGATCGGGCGGATCACCACGGCCGGCGTCTTCGCGGAGTTCCCGCTGCCCACCCCGTTCAGCGACCCCGAAAGCGTCGTCACCGGACCGGACGGTGACATCTGGTTCACCGAACTACAGACCCCCAAGATCGGGCGGTTGGACGTGACCGAGGCCGACCTGGGCGTGACGAAGTCCGACAGCGGCTCGGACCCTGTGCCGGCGGGCGGGAGCGTGACCTACACCCTCACCGCTGCGAACAACGGCCCGCAGACCGCCGAGGGAGTCGTGCTGAAGGACACGCTGCCTGCCGGGCTCGCCTTCGCGTCCGCGTCCGGTGGATGCACCGTGACGGGATCCGCGCCGCAAGTGGTCACATGCGACATCGGAACGCTCGCCTCCGGGGGCAGCGCGGTCAGAACCATCACCGCCACGGCCACCGCCGAGGGCCTCTACAGCGACACCGCGTCGGTGGCCGGCGCGGTTTCCGACGCGAACCAGGCCAACGACACCGCTGCACAGACCACCACCGTCGTGCCGGGTTGTCTCGGTCAGTCGCCCACGATCGTGGGGACCCCCGGCAACGACCAGATCTCCGGCACGCCGCAGCGCGACGTCATCGTGGGCCACGGCGGGTCCGACACGGTCGACGGCCAGGGTGGTGACGACGTCATCTGCGGCGGTGCCGATGGGGACACGCTCACCGGCGGCAGTGGGAACGACCGGATCGTCGGCGAGGACGGCAACGACACCCTGCACGGCGGTCCCGGCAACGACGCACTTGCCGGGGGCGGCGGTGACGACGCCCTGTTCGGAGGCAACGGCCGGGACACGCTCGACGGCGGCCCGGGCGTCAACACCAACGACGGTGGTACGGGTGTCGACGAGTGCACCAACCCCGGCACAGGCCCCGGCTGCCCCTAGACGAGGAGGCCCGAAGGCCCCGGGCGTATGAGCGAGGGTCTCGTCGGCCTGTCGGTGACGACACACGCCACGAGACCTTCGCGACGCGGCATCCGGGGCGACTCCTTACGGCGGCACCCGATCCTCCCGCACCTCACCTGCTGGTACGTATCCGCGCGCGCATCTGCAGCAACTCCCTGTGCGCGGGATCCGTACAGGCCCTGGCCCGGTTCCGTGCGCGCCTGGCCCGCGCCTCCTGATCTAGCTCGCGCTGCGGCTGCACGCGATGGCGGCGGTCGTCCGCTGATCGACGAGAAGGCCGTGCACGGCTCGGCGGAGCGGTCGGGTGCGGGCCCGCGGCCGAGCCCCCAGAGGACGACTTGGTGCGACCGCCTGAGCACGTGCACGAGCCCGGCAGCTCCTTCCGGAGCGTGCCGGGCTCGTCCGGGCGGTGGTCGGAACCGACTACCAGCCGTGGTCGGAACCGCCTACCAGCGGTACCAGCGGTACCAGCGGCCCGTGCGCCCCTTCGGCCGGGCCACGAAACCGATCAGCCACAGCACGAGCAGGATCACCGCGATCCACCAGAGCACCTTGACCGCAAAGCCGAATCCGAAGAGCAGCAGGATGAGAAGGAGTACAAGCAGCAGGGGAACCATGCGTACCAACCTCCAAGAGATGACGGGTACCGAAGGGGGGCGGGAACGGGCCGGGGGTAAGCGGCCCTGGGCAGGGCGGGTCGCGGGTCGCTCCTCGCGCCTCAGAAGCGGGATCCGAGGAGCCGGGCCAGCGGCCCGCTGCGCCGCCTCGCTCGTCGTCCCAGCGCGTACGCACCGGTGATCGCGGCCGTCGCGCCCACGACGGCGCCACCCGTCGCCGCCTTGTGCGAGCGCACGGCGGCCCACAGCGTGCCCCCGGTGCCGCGCGCCACGTACGCGGCCGTACGGGCCTTCTCGGCGAACGGGGCCGGCAGGGCCCGCAGAGCTCCCGTGGCTGCCGGCCGTGGCCTCTCGACCGCGTGGGCGTCCATCTCTTCCGCCGGACGGACGTGGTCCGCGCCGCTCCGGCGGGACGGGTCCCGGTCGCTCTTCTCCGAAGCACTCATATGGGTCGTCTAGCCGGGGCTCGCCCGGGGCAAACCCCCATCCGGCGCGCCGCATTCGGATTCCTGGGCGGGTCTCGGCAGGCCGCCGCAGGTCAGCCCGCCCGTAGGTCTCGGCAGTCCCTCGTGCGAGGCGCTCGCGGCGCGCGACGCTCCGGCCCGTGACGCGCTTGACCCGGCCGATCCGGGACAGACGACCGTGCATGGTGAACGTTCTTTTCGCGGGCATCCCGGCCGTCGCCGCCCTCGGCACCGGCCTCCTGGCCGTCCTGGTGTCCCCTTGGTGGTGGTGCGCGGCCGGCCCCGCCCTCCTGCTCGCCGCGGTGGCATTGCGCGACCTGCTCCAGCGGCGCCACTCGATCCTGCGCAACTACCCGCTCCTTGGGCACCTGCGGTTCGCGATGGAGGCGCTCCGTCCCGAGGTGCAGCAGTACTTCGTCGAGCGGAACGTCGACGGCGCGCCCTTCGACCGTGACACGCGCTCCATCGTCTACGAACGGGCCAAGGGGACCGACGCCGAGGACCCCTTCGGGACGGAGCTGCAACTGGACCGTCCGGGCACCGAGTTCCTCGTCCCGTCCATGGCTCCGCGCCCGGTCCCGACCGAACCGCCGCGGGTCCGGATCGGCGGGCCCGGGTGCAGCAAGCCCTACGACATGGCCCTGCTCAACGTGTCGGCGATGAGTTTCGGCTCCCTCTCCGACCGGGCGGTCCGCGCCCTGAACGAGGGCGCCCGGCGCGGCGGCTTCGCCCACGACACCGGCGAAGGAGGGATATCGGAGCACCATCTCGCTCCGGGCGGCGACCTCGTCTGGGAGATCGGCACGGGGTACTTCGGCTGCCGCACCGAGGACGGCGACTTCGACCGGCGCCGGTTCGCCGAGAAGGCCGCTCTGGACCAGGTCGCCTGCGTCCTGTTGAAGATCAGCCAGGGAGCCAAGCCCGGCATCGGCGGCGTCCTGCCCGGCACCAAGGTCGGCCGGGAGATCGCCGCGGTCCGCGGCGTCCCGCAGGGCCGCACCGTGATGTCGCCGCCGTACCACCGCGTCTACCGAACTCCCAGGGAGCTCGTGCGCTTCCTCGACCGGATGCGCGCACTCGCCGGGGGCAAGCCGGTCGGGTTCAAGCTGTGCGTCGGTTCGCGCCGCGAGTTCCTCGCCGTCTGCAAGGCGATGCTGGAGGAGGACGTCACCCCCGACTTCATCGTCGTCGACGGGGCCGAGGGCGGCACCGGGGCCGCGCCGCTGGAGTTCGCCGACACCGTCGGACTCCCCCTCACCGAGGGCCTGACGACGGTGCACCGCGCCCTCGTCGGCGCGGGGCTGCGCGACCGGATCCGGATCGGCGCCTCCGGCAAGGTCGCCACCGGCGGCGACATCGTCAAGAGGCTGATCCAGGGCGCGGACTACACCAACTCCGCCAGGGCCATGATGTTCGCCCTCGGGTGCATCCAGGCCCAGCGCTGCCACACCAACACGTGCCCCGTAGGAGTCGCCACGCAGGACCGCCGGCGCGCCCGGGCCCTGGACGTCGAGGACAAGGCACAGCGCGTCCAGCGCTTCCAGGCAGCGACCGTCAAGAGCGCTCTGCAGATCATGGCCGCCATGGGCGCCGACGACCCAGGCGGTCTGGCGCCCGGGCTGCTCCTGCGCCGGGTCGGCCCCGACGACGTACGGGCCCACGACGACCTGTACGAGCCGCTCGCTCCCGGGCAGCTCCTGTCGTCCGGATCGGTTCCGGACTCGTGGGCGGGCGACTGGAAGGCGGCTCATCCGGACCGGTTCACCCTGCGGTGACCCGGTCGGTCGATGCCCTTCGCGACAAAGGAGTCTCAATGACGAAGTCAAGCCGCCTGCGTGACCGGTGGGGCGGAGGTGAACGTCCGTCTGTCACGCAGCAGTGCCCAGAGCACGCTCGCGCGGCGGCGGGCCAGGGCGATGACTGCCTGGACGTGCTTGCAGCCCTCACCGCGCTTCTTGAGATAGAAGTCCCGGTTGGGTCCTTCGCGGATGATGCTGGTCTGTGCGGACATGTAGAACACCCGACGCAGGCGGCGGCTGTAGCGTTTGGGTCGGTGCAGGTTGCCGGTGCGTCGGCCCGAGTCACGGGGGACGGGCACCAGCCCGGCCGCCGAGGCCAGGTGTCCGGCGTCGGCGTAGGCCGCGAGGTCGCCGGCGGCGACGACGAACTCGGCCCCGAGTATCGGGCCCATGCCGGGCATGGACTCGATGATCTCCGCCTGAGGATGGCTGCGGAACGTCTCCCTGATCTGCTTGTCGATCCGCTTCAGGCGGTCGTCCAGAGTGAGGATCTGTTCGGCCAGGTCGGCCACGATCTGGGCCGCGACGTCCTCGCCGGGCAGCGCAGTCTGCTGGGCCTGAGCTGCCTCCAAGGCGGTCGCGGCCACTGCGTCGGCGCCCCGGACACCGCGGTTGGCCAGCCACGCCGTGAGCCTCGCCCGGCCTCGGCGGCGGATCGCCGCCGGCAGCTGGTAGCCGGTCAGCAGGACCAGCGCGCCCTTGTGGCTGCTGTAGTCGAAGGCCCGCTCCAGCGCGGGGAAGACACCAGTCAGGACATCGCGCAGCCGGTTGATCATCCGTACCCGGTCAGCCATCAAGTCGGATCGGCGAGCCGTCAACAGTGCCAGATCGGCGGCAAGTTGGGCGGGCACGTCGATCATCGCGAAGTCCCGGCGGTGGCGGGATGTCTCCGCGATCACGTAGGCATCGCGGGCGTCGGTCTTCGCCTCGCCCCGGTAGGCGCCAGCCATGCGGTTGACCGTGCGTCCGGGCACGTAGACCGCCCGTTGGCCGTGACCTGCGAGCAGGGCCAGCAGCAGCGCCGAGGACGTGCCGGAGATGTCCACCGCCCAGTGGACTTCCTCCGCCAGGTCCAGGAGCTCGCCAAGCGCGGCCAGGATCGCCGCCTCGTCGTTCTCGATCTTCTTCGACCACAGCGTCGCGCCGGTCTCATCGACCGCCGCCCCCCAGTGATGTCCCTTGCCCGCGTCGATACCGACCCAGACCTCGGTCTTCCTGTCGCTCACTTGCTCCTCCCCGGTCCGCACAGCCCTGCCGTCGGCCCGAGGAACACCCCGCTGTCATCTCCGTAAATAGCGACCGAAGCGCACATCTCAATCAGCAGCCAGGGCGCCCCGGAGAGCCGGACGGCCGCTCCTTCGCAGCCACAACTGGCAAGACCACATCAGCCACATCCGGCTCTCCCGGGCCGCCTAACAACTTACGGAGACCTCATGACTCGTACCGTCGCCCAAGTGATCGTCGACGGTCTCGCCGACCTCGGTGTGGACCACGTCTTCGGCGTGGTCGGCGATGCCCTCAACCCCCTCACGGACGCCATCCGGACCACGGAGGGCATCGAGTGGACCGGCTTCCGGCACGAGGAGGCCGCGGCCTTCGCCGCCGGCGCGCGTGCCCAACTGTCGGGCGAACTCGGGGTCTGCATGGGCACCGTGGGGCCCGGTTCGGTCCACCTCCTGAACGGGCTGTACGACGCGGCGAAGAGCGGCGCACCGGTCCTGGCGATCTGTGGCCAGGTGCCGTTGTCGGAGGTGGGCGGCGACTACTTCCAGGAGGTGGACAACGACCTCCTGTTCCGCGACGTCGCCGCGTACCGGGCCACGGTGACCTCCCCGACCCAGATGCCGAGGCTGCTGGAGACCGCGGTGCGAGTGGCCGTCACCCGCCGGGGCGTGGCGGTGCTGACCGTGCCCGGCGACCTCGGCGGCCAGAAGGTCGAGGACGACCGGCCGCCCCGTTTCGCGCTGCCCCGCCCGGCCGTGACCCGCCCCGACGACCCGGTTCTGGCCGAGGCGGCGGAGGCGATCGCTGCCGGCTCCCGGGTCACTCTGCTCGTCGGTCGCGGTGCCCGGGACGCCCGCGAGGAGGTGCTGCGCACCTCCGAGCTGCTGGCGGCGCCGGTGGTGCTCACGCTCAAGGGCAAGGAGGGTTTCGAGGAGGACAACCCGTACGAGGTCGGCCAGACGGGCCTGATCGGCAACCCGGCTGCCGCCCACGCCCTGGACCGCTGCGACACCTTGATCATGCTGGGAACCGACTTCCCCTACCGCGACTGGTACCCGGAGGATTGCCGGGTCGTGCAGATCGACGTCCGTGAGGAGCGTCTGGGCCGCCGAGTCCCGTTGGACGTGGGGCTGGCCGGCGATGTCGGTGCGACGCTGCGGGCCCTGCTGCCGCTGCTGACCCCGGTCGACTCCCGGTCCCACCTCGACGAGGCCCGCGAGCGCTTCATGCGGTGGCAGGAGAGCCAGGCGGACCTGGCCGACCCCGCCCACGACATGCGCCTCCTCGGGCGGGTGCGGGCGATGTTCGACAACCGGGTCGAGGAGATCCGCCCCGAGGCCCTGGCGGCCGCGGTGGACCGTCACGCGGCCGACGACGCGATCTTCACTTCCGACACCGGCATGGCCACGGTCTGGCTCTCACGTTGCGTCAGGATGCGTGGCAGCCGTCGGCTGATCGGCTCGTACGACCTCGGCTCCATGGCCAACGCCATGCCCCAGGCCATCGGCGCCCAGCTGTGGGCACCGGACCGCCAGGTCGTGGCCTTCTGTGGCGACGGCGGCCTGAGCATGCTGCTGGGCGACCTCATGACCATCCGGTCCGAGCGGCTCCCGGTCAAGCTCGTCGTCTTCGACAACCGCCGTCTCGGCATGGTCAAGCTCGAACAGGAACAGGCCGGGCTCCCCGAGTTCGGGACGGTCCTCGACAACCCCGACTTCGCCGTGGTGGCCGAAGCCCTCGGGCTCACCGGCATCCGCGTGACCGAGCACGGAGAACTGGACGAGGCCGTACGCCGGGCTCTCGCCGTTCCCGGCCCGGTGCTGCTGGACGTGGTGACGAATCCCGCCGAGGTGGCCGTGCCGGGCAGGCCGACGGTGTCCCAGGGGTGGGGCTTCGCCATCGCCAAGATCAAGGAGAACCTGCCGTCGGGCGACCGCTGAGCGGCCGGAGGAACGGCTCGGAGGGACGGCTCGGAGGAACGGCTCGGCCCGGGACGGAGAGCGGTCTCCGTCCCGGGCCGAGGCCCGCGGGGCGCGTCGGACGGCGCCACCGCCGCCCTGGAACGGGCCCTAGAACGGGCCGCCGATGCGGTAGTACGCCACGAGGTCCTCGCGGTACTGCACGTCGGCGAGGTGCTTGTCGGAGTGGAACTCGGGCGCGTCCTTGACCTGTTCCTTCGTCAGGCCCAGGTGGACGGTGTGCTCCTCCAGGTCGACGCGGGTCACCGCGCTCGCCGGGATCAGCACCTCCTTGCCGAAGATCCACACTCCCGTGTCCACGACCAGATAGGCGTCGTCGACCTCGTCGGAGTGCTTGTCCACCTTTCCGATGTGGCCGTCGGCCGCCTCGACCCGCCATCCGGTGAGGTCGGTGCCCGCCAGGTGGCCGGATTCGGTGTTGTAGGTCCACACGTGGTCGGTCATTGCTGTCACTCCTCTGTTCGTGTAGGTCGTGTCCGTCTCTGCGGATCCCTGTGCGTCTCCGCCCGGTGAGCGACCTGGCTCAGAGCAGGTCGCGCCGGTCGTCCTCGGTGGCCGTGGGGGCCACGGGCGGGACGACCATCCGACGACGGCGAAGGACGCTGGTGTAGACGGCGGTTCCGATGAGGCCGACCGCCATCAGGATGAGCCCGACCAGATCGAGGTCGACCGCTTCGAGCTCCCAGTCGGTGGCGAAGGTGAGAATGGCACCGACGGCGATCAGGATGATGAACAGTCCCAGACCCATGGTTGCTCCCTCCCAAGGGGGTTGGACATCCGCGTACCCGGGTTTCCGAGATTCACGCGGACCGGCCACGGGCGATGGGCATCCTCTCGATCCTCGTCTGCGTGCTCGCACAGGGATGTTCACGTCCCCACCAGGGGAGTCCTGTGGGGCAAGGGCCGCAGCAGGCGCCTCAGGACCCGGCCGACTCGCTGCGGACCGTGCGGGCGGCGGCGACGAGGTCCTCCAGGGACGCTCGGGTATCCGGCCGGCCTCGGGTATCCGGCCGGCCTCGGGTCTTCGGACCACAGTCGGGGTTGACCCAGAGCCGCTCGGCGCCCGCCTCAGGCCGGGCGCATCGCCGCCCGGTAGCGGGACGGGGCGATCCCGAACCGCTCCGTGAACGCCTGCCGCAGCGCCTCGGCGCTGCCGAAGCCGCAGCGCGCCGCCACGCCCGCCATCGGCAGAGTCGTCGAGGCGAGCACGTGCGCAGCGGCCTCGGTGCGGGCCTGCCGGACGTAGCGGCCCGGCGCCCGGCCCAGCTGCTCCGTGAAGAGACGGGTGAGGTGGCGTGGCGTCACCCCAGCCCGCGCCGCCAGCGCCGCCGTGCTCAGGTCGTCGTCCGGGTGGGCCGCGATGTGCTCGACGAGCGCGCGGACCCCGTCGTCAGGGGCCGACGGGGTCGCGGTGAACAGGCTCATCTGCGCCTGGTTCCCGGGCCGTTGCAGATACACCACGAGGTCCCGGGCTACCTGGCGGGCCAGTTCGGGACCGTGGTCCTCCTCGACGAACGCGAGGGTGAGGTCCAGCGCGCTCGTCACCCCGGCCGCCGTGTAGACGTGACCGTCGCGGACGTAGATCGGGTCCGGGTCCACTGCCACCTTCGGGTGCCGCTCGGCGAGCAGACGGGCGAAGCGCCAGTGGGTGGTCGCACGACGGCCGTCCAGAAGCCCCGCGGCTGCCAGTACCCCCGCACCCGTGCACACCGACGCCACCCGCCGGCTCTCGCGCGCCAGCCGGCGCACGTGCCCGACGAGCCGCGTGTCTGATGCCGCGCGCTCGTACCCCGTACCGCCGGAGACGATCAGCGTGTCGAGGGGGCCGCTCAGCCGCTCCAGCGACCGCTCACTGCCCAGGACGAGCCCCGAGCCGCAGACGAGGGGACCGCCGCCCGGACCGGCGAGGAGCACCCGGTACGGGACCTCGGGCGCACCGATCCCGTTTGCCATGGCCAGGGTCGTGGTCACGCACGCGATGTCCAGCAACTCGGCCGCCTCGTAGCCGACCACCACCATGAGCCTCTCCGCCATGCGCCTGACCCTATGCCGGAAGGACGGGTACCCCAAGGGAAAGGACATGGCGGCCGGCCACCGCTTCCCGCCGGCCCGGACGCCACGGACAGTGGTTCTCGCCCACATTCGTCCGTACGTCCGCACGCGGGAGGCACCCCGATGCACACGATCGCGCACCGCTGGCCGACTTTGATCGCCCTGGCCCTGGCGGCTCTGACCTTCCTCGACGGCCGGCCCGCCCCGGAGTTCCTCGCGGGAGTCCTCGCCGCGATGCCGCTGTTCTACCTACTCTTCGGCGTGTTTCGGGGGGAACTGCGGCGCCCGGGCGCCCTCGCCGGACAGCTCGCCGGCCTCGTGTGCTTCGCAGCCGTCGCCCTGTCGGCCGCTTGCCTGAACGGCACCCTCGCCCTGCTCGTCCTCGCGGCCGGCTGGCTGGGCCACGCCGTCTGGGACGCCGTCCATTACGCAAGAGCCCGGGTCGTGCCCCGGCAGTGGTCCGAATGGTGCGGCGTCTTCGACGCCTGCGGTGCTCTGGCCCTGCTGCTCGCCGCCGGGACGGTCACCGGCTAGCAGAAGCACTGAACAACCGTGGCCCCGAAGGCAGTACCGAGGTGTGGCCCGGTCCGCTTGAGCCTGCGGTTCTGGCGGCCCTCGCGCAGCATCCCGGCGAGCGCGCCGACCGCATTCGACGGGAGTGGATTCATGGGACGGCCACCGACGTGGGCACACGGCACGGCGTAGACACGCTGCCGCCGGGCCGAAGCTGACGGTGAGCGCGGATGATGTAGCCGTCGCCAACGAGGAGCTGCCCCTCGCTGCCGGTCACCTCATGCTCGCCCAGCCCTGGCCCGGCCGGCTCTGCCCAGGGGCTCTGGTCCACATCTCGTGGAGGCTTACGGACAGTGATGCAGGTGGCGTGTGGTGGGATGGCCAGACTGTGCCGCTGATCCGCTCGGAGGTTCTCGTGACGTCCTCTTTCCCATCCCTGGCTCGCGCCTTGGCCGAGGCTTTGGTCGATGTCCTGTGGTTCATCGATGGCAGCGAAGACGAGCAGATGGATCAGGACGACGCGGTCAAGGTCATGGAGGGCGTTGCCCACGCGGTCAGCACGCTTCACAGTGATCAGCGAAAGGAACTGATCGAGCTGGTCAGCGAGATGGCAGCCGCCGAGAGCAACCTGGCTCGCCGCCAGTTCCTGGAAGAGTTCCCGGAGGACTTCGGGCTCATCGACGATGCGTCCTGAGTGACCATGACACAACACGAAGACCGCAAGGTCTACACCCGCCGCGACCTCATGGCCGCCTACGGCATGGCACTCTCGCCGCTCGAAGAGTGGTACCGAAACCGCCGATGGACCGGCCACCCCGAAGCACTCGGCCATGCAGGCCGCGAACTGATCTGGGACGCCGCCGAATGGGACCACTGGTACCAAGAACGGAACAACACAACTCACCTGATCAGCCGCACCGGCCTCCAAGAACGCCACGGCCTTGCCCGCAGCACCCTCGAACGCCTTTGGGCCCTCCGTGATGACAACGGGCACCCCGAGCCCGTCAAAACCCTCGAACGCGTCATGTACTGGAACCAGGACGACTGGGACGCCTGGTATGTCGAGTACAAGAGGAACACCCAGCGACGAGACCTCGACATCGACCGCAGCGGAAGCCCCGACGACCTCCTCACCCTCGCCCAGGTTGCCCGCGTCCTCGGCGTCCCACCTGCCAGCATCGCCCACTACCCCACACGCATGCCCCGCAGCTGGCCCGAGCCGGCCAAAGAAGAAGCGCTCCCCAGTGGACGCCCACGCCGCTACTACCGCCGTGCCGACATCTGGAACTACGCCGACAACCGCACTGCCGCCGGACCCCACCGAACCAAACACCCCAGCAGAAAGCCCCGCTCTGATGGACCGGGATAAGCGCGCTGGGTGTCCCGTTGCCGGCCGGCGGGGAGCTTGATGAGGATCTGTGGAAATGGCGCCTGTACAGCGAGCCGGTTGCCGAGCACGCGCCCACAGGCCGCCTCGGCACCAGGCTCTCCACCTGGATCGACGCAGTCGTCGCGAGCCAGCTACCCGGCCTCACCGGCTTCGCACTCCGCCTGCTCCTTCAGGAGAGAGGTGCTGGTCATGGTGCGTCGGCCGAAGCTGGGTTGTACGCCGGCGTCCAGCGCGATCGCCGGGCTGGTGCCTCGATGCGGGCCCTGGAGCGCAAGTACGACGTGACCTTTCGGACGGTACGCAAGCCAGTGAACGCGGCTTGGCCGGAGCCGCGCAAGAAGCCGCCCCGCCGACCTGATCGGCTGCAGCGTCATGGGTTTCTCGTTACTTCACGGCGCGGCCGATGAGTTTGTGGCTCCCGGCCGGTCCAAGCTCGTGATACCGAAGAAAGGACACCGCCATGTCGGAGCTTCTCGTCGACTTCATCACCTCCCTCGACGGATACGCATCGGGAGAGGGGTGGCCCGGGTTCTGGGGCCTCGAGGGGCCGGAGTACCTCGCATGGCTCGGCGAGCAGCCCGAGGTCACCTACCTGATGGGAGCGAACACCTACCGCCTGATGTCGGGCTTCGCCGCAGGCGAGGTCCCGAGTGGCCAGGACGAGTTCAGGCCTGAGGAAGAGGCGTCCTTCGACGAGCTCACGCGAGCCTCCAAGGTGGTGTTCTCCTCCTCGCTCGAGGAGCCACTGACGTGGGCCAACTCCACGCTCGTCCGAGATGATGCCGTCGAGGCGGTTCGCGCCATGAAGTCGAGTGGCTCGGGGCTCCTCAGCACGATCGGCAGCCTCAGCCTGTGCCGGTCCCTGCTACGGGCGGGGCTCGTCGACCGCTTCCGGGTCGTGATGTTTCCGGTGATCACCGGGGCCACGGGCGAGGAACGCATCTACGACGGCTATCCGGACGTTGCCCTTGAGATGATCGAGCACCGCACCTTCGACAACCGCATCCAGTTGGTCGAGTACAAGCCCAGCGTGCTCGAGCACCCGCCGCTCGGCGTCCCCGCGTGACGTCGCCCCATCCGGCCGAGATCGGTACGGACGCGCAGATCTACAAGCACCCGACGCACCCCTACACCCAGGCGCTGCTAGGTCGTGTCCGGAAAGTCATGGGAGCCAGAGTCGGAGGCAGGCGAGGGTGACCATGGCTTGGTAGTGGACGGCGCGTTTGTCGTAGCGGGTGGCCAGGGCCCGGTTCTGCTTGAGCCGGCTGAAACAGCGTTCGACAACGTTGCGGCGCCGGTAGGCGGTCCGGTCGAGGCGGCAGCGGGTCTCGCCGCGGCGGATGCGCCCGTTGATCTGGTCGATCCGCTCCGGGATCGTGCAGGCGATCCCGCGTCGCCTCAGGTAGGCCCGGATCTTGCGGGCCGAGTAGCCCTTGTCTGCGACCACGCGCTGGGGCCGGGTCCGGGGCCTGCCGGGCCCCGGCCGGGCGACGCGGATCCGGTCCATGACCGCCTCGAACTGGGTGCAGTCGTTGACGTTCCCGCCGGTCAGGGTGAAGGCCAGTGGCCGGCCCTGGCCGTCGCAGGCCAGGTGGATCTTGCTGGTCAGCCCGCCGCGTGATCGGCCGAGTGCCTCGCCTTCCCAGGGCCCCCTTTTCGGGCCCCGGCCGCATGCTGATGCGCGCGGACCGTGGTCGAGTCCACGCAGACGATCGACCAGTCGACGGTCCCGACGGCGTCGGAGTGCTGCTGGACGTGGGCCAGCAGCCGGTCCCAGGTGCCGTCGGCGGACCAGTGCCGGAAGCGTTCGTAGACCGTCTTCCACGGCCCGTACCGCTCGGGCAGGTCACGCCAGGCGGCCCCGGTGGACAGCTTCCAAAGGATCCCGTTGACCACCTGGCGCCGGTCCCGCACGGGCCGGCCCATACGGCCCGGCGCCAGCAACGGAGCGATCAACGCCCACGACTCATCCGTCAGTTCATGTCGACGCACCACAAACGGAGTAACGAGCCAACAACTTTACGGACACGGCCTAGGGCTGCCGCTTCCGCACCCGGTGCTGGAAGGCGCAGGACGCGGTTCCACCGAGATCCCGGTGCTCGCGATCCCGGAGCGGTTCAAGGGTCAGGACACCCTGGCCGCGCACGAGTCCGCGTGCCACTTCGCCGAGGAGAAGCAGGTCGTCCCGGTGTGGTGACGCACTGAACACGAGACAGGGTGCCCTGCCGTACGTACCGGCCGGGCACCCTCTTCGTGTGTCCCTGCCTGCCTCAGCCGGTCGGCGCACCCGTCCGCAGGACGCGCACGACCCGCCCCAGGATCTGGTCCTGGGGGCACGGCCCGAAGTGCCGGGAGTCACTGCTGTACGGGCCGTCGCCCTTGACGGCGATGTGCCCGGGAGGAACGGGACCCGGCTGTGACGATCCGGCGGGCATGGGGTCACCGGGCATTCCCACGGCCCGCTTGATGTTCCACGGCGACTCGTCCAGCCCCCGCGGCGCGGGCCGGCCGCTCTGCGGCCAGCCGGTGATGGCGTCTGGCTCGGCGATGACGACCAGATCATCGGCCCTCAGACGCACGGCTCCCCTGCGGACGATGACCCGGGCGCCGGGGCGGAGCGTGGGTTCCATGCTGCTTCCGACGACGTTTACGGCCACGTAGGTGCGCCTGATCCACCAGACGGCCGCGGCAGTCGACACGGGGACGATCCCGAGCAGGTGCCAGGGGCGGATACGTGCGTTCACAGGGTTGCTCCGGATTCGATGTTCTCGGTGTAGTTCGCCGCCTGGATGGTGAAGAGTCTCGCGTACTCCCCGTCGATCCGCATGAGTTCGTCGTGACTGCCGGACTCCGTGATGCGGCCGTCCTCCAGCACGATGATGCGGTCGGCGTCGCGGAGGACGCCGAGGCGGTGCGAGATGAGGAGGCTCGTGGCGCCCTCCCGGTAGACCTTCAACTGGGCGTGCAGCTGTTGTTCCGCCGCTGGGTCCATGCCCGAGCTGGGTTCGTCCAGGACGAGGAGGTCCCGGCCGACGCGCATCAGGGCCCGCGCCAGGGCGAGGCGCTGCCACTGCCCGCCGGAGAGGACGACGCCCGCGAAGTCGGCGTCGGGGTCGCCCTCCATGTCGGGGAACGTCCGGGAGAGCAAGGTGTGGTAGCCGCGGGACAGGCCGGTGAGGTGTTCGTGGATGCCGGCCTCCTTCGCCGAGGCCTCGATACGGGACTGGTCGTCGAGCCGCTGTACGTCCCCGATACCGATGTTCTCCGCGGCGGAGAGGTCGTAGCGGACGAAGTCCTGGAAGACGGCGCTGATCCGGTCACGCAGGGTCGGGAGATCGAGGTTGCGCAGATCCGCCCCGTCCCAACGGATGACGCCCTTCTCCGGGTCGTAGAGGCGCAACAGCAGTTTCACGACGGTCGACTTGCCGGCTCCGTTGAGCCCCACGAGCGCGAGGGAACTTCCCTGTTCGATCGTGAAGCTGACGCCGCGGAGCACCCAAGGCCCGTCCTCGCTGTAGCGGAACCAGACGTCGTCGAACGTGATGCGGTGGGCCAGGGCGGGGGTTGCGCCGGAGGTGCGGGCGGCCGGCAGGTCGTTGGCCGCCGTGGTCACCTCTACGTAGTGCCCATAGAGAACCAGGGCATGATGATAGGTCGTCACCAGGGCGACGGTTGAGGTGAGCGAGCCCTGGACGCCGCCGATCGTGGTGATGAAGGCGGTGATGTCACCGGCGTTGAAGGTACCTGACGTCGCGGCTCCGACGATCCAGACCATGCCGCTGCCCGCGATCACGGCACCGAGGACCGCGAGGGGAGCCTGGGCGAGGAGTGCCTTGCGGTCCACCCGTTCCTCGGCGGCGTTGATGGCGCGGGTCTCGCTGTTCATCCGGCCGAGGAGGAACGAGCCGATCCCGAAGAGCTTGGTCTCCTTGATGGCGGAGACGTTGGTCATCAGGCTCTGGTAGAAGATCTGGCGCCGGTTGCGCGGGCTGATCGACCACACCATCTTCGCGCGCTGCCTGCTCAGGCGGATCTGGATGGCCAGGGCGGGAAGGGCGGCCGCCACCGTCAGGACCGTCATCGTGGGGGAGATGAAGTGGAGCACGGTGAGGAGACTCGACACGGAGAGGGTGTTCTGGATCAGTCCGAACAGGGACTGGGTGATCGCCTGCGGTGCCCCGATCGCCGATTGCTGGGCGAGCTGGAGACTGTCGAGGAAGCGCGGGGACTCGAACTTCGCAATGCCGTCGAACCTGTTGACGGAGGAGAACAGATCCTCCTGAACGCGCAGCACGATGCCTCGGGTGAGCCGCGACTGAACGTACTGGGTGGCGAGCGGCAGCACTGCGGCGAGCAGTCCCAGCACGGCCACGCCGACGACGAGCATGAGGGGGCCGGCGCCGGGGCCGTGCCGGGCCGGGTCCTGGCCGATCTGGTTGAGCAGCCATTTCAGCTGCAGGGCGACTCCGGCGGGTATCAGCCCCTGGACGAGGGTGCAGGACAGATGGATGAGGAACGCGCCCGGGCCGGCGCGCCAGGTGAGAGCGACGATGCTGACCGTGCGGGAGAGGAACTCCCGCCAGCCTCCGACGGTGGCCATAAGAACCCCTCCGCTCGTGCTCCCGCCGACGGATCGGCGGGAGCACGGGTCGTTTCAGATCAGGCGCACTGAGGACCGCAGTAGAACCATTCGCTGCAGTTGTAGGGCGAGCAGCAGCGGGCGTACAGGCTTGAGCCCGCACAGCGGGACTCGTAGCGCGCGAGCCATTCGCCGCAGGAGGTGCACGCCGACCAGCCCGCGGTCGCCGATGCCTCCGGTGCCAGCCGGTTGAGCATGGCGTTGCCGAGCTTGTTGAACAGACTCATGGTTGTCTTACCTTCCTGTGTTTGGTTCCGGGCACGTTCGGAGCCCGACGATGGGCTCCCGCTGACGGATCGGCGGGAGCACGGGTCGTTTCAGATCAGGCGCAGGACGTACGTCTTGGCGCCGTAGCAGTGCTCCTTGAAGGGGTAGGAGGAGGGGCACCCCTGGGAGCAGATGCTCCACGCGGCGGCCGTGGCCTCCGGTGTGAGTCTGGCGAGGAGGGGGTCGCCGAGACGGGGGAGCGGTTCATGGGGAGATCACCTTCCCTTGCGTCGGTGTGTGAGTGGGGTTTTCAGCGGTGGGTACCGCAGAGCTGCCACGACCCACAGGCGCCGACGCGGCAGCTCGTCTCGTGCTCACGCATCCGGCGTCGGCTACGCCGGAAGTGCCTGGAGGGCCGGCTTGGACCCGGTGTGCGTGGCGGTGACGTACTGGTCGGCGTCCGCGATCACGGTCGTCGGGGTCGCGGTGATCGAGTAGAGGGAGGAGATGTCACCGGGAGCCTCCTCGAAGACCACCGTGGCGAGGCCGTCGAGGCGATCCGCCATCTGCCGGGCCTTGCCCTGTTCGCCGGCGATGACGACCACGATCCGGGAGTCGTCCAGGCCGGTCCGTGAGGCGAACTCCGGCATGTCCGCGACGAATTCGTCGCACGCGCCGCAGCTGGTCGTGATGAACGACAGGGCAGCCGCACCGCCCGCGAGCGATTCCGAGGCGAACACCTCGCCGTCGAGGGTGGGGGACGAGAACGTCGGCAGCTTCGTGCCCACCTCGGGACCGGAGGGCGCGTGGGGGTCGACCCGGCGCTGTTCCTCCTGGCGCCGCAACCGTCGCACGATCGCGAGGGAGAGGGCCAGGTTGAGCAGGCCGAGCGCACCGACGAGTATCACGCCCGCGACGAGAAAGACCATTACTGCTACTCCGTTACGAGAGAGGCGATGTCATCGAGGAAGGCGATGACCAGTGTGAAGATCAGGGAAAAGGCGGCGGCGAGCGCCAAGCCCGCGAACTCCGCCGTGCCGGAACGGGTAGTGGACGCGAGGGCGAGGCCCCCCGTCGCCATTGCGGTGAGCAGGGCGTTGCGTACGACGTGCCGGATGCCGAGCGGGGAAGCGGCCCTGCCGAAGCAGGCGCAGACGATCGCCGTCCGGGAGCGGGCCGAGTGAACGGCCACCACGGTGAAGACGGAGAAGAGGAGCAGAGCGGCGGCGAACCCGACGACGCGGAAGGGGAATCCGGGTATCAGAGCGACCGCGGTGACGAGTTCCGCGCCGATCAGTGCGCGCGCGCCGATCGGCGCGTACCGCCGCAGCCCTGGAGCCGTACGCGCCAGCACCTCCTCCACCATGACCCGGGAGTCGCGCGGGGCACGGAGCTTCCCGATGCCGGAGACCAGTAATGTGCCGAGGAGGGACAACTGGAGTGCCGCGAGGAGGTAGTTCACCGTCCGACCGCCTTCCTCGTCTCGTAGGGCGAGAGGAAGGTGCGGGTCGGCGGCTCCTCGGTGTCATGGCCGCCCGTCCTCATGATCATGAACTGGAGCGTCTCGTCGGGGTGGCCCGTGGCGGCCGGATACCCGCCGATGTAGTCCCTGAGGGTCGCGTGCACGGGGGTGACCTGTGCGGGGGAGAGCTTGTCATCCGCGGCGAAGGACAGCTCCTGACAGAGGTCGAGGAAGGCCTCGTCCCGTCGCCGCTCGGGATACCGGACGAACTGGGACACAGAGTGTTTCGCGATGGTTGAGGCGACCTGCCACTCGCCTTCATGGCCGGGCTCGCCGGCTCGGCAGAGCAGATGGAAGTCGTGCTTGACGGGATGGGGGGCGAACAGCCGCCAGGCGGGCAGCATCAGCAGCGTGGGGTTCGACTTGCGCAGCCGGTCTAACGAGCGCAACGGGTGCCGGCTCAGCACGGTAACGGTCAGGGCGGCGCCCGGGGCCACCTCCACACACGTGGCGAAGTGCGAGCCGCGTCGGCCGTGCGCTCCTCTCCCGAGCGGTCCGGGTCGCGCGAACCCGCTCACCGCACACGGCCGTTGAGCTCGGAGAGGTCCAGCCTGTGCCGTGCCACCTGGGAGAGGCTGCCGAGGGGCTCGAGATCGGCGTCGCGGTGCGCTATCAGTGGGAGTCGGGTGTCAGATCTCACGGATGTCCGCCTTCACGGGCCGTTGGTGCGCGTAGTAAAGGAGAGCTGGATATTTGGCGGTGAAGGGCCAGAAGAATCGCCCGAGGCCCATGGTGCCGGAATTGATGAATAGGAGTAGGGGGAATGTACACTCTCCGGCGATCACGGTATAGAAAAGGGCTCGGGTCTCCTTCAGATGTCGGGTCGTATAATCGAATGCCGCTTCCCTCCCGTATGCCCCGGTGCGAGGGATTCCGGAAGGTGCCGCACCCGAGTGCAAATCCGGACCGGCGAGTTTCGAGTAGCCTGCCACCGCGTATGCGAGCGCCGATTGCAGCGATATGCACCAGAGGTAGGCGTCGGAGATTCTGCTGCTCTTTGCGCCGAGCCCGGACAGAGCGGATGCCGGCTGCACCTGGAAGAGGAGCTGCTCCGATCCGTCCGACCAGGATCGTCGCGGCGGTAGCGCAGTTCGGGTGAGGCGGTGAGTCGTCCCCCCAGGGCGGCCTTTCTCGCGCGACTGTGCCGACTCGTCACCAGGAGCGTGACGGCTGCGGCAAGCCGTCCCACCTCGATGTACTCGTCCCTGCTGGGGCCGCTGACCGCGTCGAGCAGCCGACCGAAGGCTCCAGTGGTGCGTGGCGGCCGCTGTCTGGCCAGTCCGTTGACGGAAGTAGCCACCGGCGTGGCCGTGAGACCGACGGCGATGATTCCGGTGCCGACGGCGAAAAGACGTGATCGATCCAGGGGATCCCCAATTCTCGAACGCGGTGATGGCGGCGTGGGCCGCTGACTGCCCCGCCGTCCTTTGATGTTGGGGAGCCTAGGATTTCGACTTCTTGATTGTCAATGCGATAGGTGCATTCATCTAGCGATGGGCTCTGATTGATTTGAGTAAGCTCAGATCTTCCTCAAGTCTCAGCGCGTCCACCCAAATGTGTGGCAAGAAACTCTCCGACAGTCGCGTAGTGGCGCGTGCGATTCGCCGACCGCGTCAGGCCATCCCCTTCGTCATGGAAAAGGAGCTACTCGTGCGCGAGCCCCTGCTGCCGAAGTGCCTCGACGATCTGCTCGGCTTCGGGTCACGCGCTGCCGATGCGCGTGATCTGGCGGTGCTGCTGGACATGCTCGGACTGCTGCCCGAGACCGGCCCAGAGTCGTCGGATCCACTCGGAATAGACGGGCTTCCCTCATGAGCGATGCCCTGGCCGCGAGCGAAACGAGGCTTTGGTGAGCGGCCCGATCGCCCTTTCGGAAGGCTGCCGTGATGCCCTCCACCACTTGAAGCAGACGAGGGAGATCAACACCGCGATCCTCCGCTTCGCTGAGATCCCGGGTGTTCTGGTGGTAGAGGCGGAGGGAAATCTGACCCATGAGGTGCTGATCGGTGCCCTGCCCGCGCACCAGGCGGTCACGGCCCGAAGGCGGCTGGGCAAGCTCCAGCCGGGGCACTGCCACGCGCCCGACTGCCGTGGCCTGTCACATCGGTGCTCAGTTCAGAGATAGGCGGGCTCCAGCAGCCGGTATAGCTGCCGTTGTGATCAAGACTGCTGCCCGCGGCCTCGCCGCGCTCACCCTCGTTGGGGCCTCGCCGCGGACCAGGCGGAGGCCGACGCGCTGACGGTGTACGCCGAGGCCTGCGAGACCACCGCCGTCCACACGCAGGCGTCGGCGCGGTGTCCGAGCCGTGATCTCACAGCCGGCCCGACCAGGCCGTGAACCGCGAACATTCTGACCTTCGGCCCCACGTCAGCGTGGACAGCCCCTGCCGTCCGTCGCACTTCGTGCACGGGCGGCAGAGTGTCCGGCTCCCATTACTTCGGGATCGCTCCTGCTGGTCGAAGTGGCAGTACGTGCTGTGCCGGTCTTCGCATCCGCAGGCGTCGCCCAAGCGAAGCAGACTACTTCCCGCGTGGACAGGACGAAGCCGGCGATGCCGGACGCAGCTACTCCCCGCAGGCGCGGGGTTGGTCCCCGGGTGTCGATCGGCGCCGGGGTGCGGCTCGGTCACGGCACGATGACGTGGTTGCCGCTCATTCATTCGGGGTATGGCTCCGCCGCACTCATCCGAGGGGGGACCATGAGTAGCGACAGCGGCGGTGATCACGCTGAGCACGAGCATGACGAGGACCGGCGGAAGCGTGTCGAATTGCTGTGGCGTATAGGCACAGTGGTGGCAGGGGTGGCCTTCGTCATCTTCCTGATCTCGATCTACGAGGATCCCGGCTCGGTATGCGGCACGGGCCAGGACAAGGGCCCCTGCTGAAACACGGGCGGGAGGTCGACAAGCCGAGAAGGTCGATGTCGCACCGCTGGGAAAAGCGCCGATCGCCGCGTGGTCAGCCTTGGCGCATGTCGCGCCGGCCCTTCCTCACACCTGCGGGGGAGGGTACTGGGACGAAGGTGGACCCGACCCGATACGGGGCAAGGAGCCTGTTCCCCGTCACCCGCAGGGATGGTCCGGGGATTTGCCGGAACTTTGGAACTGGTGCGGAATGCTTTCGATCCGCCGTAGAGTCGCAGGTCAAGACTGCTCCCCCGCCCGCTGGGATGGCCCTACCGCCCGGCCCGTAGTGCCGGCCTCGAATTCCTGCTCCCAGCACCCGCGTGGCGTTCGCCGCAGACCGATGCAACCCGCTTCTCCGGCTGCCCGCCTGAGTGGCGTTTCGCAGGGTGAGGCGAAGCCGCGTGGCGAGCGGTGTGCGGCCGGACCTCGTGACGGTCCCAGAGGCCGGCACCGTGGCGAACAGGCCGGCGCCCCCGTCCAGAGCGCGGATCGGGGGCGCGAGGGGCGGGCCGACGAAAGCCACCACCCCGAAGGGTGAACCGCCCCGGGACACGGTAGGGGGCGGCTACTCGGCGGTGGGCTCCCCGCGGAGCGCCTGGCCGACGTGGGCAGAGGTAAGGCCGATGGTGCGGGCGATCGTCTCCCGGTCGACGCCACGCACGTGCGCCGCGCGCATGGCGGCGTTCCGGTGGGCGACGAGGGCCTGGCGGCGGTCACGGGACGCCACCGTACGTTGAAGAAGACGCGCCCAGTGCAGGAGCGCGCGGCCGGTCCACAGTGTGAAGGGTCGGGGTGCGGGTGTGGTCGGGTTGGCCAACATGTCCCCCTCGTGCTCGACACGGGTGTCACTACTGAAGGTGACGGGACACCAGGTCGCGCCGCAAGGGCGCAAAACCGGCCGCCGGGACAGGCGTGACGGGTGCGGAGATCGGGCGCATGAGTGAGTGGGGGATCGCCCTGATCGCAGCCGGGTCGGCCATCGCGTGCAGCATCAAGACCGGCTGGTTCGCGTGGAAGGCCGGCCACCGGCAGGCCGCCGCAGCGGAGGCTGCCGGCCACGCACAGGCCAACGCGCTGATAACGACCGTCCAGGCCACGTTGGACGAACAGCGTCGCGCACGAGCCGCCGAGTGGCGGCGGCAGGTCTACCTGGAACTGCTCGACGCCGCCCAGTGTTGTCAGGTGGAGGCGACCACCGAAGCGGGGAGCAGGCTGCTGCGGGCAGAAAGCATGGTCGAGCTCGTGGGCCCAGCCCCGATCGCCTCCGCCGCCGATGCCTACATTCAGCTCGTGCTCGTTCAGAATCCGAGCGACCAGGAGAAGGATGACGCTGAATGGGCTCGCAGGGCCTACATCGAGGCCGTACATCAGGCCTTGAACGAGACCTGACGGCGCCGAGCGATGCGACCTGATCGAGACCACGCGGGCCGGCCGCGTCGCCCCGACTAGGACTTGCCCGGTCGATCATGCGCCTGTGATGGAACAAGCATGATGTCGCCCAGGTCGTGGCATCTGCGACGCCACCACGGCCAGGCGTCTGGAGTGTGAGGGTCGGGCAGAGTGCGTGCCAGGAAGTCGACATCGGCTTCTTTGACGACCGATGCGATTTCCCGAGCTGCCCGTCTGTCGAGAGCGCCGATGGCTCGTTCTATCAGGAGGCGGTCGTCCCAGATGTCGTAGCCGGGCAGGTGTGGTTTGGGCAGATAGAGGGGCCAGCCTGGACGGCGCACGAAGCTCCGCCAGCAACGGACGGCGTGTTCGACCGCCCGGACCGGAAGACCGCGTTCGGCCTCGAATCGGGCCGCCTGGCGACGTGTGTGGGGTGAGAACTGTGAGGACTGGCGCCGGTAGTCCTGAAGATGGGACCGGCAGACAGCGTCCAGACGTAGAGCAGCCGCCGTCTTGCGGGGCATGACTCTTCTTTCGAAGTAGTGATCTCGGCGAGTCACTGTACTGGGTGATCTTGCGGTGTTCATGTCCTGAGCCAGATGGCCGGCGCCGCTGCGGTTGCGGTGCCGAGGAAGACGTAGCCGCGTTTGTCGTATCTGGTGACGACGGCTCTGACGTGCTTGAGCTTGCTGATGGCCCGTTCGACGGTGTTGCGCTTCTTGTAGCGCTCTTCGTCGAAGACGGGTGGCCATCCGCCATGTGAGCCATTGCGCAGGCGGGCGGCCTGGCTCGGGCGGAAGGGTAGCTCCGGAGTGAGGCAGCCGCGATGGGATGTCAGCCCCCTCTGCCAGCATGCTGCTGTGACAGGCACATGTGATCAGCGTCCCGCCGAAGCCACTCTGGACTTCCTGCGCTCCGCGTTTCCGTCGGAATGGCGCGAGCCGGCGCTCGGCCATGAAGCCGTGGCGGACTGGGAGCGGGAGAACGGGGTGGTCCTCCCGGAGCCGTACAGGACGTTTATCGCGGAGATCAGTAACGGCTCCAGCCTCGGCCCCGCCGGCGACGGAGGTCTCCAGCCGCTCGGCTGGCTGCCGGACGGATGGCCCGACCTTGGTCCGCGGCAGCCAGGAGAACCGTTCCCCCTGGAAGCAGCCTGGCCCTGGGAGGACGACGAGAGCGTCGGCCCCGAGGACCCGCGGATCGACGCCGCATTCAACAAGGGGTCCATCGTTCTCGGTTCCGAGGACGGACTGTCGTTCTGGCTCCTGCTGACTACCGGCCCCCGCCGCGGTGAGGTGTGGATGATCGCCGACGTCGGCGCCATCCCGGCACCCGGCGACCAGGCATGGGGCTTCAAGGAGTGGGTGCAGTGCTGGAACACAGGCAATGACTGGTGGGACTGAACGCCCCGTACTGACCGGTCACAGGTCACGGGCTGTTCGAATCTCGGGTGCCTCCCAAAGTGGTGAACATCCGCTGTCCGTACTCATGGACATAGCCAGCCGACGGACCGGGATGGTGAGCAGCAAAGGCGGAAGTCCCCCGGTCGCGCGATCGGGGGACTTCACCAAGCGAGCCGGCTCGGGGGACCGGGGTGGGTCCGATTGCAGCCCCGGGTTCCTGGTGTCCGTTTTACGCGGCCGGATTGAGTTCGGCTTGGCCGAACAGCAGGGCGTAGCCGGTGGGGAGCTGGTGGAGGATGCGGGTGATGAGGTCGGGGTTGGCGTGCGCGGTGACGGCGGCGAAGACGGATCCGGTGTCCCACCGGGTGGTGGCCAGGGAGGCGTGGGAGCGGGCGGCGAGGTCCTTTACGAAGGCCCAGCCGGTCAGCGGCTGGGTGTCGGGGATCTGTGCGGTCAGGACACGTGCGGCCTCCAGGGGCAGGCAGGCGGCCAGGTCGACACGTTCGTCGCCGGTCAGCTGGCGTCCCAGTCCCGAAAGGACCAGGCGGACGGCTTCGTCTGCTCGCTCGTGGGTGGGGTAGGCGCCTTCGTAGCGGACTTTCTCCAGCATCTGCTCGTACGCCGTCGAGTACGACTGCTGGTGCTCAAGCGGTACGCGCACGTCGGTGATCACTGCGGTGCATGCCTTTCGTCAAGCCAGGGTGGGATGGTGCCGATGTGCGGCACAGGTGGTCAGGTGGGTTGGGGGCGGCCGAAGAGGAGGTCGTATCCGGCGGGGAGCTGGAGCAGGATCTGTCCCAGCAGGTCCTCGCCGGCGGTGTCGGCGACCGTGGACAGTACGGCGCTGACGTCCCAGGTCGCGGTCTGCTCGGTGGCGCCCTCGATCCAGGCTGCGGTCGCCCTCACGAACCGTTCCGTCGACAGCGGTTCGGCGCTTTGCAGCGGGTTGAGCAGGATCAGGGCGAATTCCTCCGGCAGGCGTGCCGCGAGCTGGGCGCGAACTTCGCCGATCAGGTGCGCGCCGAGCAGCGCGAGCACCACGCGGGCCGCGCGCTCGGCTTCCTCTACAGTGCCGTACTCGCCGCGTTCCTTGACGTGGTCGAGGAACGCTTCGCGTCGCAGAGTCATCTCGGCCGCCACCCCTTCTGGTTATTCGAACTGCCCACAGGGTGCGGAGGGCGGGATGGAGGGGGGAGATCAGGTGCCCGTCCTCCGCACCTGTCCGGCCGGTGTCAGCCGGAGATCTCCTTGTGGCCGGTCCCGACGCCGATGGAGATCTTGCGGGGCTTGGCACGCTCGGCGATCGGGATGCGCAGGGTGAGCACGCCCGCGTCGTAGTCGGCCTTGATGTGCTCGGTGTCGAGGGTGTCGGCGAGCACGATCTGGCGGGAGAAGACGCCCAGCGGCCGCTCGGACAGTTCCATCTGCACGTCGTCGGCCTTCGCCACCGGTCGGCGCTCGGCCTTGACGGTGAGCATGTTCCGCTCGACGTCGATATCGATCGCGTCCGCGGTGACACCGGGGAGATCGAAGGCCACCACGTACTCGTCGCCCTCGCGGTAAGCGTCCATCGGCATCGCCGACGGCCTCGACCAGGTTCCCGGACCCAGCAGCTGCTGCGTCAGCCGGTCCAGCTCACGGAAGGGGTCAGTGCGCATCAACATCGTGAAAACACCTCCAGCAGGTTCAGGCAGTTGCTGCCAATGCGCCTCACTGACACCGTTGTAACATGTCATCCAATGGATGACAAACACAATGTCGTCAGCTCGATGACAAGCCCAGGGAGGTGTTCGTGACCCCGGCCGACCAGCCGTCCACGACCGGCACCGACGCTCACAGCCCGGCGTCGTTCCTCGCCGCCGCCGCGGCCCTCAACGCCATAGACGACGCCTTGCGCGAAGCCCAGCAGGAGGCCCCGAACGCTTCCGATGCCGGGCCGGCACCGGAGCAGGCCCTGGCCTCGTTGTCGCTGCTGCGGCATGTCCGTGAGCGGCTCGCCGGATGGGAGACCGGCCTGATCGAAACGGCCCGCGACGCGGGCGCCAGCTGGGCCGACCTCGCCCCGCCCCTGGGCGTCGCCAGCCGCCAGGCCGCCGAGCGCCGCTACCTGCGCGGCCGCCCCGGCGCGGCCGGGACCACCGGCGAACAGCGCGTGACGGCCACCCGCCAGGCACGTGCCGCCGACCGCACCACGGCCGCCTGGGCCCGCCGCAACGCGGCCGACCTGCGCCGCCTCGCCGGGCAGATCACCGCCCTCACCGACCTGCCCGCCGCGGCCCGCCGCCCCCTCAGCGAACTCGACGCGGCCCTCGCCCATGACGATCCCGCCGATCTCATCGGCCCCCTGACCGCCGCCCGTCCCCACCTGGCCGCCGCCCACCCCGATCTCGCTGCCCGGCTCGACACCCTCACAGCCCCGTAGAACCCTTCCGAGGTCCCCCGGCGGGCTGCTACCTGGCCGAAGTGTGGAGCCGCTCTACGAGATCTCGTGCGCTTGGCCTGTCATCTTCCAGGGGCGTCAGGGCGGTTCGGAATCACCGGCAGCCGGATTGACGCTGCTCGAGGACGGGAAGGTCCACCGTCTCTACCGCTCGTGGGGGTACGAGGACATCGGCCAGAGCAAGCCGTCACCGGCCTCGCCGCTCCTGATGGTGATGATCCACGCCGTTTGACCGGCGCTGCGGGTTCGGGCGTCTCGCCGCAGTGCCGGGTCTGCTGTACGGCCGTCACTGACTCGGAACGGCGATGCCGGCTGCGCGCAGGTTCGCCTCGACCAGCGCGTTCAACCGGGCGAGGGACGGCGACTGGTCCTCGCGGTGGTGGTTGACCATTGCGTACCGGGAGGCGGCGTCGGACTGGTTCCGAAACCCGGTCGGCATCGCCAGCAGCGCGCGGTTGGTGAGCAGCTTGTCGGCCAGTGCGGACGCCAGCTCGTCGATCCGCGGGTCGTCCGGATCCCAGTCCCTCGCATCCCAACCGCGCTTGGTCAGCTCGACGGACTCGGGATCGTCGAGCGAATGTTCAAGCCGGGTCAGGAAGCTGTCGAAAATCTCCGGGACAAGCGCCCGGGCCAGCACCAGAGCCTCCCGTTGACCAGCCACGTAGTCGGAACTGAAGCCGACTTCGGCAAGTCGGTCCAGGACCGCGCAGGCCCGGTCGGGCAGCAGGGCCCGGTCGCCATGGTCGAGACGGTGCAGCCTGTCGCGGCGCGCGATCAGGTCTTCGATCCGTTCGGTGAGCTGGTGATGGACGTTGTCCAGGGTGTCGGCGAACGTCTTGGGATCGGCGTCGAGCAGGTGACCGATCTCGGCCAGCGGCACGCCTGCCGCGGCCAGGGTCCGGACCTGGACCAGCCGGAACAGCTCGCCCGATCGGTAGCGGCGGTAGCCGGAACCGTCGCGATTCGGCTCGGCGACCAGGCCGAGCCGGTGATAGTGCCGCACGGTCTTGATCGTGACACCGACGAACGCCGCCGCCTGACCGATCGTGAGTCCGTCTGCCATCGGGTCAGCGCACCTCCAGATCGTGGGCGGCTGCGGTCTCGCGAACCGCGTCGGCCGGGAAGTCCGGACGATCACAGGAGCGAGGATAGCGCGCAGCAGTTTCAGCCCATCCCCCTGCCGCCGAGCAGGACCGGGACGCCTGTCATCGGTGCCGGGTCACCCCTTGATCGCGATGCGGGTTGACCTTGACCTTGGGTCAAGGCTGCAGGCTCTTCACATGGCCGCTCGAAGGGCCAGGCAGTCACCAGGGCCGTGGGAACTAACACTGTGAACAGGAGATTCATCATGGGAACAAGCAAGAGCGGCTTCTCCGACGCAGGCCTGCGCCGACTGCGCGAGGTGCTGGCACGGCATGTCGAGTCCAAGAAGATTCCCGGCCTTGTCGCCCTGGTCAGCCGCGGCGGCCAGACGCACGTCGAAGCGATCGGGACGATGCGTCATGACGGTGGCTTGCCGATGCGCCGGGACACGATCTTCCGGATGGCATCCACGTCCAAACCGGTCACGATGGCGGCGGCGATGATCCTGCTCGACGAGTGCCGGCTGCGGCTGGACGATCCGGTGGATCAGTGGCTGCCCGAACTTGCCGACCGCCGGGTGTTGAAGCGGCCCGACGGACCGCTGGACGACACCGTGCCGGCGCAGCGGCCGATCACCGTACGGCACCTGCTGACCTCCACGTTCGGGCTCGGAGTGGACTTCGAGTCGATGGCTTCCCCGATCAGGGCCGCGACCTTCGAGCGTCTCGACTACAGCGTGGCATCCGGGCCGGCGCCCGAGCCGGACGAGTGGATGCGCCGCCTCGGCGAGCTGCCGCTGCAGTACCAGCCCGGAGTGCGGTGGCAGTACGACCTCAGCAACGAGGTAGTCGGTGTGCTTGTCTCCAGGGTCACGGGACTGTCGTTGGAGACGTTCCTGCGTGAACGCATCCTCGATCCGCTGGGGATGAAGGACACCGCATTCCACGTGCCCGCCGACAAGACCGACCGACTGCCGCCCCTGTACGGGCCCGACCCGCAGACCGGCGAGTTCATCGTGTGGGACGAGGCGGCAGGGGGAAGGTCCAGCGTGCCTCCCGCGTTCCAGGGCGCCGGCGGCGGGCTGGTCTCCACCGCCGACGACTACCACGCCTACTTCCAGATGCTGCTGAACCACGGGATGCACGGGAGTGAACGGATTTTGTCCCGGGCCGCCGTCGAGCTGATGACCACCAACCGCCTCTCGCCCGAGCAACTAGCCGCCCGGGAGGCCATGTTCAGCAACGTCGCCCACCTGTCGTCCGGCCAGGGGTCGAACGGCGGCTGGGGCTTCGGGATGGCGGTACGCACCTATCGCGGCGACTACGCGCCCATCGGCCAGTTCGGCTGGTTCGGCGGTACCGGCACCACCGCCTACGCAGACAGGACCAACCAGCTCACAGGAGTCCTGCTCACCCAGGTCGGACTGTCCACCCCGGACTCTCCGCGTGCCATGAACGACTTCTGGACCACGCTCTACCAGGCCATCGACTGACAACGAGCTCGACCGTCACCTTGCGGCCGGGGCCAGAGACAAGCGCCCGGCGCCGGCACCAGGTGTCAATCCTCGTCGGTGGCGTCCGGCTCACGCAGCGGACGCAGGGCGACATCGGGATCGCCGCGGCAGTGCGCGGCACGGTCACCGTGAGCACCGGGTCCGGCGAGTCTCCGTCGGCACCGCCCGCGGAGTCTCCCGCCTCCCTGGACTCCGGCACCGCCTACGGCCGGATCCACAACGCACTCAGCAACACCGACGCCGCCGCCGCTGGCCTGAACATCCACGGGACCACCCACCAACGGCGACATCACCGCCCGCAGCCTCTGAGGAGCACCCAACATGACCGCAGGCTCGACCGACCTCTCCGCCTCGGCCCGCACCAGTGGTCACGGGGCGCAGGCCGAGGCGGGTGTGTCAGGCCGGCGGTGCCGGGCGGTAGTCGAGGACGAGCGCCCCCGAGCTGAAGGACTGGGTGCCCGCGAGCGTCCAGGTCTTCGGGGTGAGGCCGTCCGCGAACAGGCGCTTGCCGCTGCCGAGGGTCACAGGGTGGAGGAACAACTTGAGCTCGTCGACCATGTCGTGCTCGATGAGCTTGTTGACGAGCGTGACGCTGCCGTAGACCAACAGGTCAGCACCCGGCTCGGCCTTGAGCTTGGCCACCTGTTCGATGACGTCTCCGTCGATGATCGCCGCGTTCCAGGTCGCCGTCTGCAGCGTGGTGGTGGCGACGTACTTGGGGATGCTGTTCATCCGCGCGGTGAACTCGTCCGACTCGTCACGCGGAGCCCACGCCTCGGCGAAGCTCTCGTAGGTCGCTCGCCCCAACAGCAAGGCGCGGCTCGCGCGCAGTTGGCCGTTCTGATACTTGGCGTGCTCGTCGTTCCAGAACGGGCCGGTCCAGGCGGGGTCCTCGACTACGCCGTCCATTGTGATGTACGTGACCACAACAACCTTGCTCATGCGGAAGTCTCCGTTTCGCAGCATGGGGGAATCCGCTCCGAGGTCCCGGGTGGCCGTCGGACGCGACCTCTTCAGCGTGCAAGATCCGCAAGCGGTGCAACAAGACACAACCGCACCACGCTCGGTTGAGCGCGGCTAAACGATCAAAGGGTGGGCATGCTGGAAAAGCTGGAGCTCGAAGCGTTTCTCACACTCGCCGAGGAGCTGCACTTCGGGCGCACCGCCAAGCGCCTGCACGTCACGACCGGGCGGATCAGCCAGATCATCCGCAGGCTCGAACGCCGCGTCGGCGGACCGCTGTTCGAACGCAACAGCCGCAAGGTGACGCTGACCGCGCTGGGCAAGCAGCTGCGCGACGACCTGCGCCCCGCGTACGACCAGATCGCCGCCGGGCTGGCGCAGGCGATCGCGACGACGCGCGGTGTGCGCATCAAGGGCGTGGTACGTGTCGGCTTTACCGCGCCGTGGTGCGGCAACCTGGTCGTCAAGGCCGCCGACCTGTTCCGCGCGCGCCATCCGGACAGCGTGGTGGAGATCGAGGAGATCCAGCTCGTCGACCCGCTCGGCCGCATGCGGGCCAACGAGGTGGACCTGCAGCTCACCGAGTTCCCCATCGACGAGCCCGACATCGTCCAGGGGCCGCTGATGTTCGCCGAGCCGCGCGGGCTGCTGGTGCCCGTGGACCACCCCTTCGCCGGCATGGAGGCCGTCTCGCTGGAAGACCTCGGCGACGCAACGCTGGTCACGATCGCCTCGGAACACGTCCCCGAGTACTGGATGGACCACTACTTCCCGCGAAGAACCCCGTCGGGCCGGCCGATCACGCAGGGGCCGGCGACCCAGTTCTGGCCCGAGGTGCTGGTCCACGTCAGCATGGGGGTCGGCGTCAGCACGGTGGCGCTGCGCGCCAAGGACTTCCACTCCCGCCCGGGCCTGTCCTTCGTCCCGCTGCGCGACGCCCCACCGATCGACTACGGCTTCCTGTGGCCGCGCACCGGCCTGAGCCCAGTCGCCTCGGCCTACCTCGACATCGTGCACGAGCTCGCCACCCCCGTCCGCTGACCGCTCCCTCGGCCGGGCCGCGTGCCGACGGCGACCAGAGTTCCGCCACCCCGGCGTGTTCGCCGGGTGCCGGGGTTCGCGACGCTTCACGAGCGGGCCGATCAGGTCTGACACGTGGAGAGCCGTTGGCGATGTCCGACCAGACCTTGGAGCGTCACTCCACTGCCGCGCCCGGGTCTCGGTCGACGCTGATGCCGATCAGGTAGCACGTGATCGACTCGCTGCCGGTTTTCCGCAGCAGTCGGCGCATCCTTAGCCGGTGGAGGAAGCACGCCCGGCGCTGCGGTAGGGCTGGAACAAGGCGGTGGGGTGATCGAGCGGAAGAGCCGGATTCCAGGCCGTCAAGCACTGGCTGCTGGGCACGAACAGCGGCTGCGGAAGCGCGTCCAGGGGCCAGAACCGCCAGGCTCCGATGGCCTCCTCCCGCTCGTGCGGGACGCCGCTCCAGGTGGTGACCAGGACGGGAACCGTCAGCCGGACCACGTCGCCCACGCGGTCGAGGAGCGTGCCGAGCACCTGCACGTCGCCTGGGTCCGCCTGGAGGCCGGCTTCCTCGGCGAGTTCTCGCACCGCGGCCTCGGCGAACGTCTCGCCGGGCTCCACGGATCCGCCGGCCAGCTCGTAGGTGCCGCGTCGGTGGCGGCCCAGGAGAACACCGTCCGGGCCGTGAACGATCACGCCGACCCCGAGGGCCGTGTTCGGCGGCGGAGGTGCTGTCGTACGGGGACGGCTCGGGACCCGCTCCGGTCGGCGGGCCATGTACAGCCGGTACGAGACAGGGGTGTCCGGCTGCGGGGCGTCGATCGCCGTGACCGAGTCCAGGATGAGGCCGTGCTCGACGAGGAGGTCCTCCCACAGCTGCGGCGCGAGGACCCACATGTGCACGGAGTGGTCCTCGGTGGTTCTGGGGAGCCGCAGAACCTCCTGCCGTGCGACCACGGAGGCCGAGGGACCGGCCCCGTGGGAGTTGGTGTGCAGCGCGCTGAAAACGAAGCGCCCGCCGGGCCGGAGTCCGTTGGCCAGTGCGGGCAGGAGCCGGCGCGGGTCCGTGAAGGGCACGCCGCTGACCGAGTAGATGAGGTCGTACGGTTGGGTGTCGCGCAGGTGGGCGACGGCGTCGGCGCAGACGAGGTGGAGGCCGGGTGTGTCGGG
Organism: Streptomyces sp. HUAS YS2; assembly: GCF_033343995.1. NCBI lineage: Bacteria > Bacillati > Actinomycetota > Actinomycetes > Kitasatosporales > Streptomycetaceae > Streptomyces > Streptomyces solicathayae. Next base: position 484,862 of record NZ_CP137573.1, on the reverse strand, counting down.
GTAGCGGGTGGCGGCACGCTGGTGCTGGGTGGGGGAGGAGTCCACGGCGGTGACGGTCGCGCCCAGGGCGGCTATGCGGGCGGCGTGCCGGCCGAGTCCGCTGCCGAGGTCGAGCACGCGCAGCCCCTTCACGTCGCCGAGGACCTCGACGCCGGGGCCGGCACCCGGGATGTCCCAGGCCCACCCGTCGAGTTCGGGCAGGGCGATGTTCCTGGCGAGTTGGTGGGCGCCGTACGTGGTCCAGGTGTCCAGATTCTGTGTCGCGAAGTTCGGCATCGGTTGCTCCAGCAGTAGTGGGGCGGTCAGCGGTCCTGGGAGAGTTCCAGCAGCTCGGCGAAGGTTCCGCCGGCGTGAACGAGGTCGTCGTAGCAGCCCTGTTCGGTGATCTGGCCGTGCTCCATCACGATGATGTGGTCGGCGATCTTGGTGTTCTCCAGGCGGTGGGTGACCACGATGGTGATGCGGTCGGCGGCGATGGTTTTGATCTGTTCGAAGACCTGGTGCTCGCCGCGCGGGTCCATCTGGGAGGTGGGCTCGTCCAGGATCAGCAGGGACGGGCGGCGGTAGAGGACTCGTGAGCAGGCGAGGCGCTGCCACTGTCCGCCGGACAGTTCCGCGCCGCCGAAGATCTCGCGGGCGAGGAGGGAGTCGAGTCCGGCGGGGAGGTCCTCGACGGCCTCGCGCATGCCGACGGCGTCGACGGCGTCCCACACCGGGCCGTCGTCCTGGGTGCGAGGCTGCCCGAGGGTCACGTTCTCGCGGACGCGCAGGGGCCATTGGGCGAAGATCTGGGGGACCAGTCCGGTCTGCTGCCAGACGGTGGCCGGGTCGGTCTCGGCGAGGTCGCTGCCGTTCCAGGTGACGCGGCCCTTGTCGGCGAGATAGATCCCGGTGATGAGGCGGGTGAGGGTCGACTTGCCGGAGCCGTTGACGCCGACGATCGCCAGAATCTCACCGCGGCGCAGGGTGAGGGAGACGCTGTCGACGGCCGGTGCGTCCTTTCCCGGGTACTGGTAGACGGCCTCCTCGAGCCGGATCACCTCCACGGGTGCGGCGATCGCCAGCGGCCCGCGCTTGGGCGCTCGCGCCTCCGCGTCGTCCAGGAACGCCTGCATGTCGGACAGGTAGAGGCTGGTGTGGAACAGGGCCGCGCCGTTGACGATCACCTGGGAGAGGGCGGCGAGGGTGGTCTGCACAGCGACGACGGCCGTCGCGGCGAGCGCGAGCGCGATACGGCCGGTGGTGGCGAGCCAGGCGAGTCCTCCCCAGGTCGCGACGAGGAAGATGCCGGCGACGAAGGAGGAGAGGAGTTGGATCCGTAGCGTGCGCGGAGCTGCGGCGAGGTTCCGCCGGTCGCACCGGTCGGACAGGGAGCGGTACCAGAACAGCAGGTAGTCCGTCATCGAGTTCGCGCGGACCTCGTCACCGTACTTCGACGACGTGGACCACCAGCGCATCATGCCGCGGACGTTGCGGTCGGCGATGTTCGCGTAGTGGATCTCGTAGTCGACGCGCGCGGTGAGCACCGCGCCGACGCCCGCCGGGAGCACGGCGAGCAGGAGCAGTGGCAGCATCAGCGGGTTGAGCACGCTGAGTGCTCCCGCGGCCGTGACCATCCTGACCAGTGCCGAGAGGAACCGCTGGGCGTCGGCGACCATCACATGGGTCCGGATCACGCCCATCTCCGCGGCCTCCTGCCGGTCGGAGAAGCCATCGACCGCGTACGCCGATGCCTCGACCCTGCAGACCGCTGCCACCAGAGCGGTGTCCGTCTCGGTGGTGAGCCGGGGGGTGATGCGGCGCTCCGCGTACGTGGCCACGATGGTCGCCACGCGGGTCACCGCGGCAGCGACACCGACAACGACCAGCGCCGGCAGGGCCTCGTGCAGCCGGTCGGCGACGGCTCCCGTACCGAAAAGCGGGCGCATCGCGCGGGCCGTCGCCGCCAGGAGCACCGCCGCCGCGGCACCGGTGACCACGGGACAGGCCAAAAGGAACAGCACCGCCCGTCGGTCGATACGCCACGACATGACGATGATGCGCTGCAGCACCTTCGGGACCTGTGCGCAGAGCCTGCGCAAGGACGCTTCACCGAGGGGGTTGACGGAGTATTCGCCCGTGTACTGGATCTCCGCCGGCGGCGGAGGAGGAACCGTGCCGTTCTGCTTGGACTCGCGTGTGCCCGCTGTGCTCAACTGCGTCCTCCCTCACTGAACTGCGTGCCATGCGTGATGACACCGAGGTCAACGACGTGGACCCCGATATCGAACACACGTGTTTGAGCCGATGCCGAAACCCCGAGATGGCGGGCCCGGCGTCGCATGTAGAGCCCACGGACCCTTGTTCGGCCCGGACGCCCATCGACCGGCCGGTGGCTGACACGCCGAGCCTCGATACGCCTGCGGCGCATGGGTTTTCGGGACCCGGTGCGGCGGCGGGGTAACGTCGTTCCCCCGGTCGGCTTCACGGAACTTCGGGGGCCTGCGTGGTCATCGGAGAGGCTTTGGAACGAAGGAGCATGCCGGCTCTCGCCAGGTCCTCCGGCGCATCGACCGCTATCGATTCGTTCAGGAACCCCGAGCATCCGAACGCCGTGGCCGTGTGCGACGAAGCGCAGCATCTCCACACCCTCGGTACGCTCCAGCGGGCCCTGCGGGAGGCGCCGGAACAGGTTGAGCGCCGTTCCGGTGAAGCCGTAGAGGCCGAGCTGACGCAGGTAACTCGGCCGGTGTCCGCGCGGGCAGGGCAGATCTGCACCATGAGCACGGCTGTCCGCAGCGGCGCCTCGCTCGTCATGATCCCCCGCTTCGACCCTCAGACCGTCCTGGACGCCATCGCCCGCGAGATCGGCGAGCTGGCCGTCCGGGGCCACACGCATCTTCTGCTCAGGCGTCAGCCTGGCCGCACAGCAGGCCGACCCTGGTCCACTTCTCCGGCTCACCAGGCAAGCGATTCTGAGCAGTCTTCAGGTGCCCGAGGCATTGCAGTTCCAGCCACCGACGTGAGCCAAGGAGCCGCCGGGCCGCCACGCGCCGCCGGCCCGAACACCGTCGCCCGGGCCGGCGGATACCTCCTGGACGGTCCTACGAGCCCTGCTGGGCACGGACGCCCTCGGTGATGCGCTTGCCGAGGGCGGCGTCGATGTTCGTCCAGTACGTGAGGGCACGCTGCAGGACCGGCTCGCTCACGCCGTCGAGGAGGTGGCCGACGACGTTGTCCACGAGGCGGTCGCGGGCCGCGTCGTCCAGGACCTCACGTACGAGGGTGCCGGGCTGCCCCCAGTCGTCGTCCTCCGGATGGGAGACGTAGGCCGTCCGGGTGATCTCGCCGTCAGCGGTCCATCTCGGGGGGCTCCCGTACCGCTCGGTGTCCGCGGCGGGTCCGCCCTTGGAGTTCGGCGCGTAGACCGGGTCGGAGGTCTTCCGGTACGCCATCGCCCCGTCCTTGGAGTACGTGTGGACGTCGACGACGGGCGCGTTCACCGGAAGCTGCTGGTAGTTGGCGCCGATACGGGCCCGGTGGGCGTCCGCGTACGAGAAGAGCCGGGCCAGCAGCATCCGGTCCGGGCTCGGCCCGATGCCGGGGACGAAGTTGTTCGGCTGGAAGGCGGCCTGCTCGATCTCGGCGTGGTTGTCGGTGGGGTTGCGGTCCAGCGTCATGCGGCCCACCGGGATGAGCGGGTAGTCGCCGTGCGGCCAGACCTTGGTGAGGTCGAACGGGTTGAACCGGTACGCCGCGGCGTCCTCGTACGGCATCACCTGCACCTGCAGCGTCCACGAGGGGAAGTCCCCGTCCCGGATGTGCTCGAAGAGGTCCCGCATGTGGTAATCCGGGTCCACGCCCGCCAGCCGGTCGGCCTCGGCCTGGGTGAGGAACTCGATGCCCTGGTCGGTCTTGAAGTGGTACTTCACCCAGGACCGCTCGCCGGACGCGTTGATCCACATGTACGTGTGGGAGGTGTAGCCGTTCATGTGGCGCCAGGACCGGGGGATGCCGCGGTCGCCCATCAGCCAGGTCACCTGGTGCGCGGACTCGGGGGAGAGGGTCCAGAAGTCCCACTGCATGTCGTGGTCGCGCAGGTTGCTGTCGGCGCGGCGCTTCTGGGAGCGGATGAAGTGCTGAAACTTCATCGGGTCCTTGACGAAGAAGACCGGCGTGTTGTTGCCGACCATGTCGTAGTTGCCTTCGGAGGTGTAGAACTTCACCGCGAAGCCGCGGGGGTCGCGCCAGGTGTCCGGGCTGCCGCGCTCGCCGGCCACCGTCGAGAAGCGGACGACGAGATCGGTGCGGGTTCCAGGCTGGAACAGTGCGGCCTTCGTGTAGCGGCTGACGTCGTGGGTGACCTCGAAGCGGCCGAAGGCGCCGCTGCCCTTGGCGTGCGGCTGGCGTTCCGGGATCCGTTCCCGATTGAACTGAGCCATTTGCTCGATCAGGTAGGCGTCCTGGAGAAGGATCGGGCCGCCGGGACCCACGGTGAGCGAGTGCTCGTCGCTCTCCACCGGGGCGCCGGAGTCGGTCGTCGTCGCGGGTCGGCTCTCGGTCATCGCGGTCTGCCTTTCGTAGTCGCGCACGCCCACCTTCTGCCGAGGCGGTGAGAGCCGCTACCTGAGCCGCAGCTGCCGCCCGCTATGTTGGCGGTGCTCACTTGTCCCGAGTGCACCGTCCCCGCGCCGCCGGCCGCGCTGATCGTCCAGCCGCGTTCGCGTAGCAGGTTCCACAGATCCTCATCGGGGGTGCAGATCCGGCCGACGCACGGCCTCGAGCAGGGCGGCGGGCAGCGGATGGGCGGGCGTCCGGCCCGGGGTCGCGGCCCGCCTCGGCCAGGAGCGCCGCCCCTTCCCCGTCGATGTCGAGGTACCCGCCGAGCAACAGCTCGGCGGCGGCCGCCTCGGTCGCCCGCGACTCCATCGCGGCGGCGTGGTACGGCTCGAGGTCGAGGGCGCCGACCAGTCCGAGGATCTCGCGCCGGATCCGGGCACGGCGTCGCCAGTGGAGGCCGATGGCCCCGTACACGGCGGTGGCCACGGTGAACGCGGATGCGGCAAGGGCGAGTTGGAGCACGCCGTCGAGGCTACGTGCACGGGTGTCGGAGCCGACATGGAATTTCGGCACGCTGAGTGATCGCTTCGCGTAGTGCGGATTGTTCACGGTCGCTGACTTCCTGTAGCGGTGTTGGTCGTGCCCGGCGCGTCCCACTGGCGTGGGCGCATACTGGCCGCATGGGATGGCCGCCTCCCACCGTGGACGACCTGAGGGAACGGCTCGGCAGCGAGCTCTTCCGGCGCGTCGCCGGTCCTTCGGGCGAGAAGACGCGCGCCCGTATCCACGAGACGCCCGGACCGCGGTGGTTCGGCCCCGACCGTCCGATCCGCACGGTCCACGGCGACGCCGCGATGTTCACCGGGGGGCTGGCGGCGCTGCTGCTGCAGTCGCTGCACCCGCTGGCCATGGCGGCCGTGGCGGCGCATTCGGGGTTCCGGGGCGACCCGTGGGGCAGGCTGCAGCGGACCAGTACGTTTCTGGCGGTCACGACGTTCGGTACGGCCGATGACGCACGGCGTGCGGTGGAGCGCGTCCGTGTGGTCCACGAGCGGGTGCGGGGCACCACGCCCGACGGGCGGGAGTACCACGCCTCCGATCCGCATCTGCTGGGCTGGGTGCACGTAGCCGAGGTCGACAGTTTTCTGCGGGCTCACCGGCGCTACGGGAAGTACCCGCTCGACCTCGCGGGCTACGACGGCTATGTGGCGGACACAGCCCGGATCGCTGAGGAGTTGGGCGTGGAGCGCCCGCCCCGGAGCCTGGCCGAGCTGGCGCGGCGGATGGAAGCGTACCGAGGCGAGCTCGACGGGACCCGCGAAGCCCGGGAGACCGCCCGGTACTTGCTGTTGAGCCCCCCGATCCCCTGGCAGGCCCGGGCACCCTACGCGCTGCTCGCGGCGGGTGCGGTGGAACTGCTGCCGTCGTGGGCGCGTGGTCAGCTGGGTCTTCCCACGCTCCCCGGGCCGGCGAGGGCGGCCGCGCGCGTGGGAGGGCGGGTGGCGACCGTGGGGATCCGCTGGGTGATGGCTCCGCCCCCGCCGGACGCGGTCCCTCTCCCACGTGCGCGCCCCGGCGGACCGTCGCGTCGGTGAGGGCCGCGAGGCCATGTAGGCGCGTTTGTCGTAGCGGGTGGCGACGGTCGGTTGGTGTTTGATCCGGTTGATGGTCTGGTCGACGACAGCAATGCCCGCCACTGAACTCCGGTGGCGGGCATTGTTGCGTGATGACACCTCAACTAGTAGGTGGGATACCATGCGTGACTGCGGCCGTCGACGTAACACGGCCACTGCACGGCGTGGGTGTCCAAGGCGCTGGAGTTATAGGGAGTCGCGCACTTGCCGCTACCCAGGTTCTTCAGCAAGAACCCGCCTGGGACGTTACTGCTGTACCAGCCCCAATTCTGAGTCGGGTAGTTACGGCATTCGAATTGCACCAGCACGGCATTATCTGCACTGCTCCCATCCTTTACGGACAGGCATCGCTTGCTCTGGAAGTTGCGGAAAGAATTCCCGTCTTCGTACCAGCCTTGCGCAATCTTCCCGCTGCAGTCGACCTGCATGACGGTGAGATTGTCTTTCAAGCCGTTCAGGTAAGGGACCAGGCACTTTCCGCTGTGAACATTCTTGAGGCGGAATGTAGGGATATAGTCGGCAACGTGATTGAGTTCGAACACGAGCCGCTGCGGGTAGTCCTGCTCGTCCTGGATCACCTCGCTGATGCCCCGCAGGCGCACTCTGTTTGCGTCCCAGTCCAGGTTCTGCGACATGTCAGGTGCCATGGTCAGGACCGTCGCATTGAGGTACACAGAGGTGCCCGGGGCAGCCTTGAAAATACAGGAGGCTGCTCCCTTCCTGTATCCGTTGCTGTTATCGAGGTTCCACCCATTGGGGCATTCGCCGCTGATGTAGAAATGCCCGCCCGTGTACACGGCGCCCTGCATGCCCAGGACATTCGAGTACCAGGCTGCTGAGGCGTAGGAGTCGCCGACTTCGGATCCGTTGGCAGACTTCGGCAACCACGTGGTCTGATTGAACGGCCACCGCACGATCCGCCCCTTAGGGCTTTGAACAACCCCGTTGACTGTCCGGGGCTGCCATTCGGATGACACGAGGGAACTGTTTTCGCGGTCGAAGCTCAGCGAGGTCAGGCAAGGCTCAAGCCCTTGAAGGGGTGTACAGGATCTCTCTGTCGCCGTCGTCCAGTACTGGAGGGTGAGGGGAAGTACGTATTGATAGTCGCGTGTAGTCGCCGGATAGTCGTTCCTCTGAAGGTTCGAAAGGCTGTAGACCTCGAGCCGGTATCCGGTTCCCATGATCAGGTTGTCGCCGTACCAGACCACACTGTCGCCGTGGCCTGTCACGGTGCTCACATTGCCGTACCGGTCCACCGTGACGGGCAGAACGTCGACCCAGCGCGGGGTGGCCTGGGAACGGTCAACGAACCTGAACTTGATCGTCTCCCAGGGCTCCTTGGCGTAGTCCTTGTTGTTGTGCCAAGAGACCACCTCCCAGCGCCGACGGGCACTACCCGTGGCAGGCCAATATCCGTCATTGTCGACGGAGGCACTGTGAGGGATCGAGATACCCTGCGGCGTCCACCGGTCAGGGGCGCCCGGGGTCGCCAAACCGCTGTCGTCGGAGTTGTTCCAGCAGTAACCGTCAGCATGCACACCCGGATGGAATGGCTCCGGATAGCACAGTCCAGCCTTCCCTGTCCCTGTCAGCGGCAGGCTCGACAAATTGATCGGGTCGAGGTTGTTGTTCGCTGCGAGTCCGGCGGCGACGTCCCCACGGAGATCCTTGGCAGCGGTCAGCTTGAAGGAGGACGAGGGCGCCAGAACCGGATCGTCCTCGGCGTGAACCGCTCCTGTGCCGGCGCAAAAGCCCACCACCAGAGCGACAGTTGCCGTCACGGCCTGTGCCGCTCGGCGCACGCGCCAACGTTGTTTGATCTTATTCATAGGGCCGACAGTTTGGCATGTCTGCTTCGAGTGCCACCCTTCGGGGATCCTCCGGCCAAGACGGCGGTGCCGGAGATACGGACGGATCCTCGTGCCCGCCGACGTCAGCCTCCAGCCCTTCGCAGGAGGGCGAGCAGACCAGCCTCGAGGGCTGGGGGACCTCTCCGGCGCCGGGCCTGACGACGAGCAGCTCCACCGCAAGGACCTCCGCCGCGCGACCACCACCGAGGGCCGGTTGGAGAGTCACGACCGGCCTCGCGTACGTGCGAGGGACGCGAGACGGGCCCGACGTGGCGCACCGTCCTGTCCGGGCGCCGACATCGAAGGTACGGAACACGGTTGTGCCGTGCATCCCCTGAACGTCCGTCGGGGACGCGTACAGGAAATCCCGGTTCATGGTCGATGGGGTGGTTGGTCTCGCCGATCGACTGAGTGTCAGTACGCCCGGCGGCGCCGGTCGTCAGTCCGCCATGACTACTGATCAGACCGCTGACCCGGCAGCGGATGTCTTCGACACCCCGGATCACGCCGACGAGAGAGGGCAGCACACGGGTCTGGTGGCCGGTCCCCGGTGGACCGTTGACCGCTGGTCGCACGAGGACAGCTGCTTGACCTTGCCGCTGGCGGCAGGGTTGAACGATGACCGGCATGAACAGCACCGCACCACAGAGCAGCAGGGTCGTCGCCATCACCGGGGCGGGCACCGGGATCGGCCGGGCCACCGCCCGCGCCTTCGCCGCCGAGGGCGCCCACGTAGTCGCGATCGGACGGCGCACGGAACCGCTCAAGGAGACCGCTGCCGGGCACGGCCGGATCAAGCCGCTGGCCGCCGACATCACCGCCGGGGGCGAGCCCGAGCGAATCATCCACGCTGTACGGGAGACACATGGCCGGCTGGACGTGCTGGTCAACAACGCCGGCATCGTGCGCAGCGGCACCCTCGGCACGCTGACGCCGGAGATGATCGCGGCGCAGCTTGCCACCAACCTCATCGCCCCCATCCTGCTGGCCCAGGCAGCGCTGCCGCTCCTGGAGGCGTCGGGCGGGGTGATTCTCAATGTCAGCACGTCGGTGGGGCAGCGGGCCTGGCCGGGCAGCTCGGTCTATGCCGCGACCAAGACCGCCCTGGAATTGCTGACCCGCAGCTGGGCGGTCGAGCTGGCACCCCGTGGGATCCGGGTCGTGGCTGTCGCCCCCGGCGCGATCGACACCCCCATCGGCGAACATCAGGGCCTGACGCCGGAGCGAACGGCCGCAGTACGGGAATGGCAGTTGGCACACACCCCGCTGGGCCGGATCGGCCGACCCGAGGAGGTGGCCTGGGCGGTCACCCAGCTTGCTGCACCGGAGGCGTCGTTCGTCACCGGAGTCGTACTCCCGGTCGACGGCGGAGCCGTCGTGGCGTGATAAAAGTGGCCCGGGAGGTGGGACGGATGCAGATCGGCGAGCTGGCCAAAGCGACCGGGACGACCGCCCGTGCGCTGCGGCACTACGAGCAGGCGGGCCTGATCTCCTCCGAGCGGGCCGCCAATGGCTACCGCATCTACGACGAGCAGTCAGTGCTGCGGGTCCGCAACATCCGCTACCTGCTGGCCGCCGGGCTCACCTTGGACGACGTGCGTGTGTTCCTGCCGTGCCTGGATGGTGATGTGGCTGCCGCATCGCCCTCGGACACGGGTCTGCGTGTTGCATTGGAACGACTGGCAGTCCTCAACGAGCGGATCGCCGCCCAGACCGAGACCCGCGATCGGCTGGAAGCTGCACTTCGGCAGAAGGCCGGCGGCCTGATCCGCCCGGTGGCCTGACTGGTTCTCCCAGGACCGCGGTCGAACCCAGAGGCCTACATCACCCCCGGCTCGGACGTCACGTTCGGCGCCCGCGCGGCCGCCGACGTCATCGCATGGAACCCCGCCCGGCTTATCGTCTGGGGCGGCCACAACGACAACCGCGGCAGCCGGCCCACGATCGCCGGGGCGGCCGACGCGCTGTACACCCAGCTCAAGACCCGCTTGCCGAACTGCCCGATCACCGTCATCGGCTGCTGGACCCGACCGACAGCCCCGCCGCGAGCATCGTCAACACCGACACCACCCTGCGCACCGCGGCGTTCGCCGCCGGGCTCCCGTTCATCAGCCCCGTGACAGGGTCCGCGTACGACGCATCTGGCTAGCTAGTCCGGTCCGGCCTGAGGTGCGCCACTCGGGACCATGCGGTGGCGAAGGGCCGAGGCATTCCCTGCCCCGGTTCGCGCTCAACGGGAAGCGTCGGGTCTCCGAGGGACCGTCCCCGAAGACCCGACATCAGGGTCCTGCCGCCGCCACGGGCAAGGCCCCGCCCCCGTCACCCTGCCGTTGCCTCACGATCACCGGCGCACGGCATCCCGGTCGACGCCGAACTCGCCGGCGCCCGTTCCGGCTCCGCTGCCCGGCCGGGGAGTTTCGACGTGAACGCGGCCCTTTCACGGGCGGGGCACGCGAGGGGCTGCTGGTGTGCGAAAGCCCAGTTCAGGTGCCTTCCTTCGTGTCGCTAGAAGAAGCCGAGCTTCTTCGGTGAGTACGACACCAGCAGATTCTTCGTCTGCTGGTAGTGGTCCAGCATCATCTTGTGGGTCTCGCGGCCGATGCCCGACTGCTTGTAGCCGCCGAAGGCGGCGTGGGCCGGGTAGGCGTGGTAGCAGTTGGTCCACACGCGGCCGGCCTGGATGGCGCGGCCTGCGCGGTAGGCGGTGTTGATGTCGCGGGTCCAGACGCCCGCGCCGAGGCCGTACAGGGTGTCGTTGGCCGTGGTGATCGCGTCGTCGAAGTCGGTGAAGGACGTGACCGCGACGACCGGGCCGAAGATCTCCTCCTGGAAGATCCGCATGCGGTTGTCGCCCTCGAAGATCGTGGGCTGGACGTAGTAGCCGCCGGCCAGTTCGCCGTCGTGCTCGATGCGCTGACCGCCCGTCAGGATCTTCGCGCCCTCCTGCTGGCCGATGTCCAGGTAGGAGAGGATCTTCTGGAGCTGGTCGTTGGACGCCTGGGCGCCGATCATCGTGTCGGTGTCCAGCGGGTGGCCCGGCAGGATCTTCTCCGTGCGGGCGACCGCCGCCTCCAGGAACTCGCTGTAGTGGCCGCGCTGGATCAGGGCCCTGGACGGGCAGGTGCAGACCTCGCCCTGGTTGAGGGCGAACATCGTGAAGCCCTCGAGCGCCTTGTCGCGGAAGTCGTCGTCCGCCGCCCACACGTCGTCGAAGAAGATGTTCGGCGACTTGCCGCCGAGTTCCAGGGTGACCGGTTTGATGTTCTCGGAGGCGTACTGCATGATCAGCCGGCCCGTCGTGGTCTCGCCCGTGAAGGCGATCTTCGCGACCCGCGGCGACGACGCCAGAGGCTTGCCCGCCTCCGCGCCGAAGCCGTTGACGATGTTGACCACGCCCGGCGGCAGCAGGTCCGCGATCAGGCTCATCAAGTAGTGCACCGAGGCCGGGGTCTGCTCGGCCGGCTTCAGGACCACCGCGTTCCCGGCCGCCAGCGCCGGGGCCAGCTTCCAGACCGCCATCAGGATCGGGAAGTTCCACGGGATGATCTGGGCGACCACGCCCAGCGGCTCGTGGAAGTGGTACGCCACCGTGTCGTCGTCGACCTCACTGAGCGAGCCCTCCTGGCCGCGCAGCGCGCCCGCGAAGTAGCGGAAGTGGTCGATGGCCAGCGGGATGTCGGCCGCCAGCGTCTCGCGCACCGGCTTGCCGTTCTCCCAGCTCTCCGCGACAGCCAGCTCCGGCAGGTGGGCCTCCATCCGGTCCGCGATCTTCAGCAGGACGTTCGCGCGCTCCGTCGGAGCTGTGCGGCCCCACCCCGGCGCCGCCGCGTGCGCGGCGTCGAGGGCGCGCTCGACGTCCTCCGCGGTGCCGCGGGCGATCTCGGTGAACGGCCGGCCGTCGACCGGGCTCGGGTTCTCGAAGTACTGGCCCCTGGCCGGGGCGACGTACTCGCCGCCGATCCAGTGGTCGTAGCGCGACCGGTACGACATGAGCGCGCCGTCGGTGCCGGGTGCGGCGAAACGGGTCATCTGCGGGGCCTCCTTCGGGCCGCGCCGGCCGTCCCTGGCCGGCGCTCACCGCCGAGTGTGCGGACCCGGACGTTGCAACCCCGTTGCGCCCGCGGACAGTTCCGCGTCCAGGGCGTGCAGCCGGGCCAGCACCGGAGGCCGCTGCGCGGCCGGGACCGCCGCCGCCAGCGCCCGCCACATCTCCACGTCGTCCTCGCCCCACGCGCTGTACGCCCAGTCCGCGAGCAGCCCCGGATCCGCCCGGTCCGCCAGCGCCGCCCGCAGCCGGTCAGCGAGCCGCTCCCGCAGCCGTACGACGCCGGGCGCGCGCGAACCCGGCAGCAGCGGCCCCGGGTAGCCGCCGAGTGCGGCCGCGACCGCGCCGGAGGCCAGCCGGCGGTCGACCGCGGCGAAGTCCGCGTCCACCTCCGTCGAGAGGCGGTACGGGCGCGAGCGGAGCGCCTCGGGGCCGAGCAGCCCGCGCAGCCGGGACAGTTCCGCGCGCAGCGTCACCGGGGTGACCGACTCGTCCTCGTACAGCTGCGCCAGCAGTTCGTCGCCGGTCACGCCCTCCGGGCGGTGGGCCAGCACGACCAGGATCTCGCTGTGCCGGCGGCTCAGCCGCAACGTCCGGCCACCCGTCCGCAGCAGCGCCTCGTCCCGGCCGAGCGCGGTCAGCCGCAGCCGGTCGGCGCGGACCGCCGGAGCACGCAGCGCCAGCTGCGACTCCGCCGCCCGCGCCACCGCCTGCACGAACGCCAGGCTGTGCGGATGGGCGAGCCCGTCGCCGCCGGTGATGTCGACCGCGCCGAGCAGCCGGCCGGTGTGCGGATCGTGGACCGGGGCGGCCGCGCACGTCCACGCCTGCACCCGCCGCCGGAAGTGTTCGGCGGCGAAGACCTGCACCGGACGGTCCACGGCGATCGCGGTGCCGGGCGCGTTCGTCCCGGCCGCCGACTCCGACCAGCGGGCGCCCGCCACGAAGTTCATGCCGTCCGCCCTGCGCAGCGTGGTGGGGTGGCCCTCCACCCACAGCATCCGGCCCGCCGCGTCGCAGACCGCGAGAAGGTGCTCCCCGTCCGTCGCGTACGCGCCCATCAGCTCGCGGATCACCGGCATCGCGGCCGCCAGCGGATGCCCCTCCCGGTACGCGGCGAGGTCGCCGTCGCCCAGTTCCACGCACGCCGCCCCGTCCGGGCTGACCCGGGCCCGCGCCGAGCGCCGCCACGACGCGGCGACCAGCTCGCGCACCGGCGGGCGGCGCAGCTCGCCGCCCGAGGTGAACACCTCGTGCGCCCGGCGCACCGCCCGTACGTCCGGCTCCCGCCCCGCCGCCCAGGTGTCGCTCACATCGGCCTCCCGCCGAGGTCGTCAAGCCCGTCGTCCCCGTGGCCGCCATCGTGGTGCCGGAGCCGCCCGCCGACAAGCGTCCCGGCACGGCCCCGGCCCGGCCCTGGCCGGTCCGCCACGGTGCCGGTCACGTAGAGTGGGCCTCGGGCCGTGACTGGCGCTTGGGTGGATCACCACCGGGGAGCGGCCCGACGGACCGAGGTCCGACTGCCGCGCGCCTGGGCGATTCCCATCGAAGTCGCATCCCAGGAGTGGCCCATGTCCACCAGCACCGTGTCCCTCATGGACGGCACCGCGCTCGCCCGTCGCACGGCCGAGGAAACCGCCGCCCGCGCCGCCGAGATCACCCGCCGCACCGGTGTGACGCCGTGCCTCGCCACCGTGCTCGTCGGCGAGGACCCGGCCTCTGTCACGTACGTGAAGATGAAGCGGAACCGCTGCGCGAAGGCCGGAATCCGCTCCCGGCACGTCGAGCTGCCCGCGGCCACCACCACCGAGGAGCTCGTCGCCGCGATCACCGCGCTGTCCGCCGACCCCGAGGTCCACGGCATCCTGCTCCAGCACCCCGTCGGCCCGCACATCGACGAGCGCGCCGCCTTCGAGGCCATCGTCCCGGAGAAGGACGTCGACGGCGTCACCATGGCGTCCTTCGCGGCGATGGGCTTCGGGCTGCCGGGCTTCGTCTCCTGCACCCCGGGCGGCATCATGCGACTGCTCGACGCGTACGAGGTCGGGCTCAGCGGCAAGCGCGCCGTCGTCGTGGGCCGCAGCGCGATCCTCGGCAAGCCGGCCGGTCTGCTCCTCCTCGGCCGCGACGCCACCGTCACCTACTGCCACTCCCGCACCACCGAGCTCTCTTCGATCGTGCGCGAGGCCGATATCCTCGTCGCCGCGGTCGGCAAGCCGGCCTTCATCAAGGGCGAGGACATCAAGCCGGGCGCCGTCGTGATCGACGCCGGCTACAACCCGGGCAACATCGGCGACGTCGACTTCGCGTCCGCCGCCGAGCGCGCCTCCTTGATCACCCCGGTCCCGGGCGGCGTCGGCCCGGTGACGATCGCCGTCCTGCTGGCCCAGACCGTCGAGGCGGCGGAGCGGCAGCTCGGCCTGCAGTAGCGATGCACGGGCACCGGGGCGTCGGCTCAGCCGCCGCCCCCGTGCCCCGCCGGGTCGTCGAGCACGGCACGGACCACGGAGTGGGCCGCGCCCAGCAGCGGGCCCTCCGTGCCGAGCCGGGAGACCGTCAGCACGGGCCTTCCGTCCCGAGCCGTCCGGCGGGTCAACTCGCGCTCCAGGGACGGCAGGAGCCAGGGCGCGAGGCCGGTCAGCGTGCCGCCGAGAACCACCGCGCGCGGGTCGAGCAGGTTCACCGCCCCGGCCAGGGCGATGCCGAGCGCGGTGCCCGCGGCCCGCAACGCCCTGCGGGCCGCCGGGTCACCAGCGTCCGCGAGCGTCCGCAGCAGCGCCGCCGGGCGGCCCTGCGCGGTGAGACCCGCGGCCCGCGACAGCGCCTCCTCGCCCGCGTACTGCTCCAGGCAACCCCGCCCGCCGCAGGCGCACTTCGGGCCGTCCGGCCACACCGGTACGTGTCCCAGCTCGCCCGCGAAGCCGTGCGTGCCGCGCAGCAGCCGGCCCTCGACGACGACGGCCGCGCCGATCCCGGTCTCCGCCGAGACATGGACGAAGTCGCCCGTGACGCCCGACAGCCAGAGCTCGGCGAGCGCGCCGGCGTTGGCCTCGTTGTCGACCGTCAGCGCGGACCCGTACGGCAGGTGCGCGCCCAGGTCCACGTCGCGCCAGCCGAGGTTCGGCGCGCGGACGACGGTACGGGTGTCGCGGGCGATGAGACCCGGCACGGCGACCGCGACCCCCGCCGGTCGCAGTCCCTCGGCC
Source organism: Streptomyces sp. HUAS YS2 (assembly GCF_033343995.1). NCBI lineage: Bacteria > Bacillati > Actinomycetota > Actinomycetes > Kitasatosporales > Streptomycetaceae > Streptomyces > Streptomyces solicathayae. The sequence goes on along the minus strand of NZ_CP137573.1, from coordinate 469,588 downwards.
CGCGCGTCGCCGCTCACCCGGTCGATCAGCGCGGCGAGTTCGGCCAGCACGGCCTCCGCCGGACGGCTCCGGTTGTCGACCTCGGTCGTCACCCGGGCGCGTACGTCGCCCCGCAGGTCCACGGCGATCGCGGCGAGCCGGTCCATTCCCACCTCGGCGCCGATGCCGCACGGGCCGCGGTCGCTCGGCGACAGCGCGCTGCCGGGGCGGCCGACCGCGCCGGACTGCTCGAGCCCCAATTCCGTCAGCAGGCCCGCCCGGATCAACTCGTCGACCAGCGAGGAGACCGCGGCCCGCGTGAGCCCGATCCGTCCGGCCACGGCGGCCCGGGACAGCGGCCCGTGGTCGGCCACGGTGCGCAGCACGAGGGAGAGGTTGCGCCGCCGGATCCCCTGCTGGGTGTTCTCCGCGGCCGGCGGCGGTCTGCGCGCGCTCACCACGGTCCTGCGGGTGCGGTCATGGCCGGATCTTATGGGTGAGGCCCGCTGGCGAACAGGCGTGCAGGCGGGAGGACACCCGCCGCTGAGGGTGTTTCGGGTGGATTCGCGCCCTCGAATGTCACGATTGCGTACGGCCGGGGCCGTAACTGCCGACCCGGTCTCGCGGGTCGCCGGGGCACCGGTCACTCTTTCCTCATGGCTGAGCGACCTTCCTCCTCCGGCCCGCACCGTCGCCTGATGCCCGGGCCGCTGGTGCTCCTCGTGCTGGCCGCGCTCGTCGTGGCCGCCGTCGCGGCGGCCAGGGACACGCTGCGCGCCGAGGACATGCACGACCACGCTCGCCGTCCCGCCCCGGCGACGCCGGGCGAGAGCACGGACTTCCGGCGGCCGGGGACGCCGTCCCCCGACCTCTCGGCGGCGGGCGGCGATCCGGCACGGCTGCCGTCCCCGTCCCCGTCCGCGGCGGGGAAGGCCGACTCGCACCCGTCGCGCCACTCTGCGAGCCCGACGGCATCGACGCCGCCGGTCACACCCGGTCCCCGCGCCGGGCGGTCGGAGCGGCCGCGCGCGGACGGGCGGCGCGCGGCGGGCGAGCCCGTCGCGTTCGAGCGGCTGCGCGTCGGCGACTGCTTCGACGTCGACCGCGAGGCGCCCGGAACCGCGATCCGGCGCGCCTGTGACCGCCCGCACGTTGCGGAGGTCGTCGCCCGGCTCCGGTTGGCGGGCCTGCTCCGGACGGACGACGAGGTCCGCCACCGGGCGGCGGAGCTGTGCCGCCCGCCGCTGCGGGCCAAGGCCGCCGCCCAGCCCTCGGGCACGTACTGGACGACGTACGTCCAGTACCCGTACCACTCCGGCTACCTGCTGGGCTCCGACACCGTCGTCTGCAGCCTCGCCGACCTCTCCGACGAGGACGGCCGGCTCACCACCCGCCTCCAGTAGGGGCATGACCCGGATACGCCAGAAACCCGCCTCAGGATGATCTTGGAGTCCGGATGGCCCGCTACGGGGTGTCGCCCGGGAGGAAGGAGGGTCTCAGGCGGCGAGGGTGGTGTGGAGGGCGTCGAGGCCGTCGCGGTAGATGGTGGTGAACAGGGCCACGGCCTCGTCCTCGGTAGCGCCGTCAGGGTTGAATCGGCCTGACCACTGGACCTCGGCGGCGTTCTCCTGGCCGGGGACGGCGTGGACGCGGATCGTGGAGAGGTAGCCGTTGACGGGGAACGGCGCTTCCAGGATGGCGTAGCTGTAGTGGCGCTCGGCCTCGTTGAAGGCGACGAGGCGCTCGATGATGATCCCGCCCTCGGGGTTGCGCAGGCGGCGGACGCGGCCGCCTTCGAGGGCGGTGCTCTCGGGGATGTAGGGGAGCCAGTCGGGGAGGGAGTCGAAGCCGCCGATGATGTTCCACACCTTGTCGGGGGAGGCGGGGACGATGCGGCTGACGGAGGCGGAGGCCATGATCGGATTTCCTGACGGGTTGGGGGTGGTTCAGGCGCCGTACGGCAGCGGGGCGGCCGGGCTGACGAGGTCGGCGGCGCGCAACTCCTGCCAGAACGCCGCGGGGACGGCCTCGTTGAGCGCCGCCTGGTCCTCGGCGATGCGGCTGGGCTTGGTGGCGCCGGCGACGACCGCGGCGGTGACCGGGTGGGCGAGGGAGAACTGCAGGGCGGCGGCCTTGATGCTCACGCCGTGCTTCGCGGCCAGGGCCTTGAGCCGGGTGACGCGCTCGATGATGTACGCAGGGGCCTGCTGGTACTCGAAGTGGGTGCCGCCGGCGAGGATGCCGGAGCTGTAGGGGCCGCCGACGACCATGCCGACGCCCTGCTGCTGCGCCATCGGCAGCAGGCGCTGGAGGGCGTGCTCGTGGTCGAGGAGGGTGTAGCGGCCGGCGAGGAGGAAGCCGTCCGGCCGGGGCTCGTCGAGGGACAGGGTGAGCTCGATCGGCTCGGTCTTGTTGACGCCCAGGCCCCAGGCCCCGATGACGCCCTCGTCGCGCAGGCGGGACAGGACGCGGAAGGCGCCGGTGCGGGCTTCCTCGAACTTGGCCAGCCACTGGTCGCCGTGGAAGTCCTGGGCGATGTCGTGGACCCAGACGATGTCCAGGCGGTCGGTGCGCAGGCGCTCGAGGCTGTCCTCGATGGAGCGCTCGGTGGCCTCGGCGGTCCAGACGTGCAGCATCTTGTTGGGGTTGCCGTGCTCGAACAGGCCTCCCTTCTCGCCGAGTTCGCGGACGCCTTCCTCCAACTCGTCGAGGATGACGCGGCCGACCTTGGTGGAGAGCACGTATTCGTCGCGGGGCTTGGCGGAGAGGACCTCACCGAGGCGCTCCTCGGCGAGGCCGGCGCCGTAGAAGGGGGCGGTGTCGTAGTAGCGGACGCCTTGCTGCCAGGCGGCCTCGACGGTGGCGAGTGCCTCGATCTCGGGGATCGCGCGGAACATGTTGCCGAGCGGGGCGGTGCCGTAGCCGAGCTTGCCGGGGAGGAGTTCCTTGAGGGGCATGGTGGTGCCTTTCGAACGGAGAGTGCGGGATGCCGGGTGAAGGGCCGGCCCGCAGCGGGCTTCCGGGGGTGCGGGGTCCGTCAGATGAACTGGTCCGGGTGCGGGCCGGTGCGCAGGCCGCGGTCGGTGGCGGCGATGGCGGCCATGTCCTCGTCGGGCAGCTGGAAGTCGAAGACGTCCAGGTTCTGGCGGATGCGCGCCGGGGTGACGGACTTCGGGATGACGATGTTGCCGACCTGGAGGTGCCAGCGCAGCACCACCTGGGCGGCGGACTTGCCGGTGCGGGCGGCGATCGCGGTGATCACCGGGTCGTCCAGGACGGCGCCCTGGGCGAGCGGGCTCCACGCCTCGGTGGCAATGCCGTGCTTGGCGTGGAATGCGCGCAGCTCGGACTGCTGGAGGCCGGGGTGCAGCTCGACCTGGTTGACGGCAGGCACGAGCCGGCTGTCGTCCAGCAGGCGCTGAAGGTGGGCGGGCTGGAAGTTGGAGACGCCTGCGGCGCGGACGCGGCCCTCGGAAGCGAGGCGCTCGACGGCGCGCCAGGAGTCCGAGTAGAGGTCGCGGGCCGGGGTGGGCCAGTGGATCAGGTAGAGGTCGATCTGCTCCAGACCGAGCTTGGCGAGGCTGGCGTCGAAAGCGCGCAGCGTGGCGTCGTAGCCCTGGTCGGCGTTCCACAGTTTGGTGGTGACGAACAGCTCCTCGCGCGGCAGGCCGGAGGCGGCCAGGGCGCGGCCGACGCCGGTCTCGTTGCCGTAGATCGCGGCGGTGTCGATGCTGCGGTACCCGGCCTCCAGGGCGGCGCTGACGGCGGCGGTGGTCTCGCCGTCGGGGACCTGGAAGACGCCGAAGCCGAGCTGGGGGATCTCGACGCCGTTGTTGAGCTTCACGGTGGGGATGCTGAGGTCGTTCATGGTGCGCACTTTCAGAGAGGACGGTCGGCGAGGGTGTAGCGGACGGTCTGGGCGCTGATGAGTCCGTCGCGGAAGACGAAGGTGTCCACGCCGTCGGTGACCCGGTGAGTGGCGGTGGCGGCGGTCCACTGGAGGAACAGCACCCCGTCCGCGAACTGAGGGTCCAGCTGCCAGTCGGCGTCCGGGAGATCGGCCAGGAGGCGGCCGATGACCCGCCGGACCCCGTCGTGGCCGCGGAAGGCGCCCTCGGGGGTGATGAGGACGGTGTCCTCGGTGTAGTTCCCGGCGATGCGGTCGAGGTTCCCGGTGCCCAGTCGCTGACCGTGGTCGGCGAAGACCTCCTGTGGGGTGCGGGTCATCGGGCGAGTTCCGTCAGCGCGGCGGTGGCGAAGGAGTGGTCCTGCTCGGGGGCGCCGCCGCCGAGGCCGATGGCGCCGACGAGCTTGCCGTCGCGGTGGATCGGGACGCCGCCGGCGATGAAGAGGAGCGGCCGGTCGAGCGCGGTGGTCAAGGTGTGGAACGGTCCGTCCGGCTTGACGAGGTCGACCAGGTCGGCGGTGGGGGCGCCCAGCTGGAGGGCGGTGTACGCCTTGCGGGTGCTGGTCTCCCCGGAGATCAGCACGGCGCTGTCGTCGCGGAGGAAGGCGAGCAGGTGGCCGCCCGCGTCCAGGACGGTGACGCTGACCGCGACCCCGGCCGCCTGGGCGGCGCGGCGGGCGGCGGTGACGAGGGTCTCGGCGTCGGCGGTGGTCAGAGGGGTGAGGGTGGTGCTCATGGTGGCGCTTCTCCTGGAAGGAACAGGGAGGGGGAACGGGGAGAGGGATGGTCAGTGGTGCACAGGGACGGGAGCGGCGGTGACGGTGCCCTCCCGTACGGGGGCGCGGCGCTCCAGCGCGGCGGACCAGACGGCCAGCAGGAGGGCGGCCCCGGCGAGCAGCGCGCCGACCCAGTTCGGGGCGGTGTAACCGAGGCCGGCGGCGATGACCTGGCCGCCGAGCCACGCGGCGAGGGCGTTGCCGAGGTTGAAGGCGCCGATGTTGACGGCGGAGGCCAGGGTGGGCGCGCCGTGGGCCTGGTCGAGGACGCGCTTCTGCAGCGGCGGGACGGTGGCGAAGCCGAGCGCCCCGACCAGCAGGATGGAGACCGCGGCGAGGATCTTGTTGTGCGCGGTGAGGGTGAACAGGGCCAGGACGACGGCGAGTCCGCCGAGGGAGGCGTAGAGCATCGGCATCAGCTTGCGGTCGGCGAGCCTGCCGCCGAGCAGGTTGCCGAGGAACATCCCGACGCCGAACAGGACCAGCAGCCAGGTCACCGCGTCGTCGGAGTACCCGGCGACGTGGGTCATCATCGGGGCGATGTAGGTGATCGCCGCGAAGACACCGCCGAAGCCGAGGACGGTCATCGCCATGGCGAGCAGGACCTGGGGGTTGCGGAACGCCGTGAGCTCGCGGCGCAGGTGGGTGCCCTCGGGGCGGGGCAGGGCGGGGACGAGCTTGGCGATGCCGAGCAGTCCGACCACGCCGAGCGCGGCGACGACGGCGAAGGTGACGCGCCAGCCGACGGCCTGGCCGATGAAGGTGCCCAGCGGAACGCCGGCGATGTTGGCGATGGTGAGGCCGGTGAACATCGTGGCGATGGCGCCGGCCTTCTTGTCGGGGGCCACGAGGTCGGCGGCGACCACCGAGCCGATGCCGAAGAACGCGCCGTGGGCGAGGGAGGCCACGATGCGGCCGACGAGCATCACGCCCATGGTCGGTGCCACGGCGGAGAGCAGGTTCCCCGCCACGAACAGGACCATGAGGATCATGAGCATCGTCTTGCGGCTGATCCGGGTGCCGAGCACCGTCATCAGCGGGGCGCCGATGACGACGCCGATCGCGTAACCGGTGACCAGGAGTCCGGCGGAGGGGATGGACACCCCGTAGTCGCCGGCGATCTCGGGCAGCAGGCCCATGACCACGAACTCGGTCGTGCCGATCCCGAAGGCCCCGATGGCCAGGGCTAGGAGCGCGAGGGGCATGGTGTGCCGCCCTCCATGTGATTGCTGTTGCGCCTTACGTGCTCCGACAATAGTTGCATACGCGGGCTAAGTGCAAGTGCGGGCATTCGCTCATCGCTGACAGTGGGCGGTGGCGGCGGGCGTGCGGACGTGGATGAGGCTGGGGTCGCGTCGGCCTCGGGCTCCATTCGCGCTGGTCGGGCACCCGGCGCGGCGAAGTCGCCACCCGTAGGCGCGGGTGCGTCGAGCCTGGATAGTTGGAGCCCCGGTCGACGCGATACTTGCATGAGCGGGATATGCGCGTTGGCCAATATTGAATGCAAGGGCTTATCCTGGGGAGCATGCACCTGGAAGGAGAGCCACGCCCATGACCGCCACGGACCCCGCGCTGACCGCCCTCGCCAATGGCTGGGCGGCCCTCTACCTCCTGGCCGGCCGGATCGAGGCGCACATCGAGCGCACCCTGCAGGCCGAGCACGACCTGAGCGTGCGCGAGTACTCGCTGCTCGACGTGCTCAGCCGCCAGCACGACGGCGAGGGCGGGCACCTGCAGATGAAGCAGGTCGCCGATGCCGTCGTGCTCAGCCAGAGCGCCACCACCCGCCTCGTCACCCGGCTGGAGGACCGCGGCCTGCTCTCGCGCTACCTTTGTGCGACCGACCGTCGCGGCATCTACACCGACGTGACAGGGCCCGGCCTGGAGCTCTTGGAAGCGGCCAGGCCGACCAACGAGGCCGCCCTCCGGGAAGCGCTGGACGAGGCCGCCAAGAATCCCGAGCTGGCCCCGCTGGTCGCCACCGTCGAGGAGATGAACATGTCGCGACGGCTCCCGGAGCCCGCTGCCACACGCTGAGCACGACAAAGCCCCGGGACCTCGCAAGGCGGTCCCGGGGCTTCGTGCTGACTGCGGGATTCTGGCGTATCCGGGTCAGGCCCCCGCCCCCGTTGCTGCCGGGGGCCGTGCCCGCGTCACTCCTCCCCGGCCGTCGCCGTCGCGCCCGCCAGGGCCGAGGCCGGGTCTGCGGTCGGTGGGCCGGCCGGGGTCCAGTGGCTGCCGGAGCGGCGGAAGGGCCACCAGCGGCCGTCGTCGGCGAGGCGGAGTTGGACGTCCGTGCCGGCGACCGTCCAGCGGGCCGGCGCCGACGCACGCAATGTCGGCCGGTCCGCGGGCTCCCAGGCCTCGGCGAGCATCGCCTTCCCCCGCGCCACGACCTCCGGGGACGGCGCCCGGGTCCCGTCGAGGACGGCGAGCGCCGCCGCACTGCCGATCCGCCACGCGTCCGCCGCCGCCTCCAGCTCCGCGCCCCGGCGCCCGGTCCCGGACGCGAGGCGCGCCGCGATCCAGGGGGCCGGGCGGGCGGCCGCCAGCCGGGCCGCGTCCTGTTCGACCGTCAGGGCCGGCTCCCGGGCAGCCTGTTCATGGCCGGGAGTCAGGGCTTCGGCCAGCATCCGTAGCGCCCGGGACGCCGCGTCCGCCGCGAGGAACTCCAGCGCGGCCGGGTCGACACCCGGCTCGGGGTCGGTCTCGGTGTCCAGGGACTGTGCCGCCCCGGGCGCCTCGGGAACCGGCGGCGGCGCGGGCAGCGGCGGAAGGATGTCGCGGGCCGCGAACGCCTCCGCCGCCGGCACTCCGGCCGGCCGCGCCGGCTCCGCGGCCGGCTCCGCCCGGGCCGCACTGCGGTCCTGCAGGTCGTCCAGGAGCCGCCGCTCGCCCCGCCCGCGCATCAGCAGCAGCACGAACGGGTCCTGGTCGAGCAGCCGCGCCACCTGATGGCAGAGTGCCGCGGTGTGCGGACAGTGGTCCCACGCCCCGCACGTGCACTCCGGCTCCAGGTCGCCGATGCCCGGCAGCAGTTCGAGACCGAGCCCGGCCGCGTCCTCCACCAGATGCGGCGGCATCTCGCGGTCGAGCAGCGCCGCGATGTGCCCGGCGCTGTCCGCCGCCATGTCCAGGAACCGGTCCCACTCGCCCTCGGTCAGCTCCCGCAGCAGCACGTCGCTGCGGTGCGTCGTGCCGTCCGCGTCGCGTACCACGGCGGTGATGCGGCCCGGCAGCACGGACACCGCGCCCACCGCGCCCTCCCGCGCCGCCTTCCGGCCCCGCTTGACCTGCTCGCCGTCCAGCGCCGTGTCCTCCAGCGCCTTCAGCCAGGCCTGGCCCCACCACGTGCGGGCGAACCCGCGGCCCCGGACCGGCGGCAGCGCGGCGAAGGTCAGCTCCTCGGCACGGTCGCTCCCGTCGTGCGCGTCGTTCCCGTGCTCGTGCGTGAAGTCGACGAAGTCGACGGGGTCGTCGTCGTATTCGCTCATCGTCCGCTCCCTCGCAGCTCCACCAGGTCCGCCAGCTCCGCGTCGGTCAGCTCCGTCAGAGCGCCCTCGCCGGAGCCCAGTACCGCGTCCGCCAACTCCCGCTTGCGCAGCAGCATCGCCGCGATCCGGTCCTCGACCGTGCCCTCTGCGACGAGCCGGTGCACCTGCACCGGCTGCGTCTGCCCGATCCGGTACGCCCGGTCCGTCGCCTGGGCCTCCACGGCCGGGTTCCACCACCGGTCGTAGTGCACGACGTGCCCCGCCCGGGTGAGGTTCAGGCCGGTTCCTGCGGCCTTCAACGAGAGCAGGAACACGGGTACTTCGCCGTCCTGGAAGCGCTGCACCATCGCCTCGCGCTGCGCGACCGGGGTGCCGCCGTGCAAGAACTGCGACGGCACGCCCCGGTCCGCGAGGTGTCGCTCCAGGAGCCGAGCCATCTGCACGTACTGCGTGAACACCAGTACGCCCGCGCCTTCGGCGAGGATCGTGTCGAGCAGCTCGTCGAGCAGCTCCAGCTTGCCGGACCGGCCCTCGATGCGTGGCCGGTCCTCCTTCAGGTACTGGGCCGGGTGGTTGCAGATCTGCTTGAGCGCGGTCAGGAGTTTGACCACGAGCCCGCGCCGCTCCATCCCGTCCGCCTCCGCGATCGCGGCGAGCGTCTCGCGGACCACCGCCTCGTACAGGCCGGTCTGTTCGGCCGTCAGCGACACGGCCCGGTCGGTCTCGGTCTTGGGCGGCAGCTCGGGCGCGATGCCCGGGTCCGACTTGCGCCGGCGCAGCAGGAACGGTCGGACCAAGGCCGACAGCCGCTCCGCCGCCGCAGGGTCCTGGCCGCCCTCGACGGCCTGCGCGTACCGGCTGCGGAAGGTCCCGAGGCGGCCGAGCAGGCCCGGAGTGGTCCAGTCGAGGATCGCCCACAGCTCGGACAGGTTGTTCTCGACGGGCGTGCCGGACAGCGCCACCCGCGCCCGGGCCCCGATGGTCCGCAGCTCCTTCGCGGTGGCCGAGTACGGGTTCTTCACGTGCTGCGCCTCGTCGGCGACGACCATGCCCCAGTCCGTGCCGGCCAGCCGGCCCGCGTCGAGCCGCATCGTGCCGTACGTGGTGAGGACGAACTCGCCCTCCGCCAGTCCCTCCAGTGAGCGGGCCGCGCCGTGGTAGCGGCGTACGGCGGTACCGGGGGCGAACTTCTCGATCTCCCGCTGCCAGTTGCCCATCAGGGAAGTCGGGCAGACGACGAGCGTCGGACCGGCGGATGTTTGATCGGTCTGCCGGTGCAGATGGAGCGCGATGAGGGTGATGGTCTTGCCGAGGCCCATGTCGTCCGCGAGGCAGCCGCCGAGGCCGAGCGAGGTCATCCGGTGCAGCCAGTTCAGGCCGCGCAGCTGGTAGTCGCGCAACGTCGCGGCGAGCGCCGTCGGCTGGGGGATCTCCGGTGTGCCGCCCTCTGGGTCGGCGATCCGGTCGCGGAGCGCGGCGAGCCACCCGGTCGGGGCGACCTCGACACGTCGGCCGTCCGCCTCGGCGCTGCCGGTGAGGACGGCGCCGAGCGCCTCGACGGGCGTGAACTTGCGGTCCTGGGACCGCCGGGCGCGGTGGACCTGCTCGGGGTCGACGAGAACCCATTGGTCGCGCAGCCGGACCAGCGGGCGGCCCGCTTCGGCGATGCGGTCGAGTTCGGCGCGGCTGAGTTCCCGGTCGCCCACCGCGAAGCGCCAGTTGAACGAGAGCAGCGCGTCGGCGGAGAGGAAGGAGGGCAGGTCGGAGTCGCGAGGGTCGCCCTGGGCGCCGCCGTCGCCGTCGTCCGCTGGGCCGATGACGGCGCGCGCGGTGAGGCGGTGGGACAGGTCGCGGGGCCAGTGGACCTGTACGCCGGTGGCCGCCAGGGCGCGGGCCGCCGGTCCGAGCAGCTCCGCGATCTCCTCGTCGGCCAGCTCGACCGCGTCCGGAACGGCCGCCGACAGCAAGGGCGTCAACGGAGCCCAGGCGCGGGCGGCGCGCCGCAGCGCGAGCAGGGCGTCCATCCGGGCGCGCGGCCCGAACGCCGTCACGGCGGCGTCGGAGGCCCCGGATCCGGCCGCTCCGCCCGAACCGGCCCAGACGTCGGCCGCGTCGGCCAGCAGCGTCGGGTCGGCCGCGCTGTGCATCTGGAGTACGGCGCGGAAGCGGGGCGCCGCGGACGGCTCGTCTTCCGCGGCCGTCAGGCCCGGAACCTCGATGCGCAGCGAGAGCCGTACGCCGGCGTCGTGGCCGGCCGCGACGTCCGCCGCCCACGCGCGCTGCTCGGGCAGGGTCTGCGCGGCGTTGGCGGCGAAAGCCGGTCCGCCCGCGGCGAGTTCGGCTGCCGGTGTGCGCGGCAGGCTGTCGGCGACCGCGTCGAGGAAGGCGCGCAGCAACTGCTCCGGGTCGGGGAGCACCGGCTCCGGCCCGTCCGCGTCCAGGGGTACGGAGTGGGCGGCGGGCGGCATCGACGCGGCGAGCGTCCGTACGAGGCCGAGCTCGTCGGGGCCGAGCGGTCCGATCCGCCAGGCGTCCCGGTCGGTCGCGGTCAGCCCGGGCAGCAGCAGCCCGCGGGCCACCAGGTGCAGGCCGAGGAGCGCGGCCGAGCCCCAGAAGGCGGTGGCGGGCGAGGCGGTCTCCGAGAGCCGGGCGCGGGTCAGGACCGGCAGGGCGTCGCGTACCGGGATGCAGAGCGCGGGGACGGTGTGGACGCGGACGTCCTCGGTCACCACGACCAGGTCGTCGACGGCGACGGAGGCCGGGTCGACCCAGGGCAGGTCGGCGGCTGTGGGCGGAGCGGGGTCGTCGGGGGACCAGAAGGCGATCCGCCCCGTACGGCCGGGGTCACCCGGCAGGAAGACGACGGAGCGGCGGGCGAGGGTGAGTTGAGGGGCGGGAGCGGTCTGGTCGAGTCTCTGCACAGCGAAGACGCATTCCTCAAATTTGACTACTGCGGGCCGGAGCGGCCGAGGGTACTTGAAATGACGGCCCCGCGCCTCCGGAATCGCTGTGACATGGCTCACCAGGGTGGGGCAGGCCCTACCCCGCACACTGGGAGGACCCCCCGAGGATCCGGGGGATGCCGTCATGGCCGCACCCGATCCCCGTTCCGTAGGTTTCAAGGGCCGGCAGCGACAGACGCTCAGACACCCTTCCCACGGACACCGGAGACCGCCATGCCCCAGGCCACCGCAACGCTCACGGCGCCCGCCAGGCCGCCCGCGCCCCGGCGGGCGTCCGGCGCCGGCAGCGAGTTCGCGCCGCTGCTGCGCACCATCAAGGAGCAGGGCCTGCTGGAGGGGCGTCCCGGCTGGTATGCCCGAGGTATAGCCGTCAACCTGCTCGGCCTGGCTGCCGTCGTCGCCGGGCTCTTCCTGATCGGCCCGTCCTGGTGGGCGCTGCCGCTCGCGGTCCCGCTCGCCCTGCTGTCCGCCCGCGCCGCGTTCGTCGCCCACGACGCCGGCCATTCCCAGATCAGCGCCGACCGCCGCCGCAACCGGCTCATCCAGCGCCTGTACGCCAATGTGCTGCTCGGCATGAGCCAGGAGTGGTGGAACGACAAGCACAACCGCCACCACGCCAACCCCAACCACGCCGAGAAGGACCCCGACGTCGCCCCCGACATCCTGGTCTTCGCCCAGCACCAGGCCGAGGGGCGCACCGGCTGGCGCGGCTGGCTCACGCGGCACCAGGCCTGGATGTTCTTCCCGCTGACCACGCTGGAGGGCATCGCGCTCAAGGTGTACGGCTTCCAGTCGCTGTTCGCGGCGGACGGGCCGTACCGGAACCGGCGCGAGCGGCTCGCCGAGGGAGCCCTGCTCCTCGCCCACGTCGGCGGCTACCTCGCCCTCCTGCTCACTGCCCTCACCCCCGCGCAGGCCCTGGTCTTCGCCCTGATCCACCAGATGCTGCTCGGCCTCCACCTCGGCCTCGCCTTCGCGCCCAACCACAAGGGCATGGAGGTGCCCGACCCGGACGGCGAGCCCTGGGGGCACCTGCGCCGGCAGGTCCTGACCTCACGCAACATCCGCGGCGGCGCCCTGACCGACTGGTTCCTCGGCGGACTGAACTACCAGGTCGAGCACCACCTCTTCCCGAGCATGCCGCGCCCGCACCTGCGCCGTGCCCAGCCCGCCGTGCGCGCACATTGCCGCGAACTGGGTATCAGGTACACGGAGACCGGTTTTGTCGACTCGTACCGGCAGGCCCTCGGGCACCTGCACGACGTCGGCGAGCCGCTGCGGAGCGCCTGACGACCGTGCGGGGGCGGACGGCGGGGGAACCGTGCCGTCCGCCCGCGCGTTTCCCTGGAGAAGCGGCCGACGGCCGTGAAGGAGGCCTCGGAGATGTCGACAAGGACCAAAATCGTCATCGGGGGAGTGGCCATCGGCCTCGTCCTGATGCCCTTCATCGGATTCTGGATGTCGCTGCTCGTCGTCGTCGGTGTTCCCACGGTGGCGTACTTCGCGCTCGACCCGAGCCAGCGCCGCAGGCTGCGGAGGATCTCGCACAAGGAGATCGGTCGCTGATCTGTTCGAGGCGCCGGTTACCCTCGTGGTGATCACCGGCCAGGAGAGGTGATCACCAGCGAGGAGAGGGGAGCTCCGGACCATGAGCGGAACGGTCACCACGGTCAGCAGCAACGGCGAGTATTCGTTCACCAAGCCGAACCGGGAGAGCATCACGCTGCTCACCGGGCTCGGCGTGGAGGGCGACGTCCACGCGGGCGTGACGGTCAAGCACCGCTCCCGGGTCGCCAAGGACCCCACGGTGCCCAACCTGCGCCAAGTGCACCTGATCCACGAGGAGCTGTTCGACGAGGTCGCCGGAAACGGCTTCACCGTCGCCCCCGGCGCCCTCGGCGAGAACATCTCGACGCGCGGCATCGACCTGCTCGGCCTGCCGACCGGCACCCGGCTGCACCTCGGCGACGAGGCCGTCGTGGAGGTCACCGGCCTGCGCAACCCCTGCGCCCAGATCGACAACTACCAGCACGGACTGCTCAAGCAGGTGCTCGGCCGCGACGAGAACGGACAGGTCGTGCGCAAGGCCGGGATCATGAGCATCGTCCTCGCCGGCGGGGTGGTGCGGCCCGGGGACCCGATCCGCGTCGAGCTGCCGGAGGAGCCGCACCGCCCGCTGGAGATGGTCTGAGCCCGGGCCTCAGCCAGTGGGCGCCAGCGCGCACGCGTTGACCACGTCGCCGTCCGCCGGCCGAGCCACCGTACGGTCGGCGGGCGGCGCGTCACCGCGCTCCACCCAGGCCCGCAGCGCCGCGAAAGCCGACCGGTAGCAGGGCAGGATCGGCCGCAGCCGGTCCGGGAACGTGTCGTAGAGACCGTCGGCGTGCGTGCCGTCCGCCACCGTGTAGTACCGGTGCAGCCCGCCCCGGCCGCGCTCGTCGATCATCCGCGCGTACACGTCGGAGTCGGTGGCGATCGGCAGCAGCGTGTCCAGGTCGCCGTGCAGGGTGATCAGCGGGCGCCCGATCCGGCCGGTCAGTGCGATCCGCTCGACTGCACGGTGCACCGAGGCAGGACGTGACGCGTAGTCGTACGCGGCGTCCGACGCGCAGGCCGAGAAGATCTGCTCGGCCGTCGAACCGGCCGTCGCCCCGGGGCAACCCGGGTCGTACGACGGGTCGAACTCGGCCCGGAAGACCTTCTGCGTGAGCCCCCAGTAGACCTTCTCGTGGTACGGCCACAGGAACTGCGAACCGGGCGCGAACCCGGCGTCGATGAGCGCGGCGTCGTCGGCCCGGCCGAGGGAGCGGGCGACGGTCACCGGCAGCCCGGTGAGCAGATTGGGGCCCCCGGCGGTCCACAGCACCCCCTCCCAGTCCACGCCGCCGTCGTAGAGGTCCGGCCGGTTCTCCAGCTGCCAGCGGGTGAGGTAGCCGCCGTTGGAGATGCCCGTCATGTACGTGCGGCGCGGGCCGTGGCCGTACCGGAGGCGTACCGCCTGCTTGGCGGCGACCGTCAGCTCGGTGACCCGGCGGTTCCACTCGGCGACCGCGTCGCCGGGGCGGCGGCCGTCGGTGAAGAAGTCCGGACCGGTGTTGCCCTTGTCGGTGGCGGCGTACGCGAAGCCCTGCGCGAGCACGGCGTCGGAGATGAGCGTGTCGGTCGCGTACTGGCGGCGGGTGCCGGGAGCGCCGGTGACGACGAGGCCGCCGTTCCAGTGGTCGGGCAGCCGGATCACGAACTGGGCGTCGTGGGCCCAGCCGTGGGTGGCGTTGAGACGCGAGTCGTCGGGGAAGTGGCCGTCGATCTGGACGCCGGGGACGCCCGAGGGGTTCTTCGTGCCCTTCGCCGAGAGCCCCGCCTGGTCGGCCATGTCGGTGTACGGAGTCCCGGCCAGGCCCGCGGTCGTCAGGTCGGGGAGGCAGGCGGTGACCTGTCGGTCGGCGCCCGGGACGCGGACCCGGTCCTGCCGGGCGCAGTGGGCGGCGGCGTTCGGCGGCCCCGCCTCCGCCGCCCCGACGGGGCTCGCGGGACCGACGGCGGTCAGCGCCGCCAGGAACGCGGTGAGCAGGGGTACGCCACGGAACGGGCGCATGGGCGGCCTCCGGGATGAGGTACGGACGGGGTGCGCCGCCACATCCTCCGATCACCCGCACGGCCCGGCCATGGGCCGGGACCACACCGCGGACCGCCCGCACATGTGGCCCCGACCAGGAGGGTCAGGACGGGCGGACCGCCATCGCGTCCAGCGCCTCGAGGAGCCCGGGCAGCTTGGGTCCGCGCGCCACCGGCAGGACTTCCCGCGGCTCGTCGTCCAGCAGGACGAACGCCATGTCGTCGGTCCGTGCGACCAGGGACCAGCCGGGACCGTCCGCCCGCAGCATCCGCGCGCCGTCCGGAGCGAAGCTCGACCGGACGCGGCCGACCGGCGGCGGGGTCTCCAGGTAGCCGCGCAGCTCGCGGAGGGCACGGCGGACGCCGTCGTAGGGGTCGTGGACGTCGGGAGCGTCGGAGGTCCCCGCCTCGGCGCCGGTGTCGGGGGCTGCGGCGTCGGCGTCGGGGGCTGCCGCGCCGGCCTCCTCCGCCTCTCCGGCCTCTCCGGCCTCTCCGGCCCCTCCGGCCTCGGCGTCCTCCGAGTACTCAGCCTGCTCCGGCGAGGACTCCTCCTGCCCCTCGTCGAACTGCGCACGCCAGGCCGCCCATTGCAGAGCCACCTCGTCGGCACCGAAGCGGCGCTGCGCAGGCCCCCACTCCGAGCCGTCCGGCGGGGTGAGCGGCGCCCGGTCGCCCTCCTCCGGGGTGGGGTCGTGCGGCGCGGGGACGCCGGGCGCGACCGTGGCGACGGCGAGCGGCCACCCGGGCAGCGCTGCGACGACGGTGCGTTCGCCGGGGGAGAGGTCGTACTCCATCCCGCAGTCCCAGGACGCGATCGCGACCGCGACCAGCGAGACGTCGTCGACGACCACGGTCCAGCGGGCCCCCTCGCCGTCCTGGCCGAGCACGAGCCCGTACCCGTCGGCGTACGGCTCCAGGCCGAGCGCGGCGCAGGCGGCCGGGTAGTCGTCGCCGAGCACGCTCGGGAACTGCGCCGGAGTCAGCAGCACCGCCGTGAGCACGTACAGCGCGTCGTCGTCGTCGGCGACGACGGCAGGCGCGTCCACGTCCACGTCGGCGTCGTCGGTGGCGGTCTCGTCCGTCCCGGCCACGTCGGCCTCCCCATCAGCGTCAAGCGTCCCCATCGGTTGTCGGCGCACCTTAACCAGTGGGTAACCCGCACGTCGAGAGTCCTTGCTTCCGGTTCGCGGGTGGCCCTCAGTCCGGCGGCAGGCCGAGCAGGCCCCGGGCGACCGTCTCCGGGGACTCGTCCCGCTCCCGGGCGAGGGCGATCACCGCCCGGACGGCGAGCTCGTTGATCCCGAAGCTGAGCGCCCCCGGGTCCACCCAGGTCGCCGCCTCGTCGACCCGCTCCTGATCGTCCTCCGCGCAGCCGACCACGTACGCCGCCGCGGCTTCGAACAGGTTCCGTCGCCGCCCTGCCTCGGTCTCGTGGGCCCGGGCGCGCATGCGCGTCCTCAGCTCGCGGAGTCGGTCCCGTACGCCGGCCATCGTCCACCGCCTTCCCCGGGCAGGGCCACCCGGTCCCACCACCGTAGAGAGCGGACCGCCGCGGCAGAAGACCGCCGACAGGTCCTCGCCACGGCCCTGCAGCGGTGCCCCGCACCGGCGTTCACGCTCCGCACCGTCGAGTCGCGGAGCGTGAGGGGGTCTGTTTTCATGCGGTCATGGCCGAGCTCGTCGACATCAATACCGCGCCCGTGTCGAAGCTCTCCGCGCTTCCCGGAGTCGGCGACACGATCGCCGAGAACATCGTCGCGTACCGGGAGTCGAACGGTCCGTTCGACTCCGTCGAGGGTCTGCTGCGCGTGGAGGGCATCACGGAGCGGCTGCTCGGCCGGCTGCGACGACTCGTCACCATCTCGGCGCAGCCGGGACGTCCGCCCGTCCCCGAGACCCTGGCCGTCCAACTCGTCCAGGGCTCCGGCGGCGGTGACTTCACCGGCCACTCGGTCTCCGTCACGGGCGTGCACGACAGCGGCGACGCGGCGACCGGCGACGTCCCGTTCGCCGCGTCCGGCCCGGCCGGCGCCGACGGGAAGGTCACGCTGAGCGTCCCCGCCCGGGCCACCATGGTCGGTGAGGTGACCGTACGGGCGAGCGCCCCGGACGGGGAGCTGCTCACCGGCGCCGGGTTCACCGGCACGGCCCTGCCTGCGGCGGTCACCCTCACGGTCCAGGCGCGCGTGCCCGGCACCACCCAGCCGAACGACGACCCGGCGGCCGGCCGACCTGCCCGGGTCCGGGGCCGGGTGATCGACTCCGCAGGACGGCGGCAGGCCGCCGGGCTCCAGGTCGTCCTGTGGGGCGCGACGGCGCCGAACCCGACGCCCGCCGACTTCCGCGCGCTGACCGTCTCCACCACGGACGCCCAGGGGCACTTCGGCGGTCCGTACCCCGTGGGCACCTTCACCGACGCCCACGCCACGGTCGGCATCGAGGACGAGGCCGTCGAGGTGCCCGTCCATCTGGAGCCCCGGGGACTCTTCCCGGAGACCGTGGTCCTCGTCGTCGACCTGCCGGAACCCGACAGCGAGGACGACTGCGCCTGCCACCGGCCGGGCACCGCGCCACGCTCCCCGGACGCCGCCGACCTGGCCCGCGCCGACGGCACCTTCTCGGCCGACGCCGGAATGGGCCGCTGCGTCGACTTCACCCGGCCCGACCGGACCCTGGAGGAGTACGGGTTCAGCTACCTCGTCCGCACGACCGAGCCGGAGATCCGGGGGCTGGTCCTGGACGAGCCCGTCAAGGTCCCGGGGTACCGGCTCGACGCCTTCGTCCGGGACTTCGTCAAGCACGAGCTGACCCGGCCGCTCGCCGCGGCCGGAGCCGCTCCGTCCGTCCCGGCCGTGTCCGAAGCCGCTCCGGCCGGCGGCGACGTCGGGCGCCTCGCCGCCGCGCGGCTCGCGGCGGCCGCCGCCGACGCCCGCTGGCCGGTGCTCGTCGGCGTGCCCAGCGCGGCCGAGGTCGTCGAGTCCGCCGGCCCCCCGGTCACCGGTTTCATCGACGCCGCGGCACTCAGGGCGCTGACCCGCAACCCCGGCACTTCGCCGCTGAAGGCGATCCATGCCGCCGCGGCGCTCACCCGCCACGGCGATCTGCAGCGCTATCTCGGCGCGGCGGTGGCCGAGACGCCCGGCCGGGTACCGCTGACCGCCGGCCGGCCCGTCGACTGGGACAAGGACCCCACGGTCTTCCAGGCGGCCACCATCGCCCACGGGCACATCCTCCGCTTCAAGCAGGAGTGGGTCGCCGACGGCTACTCGATGGGCAATCTGCTCTACAGCCTGCCGCTCGCCCCGGGACAGAAGAAGCAGATCGCCGTCGTCGACTGGGAACGCCGGGAGACCACCGCCCGCCAGGAGTTCCGCGAGGCCCGGGAGAGCCTGGAGGCGAGCCTGACCCGCGACCGGGACATCAGCGAGATCGTCTCCGGCACTCTGAACGAGTCGACGCGCGGCGGCTCCTCCTCGTCCTCCGGCAGCATCGCCGCCGGACTCGGCATCGCCGCGATCATCCCGCCGGTCGGTGGGCTGCTCGGGGTCGGCGGCGGCTACTCCAGCGCGGACAGCTCCTCCTGGCAGGAGTCGTCGCGTTCGACCGCCGCGAACGCGCTCAACCAGCTCCGGGACCGGACCGTCCAGGCGGCGTCCGCGGTCCGCACCCAGCGCACCTCGGTCGTGCACACCGTCGCCCAGGGCGAGCGGGTCGTCGCCACCACCGAGTCGGTCGCCAACTACAACCACTGCCACGCGCTGACGATCCAGTACTTCGAGGTGCTGCGCCATCTCCTCGTCAGGGAACGCCTCGTGGACGTCCAGGAGTGCCTCCTGGTGCCGCTCTTGATGTCCTGGTTCACCGCCGACAAGGCGCTGCGCTGGCGCAGCACCCTGGCGGGTGCTGTGCCGAGCGCGCTGCGGAGCGGCTTCGACGCCCTGGACCGGATCGACGCCGGCTACGAGGGCAGCGATCTGCCCGAGAAGCGGTACGCCGATGAGAACCTGCTCGCGGTCGAGGGCGAGCTGAACATCCGCTTCCAGCTCGCCCGGCCGCGCGACAAGGACGACGACTTCGACCCGGCTACCTGGGACCCGCTCCTGAAGCTGTTCGGCTTCACCCCGAAGGACTTCTACGACCAGTACCTGAAGGGGCAGCAGTTCAAGGACCGGGTGTTCCTGGAGCAGCTCGGGCCGCGGATCGCCTCGTCCGTCGTGCGGGCCCTGCGGGTCCGGGCCGTGCGCGGCGACGACTCCACCGTCGACCTCGGCATCGACCCGACACTGGTGACCCGGTTCGCCGACGACCGGAGCCTGTACGTGTCCCTGCGGATGGGCGGCTCGCTCCCCGCCGTCCGGCGCTCCGACATCAAGGCCGTGACGATCTCCTCCCGACTCGAACTCGTCGGCCTGCCCTTCGTGATCGACCTGCTGCCGGCCGGCTCGCGGGTGATCGTGGAGTCCGGTGCGCTGCGCTACCGCACCGCGCACCTGTCGGAGCGGCTGTTCGGCGACGCGACCATCCAGAACGACCTCACCGGCTACGACGACGTGCGCGTCGAGACCCCCCTGAGCCGGCAGGAGCTGCGCAACCCCCGCGAGGAGGACAAGGAGCTCGCCCGCAACCTGCTCGACCACCTCAACGAGAACCTCGAGCCGTACCACCACCGCCTGTGGTCGCTGATGAGCGACGCCCGCCGCTTCATGCTCCTCGACGGCTTCGTGGCGCCGAACAGCGGCGGCCGTTCGGTGGCCAGCGTCGTCGAGAACGAGCTGATCGGCATCGTCGGCAACAGCCTCGTCCTGCCGGTGGCCCGCGGCTTCCACCTGGACCCGACGTTCCAGCAGGACGTCCGCAAGCCGGTCGACCTGCTGGAGCACTACCAGCCGAACACCCCGATCGAACCGGCCCGGATCGCCGTCCCCACCTCCGGCGTGTACGCGGAGGCCGTCATGGGCGCCTGCAACTCCTGCGAGGAGCAGGAGGAGAACCGGTTCTGGCGCTGGCACGAGGTGCCGGTCCCGGACGGGCCGCCGCAGATCCTGCCCACCTCGACCGACACCCGGCGGACTGCCCCCGGCGACGTCACCCCGACCGAGTTCCCACAGCCGATCATCGCGATGCAGAACGCCCCGGCCGCACCGGATCCGACCGGCGTCGGCGCCGCGCTCACCCTGCTGGGCCAGTCCGGGGCGTTCCGCGACATGGCCGGTCTGGAGGGCACGCAGAAGAACGCGGCGGCCGCTCTGGAACAGGCCTTCAACACCGCCACGACCTTCGGAACCAAGGCGGCCGACCTCGCGCTCCAGGCGAAGATGAGCAAGGACATCGACAAGGCGCTCAAGACCATCAAGGCGGCGAAGGCCGACAAGCTCATTGGCGACAAGCAGGCCGCCGAGCTCGCCGGCACCGCCATCCGCGGCATGGTCGGAGCGGGTGCCACCAACCCGGAGTCCTCGACGACCAACCGGGAGGTCAAGGAGCTCACCGACGCCGCGGGCGAGAACAACGCCGCCGTCACGGTCACCCGGCCCACCGGCGAGAAGATCGACGTCGACGCCCGGCCCGTCATGCCCGGTTCGAGTCCGCCCCAGGACGCGGGCGTTCCGCCGCCGGCGGCGGGCGTCCCGCAGGCGCCGGTCGAGATCGAGATCACCGGCGGCGCGCACACCCTGGACCCGTCGGCCATGGGGCCGCCCGCCGAGTTCGTCTTCACCATCAAGGACTTGAGTGCGATCGCCGCCGACAAGGTGACGCTGACGGTCAACGACACGCTCACCACGCTGCACGAGGAAGTGCTGCCGCAGTCGTTCCTGTCCACCGGACGCCATGTCTGGCACTGGAACGGACGGAACACCGCGGGCATGTTCGACGGGGACGGCCTGCGCCACCAGCTGTACCTGATGCTCACCTTCTCGTACCAGGGCGATACCACGGTCGACAAGCTCGTGGCGCTGGACAACCGGCCCGTACGCCCCTGGTGTCGGTCGAAGGTCGATCCCGTCGCGAAGACGGTCACGGTCGACATGTACGTCGACTGCCAGAACGAGGACGGACCCCTGGCGCAGGCAGGATTCGACCACATGCAGCCGCTCGTCCTGAGCGGCATCGGGAAGTACTGGTCGCGCAGCGTCGTCATCGGCGGCGACACCTACACGGTGACGACGACCGCCCATCAGCGGGGGTACGCCGCCGAGCCCATGGACCTCTATGTCGAGTCCGGCACGTCCTTCCGGCGCAGCCACAACTCGGGGATCATCGACGCCTCGATCTTCTACAACATGGGCTTCTACGGTGGGATGAACGCCAAGGCGGACCAGGAGTTCGAGAAGACCGCGGCGCACGAGTTCGGGCACAGCGTGCTGGACGCGTGGGGCGGGAAGGGGCTCTCCTGGGGCCACAAGGGCTCGGTGAACGCCAACCCCTTCAAGTTCTGGAACTTCCAGGACTATTCGCCGAGCGCCACGGCCCACCCGGCGACCGGCGAGATCGACCTGATGCTGTACTACACCGACGCCAAGCCGGCCGACTACTACAGCAGGGTGAAGGCCGCGGAGGAGGACGTGCTCCGGCTGATCGGCATCACGGGCGTCACGCTCCGGATGCCTTGACTTCCGCTCTCCGCCCTAAGGGGCGGGGATTCCTACCACGGTCGTCTGACCGTCTCGGTGGGTTCCTGTTTCTTCGCGCTGTGCCGGGACGAGTCCCGGTCTTACCCGCGCTCCGCAGGCTGATACCGCCAGTCCGGCGGCCTTGGCGACGTTGACCGCCGCGTTGATGTCCCGGTCCAGGACGGTCCCGCACGCCCCGCACGTCCATTCCCGGACGTTCAGAGGCTTGGGGCCGTCCTTGGCGCCGCAGACCGAACACACCTGTGAGGTGGGTTCGAAGCGTCCGATGCGGTGGAAGGTGCGCCCGTACTTCGCGGCCTTGTACTCCAGCATCGCGACGAACGCCGACCATCCGGCGTCGTGCACCGACTTGGCCATGCGGGTACGAGCGAGCCCCTTGACCGCCAGGTCCTCAACGGCAACCGCTTGGTTCTCACGGATGACCTTCGTTGAGAGCTGGTGGTGGAACTCGCGCCGTGCGTCGGCCACCGCGCCGTGGGCGCGAGCGACCTTGATGCGGGCCTTTGTCCGGTTGTTGCTGCCCTTCGCCTTGCGGCTCAGGTTCCGCTGTGCCTTCTTGAGCTTCTTTTCCGCCCGCCGCAGGAAGCGGGGGCTGTCGATCTTCGTACCGTCGGAGAGGGTCGCGAAGTGCGACAGGCCGAGGTCGACACCGACCACGGCATCCGTCTCGGGCAGCGTCTCGAGATCGGTCTCGACCACGAACGACGCGAAGTACCGACCGGCCGAGTCCTTGACCACGGTTACCGTCGACGGGGTCGAGGGCAGAGCACGGGACCACTTCACTCGCACGTTGCCGATCTTCGGCAACCACAGGTCTTTGCCGGTCGTGATCTTCCACCGGGCATTGGCGGTGAACCGCACGGCCTGCCGGTTGTCCCTCAGGCTCTTGAACCGAGGCGAGCCCATGCGCGGGCGCTTGCCCTTCAACCCACTGAAGAAGTTCCGGTACGCCGTATCGAGGTCTCGGAGGGACTGTTGCAGCACCACGGCCGAAACCTCGCCCAGCCAGGCCCGTTCCTCGGTCTTCTTCGCCTCGGTGATCAGCAACTTCGACAGGTCACCGATTGTCGGGAATACCTCACCGCCTGCACGGGCGGTCTCACGGGCCCGAAGGGCATCGTTGTAGACCACCCGCGCGCACCCGAACGCACGGGCCAGCGCTGAACGCTGAGTCCCGTTCGGGTAGAGGCGGAAGGAGTACCGGAGCTGCACGCCGATCACCGTACGACAGTTGGGTCATAGCCGGCATGCAGAACATTCGTGCAGGCAGGCACTGCCCCTTCGGTACCGATTAGACCTGGTAGCCGTCCCGCTCGGTGCTCAGTCCTCGCGCAGCGCGAGCACCAGGTAGCGGTCGTCCTCGTCCACGTACCGGACCATTCGCCAGCCCGCGTCGGCCAGCAGCGGCCGGAGGTTGGGCTCTGCCCGCAGGTCGTCGTCGGCGATCTGCCGGCCGTGCCGGGCGGCGAGCGCGGCGCGTCCGACGGGGTGGAAGAGGGCCAACTGCCCGCCGGGCCGGACCGTGCGGGCGAGTTCGCGCAGGTTCGGTGCCGGGTCCGGGAGGTGGGAGATCAGGCCCGCCCCGAACACCGCGTCGAGCGCGCCGGTGCGCACCGGGAGCCGGGTCACGTCGGTCAGTACGAGTCTCGCGCTGTCGGCCCGCCCCGCGTCGACGGCGGCCGCCAGCATCGCCGGGGTCAGGTCGGCGCCGATCACCGTGCCGTTCGGGCCTACGGCGTCGCGCAGCGGGGGCAGGGCGCGGCCGGTGCCGCAGCCGGCGTCGAGGACGCTGTCGCCGGGGCGCAGGCCGAGTTCCGCGACGGCGGCGGCGTACGCGGGGCCGTCGTCGGGGAACCGGGCGTCCCAGTCGGCGGCGCGTGCGCCGAAGAACTCCTGGACGTCTTTCGGGTCGTCGCTCATGTGTCCATGATCCCGCATGTCCCGGCGGTCGTTCCGTCCCTCGATCCGGTGGTTTCGCCCTTCCTTACGGTGAAAGTTCGGTGCACTCGTTCGAACTCGGTGCGATCGTTCCAGAACATCTCTTTGTCATATTCCATCAGCTTTCGAACTGCGCCCCCAGCGTGCGCCCCTGCCCCGGCTAGCGTCCCCGAGTCATGGGACACCTGGACCACGCCACCTTCGGTTGGCTGACCCCCGTGCTGTCGTACGCGATGGCCTGCATCGGCGCCGCCCTCGGCCTGCGCTGCACCGTGAGAGCGCTGGAGGCGAGTGGCCGCTCGCGGCGCAACTGGCTGCTCACCGCCGCGTCCGCCATCGGCACCGGCATCTGGACGATGCACTTCGTCGCGATGCTCGGCTTCGGCGTCACCGGCACCGACATCCGCTACGACGTGCCACTGACCATCCTCAGCCTGATCGTGGCCATGGTCGTCGTCGGCGCCGGCGTCTTCGCCGTCGGCCACGGCCGCGACCGGATCCGCTCCCTGCTCATCGGCGGACTCACCACCGGCGTCGGCGTCGCGAGCATGCATTACATGGGCATGGCCGCGCTGCGCCTGCACGGGCAGGTGCGGTACGACCCGATGCTCGTGGCCCTCTCGGTCGCCATCGCGGTCGTCGCCGCGACCGCGGCCCTCTGGGCGGCCCTCAACATCCACGCCCCGATCGCCGTCGCGGTCGCCTCGCTCGTCATGGGCGCCGCCGTCAGCAGCATGCACTACACCGGCATGTTCGCCGTCGAGGTCCACGTCGTACCCGCGTCCACGGCCCTGCCCGGGGCCACGGCGATGCAGTTCATCTTCCCCCTCGCCGTCGGCCTCGGGTCCTACCTGTTCATCACCTCCGCCTTCGTCGCCCTCTCGCCGACCGCGCGGGAACGCGCCGCGTACGCCTCCGCCGAGCGACTGACGGAACCGGACGAGCGGGCCGTCGACGTTGCCCCGCCCGGCTTCCGGGAGACGGTCGGCAACGGTCGCGCCTGACGCGGCCCACTCCGCACGGCACCACACCCGCACGCACCCGGAACGAGAAGGCCATGCGAACTCCCCGCAACACCCCCGACGCGCACCCCGATCGGCCCGCCGACGGGCCCGCCGACGCGACGGCGACACCGCCCGCGGCCGCGGCGCGCGGCCGGCGGGCGCACGCGGGCCCACCGGCCGACGAGCCGCCGGGCACCGGGCCGTTCGCCGCCCAGCCGCCGCCCGGTGACGCCTCCTCCGGGGACCCGCGCGCCGCAGCGGGCGGCCCGGCCGCCGGGGACGGCGCCCCGCCGCCCCGTACCGGACCGCGGCGGCCCGGACTGCGCCCCAGGACCGTCCGGGCGAAGATCGTCTCGCTGCTCATGGTGCCCGTCGTGTCGCTGCTCGCGCTCTGGGGATTCGCCACCGTCACCACCGCACAGGACATCTCCCGGCTCCGGCAGCTCCAGCGCGTCGACGCCGAGATCCGCGAACCCGTCGCACTCGCCGTCGCCTCCCTCCAGGCCGAGCGGCGCGCCGCCGTACGCCAGGCCGCCTCGCCCGGCAGCGGCCGCGCTGCCGAACTCAAGGCACAAGGCCGCCGCACCGACGCGGCGGTGGCCCGGCTCCGCCTCGGCGGCGACCACACCGTCGGCGACACCGGGGACCTGCCCCACGAAGTCGGTGAGCGGGTCGGCCGGTTCGTGAAGCAGGCCGAGGCCCTGCGCTCGCTCCGCACCCGGGCCGCCGACGGGAAGGCGGACGGCGGACAGCTGTACTCCGCGTACACCGACGCCATCGCCACCGCCTTCGAGGTCGGCGGCGCGCTCACCGGCCTCCAGGACGCCCGGCCCGGCTCGGACGCGCGCGTCCTGCTCGAATTCGCCCGGGCCGGCGAGATGTTGTCCCGCGAGGACGCCCTGCTCGGCTCCGGCCAGCTGGTCGGAACCCTCAGCGCGGAACGGCTCCGCCTGTTCACCGGGGCGGTCGAGACCCGTCGCACGCTCACCGCGACCGCGACCACCGACCTGAGCGGCCCCGCCCGCACGGCCTGGCGCACACTCGCCGCACAGGACGGCTACCGGCAGCTCACCGCGGCCGAGAACCGGGTCGTTGCCGCGCCCGCCGGACGGCGGGCCGCCCAGGCGGTCCCCGCTTCGACCTGGGACGCCGCCCACTCCTCCGTACGCGACGGGCTCGCCGCCGTCGAGAGGGACGCGCGTCGGGCCGCCGCGGACCGCGCCGACCCCTTCGCGGGCGGTGTCTTCACCGCCGGTGGCGCCGCGGTCCTTCTCGGCCTGGCCGCGGTCGTCGCGTCCCTCGTCATCTCGGTACGGATCGGCCGCGGGCTCGTCGTCGAGCTGATCAGCCTGCGCAACACCGCTCTGGAGATCGCCCGCCGCAAACTCCCGCACGCCATGCGGCGGCTGCGCGCCGGCGAGGAGATCGACGTACCCGCCGAAGCACCGCCGGGCCCGGCCGCGCACGACGAGATCGGCCAGGTCGGCGAGGCCCTCGGCACCGTGCACCGGGCCGCGCTCAGCGCCGCCGTCGAACGTGCCGAACTCGCCAGCGGCATCTCCGGCGTCTTCGTCAACCTCGCCCGTCGCAGCCAGGTCCTCGTGCACCGCCAGCTCAACCTGCTCGACAGCATGGAGCGCCGGGCCGACGATCCCAACGAGCTCGGCGACCTGTTCCGGCTCGACCACCTCACCACCCGGATGCGGCGGCACGCCGAGAGCCTGATCATCCTGTCGGGCGCGGCGCCCGGTCGGGCGTGGCGCATGCCGGTGCCGCTCACCAACGTCGTACGCGCCGCGGTCTCCGAGATCGAGGACTACGCCCGCGTCGAGGTCCGGCGGCTCCCCGAGACGGCCGTCGTCGGCGCGGCCGTCGCCGACCTCACCCACCTGCTGGCCGAACTCGTCGAGAACGCGGCACAGTTCTCGCCGCCCCACACCAAGGTCCGGATCAGCGGCGAACCGGTCGGCAACGGCTACGCCCTCGAGATCGAGGACCGGGGGCTCGGCATGGGCCCGGACACCCTCGCCGAGGCGAACAGCCGGATCCGGCAGTCCGAGGCTCTGGACCTCTTCGACAGCGACCGGCTGGGGCTCTTCGTGGTCAGCCGGCTCTCCTCGCGGCACGACATCAAGGTCCAGCTGCGCACCTCGCCCTATGGCGGTACGACGGCGGTCGTGCTGCTGCCCACGGCCGTGCTCCAAGGGGCGCTCCCCCCGGGGCGGGAGGGGGCGGTCGGCGCGGCGGAAGCGGCGGACCGGGGACGGGGCCGGGTCGACGAGGCCGACCGGATCCGGATGGACCGGCTGGATCGGATGGACCGACTGGATCGGCTGGATCGGACAGACCGGACGGATCGGATGGGTCGGACCGATCCGAGGGACCCTCCGGAGCCGATGGACCAGTCCGCGCGTATGGACCGTATGGACCGACTGGATCGGACCGATCAGGCGGCTGGCCGGATCGGCCACGTCGACAGGGCGGACCGGGCGGACCGGGTGGACAGGGCGGACCGTGCGGGTCGGCCGAGCATCCCGCCCCAGGGACCGTCCGCTCCCCTCGTTCCGCCTGCCCGCCGCGCGCTGCGGGGCGGAGGGGGCGGCGCCGGGCGACCGGACGCCGGCCGTCAGGGCGCCGACGAGCAGCCACCCGCCCCCGTCACCGCACTGCCGCTGCGCGGCCGTTCGGGCGGGCCGGAGCCTGCGGACCCCCGACGGGCTGAGGCAGCCGTCGACGGCCCCGGCGGCCGGGAGGGAGCGGCCGGTCCGGACGACGCGGCCGGCAGCCTGCCCCGGCGCGTACGCCAAGCCAGCCTGGTCCCGCAGTTGCGTGAGGCCCCCCGGGCAGACCCGTCCCATGGCCGGGCGGCGGGCGCCGACAGCCGCGGCGAACGCACCCCGGAGCAGGCCAGGGACCGGATGACCGCGTACCGCGACGGCTGGACCCGTGGCGGCGGCGCGGCGCCCGGTGCAGGTGCACCGGGACGACCGTCCGGCCCGCCCGGAACCCGCCACCCCAGAACCGGATTCGGCACCGACGGCAGTGAAGGAGACGACGCATGATCGACCACGAGAGGGTTGCCCCGCACCGCTCCGGCGAGCTCGACTGGCTGCTGGACGACCTCGTCCTGAGGGTCCGCGAGGTCCGGCACACCGTGGTGCTGTCGAACGACGGACTCGCCGTCGGCGCGTCCAGCGGGCTGAGCCGCGAGGACGCCGAACACCTGGCGGCCATCGCCTCCGGCTTCCACAGCCTCGCCAAAGGGGCGGGCCGCCAGTTCCGCACCGGGGGCGTGCGCCAGACCATGGTCGAGATGGACGACGGCTTCCTGTTCGTCGCGGCGGCGGGCGACGGTTCGTGTCTCGCCGTCCTCAGCTCGGTCTCGGCGGACATCGGCCTCATCGCGTACGAGATGGCCCGGCTCGTGAAGCGTGTCGGCGAGCACCTGTACACGCCGCCGCGCGTGACCGCGACCCCGCCGGTCGCCGGTTGACCGGCGGCCCCGGACAGCTCCGGAGACACCCATGAACGACGACAGCACCGACGCCAGCGCGAGCGGCGGCAGCGGCGTGCACGGCGCTGTGCCGGGCAGCCAGTGGTACGACGCCGACGCGGGTCCGCTGGTCCGGCCGTACGCGATGACCGGGGGCCGGACCAAACCCGGACCGAGCAACGTACGGTTCGACCTCATCGCCCTCGTCGTGGTCGACGACGACCCGCCCGGCGCGGCCGAGGAATCCCTGCTCGGCCCCGAACACCGGGCGTTGCTCGCCCTGTGCCGGGCCGAGACCCAGTCCGTGGCCGAACTCGCCGCCGACGCCGACCTGCCGGTCGGCGTGGTGCGGGTGCTCCTCGGCGACCTGCTCGAATCCGGCTACGTGAAGGTCAGCCGCCCCGTACCGCCCGCACAGCTCCCCGATGAGCGGATCCTGAAAGAAGTGATCGATGGCCTCCGAGCGCTCTGACAGCATCGGTGGAGGCGAAGCGGCGGACACCACCGCCCTCGCCCTGAAGATCCTCGTCGCCGGCGGGTTCGGCGTCGGCAAGACCACCCTCGTGGGCGCGGTGAGCGAGATACGCCCGCTCCGCACGGAGGAACAGCTCAGCCAGGCGGGGCAGTCCGTCGACGACACGGGTGGGGTCGCCCAGAAGACCACGACGACGGTGGCGATGGACTTCGGCCGCATCACGATCCGCTCGGGCCTGTCGCTGTATCTGTTCGGCACGCCTGGCCAGGACCGGTTCTGGTTCCTGTGGGACGAGTTGTCGCAGGGCGCCCTGGGTGCGGTGGTGCTCGCCGACACGCGGCGGCTCGAGGACTGCTTCCCGGCGGTGGACTACTTCGAGCACCGCCGCATCCCGTTCGTCGTGGCGGTCAACTGCTTCGCGGGCGCCCGGAACTACGGCGCGCACGAGGTCTCCCAGGCGCTCGACCTGGACCGCGGCACACCGGTCGTGCTGTGCGACGCGCGGGACCGCGACTCGGGCAAGGAGGTCCTGATCCGCCTGGTCGAGTACGCGGGCCGTATGCACACCGCGCGATTGCTGGATTCGGTCGGCTAGCCGCTCTGTCGGACGGGAACTTCCGGTGGCGCTTGCCCTGTTCACGACAGTGAGTAAGGCTTACGCGGGACACGCGGCGCCCGTGATCCGGGGCCGCATCAACGGGGAGGACCGAACATGGCGCTGGACAAGGGGCTCGACTGGCTCCTCGACGACCTGACGCGGCGGGTGGAGTACATCCGGCACGCACTGGTGCTGTCGAACGACGGGCTGGTCACGGGCGCGAGCGCGGGGCTGGAGCGGGAGGACGCCGAGCACCTCGCCGCGGTGTCGTCCGGGCTGCACAGCCTCGCGCGGGGCTCCGGGCGGCATTTCCGGGCGGGCAGGGCGCGCCAGACGATGGTGGAGTTCGACGACGCGATGCTGTTCGTGACCGCGGCCGGCGAGGGCAGCTGCCTGTGTGTGCTGAGCGCGGCGGAGGCCGATGTCGGCCAGGTCGCGTACGAGATGACGCTGCTGGTCAACCGGGTCGGCGAGCACCTCGGGGTGGCAGCGCGGCAGCCGGGCGTGGCGGGGATCGCCGATCTCTGAGCAGCCGACTGCGGGCCGAGGTTTTCCACAGGCTCGACGCGACCCCTTCACTCTGCGCTACGGTCGTCACCGAGAGTAATCGTCGCTCGCGGGGAGGACCGCCATGACCACGACCGAGAGCAAGGCCTTGGAAGCG
The DNA here is from genome assembly GCF_033343995.1 of Streptomyces sp. HUAS YS2. Taxonomy (NCBI): domain Bacteria; kingdom Bacillati; phylum Actinomycetota; class Actinomycetes; order Kitasatosporales; family Streptomycetaceae; genus Streptomyces; species Streptomyces solicathayae. The sequence continues at coordinate 440,050 of NZ_CP137573.1, read as the reverse complement.
CAGGCAGCGGGCCCGGTATCGGGGCCCGGGGCAGCGGCGCAGCGGCTGGAACTGAAGTGGGACGAGTTCGAACTGGCCGTCCAGATGGGACTGGTGCGCACGGTCGAGGCGACCGGGGCCCGGATCAGGGTGGAACAGCAGGAGCTCGACCGGCTAGGGGCGGCACCGGACTTCCCGAACGGGCTGCGTGAACGTGTGCGGGCAGTGGGCACGGCGGAGGCCGCCCAGCTGCTCTCCGTCTCCTCCGACCGCTTCACCTGGCTTGCGCGGACGGGACACGTCAGTCCTGTGCGGTTCTACTTGAACCGCTACAACACTGTGGTCTGGCTCTATCTCGCCGGAGAGCTGCGGGAGTTCGTCGAGGCGCACGCCGAGCTGTTGACCGCGAGGATGGGGCGCGAAGCCCGCGACCGCCGGATCGCGGGCGAGGACCGGCGCCCGCGGAACTGGCGGGCCCGCCGCCTGGGACTGCTGCTCCGGGGCACGGACGACCCGTGGGAGCGGGCCGCGGCGATCGCGTCCCTGCTGGATCCGGTGCAGCTGGCCGAGGTCGTGGGCGATCCGTACGAGCGGTCGTTCCTGCTCCGGCTGCGTCCGCCGCTGCCGACCGGGCTGCCGGACGGCGCGTCGGCCCGGGAGATCGCCGACCGGCTCATGGTGGCCGACGATCCGGACGAGATCCTGTGGCACCGGATGAGTCTCGCCCTCGCGCTGGACGAGGCCCGCGCCCTGCAGTCCGCCCCACGCCCCGCGGCGAGGCCACCCCGGCCGGCCGCTCCACCGCCACCCGCACCGAGGCCGGTGGCGGGTGCGGCGGGACGGGCCAGAGAGTCGGTACGGCCGCCGGCGAGCCCGCGGAAGCTGCTGACCCGGCTGCGTCTCCGCCGGCCGCGGACGGGGCCGCGGCCCCCGGAGGTCGGGCGATGACGCGGCGCGCGTGCGGGGCTGGGTGGGGGAGGGGAGCATGGGCGCATGTTGTTGGTGCGTCTCGCGGATGTCTCCCATCAGGTCGCCGCCACCTCCGCGCGGTCGGAGAAGATCGCCGCGCTGGCCGGGCTCTTCGCCGAGGCGGCGCCGGAGGAGAGCCCGCTGGTCATCGCCTATCTCTCCGGGAGTCTGCCGCAGGGGCGGATCGGGGTGGGATGGAGCGTCCTGAAGCACGCGATCCCGCCCGAGGTGCCGGCTGCCGAACGGCCCGCGCTGACGCTGGCCGGAACGGACGCGGCGATGTCGGAGCTCGCCGCCGTGGCGGGGCCGGGATCGCAGGCCGAGCGGATCCGGCGGGTGCGCGAGCTGATGGCGGCCGCGACCCTCCGTGAGCAGGAGTTCCTGCTGCGACTGCTCGGCGGGGAGGTACGGCAGGGCGCGCTCGACGCGATCGCCCTGGAGGGCGTGGCGCGCGCCGCCGGAGTGCCGGCCGACGCGCTGCGCCGGGCGGTGATGCTGGAGGGCTCGCTGCCGAGGGTCGCCCGGGCGGTGCTCGCCGAGGGGCCGGCGGCCCTGGCGGAGTTCTCCCTCCGGGTCGGCAGCCCGGTGCTGCCGATGCTCGCCCACACGGCGGGGTCGGTGGGCGAGGCGATCGACACGCTCGGGCCCTGTGCGGTGGAGGAGAAGCTCGACGGGATCCGGATCCAGGTGCACCGGCTCGGGGAGGACGTACGGGTCCACACCCGTTCCCTGGACGACATCACCGCCCGGCTGCCGGAGGTGGTCGCGGTGGCCCGGGGCCTGGCCGCCGACTCGTTCATCCTCGACGGTGAGGTGATCGCCCTGGGCGCGGACGGGCGCCCGTCGGCCTTCCAGGACATCGCCTCCCGCGTCGGCTCGCGGGTGGACGTCGACACGGCCCGCGCCGCGCTGCCGCTGTCACCGGTGTTCTTCGACGTCCTCACCCTGGGCGGCGAGACGCTCATCGACGAGCCGGGGCAGCACAGGCACGCGGCGCTCGCCCGGCTGCTGCCGGAGGAACTGCGGGTGCGCCGCACCGTGGTCGACGATCCCACGTCCGCCGTACAGAAGGAGGCCGCCGAGGAGTTCTTCGCCGAGACCCTGCGCAGAGGCCACGAGGGCGTCCTGGTGAAGGCGCTGGACGCCCCGTACGTCGCGGGCCGCAGGGGCCGCAGCTGGCTGAAGGTGAAACCCGTCCACACGCTCGACCTCGTGGTCCTCGCCGCCGAGTGGGGGCACGGCCGCCGTACCGGCCTGCTCTCCAACCTGCACCTGGGCGCGCGGTCCGCCGACGGAGGGTTCGTGATGCTGGGCAAGACGTTCAAGGGGCTCACCGACGAGGTTCTGAGCTGGCAGACCGAGCGACTGCGGGAACTGGCCGTCGAGGACGACGGGTTCACCGTCCGGGTGCGGCCCGAGCTCGTCGTCGAGATCGCGTACGACGGCCTCCAGCGTTCCTCCCGCTACCCGGCGGGGGTGACGCTCCGGTTCGCCCGGGTCGTGCGGTACCGGCCGGACAAGCGGCCGGACGAGGCGGACACGGTCGACCGGATCACGGCCGGCGGCTGAGCACAGCTCACCTTGCGCTCGGCGCTGCTCACCCGCCGCGGCTCACTCGCCGCTGGTGTACCGGCGGCGGGCCCACAGTGGAAGCACGTACCAGCAGAGGAGGTACCAGGTCACCAGACCCGCCACCAGCCAGGGCACGTACGCGGAGTCGGTGGCGAAGCGGAGCACCAGCAGCAGGGCCGTGCCGAGCGTGGCCAGCAGCAGCGCGAGTCCCACCGCGATCAGCCGGCCCGCCCACCGGACGGCCTGCGGCTTGATGCGCCGGCCGGCCACGATCCGGTGGAAGGACACCGGGCCGATCAGCGCGCCCGTGGCGGCCGAGCCCAGGCCCAGCGTGGCGATGTAGAGGGCGAGGTCGGTCGACGACAGTTCGACGAAGCGCGGCGCGAACACGACGGTGAGCAGGAAGCCGAGCAGGATCTGCACGCCCGTCTGGGCGACGCGGATCTCCTGCACCAGTTCGGTCCACCGGCGGTCCGCGCGCTCCTCGGGGGTCTCGTGCCGGCCGCGGGTCAAGCCGTCCCCGTCCCCGTCGGCCGCCTGCCCGCCCGGACGGTCTTCCCCGGTCTGTCCTTGTTCCTGCCCGGACATGCCGCCTCCTGGGTCTCGGTTCCCATCGAGCCTCTACCCAGAGGGGGCGCTCCGCGCGCCGTCGCGGGGCCGTCCGGGTGAGGGCTCGCGACCGGGCGGGGTCGGGGCGATGCTTGAGGGGTGATTGGGAGGAGATGAGCGACGTGGACGACCGACACATCGACACCGATGTCACGGTGCAGCTGAGCAACTGTTCCGGCGACGACGCGCGGGCGGTGTTCGAAGCCCTCGACCGGGTCTACGCGGTCGAGGACGTGCCCCCACCCGAGGCCCCGCGACAGGTGCCCGCGCCCACCGTGTGGATGGCGACCTTCGACACGGCGGCCGGACGCGGTGCGGCGGCCCGGCCCGGCCACCTGACGGCAGAGGTCCCGGTGCTGCTGACCGGCGGGTACCACGCGGTCGACGAGATCGAGAAGGTCCTGGCGCAGAGCTTCGACGTGCGGTCGCTGGAGTCGGTCTCCGGGGATCAGGAGACCGAGGCGCGCCTCCTCCTCGCCTCCCGCTGAGCGGCCCGGTGGAGGGAAATGCCCGGTCAGGGCGGGAGTGAGGTGACTCACACGGTAGGGGTGGAGAAGTCCGGAACACGGAGCCATGGTTTATCGTTCATGTTTATGTGGCCGTGAAGGTACGGCGCGCCCGCCCCTCCCCCCCCCCGGGTGAGGCAGCGCTCTTCCGGTCACGACACACGGCCCCGGCTGGAATCCCCCGTCCAGTCGGGGCTCTGTCGTTCGCGTGGACGAGACCCCGGACGGCCCTTGAGCCCCATCGACATGTCCCAGCCGACCACGCCGGGTCCGGGTCCCGGAGCCCGGCGCGTGCCACACCCGCGTCAGGCGCCGAGCCAGAGGTCCGGGCCGAACACCTCGTAGTGGACGTCGGCCGGGGCGACGCCCCGCGCCAGCAGGTCGCCGCGGACGGCGCGCATGAAGGGGAGCGGGCCGCAGAGGTACGCGGTGGTGCCGGCCGACAGGTCGAGGAGGCCGACCTCCGCGCGTCCCGCGCGGGCGTCGGTGTCGCCCGGCTCCTCGTACCAGAGGTGCAGCCGGGCGTCGGGCAGCTCCGCGACCAGGCGGAGCAGTTCGGCCCGGTGGGCGTGCGCGGCGGGGGAGCGGTCGGCGTGCACGACGGTGACCGGGCGGGTGGAGCCGGTGGCGGCCAGGTGGCCGAGCATGGCGAGCATCGGGGTGCTGCCGATGCCGGCCGAGGCGAGCAGGACCGGCCCGTCGCCCTCGGGCAGGACAAGGTCGCCGAACGGGGCCGACACCGTCAGGACGTCGCCGGGCGCGGCGTGGGCGTGCAGCCACGACGACACCTCGCCCGCCGGGTCACCGTCGATCCGCTTGACCGTGATCCGCCAGAGCGGACTGCCGGGTGCGGAGGAGAGGCTGTACTGGCGTATCTGCCGCGCCCCGTCGGGGAGTTCGACCTGGACGCTGACGTACTGGCCCGGGCGGAACGCGCCGGCCGGCGAGCCGTCGGCGGGCCGCAGCAGGAAGGAGGCCGTGTCCGGCGTCTCCTCCTGCCGCTCGACGATCTCCATCGAACGCCGGACCTCGCCGTCCGGGACCCCGGTCTCCTGGTAGAGCCGCGACTCCAGGGCGATGAGCGCGTTGGCCATCAGCCAGTACACCTCGTCCCACGCGGCGGCGACCTCGTCCGTCACGGCCTCGCCCAGGACCGCCACGATCGCGGCGAACAGGTGCTCGTGCACCACCTTGTACTGGTCGGCGGTCACGCCGAGGGAGGCGTGCTTGTGCGCGATCCGGCCGAGCATGACGTCCGGGCGGGTCCCGGGGTGCTCCAGGAGTGCGCCGGCGAAGGCCGCGATCGAACCGGCCAGCGCGCGCCGCTGGTCGCCGGTGGCCTGGTTGCCGCGGTTGAACACGTCACGCAGCAGTTCGGGGTGGGCGGTGAAGAGTCCCGAGTAGAACCGCTCGGTGATCTCGTCGAGGTGGGCTCCGACCACGGGAAGCGTGGTGCGGACGACCGGGGTGGCCTGCTCGGAAAGCATCGGGACTCCATATCTGGTAGATGATCTGCGTATTTAAGGCCGTGAGGGATCACGGATCGAACGGGTGGTGAGGAAATCGCGGTGCCGCGGGGCTCAGTCGGTGCGGCGCCCGCTCAGGGACACGAGGACGGGGCCGGTGGGGGACTCGACCAGGTTCGCGACGGTGAGCGGATCGAGCGTGCGGTAGAACGCCTCCTGTGCGGACCGGAGGGCTCCACGCAGCCGGCACGCGGCGCGCAGCGGGCAGGGTGGATCGCCCTCGCAGGCGACGACCTCCTCCTCGCCCTCCAGCGTCCGCACCAGCCAGCCGACCGAAGCCCGTCGGCCCACGTCGGTCAGGGCGAGCCCGCCGCCGCGACCGCGCCGCGCCTCCACGACGCCGAGGTGCTGCAGCCGGGTGACGACCTTGGCCATATGGGCGTACGGCACGGCCATCGCCTCGGCCACCTCGCGGGTGGTGGCCGAATCGTCCTGCTCGGAGACCGCCAGGCGCATGACGGCACGCAGCGCCAGGTCGGTGAACTTCGTCAACCGCACGAGAAGACCGTAGCAAACCGGCATGTGGGATTCGTATTAAGGGTGCCCCGAGGCTGCCGGGCGCCCTGAGGGAGACCAGGGGAGGAGCCGAGGAAGCCTCTGAGGGGCCGCCTGTGGGGCCGCGGCCTGTGCGTCAGCGCGTGCGTGCGCGCAGCGCCGACAGGGCCCGGTCGGCGTGGGCGCTCATCCGGAACTCGCTGCGGACGACCTCCAGCACCGTCCGGTCCTGGTCGATGACGAACGTCACCCGCTTCGTCGGGGCGAGCGAGAAGCCGCGCTGCACGCCGAAGCGGGAGCGGACCGCGCCGTCCGGGTCGGAGAGGAGGGGGTAGCCGAGGCTGTGCTTGTCCGCGAACTCCTGCTGGCGGTCGACCGGGTCACCGCTGACGCCCACCGGCTGCGCGCCCGCGGCCCTGAACTCGGCGGCCACGTCGCGGAAGTGACAGGCCTCTGCGGTGCAGCCGGGGGTCATGGCAGCGGGGTAGAAGAACAGGACGACGGGTCCGTCCTGGAGCAGTTCGCCGAGGGTCCGCACCGTGCCGGTCTCGTCGGGCAGACTGAAGTCCTCGACGACGTCACCGATCTTCATCCGACTCGCGCCCCTTCCGGCCGCCCGCTCCCTGCGGGACGCCGTGACCCTACCGGAGGGTAGTCGCCCGGTCGATGCCGGGCGAGGCTCAGATTCCGGTACGCGCGGCCAGCACCGCCAGGACCTGCTCGCCCCAGCGCAGGTTCTCCTGCTCGAAGGAACGGCCCCGCATCAGCGTCAGGTACGGCCCGATCCGCTCGGCCTCCCGCAGGTACAGGGCCTCGTCGCGGCCGGCCAGCAGGTGGTCCCGGAGCCGGTCGAAGCGGGCCAGCCGCGCCCGCGTACGGTCCAGGTGCTTCTCGACGCTGTTCCGTACGGCCTCGGCGTCGCCCTCGTCGACGGCCTGGATCTGCACCATGAGCTCGTCGCGGATCGCCGTCGGCCGCGGATCGGCGGCCGTGAAGGCGTGCAGTTCCTGCCGCCCCTCCTCGGTCAGCCGGAACAGCCGCTTGTTCGGCCGTCGCTCCTGCTGCACCACACGCGCCGCCACGAGACCGTTCTCCGCCAGCCGGTCGAGCTCCCGGTACAGCTGCTGCGGCGTGGCCGCCCAGAAGTTGGCCACCGAGACGTCGAAGATCTTGGCCAGGTCGTACCCGGAGGACTCGCCCTCCAGGAGGGCGGCCAGCACGGCGTGCTTGAGAGACATCCGGGCACGTTAGCACTCTGACGATTAATCGATTCCGCACCTAGTCCGGGACGCCACGGCGTCGACCGTCTCAGCCGGTGTGCAGGATCCGGAAGCGGTCGGGCTCCGCCGGGTCCCGGTCGACGACCTGCACGGGCGGCCAGGCCCACTGCCACACGCCGATGCCCGGCGTGCGGGAGAACCGGATCGGCCCGCGGGTGCCGTCGACCGCCACGCGCGGCCACGCCCCGGCGACGGCCGCCGGGTCCGTGCCGTGGGCACGCAACACCTCGGCGAGCACGGCGACCGTGTCCCATCCCTCGTACGCGACGAACGAAGGTGCTTCGCCGAGCCGCTCGTGCAGTTCCTTCCCGACGCGTTCGCCGAGCGGGCCGAAAACCTCGGGGAGGTAGCGCAGGAAGGGGACTCCGGCGCCGTCCGCACCCAGCTCCGCGGCCCATCCGGCGAACTCCGGCTGTCCGGCCGGAGCGCCGATCAGGATCTCCGCGAGCCGCTCGTCGCCCCGGACGGCCCTCACGATCGGCACCGCCGGCTCGGGGGTGCCGACCAGCAGGAGGAGCGCCGTCGCGCCGTGCTCGACGAGCGCGTCGCACAGGGCCTCGGGCGTCAGCGCGTTGGCGTCGAGCTCGACGACCGTGCCGCCGCGAGCGGCGAGATGCTCCCGCAGGAGGCGCGTCCCGGACGCCCAGTAGACACTCGGCTGGGTCACCACGGCGACCCGGTCCCGGCCGGCGCCGAGCAGGAAGTCCGCATAGATCCGCCAGCCGTGGGACTGGGCCGGGGCCACCCGCGCGACCCACTCCGTCGGCTCCTCGGTGAGCGCGTCGAGCACCGCGGACGAGCAGAGGAACGGGACGCCGAGGGCGTCGGCACGCGCGGCGGCGGCGCGGGCGACGACGCTGTGGTACTCGCCCGTCACGGCGGCCACGCCCAGGCCGGCCAGTTCGTCCACGGCCGCCGCGGCCCGCTCCGGATCGGCCGCGGTGTCCCGGACCACCAGCTCCAGCGGCCGGCCGTCGACCCCGCCGGCGTCGTTGACCTCGCGCACGCCGAGTTCGAGCCCGGCCAGCAGGTGCCGGCCCGCCTCGACCCAGCCGGGCCGGGTCAGCGGGACGAGAGCTCCCAGGAGGACGGACGGCGAGGGCGGCGTGGCCGGCGTGTTCATCGGGTTACGTCTCCTCGGAAGCGATCCGGTTGAGGTGATGCGATCGCGGTCATTCGATCCACCGCCCTGGCCCGGAGGCAACCGATTATTTGTTCGCCGAGCTGGGCGAGGCGGGTGACCCCGGCGGCGTGTCGGACCGGGCCCGCTCGCCCGGCGGTCGTACGAACGAATGCCAGATGGAGCAGCACGCCTGGGGGTGCGGCGGTCCCGCCGCCCCGATGACCGCATGGGAGCAGACCCCGATGGACAGCAACGCGTTCGTCTACACCACGTACATCCTCACCACGCCCGACGACCTCTGGAAGGCGCTGACCGACCCGGAACTCACCCGGCAGTACTGGGGCGTGGCCTTCGAGTCGGAGTGGACCGTCGGGGCGACGATGGTCTGGGACGAGGCGGGCCGGAAGACGGCGGACCCGGAGCAGGTGGTCCTGGAGGCGGTGCCCGGCCGCCGGCTCTCGTACACGTGGCACACCTTCACGGAGGAGTGGGCGCGGATCGCCGGGATCGGGGAGGACGCGCTCGCCCGGCTCGCGGCCGAGCGGCGCTCGAAGGTGAGCTACGAGATCGAACCGTCCGGGGACATCGTCAAGCTGACGGTCGTGCACGACGACCTCGAGCCCGGCGGCACCATCCGCGGCCTCATCGGCGAGGGCTGGCCGGTCCTGCTCTCCAGCCTCAAGACGCTGCTCGAAACCGGCGAACCGCTGCCCGAACCCGCGCGCTGACGACCCGCGGCGGCGCGGGCGTTGGTGCTTTCGAGTCGTCTCCGGGGGCGGAGCCGCGCCACGCCCGGTGCGTTGATCATCTTTTCCGATCTCGTCCGTTTTGATGCTCGCACACCACACGGACGAGTCGGGGAGGGCCGCATGGCGCCGGTGCACAGGTCGGTCAAGAGCTGGGGAGCCGTCTCCGTGGTGGCGGGGGTCGTCCTGCTGACCGCAGCCGCCCGGCCTGCGGGCCCGGACCGGCCCGCGGACGACGGCGGCTCGTCCGCCGGCGACGGCACCGCGGTCGTCTCCGTCGCCCGTACGTTCGCCGACGCCGGGGCGGTACTGGACGACTGCGGCGGCGCCGACGGGGTCTGTGCCGCGACCGGCGCGGTGCACCGCACGGCCGTACTCACCACCCGCCCCGGCCAGGACGCCGCGGGCACCGACGCCGGACCCGCCCTGCCGGACCTGCCCGCCTGGCCCGGCGGGCCCGTCGAGATCCGGCTCAAGTCCCCGGGCGGACTGGCCGACATCACGGTCGCCGACAGCCGCGGCCGCCGCCTCGCCGGGGTCGTGAGCCCCAACGGAACGCGCTGGACCAGCACCGGACAGGTGCCGGCCGGCCACCGGTACACCGTCCGGATCGCCGTAGAGGACGCGGGCCGCGGCGCGGCCGGCGAACGCCGTTTCACGCGCCTGCACTTCGCCACCGCCCCCGCCCCCGCCGCCTCCGACGAAGGCCGGCTCACCGTCGCGTTCGGGCCCGGCCCCGGCCGCTACGGCGTCGGCCAGCCGCTGACCGCCGAACTCAGCCACCCCGTGCCGGCCGGGAACGCTCACGCGCGGGCCCACGTGGAACGCGCCCTGGAGGTCCACTCCCAGCCCCGCGTCGAGGGCGCCTGGCACTGGGTCGGCCCCACCACCCTGCACTACCGGCCTCGCACCTACTGGCCGATCCATGCCACCGTCCACGTCCGCTCCGCACTCGACGGCGTCCAGATCACCGACGCGCTCGTCGGCGGCCCCTCCCGCCCGCTCACCATCGGCACCGGCGACCGCGTCGAGGCCGTCACGGACGTCGCCGCCCACCTCATGACCGTCCGTCGCAACGGCCAGATCGTCCGCACCATCCCCGTCACCACCGGCAAGGCCGGCTACCGGACGCGCGGCGGCATCAAGGTCGTCCTCGGCAAGGAACCCCTGGTCCGCATGCGCGGCGACTCCATCGGCATCTCCAAGAAGAGCAAGGACTTCTACGACCTCAAGGTGCGCTGGGCGACCCGCGTCACCTGGAGCGGCGAGTACCTGCACGCCGCCCCCTGGTCCCTGGACGCTCAGGGCACCGACAACGTCAGCCACGGCTGCACGGGCATGAGCACCGAGGACGCCGCCTGGCTCTTCGCGGCGGTGCGCGAGGGCGACATCGTCCAGGTGGTCAACGGCGAGGGCGAGGAGATGACCCCCTTCGACAACGGCTTCGGCGACTGGAACCTCCGCTGGCCCGACTGGCAACGCGGCAGCGCCCAGGGCCCCGCCCTGAGCCGCGAAGCAGAGGCCACCGGGCCTCTGCACCCCGAGGTCTGACGGGTGGTCAACCGGAGAGCGCGTAAGTCACGAGCCGCAGACGCTCGGCGGGCAACGGAACCCGTACGTCGGAACGCCCTCGTCCGAGGACGACGGCCAGGCGGCCCCGGCGTATCGCGAGCCGGTTCGGCAGTGCGGGGCCGTCGGCGCCCGCTCGCCCGCAGACCCACGCACCCCCTCTGCCCGGCGCTACTCGGGCCGTCAAGGGCGGGGCGCGGCCCGCTCGTTCGGGCCTTGGAGAGGGTCCGGGGAGGGTTCGCCCTCGACGACGTACTGGAAGGTGAATCCGTGGGCGGCCGGGCCTTGGAAGGTGTGCGGGGTGTGCTGCCATTCGGGGAGCGGGGCCGTCCAGGCGTCGTCGCTCGCGATACGTGCCACGCGCAGGGAGAGTTCCGGCACTCTGCCGTGTTGTCGTACCGGGCCGACCGCCACGGTCGTCCCGCCGGTCCGGACCGGTGTCAGTGCCACGCCGACGGGGCGCAGACCGGGTGGCCACAGGGACCACTCCCAGTTCACGTACGCGTACGACGCGCCGGCCGTCGCCCCCGACCGGACGAGCCCCAGGGCCTTCGGCGCACGGCCCGCGCGGAGTTCTTGGAGGAGCGCCTCGGGGTCCTCCGGGGTGACGCCCGCAGTGGTGAACCAGGTCTCGTCGGCCCCGTGCTTCGGCCGGCCGGCCGTCCCCTGGGCCGTACGGCCGTCGGCCGCCCCGCACCCCGCCGACAGCGCGAGCAGGACCGCCGAGGCGGTGGCGAGGACCGCACGTGTTCCGGTGGGGCGGGTCATGGCGGGTCCTCCGTCCGGCCGGGGCGGACCACGTCCGGCCCGGCGGCGGGCCGCGGTGCGCCGAGCCCATGACACCCACCGGCCGCCACGGCCGCATCTCGACGCCGCCGAATGGCCCCGCCCGGCCCGCCCGTGTGGGCCCGAGCGGCCTCCCTGGCTGCGCCGCGTCCGCAGCCGGGTTAGCGTTCCAGGGTCCGGTCACACGCGAGGGATGAGGTTTGGCAGCGGTGTCGACGCCACATCACGAAGCGTTCGGCGCACCGTGCTGGGTCAGCCTGATGGCACGCGACCTCGACGCGGCGCAGCGTTTCTACGGAGAGGTCCTGGGCTGGCGGTTCCGGCCGTCCGAGCTCGGACCCGAGTTCTCGGTGGGCTTCCTCGGCGGGCGCCCCCTGGCCGGTATCGGCGCCATGGCCGGGAGCCTGTCCGTGCCCGTCGCCTGGACCCCGTACTTCGCCGTCGACGACGCCGACGTCGCCGCCGCACGGATCCGCGAGCGCATCGGCACCGTCGCCGTCGGCCCGCTGTCCTTCGGCACCGGACGCGCCGCCCTCGCCGCCGACCCGCAGGGCGCCGTGTTCGGCATCTGGGAGGGAAAGGCCATCCCGGACTGGCGTTCCGACGCCGACGACGACGGCGGCCCCGCCTGGCTGGAACTGCGCACCCGGGACGCCTTCGCCGCGGCGATCTTCTACGGCGAGGTCCTCGACTGGGCGGGTGGCCGGCCCGACTGCGTACAGGTCTCGTACGAGGGTGAGCACGTCGTCCTCCGGCACGGCGGAATGGCCGTGGCGCGGCTGAGCGGAGGCGCGGTCGAGGAGGCCCCCGACCCACAGATCCGGCCCCGCTGGCACGTGCACTTCCGGGTGCCCGACGTGGCCGCCGCCACCGACACCGCGGTGCGGCTCGGCGGAAGCGTCGTACGAGGCGTGCACAGCGGCGGCGCGGGCCATTGGACGACCCTGCGCGACCCGGACGGCGGGCTGTTCACGATCGGCGAGTCCGGAACCGCCGCACCTGCCGCGCCCACCCGCACGGAGGCCTGAGACGCGCCGCCGGCGGCGGTGTGCGTTCGCCGTCCGCCGGGTGGATCCTGGGAACAGGAACGGTTGCGCGACCGCATCGGCCCGGGGGCGGGTCGGGAGCCGCGGACCACGCACGGTAGGCACGGTATGCGGACAAGGAGGCAGGCCATGACACGTACGGTGCAGTGGACGGTCGGCCTGAGCCTGACCGAGGACGAGGGCACGACGAGGGCCCGTGCGGAGCTCGACACGGGCACATCGACGCTCACCGGCAAGGGAACCGCCCGGTGCAACCCGTCGGACGTCGACGTCCCCGTGATCGGCGACGAACTGGCGGCCAGCCGCGCCATGAAGGACCTCGCGGCGCAGCTGATGCGAGAGGCCAACCGGGACATGGAGGCCGTCGGCGCGGGGACCGTGCCGCAGCACACCGGCCCCGGCTACGGCTGGCCGGAGGCGGTCACCTGACCCGCCCGCGGCCGCCGTCCGACGGCTGAACGCCCCAGGCCCCGGGGCGGCGGGAGACCGGTCCGGGAGCGGCGCCGCGCCCGGACATGGGCGGTGCCCCACCTGGTACCACCGTCCGGTGCCTCACCTCGTACGCCCGCTACGCCCCGCGCGTGACCGGCGCCCCGTCGCGTCGCCGGCGCGTGACCGGCGCCCCGTCGCGTCGCCGGCGCGTGAACCGTGCTCCGTCTCGTACGCTGCCCCGGGGGGTACCTCTGCCCTGTTTCGTCGTATCTCCGCGTCGCCCCGGCCTCCTCACGCTCCCAGCGCTTCGTCCTCCTCGTACCCCAGCCGGTCTTCCACCTCCACCACGCCGTCCACGCTCTCGCACAGCCGGACGACGATCGGGCCGAGGCTCCGGCGCGGCAACGTGCCGCTCAGCGTCACGCGGCCCTCGTCGACGTCGATCGTGACGGCGGACGGCGGCAGCCCGAGCGTGCGGGTGACGATCTCCTCCAGGATCTCCTCCTGGATCGCCCGGTCGCGGCGCAGGAACAGCTGCAGCAGATCGCTGCGGCTCAGGACGCCGATGAGCCGTCCGTCGCCGTCCACCACCGGCAGCCGCTTGATGCGGTGCCGCTCCATCACCCGCGCCGCCTCGACGGCGCTCCAGGCCGGCCGGGCCACGACCGCGGGGCTGGACATCATGCCCTCGGCGGTGCTCGGCCCGTTCTTCTCGGTGTGACGGCGCAGTAGATCGGCCTCGGACACGACCCCCACGGGCCGTTCGGCGTCGTCGACGACGGGCACGGCGGTGATGCCGTACTCGTCGAGCAGCCGCGCGATCTCCTTGAACGGTGTGCCGCGCTGCACGGCGACCGCCGTCGGGGTCATGAGATCGGCGACACTCCTGTGCCTCATCGCGTGCTCGTCCCTTCTCCGCCCCCGCGTGGGGGCGCGGGCACCGGTCTCTCCGGTGTCCCGATAACGGAACGGGTGGTTCCATGGAGGTGGTTCCCCGCTGGAGGGTCCGAGGGCCCGGACGAGGAGTGGCCCCGATGGACCGAGAGACGCAGTCGCCCCGCAACGGGGCCCCGCACCCGCGCGGCGACATCGGCCGCAGGGTGGCGGCCCGACGGCACGAGCTCGGGCTGTCCCGTGAGGAGCTGGCGCTCCGGGCGGGCTCCGCGCCCGGCTACATCCAGTACCTGGAGGAACAGCCCGCCACGCCCGGCGTCGCCTTCCTGCTCCGGCTCGCCGACGCGCTGGAGACCACGGTGCCGGTCCTGACCGGCGCGATCCCGGGCGGCCGGCCGTACACGGCGCTGCTGCGCACCGTGGAACTCGACGCCGCCGAATGCTGGGACCTGCTCGACGCGCACGGCCTCGGCCGGATCGCCCTGACCACCCCCGACGGCCCTGCCGTCCTCCCGGTGAACTACCTGGTCACGGACGGCGAGGTGGCGTTCCGCAGCAGCAGCACCAGCACCAGCACCAGAAGCGGCAGCAGCGCTCGGCCGACCGCCGCCGGCCCCGATGTGGCCTTCGAGGCCGACCACATCGACGAGATGTCCGGGCAGGGCTGGAGCGTCCTGCTCGTCGGTCCGGTCCACGACGTCACCGACCCCACCGTCGTCGAACGGCTGGCCGCCCGCGCGGACGGCGGCCCCTGGACGGGCGGCGAGGACAGTCACTGGACGCTGCTCGCCCCCCGTCGCGTCACCGGCCGTCGGATCCTGCTCGCGGGCTCCTGAGCCCGCCGCGCGGGCCCGTGCCGCACGCGGCAGGGCGTGACTCACGCGTACCCACGCGTCCAGTCCGGGCCCGTGCGGCGCCACTCGTACTCCCATTGGGCCGCCCGCCGCCGGTCGGCGATCCGGCGGACGCCGACACCCACCACCGCGGCCGTGCCCGCGGCGAAGGCGGTCGAGGTGACGCCGATGGTCGCGGCGCCGAGCCATACGTCCGTGCCGCTGAGCGGCGGACTCGTCATCCGCCCCTTCTCGTCCAGCCAGATGGGCGTCTGCTCGCCGCGCTTGGTGTCGGCGGGGACGAACGCCTTGCCCTGGCCCTGTTGACCGTCGCTCCCGGTCCACCGGACCTTCACCTGCGCCTTGATGCCCCGCCCCGAGTCGTACGTCGACGGGGCCACGTCCGAGGCGTTCTCCAGGACCACCGCGGGGACCCGCTCCCGGGTCGCCGCCTGCTCCACCGCGACGGCGCTGTCGTGCCTGTACACCGACCAGCCCGCCGCCAGACCGGCGACCGGGGCGCCTACCCAGAGCGCCACACCGACGACGAGCAACGCCCAGGCCTCGACGACGTCCACGGGCCGGCGCAGCGGATGGTCGCGCCATTCCTGTCTCCACACTGGCGCGGCCATCGCATCCACCACCCCTCCGCAGGGCCTCCCCTCCAGCGTGCTCCTCCCCTCCGGAGGCCGCCACGCGGCGGGCAGCGCCTGGAGAGGATGCGGCACGCGGTGCCCCGCGTCCTGGCGGACAGGGGGTCGCGCCCGGATGATGTGCGGGTGAGCTCCCCGCCCCCGCTCCCGGCCGACCCGCCCACCCCTACCGCCCGCCTGCTCGCCTCCGTCGCGGGCGTGGTGGCCGGCTACGCAGCGCTCGCGGTGGCCGAGCTGGTCGCCGCAGCCGTGCGGCCCGAGGCCGGCCCCGTGACCGCGGTCGGCGGCTCGGCGATCGACCTGACGCCCGCGCCCCTCAAGGAATGGGCGATCCGCACATTCGGCGAGAGCGACAAGACGGTCCTTCAGCTCGGCATTCTGGTCGTCCTCGCCGTCGTCGCCGTGCTGCTCGGGCAGTGGGAGCTGTGGCGGCGGGGCGCCGGCGCCGCGGGCCTGCTGGCCTTCGGCGTCATCGGCGCGGTCGCTGCCGCGACCCGGCCCGACGCCGGCTCCGCCGCGGACGCCCTGCCATCCCTGGTGGGCGCGGCGGCCGGGGCCGGCCTGCTGTACTGGCTGGTCGGACGGCTCGTCGCCCGCCCCGGAGCGCCCGCCGGGTCCCGGCGCCGCTTTCTCCTCGCGGCCGGCGCGACGGCCCTGGCCGCCACCGGCGTGGCCGCCCTCGGCCGGTCCCTCGGCGCGAACCGCTCGAAGGACGCGGAGGCGTCCCGCGCGGACGTGCGGTTGCCCCGCCCCGACGAGCCGGTCCCGCCGCGCCCCCGCGGCACGCAGCTCGCCGTCGCCGGCATCAGCCCGTTCATCACCCCGAACAAGGACTTCTACCGCGTCGACACCGCCCTGGTGGTCCCCAAGATCGACGCCGCGCGCTGGCGGCTGCGCGTCCACGGCCTCGGGGTGACCAAGGAACTCACGCTCACCTTCCAGGATCTGCTGGACCGTCCGGTGATCGAGCGCGACCTCACCCTCAACTGCGTCTCCAACGAGGTCGGCGGCCCCTACATCGGCAACGCCCGCTGGACCGGCGTCCGGCTCGCCGACCTGCTTCGCAAAGCCGGCGTGCGCCCGCCGTCGCGCGGCGGTCCGGCCGACCAGCTCGTGGCCCGCTCCGTCGACGAGATGACGATCGGCACCCCCGTCGAGGACGTCATGGACGGCCGCGACGCCCTGCTCGCCTTCGGGATGAACGGCGTGCCGCTGCCCTTCACGCACGGCTTCCCGGTCCGGATGCTCGTTCCAGGCCTGTACGGATACGTCTCCGCCTGCAAGTGGATCGAGGAGATCGAGCTCACCACCTTCGACGCCTACGACGCGTACTGGGCGCGCAACGGCTGGGCGGCCCGAGCGCCCGTCAAGACGCAGTCCCGCATCGACACTCCGCGGGACCAGGCCCGGCTGCGCGCCGGGACGGTCGTCGTCGCGGGCGTCGCCTGGGCGCAGCGCCGCGGCATCGAACGCGTGGAGGTGCAGGTGGACGAGGGCCCATGGGAGCGGGCCGAACTCGCCGCGTCGGACGGCCCGGACACCTGGCGGCAGTGGTTCCTGCGGTGGCGGGCGACCCCGGGCGAGCACACCCTGACGGTCCGCGCGACCGACGGAAGCGGCGAGACGCAGACCGCCCGGCGCACCGGCACGATGCCGGACGGTGCGACCGGGCGGCACACGATCAGGGTCCGCGTGGAGTGAGTTCCACGGCGGCCGACGGGCCGCTGAGCGGCCCGGGTCCTGGGCCATGGGGCTCCCCCCGGGCGGTACGCGGTGGTACCGATCCTTCGGGAGGTCCGGGCGACCGCCGGCCGGGCGGCCCCCGAACCGGGGACCGACGGCGCCTCACGCGGCTGTGACGAGCAGGTGGACCGCGAGGACCACGATCAGCGTGCTCGATGCCGTCGCCGTGGCCAGGCGGCCCCTGCTGCCGGTCAGTGACCGTCCGAGGAGTGCGCCGCCGGAGGCGAGCAGCAGCTGCCAGGCCGCCGACGCGGCGAACGCGGCCGCGACGAAGACGGAGCGGTTCACCGGGCCGGTGAGGGAGCCGCTCGGCCCGCCGATGACGAGCGCGGCGAAGTAGACCACGGTCAAGGGGTTCATGATCGTGATCCCGAGGAAGCCCAGGTAGGCCCGGAGTGGACCGAGGGGCGTCTCCTCGCTCGCCGGCCCGGCGGGTCCGCGGGCGCGGTACCGCGCGATCGCCGTCGCCGCCCCGCGCACCGCGAGGGCGACGAGCACGACGGCGGAGGCGATGCGCAGCGGTACCAGGAACGGCTGGAGGACGGGGACGAGGGCCGCGCCGCCGGCGACGGCGATCAGCGCGTACAGGCCGTCGGCCGTCGCGACCCCGAGGGCGGCGCACGCGCCCGTCCTCAGGTCCGTCCGGGCCGTGACCGCGACGAGGTAGGTCGCGACCGCTCCGACCGGCATGGCGATGCCGAGTCCGGCGAGCAGTCCGGCGACCAGCGCGCCGCTCACGCGTGCGGCGGATCGAGCCTCCGGTGAAGGCCGGTCTGCTGCTGCTCACGCACCGAACGGTCGGCGGGGATCAGCGGCAGCAAGGCGTGGAAGGTCGGGTTCATGCGCCGGATCGTGCCCGACCCGGCTCGTCCCCGACAAACGGTTTTCCGCACCCGCCCCGTCGGCCCCGGACGCCGTTGCCCGCGCCCGCGCCCGCGCCGGCGCCGGCGCCGGCGCCGGCGCCGGCGCCGGCGCCTGTGCCGACGCCGTGGCCCGCCCCGCCCCGCCCCGCGCCGTCCGCCCGGAGCGTCAGCGTCGCGCGTCCTGGTGGTACGCGTCCGTGACGCAGTCCGCAGCGCACCCAGCCCGCTCGAACCGACGGCGCAGCACGTTGCCGGCCTGCCACCGGGGGACCTCCACGTAGCCGAACCGCTCGTCGAGCACCCGCAGGACGTCGGCAACGGTCACGATGGCCGGTTCGCCGTGACCCGCCGCGTCGCGTGCCGACGCGATCGCCAGGTCCGCGGAGCGCACCAGATGCCTGTGGTACAGCCGTGCGTCGACGGCCCGCGCACGGGCGCGGGACAGAGGGCGCACGATCCGGCCCTTCCAGATGACCCCGACGGCCATCAGCACCGCGCCGGAGACGATCACGAGCAGTCCCACCAGGCATCGACTCCCCACGGCCGCACCCTCGGCGGCCTCCTCCGGCGTTCCGTCCCGCCGCCTTCTAGGAGTCCTTCCCTCCCGGCACCGGTTCCCACGCGTCCGGGGGCCCGGATTCGTACAGAACGGTGTGGAAGCGCCCCGGCCCCGCCCGTCCCGACTCCTCCCGCCCCGCCGGGTCCGCGCCCAGCGCCCGGACCGCCTCGACGGCGAACGCCTCCTCGCGGGCGTCGGTGAACAGCCTCTGCGGATAGGTCCGGGTGACGTCGGCGACCGTGCGCAGCCCGTACCCCGACAGGGTCTCGGCGACGGGCACGTACGAGACGGTGCGCAGCACGAACGCGCTGACCCGGACGGGCCGACGGGCGCAGGCGAGGAGCGCGTCGAAGGTGCGCCGGGTGAGGTAGCTGCCGCCGCCGGTCAGGGTGAGCAGGCCGACCCCGGCCATCGCCTCCCGCAGCCGTGCGCTCGGCGCGTCCCGTTCGAGGTTCTCGGCGAACGCGTCGTCCAGCAGGCCGACGTCCTGGGCGTACCGGAGTGCGCGGCCTGCGATGTCGAGCCCGATGACGTGGAGGGCGTCAGCGCGCCGCCGCGCCCCGTAGAACTGCTTGTCCCGCAGCACGAGTTCGGCCGTGGTGAGGTCCTTCACGCCGGGCGCGGTGTAGTGCCGGTACAGCTCCGACAGCGACACGTCGTGGTTGAGCAGGGCCGCGTTGATGCCGTACGAGCAGCACAGGTCCAGGACCGTCCCGCCGTCCGTCGCGGCCGCGGCGCGCCGGAAGGCGGCCTGCGCGTGGTGCGGGATCTCGTACTCCAGCGGAGCGAGCCGCCGGAAGTACGCCCGCGGGTCGGGCCGGTCGTAGATGTCGTCGAACCGCGCCTTGCCGGACATGGCGTACGCCTCCTCCTGCATCCAGGATCTCGCACCGCGCGAGCCCGGAGCGATCCTGCGCTCCGCCCGTCCCCGTTCTCCCGTACGCATCGGGGGCGCACGGGGGCAACACCCGTTCGGCGGCGCGGGCGGCAGGGCGGGGGCGCGGGCCGCATCCGGACAGGTTCGTGCACGGGTCTTGTCTCCGGGCGCCGACCTCCCTACGGTTCCGCTTACTTACTTGAAAGTAACACCGTCGGTAACACCGCCGGGACGCCGGCATCGGGCCGGCAGAGACCACCGGGAGGACCATCGTGTCGACCGCACCGCGCAGCCGTGCCCGCCGGACGGCCGGGTGCATCGCCGCCGCGCTCGCCGTACTCGCCACCACCGGCTCCGTTGCCGCCCCGGCGGCGGCCGATCCCGGTCTGCGCGAGGTCATGTTCGTCGGCAACAACTGGGAGGGCACCGCCGACGTCGTCGAGGCGCGCGGCGACTTCGCCCGGATCGGCCGCGTGAACGTCATCCCGGACAAGGCGGACCGCCTCCGCGAGATCTACTGGAACCCGCTGAAGCTGGCGTTCTTCCTCGGCATCCGCGAGTCCGCGGGCGAGGGCCACGACCAGTTCGTCGACGACATGTACTCCACGCCCGACGGCACCGCCGTGGTCGTCTCCCGGCCGAGCTTCGCCGACGTGGTGTCGATCGACCTCGCCAGCGGCCGGATCAACTGGCGCTTCCCCGTCTCCGGGTTCCGCTCAGACCACATGGCCGTGTCGCCCGACGGCACGCGCGTCGCCGTCTCCGCGTCCACCTCCAACACGGTGCACGTCCTGGACATCCGCAGCGGCCGTGAGCTCGGCTCGTTCAAGGGCGGCGACAAGCCGCACGAGAACGTGTTCAGCCGCGACGGCCGCTACCTGTGGAACATGGCGATCGGCGAGGTCAACACCGCGCTCGACGCCCCCTGGCTGGACTTCACCAAGGGCGACCGGCACATCAGCGTCGTCGACGCCACCACCTACAAGCAGGTGCGGACCATCGACATGCGCGAGCGGCTCGACGCCTTTGGCCGCAAGGACCTGTCCGACGCGGTCCGCCCGGTCGCCTTCACCCCGGACGAGCGGCACCTGTACTTCCAGGTGTCGTTCTTCAACGGCCTGGTCGAGTACGACGTGGCCGCCGACAAGGTCACCCGGGTCAAGACCCTGCCGAAGAACCCGGAGACCAGCGAGGACCGCACGACCTGGGTCAACGACTCGCGTCACCACGGCCTGTCCATGAGCCCCGACGGGGACCACCTGTGCGTCGCCGGCACCATGGACGACTACGCCACCGTCGTGGACCGCGAGACCCTCCAGGAGGGCCCGCTGATCCCGGCGTCCAAGCCGTACTGGGCGACCGTCAGCGGCGACGGCAAGTCCTGCGTCATCTCCGAGAGCGGCGCCGACCGCATCACCGCGATCGACTTCTCCACGGGCCGGAAGGTCGCCTCGGTACCGGTGGGCGACCACCCGCAGCGCGTCCGCGTCGGCCACGTCACCGCCGACTGGCGGCGCTGACCGCGCGGCCACCGGACCGGCGGGTCAACGGGTGCGCAACGCCTCCGCGACGGCGGCCGCGAAGCGGTCCAGGTCGCGGGGGCGGCGCGAGGTGATCAGCCGGTAGCCGCCCCTGTCGTCGATCACGACCTCCCGGTCCACCCACGTCCCGCCCGCGTTCGACAGGTCCGCCCGCAGCGTCGGGTACGAGGTCAGCTCCCGACCGGCGGCCAGCCCGCTGTCCACCAGCAACCACGGGCCGTGACAGATCGCCGCCACCACCTTGCCCGCGTCTGCGAAGGCCGAGACCAGGCGCTGTGCGTGGTGGTCGATCCGGAGCCGGTCCGCGTTCACCGTGCCGCCGGGCACCACCACCGCGTCGTAGTCGTCCGCCGACACCTCCGCGAACGTGGTGTCCGGCCGGATCCGCTCGCCGGGTCCCCGGTCGGAGACCACCGTCTCGATGTCGTCGGACGTCCGGGCCGCCACCGTGACCCGCGCACCCGCCCCGCGCAGGGCGGCCACCGGCTTCTGCAGCTCGCTCTGTTCCGTGCCGTGGTTCGTCGTGATGACCAGTACGTTCCGGCCCTCCAGGGACTTCTCGGGCATGCCGCCTTCCTCCGCCGCCGGGTGTTCCTCCCCTCCAGCCTCGCCCGGCGACCCCCGGGCCGCAATGCGTTGGCGGGGGCGGCGCTGACCGCCTAGGGTCAGCGGCCATGGCGATCATGGGAGCAGACGACATCGACGCGGCGGTGGAACTCACCGCCGCTTCTCTACGCGCGGTGACGGACCGGGACTGGTCCGTCCACGCCTCCGGACTGGAGTGGAGCTGTTACGACACGGCCGTGCACATCGGCAGTGACTTCACCGCCTACGCCGGGCAGTTGACCGGCCGGGCCACCGACGCGTACGTCCCGTTCGAGATCGCCGCCGACCCCGGCACCACCCCGGAGGGTCTGGTCCGGATCATCGAGGCGACCGGCGGCCTGCTGTCCGCCGTGGTCCGGACGTCCCCCGCGGAACTGAAGGCCTGGCATCCCTTCGGCAGCGCCGGTGGTGACGGCTTCGCCGCCATGGGCGTCCTCGAAGTGCTTCTGCACACGTACGACATGCTCGGCGCGCTCGACGTGCCCGGCTGGCAGGGACCCGCGCCGCTCTGCGCCAAGATCCTCGACCGGCTCTTCCCGCACACCCCGCGCAGCGACGACCCGTGGCAGGACCTGCTGTGGGCCACCGGCCGGGCCGAGCGTCCCGGACTGCCCCGGCTCGCCGCCTGGCGCTGGTACGCCGACCCGCTGCGCGGCGAACGCCTGGTGCTCTGCGAGGTGTCGCCGCGGGTGGCGGACGACCTGCACGCGGGCGGCACCGGCGGCTTCGCCTGGGCGGACGCCGGTCCCGGCGAGGGCATCCGGAGCGCGGCCGGCCGGGTCGTGAAGGCCCGCGACGAGGGCAGGTTCCGGCCGGGCTGGGGCACGTACGCGATCGTCCGCGCAGACGACGGCCTGGCCGTGGGCGGCATCGGCTTCCACGCCGACCCGGACGGCGACGGCACCGCCGAGATCGGCTACGACGTCGTCGAGTCGGCGCGCGGCCGGGGCTACGCCACCGAGGCCGTACAGGTGCTCGCCGACTGGGCGTTCCGGCAACCTGGGGTCGCCGCGCTGCGGGCCCGCGCCGACGAGGACAACGATGCCTCGCGGCGGGTGCTCGCCCGCGCCGGCTTCGCCGAGACGGGCACGGTCTGCTACGAACTCAGAAGACCCGCCGTCGCCTGACCGCGCAGGGCCCGGGCCGGCCGCCGAGGCCGCCGGCCCGGCGCCCACGCCAACACACCGCGCGAGGCCGAGGGGCGGGTACGGTCTTCGACCATGACCGAGCCCGCCTTCCTCCACGCCACCCGGGTGTCGTACGACGCCATAGCCGCCGACTACGCCGAGCGTTACGCCGGAGTGCACGACGCCCAGCCCCTCGCCCTGGCGATGCTCGACGCCTTCGCCGCCCTCGTCCGCACGGCCGGCGGCGGCCCCGTGGTCGAGGTGGGCTCCGGGCCGGGGGAGGTGACCGCGCGGCTGCACGGGCAGGGCCTCGACGTACGCGGCGTCGACCTCTCCCCGGCGATGGTCGCGCTGGCCCGCCGGGACCACCCGCAGCTGCGGTTCGAGGAGGGCAGCATGACCGCCCTGGACCTCGGCGACGGCGCCCTGCGCGGTCTCGTCTCCTGGTACTCGCTGATCCACATCGCCCCGGAGGCCGTCCCGGCGGCGCTCACCGAGTTCCACCGGGTGCTGGCCCCCGGCGGACTGCTGCTGCTCGGCTTCCAGGTCGGCGACGAACCGCTCAGCTTCACCGAGGCGTTCGGGCACGCGGTGGACCTCGACTTCCACCGGCTGCGACCGGAGAAGATCGAGGTACTGCTCCGGGAGGCGGGCTTCACCGTCCAGGCCCGGATGGAGCGCGCGGCGGACCCGGACGAATCGACTCCGCAGGCCTACCTGCTGGCCCGCAAGGCGCGGTAGCGCGCGGGCCGGCCGCCGCTCAGAGCCAGCCGTTGCGGCGGAAGCTGCGGTGGATCACGTAGCAGGCCAGGGCCATCGCGCCGAGCGCGGCGGGATAGCCGTACTCCCAGTGGAGCTCCGGCATGTGGTCGAAGTTCATCCCGTACACGCCGCACACCATCGTCGGCACCGCGATGATCGCCGCCCAGGCGGTGATCTTCCGCATGTCCTCGTTCTGCGCGAGCGTCACCTGCGCGAGGTGCGCCTGAAGGATGGAGTCGAGCAGCGCGTCGTACGACGCTATCTGCTCCGTCACCCGCGTGAGGTGCCCCGCCACGTCCCGGAAGTACGGGACGAGTTCGGCGTCGATCGGCGTCGTCGGACCGGCCGCCAGCTGCTGGAGCGGACGGTCCAGCGGGGCCACCGCCCGCTTCAGCTCCATGAGCTCGCGCTTGAGCTGGTAGATGTGCCCGGGGTCGGCCCGCGCCGCGTCCTCGCTGAACACCTGCGTCTCGACGGCGTCGAGGTCGTTCTGCAGGGCGTCGGTCACGGCGAGGTAGTCGTCCACCGCGCGGTCCGTCACCGCGTGCAGAACAGCGGCAGGCCCCTTCGCGAGTTGGTCGGGGACCGACTCGAGGGCCTCCCGCAGCGGTCCGAGCGAGCCGTGTCGGCCGTGGCTGACCGTCAGGACGAAGTCCGGCCCGGCGAAGACCAGCAGCTCACCGGTGTCCACCACCTCGCTGGTCGCGGTCAGTTCCCCGTGCTCGACATAGCGGCAGGTCTTCAGGACGGCGAGGAGCGTGTCGTCGTACCGCTCGAAACGCGGCCGCTGGTGGTGGTGCAGGGCGTGCTCCGCCGCGAGCGGATGGAGCGCGAACAGCTCGGTCATGCGGGTGACCTCCTCGCCCGACGGTTCGTGCAGACCGACCCAGACGAATCCCGTGCCCGCCTTGCGGACCCGGGCCAGCGCCTCCTCCGCCGGGTAGGCGCCCGGCTGCCGCACCCCGTTCTCGTAGATCACGCAGTTGACGACCGAACTGCCCAGCGGGGACCGGGCGGGATGGCTCAGGTCCACGGTCCGTTTGTAGGCGCGGCGCATCAGACGCCTGAGGTTGCGGATCACGGACACGCGGGTGGCTCCTTCGTTCGACCGGCGGACAGTGTGCCATCTGTTCGTTCGTAGACAGTGTCTACGCCCTGGTGGTAGACAAGGTGCCATGAGTGATCAGCAGGAAGCCGGGCTGCGGGCCCGTCTGGTGGCGGCCGGAGTCGAACTCGTGACACGGGAGGGCGTGCAGGCGCTGTCCCTGCGCGAGATCGCCCGCAGGGCCGGTGTCTCGCACGGAGCACCCCGGCGCCACTTCCCGACCCATCTCTCGCTGCTGTCCGCCATCGCGGCCGAGGGCTTCGGCGCGCTCGGCGCGCGGCTCGCGGCGGCGGTCGGCGACGACGCGGCGACGCCCCGGGAGCGCGTCGCCGCGCTGGGGCGGGCCTATCTCGACTTCGCCTTCGGCGAGCGCGGCATGTACGAGCTGATGTTCCGCCACGACCTGCTGGAGAGCGGGCAGAAGGGCGGCCTGCGCGCCACCAGCCTGCCGCTCTTCGCGGAGTTCGTGGCGCTCGTCGGCAGCGCCCGGCCGCAGGGCACCGTTCCGCCCGCCGTGGCCGCGGGGGCGCTCTGGGCCAACCTGCACGGCATCGCCCAGCTCTGGGGCTGGGGCAGCCTCCAGCTGGCGACCGGCGCGGACGCCGTCGAACCGCTGCTGCGGGCCGCGCTCGACGCGCATCTCGGGCCGGAGGACGGACGATGAGCGGGGGAGCGGCGGAGGCGCCGGCCACGGCGGGCTCCGGTTCGCGCGCGGACGCACCGGAGCCCGGGAGTGCCGTGTCGCGCGCCCGGCGGGGGGTGACGCTGGCCGGGAGCATCACCGGGGCCGTGATCGTGGCGCTCGACGGGACGCTGCTCACCGTCGCCCAGCCGACCCTGCAGCGCGACCTGGACGCCACGTTCGCGCAGGTCCAGTGGACCAGCACCGGTTACCTGATCGCCGTGGCGAGCCTGCTGGTCCTCGCCGGGCGCCTCGGCGACCGCTACGGCCACCGCCGGATCTTCGCCGTCGGCACGCTCGGCTTCGCCGCCGCGTCCGCGGGCATCGCCCTCGCCCCCGGCATCGGCTGGGTCGTCGCACTGCGGGTCGCCCAGGGCGTGTTCGGGGCGCTGCTCCAGCCCGCCACCCTCGGGATGCTGCGCGCCGTCTACCCGCCCGACCGGCTCGGCATGCCGCTCGCGCTGCGCACCAGCGCCATCGGCCTCGCGGCGGCCGCAGGACCGCTCGTCGGCGGCGTCCTCGTCGCGCACTTCGGCTGGCGCGCGGTCTTCCTGCTCACCGTCGTGCCGGCCCTCGCGATCGCCGTGCCCGCGCTCCTGTACCGGGAGAACCCCGAGCCCTCGCCCGCCGCGCCGCTCCCGCTGGACCTGCCGGGGGCGGGGATGCTCGCGGCGGCCCTGGCCTGTTTCGTGCACGCCCTCGTCGCACTGCCGGATGGCGGTTCGCGCGGGGGGTCCGTCCTCGGTCTCGTCGCGGCGGCGGCCCTCGGCGCGGCGTTCGTCCGCCGCGAGCGGCGCACGGCGAGCCCGCTGGTACCGCCCCGGGTGCTCGCGCCCGCCGCCGTCCGGGGCGCGCTCGGTGCCCTCGTCGCAGCTTCCGCGGCGCTGTTCGGCGCCCTCTTCGTGTGCACGTACTTCCTGCAGGACGTGCTCGGCCTGGACCCGCTGGCGACCGGGCTGACCGTACTCCCGCTCGCCGTCATGATGGTCCTGGCCGCGCCCCTCGCCGCGCTCCTGGCGCGGCGCTGGGGCCCGCGCCGGACGACCGTCGGCGCGGCGCTGCTGCTCGCCCTCGGGGTCCTGCTGCTGGCCCGGCTCGACCCGGACTCCGGCCGCGTGGCCGTCGCCGGCGCGTCGCTGCTCGTCGGCGCCGGGTTCGGCGCCGTGATGGTCACCGCGACGACGGTCGTGGTGCGGCACGCCTCGGTCGCCGACGCCGGCGTCGCGGGTGGCCTCCAGCAGACCGCCATGAACGTCGGACCGGTGCTCGGTGTCGCCCTGGCCACGACCCTGCTGGCCCGCGGCGCCTTCGCCGAGGCGACCGGCCCCGCCCTGACCGCCCTCGCCGCCGTTGCCGCGGTCGGAGTGCTGCTCGCGGCACGGCTGCCACGGAAGTGATCTTCGGAGCGCGATCGGCATAGGGTGGCCGGGACGACGAGGACGGCGTGACAAGGAGGTTCGCGGTGAGGGAGTTTCGGCCGGCCGGAACAGAGGCGTACATCCGCTGGCTGGACATCCCGGGCGACGACCTGGTCGCCCCGGTACGGGTGTACCTGCACGGCCTGGGCTGCTCGGCGTCCTCCGACTTCGCGCACGTCGTCGCCCGGCCCGGCCTGTCCGGCGCCCGGTCGCTGCTGGTCGACCTGCTCGGCCACGGCCTGAGCGACCGCCCCCGCGACTTCGACTACACCATGGCGGAGCAGGCCGCGGTGGTCGCGGAACTCCTCGACCACGAGCGGATCCGGGACGTGGACCTCGTCGGGCACTCGATGGGTGGCGCGGTCGCGATCCAACTCGCCGCGGCCCGCCCGGATCTGGTGGCCCGCCTCGTGGTCGCCGAACCGAACCTGTACCCGGGCGGCGGTGCGTTCAGCACCCCGGTGGCGAAGCAGTCCGAGGAGGAGTTCGTACGGGAGGGGTACGCCCGCATGCTCACGGAGCAGGCGCCCGACTACGCGGCCCGGGTGCGGCTCACCGACCCGGCCGCGCTGCACCGCAGCGCCGTCGCCCTCCTCGAAGGCACCGTGCCGTCCGGCGGCGAGCTGCTGACCGGGCTCGACCGGCCGCGCGCGTTCCTGGTCGGCGCGCACAGCCGCCCCGATGCGGAGGCCGACGGCGTGGCAGCGGCCGGGGTGCCGGTCTTCGAGGTGCCCGGCGCCGGCCACAACATGCTGATCGAGAACCCGGGCGGGTTCGCGGAGACGCTGGTCCGCGCCCTCGCCGGGGCGCGCCCGGCCGCCTGATCCGCCGCAGTGCGGGCGGGGTCGCCGCGGCCCCGCCGCACGGAGGGGAAGTGGTACGACGGGGCCTGCTGGGCGGCTGCCCGAAGGCCCCCCGGCTATGCCCGGTTCATAGCGATATGTCCAGCCAAGGGTGGTGCGAGCGCAGAGGCGCGCCGACGGTGCGCCCCGAGGCGAGGTCCAGCTCGTGCCCGGAGACGCCGCTGGTGCCGAACTGGCCCTTCCCGCAGGCGCGTTGGCGACCGTACGGTCGGTCCGAGACTGTCAGGCACCCAACGAGGAACGTGAACCGTGATCGTCATCGCCCACGTCAGCGACATCCACGTCGACGAAGAAGAGCGCAGCGCCGCCCGGACCAGGGCCGTCATGGAGTACCTGGAGGGGCTGCCGTACGCGCTGGACGCCGTTCTCGTGACCGGTGACATCGCGGATCACGCGAGCCCCGTCGAGTACGAGACGGTCCGCGAGCTGCTGCGGTCCCGGCATCCGGTACTCGTGTGCCCGGGGAATCACGACGACCGCGGGACGTTCCGCCGCTCGCTGCTCGGCCTCGAGGACGGGGAGCGGCCGGATGCTCCGGTCAACCGGGTGCATCGTGGGGACGGCTTCGTCGTGGCGCTGTGCGATTCGTCCGTGCCGGGCAAGGACGAGGGGTTCCTCGAGGACGAGACGCTGGAGTGGCTGGAGGACGTGCTGAGCGGGACGCCGCGGGACGTGCCCGTCCTCGTCGGCTTCCACCACCCGCCCGTGCCGCTGAACACGCCGTTCGTGGACGAGATCCGGCAGTTCGGCGAGGAGCGGCTCGCCGCACTGGCGGGCCGGCACCCGCACCTGGCCGCGTTCCTCGCCGGTCACGCCCACACGGCGGCCGCCACGACCTTCGCCGGACGCCCGCTGCTGGTCGCGCCCGGTGTCGTCTCGGCGCTCCGGCTGCCGTGGGAGCACCCCGGAACGACCGTGGAGTACGTGCACCTGGACCTGCCGCCCGCCCTCGCCTTCCACGTCCTCGACGACGAGGGCCGGCTGACCACCCACTACCGCACGGTGTCCGTCTGACGCCGGGCTCGTCCGCTCAGGAGTAGTGCGGGACCTCGGCCGCGGCCCAGTCGGCCAGCGCGCGGGCGCATTCTGCGACCGACTCGCGCCAGCTGCGGGCCGCTCCCTCGCCGGCCTCGTCGCTGACGTGCTTGACGATCCGCAGCGGCACTCCGGCCAGGCGGGCGGCCGTCGCCAGGGCGTAGCCCTCCATGTCGACCAGGGCCGCCCGCTCCGCGAGGCGGGCGCGGGCCGCCTCGTCCGAGATGAAGGCGTCACCCGTCGCCAACGTCGCGGCCCCGTCACCGTCGCCGTCCGGCAGCGTCAGGGGCGCGCCGTAGCGTTCGCCGGTCAGCGTGGCCAGCAGATCGCCGTCGAGGTCGTGCTGGAGCACGGTCCCGACGACATGGGTGCCCGTCCAGCCGGGGCGCAGCGCGCCGGCCGTGCCCAGATTCACGATCCCGGACGGCAGCGGGCCGCGCCCGAGGACGGTGGACAGGGCGGTCGCCGCGTTCACCTTGCCCATGCCGGTCAGCAGGATCGGCAGCCTCGTCGCGAGGAACTGCGCCTCCTCCTTGACGGCCAGCACGAGCAGCGGACGGTCGGTGGTGATCTGCCCCATGAGTTCCATGGCCCCCACGCTAACCGTGCCGCGCCGGCGAGCGAACTCCGGGGCGGCGCTGAAAAGAGGGTGCCCCCGGCCCTGGGCGGCGGGCATGATCGACGCCATGACCTCCCCGAGCTTCCCCCACCCCGAGTGGATCACGATCGCCGGATACGGGAACGTCGCCGGCCGCCCCGCACCGCTCGCCGCCGTCCGCGCTTGACTGCGTGAGCGCGGCGTCGACTGGATGCCGTTCCGCCCCGAGGACATCGGCTGGAGCCTGTCCTGCGGCCCCGGGCCCGACGGCCGCTGGCACGGCTGGTTCGACGTCCGGGTCCGCGCCGAGGCACTGCGCCCGCTCGGCCTGCACCCCGATCAGCCCACCGCGCGGCCCGCGGCCGGCTCGCCGCCCGCCTGGTGGCACGCGGCGGCCGACCGGGCCGCCGACGGGATCTGGCCCCTGGACAGCTGACACCCCCGACGGCCTCAGCCGCCCTCGAAGGCGGTCGTGCCGTCCGGGAGGACCGCCTCCACCGCCGTGCCGTGCTCCACCGTGCGGCTGACCGTGCAGTACCGCTCGTGCGTCAGCCGCACCCCGCGGGCGAACTTCTCCGCGGCCTGCTCGTCACCCGCCGGCAGTTCCATCTCGTAGCTCACCCTGATCCGCCCCACCCGGCCCTCGTCCTCCGGTCCGGACACCGACTCGACCACGATCCGCAGCCCGTCGTGCTCGACGGTCCGCGCGGTCCGGTCCACCACCAGGCCGCCGCATCCGCCCATGGCCGCCAGCAACAGCTCCACCGGCGTGAACGACGGCTGCGCCCCGTCGTCGTCCGCCGCCCCGATCCGGACCTCCGCGCCCCGGTCGTTGCGAGCGGTCCACCTCCGGAAGCCGTCCCGTACGGTCTCGATGCGGTAGTCGGCCATGGTGCGGGGCTCCTCGGGGTCGAATACGGCGTGTCCACCCAAGGAACCCCACGTCCTCCGCCCACGCCAACCGGGCGCGCCGTGAACCAGCCTCACACCGGCTTCAGGCCGTCCTCGGTCCGTCCTCGGTCCGGCCTCAGACCGGCATCAGCCGGGCGATGAGCGCCCCCAACTGACGTGCGTTGCGGCACGGATGCATCTCCACCAACCCCGCGTACGTGAGCGCGACCGAGTCGCCGGTCTGCCACAGCGAGGGCTGTTCGGGATTGAGCCAGTACACCCGCCGCGCGCGGTCCGCGATCGCCTTCAGGGCCGGGAGGTTCGGGTCGCTCATGTTCGTCCGCGCGTCGCCCAGGACGAACACGACCGTCCGGGGGCCCACCGCGTCCGCGAACCGCTCGGCGAACTCGCCCAGCGCCGTGCCGTAGTCGCTCTGCCCGTGCCAGCTCGTCAGCGTCCCCTCGGCGAGGACCCGCTCGCCGAGCCCCGCCGGGTCCGCGGAGGCGCGCGCCACGAGTTCCGTGACCTCGTCGACGCGGTTGACGAAGGCGAACACCCGTACCTTGCTGAACTGGTCGTGCAACGCCTGCACCAGCAGCATGGTGAAGTTCGCGAACCCGGCCACCGACCCCGACACGTCGCAGAGCAGCACGAGTTCCGGTCGTCCGGGCCGCCGCCGGCGCAGCACCGGCCGCATCGGGACACCTCCGGTCGACAGCGACCCGCGCAGCGTGCGCCGCAGGTCGATGCTGCCCCGGGCCGCATTGCGGCGGCGCGCCGCCAGCCGGGTGGCGAGGGTGCGCGCCAGCGGCCGTACGGTACGGCGCAGTTCGTCGAGCTGGGCGCGCCCCGCGAGCAGGAAGTCCACGCTCTCCGGCGTCCCGCCGACGGCGCGGCGCGCGACCCGGTCCCTGCCCTGCCGTTCGGCGACCCGGCGCCGGGCCTCCGCCCCCACCCGGACCCGGAACGCCTCGATCCGCCGCCGGATCTCGTCGTCGTCCAGCCGGTCGGTGAACTCCGCCGCCTCCGCACCGCCTCCGCCGCCGCCCCCGGACCCGCCGGTACCTCCGGAGCGGCCCGCCCGCTCCGCGCGGATCGCCGCCCGGACCCGTACGAGCAGGGTCTGCGGCCGCAGCCGGTCCAGGGTCTGGTACGAGGACCAGCCGTCCGCCCCCGGCGTCGAGCCGTAGCCGCCGAGCGCGCCCACCGCCTCCGCCGCCAACCGGTCGAGCAGGGCCCGGTCGTCGGCCGCCAGCGCGGCGACGAGGCGTTCGCGCAGCTCCGCCGTGTCCGGCGTCCCCGCCTCGGGAGGAGGCCCGTCCGCGACCCCGACGCGCAGTGGAAAGTACAGGTCGAAGACCCGGTCGAACAGCGCCCGGTGGCCCTCCTGGTGCAGCAGCGTGGCCGCCAGGCCCTCCCGCATCCGCTCACGGTCCTCGAACCCCAGAGCCTCCAGCGCGTGCCCCGCGTCCACGGTCTCACCCGGCCCGATCGCCAGCCCGTGCGCCCGCAGCGCCTGGACCAGCCCCGTCAGCCGGTCCGCGACCCCCGCCGGCGAGGCGGCGGCCCCCGCCCCCGGGTCCGCGATCACACGGCGTCCAGATCGAGCTTGGCCGCGGCCTTCAGGATGTCCTCCTGGTGCTTCAGGACCACCCCGAGGCTCTCCCGCACCACGGTCTCGTCCAGCGTCGCCGCGCCGAGCGCCAGGAGCGTGCGGGCCCAGTCGACGGTCTCCGCGACCGAGGGTGCCTTGCGCAGGTCCATCGCCCGCAGCGCCGCGACCACCCGCACCACCGAGGCCGTCAGCGCCTCGTCGATGCCCGGCACCTTCATCCGGACGATCCGGCGCTCAAGCGCCTCGTCCGGGAACCCGATGTGCAGGAAGAGGCAGCGGCGCCGCAGCGCCTCCGACAGCTCGCGGCTGGCGTTCGACGTGAGCACGGTGAACGGCCGGCGCGTCGCGCCGATCGTGCCCAGCTCCGGCACGGTGACCTGGAAGTCGCTGAGCACTTCGAGCAGCAGCCCCTCTACCTCGATGTCCGCCTTGTCCATCTCGTCGACCAGCAGCACCTTCGGGTCGTCCCCGCGGATCGCCGTCAGCAGCGGACGGGCCAGCAGGAACTCCTCGCTGAAGATGTCCGTGCGGGCCTCGTCCCAGTTCTCCCCGCGCCCCGCCGTGATGCGCAGCAACTGCTTCGCGTGGTTCCACTCGTACAGGGCACGGGACTCGTCCACGCCCTCGTAGCACTGGAGCCTCACCAGACGCGCGCCGGCGACCTGGGCGACCGCCTTCGCCAGCTCGGTCTTGCCGACACCGGCCGGCCCCTCCACGAGCAGCGGCTTGCCCAGCCGGTCCGCCAGGAAGACGGTGGTGGCGACCGCGGGCGAGGCGAGATAGCCGGTCTCGGCCAGCCGCGCGGCCACGTCGTCCACCGAGGCGAAGTACCCGCTGGAGCTGAATTCCCCGGTCGTCATGGCGTGTTCCCCCGGCTCTCCCGAAACGCGTCGATGCTGCTCCCGTACTTGATCAGCCCGTCGCGCCGCCGCACAACGGGGCGCCGACGTTTGCGGTGAACGTCACGCCGAACCCGCTCGGGGGTCGACCGGCGGCGGCGTCTCTGCCAGAGTCACCGGCCGAGGACAGGCGCGGCCGGGAAGGGGTTCACGCACATGACGGAGGAGACCACGGAGCGGCGGCCGGGCCTGCTGCCCCCGGGCCTCGGGCGGGCGATACGCGACACCGCGGACGAGATCGCGGCCCTGCTGCGCGACGCGCCCGACACCGGGCTGCCGGTGCCCGGCCTGACGTGGACGGTCGGCGAGACCGCGGCCCATCTCGCGCAGGCCAACCTGCTGATGGCAGAGGTGGCGGCCGGCCATGCGCGCACGCACGGCGACGGCACCCCGGGAAGCATCGCCGACGCCAACAGTCGCGTCCTCGCCGAGTTCGGCGAGCGCGCCGCCGCGCCGCTGGCCGATTTGATCGCGCAGCAGGCCGCGGACTTCCTCACGGCGATCGAGGAGCGCGACCCGGAGGAGGTCCTCGTGACGCCACTGGGCCCGATGGACCCCGCCACGTTCGGCTCGTACCTGCTGACGCACATGCTCGGCCACGGCTACGACCTGGCCAGGGCCCTGCGCACGCCGCACATGATCGACCGCACGCGAGTGGAGCTGACGCTGCCGTTCATGCTGACCGCCATGCCCAGAGTGGTGGACCGGGGGGCCGTCGCGGACCTCAGCGCCCGCTTCACGGTCCGGCTGTGGGGCGGTGCACGGTTCGGCGTCACCGTGGTGGACGGTGCCGTCACCGTCAGCGCCCGCCCGGTGGACCGCCCGGACTGCACGATCTTCACCGAGCCCGTCGCGTTCTTGCTCATGGGGCTCGGGCGCCGCGGGCCGTGGGGCGCCGTGGCCAGGGGCCGCGTGCTGAGCTGGGGACGCAAGCCATGGCTGGCACCCCGCTTCCCGACCCTGTTCGTGGCGCCCTGAAGCAACCCGACCTCGACCTGAACCTCAGGTGGAGGTTCAGGTCGAGGTCGAGGGTGAGACTCGGACCGTGACGGCCTTCAGGCAAAGATCAGGAGAAGACGACCGACCGGAGCTTGAGCCGCGCAGAGCCGTAGCCGGTGAGCGGGCGCATCGTGAAGTGGTCGCCGGTGCAGCCCGCCCCGGTGAAGACCGTGGTCGTGGCGTCCGTCCGGTTGCCGGTCGCCGTGATCGATCAGGTTTGCGCTCCTGGAGCGCACGACACTGCGCGCCTTCCCCGCCCACACCCCCGACGTGCGCCGCTGTCCTGCTGAAACGATCCCTTGTCACCCGCTCGGTGTGCCGTGTGGCCCGTGGTGCTGATGGAATGGCTGTGTCGGGTGCTGCTCGGAGTGGGCTGCCGAGGTGGAGGTGCCGTGTCGGAGCGCGAGGGTGCCCAGGGGGTGCCGGCCCGGGAGCACGCGGCCGTGCTGGACCGGCTGCGTGCCCTGGAGGAGGCGGCCGACCGGATCGGTGCGACCCTCGGCGTGGACTCCGTCTGCCGCGAGACGGTGGCCTTCCTCCGGGACCGTCTGTGCGACGCGGCGGCCGTCGACCTGCTCCCCGAACCTGTGGACCTGGGGGACCAGCGGCCGGAGGCGGCCCCGCCGGCCGCCCCGTCCACGGCCCGCCGCGCGGCCCAGGTCGGGCCTGAGGACCTCCTGGACCACACCGACACCTCGCGCACCGTCTCCGTCCCGCTCGCCGCGCACGGCCTGCTCCACGGCACCCTGCTCGCCGCCCGCGCCGAGGGCCCCTTCACCGCGCACGAGCGCGCCACGCTCCGGACCGCTGCACAGATGGCCGCGACCCACCTCGGGCACGCCCGCCGGCTGGCGGCGACCGAGGAGACCGCCCTGCACCTGCAGCGCGCGCTGGTCGCCGAGCCCGGCCGCCCCCATCCGAACCTGGAGATCGCCGGCCGCTACCTCCCGTCCGGCCCGCGGACCCTCGTGGGCGGCGACTGGTTCGAGACGGTACGGCTCCACTTCGGCCGCAGCCTGCTCGTCGTCGGCGACGTCATGGGCCACGGTCTCGACGCCGCCGTGGACATGAACGCGTACCGCTCCGCGCTGCGCGAGGTCGCCTCAACCGATCTGCCTCCGCACCGGGTGCTGCGCCAGCTCGACACCGTCGTCGCCGAGGACCGCGCCCGGCGCCCCGCCACCTGCCTGCTGGTACGGGTCGACCCGACACGCGGCGCGGCCGGCTTCGCGAGCGCCGGGCACCTCCCGCCGGTCGTCTTCACGGCCGACGGCTCCGCCGACATCGTGGAGGTCCCGGTGGGTCCACCGCTGGGCACCGGCTTCGGCGGCTACGAACTCGGCACCCGTGAACTCGCCGCCTCCGAGACGCTCCTGCTGTTCACCGACGGCCTGGTGGAGCGGCGGGGCGAGGACATCGACGTCTCCCTGGAGCGGCTGGCAGCCCTCCGCATGCGGCCGGGGGCCGCGCCGGAGGAGGTGGTCGAGGAAGTGCTGCGCCGGCTCGACGCCCGCCACGCCGAGGACGACGTGGCCGTCCTGGCCGCCCGGATCCGCGACCGTGGCCCCGTCCCCGGCCTCCGACCCGACGCCCGCCCCACCCCATTTCCCTGATTTCTCTGGCTCCGTACCGTCCCCGGGGACGCCCCGGTACGGCCCCGTTCGCGCCCTCGTGCGCCCCTCGGTGCGTACATGCGCGCCTACGGCGCGAATTGCTCGGTCAACCGCCTTGTGCGAATCCCCCGGTGAGCGGCACGATCCGGGTATGAACACAGCCCGGCACGCCAGTGAACGGCTGATGAGCTGGCCGTCGCTGATCGCCGACCGCGCCCATTGCGGTGCGGAGCTCGGACTGCGCACCACCACGCAGGAGATCGTGCACTTCCACGGCGAGCACGAAGCCGACGTCCACCTCACCCGCTCCATGATCGCCAAACTGCGCCCGGCACTGATCGGGTCCACCGCGGTGCGACTCCGCGCGGGGTCGGGCTGGGTGACGGTGCGTCTGGACATGGGGTCGGACATCGACCTGCTCGCCACCCTGGTGAGCGCCGCGCTCCAGGCGTCCACCGCTGCCCTCCCGGGCGGCGCGGACGCCGGAGCTCCGGACCACTGCACCCGTGAGACCGGCCGTACCGCGACACGGCGCGCGGTGGGCCGCCCCTGACGCACCTGCCCGGCGCTTCGAGGCCCCCATGGCCGCCTGACGCCCCTGCCGTCCTCGTCGCCCGTTCCGTCCTTGCCGGGCGGGCGGGCGGCTGGCAGTCTGGCGCATGTGATCGACTCGCCCGCCGTCGCCGACCCGCTCGTCCCGTTCACCGAGCACCGGCGGCTCCTGTTCGCCACCGCGTACCGCATGCTCGGCAGCGTGGCCGACGCCGAGGACGTCCTGCAGGACGCCTGGCTGCAGTGGGACGGGGCCGACCGCTCCGCCGTGCGCAACCCCCGCGCCTATCTCGTACGGACCGTCACCAACCTCTCGCTCAACCGGCTGACGTCGGCCCGCGCCACCCGTGAGGCGTACGTGGGCCCCTGGCTGCCCGAGCCGCTGCTCACCACGCCCGACATCGCCGAGGAGACCGAGCTCGCCGAGACGGTCTCCACCGCCATGC
Source organism: Streptomyces sp. HUAS YS2 (assembly GCF_033343995.1). Classification (NCBI taxonomy): domain Bacteria; kingdom Bacillati; phylum Actinomycetota; class Actinomycetes; order Kitasatosporales; family Streptomycetaceae; genus Streptomyces; species Streptomyces solicathayae. Next base: position 404,238 of record NZ_CP137573.1, on the reverse strand, counting down.
TGGTCGTCCTGGAGAGCCTGAGCCCGCTCGAACGCGCCGTCTTCCTGCTGCGCGAGGTCTTCGGCTACAGCCACGCCGAGATCGCGACGGCCCTGGAGCGCAGCGAGGCCACGGTCCGTCAGACCGCCCACCGGGCGCGGGAGCACGTCCAGGCCCGCCGCCCCCGTTACGACGCCGACACCGCCCGCCGACGCGAGGCGACGGACCGTTTCCTCGCGGCCTGCTCGGGCGGCGACCTCAACGCCATGATGGAACTCCTCGCCCCCGACGTCACCGTCTGGTCCGACGGCGGCGGCAAGGTCACGGCCGCCCGCCGGCCGCTGCACGGCGTGGACGCGGTCGCCCGCTGGATCGTCGGCATCTTCGCCAAGCCCGAGAGCCAGGGAATCACGCTGCGCCCCGCGCACATCAACGGGGAGGAGGGCGTGCTGGCCTTCATGGGAGACGTACCGATCGGGGCGCTCACCTTCGACGTGGTCGACGGGCTCTTCGTGAACCTGCGCTTCCAGGTGAACCCCGACAAGCTCACCGGTCTGGACCCGGAGCGCGCGCTCTGAATCCGGGTCGGCCCGCACACGCCTGACGACACGTGGCGTGACCCGACGTGCCGCCGTCGACACCCGTTCGGCGGCACGTCGGAGACGTCGGGCCCGTGGGCGGGTACTCGACCGAACATGCCGCATTCCTCCGATCCCGGCCCTGGTCCCGAGCCCGGTCCCGGTCGCCGTCCCGGTCCCGAGCCCGCGCACGGACACTGGTTCCACCGGCTCCACGTGCGCGTCGTGACCTCGGTCGTCGGGCTGGCCTGGAACCGCGGCCGGGAAATGGAGTTGATGCACCGGGCGATGGGCTTCGCGGCGCTCAGCCTGCTCACCCTCGTCCCGCTCCTCATCGTGGTCGCGGCCGCCGACCTGGCCAGCGGTCAGGGCTTCGCACGCTGGCTGGTGCAGGGGCTCGGCGTGTCCGAGGTGTCCCAGGAGGAGGTCGAGCAGCTCTTCGGCAAGCCCGGTCAGGCACTGCAACGGACCACCGCGTTCGGTCTCGCCGCGCTCGCCGCGTTCGGCGTCACCTTCGGTTCCGCGGTGCAGACCGGGTACGAGCGGGCCTGGGATCTGCCCACCGCCCGCTGGCACACGATGTGGCGGCACGTCGTCTGGCTCGCGGTGCTCGTTGCCGCGCTGCTGCTCTTCGTCAACGCGCCCCAGCCGGAGGAGTCCTCCGCGCCGCTCACGCTCCTGGTGGCCCTGGCCGACCTCGTCGGCACGTTCCTGTTCTTCTGGTGGTCGCAGCGGTTCCTGCTGTGCGGGCGCATCCGCTGGCGCGCGCTGATGCCGGGGGCGGTCGGCACCGCGCTGGGACTGCTGGGGCTGCGGGTGTTCTCGCAGTTCGTCTTCTCCCCGCTGATCGCGTCGAACGCGGTCACGTACGGGCAGTTCGGCACTGTGCTCGTGCTGCAGTCCTGGCTGGTGGGCGTGGGGTTCGTCGTCTACGGCGGCGCGCTCGTGGGGCGGCTGTTCCACGAGCGACGGGTGATGCGGCGCATGGACCTGGAACCGCTCGACTGGGAGTGACGCGAGCGCAGGCCCCGGCCCGAGTCGATCACACGATTCGGTGATCCGTGCCGGGGCGGGCGGATCACGGCCGCCCGGTCGGGAGGATGGGCCGGAGACCCGTCGAGAGAGAGCTGACCCCATGGCGAAGACCTGGCTGCCGCCCGCCGAGTACATCGCGACGTTGCCGAGAGCCACGGCGTACGCGTGCCTGTACTTCACCGACACCGCGGGCCGGCCGTTCCAGCTGCGCTCGGTGTACGGCTCGGAGGCCTGGCAGTGGCCCGGTGGGAACATGGACCCCGGCGAGACGCCCTGGGAGACGGCCGTGCGCGAGTGCCACGAGGAGACCGGGATCGCCTACGACGGCGAGCCGCGGCTGCTCGGAGCGCACTTCCTCGCGCCTTGCGGCGAGGACTGGCCCGCCAATCACATCGGCTTCATCTTCGACGGCGGGATGCTCGACGACGAGCAGATCGCGGCCGTCGTCCTGGACCCCGAGGAGCACACCGAGTACCGGGTGTGCACGCTCGCCGAGTGGGAGCGCGAGATGACCCCGCGGAACTTCCAGCGGCTCGCGCACATCGACCGGGCGCGGCGGGAGGGCGCGGCCGTGTACCTGGAGACGGCCGCGTTCATCTGACTGAGGGCAAGGGCAAGGGCAAGGGCATGGGACGGGCCCGGCCGTCGGCGGCCGGGCCCGCGTCGATGTCCTCCTTGCTCCCCGGTCAGACAGGGCAGCCGTGCGGGTGCCTGACGTCCAGGACGAAGCGCTCCGGGGAGTGCAGCGTGAACGTCTTGTACACGGGTTTGGCCTGGAACGCGGTACCGAAGGTGACGACGCCCTCGAAGTCACCGGTGAACGCGAGGCCCTTCAGTACGGGCAGATGGATCTTGAGGAGCCGCGGCCCCTTGTAGACGGACTGACCGGCGTCATTGTGGGCGGCGGCGGGGGAGAGCTTGATCTCCAGGAAGTACTTCCCGGCGAGCGGAACCTTGTTCCCCGAACCGTCGTACCGCAGCACCTTCACCGGCTTCACGGTGACGGGCGGCATCTTGCCCTTCACGTCGATGACCAGCCGGTCGAAGGAGCCGTGCCCGCCCCACCGGGCGTTGACCACGAGGGCGGTCGACGGCACGGTGGCGGGGGACTGCGGTGCGGAAGCGGTGGCCGGGATGGTGGCGCCGATCCCGGCGGCGAGAAGAATGCCCGCGGCGGCCGCCGCGAGGCCCTGGCGGTGGAACATGACGCCCCCGATTCCTGCTGCTGTGGGGACAGTGGTGTCACTGGTGAAGACATCCACCAGAACCATACGGTTCCGGTTGATTTGTGCGAAAGGGGACGATTTCTTCGAATTCACCACCAGTGTGAAGCAAACAAAGTGTTCACATCGAATCGTTGACACTGCTCCGTGTGTCAGCCCATTCTGGACGCATGACATCGACACCGGAGCCGTCCGCCGACCTGTCCGCCGACTCGTCCGCGGATCCGTTCACCCCCGCGCACCCCGAACAGGCCCGCGCGCAACGCGTCCACGCCTCGCTGTTCCGCATCGCCGAGCGGCATGCCGCCACCGACGCGCAGCGCCGCCGCCAGACGCATCCGTCGATGCTCGGCCCGCACGAGGCCGTACGGCTGGTGTCGTTCCTGCTCAGCGGTGCCACGCTGCCGGTCGAGGATGAGCCCGAGGTGGATCGCGCCGACATCACTGCCGCGCTCAGCCTCGTACCGCTCGTGCGCGGCGAGATGGACGAACTGGAGGCCGGGCTGCTGCAGATGGCCCGGGGGCGGGGGATGACCTGGCCCGAGATCGCCTTCGGCCTCGGGCTCGGCACGCCGCAGGCGGCCCGCCAGCGCTACGAGCGCCTCGTCAGCCGGACCGGGTCGCCCGACGAGGACGGGGCTCCGCACGCGTGACGTCGCCCGCGTCCAGCCCGTCGGTACGGTCCCGCAGCCAGCCGAGGAGCCGCGCGACGCGCTCGTCCCGCTCCGGCGGCCGGGGGCCGAGGAGGTAGTAACTCGTGCCGTCCGGGCGGAAACCGAAGGGCGCGGCGAGCTGCCCGCGCTCCAGGTCGTCGCGCACCAGCGCGTACGGCCCGATCGCGACCCCGACGCCGGCCGCCGCGGCCTGCAGCGTCAGGTAGAAGTGCTCGAAGGTCTGCTCGCCCGCGCTCCCGCCCTGGGCCCCGGCCTCGCTCGTATCGCCCGCGGCCCGCCGCCAGTCCTCCCACGCGCCGGGCCGTGTCCGGGTGTGCAACAGCGGCAGTCGCTCGACGGAGGCGGCGAGATCGGGGCGGCAGACCGGGCCGATCCGCTCGGCGAACAGCAGCGTCCGGCTCACCTCCGGCGGGACCGGGAAATCGTCCCGGCGGATCGCCACGTCGACTCCGCCGCGGTCGAACGAGACGGGCCCGCCGCCCGCGGACAGCAGCACCGTCACGTCCGGGACGCTCGCTGTCAGGTCGGGCAGCCGGGGGATCAGCCACCGCATCAGCAGCGTCGGTTCGCACGACAGCGTCAGCGGACCGCCCGCGCCGCGCCGCGACACCTGCCCGGCCGCCGCGTCGATCTGGTCGAGCGCGTCCCGGACCACGGCCGCCAGCTGGCGCGCCTCGGGCGTGGGGCGCAGCGTGCGTGCTCCGCGCTCGAACAGGGTCACCCCGAGCGCCCGCTCCAGGTTCTGGATCTGCCGGCTCACGGCCCCGTGCGTGACGTGCAGCTCCTGCGCGGCGGCGGTCATGCTCGCGTGCCGCACCGTGGCCTCGAAGGGCAGCAGCGTGTTCGGCGGGGGCAGATCGGGCCAGCGCGGCATGTGTGAATTCTACTCACGGGACATGTGAGAACGAATCGTTTGTCCTGCGGGTTTCCCCTGCACCAGACTCGATTCCGTCACAACAGCCAGCACCACCGCACCCGACTCCCTGGAGGAACAGGCATGGCCATCGCCATCCTGGCCGACGACCTCACCAGCGCCGGGGACGGCGCCGCCCCCTTCCGCCGCACCGGCCACGACGCCCGGATCCTGTTCGCCACCCCTGCCGCGCCGTCCGCCTCCGGCGCTGCCGCTCCCGGCCCCGACGTCACCGCGATCGACCTCGGCACCCGGATCCTCGACGAGGCCACCGCCGCCGACCGCACGCGCCGGGCCGCCCGCGCCTGCGCGGACGCCACGCTGCTCCTCAAGACCGTCGACTCCACCCTGCGCGGCCACGTCGCCGCCGAGATCCGGGCCGCGCGGGAGGGCTCCGGCCGCCGCGCCGTCGTCGTCGCCCCGGCGTTCCCGGCGGAGGGCCGTACGACCGTCGGCTCCGTCCAGTACGTGCGGGGCGTCCCGGTCCACGAGAGCGAGTTCGCCCGCGACCCGGTCCACCCGGTCACCCGCTCCGACCTGACCGCCGTCCTGCCGGGATCCGTGCCGGTCGCGCCCGGCGAGGTCGCCGGCCGGCTGCCGGAACTGATCCGCCACGGCGGCCTGTTCGTCTGCTCCGCCGGCACCGACGCCGACCTCGACCGGATCGTCGCCGCCGTGCCCCGTCCCGACGCGGTGCTGTGGGTCGGCTCCCCGGGCCTCGCCGCCGCCCTCGCCCGCCGCTGCGCCGGCCCCGGAGCCCTGGGCGCCGCCGCCGCCCCGCCGCCGCCCGCCCGACGCCCCCTGGTCGTCGTGGGCAGCGCCAATCCGGCCACCCGCCGCCAACTCGCCCGGCTCCGCGCGGAGACGGACGCGGACGGCGTCACCGTGACCTCCACCGCCGCCGGCACCGCCGCCTCGCTGCGCCGCCTGACCGCCCCCGTCCTGACCCTCTCCACCCCCGACACCCGCGTCCCGGCCGCGACCGCGCGCGCCCTCGCCGAGATCATGGCTGCCGCCGTACGGACCCTGGCCGCTGAAGGCGTCGTCGACGCGCTCGTCGTCACCGGCGGAGAGACGGCCGCCACCGTGCTCCACGCCCTCGACGGCACCGGCCTCGACCTCGTCGACGAACCGGAGCCGGGCGTCGCCCGCGGCACGCTGCTCGGCGGCCCCGCCCCGCTCCCCGTCCTCGTCAAGGCCGGCGGCTTCGGCGACGACGACACGCTCGTGCGGCTGAGCCGCCTGACCCTCGGGACGGTGGACGCATCGTGAAGCCGATCGCCCTCACGATGGGGGACCCCTGCGGCATCGGCCCCGAGATCGTCCTGAAGGCCTGCGCCGACCCCGCCCGTACGCCCTGCCCGGTCGTCGTCGTCGGCGACCCCGGGGTCCTCGCCCGCGCCGACCGGGCCGTGCGCACCGGGATCGCCCTCCGCCCGATCGCCTCGATCGACGAGGCGGCGTACGAGCCCGGCACCGTCGACGTGCTCCATGAGGACGCACTGCCCGACGACCTGCCGTGGGGCGCCCTCGACGCCCGCGCCGGCGCCGCCTCGTACCGGTACGTGCACCGCGCGGTCGAACTCGCCCTGAGCGGCGCCGTACGGGCCATGGTGACCGCGCCGATCAACAAGGAGGCGCTCCGCCTCGCGGGCATCCCGCACCCCGGGCACACCGAGATCCTCGCGGAGCTCTCCGACACCGACGACTTCGCCATGATGATGGCCACCGACGAGCTGCGGGTCGTCCTCGTCACCGTGCACCAGTCGCTGCGCACCGCCATCGACGCGCTCACCCCGGCCCGCGAACTCGACATCATCCGGCTCACCGACCGCACCCTGCGCCACGCCGGCCTGCCCGCCCCGCGCATCGCCGTCGCCGGGCTCAACCCGCACGCGGGCGAGAACGGCCTCTTCGGCCGTGAGGACCTCGACATCATCGCCCCCGCCGTCGCCGCCGCCCGCGCCGAGGGCATTCAGGCCGACGGCCCACTGCCCGCCGACACGGTCTTCATGCGGGCCCGCGCCGGCGAGTTCGACGCGGTCGTCGCGCAGTACCACGACCAGGGCCTGATCCCGGTCAAGTACCTCGGACTCCAGCACGGCGTGAACATCACCATCGGCCTGCCCTTCGTCCGCACGAGCGTCGACCACGGAACCGCCTTCGACCTCGCCGGGACCGGCGCCGCCGACCACGCAGCCCTGCTCACCGCGCTGCGCCACGCCGACGCGCTCGCGGCCCCCGCCGCCCCGCGCTCCTGAAAGGACCCGCACCACCGTGGACTTCATCTTCATGCTGACCCGCGACGACCGAACCGTCACGGACTGCCTCGACGTCCTGGACGACATCGCCGGCCTCGGCATCACCCACATCGGCTTCAAGGACGTCGGCGTCGACGCGGACACCCTCGCCCGCCTGCACACCCGCATCCGCGCCCTGGGGGCCACCAGCTACCTCGAGGTCGTCAGCACCGACCGCGCGCAGGCGCTCGCGTCCGTCCGGACCGCCGTCGAGCTCGGCGTCGACCAACTCCTCGGCGGCACCTGGATCGACGACACCCTGCCGCTGCTGCGCGGCACCGGCATCGCCTACCTGCCGTTCGCCGGCGAACCCCTCGGTCACCCCACCCGGCTCGCCGGTGGCCCCGACCGGATCGCCGCGGACTGCCGGCGCGCCGAGGCGGCCGGCTGCGCGGGCGTGGACCTGCTGGCGTACCGAGCCACCGACGCGGACCCCCTGGACCTGGTCCGGGCGGCCCGCGCCGCCACCGGGGGCCGCCTCGTCGTCGCGGGCTCCATCGCGAGCACCGAACGCATCCGGGCGCTCGCCGACGCCGGAGCGGACGCCTTCACCATCGGCTCGGCGGCCTTCGACGGCTCACTGCGCCCCCGGGCCGGCACCCTCCGCGCCCAGCTCGCCCCCGTCCTCGAGGCGGTGCGTGCCCCCGTACGGTGACGTGCTCAGCGGCTGACGCAGCGGAAGCCGAGGTGGCAGGCGGCGGTGGTCTCGGCCTCCGCGAGGCGAGCGGCCGGCCGGAAGTGGTGGCAGGACCGAGGGGCGCACAGATGCGAGCCGCCCTTGACCACCCGGTGCGCGTGGCGGGCCACGGCGCTGCGGGAACCTTCCGCCGCGCCGTCGGCGTCCGGCACGCGGCACGGGTGGGCGGAGCGTGCCGCCAGCTCGGCCGCGGCCGGGTCCGAGGTCCACTCCCACACGTTGCCGACCATGTCGTGCAGCCCGAGGCCGTTGCGGTCGTAGGCGCCGACCGGTGAGGTGCCGTGAGGCGCGGCGCGCCGCCAGGGGAAGTCGCCGTGCCAGGTGTTGGCCATCCGGCGGCCGTGCGGGGCGAGCTCGTCGCCCCAGGGGTACGCCGTGCCGGCCAGCCCGCCGCGGGCCGCGAACTCCCACTCCGCCTCGGTCGGAAGCTGCTTGCCCGCCCAGGCCGAGTACGCCGTCGCGTCCGTGTAGGTGACATGGGTGACGGGATGGTCGGCGCGGTCCTCCAGGGAGGAGGCCGGGCCCTGCGGGTGGCGCCAGTCGGCGCCGGGGACGTAGGTCCACCACCGGTTGCGGTCGTCGAGGGGCACCGGGCCGTCCGTCGGCCGGAAGACGTACGAGCCGGGGATCCGGGGCGGCGCGGGCGGGGCGGACGGCCTTTCGGAGGCGGTGACGTGACCGGTCGCCAGGACGAAGGCCGCGTACTCCGCGTTCGTCACCGGCCGGATGTCCATGAAGAAGCCCGCGACGGAGACCGGCCGGACGGGCCGTTCCTCCGGATGAAAGTTCTCGCTGCCCATGGCGAAGGTCCCTCCCGGAACCCACACCATGCCGTCGGGCACCGCCCGCACCCCGTGAATTTCCAGCCCCTCAGTCATGCCGTTCACCTTAACCACAGAAAGGGCAATACGGTCATATAGCCCGTTCAGTGATCTACGCGTCGCAGTGGCGTCGCCCGCGGCTGGATGTGCGGGTGATGAGCTGCGTGGGCATCGTGATGCTGTCGGGGTTGTTGTGACCGATTCCTTCGATGGCGTCGATGAGGAGTTGGACGACGGCGGTGCCGATGCGGCGGGGTTTGAGGGAGAGGGTGGTGATGGGGGGTTCGGTGGTGGCGTAGACGGTGGATTCGCTGCAGCAGACGAGGAGGAGGTCGTCGGGGACGCGGAGTCCGTAGCGTCGGGCGGCGGCGAGGAGGTCGGTGCCGTTGGGGTCGAAGAGTCCGTAGACGGCGTCGGGTCGGTCGGGTCGGGCGAGGAGTCGGTCGGCGGCGACGGCTCCGGCGCAGGGGTCGTGGGCGGGGTAGGCCTCGTAGACGGGGTCCTGTCCGACGCGTCGGCACCAGTGGAGGTAGGCCTGGGTGGAGAGTCGGGTGTAGGTGTCGGTGGTGGTGCCGGTGAGGAGGCCGATGCGGCGGGCGCCGGCGTCGGCGAGGTGGTCGAGGAGGTCGAGGACGGCGGCTTCGTGGTCGTTGTCGACCCAGGCGATGACGGGGAGGGTGCCGGCGGGGCGTCCGTCGGAGACGACGGGGAGGCCTTGTCGGACGAGTTCGGTGACGACGGGGTCGTGGTCGGAGGGGTCGATGACGACGGTGCCGTCGAGGGCGACGTTGGACCAGACGTCGTGTCGGCTGGTGGCGGGGAGGATGACCAGGGCGTATCCGCGGGCGAGTGCGGCGGATGTGGCGGCTCTGGCCATTTCGGCGAAGTAGGCGAATTCGGTGAAGGTGAAAGGTTCATCCCCGTAGGTGGTGACGGTCAGGCCGATGAGGCCGGACTTTCCGGTACGGAGGGTGCGGGCCGCCGCTGATGGGCGGTAGCCCAGTCGGTCGGCGACTTCGCGGACGTGGCGGCGGGTGGCGTCCGGGAGCCGGCCCTTGCCGTTGAGCGCGTCGGAGACAGTCGTGATGGAGACCCCGGCGGCGGCGGCCACGTCCCGGATACCCGCCCTGACGCGTCGGTGAGCTGCAGTCGTCATGTTCACCTGATGGTAGGCCTGGACGGGGCCTCGATTCCCGGCCGGGGAACGGAGTTGACGCTTTTTCACATACCTTCCGGCCAATGATCGCCTGTGGCGCACGAGCCCCCGCGGCGGCCGCCCACGGTCGAGTGGATCACCGGTGCGGATGAAGGCGTACGTGACTCGGATGCCGCGCCGTCGGTGGCGTTTCGTCTGCCCGATTTCTGGCACTGTGTCGTGTTGTGTGCTTGATGTGGCACGGGAACGTTCCTAAGGGGTGCGCAGTGAACGCGGTGAAGCGGAGCCGGACGACGAGGACCGCCGCAGGAGTCTCGGCCGCAGTGCTCCTGCTGCTGACAGGGTGTGAGGTGCCGGGCGTCTACCGCCCCGCCCGCCCCGTTTCCGGCGGCCCGTACACCTTCTACGTGAGCCCCGACGGCGACGACGAGAACGACGGCCTGACGCCGGGGAAGCCCTGGCGGACCCTCGACCACGCGAACGACGTGCGCTTCAAGCCGGGCGACCGGCTGCGGCTCAAGGGCGGCGAACGGTTCCGCGGCACCCTCAGTCTCGAGAAGGGCGAGGCGGGCAGCGCGACCCGGCCCGTCGTGATCGACTCCTACGGCACCGGCCGCGCCACGATCGCGCCACGCGGCACCTCCGGCATCACCGTGCGCAACACGGCAGGGGTCGAGATCAGGAACCTGACCTTCGTCGGCGAACGCCGGCCCCGGCGCGAAGCCATGGGGATCGCCTTCCACAACAGCCTCCCGAACGCCCGGCGCCTCGACCACGTCCGGATCTCGAACGTCGAGGCGAGCGGCTTCGAGAACGGGATCAGCATCGGAGCGGGGAAGAACGGCGCGGGATTCAGCGACGTGCGGATCGCCGACACCTCCGTGCACCACAACCTCGAGGCCGGGCTCGCCTTCTTCGGCCCCGAGTTCGAGGCCGACGACCCCACCTACGCGCACGAGGGGCTGCGGATCGAGCGGGTGAAGGCGTACGGCAACACCGGCGACCCGACGAGCGACGAACGCAACACCGGCAGCGGGATCGCGCTCGGCAGCGTCCGGGACGCCAAGGTCATGCGCTCGGTGTCGCACGACAACGGCGCGAAGTCCGCCGCCGACGCCCTCGAAGGGCCCGAGGGCGTCTGGGTGTACGACTCCACCCGCGTCGTCCTGGAGAACAACAAGTCCTACCGCAACCGCACCGGCTCGCGGGTCGACGGCGGCGGCTTCGGACTCGACAACAACGTGTCGTCCTCCGTCATGCAGTACAACCTGGCCTACGGCAACGACGGGCCCGGATTCCTCGTCTACTCGGGGCAGCCGACCGGTGCGCACAGGAACAACACCGTGCGCTTCAACATGAGCTGGGACGACGCCCGGAAACTCCCCGAGTACGGCGGCATCGTCGCCTACGGCACCCGCATGAGGAACGTGGACATCTACCACAACACGGTGCTGATGCGGACCGCCGGACTGAAGTCCGCCGAGGAGGCGAACGACCGGCCGCCGGCGCTCCGGCTGCGCGACGGCATGACCGGCGTGCGCGTCCACAACAACATCTTCGTCACCGACGGCGGCCCGCTCGTCGAGGCCGATTCGTCCTACAGCCCCACCAAGCTCCGGCTCCAGGGCAACGACTACCACAGCACCGGCCGCTGGGCACTGTTGTGGGGCGCCAAGCGCTTCACCACCCTGGCGAGCTGGCGCACGGCGTCGCGCCAGGAGGTCCTCGACGGCGAACCGACCGGCTCCAGCGAGGACCCGTGCCTGACGGACGCGGCGGCGCCGGTGACCGACCGGGCCGGAGCGGGGAACCTCGTCCCGCGGTGCGTGTCCGAGCTGTCCGGCCTGCACGGCCCGGCGGCGTTCGGCGTCGACCCGGGGCCCGTCGACTACTTCGGCAACCGGCTGCGGAACTCTGTGACGATCGGGGCCGCGCAGGCGAAGGACAAGGACTGATCCGGGCGGGACACAGCGCCGCCGGACCGGAATCCGGGTGCCTGGGGTCGTGGTCCGCGCATAGCCTCTTGCGCGGACCACGACCCCAGGAGTGCACATGGCCCCCATCGCGCTGCCCCTCACCACCGACCGGCTGATCCTCCGCCTGTTCACGGCGGACGACATCGACGACATGTACGCGTACCAGGGCCTGGAGAGCGTCGCCCGCTACCTGTACCGGCCGCCGCGCACCCGCGAGCGCTGCGCGGAGGTCATCGACGGGTTCGCCGAGCCGGCCGGCTGGGCCGCGGACGGCGACAACCTCGTCCTCGCGGTGTGCCGCGCGGACGAGCCCGGCGTCATCGGCGAGATCGTCCTGAAGCTGGCGAGCGCGCACGCCCGGCAGGCGGAGATCGGCTGGACCCTCCACCCGGCGTACGAGGGCCGGGGGTACGCCACCGAAGCGGCCCGCGCCGCGGCCGCCGCGGCCTTCGACAGCCTGGGCGCGCACCGGATCTTCGCCCGGCTCGACGTCGAGAACACCGGCTCGGCGAGGGTGTGCGAGCGCCTCGGCATGCGGCGGGAGGCCCACCTCGTGGAGAACGACCTGGACGGCGAGCGCTGGGGCAGCGAGTACATTTACGCGGCGCTCGCGCACGAGCTCAAGCGCTGAGCGCACCCGGTGTCCCCGCACGGACGCCACCCCACACGCACGATCCAGGGGAGGAACCACATGTCCCGTCCGGTCACCGTCGTCACCGGAGGCAGCCGCGGCATCGGCGCCGCGACCTGCGTCCGCCTGGCCGCCGAAGGCCATGACCTCGTTCTCGGGTACGTCCGCGACGAGGCGGCCGCCGAGGCCACCGCCGCGGAGGTCCGCGCGGCGGGCGCCCGTTGCGCCACCGTCCGCGTCGACACGTCCGACGAGAAGGACGTGGAGCGGCTGTTCGACGTCGCCGCGGAGGAACTCGGGCCGGTCACCGGCCTGGTCAACAACGCCGGTGTGACCGGCCCGCTCGGTCGGCTCGCCGACGCCCGCACCGAGGACCTGCGCCGGGTCGTCGAGGTCAACCTGCTCGGCTACCTGCTGTGCTGCCGGCGGGCGGCCCGGGACATGGCGGCGCACGGCTCCGGAGCCATCGTCAACGTCTCGTCCGCCGCGGCCACGCTCGGCAGCCCGAACGAGTACGTCCACTACGCGGCGACCAAGGCGGCCACCGACGCCCTGACGGTCGGCCTGGCCAAGGAGCTGGGGCCGGACGGGATCCGGGTCAACGCGGTCGCCCCTGGCACCATCGAGACCGACATGCACGCGGCCATGGGCGACCCCGACCGGGCCGAGAAGTCGGCGGCGTTCACCCCCCTGGGGCGGCCGGGGAAGCCGGCGGAGATCGCAGCCGCCGTCGCCTGGCTGCTGTCGGCGGACGCCTCGTACACGACCGGCACGGTGCTGCGCGTCTCCGGCGGTCGTTGACGCGACCGGACGTTCCTGGCGACGCGGGCGTGACCGAATCGCCGCTCGGTAGTTGTTCTGGTCATGAAGAAGCGCAGCATGCTCGCCGTGGCGTCGTTCGCCGCCGGCGTCGTCACAGCCATCGTCAGCCCCTCTCCCGCCTCCGCCGACGTCGGCGCCGAAGGCCTCAGCTTCCCGCCGGACCCGACGGCCGTCGGGTCGATCGTGAACGAGACCGTCTCGACCATCGGTGGCAGTGAGCTCGCGGGACCGGCTGCGGGTGGCGGACTCCTCTCGCAGCACTGAACACCGGGCCACCGGAGAAGGGGCGACGACGGCCTACCGGCCATCGTCGCCCCTTCGTGCTTCCCGAACGGGCTCGGGGCGCGGGAAAGTCGGATGACCGGCGGGGCGCCCCCGCCTAGCCTCTGACCATGACGATCTCCGCGACGCCCGTTTACCCGCCCAAGCCCGTGCCAGGCGACCGCGTCGCCGTGCTCTCGCCCTCCGGCGGGCTCCCGGGAATCCTTCCGCTGCCGTTCGAGCTCGGACTGCGCCGGCTGCGCGAGGAGTTCGGGCTCGAACCCGTCGAGTACCCGACGACGCGGAAGCCGGACGCGACACCGCGGCAGCGGGCCGACGACATCCACGCCGCCTTCGCGGACCCGGAGATCAAAGCCGTGATCGCCTCCATCGGCGGCGAGGACCAGATCACCGTCCTGCGGCATCTCGACCGCGAGTTGCTGCGCGCGAACCCCAAGCCCTTCTTCGGGTTCAGCGACAACACCAATCTGCTCCTGGCCCTGCGGAACCTCGGCATCGTCGGCTACCACGGGGCCTGCGTGATGACCGAGCTGGGCCGCCCGCACGCGATGGACCCGATGACCGCCGACTCGCTCCGAGCCGCCCTCTTCACCTCCGGCCCGTACGAACTGCGCCCCGCGGAGCGGTACCGCGACATCGACCGAGACTGGGCCGATCCCGCCACCTTCGAGAGCGCGCCGCTGACGGAGCCGGGCGGAGGATGGATCTGGCACGGGCCCGCGCGGACCGTGGAGGGCCCGGCGTGGGGCGGCAACCTGGAGATCCTGTCCTGGATGCTGATGGCCGACCGGGAGATCGCCCGCGACCCGGCGGCGTACGAGGGCGGAGTGCTGTTCCTGGAGACTTCGGAGGAACTCCCCGGCGCCGACGAGGTGTTCTGGATCCTGCGGAACATGGGCGAGCGGGGACTGCTCGCCCGGTTCCCCGCCCTGCTGATGGGCCGCGCGAAGGCGTGGTCCTTCGAGCGGCCGCACGACGCCGAGGGCCGACGGCGGTACGCGAGCGAGCAGCGCGAGGCGGTGCTGCGGGCGCTGGCGGCCTACGCGCCGGAGACTGTCGCCGTCTTCGACGTCGACCTCGGGCACACCGACCCGCAGGTGGTGATCCCGTACGGCGGCACGGTGCGGGTGGACGGGGTCGCGCGGCGGATCACCGTCACCTACTGACCGACGAGTGGCACACCGCCGTTGTCGGTGGCGGGGGATAGCGTCGTTCCCACGGTCCGGTCGTCGGGCCGTCACGGGGGAGGGGCGACGACATGAGCTTTCACATGCACCTGCGCGCGGTGCCGGCGGGGGAAGTCCGGGCAGACGCGGTCTGGTTGGAGACGTTCATGCGGGACGCGTGGGACGCCCACGCGGTCGAGTCCGCGGCAGGAGTCTCGACGTCGATCGAGAAGGACTTCGGCGTGGTGGGGCAGCTCCACTCGGCCGCGGTCTCGCTGGACGAGAGCGACGGCGGGAGCTGCGAACTGGCCGTGTACGGAGGGCGGGTCGTGGACGTGCTCGGGGGGCGAAGACCGCCGTTCGTGCTGCTCGGGCCCGAGGAGGTGCGCGAGGCCGCGGCGTTCCTGGACCGGGCCGACTTCGACGCGCTGTGGGCCATGATGGGAGCCAGGCTCGCCGGGCCGGGGTCGGGTACCGACGAGGACGAGCTGAGGCAGCACATACGCGGCCACCATGTCCGGTTGCAGGGGTTCTACCGGCGGGCCGCGGCGGCCGGGTACGAAGTCGTCAAGGCGTTCTGGTACTGACCGCGCGGAGGATGGAGCGGGGGGCCGGAAGGGGCGCGAGCGGAAAGGGAGTGCGGGGTGGCACGGGCTCGTGTTTGGATGCCCGGCGTGACTTCCGATCTTGATCCTGAGTGCCGCCGTGACCTGCTGGACCGTATCGAGCGCTACTACGACGCCGTACCGCGTTCCTCCGCCCGTGCCGAGGACTTCGGGCCGCTGACGCTGTTCGTGCAGGAGGGGGCGGGCTGGCCCTACTACGCGCGGCCCACGGTGAAGGCGGCAGCCGGGGCGACGGCCGACGACGTGGCGCGAGTCCGCGCGCGGCAGCGGGAACTGGGCGTGCCGGAGGCCTTCGAGTGGGTCGACGAGACCACCCCCGGCCTGCGTGCCGCCGTCGAGGGCGCCGGGCTCGTCGTCCACGCGCACCCGCTGATGGCGCTGGACCTCGACGCGCCCGCCGAGGCCGCGGAGCCGCCGCGTGCGGACGGTGTCGTCGTACGGCTGCTCGACGCGGACGATCCCGCGCTGCTCGGCGCGGTGACCGTCCCGCACCTCGCCTTCGCCGACCCCGGCACGCAGGTCGGCGCCGCCGGCGCGCCCGAACTGGCGGACCTGATGCGGCAGCACGCCGGCGACGGATCCGCGGACCGTGTCGCGGGCCGGATGACGGCCGGACTGACGCGGCTCGCCGCCGCTCTGGAGAACGACACGGTGCTCTGCGCGGGACAGCACCAACCGGTCGGCTCCGTCAGCGAGGTCGTCGGTGTCGGCACGCTGCCTGCCGCCCGCAGGCGCGGACTGGGGCTCGCCGTGACCTCGGCGCTGGTGGCGGACGCCCGGGAACGGGGCGTCCGCACGGTGTTCCTGTCCGCCGGTGACGAGGACGTCGCGCGGATCTACGCACGGCTCGGCTTCCGCCGGGTGGGTACCGCGCTCATCGCCGAGGCGGAGAGCGGCCCCGACGGCGAGTGACGCGCGGCGGGCCGTGGCAGGCGTCCGCCCCGCCGTCGCGAGGCCGGTCCGCAGGGACGGTGCGCGAGGACGGGGCAGGACGGGGCCCGCGGGCGCGGGTCTACGCCGAGGCGGCCGGCACGGCCGAGGCCAGCGCCGAGGCGGGCTCCGGCTCGCCGGCCGGCGACGCGATCGTGGCGCGCAGCGGCTCGTGGACCGCTGCGACCTGCGGCCGGTCCGCGGGGGCGGGACGGCCGAGGGCCTTGACGGTCCAGCCGGCGGCCCGCCACTCCTCGTGCGCCAGGGCGTTGCGCCCGTCGATCAGGATCGGATTGCGTACGACGCGGCCCAGCTTGACCGGGTCCACCTCGCGGTACTGGCCCCACTCGGTGAGGTGCAGCACGATCTCGGCGCCCTGGCAGGCGGTGAGCAGATCCGAGCTGCACCGCAGCTCCGGGTGGGCGATCCGCGCGTTGGCCGTGCCCTCCGGGTCGTGCACCCGGACGTCGGCCCCCTCGCGGTGCAGCGCCGCCGCGACGGCCAGCGCCGGCGAATCGCGCACGTCGTCGCTGTTCGGCTTGAACGTGGCGCCCAGCACGGTCACCCGGCGGCCGGTGAGGTCGCCGCCGACCATCTGACGGGCCAGCGTGACGGTGCGGGCCCGCTGACGCTTGTTGATGTCGTCGACCTGGTCGAGGAACGCGACCGCCGGCCCGACGCCCAGCTCCTGGGCGCGGGCGGTGAACGCCCGGATGTCCTTGGGCAGGCAGCCCCCGCCGAAGCCGAGACCGGCGTTGAGGAACCGCCGCCCGATCCGGGTGTCGTGGCCCAGCGCGTCGGCGAGCGTGACCACGTCCGCGCCCGCCGCGTCGCAGACCTCCGCCATCGCGTTGATGAAGGAGATCTTCGTGGCGAGGAAGGAGTTCGCCGCCACCTTCACCAGCTCCGCCGTGTTCGGGTCGGTGCTGATGTACGGAACGCCCGCCTCGATCATCGGGGCGTACACCCGGCGCAGCGTCTCGTCGGCGTGCTCGCTGACGACGCCGGCGACGAGCCGGTCCGGCCGCAGGGTGTCCTCGACCGCGAAGCCCTCGCGCAGGAACTCGGGGTTCCACGCGACCTCGGCCCGTACGCCCGCCGGCGCGAGTCCGGCGATACGGGACGTCAGACGTGCGGTGGTGCCCACCGGGACCGTGGACTTGCCGACCACCAGGCACGAGGCGGGAAGGTACGGCGCGAGGCCGTCCACCACGGCGTCCACGTACCGCAGATCGGCGGCCTGGGAGCCGGCCTGCTGCGGCGTGCCCACGCAGATGAAGTGGACCTCGCCGTGCGCCGCGGCCTCCCGCAGGCTGGTGGTGAACCGGAGCCGGCCGGAGGCGAGGGCCCGGGTCAGGACGTCGTCGAGTCCCGGTTCGTAGAAGGGGGGTCTGCCTTCGGCGAGGGCGGTGATCTTCTCGATGTCGACGTCGACGCCGAGGACGTCGTGCCCGATGTCGGCCATGCACGCGGCGTGCACAGCTCCCAGGTATCCCGTACCGATGACGGTCAACCGCATGCGGAATTCTCCTGTCTGAACGACGATGCTGATGAAGTGCGAGGAGTACAGGCGCCTCAGGGGGCGTAGCCGTACGGGTTCTGCTGCTGGAAGTTCCAGGCGTCGCGGCACATCGCGGCCACGTCGCGCCGCGCGGTCCAGCCCCACGCGGACTCGACCTTCGCCGGGTCGGCGACGAGTTCGGCGACGTCACCCGGCCGGCGCGCGGCGATCCGGTGCGGGATCGGCCGGCCGGAGACCTCCTCGAAGGTCTTCACGAGCTCCAGGACCGACGAACCGCGCCCGGTACCGAGGTTGAACACCCGCATGCCGGGTTCGTCGTCGATGTGGTCCAGGGCGGCCCGGTGACCCTCGGCGACGTCGACCACATGGATGTAGTCGCGCACCCCGGTGCCGTCCGGCGTCGGGTAGTCGTCGCCGAAGACGCTCAGTTCCTCACGGCGGCCCACCGCGATCTGGGCGAGGAACGGCATGATGTTGTTCGGGATGCCGCGCGGGTCCTCGCCGAGCAGCCCGGTGGGGTGGGCGCCCGCAGGGTTGAAGTACCGCAGCGCCAGTACCCGCAGCTCCGGCAGATTGCGGCACAGGTCCGCGAGGATCCGCTCGCAGGTCCACTTGGTCGTGGCGTACGGATTGGTGGGCGCGGCCGGGGACTCCTCGGTCAGCGGGACGACCGTGGCGTTGCCGTAGATCGAGCAGGACGACGAGAACACCAGCCGGTGCACACCGTGGTCGTGCATCGCGGAGACCAGCGCCGTGGTGCCGCCGACGTTGATGTCGTAGTACGTGAGCGGGATCTGCACCGACTCGCCGACGGCCTTCTTCGCGGCGAAGTGGATCACGGCGTCGATCTTGTGGCTCGCGAAGACCTTGTCCAGGGCCCGGCGGTCGCGTACGTCCGCGGTGTGGGCGGCGGCGATCGGACGGCCCGCGATCTTGGCGACGCGCTCGAGGGACTCGGGGGAGCTGTTGGAGTGGTCGTCGAGGACGACGACCTCATGGCCGGACCGGAGCAGCTCGACACAGGTGTGGCTGCCGATGAAACCGGCGCCGCCGGTCACCAGGACTGTCTGGGGCACGGGAGACCTCATTTCTCGATCGGCCGCGGGGGCCGTCACCAGGCGTAGAAGCCGGCGAGGTAGGTGGGGAAGACGGCGACGGCGAGCGCCAGGGGAACCAGGGCCAGCAGTCCCGCGGTCATCGGTACGGCGGCGGTGCGCAACGCCCGGTACCGCGGCACGCCCGCGGCGCGCGCCGTCTCGCCGATGTGCAGCGCGCCGATCGACAGTGTCACCGTGGCGTACGAGAGCGAGCCCAGGAGGCACAGGAAGACATAGCCGAAGGCGGGACCGGTGAACTGGCCGACGAGGGCCGCGCCCGACAGGAACAAGGTGATCAGGAGGTACGGGGCGACGGTGCGCAGCGGGAGCCGCTCCAGGCCGTCGCGCTTCTTCGGCGTGACCTTGAACGTGATCTGACGGGGCCGCAGCTTCTGCATCACGGCGGCGGAGACGCCCCACGCGACGTACGGCCAGCGTGCGAGCCCGAACAGCCAGCTCTCCCAGCTGAGGACCGGCGCGCTCCGGGGTCGGAGCAGGCCGCGGCTCCGGGCCAGCAGAGTGAGCAGGATCAGCCAGAACGACATGGCCCAGAAGTGGCCGAGGAACTCGAAGTAGTTGACGTTGATCCAGGGAAGCCCGGTCACCGCCGCGATCGGAGGCAGGGCCAGTCCCATCGTGGTGGTCACGGCGAGCAGCGGGTAGTACGAGAGCGCGAAGGAGAAGCGGAGGCGGAGTTTGCCGGGCATCCGCCCCAAGTGGCGCGGGAGCATGCCGAACAGTGCGACGGCCAGGCTGCGCGACCACTGGAACTCCTGCGTGGCCATGGCGGCGAAGGTGATCGGACCGTCACCGTGGGCCTCGGCGTCGATCGCGAACGCGCCCTGCCATCCTGCCGAGTTGAGCAGGAACGTGGTGGTGAAGTCCTCCGCGAGCTCGGGGCCGAGGCCGCCGATGTTCCGCAGGGCCTGGGTGCGCACCGCGTAGTGCGAGCCGATGCAGAGCGGCGCCAGGCCGTCGGAGTGCCCGAGCTGCACGGGGCCGTGGAAGGTGGCCTCGCGGTGCAGCCGGCCGCGGGCGGCCCAGGAGTGGTCGGCGTTGGCGTCGCAGATGCTGGGTGCGCCGACGTAGCCGATGGCGGGGTCGGCGAAGGGGCGGACGACCTCGGCGAGATAGTGCGGCTGCGGGACGTGGTCGCAGTCGAGCTGGGCGACGACGTCGTAGTGCTCGTACCCCCAGTGGTCGTAGAAGAAGGCCAGGTTGCCCTCCTTGCAGCGGGTCCGCCGCGGCCAGTCGGCCCGATGGTAGTCCGCCCGGCCTCGGCGGCAGGAGACGCCGACGCCGTGGGCACGGCACCAGTCGAGGATCTCCTCCGTGGGGTCCTCGTCGCACAGCCACACGTCGTACGCGTGCGGGAAGTCCTGGTCGAGCATCGCCTCCAGCGTGGTGCGGGCGATGTCCCAGCTCTCCGACGGGGCGCGGGTGACGACGAACGCGGTGCGCAGCTGAGGGACCTCGACGGCGGGGTCGAAGCGCCGCATCCGGATCATCGCGACCAGGAAGTGCAGGGGGAGCAGGGTCAGATAGATCAGCAGGGCGCTGTTGACGGCCAGTCCGACCCAGCCGGCCCGGTGCGCGGGCTGGAGCCACCACATCCAGAACCAGGCCGTGCACGCCACCCAGCCGAGGGACAGCGCGGCCACCAGGACGCGGTCGCCCACGGAGAACTGCCGCACGAAGCTCGACCGGAGGGTGGCGAGCGTGCGCGGAGGCGTCGCGAACACCGGTCCGTCCGGGCCGATGGAGGCCACCGCACCGTTCGTCAAGGCACGGATCTCCTCGCCCAGCGCCTCCCATTCCTCCGGTGAGCCGGGGGCGGGGGAGTGGAGCGGGGGATCCTGGACGGTGCCGGTCCCGTGGACGGGACTCTGCTCCAGCGACGTCATGACAGCGAGTTCTCCAGGCGGTGCGGAAACGGGCCGTGATCGGTTGGGGGAAGGGCGGAGGGAAGAGGGCCGTGGCCGGGCGGCGACCGCCCGGCCACGGGCCGCGGATCAGCCTCCCGAGGCGGGCGAGCCGGTCGCCACGCCGGTGGCGGCGGTCGCCGGGGCGGGGATCGTCTGGGACGGGGCGGCCGGGGCCGTCGCCGCGGCCAGCGGGACGGTCTCGTCCTGGCCGCCGCGGATGGCGGCGGCCGAGGCGCCGAGCCGCTCCGGCTCGGACGCGAAGTACGCGACGGTCCGGCGCAGGCCCTCGGTGATGTCGGTCTCCGGCTCCCAGCCCAGCACGTCACGGGCCCGGGTGATGACCGGGCGGCGCCGGACCGGGTCGTCGACGGGCAGCGGGTGGTACTTCACCTCGGACGCCGAGCCGGTCATCTCCAGGACGATCTCGGCCAGTTCGGTCACCGTGCGCTCGACGGGGTTGCCCAGGTTGAACGGGCCCAGCTCGGACGAGTCGAGGAGCGCGAGCAGGCCGCGGACGAGGTCGTCCACGTAGCAGAAGCTGCGGGTCTGCGTGCCGTCGCCGTACACGGTGAGCGGCTCGCCGGTCAGCGCCTGGGTGATGAAGCTGGACACCACACGGCCGTCGTGCGGCCGCATCCGGGGGCCGTAGGTGTTGAAGATCCGCGCGATGCCGACGTCGACGCCGTGCGTGCGGCGGTAGGCGGCGGAGACCGCCTCCGCGTACCGCTTGGCCTCGTCGTAGACGCTGCGCGGGCCGATGGAGTTGACGTTGCCCCAGTACGCCTCCTCCTGCGGGTGGACCAGCGGGTCGCCGTAGATCTCGCTGGTCGACGCGAGGATGAAGCGGGCGTCGTGGCGCAGCGCCAGACGCAGGGCGTTCTCGGTGCCACGGCTGCCGACCGCGAGGGTCTCCAGCGGCTGGCGGAGGTAGTCGGGCGGGGAGGCGGGGGACGCCAGGTGAGCGACGGCGTCCACGCGGCCGGCGACCTCCACGGACACGCTCACGTCGGCGTGGTGGAACTCGAAGGCCGGGTCGGACAGGAGGTGTGCGATGTTCTCGGGGTCGCCCGTCGAGAAGTTGTCCAGGCACACCACCGAGTCGCCGCGCCGCAAGAGCGCCTCGCACAGGTGTGACCCAAGGAAACCACCGCCACCGGTCACGGCAACGCGCATTTTGTTTCTCCAGGAATGGGAAGCGGAAAGGCCTCACGCCCCGCCGCGCGAACGTCCGGAAGGAAGATGACCGGATGATCCGAAAAGCGGAGCACTCTCTCGGAAAACGCAGGACGAGAGTATGGGCATACGTAGTCATTTTCCCGACGGCAAATCGGCTGATGGTCTGTTCGGCGGGTACCGTTCGGGGGCGCACGAGGGGTTGCCGCCCAGTTCCATGGCACTTCGGCTTTCGAACGGCGTAATCCGCAGGTGTCACGCGTATGTGTGAGGGCAGGCCGCGCGTGCCTGCCCGGTCGGCCCATTCCGTCGCACACGTGAATTCCGTGTACGGGTTCGGAGGCGGGGAAAGGGAGGGCGGTGCGGCGGCGGGACGGTGGCGCTCGAGGTCAGCCGAAGCGGCGACGGTACGTCGCCCGGCCCGCGGGGAAATCGGTGAGGGTGCCGCCGCCCCAGTCGTGGTCGAAATACGACTGGTAGGCGACCTCGCCCCAGGAGAAGTACTCCGCCATCCGCTCCACGAAGAACGTGTTGTCGCCACCGCCGGCGAACGCGTCGCCGGCGCGGTAGAGCCCCCACTCGGAGCACACGTTGCGCTTGCCCCGCGCGCGGACGAAGGCCGTGTGGGCGTCCAGGCCCATCGCCTGGGACCGGATCCAGGACCAACGGTCGGCGGCGGAGGCGCCCGGGTCGCCCCACTTGAGGTCGTACGCGTTCATGCCGAGCCAGTCGACGTACGCGTCCCCCGGGTAGTAGTCGGCGAAGGCGCCGAGCCGGTGCCCCGGCCGCACGCCGAGCGAGCTGGACAGCTCGAACGTGAAGCACGCGCCGGGCGTCGCACGGAACACGGCGACGACGTGCCGGAACAGCGCCGCGTAGCCCCCCGGGTCGTCCGTCGCCTGCCAGGGACCGATGGCGCGGTTGTTCGGCTCCCAGCCCAGCCGGACGATCGCGTCGCCGTGCCCCGACTCCACCAGAGCCCGCGCCGCCCGCGCGTACGCGGCGTCGAACTCGCCCGCCGTGCCCCGCGCGAACGCGCCCTCGAAGCCGTCGACCAGCGGCGGGATCCCGTAGACGAACGCGGCACCCGGACGGGCGTCGCGCCACTTCCGCCACGGGTCGAGCTGGTACCCGCACATCGTCGCCGGATCGAAGTCCGACCAACTGCCGTGCGGCAGATAGTCGTTGCCGATACCGACCGGCCGGCCGAGGAGCTCCTCGTGTCGCTCGACCGCGGCGACGGCCTCGGCGCCGTACCCCTTGTACACGCCCAGCAGCGGGGCGGTGGACCTGTCCACGGCGCACCTCCGGAACGGGCCGGCCGACACCGCCCCGGCCAGCATCACCCGGCCGGCGTCCCCCGGACCGTCACGCCACGCGGGCGGTCGCCGCGTCAGTGCCGCGCCTCGCCGACCCGCGCCACGCGGCCGGCCGGCGCAGGACGCCCCGGCGCAGCGTGTTCCGGCCGCAACTGCGCCACTGCGCGGGCGAGATGCGCGGCCGGTGCGCCCCGTTCGTGATCAGTGCGTTGACCGACGTCATCGGGTCGGTGGCGGCGGCCTTGGCGAGCAGCACACCCACCACCAGCGGGAGCACGGCCGCGGCGAGGGCGGTGCCGGCCACGGTGACGTGCTGGATGCGCGGGTGCGGGCGCCGGTCGTCGAAGTTCATGCCCTCATTCGATCAGCGCCCGCGGCCCGGGGGATGGGGTGACGTACTCAGAAGGGGCGGCCGCGGGTACTCAGCGGCGGAACAGCGCCGTCCACAGGAACGGCTTGCCGAACAGGGCCGAGTCGTCGGATTCGTCCCGCATCCGGCGCAGTTCGACCTCCGTGAGGTCGGCGAAGACCCAGCGCAGTTCCTCGTCGGTGTAGGCGAGACCGCCCTGCAGCCCGGCCGCCCGGTAGAACTCGGCGTCCGGCAGTTCGGAGCCCATGGCGCCCGCCGCGAAGCAGGTCAGCGACAGGTGACCGCCGGGGGCGAGGAGGCGGTCGAGCAGGGCCAGGTAGCTGACCCGGCGGTGCGGCGGCAGATGGTGGAAGCAGCCCGAGTCGTGGATCAGGTCGTACGGCCCCTCCAGCGCCGCGCCCGCCTCCCCGAACGCGTCGCCGCACACGAAACGGACCTCGGCCCCGGTCTCTGCGGCCCGCTCCGCCGCCCAGGTAAGCGCCGTCGGGGACAGGTCCACCGCGTCCACGCGGAAGCCGAGGGACGCGAGGTGCAACGCGTTGCGGCCCGGGCCACAGCCCAGGTCGAGCACCCGGCCGCCCGGCGGGACGATTCCGCGCTCCAGGTACGACGCCAGGTTCTCGTCCGGCTTCGGGACGAAGAACGGCACCGGCTTCGACCGGTCGGTGTAGAAGCCGTCCCACCAGCCGGCCCCGTCCGCCGTCCAGCGGTCCGCCTCCGGTGCGAACAGGTCGTCCATGAGCCGCAGTACGTCGTCGACGGTGCGTATGTTCCGGTGCATCCGGGCTCCTTTCCGCGTCCTGCGACACTACGTCGCGGATCATGGAAAGCCCAGGTCGGAGCCGGTGCGGCAAAGCTCCGGACGGGCACGGGCCGGCCCCGGGGGCGGCGGCCGGACGCCTCCCACCACCCTCGGGGCGAACGAGCGCCCCGCCCGGCTCCAGGCGCCGTCACGGCCGGTCCACGGGCCGCGCCCGGGCCGCCGGTTCGGCGTGTACGCGTACCGGCGCCGCTCACCGGGAGGCGGCCGGCACGGCGTGTCCGGATGTGACAGGGAATCGTCATTGCGGCCATCGGTGCGCGCCTCGAGGATGGGGTCATGCCCCTTCCGCACCACGTCGTCATCGCGGTCTTCCCCGACGTCGACCTCCTCGACGTCACCGGCCCGGCCGAGGTCTTCGCCCTGGCCAACCGCGAGACCGCGGGCCGCGCCGGCTACCAGGTCCGGCTTGCCGGCCCGGTCGCCGGCCCGGTCCGTACCTCGGCGGGGGTGCGGCTGCTCACCGACGTGGCTTTCGACGACGTCGGCGGGCGGGTGGACACCCTGCTCGTACCGGGCGCGGTCGACATGACCGACGACGGGCCGGTCGCCCGCATCGACGAGACCGTCGTCGCCTGGGTGAAGGAGACCGCCCCGCACGCCCGGCGGGTCGCCTCGGTCTGCGTCGGCGCGCACTTGCTGGCAGCGGCCGGGCTGCTCGACGGGAAGACGGCGACCACCCACTGGTCGACCGCCGCCCAGCTGGCCGCCGAGCACCCCGACGTCACCGTCGACCCGGACCCGATCTTCGTCAGGACCGACCGGGGCCGGTTGTGGACCGGGGCCGGGATCAGCGCCTGCCTGGACCTCGCGCTGGCCCTGGTGGCCGAGGACCAGGGCGAGCAGACCGCGCTGGCGGTGGCGCGCCAGCTGGTGATGTACCTCAAGAGGCAGGGCGGGCAGAGCCAGTTCTCCGTCTCGCTCAGCCGTCCCGCCGCCACGCGCAGGGACATCGACGAGCTCAGGCTGTGGATCGCCGACCATCTCGACGAGGACCTGTCCGCCGCGGCCCTGGCCGCCCGGATGTGCCTCAGCGAACGGCACTTCGCCCGCGTCTTCGGCCAGGAGACCGGCACCAGCCCCGCCGCCTACGTCGAGGCGGCCCGCATCGAGGTGGCCCGGCGCCTCCTGGAGACCACGGACGACCCGCTCGACCAGGTCGCCGCCGTCGCCGGACTCGGCTCGGCGGAGACCCTGCACCGGGCCTTCAGACGGCAGCTCGCCACGACCCCCGCGGCCTACCGCCGCCGGTTCCGCACCCAGGCCGGCTGACCCGGCGCACCGAACGCCTTCCCCTCGGCATGCGGCGAGGCGGAGGACTTCGCCATGCCCTCTTACCGGACACCCGGACACCCGCCAACCCAGATGAAAGGTTCCCCATGACCACGAACGTTCCGTCCACCACCCTGCGCGAACTCGTCGGACTGGACAGCCGGCCGCCCCGGCTGAGCGAGTCCGTGCTGATCATGATCGACTTCCAGAACACGTACCGCACCGGCGTCATGGCCCTGCCCGGTGCCGAGGAAGCCGTCAAGGCGGGCGCCCGGCTGCTGGCACGCGCCCGTGCCGCGGGCACGCCGGTCGTCCACATCGTCAACGACGGCGGCGAGAACACCCCGTACGACATCCGTGCGCACATCGGCGCGATCAGCGACGAGGTGGCGCCCGTCGACGGGGAGCCGACCGTCGTGAAGCAGTTCCCCAACGGCTTCCACGCCACCGAACTGGAGCAGGTCCTGAAGGACGCCGGAGCCGCGCCGGGCAGTGGCAAGGACCTCGTGCTGGCCGGGTTCATGACGCACATGTGCGTCGTCTTCACCGCCCAGGGCGCGTTCAACCTCGGTTACCGTCCCACCGTGGTCGCCGATGCCACCGCCACCCGGCCGCTGCCCGCCCCGGACGGCGGGGTCCTGCCGGCCGACGTTCTCCAGACGGCCGCGCTGACCACCGTCACCGACCTCTTCGGCCTCGTCGTCCCCGGTGCGGACGCCCTGGACGACTGACCAGGGCGCCTGACCGGGACCGCTACACGGCGCCGGCTTCCATCAGGTCCCTGAGGTGCTCCTCGTTCCGCGGAATCTCCTTGCGGACCCGCGGTTTGACCACGAGGGGCACCAACACCTTGCCGATGCCGTGGGACTCGAAGTCGAGCGACAGGGTGAGCCGGGACCGCCTGCCGTCGTCGAGCGGTTCGATCGTGCCGCGGACGTCGCCGCGGACCGGACCGTCGGTGCCGTGGAAATGCCAACTGCGTGGCGGGTCGTACTCCGTGACCTCCATCGTCATGGGCATTTCCCGGCCCCCGATGCGGCGCTTCACCGCGATCTGGGAGCCGACGCCGAGCGGTTCGTCGCCCAGCTTGCGGGCCGACACCGCGCTCTCCTGCCATTCCGGAGTGTGCGAGGGGTCCATCACGTACGAGAAGACGTCCTCGGGGCTGCGGGAGATGTCGATGGTTTCTTCGATGCGGGACATGACGCCCCCTTGAAGTAGCTCCTACGACAAAATGATCCCACGGCGGCGGGGACCTGTCGGGCGAAGCCCGTACGGTCGCCGTCCGCCGTCAGTCGCTCACACACAGCACCGGCACGTGCTGCACGAGGTTGTTCGCGAAACCACCCCGGTTCCAGGGCTGTTCCAGCGGCTGCGTGCGCCCCTCGGCGTCCGTCGCGCGCACGCTCAGGACGTACCGGCCCGGCTCCGCGGTCCACAGCGCCCGCCAGCTCGCCCAGGCCCACGGATGCGGGGCCTGCCGCCCGACGTCGGCGTCCGTCCAGGTCTCGCCCCCGTCGGCGGTCACCTCGACGCGCTCCACCGGGGCGTACCCGGACCAGGCGCGCCCCTCCAGGGCGACGAATCCGGGGCGCACGACCCGCTCCCGGGACATGAAGTCGGGGAACCCCGGCGGGATCATCAGCGCCCGCGGCGCGATCCGGGTGACCGGCTCCCCGGGTTCGTCGGCGGACTGCCGCAAGCGGTACGCCACGGCCTGCTGGAATCCCGTGAACGGGGTGTCCGTGACCGTCACCTCGCGGAGCCACTTCACGTGGGCCATCCCGTACCAGCCCGGCACCACGAGCCGCAGCGGGTAGCCGTGCTGCGGCGGCAGCGGCTGCCCGTTCATCGCGTACGCGACCAGTACCTCCGGCCAGTCCCCGGTGGCCACCGCCAGCGGCAGGCTGCGCCGGTAGTCCTGCTCCACGCCGCGCTCCACTCCGTGGTCCGCGCCCGTGAACACCGCCTCCACCGACCCGGGCTCCACGCCCGCCTCGGCGAGCAGCGTCCGCAGCGGCACCCCCGTCCACTCCGCCGTGCCGACGGCCTCGACCAGCCACGGCTGGCTGACCGGCCGCGGGCTCAGCCGGGCCCGCCCGTTGCCGGCGCACTCCATGGTCACCCGCTGGGTGACCGCCGGGTATGCCCGCAGGGCGGCCATGTCCAGCGCCAGCGGGGTGCGCACCCGGCCGCCCACCGCGAGCTGCCATCCGGTCGTGTCCACCGCGGGGATGTCGTAGTGGACCAGTACGTAGTGCAGGCCGGGTGGCGTGACGTCGTACCGCAGGCCCTCCAGCGGCAGCCCGTGGTTGCGGGCCGCCAGCGCCAGCTCCTGCGTGCTGATGCCCTCCTCCGGCCCCGCGACCCGCCCCGGCCCGCTGACGCTCTCCAGAGAACCGTCCATGCCCTCATGGTGCGCCGCGCCCCGCCGCCGGGCACGTCGGACCCGGGGCGGCGCGGGGGCTGGTGGCGAACCGAGGGGAGGCTCCCGCGTCCCTACATTCGCCGCGCGCCCGCCTTGATGGCCTCGCGGATCCGGTTGTACGTGCCGCACCGGCAGATGTTGCGGATCTGGTCGAGGTCGGCGTCGGTGATCTCACGGCCCTCGGCGGCGGCCTGTCGGACCTTGGCGACGGCGGTCATGATCTGTCCGGGCTGGCAGTAGCCGCACTGCGCCACGTCGAGATCGAGCCAGGCCTCCTGCATGGGGTGCAGGTCCTTGCCGACGCTGGCCGCCAGGCCCTCGATGGTGGTGACCTCGTCGTCCTCGGCGATCTTCGACACCGGCACCGAACAGGGGTTGAACGCCTTGCCGTTGATGTGCGAGGTGCAGGACTGGCAGACGCCGAGCCCGCAGCCGTACTTGGGGCCGGTCACGCCGAGCAGGTCGCGCAGGACCCACAGCAGCCTGACGTCGTCCTCGGCCTCGACCGTGACGACCTCGCCGTTGAGCTTGAAGGTGTGGCTGGGCATGGGGACTCCTTCAGTACGCGCGGTCGAGACCGTCGGTGGGGGACTGCGGGGTGGACGGTTCGAGGGGCGGCGGCGTGAAGCTCAGCGTGCCGTGGTTGATCGGGAAACTGGTCGGCAGCGTGCCGGTGGCCCGGGCGTACGCGCAGGCGATCGCGGCGAAGGCCGGTGCCACGCCCAGCTCGCCCGCGCCGCCAGGGGTTCCGGTGGTGGGCGGCATGACGATCACCTTCAGCTCCGGCGGGGTGTTCCACTGCCGCGTGTAGAAGTAGTTGTCCCAGCTGCCTTCGAGCGGAATGCCGTCCTTGATGTGCAGGCTGGACGTCAGCGCCATCGCGAGGGCGTCGTTGAGGCCGCCCATCATCTGGGCCTCCAGACCGCGCGGGTTGATCGGGAAGCCGGCGTCGACGACCATCAGGGCGCGGGTGACCCGCGGGCCGGTGACGGCGTTCGGGATCTTCCGGTTCACCGTCTCCGGGCGGCAGTCGATCTCCACCAGCGTGGCGACCGCGCCCCGGTACTCCGTGTGCAGGGCGATCCCCTGCGCCACACCGGCGGGCAGCGACCGGCCCCAGTCGCCCTCCTCCGCCGCCTTGTCGAGGACGGCGCGCAGCCGGTCGTCGCGCAGGAACTCCCGCCGGAACGCGACCGGATCCTTGCCCATCTCGCGCGCCAGCTGGTCCACCACCAGTTCGCGGGCGCAGGCGACGTTCGGCGAGTAGATGTTGCGCATGCTGCCGGTGTTGAACTTCAGCGGCACCTCGTTCAGGAGCTGCGTGGTGACACCGAAGTTGTACGGCGACGACTGCGTCAGCGTGAAGATCGTCTCGGCGAAGGTGAGGTTCCCCGCCACCGGCAGTTGCGCCGCCGTCGCGGTGATCATCTCGCCGAGCCCGTGGCCGAAGTCGGTCTCGGAGCTGGTGTGCCGTTGCTCGAAGCTGACCACGTTGCCCAGCGCGTACGTGGCCCGTACCCGCGAGATGCACATCGGATGGGTGCGGCCCTGGCGGAAGTTGTCCGTCCGGGACCAGGACAGCTTGACCGGCTTGCCCATCTTCTGCGAGATCTCGGCGGCCTCTGCGGCCACGTCGTGGAAGAGATGCCGGCCGAACGAGCCACCGCCGTCGACGACATGCACCTTCACGGCGGACTGCGGCAGCCCGAGCCGGGTGGCGATGTCCCGCTGCGCGACGATCGGCACCTTCAGGCTCGCCCAGATCTCCGCCCGGTCCGGCCGGACGTCCGCGATCGCGTTGTCCGGCTCCAGCGGGCTGTTGCTGGCGAACGCGAAGGTGAACTCCGCGTCGAGCTTCTTGGTGAGCAGCGGCGGCACGACCATCGGCAGCGCCGCGGCCTTCAGCTTGGCGAGGACGGTCGCGTCCGACTCGCGGTCCACCGTCCCCGGTCCCCAGGTCACCTCCAGGGCCCGCAGGGCGTCGATGCACTGCCCGAAGGTCTCCGCGCGCACCGCGACGCCGTGCCTGATCGTGGCGACGTCGGTGACGCCGGGCATGGCCCGGACCGCGTCGGCGTTGTGCACCCCCACGACGGTCCCGTTGATGGTCGGCGGCCGGCGCACCATGGCCGGCTTCGCGCCGGGCACCCGCAGGTCCATGCCGTACTTCTTGCGGCCGGTGACGATGTCGCGGGCGTCCACGCGGCCCTGCGGGGTGCCGATGATCCGGAACTCCGAGGGGTCCTTCAGGCGGGCGGTGAGCGCGGTGGTCGCGGTGCCCGCCGCCGCTGCCGCGAGCGAACCGTACGTGGCGCTGCGCGCCGTGCCGTCCGCGACCACGCCGTCCTTCGTCGTCAGCCGGGCCGCCGGAACGTCCCACTGCGCGGCGGCCGTCGCGACGAGCCGCTGCCGGGCGACGGCGGCGGCGGTGCGCACCGGCAGGTACAGGCTCCGCATCGAGTTCGATCCGCCGGTCAGCTGGTTCATCAGCAGCTCGGGGCGGGCGTCGGCGGAGGTGACCCGGACCCGCTCCAGCGGCAGGTCCATCTCCTCGGCGATCATCATGGCCACGGCGGTCGTCATGCCCTGGCCGACCTCGGCGCGCGGCACCTCGAACGACACCGTGCCGTCCTCGTGCACCCGCACCGTGATCAGACCCGGACGTCGGTGCCGCCGCGAGGTTCTGCATGTCCCCCAGGTCGAAGAGGTTCTCCGGCTGCGGCAGCGTCGGGATCGCCGCCTGAGCGGACTGCGGGGCGACCGCGTCGGCCCCGAGCCGTACCCCCACGGCGAGGGTCGGCGCGGCCAGCAGGTACCCGAGCACCCTGCGCCGTCCGATGCCCTCGGACCCTGCGGTGTCTGCCATCGGTGTCGTCCTCCCGGAACCTGAGCTACCGTCGCGTACGGTCGTCGCGCCGGGCACAGGATGCCGTGCCCGGCGCAGTTGATCAGGTTCTTCACGGGACGTCTACAAGACGGCTATCCCCAGGGGTCGTTCGCCGGCGGCGAGGCGGCGGGTGTCGCCGCTGTCGAGGTCGACGACGGTGATCCCGTCCCAGTAGCCGTCGCGGGTGAAACCGCCGGTCACGTAGGCGGTGCGGCCGTCGGCCGAGACCGCGACGTCCTCGTGCGGCCCGTCCAGCTCGTACACCCGTTCCTTGCCGTCGGGGGCGCGCACGGTGAGCGAGGCGCCCTTGTCCTCGGACGGGTCGATCGGGCCTGTGCCGACCACGAGGAGCGAGCCGTCGGGGGCGAGCGCCGCGCCGTGCTGGTGGGTGTCGGCCGTCATCCGCTCGATCTGTGTCCGCCCCGTCCTCGGGTCGACGACGGCGAGGCGTTCGCCCTCGAAGGGCAGCAGCAGCTTGCCGTCGGACGGCCGCACGGCCGTGTAGTGCGGCTTCAGCCAGGAGCCGAGGCCGCCCTCGGTGCCGTACGGGGCGACCTCGATCCGGCGGGTGTCGCCGGGGGAGCGGGTGGGGACGACGGTGACGTCGAAGGAGTCGTGGTTCGTCGCGTACACCTCGGAGCCGTCGCGCGAGACGTCCACGTCGAAGGGGCGGCGGCCGACCGGGACGGTCTCCGGCACCTCGAGTTTCGCGGTGTCCACGATCTCCAGGACGCCGTTGCCGCCGGGCACGTTGACGCCGACGTACACCTGCCTGCCGTCGGGCGAGAGTGCGATGCCCATGCCGCCGCCGCGGTACTCGCCGGTGGTCGCCCGGCCCGTCTCGGTCTCGTACGGGACGAGGGCGATCCGCTTGCGGGCGACGGTGTCGACGACGGCGACGCCCTCGGCGGTGGCGACCCAGGCGCGGCCGTCCTCGCCGACGACGAGGCCGTACGGGGCGGTGCCGACGCGCACGGAGTCGAACGCGCCCTTCGCCGGGTCGACGAAGCTCACCGTGTCCGCGCCGAAGTCGGCGACGAGCAGGGTGCCGGCCGGGGTGCGGCCGGTGACCTTCGTGGTCGGCGCGGGGGACGCGGCCGGCTTCGTGGGCGCGCCGGCCGGCGACTCGGCCGCGCCGCCGGACCGGGCGCAGGCGCCGAGCAGCAGGGCGGCGGCGACGGTGGGCAGGAGTACGCGCGCGGTGCGTGCGGACGCGTTCATGGACTCGCTCTCCTTCCGGGGCGGTCGCCGGAAGGGAGGTCCCCCGGTCCCCGCTCCTCTGCCGTCCATCCTGGGTGCCGGTCCGGGGCCGGACGGTCGGCAGTGCGGCGGGAGTGGGGGAGACGTACGGGGGACGCCGACGTCAACCGATCGGATGACCCGGCCGGTCGCCGCGGCCTTCCGGGTACGCGACGCGTGTCGTGATCCGGGCGATGCGGCGGGCGGACTCCTCCGGGGAAGCGGCGGGCTGCACGATGTGACTGACCGTGAGGCGCACGATCGTCTCCACCGCGAGGCCGCGCGACTCCTCGTCGACGTCGGGCCAGGCGTCGACCGCGTACGCGTCGAGCATGGCCATCGCGGTGTCGAAGACCGGCTGGGAGCGCGTCGTGAGGTACGTGAGCAGGTCGTCCTCGCCGCCCCGCGCCGAGAGCATGATCGCCTTGATCAGAGGGTTGTCGACCGCCTGCTGGAGCGTGTAGCCGACGCCCGCGGCGGCCGCCGCCTCCAGTTCGCCGCGGTGCGCGTCGAGCTCCCGCTGGATGCCCACCAGGAAGCCCTCCAGCTCCCGTTGGACGAGGGCCTTGCCGATCGCCTCTTTCGAGCCGAACTCGTTGTAGAGGGTCTGTCGGCTGATGCCGGCCGCGCGGGCGATGCCGGCCATGCGGAGCACGCTCCAGCCGTCCGCGGCGACGAGGTGGTAGGCGGCGTCGAGTACCTGCTCGCGCAGCAGGGACCGAACACTTTCGCGAAAGCGTGTCATGGTGTCCCCACTTTATCCATCGGTGACTGTCCAGAGTATTGACGGACCCTGCTGCCACTGTCTAACTACTGGACAGTACGCAAGCAAAGTGTCCACTCGATGGCGAGGAGCCGAGATGGCCCTGCACAGCGAACCACCCGTGGAACCACCCGTCACCCCCCTGACCTGGCGCGACCCCAAGCGCTATCTCTGGCTGCTCGGTCTCGTGATCCCGGCCTTCCCCTTCATCGCCTGGGGTCTCGTGGCGGCCACCGGCCTCGGGGTGTTCTGGTGGATCGGTGTCGTCGTGCTGTACGTGATCTTCCCCGTGGTCGACCAGCTCATCGGCAAGGACTCCGTCAACCCGCCGGAGAGCGCGCTCGCCCAGCTCGAACAGGACCGGTACTACCGCTGGTGCATCTTCGCCTACCTCCCGCTCCAGTACGCCGGCCTCGTGCTCGGCTGCTGGCTGCTGGCCGAGGGCGGCCTCTCCCTGACCGGCAAGATCGGCCTCGCCGTCACGCTCGGCGGCGTCTCCGGCATCGCCATCAACACCGCCCACGAGCTGGGCCACAAGAAGGAGTCCGCGGAGCGCTGGCTGTCCCGCATCGCACTCGCCCAGACCTTCTACGGGCACTTCTACATCGAGCACAACCGCGGCCACCACGTCCGCGTCGCCACCCCCGAGGACCCCGCCAGCGCCCGGCTCGGCGAGAGCTTCTGGCGCTTCCTGCCCCGTACCGTCGCCGGCAGCCTCACCTCCGCCTGGCACCTGGAGAAGACCCGGCTCGGCCGCGCGGGCAAGTCCCTCTGGGGCCCGCACAACGACATCCTCACCGCCTGGGCGATGTCCGTGGCCCTCTTCGCCGCCCTCGCGCTCGCCTTCGGCCCCGGCATCCTGCCCTACCTCGCCTTCCAGGCCGTCTTCGGCTTCTGCCTGCTCGAGGTCATCAACTACACCGAGCACTACGGCCTGCGGCGGGAGCGCACCGCGAGCGGCCGCTACGAACGCTGCGCCCCGCGGCACAGCTGGAACAGCGACAACGTCGCCTCGAACGTCTTCCTCTACCACCTCCAGCGGCACAGCGACCACCATGCCAACCCCACACGCCGCTACCAGTCCCTGCGCCACTTCGACGACGCCCCGGAGATGCCCACCGGCTACGCCGGGATGATCGTCCTCGCGTACTTCCCGCCGATCTGGCGCCGCGTCATGGACCACCGCGTCGTCGCCCACTACGAGGGCGACGTCACGCGCGCCAACATCCAGCCCTCGAAGCGCGCCCGCATCCTCGCCCGGTACGGAGCCGCCGCATGAGCCGGTACCGGTGCCCCGGCTGCGACTACGTCTACGACGAGCGGCACGGCCACCCGCACGAGGGCTTCCCGGCCGGAACGCCCTGGGCCGAGGTGCCCGACGACTGGTGCTGCCCCGACTGCGGCGTCCGCGAGAAGATCGATTTCGAACCCGAGGAGAACGAGTGACCCCGCCCGCGAAGCAGTGGCAGTGCCTGGTGTGCGGCTTCGTCTACGACGAGGCCGAAGGCTGGCCCGAGGAGGGCTTCCCGCCGGGAACGCGCTGGGAGGACATCCCCGACGACTGGTCCTGCCCCGACTGCGGCGCCGCCAAGGCCGACTTCGAGATGACCGAGATCACCCATGCCTGAGCCTTCCCCGAGCTCGCGGCTGCGCTCGAGCAGGGGATGCCCCATCGTGATCGTCGGCGCGGGCGTCGCCGGCGCCACGGCCGCGCTCACGCTGCGCGCCGAAGGGTACGCCGGGGCGCTCGTCCTCATCGGCGAGGAACCCGAACTCCCGTACCGCCGGCCCCCGCTGTCCAAAGAGGTCCTCACCGGGGCGCAGGCCCCGGCCCGGACCCTGCTTCGACCCGCCGGCGCCTGGGCGGAGCAGGACATCGAGCTGCGCACCGGAACGACCGTCACCGACCTCCACCCGGCGGACCGGATGCTCGTCCTCGACGACGGATCCGTACTGCCGTACGACCGGCTGCTCCTCGCCACCGGAGGCCGCCCCCGGCGGCTGCCGGGCGTCCAGGAGCGGCCCGGACTGCACCACCTGCGGACCCTCGCCGACGCCCGCGCGCTGCGCGCCGACCTCATCGACGGAGACTCCGTCCTGGTCGTCGGTGCCGGGCTCATCGGCCTCGAAGTCGCCGCCGCGGCCCGGGGGCTCGGCTGCGAGGTCACCGTGACGGAGACCGAGGAACGGCCGCTGGGCCGGGTCCTGCCGCCGGCCGTCGCCGACGCGGTCACCGCCCTGCACCGGGAGCGGGGCGTCGACCTGCACACCGGGACACGTCTGGAGAGCCTCGAGCGGCTCGGGGACGTGTGGACGGCCACCGACGGGAACGGCACCCTGCTCACCGCCAGGACCGTCCTCGTCGCCGTCGGCATGGCTCCCGACACCGCCCTCGCGGAACGGGCGGGCCTCAAGGTCGACGACGGCATCCTGGTCGACGCGTACGGCGAGACCTCGGCGCGGGGCGTGTACGCGGCCGGCGACGTGGCCCGCCGTCCCGGCGGACGCGACGGCGGCACCTGCCGGGTCGAGCACTGGACCAACGCCCAGGACCACGGCGCGGCCGTCGCCCGCAGCATGCTCGGCACGCCGACCCCGTACGCGCCGGAACCCTGGTTCTGGACCCACCAGTTCGGCCACAACCTGCAGATCGCCGGCGTGCCGCGGGCCGGGGACACGCTGGAGGTGGACGGGGACCTCGACGCCCTGGACTTCACGGTCCGTACCCGTCACGAGGGCCGCACGACCGGGGTGATCTGCGCCAACCGCCCGGCCGAGTTCCGTCGGCTGCGACAGGAGCGGGAGCGGGGCTGAGGCGCGTGGCCACCGGCGTGGCGGGGGAGCGGGCAGGCCCTTCCCCCGCCCGCGCCGCGCCTCACTCCACGGCCATCCGCACGCCGAGCAGCACCAGCACCCCGCCCGAGACCTGCTCCAGGCGCCGGCGCACGTTCGCCCGGGAGATCAGAGCCCGCATCCGGCCGATGAACCACACGTACAGCCCGTAGTAGCCGACCTCGTACACCGCCCAGACGGCCGCCAGGGCGACCATCGCGGGCAGATGCGGCACCCCGGACGGCACGAACTGCGGGAGGAAGGACATCGCGAACACCGCGGCCTTGGGGTTCGCGAGGTTCAGCAGCAGGCCGGCACGGTAGGACGACCAGCCGGAGCGGTACGGAGCGACCTGCTCCGACGCCTCGTCCGTGGCCTGCCGTCCGCGCCGCGCGTCCCACAGCGCCTTCGCGCCGAAGCAGACCAGCGTCACCGCGCCGACGATACGCAACACGTCGTACGCGAGCTCCGAGGCCGCGAGCAGTGCGGTCAGCCCGCACGCCGCGACGACGCCCCAGACGAACACGCCCGTCTCGTTGCCGAGCACGGTCAGGAAGCCGTGCCGCCTGCTGTGCAGGGACTGGCGGATGATCAGCATGGTGCTGGGGCCCGGCGAGGCCGCGATCAGCGTGCAGGCGCCGAGGAAGGCGATCAGAGTGCTCCACATGGGCCACATCGTCGGCCGTTCCCGTTCGGCGCGTCCACCCCCTTCGGGCCCGGTCAGTCGCCGAGCACCTCGACGTGGTCGCCGACCGCCACCACCAGGACCCGCGAGCCCGGCTCGGTGGTGCGCCACCGATGGCGCACCCCGCCGGACAGCAGCAGCGTGTCCCCGCGGCCGAGCCGGTGGACCCGGCCCTCCGCCTCCACCTCGACCGCACCGTCCGCCACGTACATCAACTCGTCGTTGCGGTGCCGGAATTCACGGTCCGCCTGCTGCTCGCCGGTGAACTCCAGCGCGTGCAGCTGATGCCGGCCGCGCACCACCGGGCGGACCCGGGCGCCGCGCCGCAGCCCGCTGTCGTCGCCCGCCCGCACCAGGTCGACCGTGCGCGTCTCGTCCGACGCCGCAAGGAGCTGCACGGCCGTCGTGTCGAGGGCGTCGGCGATCCGCTGCAGCGAGCGCATGCTGGGCCGGGCCCGGTCGTTCTCGATCTGGCTCAGAAAGGGCGAGGACAGCCCGCTGCGTGCCGCGATGTCCGCGAGCGTGAGGTCCAGCGCGCGCCGGCGGCGGCGCACGGCCGCCCCCACGCGCGGCGTCTCCGATGCCTCCATGGCGTCCCGTCCCTCCCCGTCCGGCCTGCCCACCAGGTGATCCTCCCAGCTCCCGGCACCCTACGCCGCTCCGCGTCCGGTCTCCGTGGACGGTTTCGCACAGCCGACACACGCCCGTCACACGACGCCTCTAGGTTCAAAGCCTGTTGCTCTCATCAAAGAAACTTTGACGCCTTGGAGGCGAGCCCCGCCATGCCCTCGATCGACCAGAACTCCCGCCGCCGACGCCCCACCGGCCTCATCGCCCTCGACGAGGACGCCGCCTACCCCGGCTACACCCTCTACGCCCCCCTCACCGGCTCCGGCGAGGTGTACCTCGTCGACCTGCACGGCCGGACCGCGCACCAGTGGACCTTCCCGTACCGCCCCGGCCGCCACGCCCGGATCCTCGGCGACGGGACCCTCGCCTACAACGGTGTCCTGCCCGGCGAGGACGCCCTCTTCCCGATGTGGCACAAGTACCGCGGCGGCGTCATGCTCCAGGCCGGGCCCGACGGCACCGTGCTGCGCGAACACCGCGATCCGCTCCAGCACCACGACGCCCACCACCTCAACGACGGCCGCGTCCTCTACACCGCCGTCGAACCCCTGCGCGGCGCCGACGCCGAGGCCGTCCGCGGCGGAGTCCCGGGTTCCGAGGCCGCCGACGGCACCGTCTGGGCCGACACCATCCGCGAAGTCGCCCCCGACGGCAGCCTGCTCTGGTCCTGGCGCGCCGCCGACCACCTCGACCGGGCGGAGTACCCGCTGCACGAGGCGTACGCCCGCGAGCACTGGCCCCTGATCAACAGCGTCACCCCGCTGCGCGACGGCAACATCCTGGCCAGCCTGCGCAGCGTCTCCGCCGTCGTCGTGATCAGCCGCGCCACCGGCGAGATCCTGTGGCGGAGCGCGCCCGGCACCGTCTCCCAGCAGCACGCGCCGACCGAACTCGACGACGGCAACCTGCTCGTCTTCGACAACGGCGTCTTCCGGCCGCACCACGACGTCCCCCACTCCCGCGTCGTCGAGATCGACCGGGCGAGCGGCGCGGTGGTGTGGGAGTACCACGACCCGGCCCGCGAGTTCTTCTTCGCCCCGTTCATGGGCTCCGCCCAGCGGCTCCCCAACGGCAACACCCTGGTCACCGACTCCCCGTCCGGCCGGCTCTTCGAGGTGACCGCCGAGGGCTACCTGTGCTGGGAGTACGTCGTCCCCCACTTCGGCGCGTACCGCGAGTCCGAGGTCCGCGGGCTGTTCCCCTCCGAACCGAACGCAGTCTTCCGGTCCTACCGCTACGCGGCCGCCGAACTCCCGTGGCTGGGGGCCGGATCGTGACCACGACTCCCGCCACCACGCCGTCCGTGGCGCCCGTCGACGCCCGCGTCCCGGTCCGCCGGCTCGTCCCGCTGGCCGCCCAGCACGTCCTCGCGATGATCGCCGCGCCGGTCTCCACCGTCTTCCTCACCTCGGGCGCGCTCCGGCTGTCGCCCGGCGCCACCGCGTCGCTGCTCAGCGCCGTGCTCGTCCTGTGCGGAGCGGGCGCGCTGCTCCAGTCGCTCGGGGTGTGGAAGATCGGCGCCCGGCTGCCGTTCGTCATGCTCCCCGGCGGCGCGGCCACCGCGCTGTTCCTGCAGATCGCCCAGGAGCACGGCACCCCCACCGCCGCCGGGTCCGTACTTCTGGCCGCGGCCCTGCTGCTCGCCGTCCTCCCGCTGTACGCGCGGATCGTCCGGCTCTTCCCCCCGCTGGTCATGGGCGTCACCGTGCTCCTCATCGGCATCGCGATGATCCGCGTCGCCGCCCGGCTCGTCACCGGCCCGGACGGCACCGGCGAACCGAGCGCCGTGCTGCTGGCCGCGCTCACCGTCCTCGCGACCGTGGCCGCGTACCTGCTGCTCCGCGGGGTCTGGCGGCAGACCGCCGTCCTCACCGGCATGGCGGCGGGCACGCTGCTCGCCGTCGTGACCGGCATCGGGGAGTTCACCCCGGCCGCCGGAAGCGGGTTCGCGCTGCCCGCCCTCCTCCCGTACGGGGCCCCGCGGTTCGACCTGCTCGCGGCGCTGCCGCTGCTGATCTTCAGCCTCACGACACTGGCCGAGATAACCGGCCAGACGGTCATGAACAGCGAGACCGTCGGCCGCACGCCCGACCCCGGACGTGACGTCCCCCGGGTCGCCCGCGCCGACGCGCTGGTCTCACTGATGGGCGGGCTGTTCGGCACCTCGCTGATGGTCACCAGCGCCGAGAACGTCGGGATTGGCCGGCTCACCGGGGTACGCAGCCGGTTCGTCACCGCCGCGGCCGGTGCGCTGCTCGTCGTCGCCGGGCTGACCACACCCGTCTCCCGGGCCCTGGCCGGCATCCCGGAGGCGGTGGTCGGCGGCTCCTCACTCGTCGTGTACGCGGTCATCGCGGTCATGGGCGTCGAGATGCTCCGCCGCGCCGACCTGTCAGCGGCGAGCGGCGGCCCGATGGCCGCGGCTCTGGCCCTGGCGGCAGGGCTGCTGCCGCTCCTCGTGCCCGGACTGTACGACGGCTTCCCCGGCTGGGCCCGTACCGTCCTCGGCAGTGCTGTGGTCGCCGGAACTCTGACCGCGGTCCTTCTCACGCCGCTCTTCGCGCGTTTCTCCGTGCCTTCCGACGAGCCGCCGCCAGTTCGTTCGGATTAATCCGGCAAAGGTATTGACTCGCTCTGAAATCGGCGGAAACTGGTCAATACACCGGACAACCGGAGAGAGCCGCACCCGCCGACGGAGACGTCCGAAGGCCCGCGTGACCCTGATCCAGGCTCTGGCCAGGCCCCCGGCAGACCCTGTCGACGAAGGAGCCGCCGACGACGGTCGGCGACCCTCGGAACCGACGAGGACTGCCGGGGACTGTCTTGTGCGAGCGCGCCCGGGGCCCCAGGGACCCGGGCGCGAAATGCGGTGGAGTCCGTTCCTCGCGCCGTGATCTGCTCACGCCATGAGTCTCTGCGTCGACGTGTACATCCCCCGTCCGGACGGATCGATCGAGGAACTCCTCGACACCCCGGAAGGCTCCTCGGACCTTGCCGGATTCGAGCGCTGGCGCACCTTCGTCTGGGGCTCCGACGCCGTGCGCGCCCTGGGGGCCCGCTACTTCCCGGTGCTCGCCGACAACGACCTCAGGGTCCCGCCCGGCGAGATCGCCGAGTTCCGCCGCGAATGCGCCCTGCTCCGCGAGAACATCCCGCACGTGGCGGCCCGCGACGACCCGAACTGGACGTACGAGCAGCTCATGAACGCCATCTCCGCGCGTCTTGCCAACATCGAGGACGCCGCCCGGCGCGCCGAGCGGATCGGCGCCGCCCTCATCATCTGGTGACGTCGCCCGCGGCACCCGCGCCCCCGGGCCGTCCATCCCCCGGTGGCCGCAGGAAGGGTCGGTCCGGGAGCCCGCGCACGCGGTCTCGGCTAGGGTGAATCGAGAGGAATGGGCCCTCAGGGGTTAGGTCGGTGCGTTGGACACTCACCAGTCATCCAGCGATGTCCGGCAGCAGCCGCCGGCGGCTGTCGGCTACGCGGGCGTGCTGAACGAACTGCTCCCGATCGCGCTGTGGCGCGAGGACGCCGAAGGGCGCGTCGTGGAGTGGTCCCTCGCCGCCCAGGACCTGCTCGGACACCGCCCCGACGAAGTGCTCGGCCGGCCCGCCTCCGAGATGCTCGTCCCCGAGAACAACCAGGCGCTCGCCGACCAGCTCACCCGCCGCGTCCAGGCCGGGGAGACCGTCGTCGGCACCCTTCCGGTCCTGCACCGCGACGGCCACCACGTCACGATGGAGACCTGGATCGTCCCCGCCGCCGACCCGGAGGGCAGGGCCGGCGCGATGCTGATCGCCGTCGAGACGTCAGAGGTCCTGCGCATGCGGGACTCCCTGGCGGCACTTGAGAGCCTGTTCACCCAGTCGCCCATCGGCCTCGCCACGCTCGGCCTCGACCTGCGCTTCGTACGGGTCAACGACGCCCTCGCCCGGATGAACGGCCTGTCCGCCGCGGAACACGTCGGCCGCCGCCTCACCGAGGTCGTGCCCGACGTCAACGCCACGGCCCTGGAATCCCTCATGCGGCAGGCGCTGGCCCGCGGCATGGCCGTCGTCGACGCCCGCCGCACCGGCCGGACCGCCGCCGACCCCGACCACGACCACACCTGGTCCAACTCGTACGCCCCGCTGCTCGACGGCGCCGGCCGTCCACTCGGCCTGATCGCCTCCATCATCGACATCACCGTCGCCGAACGGGACCGCGTCGAGGCGGAGCGGGCCCGGCGGCACGTCGCCCTGCTCGCCGAGGCCGGCGCGCGGATCGGCACCACCCTGGACCTGCGGCAGACCGCCGAGGAGGTCGTGCAGGTGCTCGTGCCGAGGCTCGCCGACTCCGCCGACGTGCAGCTGCTCGAATCGGTCCTGGAACCCGACGAGAGCGGCGCCTCCACCCGCGGGGTCCTGCGCCGCCTGGCCGTCCGATTCCCCGACCCGAACGCCCCCACCGCCCTGCTCGCCCCCGGCCAGACCTTCCAGATCCCGCTGGACTCGATGTACGAGACCGTCCTCAACCAGGGCCGCCCCCTCGACCTGAGCGAGGCCGACGTCCCCGCCCTCATCCAGGACCCGAGGGCGGCCCCGCTGCGCAGCTACCTGATGACCCAGCTCAGCTGCGCCCGGATGGTCCCGCTCGTCGCCCGCGGCACGGTCCTCGGCACCGTCACCGTGACGCGGCTGCGCAGCCGCGCCCCGTTCGACGAGCAGGACTGCGTCCTGATCGACGAGGTCGTCGCCCGCGCCGCGCTCAACATCGACAACGCCCGGATGTACACCACCCAGCGGGAGGCCGCGCTCACCCTGCAGCGCAGCCTCATCAACAGCGCCCTGCCCGAGGACACCGGCCTCGAACTCACCGGCCGCTACCTGCCGGCCAGCGAACACGACGTCGGCGGCGACTGGTTCGACGTCATCTCGCTGCCCAAGGGCCGGACGGGACTCGTCATCGGCGACGTCATGGGGCACGGCATCCACGCGGCCGCCGTCATGGGGCAACTGCGCACCGCCGTCCGCACCCTCGCCCGGCACGACATCCCTCCCGTGGCGATGCTGCGCTCCCTCGACGACGTCGTCGCCGAACTGGGCGAGGACGAGATGGCGACCTGCGTGTACGCCGTCCACGACCCCGCCACCGGCAGCTGCGTGGTCGCCCGCGCGGGTCACCCGCCGCCTGCCGTGGTCACTCCCGGCGGGCGCATCACATTCCTCGACGGGCCGCCCGGCACGCCGCTCGGCACCGGAGAACGGGACTTCGGCACCGAGGAGGTGCCGCTGCCGCCCGGGAGCCTGTTCGCGCTGTACACCGACGGACTGATCGAGGCCCGCGACCGCGATCTCGACCAGGGCCTCGCCGAACTCGCGCAGGCACTGCACGGGCGCGGCCGGCCGCTGAGCGAGGTCTGCGACGCGATCCTCGCCCGGCTGCTGCCGCACCCGGCGCAGGACGACGTGGCGGTGCTGCTGGCCCGCACGCCGGGTGGTCCCCTCCGCTCCCAACTCCCTTGATTTCGCCCC
The DNA here is from genome assembly GCF_033343995.1 of Streptomyces sp. HUAS YS2. Taxonomy (NCBI): domain Bacteria; kingdom Bacillati; phylum Actinomycetota; class Actinomycetes; order Kitasatosporales; family Streptomycetaceae; genus Streptomyces; species Streptomyces solicathayae. The sequence goes on along the minus strand of NZ_CP137573.1, from coordinate 361,953 downwards.
GGGCTGAACGTTCCGGCGGGACCGGCGGGCGGCCCGGCTCCTAGGGTGGAGCGGTGAGCACCCCAGAGCGCGACCAGGAACACCACGACGCCGCGGAGCGGACGGCCCGCGTGCTGCCCCTCCGCCCGGCCGGACGGAAGCAGCGAGCCGAAGAGCCCCTGTGGCGGGACGTCGTAGGGAACGTCCTGCGCCGGGAACGGCGGGCCCAGGGGCGCACGCTCCAGGACGTCGCCGATGCGGCGCGGATCTCGATGCCGTACCTCTCGGAGATCGAGCGCGGCCGCAAGGAGGCCTCCTCGGAACTGCTCGCGGCGGCGGCCCGCGGGCTCGGCCTCGGCCTCGCCGACGTGCTGACCCTGGCCCAGGAGGAGATCGTCCGGCTCACCGGCGTGGCCACCCTGCCGACCCGTCGGTCCGTCTCCGCACCGCGGCAGGGCGAGGTGCGCCTGGCGGCCTGACGCGGACCTCTCAGTCCTCGGGGTCCTCGGGCGGGCGGCGGTGCGTCACGTAGGCCACCAGGACCCCGGCGAGCGCCGCCCACGCCAGGGCGGGCGCGCCCGCCACCGGCCAGCCGGCGGCGCCCAGGCACAGCGCCGCCGCGCCGCCCAGGGCCACCGCCCTGCCGTCCCGGGCGAAGGCCCACTCGCGCACCCCGCGGCCCGGCGTGCGCCACTCCAGGACGGCGACGCGGACGACCAGCGCCGCGGCGGCGACCGCCGCCGTCATCACCGACGGGTCCATGCCCGGCCCTCGCCTTCGTCGGAATTCCTCTGCCCGGGGACGTGACTCCGGCATAGCATGGGTCACATGATCTGGCGACATTGATCCAGCACTCCGCCTTCCCGGGGACCGCCCCGGACGCCGCGTATCCGGCGTCCGAGCTGTCCTCCATGGGAAGGCAACATGACTGTTTCACCCGCGCATTCATCCGCCGCGCAGGTGCCCGCGCCGGGCACCGGGAGCGGTGTGCCCGCCGGCGGGGTCCGCCGCATCGCGGCCACGCTGTACGGCTACTCGTTCTTCGAGGAATTCGTCCTGTTCTACCCCGTGTACGCGCTGCTGTTCAGCGACACGGGTCTGGGGCTGTGGCAGATCTCCTCGCTCTTCGCCCTCTGGTCCGTGACCAACATCCTCCTCGAGGTCCCGTCCGGCGTCTGGGCGGACACGGTGTCGCGCAAGCGGCTGCTCCAGATCGGTCCGCTGCTCACCGCGGCCGGCTTCGCCCTGTGGGTGCTGTTCCCGTCGTACTGGGCCTTCGCCCTCGGCTTCGTGCTCTGGGGCGCTGGCGGCGCCTTCGGCTCCGGCGCGCTGGAGGCCCTCGTGTACGAGGAGCTGGACCGGCGCGGCGCGGCCGACCGGTACCCCCGGATCATGGGCCGGGCCCGCGCCGCCGGACTGGTGGCCGTGATGGTGGCGACGGCGCTGGCCGGACCGGTGTTCACGGCCGGCGGCTACCCGGTCGTCGGCGCGGCCAGTGTGCTGACCTGCCTGGTCACCGCCGCGCTCGCGAGCGCCTTCCCGGAACACCGCGGGAAGGCCGCCGCGGCCGAGGACGGGGAGCCGGGGGAGGCCGGCTGGGCGGCGACGCTGCGCGCCGGCGTCGCCGAGGCCCGGCACGACCGGTCCGTCCGCGCCGCCGTGCTGCTGGTGCCGGCCGTCACCGGCATCTGGGGCGCCCTCGACGAGTACACGCCGCTGCTGGTCCGGGACACCGGAGTGGCGCCCGGGACCGAGCCGCGGCTGCTCCTGCTGATCTGGGCCGGAGCCACGGCCGGCGGCCTGCTGGCCGGACCGGCCGGGCGGCTGGGCGCGCGCGGACTCGGCGCGCTGCTCGCGGTCGCCGGACTCGCCCTGGCCGCCGGCGCGGCCTGGGGGACCCCGGTGGGCATCGTCCTGGTCGCGATCGCGTTCGGCGGCTTCCAGCTCGGCAGCGTGCTCGCGGACGCCCGGCTGCAGGACAGCATCACCGGCCCCGGCCGGGCCACCGTCACCTCACTGGCCGGCCTGGGCACCGAGCTGACCACCGTCAGCGTGTTCGGCCTGTACGCGGTGGCCGGCACCGCGGCCGGCCACGGCACGGCCTTCGCGCTGCTCGCGCTGCCGTACCTGGTGGCCGCCGCGGTCCTGTCCCGGGGGCGCCGTCGGCGTCAGTGACGCGCCGGGCCCGCCAGGCGCTCCGGGGTGAGCAGCTCCGCGATGCGCTCGGCGGGCAACAGTCCCTGTTCCAGGGTCAGTTCGGCTACACCGCGGCCGGTCCGCAGCGCCTCCTGGGCGATGGCGGTGGCCGCGGTGTAGCCGATGTGCGGGTTGAGCGCGGTGGCCAGACCGATGGAGCTCTCGACCGCCGCGCGCAGCTGCTCGGTGTTGGCGGTGATTCCCACGACACAGCGCTCGGCGAGCGTGAGGCAGGCCTGGCGCAGCGAGGTGATGCTGCGCGACAGGGCGTGCAGGATCACCGGCTCGAAGGCGTTGAGCTGGAGCTGGCCCGCCTCGGCGGCCATGGTGACGGTGATGTCGTTGCCGATCACCTCGAAGGCGACCTGGTTCACCACCTCGGGGATCACCGGGTTCACCTTGCCCGGCATGATGCTCGAACCGGCCTGGACCGCCGGGAGGTTGATCTCGCCGAGCCCCGCCCGCGGTCCGGAGGAGAGCAGCCGCAGGTCGTTGCAGGTCTTGGAGAGCTTCACGGCCAGGCGCTTGAGCACGCCCGACAGCTGGACGAAGGCCCCGCAGTCCTGGGTGGCCTCGACCAGGTTGGCGGAGGTCACCAGGGGCAACCCGGTGATCTTCGCGAGGTGGCGGCGCGCGGTCTCGGCGTACCCGGCCGGGGCGTTGAGCCCGGTGCCGATGGCGGTCGCGCCCAGGTTGATCTCGTGGATCAGTTCCACGGCCTCGGAGAGCCGGCCGCGGTCCTCCTCCAGCATCACCGCGTACGTCGAGAACTCCTGGCCGAGCGTCATGGGCACGGCGTCCTGGAGCTGGGTGCGGCCCATCTTCAGGACGTCGCGGAACTCGATCGACTTCGCCGCGAAGGCGTCCTGGAGCACGGCCGCGGCGCGCAGCAGGTCCCGCATCGCGAGGATCGTCGCGACCCGGACCGCCGTCGGGTAGACGTCGTTGGTGGACTGGCTGAGGTTGACGTCCTCGTTGGGGTGCAGGTGCCGGTACTCGCCCTTGGCGTGGCCGAGGAGTTCGAGCGCGCGGTTGGCGATGACCTCGTTGGCATTCATGTTCGTCGAGGTGCCGGCGCCGCCCTGGATGACGTCGACGACGAACTGGTCGTGCAGCTTGCCGGTGCGGATCTCCTGGCAGGCGGTCGCGATGGCGTCGGCCTTCTGCGCGGGCAGCAGGCCGAGTTCCTCGTTCGCCCGGGCCGCGGCCTCCTTCACCGCGGCGAGCGCGTCGATCAGCCGCGGGTACACCGAGATCGGGGTGCCGGTGATCGGGAAGTTCTCCGTGGCGCGCAGGGAGTGGACTCCCCAGTACGCGTCGGCGGGGACGTCACGGTCGCCGAGGAGGTCGTGCTCGCGGCGGGTGGGGAGGGACGGGGCAGCGGTCATCGGGGCAGCCTTCGGGAGGGGAGGGCGGAGCGCGGTGAAGGGGGGTGGCGGGGAGCCGTGACTCAGTGGTGAGCGCCGGCGGGCGTGGGGCTGCCGCCGGAGAAGCGGGAACCCGCGGCCAGCGCGGGCTCCTGGAACGCCGGGCCGTTCAGCAGGCCGCGCAGCAGTTCCGTGCGGTGGTTCGGCGAGACGTCGGCGAGCAGCGCCGACAGGACGGCGATCCGGGTCTGTGCGGCCCGCAGCGTGCCGGTGAGCAGACCGCCCGCGGCGACCAGGTCGACCGCGCCGCCTCCGGTGTAGATCTCGGCGACCTCACCGGCGGGGACCCGGGTGGTGATCGCGACCAGCACGCCCTGCTCGACGGCCTCGGCCACCGCGTCGACGAACTCGGGCGTGGCGTTGCCCGCGCCGGTGGCGACGAGGACGATGCCCCGGGCCCCGGCGGCGAGGGCCGCGCGGAACAGCAGCGGGTCGGCGTCGCTGTGGTGGGTGATGACGTCCACGCGGGGGAGGGCGGCACTCGCGTCGGCCGCCGGGAGCGGCAGCGGCGCCGGGCGCTCGGGGCTGCGGTGGGTGTCGACCCGGCCGAAGCCGACCTTGCCGAGGTGCTGCGCCGACGGGTCGGAGAACGCGTCGGAGGCCAGGGTCTGGGTCTTCACGGTGCCGCGCGCCGGGTGCACGAGGCCGTCGAAGACGACCAGGACGCCCAGGTCGCGGACCGAGGCGGCGACCTGGAGGGCGTCGTACACGTTGCCGGGGCCGTCGCTGTCGCCCGTGCCGATGGGGCGCTGGGCGCCGGTGAGGACGACCGGGCGCGGGTCGGAGTGGTGCAGGTCGAGGAAGAAGGCGGACTCCTCGAGGGTGTCCGTGCCGTGGGTGATCACGACCCCGTCCACACCGGGGTCGGCCAGCGCCTCGTGCACGGCGTGCAGCAGGGCGAGCTGCCGGACCGAGGTCATCCGGGAGCTGTTCACGTTGAACAGGTCGACGACGTCGACCGTCACGCCCTCCGGGAGCGCGGACGCGCCCAGGACGTCACTGCCCGCGGCCTCGGCGGCGTACCCGGCGCCCTGCCAGCGGCTGGCGATGGTGCCCCCGGTGCTGATGAGGGTGATCCGTCGCGGCCGCTCGTCGCGTATCCATTCCATGTGCTTCGTCCCCGGAGTCGTTCTGTTTCCTCGGCGCGGCCGGTGCGGGACCGCGTCTCCGCAAGGATAGGAAAAAAGCGACGCAATCGGGTTGCCGATCTCGGCTCCGCACGCAACATGAGTGGTGGATAATTGCGCCATGGACCGAATCGATCTCCATATCTTGCGTGAGCTCCAGGAGGACGGCCGGCTGACCAACCAGGAGCTCGCCCAGCGCGTCGGACTGAGCCCCTCGCCGTGCATGCGCCGGGTCCGGCAGCTGGAGCAGGACGGCGTGATCCAGGGCTACCGCGCGATCGTCGCCCCGGAGGCCGTCGGCCGCAGCTTCGAGGTCCTCGTCTCCATCGAGGTGCGCCGCGACCGGGAGGCCGTCGAGGCCTTCGAGGCCGCGCTCCAGGACATCCCCGACGTGATCGAGGCGTACCGGCTGTTCGGCAGCCCCGGCTGCCTGCTGCGGATCGCGGTCGCCGACCTCGCCGCGTACGAGCGGCTCTGGATCGAGCGGCTCACCACGCTCGGCGGCGTCACCGAGGTGAACTCGCAGATCATCATGAAGCGGATCAAGGAGCCGAAGGGCCTGCCCGTCCCCGACTGACACCCTCCGGCTCCCTCAGCGGTGCTCCGGGTTCGGGAAGTCGAACCTGCAGCCCGCGTCCCACTCCGAGCGCTGGTTGCCGTGCGCCGTGATCCCGCCGGACCACTTCAGCAGCGCCGCCATGCGCATCAGGTTCCAGCTCATGAAGGCGGTGTTGCGGTTGGTGAAGTCGTTCTGCGGGCCGCCCGAACCGGTTCATGGCGCAGTGCTTCAGGCCGTCCTTGCCGGTGATCAGGATTCGGTTACTGTACGCCCGTCACCCGGTGTCTGAGGTGCTCGGGGCGGTGGTACGCAGGCGTCCGCTGATCGCGTGTCCGGTGTCCGGGGCAGGCGTGGTGGTGGGGATGCCCAGGCGGTCGGCCAGATCGTTGAGATGCAGGTCGCAGGCGGTCTCGATCAGGTCGGCCAGGACATCCGCGGCGGCAAAGGCGCGTACGGCGGCAGTGGTCAGGACGGCGGCGCCGATCAGGGCGGCAGGCCACCAGGCGGCGGCGAGGGGGAAGTAGAGGAGCCCCCAGGCGGCGAGGCGGGCGGTGGCGGCGTAGGTGTCGCGGGCGGCGGCGAGGTCGGTGCGGAGCTCGGCGGACAGCACAGTCCACAGGCGTGGCCAGGCCAGGGGCAGGTCGTCGAGGCCGTTGTTCTGGGCGGCATGGAGCGTAGCGAGCGCGAACCGGTCGCCGATGCGGGTGGTGTGGCCCGGCCGGACGGGGCCGAGACGGGACCGTCGGCGCTGCCGGGCGCGCACCTGGGCAGCGCGGGTCCGGGCGGCGTCTGTGGCCCGGGCGGCGTGCCGGATCGCGGTCTTCAATTGCTCGCCTGCCGTGTCCCAACGTCTTTGGCGCCAGGCCCGTATCCAGGAAGCAGGAGGGAGGTCGCCGGGAAGTGCCCACAACTGCTCGACCAGGCCGCCGAGAGTGCCGGCGAGGAGTCCCACACCGGTGCTGACCAGCAGGACCGCGGATGCGGCGAGTGCGACCGTGCCGGGGGCGTGGGCGGCTGGGCGGGCGGCGAGCTGGTCGAGCCAGTCGCCCAATCGGTCGACGGCGAAGGGGTGGTCCTGGCCCAGGTGCAGGCCTGTTACCAGCAGCGCGGTCCACAACAGGCCGGGCAGCAGCAGCGCGTTGAGCCACCGATCGGCGAGTTTCGTGCCGATCCCGGCCAGAAAGGCGCTCGTCACCGCATGCTGGGCGAGTAGGGCTTCATCCGTCCGTCCTCACCCACGGCTGCCGCACAGGTCGGCGGGTGCGGGGTCTCGTCGGGAAGGACCACCCGGCTGCACCTGCTCAGCGGGCAGGTCCACCCGGCAGGCCCCCCTGTGTCCGCTCCCATGCCTGGCGGCAGGGACGGGACACGACGGGTCAGCGCGGGCAGGCCCTGCCGCGCGCAGGCGTCCTCGATCACGTCGAGCAGCGTGGCCACGTGCCGCTCGTCGGGCTCGGCCCGGTTGGCGAGCAGCGCCAGCAACTCGCTCAGCTGCGGCAGCGCCCCGGCGTCGCCGATCACCGTCGCCAGCTCCGGCCAGCGGCTGAGCTCACCGCACAGTGCCGCCACGCGCTCGCCCACCACGTCGTCCATGCTGCCCCTCTGCACGGTTCCACCTGGCTGGCATTCGAGGGTCCTGCGCCAGCAAACGGGGCCCTGTTCCCCCGAGTTGACCAAAGTATAGGTTGTGCGGCTTGTGTCGTGGTTAGCATCCACTCAAAGCGCAACGCCCATGTTGTGCGTGCAGTCGCGGCTTGCCTGGGCATGCACATCGGGCCCGACAGTGATAGTGATGCTGTTCCTTCGGGGGATACCTGCCATGCCGGACCGCGATGCGGCACTCGCCGCCCTCAACAGTCACCTCGCCCTCAACGCCGGCGACTCCACCCACATCCTCGAACGTGAGGTCCGCCGTGCCGCCCGCGACCTGGAGCGTGTCACCGACCCCGAGCACGACCTGTCCGCCGCGCAGGTCCTGGGCTGGTACCACTGGCTACGCCACCTCGCCCTTTCCGAGGGCCAGGGCCGGGATGATCTGGCAGCTGCTACCCGGTTCTTTGCCCCCGTCCATCGAGTGAGCCCTCAGTCCGTTCCCGAGCCTCTGCACCGCACGCTGCAAGAATCTGCCGTCGGGACCCCCGCGCCGGAGTTCGATCCGCGCGCCATGGCCACCGCGCAGGCTCGTGCCGTCGATCTGCTCACCGCATACGAGCGCACGGGGCAACGGGACGTACTTGAGCAGGCCATCGCTGCGTTCCGCACGGTGCACACCATGCTTCCCGAGGACCACCCCAGCCATGCTGCCGGTCTGCACAACCTCGGGAACGCCTTGCAGTTCCTGTCCGAGCGCGTCGGCGAGATCGAGGTATTGGAAGAAGCCGTGCAGGCCGGCCGGGGGGCCGTGACCGCCACCCCCCAAGGCCACCCCGACCGCGCCGGGTTTCTGAACTCGTTAGGGGTCGCTCTCCAGCGCCTGTTCGGGCGCGTCGGTGACATCGAGGTACTGAGAGAAGCAGTAAAGGTCAGCCGGGAAGCAGTGGCTGCCGTCCCCCAAGGCCACCCCCACCGCGCCATGTACCTCGACAACCTCGGGAGCACGCTGCGAATCCACTTCGAGCGCATCGGTGACCTTGCGGTACTGGAAGAAGCAGTGCAGCTTGGCCGGGAGGCTGTGGCCACCTCCCCCCGCGACGACCCCGGCCGAGCCATGAACCTCAACAACCTCGGGAGCACGCTGCGAATCCACTTCGAGCGCATCGGTGACCTTGCGGTACTGGAAGAAGCAGTGCAGCTTGGCCGGGAGGCTGTGGCCACCACCCCCCGCGACCACCCCAACCGCGCCGGGTACCTGCACAACCTCGGGAACACGCTCCAGGCGCTGTTCGGGCGCGTCGGTGACATCGAGGTACTGAGAGAAGCAGTAAAGGTCAGCCGGGAAGCAGTGGCTGCCGTCCCCCAAGGCCACCCCCACCGCGCCATGCACCTCAACTCCCTTGTGAACGCGCTGCAGGCGCTGTCCGGACACACGGGACGGACAGAAGCACTGGAGGAAGCAGTACAAGCCGGCCGGGAAGCAGTGGCCGCCACTCCTCACCACCACCCCAACCGCGCCGGATACCTGACCTCGTTGGGGGTCGCTCTCCAGCGCCGGTTCGAGCGCGTCGGAGAGATCGAGGTACTGGAGGAAGCAGTACAGGTCAACCGGGAAGCCGTGGCCACCGTCCCCCACAACCACCCCAACCGCGCGACCCCCCTCAACAACCTCGGGACCGCCCTGCAGACCCTGTTCGAACGCATCGGGGACATCGAGGTACTGGAGGAAGCAGTACAGGTCAACCGGGAAGCCGTGGCCACCACACCTCACAACCACCCCAACCGCGCCACGCACCTCAACAACCTCGCAGGCAACCTACTGGCCCTGTTCGAGCACATCGGTGAGATCGAGGTACTGAAAGAGGCGGTACAGGTCGGCCGGGAAGCCGTGGCCACCGTCCCCCACAACCACCCCCACCACGCCGTGCAGATCGGCAACCTCGGAAGCATCCTGCAGACCCTGTTCGAACGCACCGGTGACATCGAGGTACTGGAAGAAGCCGCACAGGTCGGCCGGAAAGCCGTGGCCACCACACCCCACAACCACCCCAACCGCGCTGTGCAACTCAACAACCTCACAGGCACGCTGGCAGCCCTCTTCGAGCGCGTCGGTGACATCGAGATACTGAAGGAAGCCGTAAAGACCAGCCGGGAAGCAGTGGCCACCACTCCCCGCGACCACCCCAGCCGCGCCGGGTACCTGCACAACCTCGGAAACATCCTGAAGACCCTGTTCGAACGCAGCACCGATATCGAGGTACTGGAAGAAGCCGTGCGGGTCAGCCGGGAGGCCGTCAGCGCCACCCCCCACGACCACCCCCACCGCGCCGTGTACCTCAACAGCCTCGGCGGCAAGCTGGCAAATCTGTTCGAGGTCGGGGGTGGGACGCAAGCGCGGGAGGACGCATGCCGCTACTTCGGCGAGGCCGCGGGCAGCACGACGAGTGACACAGTCACCCGCATCAAGGCGTATCGGCGCTTCGCGCTCCTGGCCTCCGGCCCCGACGCCCCCCAGGCGGCGCTGGAAGCCGTGGAGGAGGCCATTGCCCTGACGGCGTCCCTCGCCCCGGGCAGTCTGGGCCGCGCGGACCGCGAGTACCAGCTCGGCCGCCTGCCAGGTCTACCGGAGGAGGCCGCCGCCGCCGCGCTCGCCGCAGGCCGGCCGGAGCGGGCCGTGGAGCTGTTGGAGCGCGCCCGCGGAATCCTCGCCACCGACACCCTCGGTCTGCGCAGCCGTGATGCCGTCCGCCTGCGCGAGCACGCCCCCCACCTGGCGGACGAGCTGCGCCAACTGCGGGCCCGCCTCGACGCCCTGAACCACCCCCGCCCCACGTCATCGGCGGAGGCCCCGGAAGTGCTCCGGGAGGCGAACCAGCGCCTGGCAGAGCACAGGCGCGAGGCCCACGACGCGTGGCAGAGCCTCATCGCGCGCATCTCCGGCCTCCCGGGCTTCGAGGACTTCCTCCACGCGCCCCCGATCAACGAGCTCGCCCGCCATGCGCACGAGGGGCCCGTCGTCTTCGTCACCGCCAGCCCCCGCCGCTGCGACGCCCTCGTCCTCACTGATTCCGCCGACGCTCCTGTCCGGGTCGTGCCCTTGCCCACGCTGACCCAGGATGCCGCCTTCGAGCAGGGGGAACGACTCCTGGCTGCCCTGCACGCCACCACCGACCACGAGATCGCCCCCAGGGCACGTGTCGAAGCCCAGCGGGAAATCCTCGCCGTTCTGACCTGGCTGTGGGACACCGTTGCTGAGCCTGTTCTGACCGACCTCGGCCACACGACCGCCCATCAGCCCGGTGAGCCCTGGCCCCGCCTGTGGTGGTGCCCGGTGGGCATCCTCGCCTATCTCCCCCTCCACGCGGCCGGCCACCACACCGACGACGTCCAGCGGGAGGGCGGACCGCGGACCGTCCTCGACCGCGTCGTCTCCTCCTACACCACGACCGTGCGGGCCCTCGCCCACGCCAGAACCCGCCAGTCCGGGCCGTCCACCCCCAGCACCCTGGTCGTCGCCGCCGCCAAAGCCCCGGGCACCCCGCCGCTGCCCGGCGTCCGTGTCGAGGCCGCCGCCATCACGTCCCTGATCCCGGACGCCCGCCTCCTGGCCACCCCCACGCGCGACACCGTTCTCGACGCGCTGCCCAGCCATGGCATCGCCCACTTCTCCTGCCACGGCGAAGCGGACTGGACCGACCCCGCCCGGAGTCACCTGGTCCTCACCGACCACGCCACCGCGCCCCTGACCATCGCCGACATCACCGCCCTGGACCTGACTGCCGAGCTGGCCTACCTCTCCGCCTGCGACACCAGCAACACCGCCCCCCGCCTGGCCGACGAATCCCTCCACATCACCGGCGCCTTCCACCTAGCCGGCTACCGGCACGTCATCGGCACGCTGTGGTCCGTCGACGACCGCACCGCTGCCCAACTCGGCACCGACTTCTACGCCCACCTCACCGACAACGGCACGGCCCCGCCCCAGGCCGACCGAAGCGCCCTCGCCCTTCACCTCGCCACTACACGCCTCCGCAGCAGGTACCCCCATGTCCCCAGCCTGTGGGCTGCCCACACCCACACCGGTACATGACCCTCGGCACCGTGCCGGCGTGCCTCGCGAGCGTTAGTCGTCCGAGGGGCGGGGCCGGTCCTGTAGCTGTTCGAGAACACCGACCGGGCGGCGGAGACCGCGGAGGCGTCCAAGCGGTCTCCGATGTTCCGGCCGGAGTTCAACGGTGCTCGGGGTTCTCGAAGTCGAAGCGGCACCCGGCGTCCCACTCGGAGCGCTGGTTGCCGTACGCGGGGATGCCGCCGGCGTCCTTGAGCATGCGGGCCAGGTGGAGCAGGTTCCAGGTCATGAACGTGGTGTTGCGGTTGGTGAAGTCGTTCTCCGGCCCACCCGAGCCCTCGTCGAGGTAGGAAGGGCCGGGTCCGGCCGGGCCGACCCAGCCCGCGTCGGCCTGCGGCGGGATGACGTAGCCCAGGTGCTGAAGGCTGTAGATGACGTTCATCGCGCAGTGCTTGGCGCCGTCCTCGTTACCGGTGATCAAGCAACCCCCGACCCGCCCGTAATATGCGTACTGGCCACGTTCGTTGAGGATCGACGAGCAGGCGTACAGGCGCTCGATGACCTTCTTCATGACCGAAGAGTTGTCTCCCAGCCATACAGGTCCGGCCAAGAAGAGGATGTCCGCTGCCATCACCTTCGAGTAGATGACGGGCCACTCGTCGGTCTCCCACCCGTGCTCCGTCATGTCCGGCCAGACACCGGTCGCGATGTCGAGATCCACCGCCCGCAGCACCTCGACCGCGACGCCCTGACGTTCCATGATCCCGGTGCTGATGTCGATCAGCCCTTGAGTGTGGCTCCGCTCCGGCGACCGCTTGAGGGTGCAGTTGATCACCAGGGCGCGGAGATCACGGTAGGACGTGCCGGTGTCGGTCATCGATGCGTCCCCCTGCGGACGAGTGGGTGGTCGGGGCGGCACAACACCCGGCTGCCGACGTCGATGGTGCCCCGGGTTGGTCCGGCCGAAAATCCCGTCCACTGTCTCTCCTCGTGGGGCGGAATGATCAAACGCCGCGCCAACGGTCACGGAGCCGGCCACCCGATCACCCGCACGGCCCCGCACCGATGACACGTATCCCCGAATCAGGTCGGCCCGCACAGCACCAGGATGTCGGCCGCCATCACCCGCTCGTCCAGCTGCGGCCACTCGTCCGAGGCACGTCGTCGTAGCGGACGGCATCGGCATGCATCGGCATCGGCATCGGGGGACCGCTCGGGCCGGGAGGACTGCGGACAGACCGCCCCGACCCTGCCCCGTGGGGCGGGCGCGCCCGATCCGGCGCGCCCGCCCTCGGCGTCACGTCACCCGACGGGACGTACGAACCGCAGGGTGCGCAGCTCGAAGGGGCGCAGCCGCAGGGCCACGTCGCCCCCGTCCTCCGTCCCGGCGTCCTCCTCGGGGAGCGGTCGCTCCAGCAGGTCGCAGACCTGCACGCCGGCGTGCGTGAACCCCGGCGTCAGCCGGGCCGCGACCCGGCCGCCGTGCGCCTCGTACAGCCGGACCACCACGTCCCCGCTGCCGTCGTCCGCCAGCTTGACCGCGCTGACCACGACGGCCGGATCGTCCACATCGACGAGCGGCAGGACCTCGGCGTCACCGGGCACCCGCCGCTCGGGCAGGCCGATGCGGTACCCCTCGCGGACCGCGTCGCCGACCGTCGCGCCGGGCACCAGGGCGTGCCGGAAGCGGTGCACGCCCTGGTCGGTGTGCGGGTCGGGGAAGCGCGGCGCGCGCAGCAGGGAGACCCGGACGGTCGTCGTCGTGCCCCGGTCGGCGGGCCGCACCGTCCGCGTGACGTCGTGCCCGTACGTGGACGCGGTCACCAGGCCGACGCCCCAGCCCGGTTCCTCCAGGTGCACGAAGCGGTGGTTGCACGCCTCGAACTTGGCCGCCTCCCAACTGGTGTTGGTGTGCGTGGGCCGGTACAGGTGGCCGAACTGCGTCTCGGCGGCGTAGCGGTCGGTGTGCAGGTCCAGCGGGAACGCGGCCTTCAGGAACTTCTCCGTCTCCTGCCAGTCGACCTCGGTGTCCAGGTCGAGCCGGCATGCCCCGGCGGCCAGCGTCAGCGTCTGGACCGCCCGCGACGCGCCGAACGACCGCGTCACCCGGACGGACACGGACCCCGGGGAATCGTCCGCCACGACCACCTCGTCGACGTCCGTCAGGTCGGTGACGGTGTTCCGGTAGAACCTGTCGACGTCCCAGGCGTCCCACATGTTCGGGAAGTCGGGGTGGATCTGCAGCAGGTTCGCCGCCTCGCCCGGCGCGACCGTCTCCCGGCCGGAGACGAGGTCCCGCACCGAGACCGCGAGCCCGCGCCCGTCCACCTCGACGCGCAGGAGCCCGTTCTCCAGCACGAACCCGCCGCCCTCCCGGGGCCGTACGGCGCAGGCCGCGGCGGCCGGCCCCGTGCCCGCCGGCCGTGCGCCCCCGGCGGGCACCCCGGCCCGGGCGTGCGGCGCCGCGTTGAACACCACCTCCCCGCCCGCCGACCCGTCGCCGGCCAGGGCCCGCTGCGCCGCGTCGACGATCCCGCGCAACTCTGCGGCCACCGCCGCGTACGTCCGCTCCGCCTCGCGGTGCACCCAGGCGATCGACGAACCCGGCAGGATGTCGTGGAACTGGTGCAGCAGTACCGTCTTCCAGATCCGGTCCAACCGCTCGTACGGGTACGGGAACCCCGCCCGCACCGCCGCCGTCGCGGCCCACAGCTCGGCCTCCCGCAGCAGGTTCTCGCTCGCCCGGTTGCCCTGCTTGGTGCGCGCCTGGCTGGTCAGGGTCGCCCGGTGCAGCTCCAGGTACAGCTCCCCGACCCACACCGGCGCGTCCGGGTACTCGGCTTCCGCGCGGGCGAAGAACTCGGCCGGCCGCTCCCAGCGCACCCGCGCCGAGCCCTCCAGGTCGCGCAGCCGCGCCGCCTTGCCGATCATCTCCCGGGTGGTGCCGCCCCCGCCGTCGCCCCAGCCGGTCGGCGCGATCGAGTGCCGCGCCCTGCCCTTGTCCTTGAAGTTGCGGACGGCGTGCGCGATCTCCCGACCCTGCATCGAGCAGTTGTAGGTGTCGATCGGCGGGAAGTGCGTGAAGATCCGTGTCCCGTCGATGCCCTCCCACCAGAAGGTGTGGTGCGGGAAGCTGTTCACCTGGCTCCACGAGATCTTCTGCGTCAACAGCCAGCGCGACCCCGCCGCCTTGATGATCTGCGGCAGCCCGCCCGCGAAGCCGAACGTGTCCGGCAGCCAGGCCTCGTGGTTCTCCACCCCGAACTCGTCCAGGAAAAACCGCTTGCCGTGCACGAACTGACGGGCCATCGCCTCCGAGCCCGGCATGTTCGTGTCCGACTCCACCCACATCCCGCCCGCCGGCACGAACCGGCCCTCCGCGACCGCCTTCTTGACCCGTGCGTACACCTCCGGGCGGTGCTCCTTGATCCACGCGTACTGCTGGGCCTGCGACATCGTGTAGACGAAGTCCGGCTCGTCCTCCAACAGCGCGGTCATGTTGGCGGTGGTGCGCGCCACCTTGCGGACCGTCTCGCGCAGCGGCCACAGCCAGGCCGAGTCGATGTGCGCGTGCCCGACCGCGCTGATCCGGTGCGCCGACGGCTCGGCCGGCGTCGCCAGCACCCGGGCGAGCTCCGAACGGGCCGCCGGGGCCGTGCCGTTCACGTCCTGGAGGTCGATCGCGTCCAGGGCCCGGTCGACCGCCCGCAGCAGGTCCCAGCGGCGCGCGCCCTCCACCGGCAGCTCGGCCATCAGCTCGCCCACCACCTCCAGGTCGAGCACGAGCTGCCACACCGTCTCGTCGAAGACGGCCAGATCCATCCGCTCCAGCCGGTACTGCGGCTCGCTGCCCGCCGTCTCCTTCTCACCCAGCTCCGTCGGCACGAACGGGTGGTAGTCGAGCACCACCGGGTTGGACGCGGCCTCGACGTGGAGCAGCACCTCCTCGCCGCCGGCCGCCGGAGCGGCGACCCGCACCCACTGGTTGCGCGGATGCAGACCCTTCACCGGGGTGCCGTCGCTCCGGTACACCAGGCCCTCGCACTGGAAGCCCGGCATGTTCTTGTCGAAACCCAGGTCGATCAGCGCCTCGACGGTCCGGCCCGCCCAGGTCTCCGGCACCGTGCCGGACACCGTGAGCCAACTGGTGCCCCACGGCGCGCCCCACCGGGTGCCCACGGAGATCGGCGTACGCGGGGCGGCGATGCCCTCGGCCACCGGCACGGGTTCGTCGGGGGCGGTCCAGATCCCGACCTCGAGCGGGACCGACTCGGGATACACGGCGGGACGGACGCGCTCCTCGAGGACGCGCTTGAGACGGGACTCGATCAGACTGCGGTCACTGTGCATGGCGGAAGCTCCGTGGGACGAGGACGGAAGAAGGCCGGGTGCAGAAGGCAGGATTCAGGAGGAGGCACGGGATGAGGGAGAGGCGCGTCGGCCGACTCCGGCGTCGTCGACCGTGACGAGCCGAGTGATACCCCGGGCGGCGAGGTGCGACGGGTCCGCGGCACGCCCGGCGAGCACGGTCGTCGGCCGGACGCCCTCCGTCGACAGCCGCATGAACGCCTCGAACACCGCCCCGCCGGGGCCGCACAACGAGCGCCCGGCCGCGTCGTCCGGCAGGTCGACGACGAGCGCCGTGGTCCGCGGCGCCGCCCGCCCGTTCCCGGCCCGCAGCTCCTCGACGATCCGGGCGATCTCCCGCCCGGCCGGCTTGACCCGCCGGTCGTTGGTGAGCAGGCCCAGCGTGTACTCCAGCTCCGGGAAGTCGGCGAGCGCCCGGTCGACGTCGTGCGAGCACCACCACGTCACGCCCCACACGCCGGGGCAGTCCAGCGCCGCGGCGATCGTCGTCCGGGTGAACCCGGCCGCCCGGTCCGCCGGGATGTGCGGGGCGGGCGCGCCGACCTCCTGGAGCCAGACCGGCCGGTGCGGGTCCTCCGCCCAGGCCTTCGACAGCTCGATCATGTACGCCGCGTGCTGCCCGGTCGCCGGCGAGTCCGCCCCGTAGCGCTGCGCGGTGCCGTTGAACACCCAGGAGTGCACCGCCGTCACCGCGCCCAGCCGGGCCGCGTGCGCCGGGGTGAAGGGGTGGTCGTCGACGTACCAGGAGGCGTCGTACTCCGCGTGCAGGTGCATCCGTCCCGGCGCCCCCTGTTCACAGGCGTCGAGCATGCGGCGCAGCCAGCGCTCGGCCTGGGCCGGGGTGATCCGGTCCGGGTCGGGGTGCGGGTCGCCGGAGAACTGGTTGATCTCGTTGCCCAGGGTCATGCCGAGGAAGGCCGGCCGGTCCGCGAGTGCGGCGGCGAGCGTGCGGAGGTAGGCGGCCTGGCCGTCGACGACGTCCGGGTCGGTGAACATGTTCCGCCGGTGCCAGCTGACCGTCCACGACGGCTGGAAGTCGAAGCTGGACAGGTGGCCCTGCAGCCCGTCCACTGCGACGTCCAGGCCGCGTTCGGCGGCGGCGTCCGCCAGTTCGACCAACTGCTCCACCGCCCGCGGGCGGATCAGGGTGCGGTTCGGCTGGAAGAGCGGCCACAGCGGGAAGACCCGGACGTGGTCCAGGCCGAGTGCGGCGATCGAGTCGAGGTCGGCGCGTACGTCGTCGAGGTCGAAGTCGAGCCAGTGGTGGAACCAGCCCTTGCTGGGGGTGTAGTTGACGCCGAATCGCGGGGACGTGGTCATGCGCGGACCGTGTCCTTTCCTGTGCGGGTGCGGTGAGCGCTCATCGGGCGGGCGCTCATCCTTTGATCGCGCCTTCCTCGACGCCCTTGAAGAAGAACCGCTGGAGCGAGGCGAACACGATCACGATCGGAATGAAGGCGATCATGGTGCCGGCGGCGATGAGCCGTGGGTTGGCGGTGAAGGTGCCGTTCAGGTACTGGAGTCCGACGGTGAGGGTGTAGCGGTCGGGGTCGTTCAGCACGATCAGCGGCCACAGGAAGTCGTCCCAGGCGCCGATGAAGGTGAAGATCACGACCACGCTGAGCATGCCCCGGACGTTCGGCAGACCCACATGGACGAGCCGCTGCCACACGTTCGCCCCGTCGACCAGCGCCGCCGCGTCCAGGTCCGGGGGAACCGCCTGGAAAGCGGTGTACATGAGCAGCACGTTCAGCATGGCGAGCGCCCCGGGCAGCGCCACGCCGGTGAGCGTGTCGGTCAGGCCCAGGCTGCGCACGGTCACGTACTGCGAGACGATCGTGACCTCCCCGGGCAGCACCAAGGTGGCCAGGAACAGCCCGGTCACCAGCCGCACCCCGCGGAAGCGCAGCCGGGCCAGGGCGAAGCCGGCCAGGGTCGCGCCGACCGCGTTGCCGAACACCGCGACCGCGGCCACCGTCAGCGAGTTGGCCGCGTACGTCCAGACCGGAATGGTCTCGGCGACCCGCGCGTAGTTGGAGAACGTCGGGTCCTCGGGCAGGAACGCCGGGACGCGGGAGTACACGTCCTCGCCCGGGCCCTTCAGGGAGGTCGAGAGCTGCCACAGGAACGGTCCGATGGTGAGCAGCAGCACCAGCGCCAGGAGCAGATAGCGCGCTGCCTTCCCGGCAGGGGTGGGCGTGCCGAATCCCCGTGCGGGCATCTCAGGCCGCCTTCCGGTTCAGCCGGGCGAGCAGCAGCATCGGCCCGATGGTGATGACGAACAGCAGCAGGCTCAGGGCGGAGGCGTAGCCGATGTGCCCGGTGAAGCCGCGGCTGTACATCTGGATCAGCATCACCACGGACATGTCCCGGCCGCCCGGGCCGCCGGTGCCGTTGGACAGCACGTACAGCTCGGAGAAGACCCGCAGCGCCGAGACCGAGATCAGGACGGAGATCAGCATCATCGCCGTCCGCACGCCGGGCAGCGTGACGTGCCAGAAGCGGCGGACGGCGGACGCGCCGTCGACGGCCGCGGCCTCGTGGAGTTCGCGGCCGACGTTCCCGAGGGCGGAGAGGTAGATGACCATGTAGTAGCCCAGGCCCTTCCACACCGTCAGCGCGATCGCGCTGAACAGCAGCAGCCAGCGGTCGGTGAGGAAGGAGACCGGGCGGTCCGCGATGCCGAGCTGCCCGAGCAGGCCGTTGAGGAGCCCGCGGTCGTCCAGCAGCCAGCCCCAGATGATCCCCACCACGACGGCCGACGCCACGACCGGGGTGTAGAACGCGGTGCGGAAGAAGGTGATGCCGGGCAGCTTCCGCTCCACCAGCAGCGCGAGCAGCAGCGGCAGCAGGGTGAGCAGCGGCAGGCAGATCAGCAGATAGACGATGCTGTTGATCAGCGCGTCGGTCAACTGCTCGTCGGTGAGGGCGCGTTCGTAGTTCTCCAGGCCGGTGAAGCGCCCGCCGCCGAGGGGTTTGGCGTTGGTGAAGGAGAGGATCACCGTGTTGACGGCGGGCCAGAGGTTGAACACGAGCAGCCAGACGACGGCCGGCCCGGCGAGCAGCCAGGGGGTGAACCAGCGCCGGTGGGTCATCGTCGTGTCCCTCAGTCCTCGAGCAGCTGGTTGGCGCGGGTCACCGCCGTGTCCAGGGCCTTCTTCGACTCCGCCTGTCCGCTGATCGCGAGGGCGATCTGCTGGTTGATGACGGTGTTGATCGCGTCGTTGGCCTGGACCGGCTGGAGCATTTTCGCGGAGGCGAGCGAGGTGAAGGCGGTGACCTTCGCGTCGCCGGCGTTGGTGCCGTCGCTCTTGCTGAAGAACGGGTCGTCGGCGGACGCCTTCGTGGACGGGAAGATGCTGGTGAGGTGGGCGAACGCCGCCTGGTTCGGGGCGTTCGTCACCCAGCGGGCGAGCGCGACCGCGGCGGCCGCGTTCTTCGTCGATTTGGCGACCGACAGGCCCTGGACGTACAGCGGAGGCGTGCCCATCGCGGGGGAGGAGACCACCTTCGGGGCCAGGGTCGGGTTGTCGGTGGCGATGCCGCTGATGTGGTTCGCGCCGCCGGTGGTCCAGGCGGCCGTGCCCGCGTTGAAGAGCTTGGCGTTGCCCGCGTACGTCTCGGTCAGCACGTCCTTCGGGAGCAGGCCCTCCTTGAAGGCGCTGCGGTACTTGTCGAGCAGGGCCGCGGCCTCGGGGGTGTTGAAGGTGAACTGCGTACCGTCGTCCGACATCAGCTTCACGCCGGCGTTGGCGAAGTCCATCAGGCCGGGCTTGCGGCTCATCAGGTAGGTCGCGCCGTTCGACTTCGCCTTGACGACGCGACCGGCCGCGATCAGCTCGTCGAGGGTCGCCGGGGGCTTCTTCGGGTCCAGGCCGTACTTGCCGAGCAGCTCGGAGTTCCAGTAGTTGACGTCGGTGTTGAGGTACCAGGGATAGCCGTACGTGCCCTTCCGGACGCCGAAGCGGTACGCCTCCAGGCCGCCCTGCACGTACTCGTCCGCCGCCTTCGGATCGGCGCTCGCCACGTCGAGCAGCATGTTCTGCTTCACCAGCGGCAGCGCGAAGTCCGGGGGCAGGTTGACGACGTCGGGCAGGGTGCCGCCGGCTGCCTGGCTGAGCACCTTCTCGGAGTAGCCCTCGCCGGGCTGGTCGAGCCACTGGACCTCGACCCCGGGGTGCTTCTTCTCGAAGGAGTCGATGACGCCCTGCATGTACGTGGTGAACTTCGGCTTCAGGGCCCAGGTCTGGATCGACACCTTGCCCTTCACCTCGCCGTCGACGGGCGAACCCGCGCCGTCCGCGCCGTCGGAGGCGCCCGGGTCGCCGAGCCCGCAGCCCGCCAGGGTCGCGGCCGCGACCGCCGCGAGGACCGGCCGTATCCAGATTCTGCTGCGCATGTGAGGTCTCCCGGTCTGCTCGTATCTGCGATGCGGTGCCGTTGCTGTGATGCGCTGTGCTGCGCGTGTCGCGACTCGCCGTGCTGCGATGCATGAGCTACTAAACCGGTCTAGCGATTCGGGACTATGCTCCTGGCTAGACTCCGGTGTCAAGAAGGTGTGCGGACCGAAGGGGCACTGCGTGGCCAGACCGACGATCGCCGACATCGCCCGGCGGGCAGGGGTGTCCAAGGGCGCGGTGTCCTTCGCGCTGAACGGCCGGCCGGGCGTCAGCGAGACGACCCGTGCGCGGATCCTGCAGGTCGCGGAGGAGATGAACTGGCGTCCGCACAGCGCGGCCCGCGCCCTCGGCGGCGCCCGCGCGGGCGCGGTCGGCCTGGTCCTCGCCCGGCCGGCCCGCACCATCGGCCTCGAACCGTTCTTCAGCCAGCTGCTCTCCGGCCTCCAGGCCGGCCTGTCGGTGCGCGGCACCGCCCTGCAGCTGCTCGTCGTCGAGGACACCGCCGCCGAGATCGAGGTCTACCGCCGCTGGACCTCCGAGCACCGGGTGGACGGCTTCGTCCTGGTCGACCTCCAGGTCCGCGACCCGCGTATCCCCGTCCTCGAGGAACTCGGCGTCCCCGCCCTGGTGCTCGGCGGCCCCGGCCGGCACGGCAGCCTGCCCGGCGTCTGGGCCGACGACCGCGAGGCGATGGTGTCGATCGTCGACTACCTGGCCGCCCTGGGGCACCGGCGCATCGCCCACCTCGCCGGGCTGCCCGCCTTCCAACACACCCAGCGCCGTATCCGCGCCGTACGGGACAGCGCCCGCCGCCTCGGCCTGACGGCGGTCTCGCTGCCCACCGACTTCAGCGACGCCGAGGGCGCCGCCGCGACCCGGACCCTGCTCGCCCGCCCCGAACGGCCGACGGCGATCATCTACGACAGCGACGTGATGGCAGTGGCGGGCCTGGGTGTGGCCGCCGAGATGGGCGTGAGCGTGCCCGGCGAACTGTCCGTGGTGTCCTTCGACGACTCGGCGCTCGCGCGGATCGTCCACCCCTCCCTCACCGCCCTGTCCCGGGACACCTTCGCGCTCGGCGAGCAGGTCGCGACGGCGCTGCTCGCTGTCGTCGACGACCAGGCCGCGACCGGCGACACGAAGAACCCCACACCGCGCCTCACCGTCCGCGAGAGCACTGCACCGCCCTCTTGACCCTGCCGACTAAAGCCGTTTAGCCTCCCGGGTCGTCGGAACAGGCAGCCGCGCCTCGCCTCTCCGTGCGAAACGCACGTCCAGCACGTCCAGCACCCCCACCCCACGCACGCTGGAACGGAGCCCCGGATGAGACGACCCCTCACCCTCCTGCTGACCGCGGCGCTGATCGGCGCCGTGCTCGGCCTCACCCCCGCACACGGCGCCCCGCCGCCGAAACCGGTGCGGGCCGCGGCCGCGGGCGACCAGCCCCACGCCTCGTACTGGTACCCGAACTCGATCCTGGACTGGGACCCGGCGACCGACCCCGACGCCCGGTTCAACCGGTCCCGCGTCCCGCTGCGCCCGCGCACCTCCGACCCGGCGCTCAAGGCCAACGCCAACGCCCGGTCGGGCGAGGGCGGCGTCACGGCCCTGGTCTCCTTCGGCCCCACCTCGAACAACCCCTCCCAAGGCGCCCTCGACCCGAACTACTACGCCTTCGGCCACTGGCAGTACGTCGACAAGCTGGTGTTCTGGGGCGGCTCCGCCGGCGAGGGCCTGATCCTCGCCCCCAACGCCACCGTCATCGACGCCGCCCACCGAAACGGCGTGAAGGTCTACGGCACCGTCTTCTTCCCTCCGACCGCGTACGGCGGCCAGATCCAGTGGGTCCGCGACTTCGTCCAGAAATCCGGCAGCACCTACCCCGTCGCGGCCAAACTCGCCCAGGTCGCGCAGACCTACGGATTCGACGGCTGGTTCATCAACCAGGAGACCGCAGGCGGCGACGCGACCCTCGCCACCGAACTGCGCAACGCCATGCGCTACGCCCGCGGCCTCGGACCCGTCGAGTTCATGTGGTACGACGCGATGACCGAATCCGGCTCGGTGAGCTGGCAGGACGCGCTCACCGGCGCCAACGACGCCTTCCTCCAGGAGGGTGCGCAGCGGACCTCGGACTCGATGTTCCTGGACTTCGGCTGGAGCTCCGCCGGACTCGACTCCTCCCGCACGCTCGCCCGGAGCCTGGGGCGCAGCGAGTACGAACTCGCCGCCGGCATCGACACCGAGGCGAACGGCTACAACACCTCCGTCCCCTGGAGCTCGGTCTTCCCCGCCGGGCAGAAGCACGTCACCTCGCTCGGCATCTACCGCCCCGAGTGGACGTACAACTCCTCGACCGGCCGCGCCGACTCGCACACCCGCGAGGCCCGGTACTGGGACGGCGCCAACGCCGACCCGTCCGACACCACCACCACGTCCTCCTGGAAGGGCCTCGCCCATTACATCCCCGAGTCCTCCGCCGTCACCGCGAAACCCTTCGTCACCTCCTTCAACGCGGGCCAGGGCGACTTCTACAACGCCCGCGGCACCCGCGTCTCCTCGACGGGCTGGAACAACCTCTCCCTCCAGGACGTGCCGCCCACCTACCGCTGGCTGGTCGCCTCCACCGGCACCCGCCTCACCCCCTCCGTCGACTTCACCGACGCCTACGAGGGCGGCTCCTCGCTGCGCCTCACCGGCACCCTCGACGCCGTCAACACCGTCCGGCTCTACCAGACCAAGCTCCCGGTGGCCGCGGACACCAAGCTGTCCGTCGTCGTGAAGACCCCCGCCGCGGGACCGACCCGGCTCAAGGCCGCCGTCTCCTTCACCGACGCCCCGACCGCATTCACCACGCTCGACCTCGGCTCCACCTCCGGCAGCGGCTGGGAGACCAAGACCCTGGACCTGTCCGCCTTCGCCGGCCGCACCGTCGCCCAGATCGGACTCCAGACCGCCGGCACCGACCCCTCGTACGACATCCGCGTCGGACAGCTCGCCGTGTACGACGGCACCGTGGACAGCGCTGCCGCGCCGACCGGCGTCACCGTCCTCGGCGCCACCGACGTCAGCGGCACCCGCAAGACCCTGCGCCTCGGCTGGACCCCGTCGGCCACCGGCTCCGTGCACCACTACGAGGTCCACCGCCGCAACCCCGACGGCACCCGCACCTTCCTCGGCGCCACCCCGAACGACGCGTACTTCGTGCCCCGGCTCGACCGGGTCGGCACGGAGGGCACCACGACCCTCGACGTCGAGGCCGTCTCCACCGAATACGGCCGCTCACCGGTCGCCACCACGACCGTCTCGTGGTCCGGCACCGCCCCCGAGACGAACCTCGCCCTGAACCGGCCCGCCACCGCCTCCGGACAGTGCAACAGCTCCGAGACCCCGGCCAAGGCCGTCAACGGCACCGTCAACGGCGGGAACACCGACAAGTGGTGCACCCTCACCACCGACAAGTGGCTCGAAGTGGACCTGGGTTCGGCCCGTGCCCTCACCCGCTTCACCGTCCGCCACGCGGCCGCAGGCGGCGAGAACGCCTCCTGGAACACCCGCGACTTCACCATCCAGGTCCGCTCCTCGACCGCCGACCCGTGGACCACGGCGGCGACGGTCACCGGCAACACGGCGGCCGTCACCACGAACCCGGTGTCCGTCACGGCTCGCTACGCACGGCTCCAGATCAACCGGCCCACCCAGACCACCGATCCGGCCGCCCGGATCTACGAGTTCGAGGCCTGGGGACCGTAGATCCACGTGGTCACACGTCCGGGCGGGCACGGCGCGGCAGCGGATCCGTCGCGGGTCCCTGCAGCACCGTCCCGTCCGGCGCGAACCGCGAACCGTGGCACGGACACTCCCACGTCTGCTCGGCCTCGTTGTACGCCACCAGACACCCCATGTGCGTACAACGGGCCGACAGCGAGTGCAGAACACCGGACGCGTCACGCTGGACCGCCCGCGGCTGACCGTGGTCACGCACCACCACACCCATCCCCGGCAGCAGCGTGTCGAGCTGCTCGGCCCGCTCCAGATGCCGTCGGTCGCCCAGGTAGTGCGCCGCGACCTCCTTCTGCGAGCGCACCAGATCCGGCCACTCCCGGGGCGACGCGGGCCGCCGGGGATCGAACAGCTCCGTCCACGACGGCCGGGGCCCGCCCAGCAGATGCGCGGTCAGCAGCCGTCCGGCCGCCATCCCGTTGCTCATGCCCCAGCCGCCGAACCCGGTGGCCACGAACACGTGCCGCGTCCCGGGGTGCATGTGGCCCACGTACGGCACCAGATCGATCGAGTCCACGTCCTGCGCCGCCCAGCGCAGCGGCGCACCCGTCGCGCCGAACCCGGGGAAGTACCGCCGCGCCCAGCCCTCGAGCCTCGCGTACCGTGTGCCGACGTCGCCCGCGCCCGGCCGGAACGACTCGCCCGTCACCACGATCAGCCGCCGGCCCGCCCCGTACGGCGCGGTGCGCACCGAGCGCGTCCGGTCCTCCGACGTGACGTACATCCCCTGCGGGTCGGCCGCCTCCGGCATCGGCGCGGCCACCACCAGCTCGTGCCGCGGAGTCAGCCGCACCAGCAGGGAGGACGGGCCGAAGGCGGGGAAACCGGTGGCCACGACGGCGTCCGTGGCCCGGATGACGGCACCGTCCTCGGTCTCCAGCCGGATGTGCGCGAGCTCGTGCAGGGCCGTGATACGGGTGTGCTCGTAGACGCGACCGCCGGCCGCGGTGAAGGCATCGGCGAGCAGGGTCAGGAACGCGGCCGGATGGAACTGGTACTGCCCGTCCACCCGGACGGCGGCGGCCACCGGGAACGGCAGCCCTGTCTCCGTGACGAAGTGGGCCTCGATCCCTGCCGCCCGGGCCGCCGCCGTCTCGGCCCGCACGTCCGCGACGCGGCCGGGTTCGGTGACGTAGGTGACGGCGGACCGCTGCTCCAGCTCCGCGTCCATCTCCAGCTCGGCGCAGAGCGCGGCCGTGCGCTCGACGCCGTCCTGCTGCGCGGCGGCGTACAGTCCGGCGCCTTCCGCGCCGACCGACCGCCGCAGGTGTTCGTAACGCAGCCCGTGCAGGGCGGTGATCTTGCCGGTCGTGCACCCGGTGGTCCCGGAGAGGATCCGGCCCGCCTCGAACACCACCGCCTCCCGGCCCGCCCGGGCCAGCTCCCATGCCGTCGCGAGCCCCGCGATCCCGCCGCCGATCACGGCCACGTCGACCGTCAGGTCCTCGTCCAGGCGTGGCCGGGGCCGACGGTGCGCGGTGGCCAGCCAGTGGGACGCGGGGCCGGTCTCGTGCTCACGCGCCATCGGGTCCTGCATGGCGGACCTCCCGCCCGTGGGTGCCGGTCGTCTCTCCCAGGATGGCCCCGCGGGCGGGTCCGCGCCGCCCCGCCCGGGGCCGTGCGCCCGGGCGTTGTCAGTGGCGGCTGCGATGCTTGCGGGCATGGACGAGCTGATGAGAGGGCGTGTCTACGGCGCCGACCACGACGATCCCCACCCCGGTCCGCGCCCCGGTCACGTCTACCGCGAACTGGTGGCCGGCCCGCTCGACGGCCTGCTCCTCGACGTGACCGGCTGGTCGGAGCACCAGCTCGGGGAGCCCGTCGAGCTCCCCACCGAGATAGGCGCGTACGGAGCGGGCGGCCGCGCCCAGTACGCACCGCGCCCCGGCGACCCCCGCCGCTGGGACTGGCGGGGCGACACGCCTGACGGCCCGGCGTGACGTTCAGGCGGTCCGGCCTGGGCGTGAAGGGCGGGCGGCCCCGGCGTGACGTTCAGGCGGCGCTCCCGGTGACCTGCGCGTCCAGCGCGCCGAGCAGCCAGTCGTGCGCCGCGCCCGCGGTGGTGTGGTCCGGTCCGAACACCTCGGCGGCGAGCTGCCAGTAGCGGTCGATCCGCGGATCCGAGGCGAGCACGCCGCGCAGCCCCCGACGGAACGCGGGCGTGTCCCGGGTCCCGCCCGAGCGGGCGTACGCCGCGACGAAGCAGTCCAGCGCCTCGCCGTCCCGAGGCACCCGCCCCGCCCGCAGCTCGGGCCCCGCCAGCGCGTACGCCTCGTCCAGACCCTCGTACAGCACGGCGGGACGCAGCCCCTCGCCGGAACGGTGCGCGGCCGGCTGCGCGCGGTCGCCGCCCTCGCACGGCACGGTGACGAACGCGTGCATCCGGGCGAAGGCCAGCACCTGCCCGGGCTCCGGGTCCTCGGGCGGCTGCGGCACGGTCCGGTCGAGGACGGTCTCCACCACCCGGGCCGGGAGCCGGGGCGGCAGCCAGCGCCGCCAGAAGCGGGCCAGCGCGTCGGTGCTCGGCGGCGCGGTCACCGCGCCGACCAGCCGCAGTCGCTCCGGGCGTTCCTCCGGGGCGCAGTCCCGTACCAGCCGGAGCGCCGCGTCCCGCCAGCGCAGCGCGGCCAGTTGTGAGCCCAGCTCGCGCAACTGGCCCGCGATGACGTCCTCGAGCACGTCCTGCTCCTCGAGCACCCGCCCCACGTCCGGGACGGGCAGGTCGAGCGTGCGCAGCGACCGGATGAGCCGGAGCCGGTCGAGCGCCTCGGGGCCGTACCGCCGGTGGCCCCCCGCGCTGCGGCCGGCCTCCGGCAGCAGGCCCCGGTCCGAGTAGAACCGCACGGTCTTGACGGTGACGCCCGCACGCCCGGCGAGCTCGCCGATGCTCCACATGCCGTCGGGTGACACGGCGTGTACCTCCCCCAGCGGAGTCCGAACAGCTTCGTGCGCACCATTGTGACCGCGTCACCCAGGGTCGTCGGACGGTCACCCCTGCGCGTGGCGGTCCGCTCGACCTGTGAGCCGGACGGCCGGTGCGTAGCCTGGATGCAGGAGGTGTTTGCGATGCTGGCGGACTCACCCATAGCCGCGATCATTCCGGTCAACGACCTGGAGCGGGCGAAGCGCTTCTACACGGAGACCCTCGGCCTGACCATGACGAGGGAGTCGCCCGAGGACACCAGGTTCGACTGCGGCGGTACGACGATAGGCATCTACGAGACGCCGTACGGCGGCAAGGCCGAGCACACACTGGCGAGCTGGAAGGTGGCCGACCTCGACACGGAGATGGCGACGCTGCGGTCCAAGGGCGTCACCTTCGAGGACTACGACCTGCCCGGCCTCAAGACGGTCGACGGCGTGGCCGAGTCGGACACGATGCGCGGCGCCTGGTTCAAGGACAGCGAGGGCAACATCCTGTGCGTGACGGAGGAGCGCTCCGGCTGAGGTCCGCCACCCGAACCTCCCTCTCTTGAATCTCCCTCAGGGGGAGTTCGTAGCGTCCCGGTGAGCGAGGGCGGGCCGAAGAGCTGCCCGCCCCGCGTACCGAGACTGCGCGAGGGAGAGGTTCATGACGGCGTTCATCCTGGTGCCGGGCCCGTACACCGGAGGCTGGGTCTGGCAGGACGTGGCGGCACGGCTGCGCGAGGCGGGAGCGGAGGCGCATGCGGCGACGCTCACCGGAATGGCCCCGGACGGGGCCGCGGCGGACGCGGAGGCGGATCTCGAGACCCACATCCAGGACGTACTCGACCTGATCGACCGCATCGACGACCCGGAGATCGTGCTCGTCGGGCACGACTACGGCATCCACCCGGTGTTCGGGGCGGCAGACCGGCGGCCCGAGCGGATCGCCCGGATCGTGCACGCGGACGCGGGCATGGCCCGGGACGGGGCTCCGGCCTTGGCCCTCGTCCCCGACCCGACGGTCCACGAGGCGCTCGCCGCTCCGGAGGACGGCGCGCACCCAGGGCCGCTTCCCGCGCCCGCGACCCGCGACGACTGGCAGCGCTGGGGGAGCACCGAAGGCGTCACCGACGAGGCGATCGCCCGGCTGAGCCGGCTCGCCGCACCGCAGCCGCACGGCACCCTCACCCAGCCGCTGAAGCTGACCGGCGCGGCCGCCGGGCTCCCGGTCACGGGCGTCCTGTGCGTCGCCAACGGGTCGAGCATCGCCACCCTCGAGGCCGTGGTCCAGCTCGGCGATCCTCGGCTCCAGGCACTGATCGACCCGCGGATCACGTTCTTCGAACTCGCCACCGGACACTGGCCGATGCTCTCCGCCCCTGACACGCTCGCCGACGTGCTGCTGGCCGCCGCGAAGGGCGACGGACATCGCCTCTCCCGGCCGGCCGAGGGCGAACTGCCGCCGCATCTGCGTCCGTTCCTCCTCGACCTGCCGGAGCACCGTCGCGAGAGGGTGGGGCGTGTCGATCTGCACCTGCCTGACGCCGACGGCCCGCGCCCCGCGGTGCTGTTTGTGCACGGCGGACCCGTACCCGACGGAGTCGAGCCGACGCCCCGCGACTGGCCCACCTTCATCGGCTACGGCCGGTACGCGGCGAGTCGCGGGGTCGTCGGGGCGACCCTGGACCACCGGCTGCATGAGGTCACCGCCTACCCGCAGGCCCATGAGGACGTAGCCGCCGCCGTCGAACTGCTTCGCGCCGACCCGCGGGTCGACCCGGACCGGATCGCCCTCTGGTTCGTCTCCGCCGGCGGGCTGCTGTCGGCGCCCTGGATCGCCGGGCGCGAGCCGTGGCTGCGCTGCGTTGCCGCCGGCTACCCCATCCTCGCGCCGCTGCCGAACTGGGGTGTCCCGGAACCCCGGTTCCAGCCGGTGGCCGCGCTCGGCGCGACCGACCGGCCGCCCCTCGTGCTGCTCCGGATGGAGCGGGAGCGTGCCGAGATCGCGGCGACCGTGGCCGAGTTCCTGGCCGCCGCCGAGGAGACCGCTGCCGACATCGAGGTGATCGACCTCCCGGGCGGTGTGCACGGCTTCGAGACCGTCGACCACTCCGAGGAGGCCCGCGACGCCCTGGGCCGGACGATGCGCGCGGTCCTCGACCGGCTCGGGATCTGAGCGCCGGGGTCCGCGTTCCGGCCTGTCCGAGGCCGGCCTGCCCTCGGCGGCGCGGCCTGTCCGCGTCCGGTCAGGCCGCGCCGCCGAGGGCCTTCGCGAGCCGGCCGAGCCCCTCGCGGATCTCCTCGGGGGTGTGGGTGGTGAACGACAGCCGCATCGCCCGGGGGTCGGGCGTCCCCGCGAAGAACGGGGCGCCCGGCACGTACGCCACCTCGTGGGCGACCGCCGTGCGCAGCAGCTCCGTGGCGTCGTGGCCGTCCGGGAGCGTCACCCAGACGAACATCCCGCCCGCCGGACGGTTCCAGGCACTTCCCGCGGGCAGCGCGGCCGGGAGTCCCTCAAGCAGGGCGTCCCTGCGCTCCCGGTACGCGCCGCGGATCACCTCGACGTGCGCGTCGAGGTCGCTGTCGCGCAGATAGCGCGCGGCGGCGGCCTGGTCGATGGTCGACGTGTGCAGGTCGGCCGCCTGCTTGGCGATCACGCAGGACCGGCGCAGCCCGTCCGGGGCGCGCAGATACCCGAGCCGCAGCCCCGGCGCCAGGATCTTGGAGAAGGAGCCGAGCAGCACGGTGCGGTCCGCAGCGGCCGGGGAGGCGGCGATCCAGGGCACCCGATCCCCGTCGTACCGCAGCTCGCCGTACGGGTCGTCCTCGACGATCCAGAACCCGTGCCGTGCGGCGGCCTCGGCCACGGCCGTGCGCCGCTCCAGGGGGAGGGTCCGCCCCGTGGGGTTCTGGAAGGTGGGGACGAGGTACAGGAGCTTGACCGGCTCGCGCGCGACGATCTCCTCCAGGGCGTCGGGCACGATGCCGTCCTCGTCGGTCGGCACCGGCACCACGCGCGCCCCGGCGAAGGCGAAGGTCTGCAGGGCGGCCAGATAGCAGGGGTCCTCGACCAGGACCACGTCGCCCGGCTCGAGCGTCGCCGTGGCGATGAGCGTGAGCGCCTGCTGCGAACCGGTCGTCACGAGGAGGTCGTCGGCCTCCGTCGGCAGCCCCTGGGCGGCCAGGCGCTCCGCGACGGCGGAGCGCAGCCCGGGGTCGCCCTCGGTCGTCGAGTACTGGAGCGCCAGCCGCGGGGCGTCCGTCAGCACCCGGTCGTACGCGGCCCGGAGGCCCGTGACGTCGAAGAGTTCGGGCGCGGGCAGACCGCCCGCGAACGAGATCACCTCGGGACGCGCGGTCAGGGCGAGGATCTCCCGTACGGGGGAGGAGGCGATGCCGGCGAGCTTGGCGGCGAATGCGGGCACGGGTGCGGCGGTGGGAAGCATGGCGTGAGCATATAAACCACATGTGTCGTTCGGTCAGGGGCGGTTGGACGCCGAGTCTCGGTCCCGGTCGCCGGCCTGCTCCCGGTCCGCAGCCCGCTCCCGGTCCCTGGCCTGCTCCCCGTCCTGCTCCGGGTCCGGGAGCGGGAACCGTACGTCCGTCAGGCGCTCCGACACCTCCCACAGCTGGCGGCCCGCCTCGGCGTCGGTCGCGCGCGGCGACAGCCGCACGCGGGTCGGCGCGCCGCGCAGCTCGCCCCGTCCGTCCGGACCGATGAATCGGCCGCTCTCCGCCTCCGGGGCGGTGGCCGCGAACAGCTGGGGGAGCGCACCCCGTTCGGGCGACTGGGCGAGGGGGGCGAGCAGCCGCCCGAACAGCAGCTTCACCATGCCGACGGCCTTGCCCTGCAGGGCGGTCGAGGCGTACCCGGGGTGGGCGAGGAGGCTGCGCACCGGGCTCCGGGCCTCGGTCAGCCGCCGGTGGAGTTCGTGGCCGAAGACCGCGTTGGCCAGCTTCGACCGGTTGTAGAACGCCATGGGCGCGTAGCCCCGTTCGCCGGCGAGGTCGTCGAGACGCAGCTCGCCCTGGCGGTGGTTGAGCGAACTGACGGTGACCACGCGCGGATCGTGCCCGGTGGTCAGCAGGTCGAGCAGCAGCCCGGTGAGCGCGAAGTGGCCCAGGTGGTTGGCGGCGAACTGCAGCTCGTGACCCTGCGGGCTGAGGGTGCGCGGCGGGGCCATGACGCCGGCGTTGTTCACGAGCACGTCCAGGTGCTGGTGGTCGGCGCGCAGCTCGGTGGCGAAGGTGCGGACCGAGTCGAGGTCCGCAAGGTCGAGGCGGCGTACCTCCAGGCTCGCGCCCGGCTGCTCCGCGGTGATGCCGGAGGCCGCCCGGCGGCCCTTGCTCTCGTCGCGCACCGCGAGGATCACGTGCCCGCCGTGCCGGGCGAGCGCGCGGGTGGTCGCCAAGCCGAGGCCGCTGTTGGCCCCGGTGACGACGAACACCCGGTCGGTCTGGTCGGCGATGCGGTCGGCGTTCCAGTGCTGATCCCGTGTCATGCGGCACACGTTGCCCCTCATGTCACTTGGTGTCAAGTGTGCTGCTGAGTGCCGAAGATGGCATGCAGGAGTACCATCGGAGGGTGAGTACGCGACCAGAAGTGACGATGGCCCAGCGCAAGCGGCAGCTCGTCGCAACCGAGTTGACGGAGGCGGCGCTGCAACTCCTGGCGCTGAAGGGGTTCGACGGGGTCACCGTCGACGAGATCGCGGCCGCCGCCGGCGTGTCCAAGCGGACGTTCTTCCGCTACTTCGCGTCCAAGGAGGACGTGGTCGTCCAGTTCCTCACGGAGATGGGCGCCGACATCCGTTCCGCCCTCGCGGACCGGCCCCCCGGCGAACTCCCCTCCGTGACCCTGCTGCACGCCGTGCGCGTCCCCATCGACACCTGCGGCGAGCACTCCGAGCGCGCCCTGCGCGTCGTGCGGCTCATCCTGCGCACCCCCGCCCTGCGCGCCCGCTTCCTTGAACGCCAGGCGCAGTGGCGTGACGACCTCGCGGAGGAACTCGCGGCCCGGTACGGTGCGACCGCCGGCGGCGGGCTCTACCCCCGCCTGGCCGCCGGCATGGCGCTCACCGCCTTCGACACGGTGCTCCAGAGCTGGTGCGACAGCGGCGGCGCCGCCGACCCGGCCGCACTGACCGACCGCGCGTTCGCCGTCATCGCCCCCGCGCTGGACGCCGTCGCAATGGACGGCACCGTCGAGGACGGTGCCGTACGGGAGCCCTGACGTCAGTCGGCGTCGGTCACCGGGGAATCGGTGAGCAGGATGCGCACGGCGACGAGACCGCCCTCGGCGTCGAGGTCGGCCCGCACCGGGAAGAAGCCGTCGCCGATGCCCGTCATCGCCCCGAACACGCGCGCACCGCGCACCTCGATGTCCGCCGCCTCCGCCTCGTAGCCGCGGATCCCGCGCATCATCCGCCAGTGGTGCGAGTGCGGCCGGAAGTCCACCGCGAGCCGGCGGTCCGGGTCCGCCGCCTTCCATTCGAGGACCGACCGCGCCTTCACCAGCGCGTCCGCCACCTTCAGATCCCGCCAGCCACGGACCCCGTCCTCACCGGGCTCGCCCAGCTCGGGGGCGCTGAGGGCCGCGGCCGCCTCGGCGACGTGCCTGCCCCAGAAGGCGACGTCCGCGAGGCCGTCCAGGGAGTCCTCGTGCTGCCAGGCGCTCAGCGCGTCGGCGTCACCGAGGAACACGCGCGCCCAGTCCACTCCGACCTCGCCCAGGGCCACGGACCGCGCCACCGGAGCATCGCTCACCCGCACGTGCAGGTCGGCCCACGGGCCGCCGGCCTCGTCGGCGGCGACGGTCGCCAGGACCGGCAGCGTACGGTCGCGCGGCAGACCTCCCACCGCGACGACCGGCACACCGTGCACCAGGAAGCCGCCCCCGCCGTACGCCGCGCACCGCCGAACCCGCTCCCGGTGCGGGGAGCGCTCGGGCAGCCGCTCGAGCCGGGCGTCGAGGCCGTGCTCGCGGCAGTGCGCGTCGAAGAACTCGCGCAGCGCGGGGACCTGGGACGCCGGAATGTCGTACACCGTCCGGCCCGGTTGACGGTCGAACGACGCAGCCGCCGCGGCGGCGTCCGCACCGGCGATGACGAAGTCGGACGCGGCCGCGACGTCGGCGGCGAGCTGCGGATCGTGGATGCCGAGCAGCTCGGGCTCGACGTCGGCGGGGGAGCCGTCGCCGCTCCACAGACCCAGGTACCCGCCGTCGACGACGACCAGCTCCCCGGAGGGGCAGTCGATCCGGCCCAGCGTCACGGTCTCTCGGTTCACAGCGGCAGCTCCAGTCGGCGGACGTGCAGTTCGGCGCGGATCAGCTCCAGGAGGCGGCCCAGCCAGTTCCGGCCCTCCGCCTCGCACCCCCAGAAGTCGCCTTCGTGGCCGGCGAAGGCGCCCCGGTGGTGGATCCGGGCCGATCCGGTGCCGGTCAGGAGATCCGCCAGGTCGGGGTGCTGGTCGAACTTCGCCCGCAGCAGCGCCGCCATCACCGCCGTGTGCGCCTCGGCGGGTGGGGCGATCGCGGCCCACGCCGCGCTCACCGAGGGGTAGGTGACGTCCCCGACCAGGAGCGGCGCCGGCCACTCGTTGCACAGCCCGGCGAGCGCCGGCGCGTCGTCGGGCCAGTGGGCCTGGAGATGCCACATGTCGAGAAGTACGGTCGGGTCCTCCGGTTCCGCCGGGCGGCGCCAACGGGCGAGGAACTCCCGGGGATCGCCCCACTCCTCGTCGAAGTAGTCCAGGGCCTCCTGGTACTCGTCCGGCGTCACCTTGGCGCCGATCCCCATGGCCAGGTCGTACAGCGGGCCGTCCCCCACCGAGTGGTCCGCGAGAGCGGCGTGCCGCTCGTGCTCGGGGATCTCCTCGTACGCCGCCCGCAGCTCGGCCCGGCGCTCCTCGGTCGGTTCCGCTCGGAACGCGTGTACGGCATGCCAGGCGCGGGCGGTCGAGTCCGGCCGGCCGTTGAGGTCGTCGATGTCGTCGCGGACCTCGGCGATCAGTGACTCGGCGGTGAGCACGCTCCGCACCCGCGCGAATTCCCACTCCGCCGTCTCGTGGACGGACGCTCTGGTCCCTTCCTCGAACCGCGTGACGATCCGGCCGCTTCGCACGGCGGCGGCGAACTCCTCCAGGGTGAGCAGCCCCCAGCAGTCGATCATCCCGTCCGCGTAGATCCCGAGCTGGACGAGATAGTTGGTGTCGCCGTTGCGGCGGAACACCGGACGCGACACTCCGGGTATCCGCTCGCCGTCGACGACCCGGAAGATCTTCTGGTTGCTCACCGGCCGATGATAGGCGCAGACTCGGCCGCATGATCGACGAGGCGTTCGCGCAGCAGGGCCACGGGGTGCGGTTCGAATGGAGAAACCCTGGCTCCGGACCAAGCGTTATGAGGCAAACGGCAAGGTCAGAAGCGGTACGGGAGGTATCTGCTACCTCTTCTGGCCGGTCAAGCCAGCACCAAGTCAGCACCCCGCACCGCGGTCGCTCGGCCTGCTGTGAGCATGTGGGGCCCACGGCCGTCTCGACGACCTGACGGCAGCGCTCCTGGCCGTCCTGCGTGAGGTGGCCGTACCGGTCCACCGTGACCTTGATCGAACGATGTCCGAGCCAGCGAGACACCTCGTGAATGGACACTCCGTTGGTCAGGGCCACGGTGTCCATTTACGCCGCAAGTCGTGCGGGTTAAATGCGGGAAGCTCGAGCCGCCTGATGGCGCGGTCCCACGACTTTCGTAGAAGGTCGGGATACGGCATTCCGCCGCTTGCATTACGGATCGGAAGCCGGTCGATGAACGGCTCAAGGGAAGCATGCGCGGTATGTCGCGCCACTCGCCTTCTTTCCGATGCTGCAACGGGGCGTATTTCGGTGTGTGCTTTCCGGAGGCGTCCTTGTAGGGAATCGCCTGCCGCCGGATTCGCAGGGTGCCGTCGCGCATGTCCTCCGGGAAGACTCCCAGAGATTCCTCGATACGAAGTCCGCAACACGTCATGAGCACGAATCCAGCGCCTGGTGGGCCGTCCGCGGGAGATGTGGAACGACGACTGGCCGGATTGGGAGTCGCTCGACTATGTCGCCATGGAGGCGTACGGGATGGATGCCGTTGACCACCTGGCGGCGATCCCGCACCGGACGGGGCCCATCGGCGACGGAGCCGGCAGCGGCTCGATCACTGCCCAGGACTCATCGGTCAGCTCATGACGAGGTACCACGAACAGACCAACGCACCAACCGCCTTACGGACACGACCTGGGGCCGCCCGGCGGCGCCGAAGGGGTCTCTCGGAGCCAGTCCGCGAAGGTCTCGGGAAGACAGTCCAGCTCGGCGGCTGTGACGGTCAGGAGCCGCAGCCCGGACAGAGCGGCCGGCTTCCGCTTTCGCTCCACCTTCGCCGCGTACGCCTCGCCCTCCATCAGGCCTAGCGCCTCGACGAACGTGCCGTCGGCCCGCCGCCAGTCGGCGCGAAAGCCCGTGGTGTTGAGCTCTGGATGGTGCGGGTAGTGCGGCTCCGGTTCGTGCGCGATGCCCCAGTGGTGCAGGAAGTCGTCGAGGTGACGTTCGAACAGCGACCGGCACAGGTGGCCGTCCGTCGCCGTGGTGACCGTACCCATTGCCGTGCGGACACCGTCGCCGAGCAGCCCGGCCAGCTGTAGCCACTCCGTCCAGGTGCGGGCCCTGCCCGCCGGACGGGTGCTCAGGAGCGTCGACCACCGCTGTCGAGTACAGGGGTCTCGGGCGGGCTGTCCCCCGTGGGCGGACACGCCTGCGCTGAGGCGGTGGTGTGCCGGAGCTCCGCGAGGAGCTCGCTCTGTCCGACCAGGAGCTCCGTGAGGATGCGCCGTGCGGCAAGCAGGAGATCCGCCACGTCACCGCCGGCGAGGGCGTAGTTGACGTTGGAGCCGTCACGGATGGAGACCACGATGCCGGACCGACGCAGCACTGCCAGTTGCTGGGAGAGGTTCGACGGTTCGATCTCGATCTCGTTCAGGAGTTCGCGTACAGGTACGGGGCCGTTCTGGAGCAGTTCCAGTACGCGGATCCTGACGGGATGTCCGAGCATGCGAAAGAACTCCGCCTTGGCCTGGTACAGCGGCACTTGCATGCGACAACACTCCCAATCGGGTTGGACCGTTCCAAGGCCGGTCGGCCAGACCTGCGACTTGCAGTCCGGCCATCCTTCCGTCTCCCGGCTCCGGTCTACCCTCGCCTGACCATTTTCAGATGTGCCGAGTTGAAGACTCTTTCAACTTGTGGGCATGAGGGAGCCGGGAAACAGGGGGTGGCTACAGCTCGAGTCCTGCTTCGATGCGCTTGAGCTGGTGTCGGGCCATTGCCAGGTTCGCCCGGCCCTTGTCCAGGACGATGTACAGGAACAGGCCGTTGCCCCCGCGGCCCTTGAGCAGCCGGATGAGGTGGTACTGGCTGCCGAGAGTGATCAGTACATCCTCAATCTCTTCGTTGAGACCCAGCATCTCCATGGCGCGGACCTTCGCCCGGATCACATCGGTGTTCCCTGCGGCGGCCACCGTCAGGTCGAAGTCCTTGCCCCCGCCAAGCGTCCCTAGCGCCATGCCGCTCGTGTAGTCGACCAGTGCGGCTCCCAGGCTCCCCTCGATCGAGGTCATCGCCTCCTTCAGAGACGTCTCCACACTCAACATCGATCCTCGCTCCCCTCTTCTCGACGACCCCGGCCGGTCTCACGTTCCTGGCCGAGTGATGACCGCAGAGGCTACCCACTGGCTGTCAGGGGTTGGGGGAGCATCGGGAATCTGACGGGAATCGATCCCACGTGCCCTACCATTCGCCTTCCTCGAGGCATGACGGGTGCAGTTCCTTCAACTGGGGTTCGGGTTCTCGGCCATGCTGCGCGTAGCCAAACCGCCTCGCATCTCACGCGCGCCCGGTCGAGGACTGGGCCCTGGAAAGCTTGTTTCCTCTCGATCACCATCGAGTTCGGGCAGAACGGCACGGGCCCGAGCCCTCCGCATGCCGGCGAGGTCAGACTTTCCGCTGCCCAAGCCGTTCTGCGGCGCCAGCTCCCGGACCAGGTCCCACAGCCGCAACTCCTCGGCCGCCTGCTCCTCGGCGTAGCCGGGGCTGGTCTCGCGGCCGCCGGTGACGACGCCGGTATGGGGGTGTTCCTCACCGGACCAGCCGGGCATCGGCTCGACCGGCCACAACAAGGTCTGGCACAGCGCAGCGTACTCGGCACGAGCCTGGTGGAAGCGGCGCTGCGCCTCACGTCGCCGTGGCGACGGAACTGGACGCCGGACTCCGTGCCGGTGCTGAACGACGCGGGGCGTTCACGGCGACCTGGACGTCCCGCGTCCCGCGGCATGGCGCCGCGTTCGCGCCGACGGAGGTCACCCCGCGCCGAGCGGCGCGGGGGTCCCGGGGTTGGGGTCAGGCCTCCGATGCGACGGCGGCCGGTTCCGGCGCGGCGGCCGGCACCGTGTCGAAGTCCCAGGCGTGGCGCTTGAACTCCTTGCGGAAGTCGGCGTGGTCCTCCCACATCCGCGCGATGCTCCGCAGCACGTCCCAGTTGTGCTCCAGCGCCTGGTCGATGACGCTGCGCAGCTTCGGATCGGCCGCCGCCCGCTGCTCCGCGAGTCCCTTGACCGCGGACGCGGCGGCGACGGAGTTCCGCAGCGCGCGCAGGGCGCGCGAGGTGTCGTCCATCCCGAAACCGTGGTCGCTGCCGTTGGCGGGGTCGAAGATCGGGGTGAGCCGCGCCTCGATGAAGGCGGTGATCCGCTCGAAATGCTGGGCGTCCATCGGGCTCTCCGTCTCCTGCCGTGCAGCCGTGGCGCACGGGCCGTCCGCGTGAGGTACGCCGACCCCGCGTCAGCGCAGGTCACAGGATAGCCGCCGGGCTCGGGCCGGGATCGCGTCGCCCCGGGCGACGGCCCGTCAGGCGCGCTGGTCGAGCAGTTCCTGGAAGGAACTCATGCACGACACGCAGTGCCGGTCGGTGTTGTCACGGTCCGTGGAGGGCTCCTTGTGGAGGGTCTGACCGCACAGGGCGGTCGCGCGGTCCTTCGCGGCGATGTGCCAGACGAGGGTTCCGTCCGGCGGTGCGATGCCGACGTGCATTTCGTACATGGCCGTCTCCGTGATCGGCGGACGCTTGACCCTTCCAGTGCACCGGGCCCGGGCCCGGTGCACGCCCGGTGCGGGTCTGTTCGGGTGGCGTGCGGCGGCGACCCCGCCGGTCGGCCGGTCGGGTGAACGGCGGCCGGTGCGGGCCCCGGGCGGCCGACCGTCCCGCCGCGGCTCGCGCACGCCGACCTGCCGTTCCGCCGCACGGACTTCGGGGCGCGGCCGTGCCGCGGCGCACTGTGCCACAGGGGGCGACCGGACGCCGCGTCGGACGTCCGAAGACGCCCTGCCCGGGCCCTCGGCGCGGGCCCGTGGACGCCCCCCGGGCGTCACCCGCAGCCGCACCCTCCGCAGCCCCCGCCCCCGCACCCGCCTCCGCCGCATCCACCGCAGCTTGTGCCGGCGGAGTTGCGGCCGGACGACGAGGTCGACTCCGGCCGGCGGTCCTTCTGCCGAGCCGCCGCCATCCGCTGCTTCGCGGCAGCCGCCTCCGCGGCCGTCCGGACCCTGCGGCGCTCCGTCAGGCGGTGGGAGACGCCGGACGACGTCCAGATGCCGGGCCGCCGGCGTCGCCGCGGCAGCAGCGGAGCCGTCACGATCCGGTCGACGATGCGGGTGTCGCCGTCGTACACCGCGTACTGCAGGACGGCCTCGGAGCCCTCCGCGAGGGTTCCGTACAGCACCGCCTCGAAGGGCTCTTCGAGCGGGTCGATGTCGTGGTGCTCCTGCCGCAGCGTGTGCTCCGCTCCGCCGCGCAGGAGCCGCCTGCCGCGATGGGTGTCCGGGGGCCAGGAGAAGTAGGCGATCAGCGGTCGCGCGGCCGGGGTCCGGGCGTCCGGGGTGATCCACTGGTGCCGGCTCGCCGTGGCCCGGACGCCGACGATCAGCGCGGGCTGCGGGCCGTCGTACAGCCGCCGGGCGGCCCACCGGGTGACCAGCCCCCGCCCCACGAGAGTCGTCCCGGGTACGAGCAGCAGCAGGGCCGTGACCTGCTGGCCGATCGGCTCGTACGCCGCCGGCCCGTCGTCCGCCGTCAGGTCCTGGACGAGCCCGTGGGCGAGCAGCGCGGCGGCGGCGAGGCAGAGACCGCCGCCGAGCCCGATCCAGCGCCCGCCGCGTCGAACGTGGGAGTCGGGGATCCCGTCCGGCAGCGGGTGGCGGGCCGAACCGGCCGCCGCGCGGGCGACGGCGCGCTGCCGCCGCCTGGCCCGGAGCCGGAACAGCGCGCCGGTGAACGCCCAGACGGCGGCGAGGAACGCCGACACGAGCCCGAGCCGAACCCCGCCGTCGGCGGCACCGCCGAGCAAGACCACCGCGTCGGCGGCGACGACGACCGCGCAGAGCAGCACGGGGACCGGCAGGTACCGGTACCAGAGCGGCAGCGCGGCGGTCAGGACCGCCATCGGGTACGCCGACCACGGCGCGCCGTCCGGCCACGGGGTCAGCGCGAACGTGACCGCGACGAGCGCCGCGAGGACCCAACCGCCGCCTCCCGGAGCGAAGACGGCGGAGCCGCCCGCGGCACGCCAGCGCTCGGCGTCGTGCGGCGACCACGTGCCGGCGTCCCCGGGAGCCGTGCCCGTGGGCAGGTACTTGACATGGTCGGTCATGGGGCGCCTCCCCCTGGCGGACCGTCATCCGAGTCAAGTCCAGTGTGAAGTAGGGAGGTTCGGGCGGGCGAGGCGTTTCTGGAATTGTTTTCTGTTTTGCCTCCGGCCCGTCACGGTTCCAGGGAGCGCAGGATCCGTTCGGGGAGGATGCGTGCGGCCTGGGCGAGGTCGATGTCGTACGTACTGGACAGCCAGCGCCGCGCGGTCTCCTCGATCGGGCCCATCACCAGCACCTCGATCACGGGCGTCGGCAGCGCGGCGATCTCGCCGGCCTCCATGAGCGGGCGCAGCCACTCCGCGATCGCCCCGAACTTCGTCGCCTTGAACGCGCGGATCTCCGTGGCGTGGGCGGCCAGATAGCCGGAGTAGGCCGAGGCGTGCAGGAACAGCGCCGCGTCCCGGTGCTCCACGGTGAACCGCAGGTACGAGGTGACCAGCGCGCGGACTCCGGTGCGCACGGTGCGTGTTCGGGCCAGCGAGTCGAAGACCTCGTCGCAGAGCTGCCCCAGGCAGCGGATGTAGAGGCCGGCGGCGAGCCCGTCGAAGCTGCCGAAGTGGTGGTAGAGGCTGCCCAGGCTCACGCCGCTGGCCGCGGTCACCGCGTTCACGGTGAACCCCTGCTGCCCGGACGCGGCGTACACCTGCAGAGCGGTCGTCAGCAGCCGGTCGACGGTCGCCTCGCCTCGCTGCTGCTTAGGCGCCATGCTGCGATCCCGTCGACGTCATGAAGATCAGCCTACGCCAGCGGAGTGCCGCCCCCGAAGCGCGCGTTCAGGAAAGAATCGTGGTCAGCAGGGCGCCGAACTCCCTCGGTTCCTCAGTGGCGCCGAGGTGGCCGCCCGGGAATTCCACCACCTTCGAGCCCAGCAGCTCCGCCAGCCGCGCGGCGGGCCCGTACAGCGCCTCCTGCCCGAGCGAGTCCCGCCCGGCCGCGAGGACCAGCCGGTCCGAGGACGCGCGCAGCACCGTCAGGTCCGGAACGCTCGCCGTGAACGGGCACAGCACGTGCTCCAGGAAGACGGGCATGTTGGCGATCATGCGCGGCATCATCTCCCGGATCTCCGGGGCGGGGTCGGTCGCGCGCTCGGGCTCCTTCCGGCCATCGCCCAGCCCCTCGCTGAACCGCGCCACCGCCGCTTCGAGACCCTCCTGCCGCA
Source organism: Streptomyces sp. HUAS YS2 (assembly GCF_033343995.1). Taxonomy (NCBI): domain Bacteria; kingdom Bacillati; phylum Actinomycetota; class Actinomycetes; order Kitasatosporales; family Streptomycetaceae; genus Streptomyces; species Streptomyces solicathayae. Next base: position 321,666 of record NZ_CP137573.1, on the reverse strand, counting down.
GCAGCTCCCGTACCTCCGCGAACAGGGCGCGGTACGGCTCGGGCTCCGCCAGCAGCTCCACCAGGGGCGGCTCGTGCGCCACGACGCGGCGCAGCCGGCCGGGGTGCCGGGCAAGGAGGGTGAGCGCGACGATAGCGCCCGAGCTGCAGCCGAGGACGTCGGCCTCCTCGTCCGGCGCGACCAGGTCGAGCAGCCGGCGCGCGTCGTCGGCCCACACCTCCACCCGCTGGTCGCCCACCGGGCCGTCGAGCGGGCTGCGGGACATCCCGCGCTGGTCGTACGAGACCACGGTGTACCGCTCGGCCAGCCCCGGGGCCATCCCCGCGTACAGGCCGGCGTCCCCCGCCCCGCCCGGTATCAGCAGCAGCACCGGGCCGCTGCCCCGCACCTCGTAGTGCAGCGTCGCGCCGGGCACGGTCAGGGTGCCGGTCTCGGTCTTCGTCATCACGCGTTCCCCTCGGGCCGGGTGGGCCAGTTCGTCAGCAGGACATGGAGCGCGTCCAGCGAGCGCGACCAGGACTCGCGCACCTCGCGGGAGTGCGCGAAGCCGCCGCTGAGCTCCAGGTGGATGTAGCCGTGGAAGGTGCTGCGCAGCAGCCGGGCCGCGTCGGTCAGGTCCGGATCGGTGAGGCCGTAGCCGCGCAGCATTCCGTACGTCAGCTCGACGCTGCGGCGCAGTCCGACGGAGCCCGCGACCTCCTCCGGTTCCATTCGCATCTGGGACGCCGCGTACCGGCCGGGATGCGCCAATGCGTAGTCGCGGTACGCGTCGGCGAAGGCGACGAGCGCCTCCTTGCCGGACCGGCCGGCCACGGCGACGGCGATGCGGTCGGTCATCTCCTCGCCGGACAGCAGCGCCACGCGGACCCGCAGCTCGCGCAGGTTCTTGACGTGCGAGTACAGGCTCGCGTCCTTCACGCCGAACTGCCGGGCCAGAGCGGAGACGGTGACCTTGTCGATCCCGATCTCGTCCGCCATCAGCGCGGCCGCCTCCGTCAGCCGGGCCGCCGTCACACCCGCGCGCACCATCCGGCGCCTCCTCTGCTGGCTAGCATCTCTAGTCAGAAACCTAGGACCTCTAGGAAGTGGTGTCAACGCAAAAAAGAGGACGGCCCCACCCCCGTCGGGGGTGGGGCCGTCCGTCGGCTCGGTGCCGGGCGGGCCGGCGGGGAGCTCAGTCGCGCTCGGCGTTCTTCTCTTCGTTCTTCTCCTTGATGCGCACGGCCTCCTTGCGCGTCTCGGCCTGCGTCGCGCGCTCCTTCTGGAGCCACTCCGGGTTCTCCGCCTTCAGGGCGTCGATCTGCTCCGTGGTGAGCGCCTCGGTGACGCCGCCGCGGGCGAGCCCGGAGATCGAGACGCCGAGCTTCGACGCGACCACGGGCCGAGGGTGCGGGCCGTTCTTGCGCAGATCACGGAGCCAGGCCGGCGGCTCCGTCTGGAGCGCGTTGAGCTCCGTGCGCGAGACGACGCCCTCCTGGAATTCGGCGGGGGTGGCCGGCAGGTACACGCCGAGCTTCTTCGCGGCGGTCGCGGGCTTCATCGTCTGGGGGGTGTGCTGCGCTGTCATACCTCGAGAATATCGAGCATGTGCGCTGGTCCCGACCATGCCCGGTAGCCTGGGCTGGTGACACGCTCGGAAGACCCCACCGCAGATTCCCCCTCGTTCCGCCTCGCGTACGTGCCCGGCGTGACCCCCGCGAAGTGGGTACGGATCTGGAACGAGCGCCTGCCCGGGATCCCGCTGCTGCTGACCCCCGTCGCCGCCGCCGACGCGCTCGACGTGCTGCGCGGCCGCGGGGCCGACGCGGGATTCGTACGGATGCCGGTGGACGACGAGGACCTGAGCGCGATCCCGCTCTACACCGAGACCACGGTCGTCGTGGTCCCCAAGGATCATCTGGTGGCCGCGGCCGACGAGATCTCCGTCGACGAGCTGGCCGACGAGATCCTGCTGCACCCGCTCGACGACACCCTCGACTGGGAGCGCCCGCCGGGCAGGCCCGCGTTCGAGCGTCCGGCGACCACCGCCGACGCGATCGAGCTGGTCGCCGCCGGCATCGGACTCCTGGTCGTACCGCAGTCCCTGGCGCGGCTCCATCACCGCAAGGACCTTACGTACCGGACGGTCACCGGCACCCCGCAGTCGCGCATCGCGCTCTCGTGGCCGAAGGACGAGACCACCGACATGGTGGAGGACTTCATCGGCATCGTCCGCGGCCGGACCGTGAACAGCTCGCGCGGGCGCCGGGCCGACGCGGAGGAGTCGAAGGGGCAGGCCGGGAAGCCGGCGGCGGGGCGGAAGCCGGGCGCGGGCCGGGCGACCGGCAAGGCCGGTGGCAAGGCCACCGGGAAGACCGGCGGCAAGACCCAGGGCGGCCGGCCGGCAGCCCGGGGCGCGCGGGCGGGCGGCGCCGGCGGTACGAAGGGCGGCGGCAAGCCGGGGAAGCCGCGCCGCAGGTCGTAGGCGGGTGCCGATGCCGATGCGGCGGGCCGGGAGAGCCCGCCGCCCGGGCTCCTGACTCAGGCCGCGTCGAGCGGCAGCAGGTCCGGGCGCTTGGCCGTGCGGCCGTCGCCGGACGACCGGCCGCGCAGGCGGCGGCCGATCCAGGGGCCGAGGAACCCGGCCACCCAGCGCAGCTCGGCCGCAGCCGCCCGCGCACCGGTGGGGACGGCCTGCGGCGGCAGAGGCCGGGTCCAGGTGTCGTCGCTGCCGGGAAGGCCCAGCGCGTCGGCGAGCGCCGCCGCGATGCGGTCGTGCCCCAGCGGGCTGGCGTGCAGCCGGTCCGATGACCAGAGCCGCGGGTCGGTCGTGACCGGGTGCCCCTCGCACTCGGCGACCACCACGCCGTGCCGCGCCGCGGCGGCGCGGATCCGCCGGTTCAGGTCGTACACGCGGGGCGCGAGCGGCCGGGCGAGCGGGGTGATCCGACCGATGTCGGGGAAGGTCACGGTGGCCACGTCGGCTCCGGCGGACCGGAGCGCGGCGAACATCTCCTCCAGGTGACCGACGACCTCCGCCGCGTCGAACCCCGGCCGCAGCAGATCGTTGACCCCGGCCACGACCGTGGCCAGGTCGGGGCGCAACTCCAACGCGGGGCCGAGCTGTTCGGCGCGTACCTGGCCGGCGAGCCGTCCCCGTACCGCCAGGTTCGCGTACCGCACCTCGGGTTCGGCGGCCGTGAGCCGCTCGGCCAGCCGGTCGGCGAACCCGCGCAGCCCGGCGACGTCGTCCCCGTCACCGACCCCCTCGGACTGGCTGTCGCCCAGGGCGACGTAGCGCTGGTAGGCGCCGCTGGGACTGCTGGGACCACTCGGCATGTGACGCCCGCCTTCCTCGTACCCGCTCCTGCCGCGCCGACCTTACACGCGGAAGTGGCTATTCGCATTATTGACTATTCGTGGGGGCGGCGCCCGGCGGCTACGGTGGTGCGGTCCGAAGATCCTTCCGGAAGGAACGGCGAGACCATGCCCGACGAGCCGCACGTGCTCCTGCGCACCGAGGGGTGCGCGGGATTCATCACCCTCAACCGGCCGCGGGCGATCAACGCGCTGACCCACTCGATGGTGCTGCGCATCGACGAGGCGCTCACAGCGTGGGAGGCCGACCCGGCCGTCGCGACCGTCGTCATCGAAGGGGCGGGGGAGCGCGGGCTGTGCGCGGGCGGCGACATCCGCGCCATCCACGACGACGCCCGCGCCGGCGGCACGGCTTCGGCCGCCTTCTGGCGCGACGAGTACCGGCTCAACGCGCGCATCGCCCGCTACGGCAAGCCGTACGTGGCGTTCATGGACGGCATCGTGATGGGCGGCGGCGTCGGCGTCTCGGCCCACGGGTCCGTCCGCGTCGTGACCGAACGCTCGCGCGTGGCCATGCCCGAGACCGGCATCGGCTTCGTGCCCGACGTGGGCGGCACGTACCTGCTGAGCCGTGCCCCCGGCGAGCTCGGCACCCACCTCGCTCTCACCGGGACGCCGGTCGGCGCCGCGGACGCGCTGACGGCCGGGCTCGCGGACCACTTCGTACCGTCGGAGGACCTGCCCCGGCTCGCCGTCGAACTCGGCCGCGTACCCGCGCACGAGGCGGTGGCCCGGTTCGCGCGGACCGCCCCGGCCGGCACGCTCGACGAGCGGCGCGAGTGGATCGACTCCTGCTACGCGGCCGACCGCGTGGAGACCGTGGTGGAGCGGCTGTTCGATGTCGGCACGCCCGAGGCGAAGGAGGCCGCGACCACTCTGCAGACCAAGTCGCCCACCGCGCTGAAGGCCACCCTCGCCGCGATCCGGCGGGCCCGGTACGCGGACTCGCTGGAGTCCGTCCTCGACATGGAGTACCGGCTCTCCTGCGCCGCGCTGTCCTCCGCCGACCTGGTGGAGGGCATCCGCGCGCAGGTCGTCGACAAGGACCGCGACCCGCGCTGGTCCCCGGCCACGCTCGCGGAGGTGACGGACGCGGACGTCGCCCGGTACTTCGCCGTTCCGGCCGGCGGCGACCTCGGCCTCTCGGCGCCCGCCTGACGGGTTCCGCCCCTCGGATTCAGCCTCGTCGGTGCCCGGGCACGCGCCGACGCCCTCCCGTGGGGAGGTCGGGAGGGAGGCGCGGCCCCGCCTGCGCGCGGCGCAGGACGGGGCCGATGGCTCCTCGCATCTCGGGGGACTGCCAGGCGCCGCGCTCAGCATGGCACCCGTCCCGCCGCCGCGACAGACTCGTGCAGGTACGAGTCATCGGCATATGCGGCAGGTGGGGGAACCTTTGCCCGGGCGGCCGTCACACCTCGGCGACCAGGGCGTAGCGCTCGTCGTCCACCGGGCCGCCCCACAGGTCGGCCTCGCCGCTGAGCGGTTCGATCCGCAGCGAGGCGACCGACGGCCGCACCGCCGCGGCCAACTCCTCCGCGGTGACGCCGCCGCTCCAGGGCAGCGACGCGGCCCCGGCCACGTACGGCGTCCCCGTCTGCCCGGCCTCGCGCCACCGGCCCTCCACCAGGACGAGCCGCCCACCCGGCCGGAGCATCCCGGCCCATTCCCGCAGCGCTGCGTGCGGGTCGGGCAGCGTCCACACGAGGTGCCGGCACAGCAGGACGTCGAAACGGTCCACCCCGGTCGGCGGCCGTGACGCGTCACCGACCAGGAACCGCGCCGGCAGGCCGGCGTCCCGGAGCTTCGCGCGGGCCTGTTCCACCATGCGGGGCGCCAGGTCGACGCCGGTGACCCGGTGGCCGGCCTCGGCGAGGAGCAGCGAGAGCGACCCGGTGCCGCACCCGATGTCGAGGACCTCCAGGGCGTCGGCGGGGACGCGAGGGCTCGCCGTCTCCGCCCCGACCCAGGACCTCAGCCGCGCGGCCCAGGCGGCGCGGGTCCGCTCGGCCCGCAGTCCGTGGTCCGGCTCGTCGTCGAAGGCCGCCGCGGCGGCGTCCCAGTAGGCGCTGATCTCAGCGGTGCGATCGTTCATGCCGGCGATCTTGGCAGCAGCCACTGACAGAGGCTCACCGCCGAGCCCCGCCTCCCGAGCTCCCTCTCTAGCGGAACGCGGCGTTCTACCGGAACGCGGCGGCGTTCCGCGCGGCCCAGTCCGCGAAGGAGCGCGGCGCGCGACCCAGGACGCGTTCGACGTCCGGGCTGATCCGCTGCTCCTCGGGGGTCGGCTCGCCCAGAATGTCGAGGGTCGTCTCCACGACCGGTTCCGGCATGAACCGCGCCATCTCCGCGTGCGCCTCCGCCCGCGTCTGCTCCACGAAGCGCACCGGTTCACCGAGGGCCGCGCCGATCGCGGCGGCCAGCTCGCGGGGCGTGTTGAGGGCCGGGCCGGTCAGCTCGTAGACGTGGCCGGCGTGCCCCTCCTCGCGCAGGGCGGCGGCGGCGACCTCCGCGATGTCGTCGGGGTCGACGACCGGCAGGCCGGTGTCGGCGAACGGCGCGGCGATCGCGCGCCGTTCGCGGACCGACGGGACCCAGGCGAAGGCGTTGGAGGCGAAGCCGCCGGGCCGCAGGATCGTCCAGTCGAGACCCGACTCCCGCACCGCGTCCTCGAAGCCGCGGGCCGTGTCGCCGTGCGAGGCCGAGTCAGGCCGCGTCACGACGCCCAGCGAGGAGAGCAGGACGACTCGTCCGACGCCGGCGGACTTGGCGGCGCCGGTGATGTCCCACGGGTTCAAGAGGTGCGCGCTGGGGCCGCCGTTCTGGAGGAACAGCGCGTCCGCGCCGTCGAGGAGAGGACGAAGGCTCTCGATGTCGGCCAGGTCCGCCGCCCCGTGCCGTACCCCCTCGGGCACGTCCGCCGCCGAGATGCCCCGCGAAGTGGCGGTGACCCGCTCTCCGGCGGCGGCCAGGATCCGAACGAGAGAGCGCCCGACGTTACCGGTTCCGCCCGTCACGACAATCACAATGAACTCCCTTGTCGATCAACATGGTTGGCAAGACCCCGCAGGGGTCGTAGGCGCCCGGAGAGTCCCTCCCGCGGCGCACGTGAGGACGCTAACAGCGTTCGTATAGTAGGTACCTAGAGGAAAGTGACTGACGGAAAGGGAAGTGCGTGATGAAGAAGGGGAGTTCGCAGATCGCCGTGGACACCGACCCGGAGCTCGCCTGTCCGGTCGGGCCGGTCGTCGACATCGTGTTCAGCCGCTGGACCACACCCATCCTGTGGACCCTCAATGCCCATGGCCGGCAGCGGTTCGTCGAGCTGGAACGGCGGATCGGGCGCATCACGCCGAAGGTGCTGACGCAGCGGCTGCGGCAGCTGGAGCGGGACGGTCTGGTCGTGCGGACGTACTACGCCGAGGTCCCGCCGCGGGTCGAGTACGAGATCAGCGAGCTCGGCCGCAGCCTCGCCCCGCTCTTCGCCCACCTCGCGGAATGGTCCGCCGACCACCTCGGGCGGGTGGAGGAGGCCCGTGAGGCCTACGACGCGGCCGGTGGCCCCCGGTAGGCGTCGAACGGCCCGGCAGGTTTCGTTCTTACTCGGGGGTAGGCCCGCGAGGGGCCCTTGTTGTACGGTCCGTCTAACAAGCGGGCGGCGGTGTGATGGGCGTCACTCCGTCTGCCCGGCCGTCGTCGAGCCGAGGAGCCGCAGCATGGCCAGCAGCATCGTCCGACCGGACACCGAGGGCCGGGACAAAGAGCGGGACGAGGACCGGGACGAGCACTCGGTCGCCCGGCGGCTGCTCGCCTCGGCCGCCGTCCTCGCCTACGACCCGGCCACCGAGGTCGACTGGGACACGCCGCTGGACAAGGACTTCCACGGCGCGAGCCCCGAGTGGTGTTCCCTCTACGGCACCGCGTACTGGGACGAGATGACCGACGCGCAGCGCAAGGAGCTGACCCGGCAGGAGGCCGCCTCGGTCGCCAGCACCGGCATCTGGTTCGAGATGATCCTGCAGCAGATGGTGCTCCGCGACATCTACGCGAAGGATCCGACCGACGCGAAGTTCCAGTGGGCGCTCACCGAGATCGCCGAGGAGTGCCGGCACTCGATCATGTTCGCCCGCGGCGCCGCGAAGCTCGGGGCCCCGGCGTACAAGCCGCCCCGCTACGTGCTCGAACTCGGCCGCGCGTTCAAGACGATCGCCTTCGGCGAGGCCGCGTACGCCGCGATCCTCGTGGCCGAGGAGGTCCTCGACGTCATGCAGCGCGACTGGATGCGCGACGAGCGGGTGGTGCCCTTCGTCCGCACCATCAACAACATCCACGTGGTCGAGGAGTCGCGGCACATGAAGTTCGCCCGCGACGAGACGCGCCGGCGCCTCGCCGGCGCGGGGCGGGTGCGCCGGCAGATCCAGGCGTTCGTCGTCGCCATCGCCTCGTACTTCATCGTCACCAGCATGGTGAACAAGCAGGTCTACGCGAACGCCGGGCTCGACACCGAGCGCGCCCTCGCCGAGGCGCGGGCCAACCAGCACCACAAGTCGATGATGCGGTCGAGCTGTTCGGGGCTGATGGACTTCCTCGCCTCCGCCCGCCTGCTGACCCGGCCGGCGCTGATGTTCTACAAGCGCGCCCACCTCATCTGAACGCGAGCGACCTCATGACGTACGCCATCACCCAGACCTGCTGCAGCGACGCCACCTGCGTCGCCGTCTGCCCGGTCAACTGCATCCACCCCACGCCGGAGGAGCGGGCCTTCGGCAGCACGGACATGCTGTACATCGACCCCAAGGCCTGCATCGACTGCGGTGCCTGCGCCGACGCCTGCCCGGTCGACGCGATCTTCCCGGTGGAGTCCCTGACCGGCCCGCGCAAGGAGTACGCCGCCCTCAACGCGGCGTACTACGAGGACGGCGACGCCGCAGAAGCCGAAGCCGCCGCGGCAGCCGGACCCGGAGCCGCCGCGGAAGCCGAGGCCGCAGCCGAGCCCGTCGCGGCACGATCGGCCGACCACGGCCCCAACTTCCACGTCTGGGGCGAGCCGTCCTTCTCCCGCGTCCTGCCGTCCGACTTCGCGCCCCTGCGGGTCGCTGTCGTCGGCACCGGCCCGGCCGGCATGTACGCGGCGCAGGACCTGCTCCTGCACACCGACGCCGAGGTGACGCTCGTCGACCGGCTGCCCGTCGCCGGCGGCCTGGTCCGCTACGGCGTCGCGCCCGACCACCCGGCGACCAAGAAGGTCGGCGAGACCTTCTCGCGGTTCCACGACCACCCGCGGGTGCGGATGTACCTCGGCCTGGACGTCGGCGAGGACATCACCACCGAGGAACTCGCCGCCCACCACGACGCGGTCGTCTACGCCGTCGGCGCGTCCGCCGACCGGAGGCTGGCCGTCCCCGGCGAGGACCTGCCCGGCAGCCTCTCCGCCACCGCCTTCGTGGCCTGGTACAACGCGCACCCCGAGGTCGCCCCCGACGCGATCGACCTCTCCGCCGAGCGGGTCGTCGTGGTCGGCAACGGCAACGTCGCCCTCGACGTCGCCCGCATCCTGCTCGCCGACCCCGACGCCCTCGCGCGTACCGACATCGCCGACCACGCGCTCGCGGCGCTGCGCGCCGGCAAGGTGCGCGAGGTCGTGCTGCTCGGGCGTCGCGGCCCCGAGGACGCGGCGTACACCGTGCCGGAGATGCTCGCCCTCAAGCACCTGCCCGGGGTGGACCTCGTGGTCGACGACCACGACCCCCGGATCGGTGAGGCCATCGAGACGGCCGGGCCCAAGGGCAAGGCCGCGATCCTGGGCGACGTACCGCGCCGGAGCGTCGACTGGACGCTCCCGCCCGAGGACGGCCGCCGCATCGTGCTCCGCTTCCACAGCGCTCCGGCCGAGGTGCTGGGCGACGACCGGGTCCGGACCGTACGCACCGAGAACGCCGCCGGCACCCGGGACATCCCGGCCGGCATGCTGCTCCGGGCCATCGGATACCGCGGCGCACGCGTCGCCGACCTGCCCTTCGACGAGACTGCCGGCACCATCCCGCACGAGGCCGGCCGGGTCGTCGGCCGGCCGGGCACCTACGTCGTGGGCTGGATCAAGCGCGGCCCCTCCGGCGGCATCGGCGCCAACCGCACCTGTGCCGCCGAGACCGTCGGCACCCTGCTGGCCGACGCCGTCGCCGGCGCCCTCCCCGCACCCTCACCCGCGCACGGCGCCAAGCCCTTTCACCGTTTGGTCCGTCGCCGCACCACCCACCTCGTCGACGCCCGCGGTCTCGGCGCCATCGAACGCGCCGAGACCGCACGCGGCGCCGCGGACGGCCGCCCGCGCGTCAAACTCGCCACCGTCGGCGAACTGGTGGCGGCGTCGAAGCGCCGCAGCCGCTGGGGGCTCGCCCGCTGACGGCCGGTACCCGGGCGTACACCATCCGGTGTACGGGGTACGCCCGGCGGGTACGCGCAGGTGACTGCGCACGGACGACGCCCGGGCGCGGCGGCCTCTCTAGCGTCCTCCTCATCGATCACCGACGAGGAGGAACACATGGAGAGCGTGCGGGAGATCCGGCGACCGAGCGGGGCCCGGCACCGGGACATGACAGGGCGGAGCACGGTGGCCGCGCTCGCCCTGGCAGCCGGGGCGATCGCGGCGGCTGATCTGCTCAACCCGCAGTACAGCCCGGTGAGCGAGGCGGTCAGCCGGTACGTGAACGGCTCGGCCGGCTGGCTCGTCACCCTGGCCCTCGTCGCCATCGGCGCAGCCTCCGCGCTGCTCGCCGCACGGCTGGGCCGTCTCCCGGGCGGCGGCGTCGCCCGCCGGACGGGCCGGACGGCCCTGGCCGTCTGGGCGGGCGGCGTCCTGGTCGCGGCGGTCTTCCCGGCGGATCCGCCGGGACACTGGAGCCGACCGACCTTGTCGGAGATGGTGCACGGCACGGCGGCCATGCCCGCGTTCGTCGCACTGCCGCTGGCGGCACTGGTGCTGGCCGGGCCTCTGGGTGCCCGGTGGCCGGCCGGGCGCACCGCACTGCGTGCGCTCGCGGCCGCGTCCGTCGTCACCACCGTTGCCCTCGCGGTGTGCCTCGTCGACGTGATGGACGGACCGTCCCTCGGCGTCGGCTCCGCGCCGACCCTGGTCGGACTCGTGGAACGGCTCGCCATCGCCGCCGACCTGGCGTGGCTGGCGCTCGCCGCGACGGCGGTCTCCACCGGGATCCGGAACGACGGGAACGCCCATGCTTGACTTCCTCCCTCTCATGAGTGAGGGGGATTCCTACGGCTCGCGCCGTGGGGTTTTCTGCTTCATCGCCGACTGCCCGCCCGGAGTTCTCCGTTGAGGTCTTATACCCGCTCCACAGACTGTCACGGCCAGCCCGGCCGCCAGAACGTTCTTCGCCGCGTTCACGTCCCGGTCGTGGGCCGTCCCGCAGCCGTCACACGTCCAGGTACGGACGCCGAGCGGCATCCTCTCCCTCAGGGTGCCGCAGTGGGAGCACAGCCTGGAGGAGGGGAAGAATCGGTCGACCGCAATCACTTCCCGCCCGTACCAGGCGGCTTTGTACTCCAGCAGGGAGCGGAACTCTCTCCAGCTCGCGTCCGAGACGGCTCGGGCGAGCGTGTGGTTCTTGACCATGTTCCGCACGGTCAGGTCCTCGATCACGAGCGTTTGGTTCTCACGCACGAGTCGGGTGGTCAGCTTGTGCAGGGTGTCACGCCTGCGGTCGGTGATACGGGCGTGGATCTTGGCGACCTTCCGCCGGGCCTTGGCCCGGTTGGCTCCGTCGCCCTTGGCCTTCTTCGCCAGAGCCTGCTGCGCCCTGGCGAGCCGTGCGCGGTCGCGGCGTTCATGCCGGGGATTGGCGATCTTCTCGCCGGTCGAGAGAGTCAGCAGGTGGTTCAGGCCGACATCGATCCCCACCGCCTTGTCGGTGGCGGGGAGCGGCTGCACGGACGGGTCGTCGCACAGCAGGGAGACGAACCAGCGACCCGCACTGTCCTGCGACACGGTCACCGTGGACGGCCGCGCCCCGGCAGGCAGCGGACGCGACCACACGATGTCGAGCGGCTCACTCATCTTCGCCAGAGTCAGCTCACCCTCGCGGAAGCGGAAACCGGAGGTGGTGTACTCCGCCGACTTGCGCGACCTCTTCCTCGACTTGAACCGCGGATACTTGGCCCGCTTGCCGAAGAAATTCGTGAACGCCGCCTGCAAGTGCCGAAGACACTGCTGAAGCGGGACCGACGACACCTCGGCGAGGTAAGCCAGTTCCTCGGTCTTCTTCCACACGGTCAGCATCGCCGACGTCTGGTTGTAGTTGACCCGCTCCTGCCGGGCCCACGCCTCGGTACGGGCCGCAAGAGCGAGGTTGTAGACCTTGCGGACACACCCGAACGTGCGCGACAGCTCGGCCGCCTGCGCATCGGTCGGAAAGAAGCGGTACTTGAACGCCCGCTTCACACACGCCATGGTCACGCTCAGAAACTAGCGAGACTCCGGCTGGACACCAAACCTGCGGGTCAGGGCACTGCGATCCGCCCTGACGACGAATCCAAGCCCCTTGCCCTGCTCCGCAGGAGACTCGTTCCTCCCCCGGCCGAGGCCGGGGGGCATCCCGAGAGGAATCAGATGACCCCCGACCTGCCCGACCCGATGCCCGCCGAGGGCAGGCCCGCACGCCGATTCCAGCTCGCCGACCTCGCCGTGGCCGGCGCGACCGCGCTCGGCGTCCTCGCGGGAACGGCGTTGCTCGGCGGCCGCCTCGACCAGGCGGGCGTTGCCACCCTCGCCGCCCAGCTCGGGCTCGTGCTCCTGCTGCGCCGGCGATGGCCGCTGGCCGTCCTTCTGTTCAGCGTCCAGGCGGTCATCGTGTTCCGCAGCGCCGGCCTCACGGACGTCGGCTGGGTGTGGCCGGCCACCGCCGCGTACGTCACCCTGGCCGTCGGCGACCGGCCCCGCGGACCGGGCCTCCCGTGGGCCGTCGCCGTCGGGGTGACCGAACTGGGCTTCGCCGCGAGCTGGGAGGCCGCTTCCGGCACGGACGCGCGGACGATGCTGGGCTCGCTGGGAGCGGAGGCCCTCTGGCTGGCGGCGGCCCTCGCCGCCGCCGTCGCGTACCGCAACACGCGCCGCTGGCGCGCCGAACTCGCGGCCGGGCTGCACCGCGCCGCACAGGAGGAGGAACGCGAGGCGCGCCGCCGGCTCGTCGCGGCGCGCCTGCAGATCGCCCGCGAGCTCCACGACGTCGTCGCCCACACGCTCACCGTCGTCGGTGTGCAACTGCGCGTCGCAGACGAGGCGTTGGAGGACTCGCCGGAGGAGGCGCGGGCCGCTCTGGCGGCTGCGCAGCAGGTCCGGACCCAGGCCGTGCACGACCTGCGGTCCCTCATCCTGATCCTCCGCGACCCCGACGACGCGACGACCGGAGCGGACGCCCGAGCGGAAGCGCTCGTGCCGCAGACAGGACTCGACGGGCTGCCGGGCCTGCTGGACCGCATGCGCGCGGGCGGCCTGGAGATACGCCTGGAAGCGACGGGTGACACCGATGCGCTGCCCGCCCCGGTGGCGCTCGCCGCCTACCGGGTCGTGCAGGAGTCGCTGACCAACACCGTCCGGCACGCCGGGGCCCGCCGCGCCACCGTGCGCCTGGACCGTACCCAGGGGCGGCTGAGCGTCGAAGTGATCGACGACGGCGGCGGCGGCGCCGGGGGCACGTCCGGCCCCGGCCCGGCCGCGCCGGGCCACGGGCTCACCGGGATGCGGGAACGGATCACGGCCCTGGGCGGGGACTTCAGCGCGGGGCCGGTGGCCGAAGCGGGCGGTTACGCCGTCCGCGCGACCCTTCCTGTGCCAGTCTTCCCGTCATGACGATCAAGGTTCTGCTCGCCGACGACCAGTCCCTGGTGCGTGCGGGCTTCAGCAGCCTGCTCCGACGCACCCGCGACATCGAGGTCGTCGGCGAGGCGGCCACCGGCGACGAGGCGATCCGCACGGCCCGCGCCGTCCGCCCCGACGTGGTGCTCATGGACATCCGGATGCCCGGCATGGACGGCCTCGCCGCCACCGAACACATCGTGAACGAACCGGAACTGGCGGGCTGCCGGGTCATCGTGCTCACCACGTTCGAGACCGACGAGTACGTCTTCGCCGCGCTGCGCGCCGGCGCCAGCGGCTTCCTCACCAAGGAGACCGAACCCGAGGACCTCCGCCAGGCGGTCAGGGCGGTGGCCGCCGGTGACGCCCTGCTCTCCCCGAGCGTGACCCGGCGGGTCATCGAGCAGTTCGGCCACCGGCCCGTGCTGCCGACCGACACGGGGGAGCGGCTGGCGGTGCTCACCGAGCGGGAGCGGGAGGTCGTCCAACTGCTCGCCACGGGCCTGTCCAACGAGCAGATCGCGGACCGCCTCGTCATCAGTCCGCTCACCGCCAAGACGCACGTGACCCGCTCCCTCGCCAAGCTCGGGGTCCGGGACAGAGTCCAACTGGTCATCCTGGCCTACGAGACGGGCCTCGTGCGCCCCGGGCGCCACGCCGACGGCGGCGCGTAGCGGACGATGCGGCGGATGCGCGCCGTACGGTGGCCGGACGTCGAGGGGAAGGGGAACGCGCACGTGCCGGAGAGCGAGCGGGACCGACGCGTCCGGTATCTGCGGGCGTGGGCCCAGGCCATCGGAGGCGGCGTACGCGAGGACGATGCGGCGGCGGTCGTACGCCGGGTCTTCGCCGTCCAGGCCCAGGACGCGACGGCCGCCCGGCTCGGCATCCGGGCGCGCTCCCGCGCCGTCGACGGCGAGGCGGTCCGCGTCGCGTACGAGGACGACCGGAGCATCGTCCGGGGCTGGTTCATGCGCGGCACCCTGCACACCGTCCCCGCCCCGGACGTCCGCTGGCTGCTCCGGCTGCTGGGTCCGCGGCTCCTGCGCGCCGGCGAACGCCGCTACCGCGAACTCGAACTCGACGAAGCACTGCGCGAGCGCGCGGACGACCTGCTGAAGCGCGCCGTCACCACGCACGGGCCGCTCACCCGCGCCGAACTGACGGAGCGTCTGGCACCCCTCGGGGTCCCCCCGACCGGGCAGGCGGCGTTCCATCTGATCCGCCATGCCGCGCTCCGCGGCATCCTCGTCCACGGACCGGAGCGGGCGGAGGGAGAGTACGCGGGCGAGGCGACGTTCGTGCTGCTGGACGACTGGCTGCTGGACGACTGGCTGCCGGACGCGGGGGCGGCGTTCCCGGAGGACGCCGCCGCGGAACTCGCCCGGCGCTACCTGAAGGCCTACGCCCCCGCCGACGCCGCGGACTTCGCCGCCTGGGCGGGACTCCCGGCCGGCGTGGCCCGTACCGCCTGGCGGGCGCTGGCGGATGCCGGGGCGAGCGCCGAGTACGCCGGCCTGACCGTGCCCGCGCGCCGGGCCACCCAGGACGCCGACGAGACGGACACCCCCGACGTGCGGCTGCTGCCGGCCTACGACAACTACTTCACCGGCTACCGCACCCGCGAGCTCTCCGTGCCCGCCGCCCACGAGAAGCGGGTGTGGCCCGGCGGTGGCGTGCTGCGTCCGACCGTCACCGTCGACGGCCTCGCCGTGGCGACCTGGTCCCGGCAGGTCACGAAAGAGGCGGCCGACGTGCGGGTGGAGCCCTTCGCGCCGCTCTCCCGGGAGGTCCGCGACGGCCTGGCCGAGGAGACCGCGGCGGTCAGCCGGTTCCTGAGGCCGGAGTGACGGATTCCCCGGCACCAACTCTTGTTCACGTGAAGCCCCTTGCGCACCGCGCGCGTCCGTCTCTACTCTCCCCGTCAATGGTTAGGAAAACTTCCTAACCACCACGCGCCCCACTCTTCCTAACCCCCATGAAGGAGTTGTGATGCGACGCAAAGGCATAGGTCTGCTCGTCCTCTCGGGTCTGCTGGCGGTGCCCCTGACGGTCCTGCCCCTCCAGGCGACGGCCGTGTCCCCCTCGGCCGATGCGGCCGACGCGCCGGCCGCGGCAGCCGCGGCGGACGCCCTGGTGTCGACGGGCAAGCCCGCCGCCGCCTCGTCGGTCGAGGGCAGTGGCTTCGGCGCCGCGCTCGCGGTCGATGCCAACGCCTCCACCCGGTGGGCGAGCGCGGAGGGCGTCGACCCCCAGTGGCTCCGTATCGACCTCGGGTCGAACCACACCGTCTCCCGCGTGCGGCTCAACTGGGAGGCCGCGTACGGCAAGGCGTACAAGATCCAGACCTCGCCCGACGGCACCACCTGGACCGACGTGTACGCAACCACCACGGGCAACGGCGCCGTCGACGACCTGACCGTCTCCGGCACCGGCCGCTACATCCGCATGTACGGGACCGCCCGCGGCACCGCGTACGGCTACTCCCTCTGGGAGTTCGAGGTCTACGGCAGCCCCACCGGCACCGGCGGAGGCGGGGGGCCGGCCGTCCCGTTCGGCAGCCACACCCAGCCGTACGCCGCCGGCATGCTCCGGCCGAGCGGCTCGCAGGCCACCCTCGACCAGAAGGTCGTGTCCTACTACAACAACTGGAAGTCCGCCTTCGTCCGGCAGAACTGCGGCAACGGCTGGTACCAGGTCATCTCCCCGGACGCCGACCACCCGTACGTCGCCGAGGCGCAGGGCTACGGCATGGTCATCGCCGCGACCATGGCGGGCGCCGACCCCGACGCGAAGAAGATCTTCGACGGACTGGTCAAGTGGAAGATCGACCACCCGTCCTCGGTGAACCCGAACCTGCTCGCCGCCGAGCAGGACACCGCATGTCGCAGTGTCAACGGCGGGGACGGCGCCACCGACGGCGACATGGACGTCGCGTACGGGCTGCTGCTCGCCGACCGGCAGTGGGGCAGCACCGGCACGTACAACTACAAGGACCTGGCGATCAAGCACATCAACGCCATCAAGAAGGACGAGCTGAACCCGTCCACCCACCTGCTCAAGCTCGGCGACTGGAGCAGCTCGGGCGACCAGTACTACTACATCACCCGGACCTCGGACTGGATGGTCGACCACTTCCGCGCCTTCCGGAAGGCGACCGGCGACAGCACCTGGGACACCGTGCGCAGCGCGCACCAGACGCAGATCGCCAACCTCCAGTCGACGTACGCCCCGAGCACCGGCCTGCTGCCGGACTTCGTCGTCAACACGAACACGACGCCCAAGCCCGCCCCCGGACAGGTCCTGGAGGACCCGAACGACGGCAAGTTCTGGTGGAACGCCTGCCGCACCCCCTGGCGCATCGGTGACGACGCCGTGACCAGCGGCGACGCCAAGTCCCTCGCGGCGGCGCGGAAACTCAACAGCTGGATCAAGGGCAAGACGGGCGGCGACCCGAACCGGATCGCCGTGGGCTACGCGCTGGGCGGCACCCAGATCTCCTCCGGCAGCGACCCCGCCTTCTTCGCACCCTTCGCGGTCGCCGCGATGACGGACGCCAACAGCCAGGCCTGGCTCGACGCGCTCTGGAACAAGATGGTCGGCACCCCGATCCAGACCGACAGCTACTTCGGGGCGAGCATCCAGCTCCAGACCATGATCACGGTGTCCGGCAACCACTGGGTGCCGTAGGAGCGGTGATGCGACGCAGACGCGCCTCGCCCCTCGTCCTCCGTGACGAGGGGCGAGGCCGTCGGCGCACTCAGCGCACTCAGCGCACTCAGCGCACTCAGCGCACTCAGCGCACTCAGCGCACTCAGCGCACTCAGCGCACTCCGTGCACTCCGTGCACGACCGCGCCGAGCACCAGCGCGGCGACCGACAGCGCGAGGAATCCGAGCGCCCCGCCGAGCCGGCGATCGCCCACCCGTAGATGCGCGCCGATCGCGCCGAGGAAGTACAGGACGAGCCCGATTCCCGCGGCCGTTCCGAGCAGCGGCACCGCGAACCCGGCCAGCAGGCCCAGCGAGCCCGCCGCCAGACACACACCCAGCGGCGCCATCCACGACCGCGGCACGCTGAGCCGGTCCGCGATCGCGGCGATCGACGCGTGCCCCACGAGGTCCAGATACGCGCCGTATCCGAGGGCGGCGGCGGTCAGGACGGTGACGACGGCATACACGGCGTATACGGCGGACACGGAAACCTCCACGTGCTTCAAGGCGGAACGGCGGAGCGGCGGAACAGCAGTCCGGCGGAGCCACGGGGCCGAGCGCCCCGACCACCACCTTCCCCGCGCCCGCCGTTGCGGGTCCAATACCTGCATCCATAACCTGACGGCATGGATGTGGACACCCGGCTGCTCCGCTACTTCGCTGCCGTCGCCGAGGAGGGCAACCTCACCCGCGCCGCAGAACGGCTGTACATCTCGCAACCGGCGCTGACCAAGCAGATCCGG
The DNA here is from genome assembly GCF_033343995.1 of Streptomyces sp. HUAS YS2. Classification (NCBI taxonomy): domain Bacteria; kingdom Bacillati; phylum Actinomycetota; class Actinomycetes; order Kitasatosporales; family Streptomycetaceae; genus Streptomyces; species Streptomyces solicathayae. The sequence goes on along the minus strand of NZ_CP137573.1, from coordinate 303,988 downwards.
CAGCTGGAGGCACAGCTGGACGTACGGCTGTTCACCCGATCCCGGTCCGGCATGGCGCTCACCGAACCCGGCCGCGCCCTGGCGGCCGGCGTGCCCGCACTCCTCGCCGACTGGGACCGGGTCCGCCGCGAGACGCGGAGCGCGGCCGCCCGCGCCGAACGCGTCCTGCGCGTCGGCTTCCTCGCCAGCGCCGCCAACGAACTCACCCCGTCCATCACGGCCGCGTTCGCACACCGGCGCCCCGGCTGGCGGGTGGAGATGCGCCAGGCTCCCTGGTCGGACCCGACCGCCGGACTCGCCGCCGGGGACGTCGACGCCGCGCTGCTCCGGATCCCCTTTCCGGGCCAGAACGAGCTGCGCACCGAGGTGCTGCTGACCGAGGAGCGCTGGGTCGTGCTGCCCGCGGCGCACGCCCTGGCGGAGCGGGACGCGATCGCCTTCTCGGAGCTGTGGGACGAACCCTTCGTCGCCGCTCCGCCCGAGACCGGCCCGTGGTGCGACTACTGGCTGGCCGTCGACGCCCGCGAGGGCAGGCCCGTCCGCATCGGCGCCGTCACCGAGAACCCCGACGACTGGCTGACCGCGATCGCCAACGGCTACGGCATCGCCCTCGCCCCGGAGTCGGCCGCCCGTTTCTACCCGCGTCCCGGCATCGTCTATCGGCCCGTCACCGGCGTGGCTCCCACCAGCGTCGGCGTCGCCTGGCCACCGTCCGCCGACGTCGACCCCGTCGTCCAGGACTTCGTCCGCTGCTGTCTGGACCGGAGGCCGCCCGAACAGCTGGATGCCGGCTGAGGCACCATGATCAGGTGACGAACGCGAACACCGGCGGGCTGACGCCGTACCAGGCGGCACTGCGCGACCGCATGCTCGACACCCCCGTCCTGCCGGCGCCCGCGCCTTGGCGGGAGGTCTTCGAGACGACCCTGACCCCCGTCGGCGGCCTCCTCGGCATCGGCTTCGCCACACACCCCGAAACCGGCCACGACCTGGTGATGGTCGTGTCGACCAGCGGCCACGGCCTGTTCGACGCGGTCACCGGCGAGAAGCTCGACCGGTTGTACGACCCCGAGCCCGAGGACAGCCACCCGGACGAGTCGCCCGACCTGACCTGCCCCGGATTCGGACCGATCGCCGGTACGCGGGTCCACATCGCGGGCCTGTTCGGCGGCGGACTGCACGCGACCGCCGACGGCTGGCGCGTCGAGGCGATCAGCCCCGAGTGGCCGCACCACCGGGTCCTGCTCTCCGCGGACGGCGGACAGCCCCACCGCGGCCCGTACGGCGAAGGCTGGTGGCACGTCTTCCACGCCCACTACTCGGAGCTGCGTGCCGTGGGCTTCTCCCCGTCGGGCCGGACCCTCGCCGTCGCCACGAGCAGCGACCTCACGCTGTGGACCTGCCAGGACTGACCGACGCGAGCCGTCGGCGTCGGGGCGAACCTCTCGGCGAGCACCCCCGGACGCGACCCCCAAACCGGCACCTCTGCCGTCGGCAGAGCTCGCCGGGCGCCCGCCGGGAGTCTGCGAGCATGACCGCATGGGACAGCACGCGGAGATCCTCCGACTCGACCTCGGGTACTTCGTCCGGCCCGCCTCGGAGACGGGCGGACCGCAGCCACGGGTCGAGCCCGTGCTCGCGTATCTGGTCCGGCACGAGCGGGGAACGCTCCTGTTCGACACCGGTATCGGCGACGCCGGCCCGGAGACCGAGGCGCACTACCGGCCGCGACGGCGCGATCTGCGCAAGGCACTCGCCGCCGTCGGCGCCGGTCTCTCGGACATCGCGCTCGTGGTCAACTGCCACCTCCACTTCGACCATTGCGGTGGCAATCCGCTGATGCCCGGAATCCCCGTCCTGGTCCAGGCCGTGGAGCTGGCCACCGCCCGCCGGGGCGGCTACACCGCGGACGAGCTGGTGGACTTCCCCGGCGCGGTCCACGAGGAACTCGACGGCGAGGCCGAGGTCTGGCCCGGAGTGTGGGTCGTCCCCACCCCGGGCCACACCGACGGGCACCAGTCGCTGGTCGTCAGCCGGCCCGACGGCACGGCGGTCCTCGCCGGGCAGGCGTACGACTTCGCGTCCGAGTTCGGCGCGGACCACCTCGCCCGCCGTGCCGCGCGCGACGGCGTCGCCCAGCCCCTGCCGGCCTATCGGCCCTGGATGGACCGGCTCGCCGACTTCGACCCGCGCCGGGTGTACTTCGCCCACGACTGCGCGGTCTGGGAGCCCGCCCGGGACGAGTCCTGAGCGGGCACCGGGCGATCAGCGGCGCCGGTTCCAGAAGCCGCCGCTGCCGACGGGGCGCGGGGTGATGGTCCAGCCGCCGTCGGTCCTGATCAGCAGCAGCCGCGGTCCCTTGGTCAGCGGAGCGCTGCCGCGTCCTCGGTCGTACTTGTAGTACACGTCGTCGTGCTTGCCGTTCTGCCGCAGGGCCTTGATCTCGAAGACCCCGCTCCCGCTCTTGTCGCCCCGGTGCCGGATGGCGATGTCCGTGGGGTCACCGGTGTGCGCGATGACGTCCGGTCCGTGACCCTCGATCTTGTCGTTCAGCTCTTGGAGCGTGGACACCGGACGTACGGAGACGGTCCACTCGTTCTCCGTCCGGATCCGCATCCGCAGCGGAGCGAGTCCGTGGTGGTCCGCGATGCACCGGCCTCGCATGTTCTCGGCGTAGCTGTACAGGAGGGACTTGTCGTCGCGGTTGCGGTGGTTCAGGGTGATGAGCTCCGTGTAGCTGCTGCCCTTCACGGCCACGTCGACGACCACGAACCCGGCCGGGATGTCGACCTCGACGTGGATGACCCCGTTGCCGTCTCCGCTCTGCTCGAAGTACGGGAACTCGGGCCCGAACTCGACGGGCAGCCCGTTGCGGGCGAACGCCGGACCGCCGAACGGCGCGGCAGCTGCGGGCTGCGTCGCGGGTACGGGCTCCGCGACCGGCGCCGGCACCGGCGTGGGCTGCGGCTCTGGCTGCGTAATCTGCTCGGCGGCCACCGGCGCCGCCGCAGGGACCTGCGCAGCCCCCGGCGGCTGCGCAGGCACCGGTACCTGCGCGTCCGCCGGCAGCGGAGGCGCCGGCGGGAGCTGCCGGGGCAGCGGCTCCGGATCCGGCTCGTCAGAGGCGTCCTCCACGGGCTCCTCGTCCGGCACGCTGAAGCCGAAGTCGGCCGCCAGGCCCGGCAGGCCCGACGCGTACCCCTGCCCCACCGCGCGGAACTTCCACCCCTCGTTCCTGCGGTAGAACTCGCCCAGCAGGATCGCCGTCTCCGTGGTGGCGTCCTCGATCGCGTAGAGCGCAAGCTGCTCGCCGGTGGCGGCGCTCACCGCCTGCATGTACAGGTCCCTGACCTGTCCGAACGTCCCGCCGTCGCAGGACGCCGAGACCACGATCCGCTCCACTGACGGCTCGATCCGGCCGGGATCGATCTCCAGCCAGTCCGCGGACACCCCGCCTTCGCCCTGGGCGTTGCCCAACAGCCGGACCCCGCTCGCCGCGTGCGCGGGCTGGTTGTAGAACACCAGGTCGCCCTGGCCCCTGACCTTGCCGTTCGCGTCCACGAGCAGTGCCGCCGCATCCACTTCCAGCTTCCCCGGACCGGTGGACCGGCGGACGACGGCGACCCGCATCGGCTCGCCGCTCAGCGGAAGGTTGCCCCCCTTGATGATCTCTGTCATGCGCGCATCTTCACATTCTTCACAGCGTCTGCAACAGGGGTAAACGCCAAGATCACTCCGGGAGTTCTCCCGACCGCGCCACCTGCTCGTACCACCGCGCGCTCGCCTTCGGCGTCCGCTCCAGCGTCCCGTAATCGACGTGCACCGCGCCGAACCGCTTCGCGTACCCGTACGCCCACTCGAAGTTGTCGAGCAGCGACCAGAGGAAGTATCCGCGGACGTCCGCGCCATCGGCGATCGCGCGGTGCACGGCCGCCAAGTGCCCGTGCACGTAGGCGATCCGCTCCGGGTCGTCCACCGAGCCGTCCGGGCCGACCACGTCCTCGTACGCCGCCCCGTTCTCGCTCACCACCAGAGGCAGGTCCGGGTACCGGGCGGACACCCGGGTGAGCAGGTCGTACAGACCGTTCGGGTCCACCGGCCAGCCCATCGCGGTCCGTTCACCCGGCGCCCGGTGGAAGGCCACGTCGTCCGCACCCGGCCAGGGGGAGTGGGCGCTGTCGCCGTGCCCGTCGTCCTGCGGCCTCGTGTCGCCCTCGCGAACCGCCGAGACCACCGTCGGCGCGTAGTAGTTGATGCCCAGCCAGTCCAGCGGCCGGCCGATCGCCGCCGCGTCGCCGTCCCGTACGAACGACCAGTCCGTCAGGTGAGCGGTGTCCGTGAGCAGGTCCTCCGGGTACGCGCCCTCCAGCATCGGACCGAGCCAGATCCGGTTGCCGACCGCGTCGATCCGCCGCGCCGCCTCGCGGTCCGCGTCCGACGGCGTCAGCGGGCGCACCTCGTGCAGGTTGAGCGAGGCGGCCAACCGGCCGCCCGACGGCAGCGCCGCACGCAGCGCGTCCACGGCGAGACCGTGCCCCAGGTTGAGATGGTGGGCGGCGCGCAGCGCGGCGACCGGGTCGGTGCGGCCCGGCGCGTGCACGCCCGAGCCGTACCCCAGAAAGGCGCTGCACCAGGGCTCGTTGAGCGTCGTCCAGCGTTCCACCCGGTCGCCGAGCGCGCCCGCGAGCAGTATGGCGTACTCGGCGAACCGCTCCGCGGTGGCCCGCTCCGGCCAGCCGCCCGCGTCCTCCAACTCCTGCGGCAGGTCCCAGTGGTAGAGCGTGAGCGCGGGCTCGATGCCTGCCGCGAGCAGCTCGTCCACCAGCCGCCGGTAGAAGTCGAGTCCCTTCTGGACGGCCGGGCCCCGGCCGGTCGGCTGGACCCGGGACCAGGAGACCGAGAACCGGTAAGCGTTCAGGCCGAGTTCGGACATGAGACGGACGTCGTCGCGGTACCGGTGGTAGTGGTCCACGGCGACGTCCCCGGTGTGGCCCTCGAAGACCTTGCCGGGGGTGTGCGAGAACGTGTCCCAGATCGACGGGGTGCGACCGTCGGCACGGGCGGCGCCCTCGATCTGGTACGCGGCGGTGGCGGCGCCCCACAGGAAGCCGGGCGGAAAGGAACGGGTACGGGCGGCCGGCAGCGGCCGGGTCTCGGACGTGGTCATAGCAGAGCGCTCCCAACGCGGAGAAGGTTCGGTACGAGAGGGGTACGGAAGGGGCGGGACGGCGGAGAGGGCGGCCAGTCGGTTCATGACCGCGCCTTCATGACCGCGCCCGCCGGTCAGTTCTTGACCGCGCCGGCCGTGATGCCGCCGACGATGTGCTTGCCGAGCACGGCGAACACCAGCAGCAGCGGCAGTGTGGATATCAGCGCGCCGGTCAGGACCACGGCCTGGTCGACGCTGTGGTTGCCCGCGCCGAGGCCCGCAAGCGCCACCTGGAGCGTCGGGCTGCCGTCCGGGGTGAGCGCGATGAACGGCCAGAAGAAGTCGTTCCAGGACTGCACGAACACCAGCATCCCGAGGACCGCCATCGCCGGCCGCGCCACCGGGAACACCACGTGCCACACGACGCGCAGGCTGTGTGCCCCGTCCATCCGGGCCGCTTCGACGAGTTCCACCGGCAGCGCCTCGACGAGGAACTGGCGCATGAAGAACACGCCGAACGCGGCGACCAGCGAGGGCAGGACCACCGACTGCAACTGGTCGACCCAGCCGAGGTCCGTGATGATCTGGTACAGCGGGATGACGCTGAGCTGCGGCGGGATCGTCATGGTCGCCACGACCAGGGACAGCAGCGCGCCGCGGCCCCTGAACGGCAGCTTGGCGAAGGCGAAGCCGGCCAGCGTGGAGAACACCACGGTGGACAGCGCCACCAGGCCGGCGACCACGGTGGTGTTGATCAGCGCCTCGCCCATGTCGACCTGGTTCCAGGCGAAGGACAGGTTCTCGAACAGCCGTGGTCCGGGCAGCAGCGGGGCCGGTGCCTCGACCACGCGCTCGCCGGTGTGCGAGGCGGCGACGAGGTTCCAGTACAGCGGGAAGAGGGACACCAGGGCGGCGAGGCCGAGCAGCAGGTAGGTCAGCGGCCCGGCGTGGTGCTGACGGCCCGCGGCGGGGCGTCCGAGACGCCTCTTCGGCCCGGTCGCGTCGGTGGTGTGTGCGCGCTTCATGCTCCGGCCCCCGGATTCTTGCGATGTGTGCGGGCGACGAGGGTCCGGACCGCTCCGATCAGCAGCAGGAGCAGCAGCATGACCCATGCGACGGCGGACGCCTGGCCCAGCGCGCCGGTGATCCACCCCTTCTCGTACATCAGCAGGCTCAGCGTCTGGAACTGGTTGCCGCTGCCGCCGCTGATCCCCACGCTCCCGCCGTACAGCATCGGCTCGCCGAACAGCTGGGTGGCGCCGATCGTGGAGACGACGACCGTGAACAGGATCGTCGGCCGGATGGAGGGCACGGTGACGCTGACGAACTGCCGCCACCGCGAAGCCCCGTCGAGCGCTGCCGCCTCATACAGGTCCTGCGGCACCGCCTGCATCGCGGCCAGGTAGATGAGTGCGTTGTACCCGGTCCAGCGCCAGGTGACGATGACCGAGATCGCGATCTGGGCCGGCCACTTGGAGGCCTCCCAGTCGACCTTCCCGACGCCGGCCCAGTCCAGGAACGTGTTGATCATCCCGTAGTCGGTGTTGAAGAGCTGCGCGAAGACCAGGGTCGCCGCCGCGATCGAGGTCGCGTACGGGGCGAGCACCGCCACACGGAAGAACCCCCGGCCGCGCAGCCGGTAGTTGAGCAGATGGGCCAGGCCCAGGGCCATCAGGAGCTGCGGGACCGTGGACAGGACGCCGATGGTGAACGTGTTGGCGAGCGCGTTCCAGAAGAACTCGCTGCCCGCGAGATCGGTGTAGTTCTCCAGCCCCTTCCACTCGGCCGAGCCGCCGAGCTCCACCCGGTGCAGGGAGAGCCAGCCGGTGTAGATCAGCGGGAAGAGCCCGAAGGCCGCGAAGGTGAGGAAGAACGGGGCGACGAAGGCGTACGGCGTCGCCTTCAGGTCCCAGCGGTAGAGGCGGCTGCGCCGGGCCGCGGCACGTGACGGGCGGCCGGCATCGGTCGGGTCGGGTCGGGCGGGGTCGGGAGGGGCCGGGTCGGAGGGGTGTGCGGCGTCGCGCGGCGGCGGGGAGTCGCCGGCCGCCGCCGTGACGGAGGTGGCCACGAGGGGCGTCCTTCCAGGTCGTTGCTCGGTGCGTGCGGGTGGCCCGGGCGGCGCGCCGGTCCGCCGTCCGGCCCCGGGGAGGTGGGCGGTGGAGGACCGGGCGCGCCGCCCCCGCTACTGGTCGATCTTGTCCTCGACCAGCTTCCTGACGTTCTCCCAGGCCTTCGCCGGGTCGGTGCCGCGCTGTTCGATGTCGAGGATCCCGTTGTCGGTGAGGAAGGTCTTCACCTGGCCGTCCCAGCGGCTGATCGGCGCCGGCTTGATGCCCGCCGCGGCCTCCGAGTAGATCCGGCCCACGGGCGCGTCGCCGAAGTACGGCAGCTTCGTGTCCTGGACGACCGAGGAGGCGAGGGTGTCCTTGGTCGACGGGATGTTGCCGTTCACCCCGAACACCTTGGCGTGCTGGGCGGGTGCGGTCAGCCAGGCGGCCAGCTCCGCCGCCTCCTTGGTGTGCTTCCCGGACTTGGGGACGGCGAGGAACGAGCCGCCCCAGTTCCCGGCCACCGGCGGCGCGGCGATGTCCCACTTCCCCTGGTTGCCCGGGCCGGCCTGGTCCTTGATGATGCCGGTCATCCAGCTGGGGCAGGCGACGGTGGCGAACCTCGAGTTCTTGAACGCGGCGTTCCAGGTGCCCTTCTCGTCGAACTGGCGCAGCTTCGCGGTCAGTCCGCCCTGTGCGGCGGCGACCGCGGTGTCCCAGGCCTGCTTCACGCCGGGGCTGTTCTCCCAGTCGAGCTTGCCGCTCGCGTCCGCGTACTGGACGGCGTTGCCCGCGAGCACCGCGTTGAACAGCCCGCTCGCGGAGTCGTGGAACGCGGTGCCCGCCGGGGCGTTCTTCTTGTACGTCCGGCCCGCCTCGACGAACCTGGCCCAGTCGCCCGCCCAGAGCTTCGCCACCTCGGCCCGGTCGGTCGGCAGCTTCGCCTGGGCGAAGAGGTCCTTGTTGTAGCAGATCGCCATCGGGCCGATGTCCGTGCCGAGGCCGATGACCTTGCCGTCGGCCGTCGTGGCCTGCTTGACCTTCCAGTCGAGGAACGCGCCCAGGTCCGCGCCGCCGGCCTTGCCCAGGTCGACCCACTTGCCGGCCAGTGCGGGGCCGGTGGCCTCGGCGATGTAGCCGACCTCGAGGGCCTGGATGTCGGCGAGGCCGCTGTTGCGGGAGAGGCGCAGCTTCAGCGTGTCCCAGTACTTCTGTCCGTCGGCGACGTTGGACTCGACGATCTCGATGTTCGGGTGCAGCTTCTCGTACTCGGCGTAGAGCTTGGCGCCGGTCTTGTCGTCGTACCCGAACGAGCCGAAGGTCCCGACCCGCAGCGTGATCTTCCCGTCGCCGGCGGCCTTGTCGTCGTCACCGCTGCCGCAGCCGGTGAGCAGGACGGCTCCGACGGCGATGGCGGTTGCAGTGCTGATCGTCGCGGCGGCGGTGCGGGGCCGTCCGCGTCTGCTGCTGGAAGTGCGCATTCCACTCTCCTCGTCCAGGGGCGGTGTGCATGGGAGCGCTCCCACGGGGCTTGCCGGAAGGTTGCTGCTTGCCGCGTGCGGGTGTCAAGACGTGAACGCGCATTCGTTACGAGGGGCCTTGGCGCGTGCTCTTGTGGTCGCCCCTTGGTGTCGACCCGTCATTCCTTGAACGCTTCGGCGTGGTTCCGCGCCGTGGAATGGATTAGTGTGGGAGCGCTCCCACTGCTCGTCGGGTTCTATGGTTCTCTGACCGGCGCGGAGCACGAGGTGCGCGACGGAGGACGTACGACGAGGGGAGAGCGAGAGCCTTGAGCGGACGGCAGAGCGGCAGGCCCACCCTGGAAGAGGTCGCGGCCCGGGCCGGGGTCGGGCGGGGCACCGTGTCCCGGGTCATCAACGGCTCGCCCCGGGTCAGCGACCAGGCCAGAGAGGCCGTCGACCGCGCCATCGCCGAGCTCGGCTACGTCCCCAACCAGGCGGCGCGCGCCCTGGCCGGCAGCCGCACCGACGCCATCGCGCTGGTGATCCCCGAGACCGAGGCAAGACTCTTCGCCGAACCGTACTTCCTGGACATCATCCGCGGCGTGAGCGCCGAACTCGCCGAGGCGGACAAGCAGTTGCTGCTCACCCTGGTCCGCTCCGAGCAGGAGCGGCGGCGATTCGAGCAGTACGTGGCGGCCCAGCGGGTGGACGGCGTCCTGCTGGCCTCGGTGCACGCCGACGACCCGCTGCCCGATCTCGTACGCGAACTGGGCCTGCCGGTCGTGCTCAACGGCCGCCGGTCGGAGGACGAGGCCGTCACGTACGTCGACTCCGACAACACCGGAGCCGGCCGGGCCGCCACCGACCACCTCGCCGGCCGGGGACGCCGCGCCATCGCCACCATCACCGGCCCGTTGGACATGTACGTCGCCCGCGCCCGGCTCGACGGATACCGCGCCGGGCTCGCCGCTGCCGGGCTCGCCGCCGACGACGCCCTGGTGGCCACCGGGGACTTCACCGAGGAGGGGGGCCGGCGCGCGATGCGCGAACTCCTCGACCGACGCCCGGACCTGGACGCGGTCTTCGCCGCCTCGGACGTGATGGCGGCCGGGGCGCGCGCCGCCCTGCGCGAGGCGGGCCGCCGGGTCCCCGAGGACGTGGCCCTCGTGGGCGTCGACGACTCGGCGGTGGCCCGCCTGATGGACCCGCCTCTCACCAGCGTCCGCCAGCCCATCGAGGAGATGGGCCGCACCATGGCACGGCTGCTGCTCCGGGAGATCGCGGAGGCGGGCACGGAGCAGCCGCGACGGGTGCTGCCGACGGAGCTGGTTGTCCGGGCCTCGAGCTGACGCTCGGATCCGGACCGCCCGGCCACACCACCTGAAGGCGCCGTCCCGGTCCGGGAGCGGCAGAACCGGAGGCAGGGGAGGCGCCGTACCGGAGGTCACCGTACGATCACGCGCGGAGGTACCCCCCGCAGGCCAGTCCCTGGAGGACCGCGTGGATCAGCTGCCCCTGCCGGACGTCGAACGGCTCCTCGCCGTCGTCGCCGACATCCACTCCGCGCGCACGCTGCCGGAGCTCGGTGGGCTGCTCACCGAGTCGCTCGCGGCCCGCCTGGACTTCCGCCACGCCGCCGTCCTGACCGGTGACACCCGGCCCCGGCTCTTCCAGGACACCTCGGCCCAGTCGTCCGGCATCGCCGTGCCCGCCATGGAGCCGTACCGCGAGCGGTTCCACCGCCTCGACCCCATCGCCGTCGCCGCGGGCGCCGCCGCACGGCGCGACGTCCCCGCTCCGCCGCTGACCCTGCTCGACGTCGCCCACCTCGTCGACGAGGAACGGCGGCCGTTCGTGGACGACTTCCTGCGGCCGTACGGCATCGGCGCGGTGATGGCCAAGTCCTGGTCGGCGCCCGACGGCGGTGCGCAGCTGGGGATCGCCCTCTTCGACCCGAGCGAGCGTGCTTTCGGTCCGCGCGAGGTCGCCCTTCTGGGCCTGCTCGGTCCGGCGGTCGCCCGCGTCGCGGCGGGCCTGCTCGCGGCCCGCCCGCGCTGGGCCGACCTGCTCACGCCGCGCGAGACGGAGGCGGTGACGCTGCTCGCCGAAGGGCTGACGGACGAGCAGATCGCCCGTCGCATGGTGGTCGACACCGGGACCGTGAAGAAGCATCTCGCGGCGGTCCGCCGGAAGTCCGGCTGCGCCAACCGGGTCGCCCTGGCCCGCGCCTGGGCACTCTGACCGGCCGGACACCGCGGAGAGCATCTCTGTGCCGGTCCGGCCCCCCGTGCCGGACCGGCACAAGAGGAATTCCCCGCTCCCCCGAGCCGTCCTCAGCATGAACCATCGCCGGGCGCCGGACCATGGGCCTAAAGGGGAAGATCCGCCGGTCAGAGGTGGGGCGGGGGCACGGACGGGCCCGACCGTCAAACTCGGCGAGAGAGGTGTCGGTCCGGGAGCCTCGCCGCCTGCGTCCCGTATCCGACGCCGGCCGCCGGCCTGCCGTTCGCGGCCACCTGCTCGGCCCGCGCTCACGGGCGTCGTGCAAGCCTCCTCAACGTGCTGTGCCGTCAGACCGCAGCGTCGGCACCTTGCAGGATCTGCCATCCGTTGGCCCTGTCCCCGGCCGCGAGCAGGTGCGTGCCGGTCCCGCTGAGGGTGACGAGCGCCGTGTACGCGGTGGGGAGTTCGTCGGACGGGCGCCCGTAGAGAAGGATCCCGGTCAGCTCCAGGTCGACCGGCGCCGACAGCCCCACGATGCGGACGAAGCGCGCGCCGCGCCGGACCGGCCCTCGGAGACAGCGCACGACGACGCGCGCCTCGCCGTCCTCGACGCCCCGCAGATGGTCGATCTGAAGCTCGGCCACCGACGCGGCGCCCGGTCCCGGAGCACGGTTACGCACAGCCGCAGGCCTCACATGTAGTCCGCGGCGGACCACGCGGCCGGGGTGAAGTCCTCGAATTCGCCGCCCTGTTCGGCGGCGACGATTCTCCGCAGGGCCGCCTCGGCCTCCTCGGTCCGCAGACCGGCCAGGTACTCCTTGCTCGCGGCGAGCCCGGCGCCGCACAGCAGCTGGACGTCGATCGAGATGCTCGCGTCCCAGCTCGCGGTCTTAGCGCGCCAGATCAGCAGGACGTCGTCGAGCGCCGCACCGTTGAACAGCTGCACGCAGCACAGCCTCATCAGGATCGTGTTGCCGAGCCCCTGCGACTGCCGCTCCCGACCGGTCTGCTCGGACAGCAGCGCACGCACCTCGTCGAGGGCCGGTCCCTCGGGGTGCAGGCCGTGCCGCTCCAGCCAGGTGTCCTCATCCACAGTTGCTCCTTGCTTCGTACGATCCGCCGGAGGCCCGCGCTCAGCGGAATTCGCGCACGACCTCGATCTTCCCCACGATATGGGCGTTGAACAGGTCCAGCTCATCGGCCGGTACCCACAGCTCCAGGATCGTCTGTCCGCCGGCCTGCTGGACGGGGTACCGGCTCAGGAACTCCGTCTCGACCTCGAACCGGGTCACGAAGCCCACTCCGCTGTGCTTCACGTTCCAGTCCCGCGCGATCCTGATCGCGTAGTCCTCGTTCAGCACCGGGTAGAAGATCGGCTGCTCCGGCAGCCGCGGAGGCCAGGCACGCCAGTCCAGCTCCTCGACGAGCCTCAGCTCCTCTGGGCCGGTGGGGCGCCACAGCGTCGTCGTCGGTCGCAGGCCGGTCATCGCGCATCGCTCTCGGGTCGGGGCCGGCCACGTGGTGCGGCCGGCCGGAAGCGGCGACATTACCGGCGCCCCGGCCCCATGGCCACGCGGTTTCGCGGCCCCGCTCCCCGGGTGGCCGTGGCCGTGGCCTACGAGAGATGCCGGGCGAAGAAGGTCCCGACCCGGCGCCGTACCGCGGCGAGCGTCACCGCCGGGTCCCCGTCGCCGATGAGCGCGGTCCGTGCGGTCGCTGTCACGAGACCGTGGGTCCGGAGCTGGGCGACGAGCGGGCCGAGGTCGGTGAACGACCAGTGGTTCGCGTCGGTGAGGAGCGCGCGGCTGCCGGGCAGGTCGGCCCAGGAGGACTCGATGCGCGGGGCGCCCTCGAATCCGTCGGTGCGGCACAGCAGCAGCGGTCGGCCGAGGCCGGTGGCCGGGTACAGGTCGAGATAGCCCTCCAGGTTCGCCACGGCGTCGACCCGGCGGTCGCCCCGGGCCGCGTACACCACCGCCGTTCCCCCTGCGGAGTGTCCGTACAGCCCGATCCGCCCCAGGTCCATGACCGGGGCGAGCGGGAGGCCGCTCAGCCGGTCCAGGACGAAGCGCAGGTCCGCGATCCGCGTGTCCACCATCGTGCGGAAGGTCGCCGGGTCCGGCGGCCCGAACAGGACGGTCGTCCGCATCCCGGTCGGCAGCTCCACCTGCGAGGCGTCACCGGGATGGTCGACGAGCACGACCACCCGGCCGTGGCTCGCCAGATCCTCGGCGAGACTGGTGCCGAGCGTGCGGGAGTCGCCGCCACCCGGTGAGTACACGAGCACCGGTCGCCGCCCGGGCAACGGCGGTGCTCCCACGTGCCCGTGGGTGAGGACCGCCCCCCAGTCCACGGCACCCGGCTCGGGCAGCCCCTGGCGCATGAGCGGAGCGAGGTCGGCGAACTCCTTGGCCTCGCCCGGGGTGAGCTGCGGCGCCCGGGAGAAGCCGCGCACCGATCGAGCCGGGTAAAGGACGGTCAGCATCAACTCCCGCACGCCGCCCACCCACGGATCGGGACGGGACGGGTCCGTCAGATGGACCTTCCGCAGGCCGACGGGGTACGGGCCCGAGGGCGCCGGCAGGCAGAGGAGCGGGCCGCCGTCGGAGGCGGACGCGGGCGTGGGCAGCAGGGCGGCGGCACTCCCGAACAGGGTGCCCTTCAGAAGGGTTCGTCGAGTAGGCATGCGAACATCGTCGGGGCGGGGGCCGTCACGGAGCGAAGCTTTAGGCCCTGGTCGAAAGGGTGGCCCGGGGTGGGGAGTTGTGAGTCGTGGCGGTGCTGCGCATCCGTTTCACCGCGGAGGACTTCGCGCGGATCCGCTTCGTACCCCGCCCGGCGCCGCTCCAGGAACTGCATGCCGCCCTGGCGACGGCCGTGGCGCCGCGGGGCGTTCCGCTGCTCGCGACGTGGCGCGGCCGCGTGCTGCGCTCGCTTCCGGCCGCGGCCGACCCGCTCGCCGACCTGGTTCCGGCGGGCCGGCCGCCGTCCTTCCTCGACGTTCTCGGCGACACCCTGTCCGACGGATTCGAACAGATCCGCACCACCGACCCCGGCATCGTCCGCTCCGAACTGGAGCGGGTCCATGGGGCAGTGCTCCCGCCCCGCTGGATCCGCGGCCTGCACGCGGGCGACGAGGCGTCCTGGCGCACCCTGCGCCGCGCTCAGCAGGCCGCGTACGAGGCGGTCCTCGCCCCGGTCTGGTCCGTCGTGCAGGATCTCCACCGTGACGAGTTCACCCGCTACGCCCTGGGCGTGGCCGAGCACGGCGTGGCTGCCACGCTGACCGGCCTGGCCCCGGGCACCCGCCTCCACGACGGGGTCTGGGAATGGCCCGGAGTGGCTCCGGCCCGCGACGTCCATCTCGACGGGCGCGGCCTGATACTGCTGCCGACCTTCCACCACCCGGCGGGCCCGCTTCTCCAGGACGTTCCGGGCCGTCCCGCAGTACTGACGTACCCGGCCGGCCCCGGGCTGCCGCCCGCCGCGGGGCGCCCGGCCGATACCGCGGAGGCGCTGGCCGCCGTCCTCGGTCGCACCCGGCTCGACGCCCTGCGTCTCCTCGCCGAGCCCCACACCACGACATCGCTGGCCCGCGCCCTCGACGTCAGCGACGCGACGGCCTCGTCCACCGCGACGGCGCTCAGATCGGCGGGCCTGGCGACGACGACCCGCACGGGCCGCTCGGTCACCCACCGGCGCACGGCACTGGGCACACTGTTCGCGGGCGGCGGCCCGCCGTAGTTCACCGGCTTCGTCGAGCGCGGAAGACGATCATGGCGGTGTCGTCGCGGTGGTCCGAGATCTCCTGGAGACGTTCCAGGAGTTCGGGCAGGGGTTCACCGCGGTGGCGTGCCGCCTGCGCGGCCAGGCGACGTTGCCCGTCGTCGAGCGAGGCGATCGGCGTCTCGATGAGTCCGTCGGTGTGGAGCAGGAGAGCGTCGCCCGGCTCCAGCAGATGCGTGTGGGCGGTACGGGCGAAGCCGGGGACGACGCACAACGGCGGATCCTCGCCCGAGCCGGTGAGGAAATACGGGTCGCCGTGCGCGGGAATCAGCAGCGGCGGCGGGTGACCGGCGTTCGACCAGACCAGCAGCCATCGGCCGTCGTCCCGCCGGTTCAGGCGGGCGTGCACGGCGGTGGTGAACGGCGCCGCGTCCAGGCCCTCGGCGACCTCGTCCAGCCGGGCGAGTACCTGCGCCGGACCCGAACCCGGGCCGCCGCTGTAGGCCAGCGCGCGCAGCATGCTGCGCATCTGCCCCATGGCGGTGGCGGCGGTCAGGTCGTGGCCGGCGACGTCACCGATGTCGAGGGCCAGCGTGCCGTCGGGGAGTGGGTACGCGTCGTACCAGTCGCCGCCGATCTCGTCCGCGGAACTGGCCGGCGCGTAGCAGGCGGTCAGATCCGCCCCCGGGACGGTGGGCGGGCAGGTGAGGTGGGCGCGCTGCAGTCCGAGCGCGGTGCGGCGGGCCTGCTGGAGGTCGAGGGCCTGGCGGATCGGCCGCTGCGCGTGCCGCAGCACGTCCCGCAGCAACTCGGTCTCGGCGGCCCCCGGAACGGGCGTGTCGCCGTTGCTGCTGGTGGCGGCGTATCCGAGCACGATGTCATCGACGACCAGGGGGATCAGCGTCAGACTCGTCGCCCCCGACGCGACGAGCCACCGCTCGGTCACCACCGGGACGAGGTCCGGCGGGACCGGACCGCCCGCGGGGAACTGGAACGTGTGCGGCGTACGGCTCTCCAGGATGTCCCGTACGGCGGCGGACAACGTCACCCGCTGCCCGCGCAGCGCCGGCGGTGCGGGCAGACCGGGCCGGGTCGCGGAGGCGACCCGGCGCGCGGTGACCCGGGCGCGCTCGGGCAGCGGCCACTCCTCGCTGGACAGCAGCAGGATCAGGCAGGCGTCGGTGAGTTCGGGCACGACGACCTTCACCACCTCGGCGAACGCCTCGTCCAGACTCGGCCCGGACACGGCCGCCACCTGCGCGAGCAGCCGCTCGCGCAACCGGGCGCCCCAGGTGTCCTCGATGTCCGCGGTCGCCGCGATCCACTCCGCGACCCGGCCGTCACGCAGCACGGGCACCCCGCGCGTGGCCATGTGCCGGTACGAGCCGTCCGCCGCGCGCACGCGGAAGGTGCACTGGAAGACATCGGGCGGGCCGTCCACGGCGGCGGCCTGCCAGGCCGCCCTCAGCCGCTCGCGGTCGCGCGGGTGGATGTGCGTGTACCAGCCCTCGTCGGCGTGCGGGCGCCAGGGGATTCCGGTGAGCTTCTCCCAGCCGGGGACGAGTTCCTCCATCGTTCCGTCGGTGCGCATCACCCAGACCATCTGCGACACGGCCGAGACCAGCGCCTCGTACCGCTGGAGCGTGCACGTCTCGGCGCTGGTGTCCATCGCCACGAGCAGGAACCCCGCGCCCTCCCGGGTGACGACGGGACTGCACGAGTACACGAAGTACCGGGCCTGCTCCGCGGCCCCCGGATCCGGCTCGCGCGCCCCGGCGACCTGCCGGGCGTGCCCGGTGGCCCGTACGTCCGCCACGACGGAGAGGAACCGCCATGCGTCGGGATCCGGGAACGCCTCGAGCACCGGCGCGCCGATGGGCCGCGGGCCGAACATCCGGGTGAACGCCGAGTTCGTGTAGATCAACCGGTCCCCGGGCCCGGCGAGCAGCGCGACCGCCGCGACCGTGTCGTCGAACACGGCGGGATCGAGCCCGGACTCCGTACTCACCGCCCGACCGCCGTCGTCACCCCGGCACCACCCGCCACGTCACCGACCGCCCTCCGCACGCGCGGCACTCCACCCGACGCCTGCCCCGCACCCGCCGCACCCCCGCCTCCGCCCCGGCCGAAATCCATCGAACGGCGCACAGGGACGCGGCGTCCGTGCGACCGGACGGGCGAGGTGCGGCCCTGGGCAGGAGAGTGGGGGAGTGGATGTCGACGAGGTCATCGATGATCTGTACCGGCTGAAGCCGTCGGACTTCACCGCCGCCCGGGACGCGTACGTCGCGCAGGCCCGCCAGGCCAAGGACTCCGTCGGCGCCAGACGGATCGCCGCCCTGCGCCGGCCGACCCTGCCCGCGTGGGCCTCGAACCTGCTCGTACGGACGCGGCCCGCCGAGGCGGAACAGCTCCTGGCACTCGGCCGGGCGCTCCGCGAGGCCCACCGGACCCTCGACCCGGCCCAGCTGCGAGGGCTGAGCCGCCAGCAGAACCACGTCATCGCCGTACTGGTACGCGACGCGGCCGCGCTCGCGGAGCAGGCCGGGCAGCCCGTCGGTGGACGGGCGCTGGACGAGGTCGGGCACATCATGCGGACCGTCCTCGCCGACCCCGAGGCCGCCGAGATCTGGGTACAGGGAAGGCTCGTGCGGTCGCCGGAGCCGACGGTCGGGTTCACCGCGATCACGCCGGACACGGTTCCGCCGCGGGCCGCCCCTGCCCCGAAGGAAGGGCCGAAAACGAAGGAACGACCGGAGCCGAAGGAACGACCGAAGCCGACGCCCCGGTCGGCGCCGCCCGAGCCGACACCATCGGATGCCTCACGCGCCCGTCGCGAAGCGCGTCTGGAGCAGGCCCGCGCGGCGGCGGGAGACGCCGAGGCCGAGGCGCGCCGCCTCGAGGCGGAGTTCCACGAGGCCGAGTCCCGGCACCGCGAGGCCGACGCCCGTGCCACTGCCGCGGCCGACCGGGTCACCGCACTCGACGGACAACTGCGCGAGGCCCGCGAGGAGCAGCGCGAAGCCCGTACGGAGGCGACGCGGACCGCCGGCGAGGCCCGCGCGGCCGAACGCGCGGCGAAGGCGGCGCAGCGTGCGGCCGGCCAGGCGGCCCAGGCGCTGAAGCGGCTGGAGGACGGGGCGTCGCACACGTAGAGGAGGCTTCTGCTCAGTCGTCGGCGTCCACGTGCCCGGCGAGGCGTTCCTCCAGACCACGGATCAACGAGGTCAGCCCGATCTCGAAGCCCAGTTCCGCCTGTTCGGGATCGAGGGTGATCAGGTCGAGCGCCGAACCGACCACAAAGTACTCGATCGACCGGACGACGGCCGGGACTTCGGAATCCGGCCAGCCCGCCTCGCGCAGGACGGCGTAGGCGCGCTCGTACGCGTCCAGCGTCGCGGCCGAGCCGATCGGCTGGGCCGTGAGCAGCGGCACCACGCGGGGATGGGCGGCGAACACCGTGCGGTAGGCGCGCGCCCAGCGCTCCGCCGCGACCGTCCACGGCCGCAGTTCGGCGTGGCCCGTGCCGATCCGGGCGGTGAGCAACTCCCGCAGTCCTTCTACCAGTTCGCCACGTCCCGAGATGTGGTTGTAGAGGGAGGGTCCCTTCACGCCGAGTTCCGCCGCGACGCGGCTGACGGAGAGGGCCTCCGGGCCGTGCTCGTCGACGAGCCGGAGCGCCGTGGTCATGATGCGCTCGCGGGTGATCAGTCGCGTACTGGGGCGTGCCACCGGATGCCTGTTCTCGTTCTGCTTTTTCGGTCTGTTGCTCGGTCTGTTTCTGGGTCTGTTCTCGATCGCTCTTGTCCGGGCCCTCGGGCCGTCGCTAGCCTAACGCAAAACTACGCCCTCTAGTTTTAGATGATTGGGGATCCCCATGCGTTACGAGGAGTACCGGCGCTTCGACGCGGTGGGGCTCGCCGAACTGGTCGCCCGGCGCGAGGTGTCGGCCCAGGAGCTGCTCGACGTCGCGGTGGAGCGCGCGGAGGCAGTGAACGGACGTCTCAACGCCATCGTGCGGCCCCTGCACGAACTCGCCCGCGAGCAGGCGGGCGGCGAACTCGGCGGCCCGTTCGCCGGTGTCCCGTTCCTGATCAAGGACCTGCTCCAGGACTACGCCGGCGTGCCCACCGGCAGCGGATCGCGCGCCGCCCGCCGCCACATACCCGCCCGGCACAGCGAGGCCGTACGGCGCTGGCTGGACGCCGGCCTGGTCGTCTTCGGCAAGACCAACACCCCCGAGTTCGGGCTCAAGTCGATCACCGAGCCCGAGGTCGACGGCCCCACCCGCAACCCGTGGCACCTCGACCACACCCCCGGCGGCTCGTCCGGCGGCTCCGCCGCCGCCGTGGCGGCCGGGATCGTCCCGGTGGCGGGCGGCAACGACGGCGGCGGTTCGATCCGCATCCCCGCGGCGTGCTGCCACCTGTTCGGGCTCAAGCCGGGGCGCGGCGTCGTGCCCGCCGGCCCGGCGTACGCCGAGTACGAACAGGGCCTGGCCACCGACGGCGTGCTCTCGCGCACCGTCCGGGACACCGCCGCGATGCTCGACGTACTCACCACCGGCGACGACCTCGGCGGCCCCTACCTCGCCGCCCGCCCCGAGGCCTCGTACGCGGAACTGGCCCAGCGGCCGCCCGGCCGGCTCCGCGTCGGATTCACCACCCGCTCGCCCATCGGCACACCGGTGGCGCCCGAGGCCGTGGCCGCCGTAGAGGACATGGTCGCGCTCCTGACCAAGCTCGGCCACGACGTCGAACCGGCGGAGCCGGAGGTGGACGGCGAGGCGCTCACGCTCGACTTCCTCACCGCGTGGTACGCCGGCACGGCCGCCACCGTCGGCGAGTTGCGCCGGACGGCGGGCGCACGGGCCAAGGACTTCGAGACCGACACCCTGCTGCTCGCCGCCGTCGGCCGTTCGATGCGGGCGCCGGAGTACCACCTGGCCAACCACCGGCGCAACGAGCACTCCCGCGCGTTGACCGCCTTCCACGAGCGCTACGACCTGCTCCTCACCCCCACGCTCGCCGAACCGCCGGTCCGCATCGGCGCCCTCGACACGCCCGCCTTCGTGAAGGCGGCGGGCCAGGTGGTGATGAGGCTCGGGCTCGTCGGGCAGCTCGCGAGGACCGGCCTGTGGAAGCAGGTCATCCTCACCAACCTCGCCACGGTCCCGTTCACCCAGCTCGCCAACATGACCGGCCGCCCCGCCATGTCCGTCCCCGGCTACCGCACCCCTCAGGGCCTGCCCCTGGGCGTCCAGTTCGTCGCGCCGCTCGGCGGCGAGGCCCGCCTCCTCTCCCTCGCCACCCAACTGGAGACGGAACGCCCCTGGGCTCAGGAGGAGCCCCCGCTCCAGCCATGAGTTTCAACCCTGCGTGACGACTTCACGACACGTTGTGACGATTGCCGTGTAGCGGCGCGTTCTGCGGGCAGAGACGTCTGGACTCGATTTGCACACCCGCAGTCCGCACACATGCACCTCGCACAGCAGGGGAGACGCCCGATGTCTTCATGGCCTCCAGCCGACGAGCCGGTCTTCACCGCCGACTTCGCATCTCCGGAACAGTGGGTCGCGGGCCGCTCCTGGGCCTATCCCGACGGTGGGCCGGTCAACCCGGGGGACGACAAGCTGGACCACCTCGTCGCGGACCCCACGTACAGCCGCGCGGGCACGTTCCGGGCGACGCGGCGCGGCGACGGACTCTGGGACACCGGGCTGCTGACGACGGAGGGCAGCGCCGAGGGGTTCGAGGTCCGCGCGGGGGACGTCCTGGAGGCGCGGGTGAGACTCCCGGAGGAGACCGGCGCCTGGCCGGCGATCTGGACCTGGCGGGACGGCGGCCAGGAGGTCGACGTCTTCGAGTACCACCCGGACAACCCCGATCTGCTGGAGCTGTCGAACCGGGTGCGCGGCGGATACCACTACCACCGCGCGCCCGGTATCCGGCCCGGTGGCTGGGTGCGCCTGCGCGTCAAGCTCGGCGCCCGCTCGGTGGTGTGGTGGGTCGACGACGTCGAGGTCTTCTCCGACGGGCGGGGCGTCGGGCGGTCCTGGCACGCCTACCTGATCGTCAACCTCTCCGTCTGTGCCGGGCGGTACCACCCGGTCCCGGACCCGGCGACGGACGAGATGTCGTACGAGGTGCGTGATCTGCGCGTCTTCAGGTCGGCGTCATGAGCGGCCCGGGCCACCGGCCGCGCCGCGAGCCTGACGGCCGTGCTCCAGCCAGGCGCGCTCCCACTGCCTGGTCAGGGCCGGATAGACGACGAGGTAGCGGAACGGGGCGATCGCGGCCATGTAGTACCGACCGAAGCGGCCGTTGGGCTTGACGAGCACGGCCATCCGCAGCTCGTGATCGCCGTCGGCGCCCCGGACCCAGCCGAGGTGCATCACCGTGTGCACGGTCTTGTTCGCGAGCTCGCGCGCGGCCTCCGAGTCGAGCTCGTAGACCGCCTTGAGCGGCATGTTCTCGTCGTCCGGGCCGCGGGGCGCGGCGCGCAGATCGTCGGGCAGGCGGTCCCGGAGCGAGTCGACCCGCCTGCCGACTCCCGCCGCGGCCTTGTCCCAGCCGAGGAGCGCGCCGAGCTTCCAGCGCACGGCGAACAGGAATCTCACGGGCAGGGTCTGTGTCGCCGGGCCGCCGGCCGCCCGCATGGCGGCGAGCATCGCCGGGAAGTCGCCCGGCCCGGCTCCGGGGGTGCGGAAGGCCCAGACGTCCTCGACAGTGAAGTCGCGGGTGAGCGCGTGGATGCGCCAGGGCTGCTCGGTGTAGTCGGTCGCTGCGCGTCGTGACACGGTCCGACCTCTCATCTATACGGTGCCGTACAGGTCGTGTATACGGTACCGTACAGATCTTTCGCGATCAACGACGGCACCCGCCGCTCCGGTAGTGGCGTGAGTCTCGAACTCCGCCTCGTCGCCGCTCACTTGTCGCCCAGCGGCTCGCGGACTCCGCCGCCCGTACCGCTTCCGGTGTCGCACCCGGCGCGAGTGGTGCCCCCCGATCGGTGGGCTTGTCGTCATCGAGGGTTGACGTCTTCGTGATCGCGTCCCGGGCTCCCGCACCGCCCGCGTCCTCGACGGCACACCCGCCGAACGGGCCACCCGCCCCTGGCACGTGCTCAAGGCGTGAGCCCGGCGGGCAGGGGAGAGGGCGCCGGCGCGTCACTCACACGGGCAAGTCGGTCGTGTCGGCGCCCGGACCGGCGGGGGTACGGGAGCAGGATGGGCCCCACGCTCCCCGCCGACCCCCATGCCGACAGGAGAACCCCGCCATGCTCGAACGCAAGCAGCGCAAGAACCGGACCGAGATCACCTTCGTCCTGCCCGCCGACACCCCGCCCGGCCCCGTCAGCGTCGTCGGCGACTTCAACGGCTGGGACCCGCACGCCCACCCGCTGCGCACGCGGGAGGACGAGACCCGCGCCGTGACGGTCGCGCTGCCGCGCAAGAGCAGCCACGCCTTCCGCTACCTCGCGGCCGGCGACTACTGGTTCAACGAGGAGTCCGCGGACGGACAGGACGGCCAGAACAGCCGCGTGAACACCTGACCGTCCGGGCCGGGGCGAGGGCGCGATACGGTCGGCCGCATGGCAGAAGTCCGGTTGACCACACCCTCGTACCTCGTCCTCGGCATCGTCGACAAGCTCGGTGAGGCGACCCCGTACGACGTGAAGGTGGAGGCCGCCCGGACCGTGGCGCCGTTCTGGTCCATGCCGCACGCCCAGGTGTACGCGCAGTGCGATCGGCTCGTCGAGGCCGGTCTGCTGTCCGAGGCCCGCCAGGCCGGCGGGCGGAACCGGCGGCTGATGAAACTGACCGACGCCGGCCGGGCGGAGCTGACGGCCTGGCTCGGCGACGCGTCCTTCGTACCGGTAGAGGCCCGTGAACGCGGCATCCTCAAGCTCTGGTTCGGCGCCGACCCGGAGCGGCTCGCCCCCGTCCAGCTCGAGGAACACCGCCGCACCCTCGCAGAGTACGAGAGCCTGGCGGAGAGCGTCGGCGAACTGCTCACCGAGGGTCAGCGCGGGGCCCTGGAGTTCGGCATCCGCTATGAGCGGATGATGGTGGATTTCTGGCAGTGGACGCGGCGCACCGAGGCCTGAGCACCCGCAACCCCACTTTGTTACCGACCGGTTGACCCTGACGGCGGACACCCCTACCTTCTCGATAGTCCAGAAAGGACTATTGAGGTGGAGCGGAGCGGGGGAGTTCGCGTGGACCGACTCAAGCGGGTCGCATGGGGGCGCGTGGCCACCGTGACCGTGGTGGCGATCTGCCTCGGGTACGCGCCGATCGCGATGACCGAACTGTGGCCCTACGCGCGGCCGGGCGCCCCCGCGTTCGGCGAGTGGCTGCTCGGCAAGGCGGTGTCTCCGGGGTACGTGGCAGAGGCCCTGGCCACGCGGATCGAGCCGTACCGGCGCAGCCTCGTCCCGCTGATCGTGCACTCGGTACTGGGCGGCGCGCTGATGCTGCTCGGTCCGGTCCAACTGCTGTCGGCGGTCCGCCGGCGCATCCGGCTGCACCGCGCCGTGGGCGTCGCGTACGCGGTCACGGTGTACGTGTCGATGGCGGGAGCGGCCGTCTACCTCGCCCGGACCGCACCGCGCGACGCCTTCGACGGCGCGTCCTTCTGGCTCGTCCTCGCCACGATCCTCGTGGGCACCGTGCTCAGCGTCACGTTCGGCGTGCTCGCGGCCGTCGGCCGCCTCCCCGACGTGCACCAGCGCTGGATGCTGCTCTGCTACGGCTACCTGATGACGGCACCACTGCTGCGCCTGGAGTGGGGCGCGCTGCCCTGGATCCTGCCGGACGGGCTGTCGATGGAAGAGGTCAACCGGGTCGCGATCATGCACCTCGGCTCCGTCGTGGTCTTCGGCGCGCTCCTCGCCTCGCGGTCCCTGGACCGGCGTGCCTCGCACCCGTCCGACGCGGCCCGCGCCACCTGGGCACCCTGGCCGGTCCTCGCGCTCGCGCACCTGGCGGGAGTGGCGGCGCTCGTCTGGATCGGCCGGGCGTTCTGGGAGTACGGGGCCGAGGGGCGGCGGCTGTTCGCCGCGTTCCTGCTGCCGTACGCGGCGACGTACGTCGTGATGGCGGTCCGTCAGAGGCTGGCGGGCCGGCGCGGCCGCCCGTGGGCGCGCGAGGAGTGGCGCCTGCACCTGATCGCGCTCTGCCTGGCTCCGGCGTTCTCGGTGGCCGCGACGCTGTCCTTCGAGCGGTTCATGGCCCTCGACGGCCTGACCGCGCTCTCGGCCGGCGTCGGCATCGGCACCGGAGTGCTCGCCTTCGCCGCGACCACCGCCGTCAGCCTGCGCGTCCTGTACGCCCGCGAGGTCGCCCGCAGGGAGGCCCTGGCGGCGGGCTCCCCGCCCTCCGAGACCGCCACCTCGGGCCTCGCCCGGATCTGACCCGCACACACCTCGACACGGAGCGGAGAACGATGAGCACCGAGACACACGAGACGGAGCCGCCGAAGCCCGGCCCGATGCCGGCCGCGGCCGAGGGCGGTGGCCGTGAACTGACGGCAGGAATAGCCCTGTTGTCCGCCGTCGTCGCGGTCGTCTCCCTCCTGACCGGCGGCCTGCTGGCGATCGGCAGCCTCGCGGGGCACGCGATCGGAGCCTGGACCTCTCCGGAGGCGCTGACCCCGGGGCTCGTCGGTGCGGCCATGGTCGGGGTGGCGCCCGGACTGTTCGCAGTCGGCCGGGCACGGGCCTGGGAAGACGTTCGTACCCTCGTCCTCCCCACGGTCGTCGTCCTCGTGGGCCTGTTCACCGTGAGCGTCCTCAACGGCGGCGAGCTCCAGGCGGCCGAGGGCGGGCCGCTGTTCCTCGTCCTGTTCAGCCTGGGCTGGGTGGCCGTGCTCGGGGCGCTCGCCCTCGCGGCCGTGGGCTGCGTCCTCGCGCAGTACCGCAGGCGGGCCGCGCCGCGACCCGCCCCGGAGACTCCGATGCCCGGCTGGACGAAACCGTTCCTGGCCGTGCTCGGCGCCGGCTGGCTCGGCATCGGCGCCGGACTCGCCCTGCTGCCGGACTACTGGTCGGACTTCGTCCCGTGGAACGTCGGCCGCGCCGACGCCCAGGGCCTCGGTGTCTGGGCCCTCGCCCTCGGTGTCGGCGTCCTCGGCTCGCTCGCCGAGGACGACCTCGCCCGCGTCCGGCCCGCGCTCATCGCCGTCCCCGGGGTGGCGGTCGCCGCGGCCGTCGTCCTCGCCGTCCACGCGGCGGACGTCGACTGGACGTCGGGACCGGGCGTCTCCCTCGTGTCCCTGCTGGCCGGCCTGCTGTCCACCGGCCTCATCGGCGAACGGATCCGCCGCTCCCGCCGGGCAGGGGTCTGAACCGATTCCGCGCCGCGGCGCCCCCGCGCGCGGTACCGGCGCACGGGGCCCGCCGCGGTCAGGAAGCCGGTCGCGGGCGGACCAGCAGGACGTTGCCCAGCGAGCGCTGACCCGTCGCGTCCGAGGGGCGGTTGACGATGCCCGAGGCGGCCGTGGCCATCACGCTGGAGCCGCCGCCGTCGAGGTTCATCGCCTCGCGCGCGCCCAGCCGCCGCATCAGCCGGGCGGCGTCCGCGATGCTCAGACCCTCGCTGTAGCCCGCCTGGCGGCCGTCGACCACGACCACGAGCAGTCGGCCCCGGTCGTCCACGCCGATCATCGAGCGCGGGTTGGCCCGCACGGTCCAGTTGTACGTGAAGGTCTGGTCCGCCCCCTCGCGGATGATGCCGTCCCGCCGGGCGTTGACCGACACCTTGCCGTCCCGGACCAGGGTGGGGCCGACCTGCAGGATCGTCGTGTCCGGGGTGAGCCGGACCCTGCGGCCCCTGCCGTCCAGGACCCGCTCGTCGAAGGTGAGCTTCGTGCCGACCGCGGCGTGCCGCAGCAGCCAGTCGGCGCTCTCTCCGATCGCCTGAACGGTCGACCCGCCGGCCGGAACGCCCGCGCCGCGCGAGGTGTTGACCGCGGTCACCAGTCCGTTCGCGTCCAGCACGGCCTCCGTGCCCGCGCCCGTGGGCGTCCGGCCCCACTCCGGCGTGAACCGCACCAGCTCACTGCTGTCCGTGCACTTCAGGTCGTGCTGCGGCTTCTGGGTCGGCAGGTCGCCGCCGACCCCGCCGCAGTTCCAGATCTCGCCGGGCACACGGTTCACCCCGTCGATCTCGACGCTGTCCGTCCCGGCCCGGAGCGTCACGTGCGCCGTGTACGTGTCGATGCCGGCGGAGCGCCCGCCGCGCGTCAGCTTCAGACCCGCGCGTCCCTGGGTGGCGGAGCCGAGCAGTCGGCCGTCCTTCACGTACAGGCCGCCCGGGGCGCTGTTGTAGAACCACTGGGCGTTGACGCCGGCGAGCGCACCCGTCCCCGCGACCAGATCGGTCAGCTTCTCCGTACCGTTCAGCGCGGGGCCGTAGTTCGTCTCGAGGGTGCCGTCGAAGGTGCGGAAGTCCAGCCGCAGGACGTGCAGTTTCTGCGGGGCCCGGGAGTCGGTGCCGTCCTGGGCCGTGTAGCGGGTGCCGCCGGCGAATCCCGATGCCTTGACGCGAGCCAGGAGGGCCGTGGCGTCGGCGGCGTCGGCGTACCGGCCGATCCGTACCGTCCAGCCGAGCGTTCCGGCGCGCCGGTCGGCGTACGCCGGGATCCGGACCTCCTCGACCCGCGGCGCGAACCCGCTGTCGCGCAGAGCCGCGGCGACACGGTCGGCGGTGGCCCGCGGACCGAGCGCCATGGCCGCCGTCGCGAGCGGACCGGCGGGGTCGACCGGCAGGTTGACGTGCACGGTCCACCGGTCGTCGGCGTCCTGGCCGCCGAGGGCCATCGTGGTGAGTGTCACCCCGGGCGCCACGGTGGTGGTCCCGGTGGTCGTCGCCGCCGAGGAGCGCGTCGGCGCGGCCTCCGCGAGAGGCGCGGGCGCGGCCGTGGCGGCCCCGAGCACAGTGGCGGCCGCGACCATGAGTGAGAGGGACCTGCGCTGCATGAGCGTCCTTCCGTCGTCGGTACGTGAGCCAAGGCAAGACGCGTTCCGTTTACGGGAGATGACTCGGAGTACAACAGACGAGGCTGCCCTGTGGAAGGCTGCGCGTTGTCGACCGGGGGTCGGCCGGGGTAGGGTCCCGGATGTGAACACCGGACCGGCCTCGCGCCACTCCCAGAACGGCTATCCGGTGGAGGGCTGATCGCACGACGGGTGCGCACGAAGCACCCCGACTGTCGGACACGCGGACCTCCCCGGGCTCGTACACGACGAAATCTCTTTCATCCGTGACGAGCCGACAATGAGGAAAGCCGCATGCCAGCAACGTTCAACCACACCATCATCGCCTCCAAGGACCGCAACGAGTCCGCGCGTTTCTTCCGCGACCTTCTCGAGATCGCCGAAGCGCCGTCCTGGGGCCCCTTCACCAACATCCAGCTCACCGACGGCGTACTGCTCCAGTTCGCCGAGCCTCCGGTGGACGTCCAGATGCAGCACTACGCGTTCCTCGTCGACGACGAGCTGTTCGACCGCGCGTACCAGCGGCTCCGCGAGGGCGGGGTCGAGCACTGGGCCGATCCGCAGATGCGCCGCCCCGGTGAGATCAACGACGAACACGGGGGTCGCGGGGTCTACTTCAAGGACCCCTCCGGCCACGCCATCGAGCTGCTCACCCGTCCCTACCTGTAGACCGTCGGGCTTTCGGCCGGGCACGCCGCGCGCGTGCCCGGCCGGGTGGCCGTGCGGCGCCGAGCCGCGGTGCTCCACGCCGCGGTGACGGCACGTCGGGACACGTCGGTCGCCGCGACGGTGTCCACGGGCAGCCGAGCCGGCGCCCCGATGTGGACGTGCAGCCGAGGGCGGCGCAGCGGGGCGGTCAGCAGTCCGGCGAGCTGCTTGGCGGTGCTTCCCGACGTGATGCGACGAGCACCGGCCTGCCCCAGCGGCACCAGCGGGGCCCCGGCGGCGGCCGCCAACCGGGCGGGCCCGCTGCGGAACCGCTCCGGAGGGGCGTCCGCCGAGTCCGGGCGGTCGGGGATGCGGCCCTCTCCGTACACCAGGACGTGGCGGCCGGCGCGCAGAGCGGCCTCCGCCCCGCGCAGCGCGTCGGCGGCGTGGGCCGTGCCCCGGTGCACGGGGACGTACCCCTCGCGGGTCAGGGCGCGGCCCAGCAGCGGGACGCGCCACAGACCGGCGGTGCACAGGACGACAGGCTCGATGCCCATGCGGCGCAGCGCCGCGAGCACCACGGCCGGATCGGCGAGGCTGGTGTGGTTCGCGACGATCACGGCGCCACCCTCGGGCAGCCTCGGGATGTCGGCGGTGACGGTCAGCCGACCCACGACGGGAACGAGGGCGGCGGCGAGGCGACTGAGCACGTGAGGCCTTTCCTGGCTGGTACGGAAGCTGCCCTCATCGTCGGCCTCCCGGCCTGGCCCCCGCCTGCGCGCGGCTACTCAACTCACGTGAGTACGGCGTCGGTTGGTCCCGGGCCTCACTGCCCGTCGTCCCCAGGAAATAGTAGCCATGTACATAATAGCCATGTACTGTATCTCTCGTGAGTTCAGCTACTGAGCGCGCCACGGCCGGGTTCCTGGTCTGGCGTCTGTCGATGAAATGGCGGGTCGCCGTCGACCGGGCGGTCGGACCCCTGGGCCTGACCCATGCGCAGTACGCGCTGCTGGCGTCGCTGTACGGCATGCGGCGCTCCGGGCTGCGGCCCAGCCAGCGCGCGCTCGCCGACCAGACCGGGCTGGAGCCGTTGTACGTCTCCAAGCTCGCCCGCGCCCTGGAGGCCGGCGGGCTCGTCGCCCGCACCCGGGACCCGGAGGACCCGCGCGCCATGCAGCTGTCGCTCACCGGGCAGGGCGCCGACGTCACCGGCCGCGCCATCACGCTGGTCCAGGGTCTGCTGGACCAGCTGCTGGAGCCGCTCGGCGGTCAGGGCAGCCCGCGCACACGGCAGTTCACCCGCGAGCTGGCGATCCTGCTCGACGCGCCTCTTGATCCACACGCCGAGAACGAGAAGGAGCAGTCATGACCACCACCATCAACTCCGCCGCTGCCAACGCCACCGCGCCGTCGCTCAACGCCCGGGTCCTCGCCCTCGCCCACTACGCCGGCCGTGGCCTCCTGGAGGACGTGCTGACCCGCTACGGCGTCACCTTCCACCAGAGTGTGACGCTCCGGGCCGTCGCGGTCGCGGGCGAGTCCATCGGCGTCGACGCGCTCGTCGGCGACGTCACCGGCTCCCTGAAGGAATCCGATGCGGTCATACGCGGCGTCATCGAGGAACTGACGGCCACCCAGGTGCTGGAGGCGGACCCGGCGGACGCGACCCGCGTCCGGCTCACTGATGCAGGACGGGACCTGTACGAGCGCACCTCCGCCGAGAGCGCCAAGATCTCCGCACGGCTCTACGCCGACATCCCGGCCGAGGACCTCGCGGTCGCGGGCCGCGTGCTGACTCTCATCACCCAGCGCGCGAACGCCGAAGCGGCCGCCGGCTGACGTGCGGGGACGCCGGCCGGATCGAATCGGAGCGGGGCCGCGCAGGAGCGGAAGGAACCCGGTCATGGCCGGGGGTGAAACCGCCAAGGTCGAGCGCGTGGGCCCTGCATTAGGTGAAAGCTTCCTGCACCGCCCAAGATGTGCCCATGCGTTCTTCCACCCGGAGCGGCCCCGCAGACCGATGAGCCACAGCACCACCGATCGCCCTGCCCGAGACGCCCAGCCGCCCGCCGAGGCCGGTCGCACGCACGCCGGCCTCCGCGGGCGCCGGCCGGCAGGCTCCGGCCCCGCCCGCCCCGGCACCCCCGTCCGGGCGCCACGGAGGCGGAACCCGCCCGGGCGGGGGAGCGTCGCGACGGCGCACCCGGACGAGCGCGCGAGGGAGTCACGCGACGCCTCGCTCGCCTCGGAGTCCGTGAGCGAGGACCCCGCGCAGGACGTGCGCGCGACGGACCCGCGCCCCGCCCTCACCCCGGAGGACGCCTTCGACGCGCTCTACGCCTGGGCAGCCCCCGGGCTGATCCATCAGATCCGCCTGCTCACCGGGCGCCGAGGGTTCGCCTTCGAGGTCGTCGAGCACGCCTTTCACCTCGCCTGGGAGCACTGGCCCGAAGTCGCCGTCGACAACGACCCGGTCGGCTGGGTGCGCGCCCGGGCCTACGACCACGCGCTGTCGCCGTGGCACCGGCTCCGTCCCGCGTTCCGCCGCGCGGAGCCCGCGCCGGCCGATCCGGTGCTGCGCGCGCTGCTCGACCTGCCGGCGCCGTACCGCCGCGTCGCCCTGCTCTGCGACGGCCTCGGGCTCAGCGTCTCCCAGGCCGCCGCCGAGACGGAGGCGAGTACCGCTGCCACCAGGAACCGGCTGCACCGGGCACGCTCCGCCGTCATCGAGGCCGTACCCGAACTCGCCGACGATTTGGACGAGTTGCGAAAGCACCTGCGCGCGCTCGTGAACGACGGCGGCACCGCCACGATCCCCAGCGCCCGGTCCACCCGGACCGGAAGCGAACGCCGCATCCGCCAACTCACCCGGACCGTCGCCGTGATGACGGCGACCCTCGCCGCCGTCATCACGTACACCGCGTTCGTCACCGCGAGATGAGGGGGCCTCCCCTCCGTCGCCGAAAGGAACGCCCCCGACCTCCTACCGCGCCATGTAGTCCTGTCGCAGGGCGTCGAGTATCTGCGCCGCCTCGGACAGGTCCGCCTTCCGGCAGCGGGCCGCCGCGGTCGTCAGCCGGGCGATGGCCTCCTTGAACCGGCCCAGACCGTTGCCCTCGATCAGGGCGGCGATCCGGACGGCCTCCGCACGCGGCATCTCGCCCTGCTCCCCGCCCTGCTCGTGGGCGGCGATGGCGGCTTCCGCCTCGGCCAGGGCCTCCGGGAAGCGCTCGGCCTCCGCCAGGACGCGGGCGCGCCGGTAGTGCACCGAACCGCTCTCGTACCAGGGGACGAAGTCCTCCGTGCCTTCCGGCACGGCGGCACGCACCGCGTCGGCCTGCTTCAGGTGGTCCAGTGCCGTCTCCAGACCGTCGGGGCCCCGGGACAGCATGGTGAGGCGGGCGAACTCGCACATCATCTGGGTGATCAGACCCGGGTTCGGCGCCTCCGCGTGCGCCGCGAGAGCCCGCTCGTACGCCGTGCCCGCGGCGTCCCAGCGGTCGGCCATGGCCAGCGTGGTCGCCGACTCGACCGCGACCAGCGTGTGGATCTCGCGGTCCTCCTCCCACGCGGCCACCGTGTCCGCCAGCCGCAGGAACTCCTCGGCCGAGGCCAGGTACTCCTCCAGCTCCCGCAGCCCGCGCGCCAGCGTCAGCCGTGCCTGCGCGGCCAGCCGCTCGTGCAGCGAACCGGCGGCCTCGTCGGAGAGCACGGACTCCAGCACGGCGACGGCGTCGGCCTGCTGCCCGGTCCGCGCCAGCACGTCCGCCAGCTGGAGCCGCAGGTCGGCGGCCTCGTTGTGCGCCTCCTCCTGGTCGTACCGCGCGGCCCCCTCGGAGAGGTGGCGCACGGCACCGGCGAAGTCGCCGAGATGCGAGGCGGCGTGGCCGAGCAGCGCGTACGTCGGCGCCATCGGGAAGTCCGCGTCGTCGTAGCGGACCGCGTCGGCGATAGCCCGGTGCAGCAGCTCCGTCGCCTCCGCGTGCCCCTGGTTCGGGATCAGGATCTGCGCCAGCAGCGCGCGCGGACGCGAACCGCGCCAGGGCCGTTCGGACGCTTCGATGTCCTTCAGGGCTGCGCGCAGCTGCGACTCGGCGAGGGCGAGGTCACCGCGCCGGCCCGCCACGTCCGCGACGAACTGCCGTGCGTTCGCGACCTGGTGGGGGACGGACAGCCGCTCCGCCTCGGTGTGCAGCGTACGGGCGGACGCCTCGAACCACGCGACGGCGGAGTCGGCGGGCTCCGGCTCCTGCCGCAGCAGCTCCTGGTAGGCGGCGAACGTACAGGAGTACAGCACGCCGAGATGGGCGAGCACCCGCTCCACCGCCACGTCGACCCCCGCCGCGGCCTCGCCCTCCCCGGGGTTCTCGCCCGTGAGCGGGGCCTCGGCCTTCAGGCGCTCCGCCTCGCGCAGCACCTCGTCGACATCGGCCCGGATCGCGTCGGGGTCCAGCGACGCGTCGTCGTCGGCGTTCCCGGCCGAGGCCCCGTCCGCGTCGCCGTCACCGGGCCTGGTCGACCAGGCGACCGCGCGCGACCGTGCGGACAGCGCGTGCCACGGCATGCCCAGACGCCCGAACAGCTCGGCGGCCTGAGTCAGTTCGGTGATGCTCTCCGCGTCACGCCCCTTCTGCGAGAGCTGGAAGGCACGCTGCTCGGCGAGCTCGGCCCGCAGCAGGTCCTCCGGTCCGAGACGATCGTCGTGCGTGGCGCTGCCGTCGGCCAGACGCTCGGCGATACGGGTCCAGAGCCGCGTGTCCCCGGGGTGCCCCTCGTTCGCCATCCGCCGCGCCTCGCGCACCAGGGCGACGAAGTCCTCGGGAACGGCGGGTCCCGCGGCGGGCGCCGGGAGCGCGGCCGGCACACCCGCCGCCGCGCGGGTGACCGACGTGCGCAGTCCCAGCGGCAGCGGCTCGTCCAGGAGCGGGCGCCGCGCGAGACGGCTCCGGCGCTCGTCGCCGACGGCCGAGGTGCCGTTGCGCGCGTCGAACGCGGCGCTCAGCGGGTCCGCCTCGGAGCGGACATGGGCCAGGAGTTCGCCCGCGGTCCAGTTCCGTCCGGGCGGCCCGGCGACGGCGGTGTCGGCGTGTCCGTCCTCGACGAGGCGGGCGAGCAGCACCTCGGCGCCGGTGAGGAAGCCCAGCCGCGCCAGCGGCGCGCCGGTCGTCTCGAACAGCGGCCGGTTCTCGGCCAGGATCTCCAGACCCCGGCCC
The DNA here is from genome assembly GCF_033343995.1 of Streptomyces sp. HUAS YS2. Lineage (NCBI taxonomy): Bacteria > Bacillati > Actinomycetota > Actinomycetes > Kitasatosporales > Streptomycetaceae > Streptomyces > Streptomyces solicathayae. The sequence goes on along the minus strand of NZ_CP137573.1, from coordinate 271,515 downwards.
TCGTTGCGCGAGAGCGCGCAGAATTCCAGGTGCAGACCGACCTCGTCCTGCATGCCGGTGTTGCCACGGACCCGGCGGTAGCCGGTGAGATGGTGCGAGCGGGCCTCGTCCGTGCGGCCGGTGCGCAGCAGCGGGAGCAGCGCCCGCGCCTGGCTCATCTGCGGCTCCTCGGTGCAGCTCATGGCCCCTTCGAGGACCGGCCGCCACTCCTCCAATGCGCCGGCGTCGTCACCCGACGTCGCCCGGTGGACGGCGAGGTGCCGGGTCTCGCACGCCTCGCAGTCGCTCAGCTCCGTACGGGGCCGGGTCGCCCACAGCTCGTGGGCCTCGACGACGCCGGTGCCGGTGTGCGCCGCGACGTGGTAGCGCATCGCCGCCACCGGCTGCATGCCGTGCTCGGCAGCCTCGTACCGCTCGCGCATCCGGTCGATCCAGCCGTCGACCGTGGCCAGCGGCACCTCCGGCACCTGCAGCAGGGACGTCGTCACCCACTTGAAGCGCCAGAAGACCTGGTGGGCCTCCCACTCGCTGAACGACTCGGCAGCGGTGTCCCACAGCTTCAGCAGCCGCGCGAAGACGACGGGCGACTTGCGGTGCTCGCCGGTGAACTCGTACGCCGTCATCAGCTCCAGCAGGGCCGTGACCAGGACGTCGGGCTTCTCGAACTGCTCGGCCGCCTCGACGAGCTCCTCGGCGGTGATGGTGCGCGGCAGGCCGTGCGGACGGTCGTGGTTCTCGCGGAGCGCCTCGACCACGGCCTCGGGGGTGTCCAGCATCAGATGTCCTTCCGGGGCTCGGAGTCTGGCGTGGCCGTGCCCGGGTGGTGCATGGCGTGGGTGAGCAGGCCGATGAAGGCCCGGTTGAGGAGCGCGCTCTCGCTCGCCCGGAGCGGGCGGCGGCTGAGCAGCAGCGCCTGGCCGTAGAGGGCCTCGGCGGTGGTGACCGCCAGGCCGCGCTCGGTGATCGTGATCGCCTGGCGGACCAGCGGGTTGAGGTGGTTCAGGACGAGTTGGGCGCGCGGTGTCTCCTGCCGCAGCGAACCGAGGATGTCCGCCCACAGGCCGTCGCTGTCGGCGGCGAGGCCGGACCTGGTCCGCTCGTGGCGCGCGTCCCGGTTGTCGAGGAGCAGCGCGGGCGCGGTGACGGGCTGGAAGTCGCGCAGCACGACGTCGCAGTCGTGCACGCCGATCGTCTCGCGCGCGACGCCGAGGAAGGCCGCCGCACGCAGCTCGGCGGTCGGGTCCACGGCGTCGAGATGGGCGGTGACCGTGGCCGGGTCGAGGTCCGTGACGGCCGTGCCGGGGCGGATCTCCGGGAGCCGGTGCACGAGATCCCGGTCGTACGTGTAGCCGCCGTTGACGACGCCCAGGCCGGCGGCCGAGGCGATCGGGGCGACCTGGCGGAACTCCTCGACGCTCCGGGTGACCAGCAGCGTCGGATGCGTCCGCGCGAACTCCTCCAGCGTGACGTTGCCGTCGGTGGTCTCGAACGGCAGCCAGGGCAGCACGATGCGCAGCAGCTCGTCGTCGTAGCGGGCGAGCGCCTTGACCGCGAGGTGGTGCGTGTCGATGAACCGGTGCAGCAGCGACGGGTTGCTGGCGGCGAGCCCGGTGAGCCAGTCACGGATCCGGTCGCCCAGGGCGTCCCGTACGGCGGACAGCGTGCCGTCCTCGTACAGCGCCTCCCGCGACGCGGTCGGCCGCAGGCTCGTCGTGTCGACCACACAGCGCACGAAGAACGCCCACTCCGGCAGCAGCTCCGGCGCCTGGTCGGTGAGCAGCATGCCCTTCAGGTGCACCCGGTGCCCCGCGCGCTGCGCCGGGCTCACGGCGGTGGGAAGGACGTAGGCCACGCCGCGCAGGCCGGCCGCCGGCAGGTCGAGCTCGATCGTGTCGAGCGGGGTGAAGTCGAACAGGTTCCGGCAGTACGCGGTCAGCGCCTCGCGCCGGGCCAGCGGGGACCGGTGCGACTGCTCCCACGGGGGCGCCTCGTTGACCCGGTGGGCCTCGCCGCGCGGGCCGACGACCGTGACCTCGTGGCGCAGCAGACCGCCGTAGTGCCGGGCCAGCGAGACGACCTGTTCCGGGCTCGTCCATTCCGCGTTGTCGGCGCGCGGCGTGAGCCGGACGGTCGTGCCCGGCTCCGGCACCGCCGAGGCGGGCAGCGTACGGATCGTGTACCGGCCGTCGGAGTGGCCGATCCACTCGACGGCCGGGGCCGACGGGTCGGTCGCGGTCCGGCTGAGCACGGTGATCTCGTCGGCGACGACGAAGCAGGCGAGCAGTCCGATGCCGAACTGGCCGATGAACTCGCCGCGCGCGGCGTCGAGCCCGGCGCCGTCCAGCGCGCCGTCGGCGGTCCGCTTCGAGCTGCGCCCGATGGTGGCGAGAAACCGGTGCACGTCGGCCTCGGTCAGGCCGATGCCGGTGTCGGTGACGGTCAGGGTGTCACCCGTGCGCACCGTGATGGAGCCGGGCGCGCCGGGGGTCACGGCCTGCCGGGCGGTGATGGCGTCCACGGCGTTCTGCAGCAGCTCGCGCAGGTAGACGCGGGGGCTCGAATAGAGGTGGTGGGAGAGCAGGTCGACCAGGCCGCGCAAGTCGACCTGGAACGTGTGGGCGGTCTCTGAAGGGGACACCCGGCGGAGTCTTTCGGTGTGCGCGCCCGAGCCGGCGAACGGAGCGGGCGGGAAGACGGTCGGAAGAGGAGTGAGGGGAGGGCGCTCGGTACGCGCGCGCCCTGGTCAGCGCCCGGCGGACGAGCGGTGCTTGCGGTAGGCCGCGACAGGATCGGAGCCGTTGAGGTAGTCCCACGGGGACTCCGTGACGCGCCCCTCCGTCGCCTGGAAGCACTCCCGGGCGCCACCCGCGTCCCCGGCCAGCGAGAACGCCATCGCGAAACTGTTCAGCAGCCCCAGCCCGGGGCCCGCAGCGACGAAGTCCGGGTGCCGGTACGAGCGGTCCGCCGCCTCGCGCAGCGACTCCACCACCTCCGGCCGGCACATGTACGCGGCGTCCGGCCCCGAGTCGAGCGACAGCCACTGCTCGATGTGCGCGTCCGGCACCAGCCGGCCGAGCAGCGTGCCGCCGGGAGCGCCGAGCGCCGACGCGCGGGCGAACGCGTGCATCTCCTCGTGCGAGCCGCCCCACTTCTCGCAGATCTGCTGCAACTGCTGCGTGTGCGCCCCCAGGTGGTACGGGTCACGGCGCACGGTCGCCTCGAACCGGCGGCGTGCCATGACCTGCCCGACCTGCAGCCCGCGGCCGGAGATCTGCAGGCCGTACCAGGGCGAGGTCCAGCCCGGCTCCCGCTCAGCCGCCTTGTACAGGTACTCCTCGGCCTCGCGCAGCCGGGAATGGAACACCTCGAACTGCTCCCGCGAGACGTCCTTCGCCCGAGCGGCCGTCCGGGCCTCCCAGCCCCAACTGATGTACCGGATACCCGCCACCGTCAGCGCCAGCGCCGACTCGGGCTCCGCCTTCAGCACGTCCCCGATCCAGCGCTCCACTCCCGCCGTGTCGGCCACCGCCCACAGCAGCCCCGTACGGTCCGCACTCTCCGGCCGTGCCCCCAGCACGTCCCGCACGACGGCCCACTCCGCGGCGGCGGCCGCCACGCGCACCCGTTCCACGTCCGGATCGTCGCCGTCCCGCACAAGTCGCGCCTCGGGCCGGACGGCCCATCTTCCCAGCGTGAGCCCCCAATCACGGAGCAACGCCATGTCCCCACCCCTTGCTGTGTACGAACGGGGACAGCGATGATCAGTGCCCCCGTGGACGTAGTGACTATCACGTGCGACCGACATGCGCACACCCGATTCCGCACCCACGTCCCCGACGCTCACTCGCCCACGCCGTCGTGGTGCCGGACGGGATTCGACTCGACCACCGAAATGCAAGACCGGCACGATCTTTCGGCCGCGCACGAGGTGGGATATCCCTGGAAAAGCGACCCGATTCGGGGGCGTTCCCAGGGGGAGGAGTCAAGCCATGGACGGCTGGTACGTGGACGACCGGTGCACCAATTGCGATGTCGCGCGGCAGTTCGCGCCCGAGTTGATCGACGAAGCGGAAGGAAAGTCGCGCCTGCTCCGGGCGCCGACGAACGAGACGGAGACGCAGCACTTACACGCTGCCGTGTTCGCCTGTCACACCCGTTCGATCCGCCCGGAATCCGGAAAACTGGACCCGACGACGGATCCCTTCCCGCTGGCCCTGGACGACCACGTACTCGCCTGCGGACACAACGCCACCCGCACCGCCGGCGCCAATTCCTACCTGCTCCTGAGGCCTTCCGGCACGGTGATGATGATCGACACCCCGCGCTGGAGTGCGTCCCTCGCCGACCGGTACGCGGCCGAGGGGCCCGTCACCGACGTGCTCCTCACCCACCGCGACCACGCCGCGCACGGCCGCCAGTACGCGGATCACTTCGGCGCCAGGCTCTGGATCCACGAGGGCGACCTCGACGCGGCACCGGACGCGGACCAGGTGATCCGCGGGCTGGAGGACGTGCAGATCGGCGAGGGAGTCACGGCCGTGCCGCTGCCCGGCCATACCCGGGGCAGCGTGCTCTATCTGGCCGACGACCGTTACTGCTTCAGCGGTGACAGCTTCTACTGGTCGCGCATGACCGGCGACTTGGAGATCGCGGAGAGCGTGACCTGGTACTCCATCGAGGAGTTGGCGGCCTCCTTGGACCGGGTGGCCGGCCGTCTGCGGTTCGAGCACGTCCTGCCGGGCCACGGAGGGCGCCGGAGCCTGCCGGCGGAGGAGATGTCCGGCAGGCTGCGGGCTCTGGCCGAGCGGGCGCAGGGGATGCGCCCCCGGCCGATCGACTTCACGGCCCTCCGCTGGTGAGCGGTCGGCCCACCGGGCTCGGCGCTACTGAGGGCGCCGGCCGGACGCGGCCCGGACACCGGCGTCGGACTCGGCGTCGGACTCGGCGTCGGACTCCGCGTGCGCGACGGTGATGTGGGCGTGGGCGCCGGGAGACTCGAGTTCGTCGACGGCGGCGACCGCGAGGTCCTCGGCGCTGATCCACGACCGGCCGTCGTCGGTGGCCAGCATCGTGGTGGTGCCGCGCCGGTAGCGGCCGGTGCGGTCGCCGGGCTCGAGGAGCGCGGGCGGGCTGAGGTACACCCAGTCCTCGTGGGAGTGGCCCTGGCAGGCGCGGAGTTGGGAGATTCCGGCGGCGGCGACCGGCTTCAGCGCGTCCGGCACGAAGGCGGGGTTGTCGGCGACGAGGAGATCCTCGTCGCCGGGGCTGCGCAACGCGCCGGCGCCGCCGACCACGAGGACCCGGATCCGGAGTTCCGCGGCGATGTCGAGCACTGCGCGGGTGGTGCCGACGAGGAAGGCCTCGTCGACCGGTTCGGTGCGCACGGCCAGCACGACGGCGTCCGCGGCGGGGTGCCCGGCCGAACCGGAGAGGGCTTCGCGCAGGGCGTCCGTGTCGGTCGCGTCGACGGGGACCGGGGTGACGTCCGGGTGGTCGCCGACGGGCTTGCGGGACAGGGCCAGCACACGGTGGCCGCGTACGAGCGCCTCCGCGATCACGCGGCTGCCGACCATTCCGGTGGCGCCGAGCACGGCGATCGTGCGGGGGGTGCCCAGGGGGTCGGGCGTCATGCGAATGTCTGCGTCCGTGGCGATGTCGGTCATGGAATGCGTCCTCATCGAATCTGCGTTTCTCGTGTCGGAATGGGGTCGGCCGCAGGGCGGCGGCGCGCGAAACGGCCGGTCAGGTCCGGCGCGGTGAACTGGGCGGCGAGCAACGCGGCCAGGGCGACGAAGAACCCCAGGGTCTGCAGCGCGCCGAGCGACTCGCCGAGCGCGACGCCGGCGACGGCCGCGACGAGCGGGGACAACAGCACCAGCGGCGCGGACGCGCCGACCGGCAGCCTCCCCAGCCCGCGGAACCACAGGGTGAAGGAGATCAGCCCGCCCATGCTGCCGAGCCACAGGTACCCGGCGGCGGCCCCGCCGTCGATCCGCTCCGGAACCCCCTCGAAAGCGAGCGTGAGCGGGAGCAACAGCAGCCCTCCGAAGGTGAGTTGCCAACCGGCCAGTGTCATCGGGCCGACTCCCGGAGGCCGTCCCCAGCGCTTGGTCAGGACCACGCCGCCGGCCATGCCGGCCGTACCGCCGAGAGCCGCGAGGATCCCGACGAGGTCGAGGCGTGCGCCCGGCCCGAGCACCACGAGTCCGACGCCGATCACGCCGATCACGGCCCAGCTCAGCCGCCAGACCGTCGGCCGCTCGTGCAGTACCGCGACGGCCAGGCCCGCGACCATCAGCGGCTGCGTGGCACTGAGGGTGGCGGCCACGCCGCCGGGCAGCCGCTCGGCGGCCAGGAACAACAGAGGGAACAGAGCGCCGATGTTGAGCGCCCCGAGAACGGCGGCCTTCCACCACCAGTCGGCGCGGGGCAGTACCCGGGTGATCGCCAGCGCGAGCAGTCCCGCGGGCAGCGCGCGCATGAGTCCGCCGAACAACGGGTGGCCGGGCGGCAGCAGTTCGGTGGTCACCGCGTAGGTCGTGCCCCAGGACATCGGGGCGAGTGCGGTCAGTGCGACGGTCGTCGCCCGCTGCGTGGACGAGGTCCGCGACGAGCCCGTCGACTGCTCGGTCGAGGTGTGCATGCGGTGAAGTCTCGGTCCGATCCGGCCATGTATCCAAAGCATGGTTGCGATGCCAGCGATGAACCAGCACGATCGTCCCGTGGACCTCCAGCAGATGCGGTACGTCGTCGCCGTGGCCGAAACCCTCAACTTCACCCGCGCCGCGGAGCGCTGCGACGTTGTGCAGTCCTCGCTCAGCCACCGGATCGCCGGGCTGGAACGGGAGTTGGGAGTCCAGCTGTTCGCCCGCTCCAGCCGTCGGGTCGAACTCACCAGCGCCGGAGCGGCGTTCCTGGAGGGCGCGCGCGAGTGCCTGGCCGCCGCCGACCGCGCCGTCGCCGACGCCGCCGCGGCGACGGGCGTGGTGCGGGGCCGGCTCGCCGTCGGCGTCATCGTCACCACGGCCGCCGTCGACGTGCCCGACCTGTTGCAGCGCTACCGCGATCGGCACCCGCACGTGAACGTCCTCCTGCGCGCCGGAGGCAGTGACGAACTGGTCGCGGCGATCCGCAGGGGCGAGCTGGACCTCGCCTTCCTCGGCCTGCCGGAGGGGGAGGAGCCGCACGGGGTGGAGAGCCTTGTCCTCGACCACGACGCGCACGTGCTGGTGGTGGCGGCCGGACACCCGCTCGCGGGTGCGTCGCGGGTCGCGCTGCGGGAGATCGTGGGGGAGACCTTCGTGGACTTCACCGAGGGGACGCCCGCCCGGGCCCAGTCGGACCAGGCCTTCGCCGCCGCAGGCCTGGTCCGGGAGGTCGCGTACGAGGCCGGGTTCGCCGAGCTGATCCCGCGACTGGTCGCGCGCGGGCTCGGCGTCGCGCTGCTGCCGTCCGCCTTCATCCGCCCGCTGGCCGCCGCCGACCCCGGACTCGCCCTGGTACCGCTCGTCGACGGTCCCCACCGCATCGAGAGCCTCGCCTGGAGCCGGTTCAACCCCAGCCCCGCCACCCGGGCCATGCTCGACGTCCTCGGAGTCCGCGCCCCGTCACGGCCCGGGGCAGGCCTTGCCGGCTAGCCTCGCGGATCGCGGCCGCTGAGGGCCAGCGCGCGGGCCAGCGCCGGGGCGCCCTCGGTCGCCGCGGTGGGCACCGGCGCGGCGAAGCCTTCGTACTGGCGATAGACCTCGGCGTGCTCCTCGACGACCCCGAGGACGAACGCGGCGGTCTCCTCCGGGAGGCTGAACTCCTGCCCGGTGGACCGGGCCACATCCCAGCCGTGCAGGGCGAGTTCCTTCACCAGGAGCGATGCGACGGTGGGGGCGGGCATGGCGGTGAATCCGAGATCGATCTCGCCGTCCCAGACGCCGGGCCGCTCCCAGGCTGCCAGAGCACGGCCGAGCTGCTCCTCGTACCGCTCGGCCCAGTCGCCGTCCGCGGTGAAGTCCCGCTGGACGGTTGCCTCGGGAAGCTGGGTGCGCAGGGCCCGGTGCTCCAGTCCGTGCGCGGTGTAGAGGACAAGGTGGTTGGCGAGCTCGCGCACGGTCCAGTCGGCGCACACGGACGGTGCGGCGAGCTGCTCGGGCGTGACGCCTCGGGTGACGCGCGCCGCTTCGGAGGCACTGACGGTCAGGTGGGTGTGGATCGCGTTCATGCTTCGGACGCTACGAGGCTCCCGAGACCCCGTCTTGAACTTTTGCGACACCGAACGCCCTCTCGATACGGAGAGACACGCGGCTACGCAAAGTCACCTCACGGGTGCTTCGCGTGTTCGTCGGTGGTTCACTGGCGGCATGCCTTTCGACCGCTACGGCGTGCTCTCGGGGACCGTGTACCGCCACTATCGCGACCAGCCGGACGACCAGGGCCGCTGGTTCCACCTCAACGTCGAGGTGGACGCCCCCGACGGGCGGTACCACTGTGCCGTCGACGTCGACAGCCACAAGTCCAACGTGGGTGTGCAGTGGAAGACGTTCACCCTCGACGCCCGCGCACTCGGGCCGGCCGCCGCCCTGCCCCCGGGGTACCACGACCTCGCGCGCACGCCGGACTCCGGAGCCCTGGACTACCTGCGCCACCCGGCGCTGCTGGACCGGTCCGGCGTCCTGTTCGAGCGCCGGCCGCCGTCCTGGCTGCAGGAACTGATGGACCTGTTCGGCTCGCGGCCCTGGCACGCGGGCTCCAATGTCGACGCCGCCGCCGTGCTGGAATCGATCCTGCTGGCGGGGCAGCAGGTCCTCGTCTTCGGCGAGCCCTTCGACGACGATCCCGAGGGCGACCTCGGCATGCACAACATCCACCAGAACCAGGGCGATCCGGCCGGCTCCCAGTGGTGGCCGGAGAACGGCATCTGGCAGGACGGCGCGACGGTCACCCAGCGCCCCGACGGCCGGTACGACGTCTTCCTCAACAAGTTCTCCAGCCAGGCCGCGCACACCGACTCCGCAGGACACCCCGCGTCGTGAACGGATCCCGTCGCCGCGTCCCATGACGCGGTGTGAGGCGCGGAGTCGGCGATGTCAGAGGGCGTGCGAGGATCCCCGGCGTGATCGTCTCGCCGGAAGCCCTGCTGCCCGCCGCCGGCACCCACGTGTCGACCACGTACGCCGACTGGGTCACCGCCCATGACCCGGCGGCCGCTGCGGCGGCGCGCGAGCTCGTCGACACCATGGGCTCCGAGCTCAACCTGTCCTGGACCAAGCCCGGCCGGTTCGTCGACACCATGGCGGCGCGGGCGCGCCGCCTGCCTCCGGCGCATCTGCCGTGGTTCTGGGACACCGTGGGCCACCGCCTGATCGGGTACGGCAGCCGGCCCGGCGGGCGTGCCTACGCGGCGGCCCGGGCGGCCGAGGCCGAGCACGGCCTGCCCGGCGGAGGTGATGGAGGCGGGCCGCGTCGTCGCGCCCGACGAGACGGGCGGCCTGGTGCCGTTCGGCGGCAGCCTGGACGGGGCGACCGCGTACGACTCCGGCCCCCTGGTCGTCTGCGCGCCCGGCGGTGCGTCCTTCCTGCGCCCCGCGGCGGTCGCCGACCCCGAGGTGTGGCGGCAGGTGCGCGAGGAGGTCACCGACCTCGCAGAGGAACTGGACCGGGTGGCCTCGCTGCTGGCCGGTGGTGGCCTGGAGCGGATGATGAGGCGGGCTCGCTCGGGCGCGGTGCCGTCGGGCGCGTACGAGGCCGACCCGCGGCAGTCCTGCCCCGAGCTGGTCGCGCGCGTGGCCGGTGAACTCGGGACGGGCGAGGACGCCGCGGCTCTGTACCTCCAGGTGGCGACCCTGGCCGCACCCACCGACCGTAACGTGCGCCGGTGGAACGGCTGGTCGGCAGGGCAGCTCGCGCAGGCCCGCGCGGATCTCCTCGCCACCGGCGCGGTCGTGGAGGCCAAGCGGTCGCGCGCCGGCCGCACGGTGTTCCTGCCGGGGGAGTGGACCGACCTCAAGGCCCCGCACCTTCCCCTGGAGACCGCGAAGCTGGCGCAGCACCGCGTCCGCCCGATGCGGCGCAACGAGATCCAGGGCCCTTTCGTACGCGTACTGCCGATCGCGCCGCTGCACGAGATGTTCGCGACGGCCTGGGAGCGGACGTCGGGAGAGCGCGAGAGCGGCCGGTAGGCCAGCCGGTCCGGCCCGCTCACTCCCAGGGAACCCGGCCTGTCAGTCGGGTCCCGTCGGGAGTTCGCCGCGCAGGCGCTGGGCGCGCAGCACGAGCAGCATCTCGAAGCGCCGGTCCGGGACGTCGAGCGCGTCCCCCCACAGCTCGCGGATCTGGCGCAGCCGGTACCGGGCCGTCTGTGGGTGCACCCCGAGGCGGCTGGCGACCTCGGGCGCGCCGCCGGACGTCTCGATCCAGGCGAGGAGCGTCGCGGCCAGGCGGCGGGCCTGGGTGGGGCCGACCTCCTCCAGCGGGGCCAGGCAGCGCGGCGCCGCCGCGTCGATCAGCTCCTGGGAGGGGAGCAGGACCAGTTCCTCGGTACGTTCGGCGCAGTGCTGCACCTCGCCCCGGGGCAGCAGGCCGTCCTCGATCAGCCGCACCGCGGTCTCGGCCCAGCGTAAGGACGTCGCGGCGGCCGCGAGCGGCACCGAGGGGCCGATCGCCCCGGACCAGCCCGTCGTGGCCCGGCGCACCAGCTCGGCACGGCCCGCGGTGTCGGGCTCGGGGATGACCACGCGGGGCTGCTCGCACTCCATGTCCAGCAGGATGCCCTGGCCCACGGCGGGGGCCACCGCCTCCCAGGCCGGCCGGATCAGCACGCCGACGGCGATCGTGGCCGGAAGGTCCCAGCCGATGCGCGCGGCGCGCTCGCCCAGCGTGTGCACCGGATCACCGGGCGGATGGGACAGCAGCCGGTCGATCAACTGCCGTTGCAGCCTGATGCGTTCGCTGGCCTGGAGCGCGGCCGCCTCCGCGTACCCGCGCACCGACTGCTCGACCAGACCGTCCAGGTACTCGAAGCCCGACTCGGCGAGCTCGTACATCGCGGGCGCGGCGATGTCGACCCGCTGGCCGATCTCGGCGAACCGGCGCCAGGCGAGACGGACACCGAGCCGGTACACGGCTTGGAGGGAGTCGAGGCTGCGCCCGCCCAGCCCCTCGCCGCGGCCGAACTCCTGGAAGACCTCGGGCGGCACCCTCGGGTCGGCCGCACCGGACGCCAGGTGCTGGACGAAGCCCTCGATCGCGCGCCGAATGCCGACCAGCGCCATCGGCTCCCCGGACCCGTCCTCCACCAGCCGCAGCTGGGGGAAGTCCTGCCGGATCTCGCACAGGATGGTCTGCGCCAGCTCCGCCGACTCCGCAAGGGCGAGCGAGGCGAACCGCTCCACCTGCGCCCGGGGGACCTGGCTCCACGCGGACCGGCTCATCGGCGCGGCGCCGCCGTGTCGTAACTGATCAGGGGGACGTTGGGCTGCTCCGGAGGGGCCTCGAGCAGTGCCACGATGCCGAAGGCGGCGCCCACGGCGAGTGCCGCGGCGATCACCGCCGTGGTCGTTGCGACGATCAGTCGGTGCATTGTGTCGGGTCAGCTCCTCGTTGGAGACGATCCCACCCCGCCGGCCCCCACCGGCTGAAGGCACAGTGTTGACAGGACATTGACAATCCGTCAAGTGGCTGCCTAGCGTCTTCGGACACAAGGGCTCGACCGGCCCGGGGTCCGTGCTTCTCCCTGCGAGTTCCTCGAACCAGGAGTGCCCGGATGCGTCGTACCGCTTCACCGATGTCCCTGTTCCTCCTGGGAGCAGGGGTGTTCTTACTGGTCCTCGCCCCGTTGCTGGTGACCTACGTCCAGCCCCGCGCCAAGCGCACCCCGGTCGACATCGACACCACGACCGTCTTCACCGGCACCGGCAGCTACTTCGACACCGCACGCCTCGAGACCGTGCACGGGCGCCGGATCACGATCACCCGCCAGGTCCGCGGCGATGTCGCGGACAGCACCGACAGCGGCCGCGCCGTCTGGGACGTGTCGACCTCGGTCGACACCGACCAAACGCTCCCGGCCTCCGACCCCCGCGACGCGCTGCAGTGGACGCTGGAGCGGTGGGTGACCGACCGGCGGACCAACGAGCCGGTGCACTGCTGCGGCGAGTCGCCCGCCTTCGACGGCGAGGCGTACCTCAAGTTCCCCTTCGACGTCCAGGAGCGGGACTACCGCTGGTGGGACGGCACGCTCGGCGGTGTCGTACGGCTCCGCTACGCGGGCCGCAGCACCGTGCAGGGATACGAGGGGCTGCGCTTCACCGGCAACGTCCCGCCCACCAGAACGGGCGTGCGGCAGGTGCCGGGCCGGCTCGTCGGCCTGCCCCGCACGCCCCAGGTGCTCGCCGAGGAGTGGTATGCCAACACCCGTATCGAGCTGGTCGCGGACCGGCGCACCGGGCGCATCGTCCTCGCGGCCATCGGCCCGCGGAAGACGCTGCGCGCCCCGGGCGCGGACAAGGACGCCGTGGTCCTCCTGTCGAGCGACAGGCTCGTCTTCACGCCCGGTACCCAGCGCAGGCAGGTGGATCTCGCGGCGTCCGACAGCAGGAAGCTCGAGCTGCTCGGCCGTACCGTGCCGCTGGGCGCCGGCGCACTCGGGTGCGTGCTGGCACTGACCGGCGGCATCCTGGTCGTACGCGGGCGAAGGACCGAACCAGGCTCCGAGCATACTCACTTGACGTCGCATCAAGCGGACTGAGATAGGTCGAAGTTGTCAGACCGGTGAGTAGCCTTAGGCCGATCACGTGCCGAAAACTGGCGTTCGAACCGAGCACGGCCCCTCCCGGTCCCCTTGCCCGTCCCCGCCCGCGCACCGCTTGCCGTCCCCCAGGCACCCCCACCCCCCACGTCCCCCGGTACGAGACCCCCACGTTCCCACCCCCACCTCCCCCCCACCCGCGTACGCCCCCGACGTACGGCTTCACCTCCCCCCAACCCCCCGCACCCTGACACGAGTTGGAGCACCCATGCCCCAGCACGTACCTCCCCCGCTGCTCGACCCCGGCCCGCAGCCGCAGCACTCGCGGGCACCGGAGAGCCGTGACCACGCCCTCCCGCACGGAGCCGAACCGCCCCGGCGCATCGTCTTCCTCGCCCACCGCGACCTCGGCAACCCGGCCGCGGGCGGTTCGGAACTGCTGATCGACCGCCTCGCCTCCGGGCTCACCGAACTCGGCCACGACGTCACGCTCCTGTGCGGCGGCCCCGCCGCGCCCCGCGAGTACCGCGTCGTGTCGGCCGGCGGCACGCTCGGGCACTTCGTGAGCGCACGCTCCGCCTTCGCCCGCCAGGTCGGCGACTGCGACCTGCTGGTCGAGGTGTGCAACGGGATGCCCTACCTCTCCCCGCTGTGGCACCGCGGCCCCACGGTGTGCCTGGTCAACCACGTGCACACCGAGCTGTGGGACATGCGGTTCCCCCCACCCGTCGCCCGCGCGGGCCGGATGCTCGAACACTGGGCGCTGGCGCGGGCCCACCGCGGCAACCTGCTGGTGGCCGTGTCGCCCTCCACCGCGGGCGCGCTGCACGCCATCGGAGTCCCGGAGGGACAGATCCGCGTCGTGCACAACGGCGTCCACGAGCCGGGGCCGCGCGCGGCGCGGTCGGCGACACCGACGTTCCTGGCCCTCGGCCGTCTGGTCGACTACAAGCGCATCGACCTGCTGCTGCGGCTGTGGGAACGCGTCCGGCCCGTCACCGGCGGCCGGCTCGTCATCGTCGGGGACGGCCCCGAACGCGAGCGGCTCGAGCGACTCGCCGGTCCCGGCGTGGAGTTCAGGGGCCATGTGTCCGAGGAGGAGAAGCACCGGCTGCTCTGCGAGACGTGGCTGCTGCTGCACCCGGCCGCCGTCGAGGGCTGGGGTCTGGTGGTGACCGAGGCGGGCGTGCGCGGCACGCCGACCCTCGCGTTCGACGTGCCGGGGCTGCGGGACTCCGTCCAGGACGGCATCACCGGCGTACTCGCCCGGGGCGAGTCGTCGTTCGCGGCGCTGTGGTGCACGCTCGCGCTCGACGACGACCGGCGCGAGGCCATGGGCAAGGCGGCGGCCGAGCGGGCCGCCGGCTACCTGTGGAGCAGCGCCGTACGGCAGTTCCGCGCCGTCGCCGCCGAGGCGGTGCACCGTGCGCACGCGCCGGGCGGCGCTGCGCGGGCGGAGGGCGCACACACGTGAAGGACCCCTCGTTCCGCCGCTCCCTCACCCTGTTCCGGGCCTTCCTGCGCGAGCAGGACGACCCGCACACCGCCTACGAACTGCTGGCCCGCGACGCGGTCGACCAGGTCGAGCGCCTCACCCGGCTGGACGGCCGGGTCGTCGTCGACGTGGGCGGCGGCCGCGGCTACTTCACCCGGGAGTTCCGCCGCCGCGGCGCCCACGGCTACCTGTTCGAGCCGGACGCGGACGAACTCGCCGCCGAGCCGGGCGCCGGGACGGTCGTCGCCGACGGCTATCTGCTGCCCCTCGCAGACGGCGCCGCCGACGTCTGCTTCTCCTCCAACGTGCTGGAGCACGTCCGCGATCCGGGCACGTTCCTCAGCGAGATGGTGCGGGTCACCCGGCCCGGCGGACTGATCTACGTCTCGTTCACCAACTGGCTCTCGCCGTGGGGCGGCCACGAGTGGGCGCCCTGGCACTACCTCGGCGCCGAACGGGCCCGCGCCCGCTACGAACGGCGCACCGGCCGGGCCGCCAAGCACCGGCTCGGCGACAACCTCTTCGCCATCGGCGTCGGTCCGACCCTGCGCGGGGTCAGGAGCCGCGACGACGTGGAGATCCTCTCCGCCCGCTCCCGCTACTGGCCGGTCCTCCCGCAGCTCGTCGCGCGGGTGCCCGGGCTGCGGGAGTTCGCGACGTGGAACCTCCTCCTCATCCTTCGGCGGTGTCCATGACCAGCACTGTCCATGCCCGCCCGCCCGCCTCCCCGGCCGGACCCGGCCCGGGAGCCGGGCCCGCGCGCGGAACGCCGCACCCGGAGCGCAGCTCCCGGCGCTGGCTGCTCGGCTTCTGGGCGGCGGTGTTCGTCGCCTTCCTCGCCGTGTCGCCGGGACGGATGACGTTCGAGACCAAGCTGGGCGTCGTCGTCGATCCCTGGCGGTTCCTGCGCGACCTGGGGCAGCTGTGGCACGACCGCGCCGGCTTCGGCGGGATCGCCGACCAGTACGTCGGCTACGCCATCCCGATGCTGCCGTTCCACGCCGCGGCCGACCTGGCGCGGCTGCCCGTCTGGCTCGCCGAACGCCTGTGGCTCTCCCTCGTGGTCACCACCGCGTTCTGGGGTGCCCTGCGTCTCGCCGAACGCCTCGGCACCGGCTCGCCGGCGACCCGGCTGCTCGGTGCCGCGACGTACGCCCTGTGGCCGACGTACACGATCGTCGTCGGCTCCACCTCGGCCGCCGCACTGCCTGGCGCGGTCCTGCCCTGGGTGCTGCTCCCGCTCACGGACACCCGCCGCAGCCCCCGCCTGGCCGCGGCGCGCTCCGCGCTGATCATCCCGCTGATGGGCGGGGTGAACGCCGCGTCGACGCTGGCCTCCCTGCTGCCCGTCGGCCTCTACCTGCTGTCCCGGCCGGCCGGTCCCCGCAAACGGGCCCTCATCGCGTGGTGGACGCCGTGCGTGATCCTCGCGACGGCCTGGTGGACCGTACCGCTGCTGCTCCTCGGGACGTACGGCGAGAACTTCATGCCGTACGTGGAGTCCTCGCAGACCACCACGGCGACGATGTCGGCGGCCGAAGTCCTGCGCGGCGCCGGGAACTGGGTCGGCTACCTGAACTTCGGCGAGCCCTGGCTGCCCGCCGGCTGGACCGTCGCCACCTCGGCCCCGGTCGTCACCGGTTCGGTGCTCGCCGCGGCACTCGGCCTCGCCGGCCTCGCCCGGCGGGACCTGCCCGAGCGCCGCTGGCTGGTGCTGACGGCGACCGCCGCCGCGCTGATCGCGCTGGCCGGGTACGGTGGCGCGCTCGGCGGCCCCTTCCACGAGACCGTACGGGACTGGCTGAACGGGCCTCTGGTGCCGTTCCGCAACATCTACAAGTTCCAGACGGGACTCGCCCTCGCGCTCGCCCTCGGCCTGATGCACCTGACCGCCTCGGACGCACTCCGGTCCACGTCGGCCCGGGCCCGCCGCCTCGCCCCCGTCGCGGCCGCCCTGCTGGTCCTGCCCGGCCTGGCCTGGCCGTACGTCAACGGCACGATCCTGCAGCCGGGTTCGTTCCGGAAGCTTCCCACCTACTGGGAGACCACCGCCGACTGGCTCGCCGAGCACGCCCCCGAAGACCGCGCCCTCGTCGTCCCGGCGACCGCGCACGGCATCTACACGTGGGGCTCGCCGATCGACCAACCGCTCGACGTCCTCGCCCGCTCGCCCTGGGCGCAGCGCGACTACGTGCCGTTCGGCACCCCCGGCAACCGGCGGGCCATGGACGCCGTCGAACAGGCCCTGACGACGGGCGGACAGGTACCCGGACTCGCCGACTACCTGGCCCGCGCCGGCCTGTACCACGTGGTGGTGCGCAACGACCTCGACCCGGACCAGCTCGGACACGTCCCCACCACGACCGTGAAGCGCACCCTGGAGGCCTCCGGCTACCGGCGGGTCACCGGCTTCGGCCCGGTGCTGACCGGCGGCCGGATCGCCGAGGACACCCCGGTGCAGGTCGAGGGCCTCTTCCCGCGTCAGCGCGCGGTCGAGATCTACGCGCCGCCGGCCACCACCCCACGCCCCGGCCCGGCGAAACTGACGCCCGTCGCCGAAACCGCGGAGGTCAGCGGCGGCCCGGAGTCCCTGCTGCCGCTGACCGCGTCCGGCGCCCTGACCGGGCGGCCCGCGATCCTCACGGGCGACGCCCACC
Source organism: Streptomyces sp. HUAS YS2 (assembly GCF_033343995.1). Lineage (NCBI taxonomy): Bacteria > Bacillati > Actinomycetota > Actinomycetes > Kitasatosporales > Streptomycetaceae > Streptomyces > Streptomyces solicathayae. Next base: position 254,627 of record NZ_CP137573.1, on the reverse strand, counting down.
CGGGCGTCGACCGGCCTGCGCTGTACGCGGCGGGCGACGGGATGCGCCGGGCCGACACCCGCTTCGGCCTCGTCAACTCCGGCACCTCGTACACGTACACCCGCGACGAACGCAACGCGCCCGAGGCCGTCCAGGACCCGGGCGAGGAGCCGCGGCAGATCCTGCCCACGTCCGGGATCCGGCACCAGACGACCGCAGTGCTCCGCGGCGCCGCGTCCGTGACCGCGTCGTCGGTGGGGAACTGGCTGTTCCACCTGCCCCAGTACGACCCCGTCAACGCCTTCGACGGCAACCCGGACACCGGCTGGGCGGAGGGTTCGCCCGGATCCCCGCAGGGCGAATGGCTGCGGATCGGCTTCACCGGCCCGATCCGCGTCCCCGGCACGCTCGACCTGACCCCGCTGCCCAGCGGCAACGTGCGGGCCGCGCCCACGGTGGTAAGGGTCGAGACGGACCGGGGCAGCCGGGTCAGCCCGCTGCGCCCGGACGGCACCACCCAGCAGGTCGCCGCGCCGGAGGGCGAGGCGACCTGGCTCAAGGTGACGATCCTGGAGTCTCAGCAGGGCCGGCCGGGACTCACCGGCGCCGGGTTCACCGAGATCTCGGTCCCCGGCGTCCAGGTGACCCGGATGCTGGAGCTGCCCGCCGACACGCCACGCGACGCCGCCGACTCGGTCGCGTACACCCTGGGCCGCGGCAGCGACCCCGGCGGCCTGTCCGCCGTACCCGCCGAAGTGGGGCTGCACCGACAGTTCGAGGCCGCCCGCGACGGGGACTACACGCTGAGCGCCACCGCCCTGCCGGTACCGGGCAAGGAGCTCGACCGACTGCTGTTCGACCTCACCGGGCAGCGAGACAAGATCGTCGTGACCGCAGACTCGACCGCGCGCCTCGGTACGAACCTGAGCCCGCGCAACCTGACCGACGGCGACCTGACCACGGCCTGGGTCGCGGGCGAACGGGCCGTCCTGCATGTGACCTGGCCTGAGAGGATCGCGGTCGGCGAGATCGTCCTCGCGGCGGCCGGTGGACTCGCCACCCGGCCCGAGCAGGTCCAGATCAGCTCACCGGACGGCACCGCGGTGGCCGCGGTCGACGAGAACGGCATGGCGAGGTTCTCCCCGATCACCACCGACCGGATGGACATCACGATCTCCCGTGTCGCCCCGCTGACCCTCCACAACCCGGTCGCCGACGACCAGTTGCAGCTTCCCGTCGGGCTCAGCGAACTGCACGTCCCGGCGCTGGAGAAGTACCGGGCTCCGCAGCCCGACCCGGCCAAGCAGTTCACCCTGCCGTGCGGCAAGGGGCCGATCGTCTCCGTCGACGGCACGTTCCTCGCGACCCGCGCCCAGGGGCGGGTCCGTGACCTGACCGAGCGCCGCCCGATCGCGGTCTCCCTGTGCACCGACGGCGGCCGGGTCGCCCTGGACCGGCGCACCCACACCGTCGAGGCCGGCGACACCGGCCCGCTCGCCGTCACCCGCATCGACCTCGCCACAAGCGGTCCGCACGCCGTGTCGACCGCCACGCGCGAGATCGCGGCCGTGTCGGGCAGCGGCGACCGGCGCACCGTGCGGGTCGGCGCGGGCGACGCCGCCTACCTCCAGCTCCACGAGAACCACAACGCGGGCTGGAAGGCCACGCTCGACGGCGGGGAACTGCGCCCGGTGCGCCTCGACGGCTGGCAGCAGGGGTGGCTCGTCCCCGCCGGAGAAGGCGGCACCGTGACGCTGCTCTACGAGCCGTCCCGCGTGTACGACGCCGGCCTCGTCGGCGCCGCGGCACTCCTGGTGCTCCTCGCCGGCCTCGCGCTCGTCGGCCGCCGCCGCGCGGCCACGCCGCTCGTCGGCCCGGACCCGGATCCGCCGGGGTGGGACGAGGCGCCGGCGCCCGGACTGCTGCTGGGGACGGTCGCGCTCACGCTCGTGGGCGTCGTGATCGCCGGGCCCGTGGCGGTGGTCGTGCCCGTACTCGCGGTCGTCGCCTGGCTGCGCCCGGCGCTCCTCGCGCCGATCGCGTTCGCCGCGATGGCCGGCGCCGGGATCGCCACGCTGAGCGGGAGCGGCGACGCCGCGTCGCTGGGGCACGGCGCGTACGGCCCGGTCGCCCAACTGCTGGCCCTGACAGGGCTGTTCGCGGCGATGGTGTCGGTGGGACGCGGGCGGGCCGGGGCGGGCAGGGGCGTACACCGGGGCCGAGGAGGCCGGTGATGGCGACCGACCAGCGGGGCGCATCCCCGCGCACCGCCGCCCCGCGCGCAGCCGGCGGGCCGGACCTGCCGCGGGTGCCGTTCCCCGTCGTGGACGAGATCGCCCGCCACTGCGCCGACGACAGCGAGCCGAACACCGTCCACATCGAGATCCACCTGCCCGGACGGGTCCGACCCGACCGGCTGCGCGAGGCGTTCGCCCAAGCACTCGCCCGGCACCCGAGGGTCCTGATGCGGGAGCGCAGACGGGAACGGCACGGCAGACCCGCCCGACGCTACGAGTGGGAGCTGGCCGGAAGCCCCGACGCCGACGTGGTCTCCTTCCCGCCCCGCGAACCCGGCGCCCTGGTACGAGCCCGGCAGCGGGCCCTGACCGACGCGCCGTCGCTGCTCGCGGCCCCGCCGCTGCGCCTCGAGGTGATCGAGGAACCGGACGCCGACGGCTGCGTCCTGCTGTTCACGGTCCATCACACGGCGCTCGACGGCCCCGCGTGCCTGCGGATCGCCGCTACGGCCGCGGAACTCTACAGCGGCCGGCCCGCCCCGCCCGTCCCGGCACCGGCGCGTCCGACCGGCGGACCGACGGGACATCCGGCGGGGCCCGCGGCGACGGCGCGGCCCGCGCGTGTCGCGCCCGGCACCCCCGGGTCCGCGCCCGGCAATGCCATGCTCCTCACCGAACTGCCCGTGCCCCGCCGCGAGCCGGGCGCCCCGTACACCGTGAACGACCAGCTGATGGTCGCCACGGCCCTGACCGTCGCCGACTGGAACCGCGAGCACGGCGCGCCCGCCCGGCCGCTGCGCATCACCATGCCTGTCGACGACCGCACGCGCGGGCCGGAGATGCCGATCGGCAACGGCACCCGGCTGGTCGAGGTCGGCTTCACGGCGGCCGAGGTCGCCGCCGACGCCGACACCGGCGCGCTGCTGCGCGCCACCGCGGAACGCACCCGCGCGCTCAAAGCCCTCGGCCGGCCCCAACTCGGCCACGGCGCCGCACTCCTGACCGCCCCCGTCCTGCCGGTCGCCGCCCGTGCGGCGCTCACCCGGGGCGTGCGGCGGCTGGCAGCGCCCTGGACGTCGACCACGCTGCTCAGCAACATCGGGCGGATCCCCTACCCGCTGGACTTCGGCCCGGCGGGCCGGGCCCGTGCGGTGTGGTTCTCGGCGCCGGCCGGGATGCCCCGCGGGCTCACCTTCACGACGGCGTCGACCGGAGGCCGGCTCCACCTCGTACTGCGCTGGTCCCGGACCCTGCTGGCCGACGAGGACGGTGCCCGGCTGTGTGCGATCTTCACCGACCGGCTGGCAGCGACGGATGCGGAGGCACTGTGACCGGCTACACCGCGGACACGACCACGGAGGGACGGCCGGGGGAGGGGCGGCCGGGCGAGGGACGGCCGGGGGAAGGGCGCACCGTGCCCGACCACGCTCCCGGACTGCGGGACTTCTACGAGAACCCCGCCGTGCCCGTGGCGTCCGGCGACGCCCGGAGCAGACGGCAGGCGCGGTTGCTGGCCGCCGCGCTCCCCACCCCGGGCGCGCTGGTCGTCGACGTCGGCTGCGGGGACGGCACCGCGGCGGCGACGGCCGGTCCGATCCTGGCCGGACACCGGATCGTCGGGGTCGACTGGTCGCAGGACGCGCTGCGCCGTGCCCGGTCGCGCCTGATGCACGTGGTGCGGGGCGAACTGGACCACGGCGGACTGCCGTTCGCGGACGGCAGCGCGGACGCCGTGCTGTTCAGCGAGGTGATCGAGCATCTCGTCGACCCCGACGCGGCGCTGGACGAGCTGCGGCGCATCCTCCGGCCCGGCGGCCATCTGATGGTGTCCACCCCCAACCTCGCCGCCTGGTACAACCGCGGGCTTCTGTTGGCCGGTTGGCAGCCGGTGTTCTCGGAGGTCAGCCTGCGCGGCATCCACGGCCGGCCCGGGACCGAAGTCGTCGGCCATCTCCGGCTGTACACGGCCCGCGCGCTGCGCTCGTTCCTCCGGTCGGCCGGCTTCGACGACGTACGGATCACGGGCGCGCCGTTCCACGGGGTGCCCCGGGGCCTGCGGCTCGTCGACCGTGCGGCGTGCGCCGTTCCGTCGGCGGCCTCCATCCTGCTGGCGCACGCCCGGCGGAGGTAGCGGGATGTGGTGGGGCGTCGCGGCGGCGCTCTCGGCCAATGTGCTGTACAGCGTCGGTTTCGTCCTGGAGAAACGGGCGCTCGGCGGACTCCCGGCGCTCTCGGCCGGACGGCCGCTGCACGTGGTCGGCGTACTGCTGGCCAGCCCGCTGTGGATCGCCGGCTCCCTCGCGCTCGCCGCCGGGTTCGTCGCCCAGCTGGTGGTGTACCGGGCGCTGCCGATCGCCGCCGCGCAGGGCATCTTCGTCTCCGGTCTCGTCCTGCTCCTGCTGCTGTCCTCGGTGGTGCTCGGCGAACAGCCCTCCGGCCGGGAGCGGTACGCGCTCGGCGGGGTGCTCGTCGCGCTGCTGATGGTCGTCGCGTCTCTGAGCGAGGGCGACGACGTGGTGAGCAGCGGTGCGCCGGGGCCCCGGGTGCTCCTCGTGTGCGTGCCGACGCTCGCGGCCGGGCTGCTGCTGTACGGGCAGGTCGAGCGGCGCGCCCGCAGACGCCACCGGGTGCCGACCAACGGCATGGGATACGGCGTGGCCGTCGGACTGCTCTACGGTGTCAGCTCGCTGGCCATCAAAGGGGCGTCCGGCAGACTCACCGGCGGGAGCGTGGCTGCGGCGGCGCGGTCGCTGTTCGGCTCCCCGTACCCGTATCTGCTGCTGTTCACCGCGGGCGCCGGGCTGGTCATGTCACAGGCGGCGCTGCAGCGCTGCCGGGCCTCGCTGATCGTGCCCGTCTGCACCACGGTGACCTGCATGTTCACTGCGGTCCTGGGGACGCTGACGTTCGGCGAACGCCTGCCGGACGACCCGCTCCTGCTGACCCTCCGCGTCGCCGGCACGGCGCTGGCCCTGTCCGTCCTCCTCGTCATGCCCCGCCACGACCCCCAGCCCTGACCCGCTCCTCCCGTCGAGCCCACACAGAAGAACGAGGACCGTCCATGAACCCCGACGACCCCCTGCTCCAGCTCCTGGCCTGCCCCCTCGACAAGGGCCCCCTCACCCTGCCGCCCGGCCGTGAGGTCCTCTACAACCCACGCCTCCAGCTCGGCTACCCGATCGTGGACGGCATCCCCCAACTCCTGCCCTCGTCCGGCACCCGGGTCTCCCCGGAGGACCACGAGCGCTACACGAGCAGCGGGGAGGAGTGACTGCCGAGGCGTGAGCGCGCGCATACAACGCGGCCCGTGCGGCGAGGAGCCGCACGGGCCGCGTCGGGGTAACCGGTAGGCCGGGGAAGCCGTGCCGGTATCCGCAGGCGGCCGGCGTCGAGGACGCTACGCAATGGCGTTGGCGGCGCCGGCCGCGGTCGTCCGGATGTCCCTCACACCTGCCGACGGGCGAGGCGTGTGGTTCCGTGGTGACAGTCTCATTGCTGCCGACCGTCCTTTCCAGGGACCGAAATTGCAGATAATTGATCTGCTCATGCGGTGCGGCGGCAGCACGGTCCGTCGCCGCCGCCCCCAGCTCTACCGACAGGTGCCTCGCGTGCAACTCGCCGTCACTGACCGGGATTCCCTGAAGCAGCTCCTGCGGGAGCGCAGGGCGGCCATCGACCCCATGTCCGCGGGGTTTCCCCGGCGGATCCCCGGCCCAGGCCGCCGCGCGGCCGGCCTGAGCCAGGAGCAGATGGACGAGCTGCTCGGCCGCACCCCCGGTACCTACAACCGCTTCGAGAACGGTCAACTCGCCAAACCCGGCGACGACTTCCTCACCTCGGTCGCCAGGACGCTCCGGCTGAACGAGCAGGAATGGACGTTCCTGTGGCGGCTCGCGCGCAAGGTGAACCCGCCCTTCACCCTGCACCGCGACTCGGGCATGTCCGTGCCGGGCGTCTGGCAGCGGGTCGTCGACGAGATCACCGGCGTCATGGCGTACATCAACGACGTCGAATGGAACCTGCTCGCCCGCAACGACGACTTCTGCCGGCTCTTCCCCCGCGCCGAGCCGCCTGCCAACACCATGCGCTGGATGCTCCTCGACGAGGAAGCCCGCACCGAGGTCCTCCTCGAATGGGAGAGCCGGTGGGCCCCCGTCGTGATGCCCCAGCTCCGGCACGCCATGGAGATGCGGCCCGACAACCCGGCCCTGGGCCGTCTGGAGGCCGACGTCCTCGACGACCCGGTGGCGGGCCCGATCTACCGGGACACGGCCTCCGCGCCGGTTCCGTACCCCGACGGCACCGAGCGCCCCATCAACCACGCGATCCATGGCCCCGGTTGGGTCACGACCTGCGTGGCCGAGCCCGTCACGTCCCCGGGTGCCCGCGTCATGCTCCTGCTCTACACACCCGGCATCTCTCTGACGGAGCGTCACCCCGTGCTCACCGCACCGCTGAAGTCCTGACCGGCCGGTCCTCCGCCGCGCTGCAAGCGCTCTCGAACCAGGGTGAACTGACGTCACGTAGGTTTCACGTGTCCACACACGTCCCCCACACCCATCCCCGAGGGAGCCATCCGTGGCCTACGTCGCACGCCCCGCCATCGCCCTGCCCGAGCACGTCGTCACCACCGACGAACTGTGCGACGACATCCGCCGCGCACACCCCGACCTGCCCCGCCTCGAGGCGTACCTGCGCATCGCCCGCGCCACGACCGTGAAGACCCGCCACTTCACCCGCCCGCTGTCCGCACCGACCGTCTCCGGCAGCGCCACGATCGAGGAGCGCAACCGCGCGGCCTACGAGGACGCCCTCGAACTGGCGGTCACGGCAGGACGCCGGGCCATCGAGAACGCCGGCCTGGAGCCGGCCGACATCGACGCCGTCGTCACCAGCCACACCACCTCCTGGACGGTGCCCTCGCTCGACGTCTCCCTGGTGCACAGACTCGGACTGCGCCCCGGCATACGCAGGATGCCGATGGCGACGGTCGGCTGCGCCGGAGGCGCCCAGGCGATCGTGAACGCGCGCAAGGACATCGTTGCCCACCCGGGCGCGCACGTGCTCGTCGTCGTCGCGGAATGCCTGTCGACCGCCACGTACAACCACGCCGACACCAGCCGCGAGTCGGTGATCTACAAGACGCTGTTCGGAGACGGCTCCGGAGCCGTCGTCGTCAGCGGGGACCCCAGGTGGACCGGCCCGAGCGTACGGATCGAGGACACCTTCGAGTACGTCCTGCCCGACAGCATGGACCGCTACCAGGGCCGCCTGGACGGCACGGGCCTGCACTTCGACTCCACCGAAGCCGCCACCCGCGCCCTCGACGACTCCTTCCCCGCGGTCCGTACCTGGCTCGCCGGACGCCCGCTCGACTTCGCCGTCGTCCACCCCGGCGGCCCGAGAATCCTCACCGACGCCGCCAAGGCCCTCGGCCTGCACCCCGACCCGGCCACCGGCGACCTCTCGCACGCGTGGGCCAGCCTCGCCGAACACGGCAACCTCGGCGGCTCAGCGATCCTCGACGTCCTCGCCCGCACCTTCACCTCGCCCCCCGCCGCCGACAGCGAGGGACTCCTGATCGGCTTCGGCCCCGGCTTCGTCCTCGCCGCCGCCCACGCCCGCTGGATCGGCGACGACAGCTGACGAAGGTCGCAGCGACCACGTGACGACTCAGTTCCGCTGAACGACGCCACCTGCTCCGGGGCCGCCGCCTCGGCCGCGTCGCACGATGCGGCCGGGGCGCGGTTCGACGGGGTGCGGGCGAGCGCCTGAACGCCGTCGACAAGACCCGGACCGACTCCCGGATCCTCCGAACCCAGTTGTCAGACCCCTGCGCAAGGATGTTCGGCATGACGACTCTTCCTGCCGATGAGGCGAACGCCGGCCTGTCCGACCGTGCCGAATACGAGGCCGCCCTGCAGCGCCTGCGCGACGCGTCGGGCACGTACTACGGCGCGGGGTACAGCGTCATGGACGACGCCACGTACGACCTGCTGCGGCTCTCGGTGAAGGCGTGGGAGGAAGAGCACCCCGCCGAGGTGGCCGCGGACACTCCGACGGACCAGGTCGCCGACGGAGCCGCCCCGGTCGGCGACGTCGCGCACACCTCGCGCCTGCTGAGCCTCGACAACGCGTTCAACCCCGAGGACCTCCTGGCCTGGGGCGCGTCGCTCCAGCGCCGTCTCGGGCACGAGCCGGAAGGCGGCTTCACCGTCGAGCCGAAGATGGACGGCGCGGCCATAGCGGCCCGCTACCGCGACGGACGGCTCGTACAGATCATCACCCGCGGCGACGGCACCCACGGCGAGGACGTCAGCCACGTCATCGGCACGATCGTGGGCCTGCCGGAGCAGCTTGCCGCCCCGGTCACGTTCGAGGCCCGCGGCGAGGTCCTGTTCACCCAGGAGCAGTTCGAGGCGGCGAACGAGGTGCGTACCGCGCACGGCGCCGACGTCTTCGCCAACCCGCGCAACGGCGCGGCCGGCACGCTCCGCGCGAAGGACCGGCCGTACCGCCTGGCCATGACGTTCTGGGCGTACGGCGCCGTCGAACTGGACGGGGCGGCCTTCCTGCCCGCCGGAGCCGGCCACGACGAAACGCTGGCCGCGGTGGCGGAGGCGGGGGTGCAGACCACGGCGCAGACCCCGGCGGGGCTGCACGTCGTCGCCACGCTCGACGAGGCACAGCAGAAGGTCGACGCCATCGCCGCGATACGCGCCACCCTGCCGTTCGGCATCGACGGAGTCGTCGTCAAGGCCGACTCCGCGGCCGAGCAGACCGCCGCCGGGTTCGGCACCCGCTTCCCGTACTGGGCCATCGCGTACAAGCTCCCGGCCGTCGAGCGGCAGACGATCCTGGAGGACGTCGTCTGGGAGGTCGGCCGCACGGGCGTCCTCGCGCCCACCGCGCTGCTCACCGCCGTCGAACTCGACGGCTCCACCGTCACCCGGGCCACCCTGCACAACCCCGCCGACATCCTCCGCCGCGACCTGCACGTCGGTGACACGGTCACGGTCTACAAGGCCGGCGACATCATCCCGCGCGTCCAGGCCGCCGTCGTCGAGCTCCGTCCGCAGGACGCCGTGCCCGTCCCGCTACCCACGGAGTGCCCCAACTGCGGCGGCGACATCGACAAGAGCCAGGAGCGGTGGCGCTGCGCGAAGGGCACCGCCTGCGCGCTCGCCCCGCTCATCGAGTACGTTGCCGGCCGGGACATCCTCGACATCGACGGCCTCGGCAAGAAGTACGTCGACGCCCTCATCGCCACCGGCGACGTCGGAGACGTCGCGGATCTGTTCACCCTCACCGAGGAGCAGCTCACCACCGCCTCCGGCAGCGCCAAGCGCGGCGCCAAACTGGCCGAACAGCTCCAGCTCGCCAAGGCGCGCCCCCTCAGCAGGGTGTTCTGCGCCCTGGGCGTCCCGGGCACCGGCCGGAGCATGTCCCGCCGGATCGCCGCGTACTTCGGCACCATGGAAGCGATCCGCACGGCCGACGCCGCCGTCCTGCAGGAGGTCGAGGGCATCGGACCCGAGAAGGCCCCGGTCATCGTCGAACAGGTCGCCGCACTCGCCCCGGTGATCGACAAGCTGATCGCGGCGGGCGTCAACATGACCGAGCCCGAGCAGCCCACCGACTCCATCGGCGGCGACGGCCCGCTCGCCGGAAAGACCGTCGTGGTGACGGGCAAGATGGCCGGCCCCCTGGAGGGCTGGGGACGCTCCGAGATGACCGCCCTGATCGAGAAGGCCGGCGGCCGCGCGGGCAGCAGCGTCAACTCCAGAACCACGTACCTGGTCGCCGCCCCGTCCGCCAACGGCAAGCCCAGCTCGAAGGCCGTCAAGGCCCAGGAACTCGGCATCGAGGTCCTCACCCCGGAGGGCTTCGCCGCTCTCCTGGCCGACTACCTGGACTGATGGACGGAGACGAGCGGCGCTCTCCAGGACCCGAAGGCGCCGCTCTTGGGCAGGAGGGGCAGCCGAGGGGGCTGAGGTCACAGACTGCCGGGGGCCGCGCCGGTGACCCGTGCGGCGCCGAACGAGTGGACTCGCCGGAACACGCACCGGACGGGAGCCTCCGCCACGGCCCTCGGCGGTCATGTTTGCCGTCCGAACCCGTGACCCGGAAGAAGCGCCCCGCATGCGACGTACTCCCTACCGCCTGCTGTTCACCGCGACCCTCCTCGCGGCGTCCGTACTGGCCCCGATGACGGCGGCTCCCGCGACGACCGTCCACGCCGCCGCGAGCGCCGACCGGCACGACAAGGACGACTGCCCGCCGGGTGGTCTCGGGCCCGAGCTGACGGCCCGCCTGGACAAGGCGATCGAGGACGTCCGCAAGGAGGCCGGCATCCCCGGCGTCGTCGTCGGACTCTGGATGCCGGGCCAGGGCAGCTACGTCCGCGCCACGGGCGTCGCCGACACCGTCACGGGCCGGCCGATGCCGGTCGACACCTACGTCCGGATCGGCAGCGAGACCAAGACCTTCACGGTCACCGCACTGCTCGAGCTCGTGGACGAGCACCGGATCGGGCTGGACGACCCGATCTCCAAGTACATCAAGGGCGTCCCGAACGGCGACCGGATCACGCTGCGCCAGCTCGCCGAGATGCGCAGCGGACTCTTCCCGTACACCTCCGACCCGGACTTCATCCACGACCTGCTGAGCAACCCCCAGCGCTACTTCACCCCCCAGGAAGTCCTCGCCTACGGCTACAAGCACGACAACACCTTCGAGCCCGGCCAGGAGTTCCAGTACTCCAACAGCAACCTGGTCCTGCTCGGCCTGGTGGTCGAGAAGGTCAGCGGCCACCGGCTCGCCGAGTTCATCCACCGGCGGGTGCTCCGTCCCGCCCACCTGCGCCACACGCTGTTCCCGAAGGGGCCCGAATTCCCGGAGCCGCACGCCCACGGCTACACCGACCAGACCCTGAGCGGCGCGACCGAGGACGCCACGGACTGGAACCCCAGCTGGGCCTGGGCGGCCGGAGCGATGATCTCCAACCTGCACGACCTACGCAGCTGGGCGGAGACCCTCGCCACCGGCAAGCTGCTCAGCCCCGAGACCCAGGCGCAGCGGCTCAAGACCCTGCCCACCGGCTTCCCCGGCACCACGTACGGCCTCGGAATCCTCGAGACCAACGGCTGGATCGGCCACAACGGCTCCCTGCCGGGCTACGAGACCGTGACCGTCTACCTCCCCTCGAAGAAGGCGACCCTGGTCGTCATCCTCAACACGGACTCCCTCCACGAGGGCCAGGAACCGTCCACGCTCCTCGCCCGGGCGATCACGCAGGTCGTCACCCCGGACAACGTCTACGCCGGCAAGGTGGTCCCGAACTGAGCGACCGGCCGCATGAGGGTGGTCCTGGCCGCGAAACCGTGACGTGACGCGGGGTCCGAGCCGTTGACGGTTCCATGCGACGAATGATCATCTCCGGCACGCTGGCAGCCGCCCTCCTCGCGAGCGCGGCTGCGGCAGCGGCCACGACCGTCCCGGCTCTGGCGGCAGCGCCGAGCACGGGCGACTACAACTCGTGCGGCTACTACCCCACAACGACCGTCCACCTGCGCACGGGCCCCGGGCCCCGGTACACCTCGACCGGTCTCCTGGGGAAGGACGACGGGTTCGACGTCGACCGAGAGAAGGACGGCTGGTACCACGTGACCCTGTCGAACCGCTCCCGCAGCGGAATCCCGGCGGGCAAGACCGGCTGGCTCGCGAAGAAGTACGCGAAGCCCGCGGTGTGCATGCAACTCGACTGACCCTCCGACCCTGCATCACCGGTGCGCCTATCCGGGTCACTTCCGGACGTCCCCCGACCGGGAGACGCTCGGCGGGGGTAGGCCGATTGGCAAGGTGCCCCTGGGATCCACGAGGAGATGAGCCATGTACGCGGTGATTCGACGATACGAAGGCGTGACCGACCCTGCCGAGGCGGGCCGCCGAGTGGCCGAGGGATTCGTACCCCTCCTCCGCGGAGTCCCCGGTTTTGTGGCGTACTACTGGGTGGACGCCGGGGACGGAGTGATGGTCTCCACCAGCGTCTATGAGGATCAGTCCGGAGCCGAGGAGTCGGTCGCCAGGGCGGCGGACTTCGTACGCGACAACCTCGCGACGCTCCTTCCCAACCGTCCTCAGATCACGGCCGGCCCGGTGCTGGCGGTCGGGTAGCGACGTCCGAACCAGGCCGCCCGCCAGGGGACCGGCGGTCGGTAGCGTCGACGTGCCATGGACAGCGACACGAACACGTTCGAACCGACCGATGGCGCGAGCGAGTGCCCCTTGTCGAGGAGGACCGACCGGTCGGTGTCCTGCTCCCGGCGGCCGAACCGGCCGAGCCGGAGCACTGCGCGCAGCGGGGGCACAGCGCCCCGATTCCCCGGAACGGCGCAGCACGGCCCGTGCACGCAGTACGCGCACGCGGACGGCGAGCGTCTGGCTACATGGCCCCGAAGCAGCTGGCGGCCTTCGCCGGTTGCCCGCTCGCCGACCTGCAGTCGGCGAGCAGTGAGCGAGCGGCGGATTCGCGTGCCGTCAGTCGGAGTCGGTGGGGTGACCCGGCTCTGCCGAGTCGTCGTCCGGGCGCACACCGCCTCCGAGGGCACGACGCGGACTGCGCTGTTCCGGGTGATGGGTGCTGAGCACGCCGCGGGCCCGCATGTCGTCGAGGTCGGGCAGGCGGACACCGGGAAGTTCGTCGAGGAGATCGGCCTCGGTGGCGCGGATGTGCGCGAGGTCCTGGGGGCCTGTGCCAAGGCTTCGGCGTAGGGTCACGCCGATCATCGTACGGGCGGGAGCGGCCGGATGCCCCCGCGACCTCCCAGTGACGATCAGCGGCCTGCAGGGACAGCAGTCGGAACGCTCCCTTGCCGACCGCCCAAATGCCCATCGTGACCTCGAGGCCGCCGGCCGTGGCACAGCGTCGAGGTCGACGTTTCGCGCTCTACGGGAGGTGCACGGCCTGTCGCTGGCTCAAGCGCGAGCCACATCGTACGAGTTGAAGACCAACGGCGTCCTCGGCACGCTCGTCGAGATGGAGCTCATGGCCGCCAGGCTCCGGCATCGTTCCGTCGGAGTGGTAGTCGAGTCGGCGCACAGTTGACATCGTCCGGCGGCGACGGCCGCTGGTCGCTGACATCGCCGCCTGCGGCGTCGGCAAGCCGGAAATTCCCGCGCCGCGTCGTCCACGGCAGTGCAGACTCGCCCCATGGCGGAGATGCAATTGTTCCTGGACGAGGTCGGCGGCTGGGCGGCGGGGGGTTCCGGAGGGCCGGCGGGTGAGTTGGCTTCGCGACTGGGGATGCGGACCGTCGTGCTGGTGGAAGGCCTGAGTGACCTCGCGGCCGTCGAGACGCTCGCCGTCCGGCGCGGACGTGACCTGGCTGCCGAAGGGGTGTGCGTCGTACCGATGGGTGGGGCGATGAACGTCGGACGCTACGCCGGCCTCCTCGGCCGGCCCGGCCTCGGTCTGCGCCTGACGGGGCTGTGCGACGAGCGCGAGCACGGTTATTACGTCCGTGGCCTGAGGCGGGCGCAGGCGTCGGACCAGGACATCTTCGTGTGTGTTTCCGACCTGGAGGACGAACTCATCCGCGCGTTGGGTACGGAGACGGTCGAGGAGGTCGTCCGGGAGGAGGGCGACTTCCGTGCGCTACGGACCTTTCTGCACCAGCCCGCGCAGCAGGGGCGTTCCCGGCAGCAGCAGTTGCGGCGTTTCCTCGGCACGAAGAAGGGGCGCAAGATCCGCTACGGCACCCTCCTGGTCGAGGCGCTCGATGTCGACGCAGTACCGACGCCGCTCGAAGACCTCTTCGCGAACCTGTGACCTGTTGGGCGAGGGAAGACCCTGACCCAAACGGTCCTTGACGGGCACGTCGTTAATCAGTTGACCGTGCCACGTCGCCTCGGCATGCTCCAGCAGGACCTTTATGAACACCGCTCCCATGCGGACCGCGCGCCCGATCGGTGCGCGGGCCGGTGAGTCAGATGATCGGAGATCCCGAGGAATGCCTCCCCGCCTCGACACGCTTTGCTTCGACGCGCACGACCCCCTCAGTCTCGCGCGCTTCTGGGGCGGCGTCCTCGGCTGGGAGGCGGCCGAGGACTCCCACGACGGCATCGCCATCCTCCCGAGCGACGACACCGGCTTCCAGATCCGGTTCCTTCCGACCCAGGAGCAGAAGACCAGTCAGAACCAGATCCATTTCGATCTGACGAGCACGTCCCTGGAGGACCAGCAGAACACGGTCGCGAAGGCGCTCGAACTCGGCGGCCGGCACCTCGACATCGGTCAGGGCCCCGAGGCGACCCATGTGGTGCTCGCCGACCCCGAGGGGAACGAGTTCTGCGTCATCGCGCCGGGGAACAAGTTCCTCGCCGACTGCGGTTTCATCGGAGCGCTCTCGTGCGACGGTTCGCAGGAGGTCGGGTACTTCTGGAGCAAGGCGCTGGGCTGGCCGTTGGTGTGGGACCAGGATCAGGAGACGGCGATCCGCTCTCCGCACGGCGGCCCGAAGGTCACGTGGGGCGGCCCGCCCCTCCTGCCGAGGACGGGGCGGACCCGGCTCCGGTTCGATCTCGTTCCACCGGCCGACGGCGACCAGCAGACGGAGGTCGACCGCCTCGTCGCCCTGGGCGCGACGCGCCTCGACACCGCTCCTCAAGACGCAGCCGGCGGTGTGGCGATGGCCGACCCCGACGGCAATGAGTTCCGCGTTCTGCCCTCGCGATAGGGCGGCCGGGGCCAGGTGGGGCGGGGGCTGGGGAAAACCCCAGCCCAGGTCTGCGGCCTACCTCAGTGACCAGGCGGCTGCCGGTGCGGGACGGTGAGGGGACGACAATGGCGACCGAGCCTTCGTCGTCCTCGCCGGTCCACAGCCGAAGGAGCCGCCGCCGTGCGCAGTTCCGTACCCCCGCCACACCCCACACGACCCGAGCCATGGCCTACGCTCTCCGGTCGCGCGCTCGCCCTGCCCGCCACTTTCGCCACGGTCTTGATCGCCGCCCTCTCCGTCGCCTTCGTCGTCGCCCCACGCATGCTGGCCGCGGCGAGCGCGTCGGACGGTGCAGGCTTCGCCGACAGACGCGCGCTCGTCGGAGCCCTCCGCGAAGCGTTCGTCGGGTACTGGACTTCCGGCGCCCGGGATCTCTCCCCGGGCATGCAGGACGTTGTCGACTACTGGTTCCGCTACCACGTGGCCAAGGCCGCGATCGCCGCGATCCTGCTGATCGTGCTCGCTGTGATCGGCGTTGCTCTCTGGAAGGCGTTCCTGAGAGCCGGCGCTCGCGGTACGGCCGGCAGGACCGCCATCGCGTCGGCGGGCGTCCTCGTCACGACGCTCGCGCTGTTCGCGCTGGCGACGGTGATGGCCAACATCCAGGGCGCGATAGCGCCCTATGCCTCCCTGCTGCCGATGCTGAACTCCGGCGCCCCCGAGGGACGGCCGGGCGGTGATGCCTCCGAAGCGGCCGCCGGTGCACTCGATCAAGCCAGACAACGCCTCGCCGACTCACTGAGCACGGGCACCCGAACTCCACCTGCGCTGGAGACGATGACCAGCGACTTCGCTCGCTATCACGTGGCCATGGCCGTGATCGCCGCAGTCGTAGCGGTCGCCCTCTTCGCCCTGAGCGTCGTGCTGTGGAAGCGGAGGACACGAACCGAGCCGTCCGACCGGCGGACGAGACGCCTGCTGGGATCGTTCGGAACCGCCTCGGCGCTGCTGTCACTCGTCGTCATCGTCGTCGCCGTGGCCAACACGACGACCGCCGCCGACCCGGAGCCGGCACTCCTGGCCTTCCTCGACGGCGGATGGTGAGGTGCCACTGGACAGCCGATCCATCCACCAGCGAAAGGGAACCTGGGACAATCACCGCATGGGTGCATTAGATGCAGTGGCAGGCAGGGTTGCTGGTGGGGCCACCGTGACGTTCCGCCCCAGCGGCACTTCCATGGTCCCCCTTGTACGCAGTCGGCAGCAGGTGGTCGTTGCTCCGGTCGACCCTGCGAAGCTGGAGGTCGGGGACATCGTGCTCGCCCGTGTCGCCGGGACGGTCTACTTGCACTTGGTGTCGTCTGTGGACCCCGCCAGGAAGCGGGTGCAGATCAGCAACAACCGTGGCCGCATCAACGGTTGGACGAGTCACGATCGTGTCTTCGGTATCTGTGTGGCCGTCGAAGGCGTCACCCGGAACGGAGCCGCGGCCAAGGCACGCACCGCCGGCTCCGACGACTCCTCCTGAGCACGACGCTCCAGCGGCTCTCGGCCGCCAAGCGATGCCCGACGCGGCACGAGCGCTTCGGGCGGTGGCGAGCGAGCGCCGTCGCCACCAGGGCCGCGCCGTGCACCGGAGCCGGTGCGGCGGAGGCGAGCCCGCCGCCCCGTCGGCGACGAACACCACGTCCGAGGCCATGACCTTCATCAGCTCCTTCTGGGGCGGGAGCGGGGCCGAGGCCGCCGGCGGCGACGCGCTGCCATCGCCCGAACGGTGCGTCCGCGTTGCTCCCGGCCGCGTCGGGACCTCGGATGGAACCTGCAGGGGAGTGACCGCCACTCCCACGAGCGCCGTCCGACGACAGGAGCGCAGCCATGTTCGTTCGCACCCTCTACGCCACCGGGGATCCCGCCAACATCGACGCTTGTCTTGACGCGCTCCGCGCCGAGGCCCCGCAGCTGCTGGCCGACCAGCCCGGGTACCGGGGCTTCTCGCTGTTCACCGATCGCGAGCTGGGCAAGATCCTCATGGGGTCCTGGTGGGAGAGCGAGCAGGCGCGGCAGAACAGCGACGATCACCTCAAGGAACGACGCGCGGCCCTCCTGGAACCGTTCGCGCACACCGCGACGGTCGACAATTGGGAGGCAGCGGTGTTCACGCCCACTCCCTCGGTGAAGTCCGGCGCAGGCTTCCGACTGACCCGTTTCGAGGTCGACCCGTCCGGCGTCGATCAGCTGGTCGAGACGTTTCGGAACACCATCCTGCCCAAGGTTCAGGCCATCGCCGGGTTCGAGGGCACGGCGATGCTCGTCGACCGGGCCAAGGGGCAGGGCAGCGTGGGCGCGCTCTTCACCGATCGGGTCGCGATGGTGGCCTCCCGGGGGAAGCAGTCGGCGATCCGCGGCGAGGCGGTCAGCACGACGGGGGTGGCTATCCGCAGCATCGAGGAGTTCGAGGTGATCATGGTCGAGCGCGTGTAGGCCGTTGCGGCTATTGCTCCTTGCCGTTCTTGCTGTCCTCGCCGTGGTAGCGCTGGGCGAGCCGGGCCAGTGCCACCGCGCCGAGCAGGAGGCCGAAGTCGCGCAGCGCGACGTCGTAGTGTCCGGGGATGGTCAGCAGGTTGACGATGATGCCCGCGAGCCATCCGGCCACCAGCCAGCCGCCGAAGCGGGGGGCGAAGGCGACGGCGAGGCCCGCGAGGATCTCGACGACGCCGACGGCGTACATGGCAGCCTGAGCGCTGCCGGGAACGATGTCGTCGATCCACGGCGCCAGGTAGGTGGGCCAGTCGACGAGCAGGTTGGCGAACTTGTCCAGGCCGAACAGGATCGGCGCCACGGTGAACCCGACGCGCAGGATGACGAACGCCTGGTAGCCGGGGTCGGAGAGCGCGGCTCGCCGGCGGGTGGCCGACGTGGTCGCTGTGGTTGCGGATGATGTGGACGACATGACTCCGCCCCTTCTATCGACAACTTCTATTAACAATAGAAGCTCGCAATCCTTCTTTAGTCAATGGTCGTGAGTTTTACACTGGTGTCCGTGGACCCGAAGGAAGTCCCCCACCTCGACGTCTCCGCCGTCGCCGCGCTCGACGAGCCGACCCGCAGGAGGCTGTACGACCACGTCGCACGCCGGCCGGAGCCGGTCAGTCGCGACGAGGCCGCCGCCGCCCTCGGCCTGGCGCGGCAGACGGCGGCCTTCCACCTCGACCGGCTGGCCGACGAGTCCCTGCTCGACGTCGTCTACGAACGGCGCAGCGGCCGCACCGGCCCGGGAGCGGGTAGGCCCGCGAAGCTCTACAAGCGCTCCGGCAAGCAGGTCTCCGTCAGCCTGCCCGAGCGGCACTACGAGCTGGCCGGACGCCTTCTCGCCCAGGCGATGGAGGAATCCGAGGCGACCGGCGAACCGGCTCGTACCGTCCTGTACCGCAAGGCCCACGAGCTCGGTGCGCAGCTTGCCGGGCGGGGCGGCGCAGGGGTGTTCGACCTGCTGGAGCAGTACGGGTTCGAGCCCCGTCGTGACGGTGGCGCCATCGTGCTGGGCAACTGTCCGTTCCACGTGCTCGCCCGCGAGCACACCCAGACGGTCTGCGGAATGAACCTCCACCTGCTCCGCGGCGTCCTGCGAGGGCTCGGCGAAGACGACCTCCAGGCGCGCCCGGCGCCCGGCCCGGGCCTCTGCTGCGTCCGCCTGGAGCCGGCTTCCTCTCCTCCCGAGGCCGCGAGCACCTGACGCGCCCCCCTCGCCGCGGCGGCCCAGGAAGGCAGGTCAGCGTGGGGACTCCTCGGGCTTCCGTCCCCAGGTGGTGAGCATGCCGGCCGACAGCGCGGCACATCCGTCGGAGCCGAGGTAGCGGATCACCTCGTCCACGGTCGCGTCGTCGACGAGGCCGGTGCCGAGCATCGCCGCCCTGCTGCGTTCCCATGTGTCGGCCCAGAAGCGGCTGATGGGACTGCCCGGCAGCAGGGGCGGCACGTGGATCTCGGCGGCGACGGACACCAGCCCCGCCCCGCGCAGCAGGTGCGGGTACGACGGCACCCAGGAGACATCGGTGCCGATCGTGCTCCGCAGCCCCTGCCACATGGCCCGCATCACCGTGGCGTACGGGGAGCCGGGCGCCCGCTCGCTCGTCAGGTCGACCGCGTCGCTGAGCACGAGTACTCCGCCGGGCGCGACGAGTCCGGCCAGTGTCGTGATCAGCCGCTCGTGCTCGGGCAGGTGCATGAGCACGAAGCGTGCGTGGACGAGCTCGAACCGGCCGGGGCCGAAGTCGGGGGCGGTGACGTCGGCCTCCAGTACCTGTAGGCCGGGCGTGGGGCGCCGTCTGAGGAACCGTACGTCGCGGTCCACGGCGAGCACGCTCGCCACTCCGACCTCGTCCAGCAGCCGGCGGGAGACCGTGCCCGTACCGGCGCCGACGTCGAGGCAGCGCCATCCGGGACCGGCCCCGAGCGCCCGCAGCCGCGCCATGGTGATGTCGTCGTAGGCCAGCGCGCCGAAGTCGATGCGCTCGCCCTCGCCCGCCTGCTCGGGCCGGAAGACGGCCTCGCCGTAGCGGCCGCCGGCGCTCGGGTCGGCGGCGGTCACGTCGCAGCCGCCGACGCGATGCCGCGGGGCTCGTCGTCGAATGGACTCATAGCCGGACCTCTTCACACGGTGGGGGCGGTGCAGAGCGGCCCGAGGCCGCCGCGCCACTGATCCTCCACAGGTGACCGCCCGTACGGCCGAGGCGCGCCGCACCTGAGCCGATCGGCCCAGGGTCGTGGCACGCTCCTCTTCAGTCGGCGTCGCTGCTGGTCCCCTGGTGAACGCGCAGCAGTAGGCCGTGCAAGAGCGTCCGCTCCGCGGCGCTCAACGGGGCGAGCACCTCGTCCTGGACGGCGCGCGCCTCGTCGTCGAGGTCGGCCAGGAGGGCACGCCCGGAAGGTGTGAGGGAGACGGAGACGCGGCGACGATCCCGTGGATCGCGCGCACGAGCGACGTGGCCGGCGGCGGCCAACTGGTCGACCACCTTGGCGATGTCGCTCGCGTCCACGCCCAGCCGTACGACGAGATCACGCTGGACGTGCGGCCCGAAGTCCGACAGCGCGGCGAGGACCGCCATGTCCCAGAGGCGCAACCCGCGTTCGGCCAGCCGCGCACCCAGCCGGCTGCGGGCGGTCTTGCCGACCCGCGAGAGCAGGTACGTGCTCAGGTCGAGCAGCGTCGGGGGAGTGGATTGCCCTGAAGCCATGAGACAAGTCTAGGTGTAGACCTACAGTGGGTGTGCACCCACTATTTCGATCGGGCGAACCAATGCCCGTACCCCGAGGAGCATTTGCCGTGGACGCTCTGCACCCCCGCCTGCTCGTCACCCGCTTCTCCGAGTGCTTCCACTTCTACCGGGCGATCCTGCCGCCGCTGGCGGGCGCGAAGCTGGTGAAGGGCTCGCCGGAGGGTCCGTACGCCCACTGGGACGTCGAGAGACAGGGCCTGTTGTCGCTCTTCGACCGCGGCGCGATGGCCGCCGCTGTAGGAGCGGCCGGCCTTCCGTCCGAACACGGTCCCGCGCAGGACGCGACCATGTTCGTGCTGCGCGTCGACGACGTCGACAAGGCGGTGGCCCTCTGCGTGCAGAGCGGCGGCACCCTCGTCGTCGGACCGACCGATCGTCCGGAATGGGGCCCGAATCTCCGAAGCGCCCATCTGCGCGACCCGGAGGACCGCCTGATGGAGCTTCAGTCGTACTGAGGGGCCACCGCGTGTGCGCTCGCCAGGTCACGAGGCTGTGGTGGACGGCGCGGCACATCCGCTCGATGGTGGCGATGTCCTCGGCGTGGTTGAACGCCTGAACCGCGATCCCGATGTCGAAGCGCTGCTCGAAGGGCGCATCTCGGCGTCCACGCAGAGCCGCGCTCTTCGTGCTGGCATCGCACGGGACTTGGTGCGAGGGAGGAGTGTCCTCGAGCCGATACGCTGCGCGAAACCTACGACGAGCCGCCGGAAGGCATCATGACACGCACCCCCAGGCCGACGCCCGAAGCGATACTCGCCGTACTTCCCGAACTCGCCCCCCACGCGCGCGACGCTGTCCTGCTCCATCCCGAGCGGGCAGAGCCGGGCTGCCGGAGCAGTTCGATCGGCGGACCGCTGTTGTGGCCGAGCGACGAACCGTGGCCCGAGTGCGACCTGCCCGACGAGAACGACCCCATGGGCGTGCTCGCCACCGCCATGGTGCCGGTGGCGCAGATCCTCCGGCGTGACGCGCCGGGACCCTGGTGGCCCGCCGACGTCGACCTCCTGCAGATCCTCTGGTGTCCCAATGAGCACTGGGATCCTCCGGGCCGGCAGGCCGACGGCAGCCCAGTCGTCGAGCTGCGATGGCGCCGTGCCGCTGACGTGGTCGGTCCGGTGACGGTTCCGCCGTCGCCGTCGCGGTACGACGAGGACTGCTACCTGCCCGAGGCGTGCACCATCAGCACCGAGCACGTGACCGACTTCCCCTTCCGTGAGGAGCTGCCGACGAAACTCCGCCCGCGCCTGCAGGAATTGGTCCGCGAGACCGGCGACGGCGGTGACGTCGTCACCCGCCTCGCCGGGTGGAAACTCGGCGGCTGGCCGACCTGGCACCTGACGCACCCCACAGTCCTTTCTTGCGGTGACTGTGGCACGGCGATGACGCTCCTGTTCACCGTGGCCAGCGACGACGAGACGGGGGTGGTTGTCGGCCGTTGGGGAGACCTGCGCATCTTCACCTGCCCGGCCGACCACCGCCACGCCTTCCAGGTAGACCTGCACTGACCGGGGCGCCGGCTGCCATGGTGGCGAACGGGTTTGTCCGGACTGGTCCCCAGGAGCCCAAGGCGGCCGATACCGTTGTGGGGCAGATCCGTTCCACGCCCCACGGAGGCCTACATGAGCGAGCAGCCGGCCCCCGCCGACACCGCCCGGCAGCAACTGGACCCCAAGGCTGCCGACGCGGTACGTGCGTACGCCGCCCGAACCCGGGCCAATGCCGACCAGTTCGCCGCCGTCCTGGAGGACATCGCCACCAACGGCCTGCCCTCGGTGGAGGACTGCGCGCCGTGGGAGGAACTGCGCGAGGCCCACCTCGTCCGGCTCGCCACCCAGCGCCCGGCCGTCGCCTGATGCCTCCGCCGCAGCAGGGCCGGGGCCGCGCCCGGATCGCGTTCTCCGACTCGGCCGCCAAGCAGCTGGAGGCGATCACCAGCGAGGCCGCGGTCCACGCCCTCGACCGCGCCCTGGTCGTCATCTCCGTCGACCCCGAAGCCGGCACTCCGATCCCCGGCGGCGCCTCGGCCCCTCAACTGCGCCAGTACGCAGACGAGGTCGAGCACGTCCGCGTCCTGTACTTCGTCACCACACTCCGCACCGTGGTCGTCGTCGCATACATCGAGGTTTAGGCCGCGACTCCTTGCGCGAGCGCCGCGCGCCGCGACAAGCCGGAGGTCCATTCGGTCCACTCACTCCGGCTACGAGTCCCTCTCCCGGCGCATCACGGCGCCGGCCACGGCGCGGAGCACACGCACGTACGGCGACCAGCGCGCCGGGCGTCGCAGCACGCCGGTGCAGGCGAGTTCGGCACGGTCGAGGCCGTCCTCCAGGCAGGCGTCGTGCAGTGGGCGCCATGCCAGGGGCCAGGTCAGCCGGGCCAGGCCCCTGGGCGCCATGGTGAGGGTGTGGTGCAGTCGCGTGCGGTCCGGGCCGGCGGGGAGCACGGCCAGTTCATGGAAGCCGTGGAAGCCTCGGGGCCCGGTGAACTCGAAGCGGACCCAGCGCCCGGGCGCGTACCCGGCCACGGTGTAGCGCACCGGTCCGTGGCCGCCCACCGCGCCCGGCCCCAGCGGACGGTCGAACTGCATCGGCGACCAGGCTGCGCCCGGCCAGAGCCGGTCGCCCTCCCCGCTCGCCAGGGTGTCGATGAGCGCGCCCACCTCACTTTCCTTCGCGGGCAACAGGCGCTCGTGCACGTTGTGGACGCCCATGCGTCCTCCCCTCCAGAGTATTGGAGACCTCTCTCCAATTAATTGGAGGGTACTCTCTGATTCATGGCGCGACCACCCCGCTTCGACACGGACCAGCTTCTCGACGCCGCCGTCCGCCTCGCGGCCTCCGGCGGACCCGCCGCCGTGACCATGTCGGCCGTCGCCCAGGCCGTCGGCGCCCCCAGCGGCTCCGTGTATCACCGCTTCGCCGGGCGCGCGGCGCTGCTCGCAGAGGTGTGGCTGCGCACGGTGGAGCGTTTTCAGGAGGGCTACTCCGCCGTCCTGACCGGCGAGCCCGACCCCCGACGGGCGGCCCGCGCGGCGTCCCGGCACGTGGTGGCCTGGTGCCGCGAGAACCCGGACGAGGCGGCCCTCCTCCTCTACGGCGCGGCCGACTTCGGCCGTGCCGACTGGTCCGAGGAGCACGCCCGACGCGCGGACTCCGGCAACAACCGAGTGTTCGCCGCCCTTGCCGCCCTCGCGGAAGCCCTGGGCGCCCAGGACGAACAGGCCCGGGACCGCATCGCCCTGGCGCTCATCGACCTCCCGCTCACCGTGGTCCGCCGCCACCTCCGCGCGGGCACCCCCCTGCCCCCGCACGCCGAAGACCTCACCGAACACTGCACGGCGGCACTACTGGGCTAGGCCCAGAACCAGACCAAAACACCATGCAGAAGAGCAGGTTGGCCAGCAATGATCAGCGCATGGACGACCTTTCGCGATTCCTAGTCGCACGCATTCATGAGGACAACCACGCCTACGCCTACGTGTCCGACACCATCGGAAGCGAGGCCCTCCTCGACAGCCATCTACCCATGCTCGATCTGATAGAGATGCTGGCGAACGATTACGCAAGCATGGACACCTCGGACGCACGCTCGTCCGGCCTCGCACACGCCCTGCGTGTCCTTGCACAGTCGTACGCGACACATCCCGCCTACCGTCAGGAATGGCGTCCGTAGGCCTTCGAGGATCGCGTGGCGGAGGGGGTGGTCGAGGCGGACTCGTCGTGGGCTGGACGAGGCGCTCCGTGAGTGGGAGAACGGCGGCAAGGGTGCCGTCGCCTGTGGATCCTGCGGCCAGGAAACCCCGCGCCGCCAACACGCCCCGCCGCTGCACCGTGATGGACGAGCCCGGCTCTGGAACGGAGATCGTCGAGCGGTAGGCTCGTGCCGCAACACGGCGCGAAGGGGAGTATGAGTGGCGCGGGTTGCGGTGATCGGTGGAGGTATCAGCGGGCTGGGGACGGCGCTCATGCTTGGGCGGCGAGGTCACAGAGTCACGCTGTTCGAACAGGACGAACGGCAAGCCGGCGAGGACCTGGACGGGGACTTCTTCCGCTGGGACAGGCCCCGAGTCCCGCAGGCCGCCCAACCCCACTCGCTGCTCTCGCCCGTACGCACCGTCCTGCGTACCGAGGCCCCCGATGTGTACGCGGACCTGTTGGCGCGGGGAGCGCGGGAGCACCACGACTTCGACTGGTTCGGCGAGCATCCGCCGCACCGTGCCGGGGACGAGGACCTGGTCACTCTGCGCACCCGCCGGATCGTCCTCGAAGCCGCGCTGACCGCGGCCGTGCGGCGGGAGCCCGCCGTCGAGGTGCGCCGAGGCCGCCGGGTGAGCGGCCTCGTCATCGAGGAGGGCCGTCCCGCGCGGGTCACCGGCGTACGAGTGGGCGCCGCAACCCACCCGGCGGACTTCGTCGTCGACACGTCCGGTCGTCGCTCGCCCGTGCCCGCCTGGTTGACCGAGGCCGGCTGCCGCCCGCCCGTCTTGGACAGCCACCGCGCGGGAATCGCCTACCTGTGCCGCTGGTACCGCCTGCGCGATGACGGACCGCGAGACCCCGGGCGGGTGAAGACCGCCTCTGCCGCACCGTACGCGTTCGCCGGCGTCTTCCCCTCCGACAACGACACGTTCGCGGTGAGCGTGGTGCTCTCCACGGGTGATCCGACCCGGGGCGCGCTCACCGACCCCGACGTGTTCGAGGCCGTAGCCCGCCGCTTTCCCGCTTCCGCCGCCTGGCTCGCCCTCGCCCCCGAACCGTGCACCGCCGTGCTGGGGATGGCAGGCCTGGACAACCGCTGGACCACCCTCGCCGACGCGGACGGACCTGTCGTCACCGGACTGGTCAACGCCGGGGACAGTCTCATCCACACCAATCCCACCTTCGGCCATGGCGTGGCTCTTGGTCTGCGTGCCGCCCAGTACCTCGCCGCCCACGCCGATCGGATCGCCGCGGACCCGATGGTCTACCACGCGTGGACGGTCGAGGCCCTCCGCCCGTGGTTCGACGCGCAGGTGACGGCCGACCGCGCCGACGAGCAGCGCCTCGCCGAGGCTTCACCGCCCTCGGACCGGCGGGCCGCCGCCCGGGCCGCCTGCGCTTTCGACGATCCCGTGGTCATGCGAGCCCGCGCCCAGGTACGCCACCTCCTGCGCCTGCCCGACGAGGCCTACGGCGCCGACGAAGTCGACCGTCACGTCAGCAAGTGGCTCGCCGCCCGCCCCGACTTCACGCCGCAACACGACGGCCCGACCCGGGAACAGTGGGAGGCGCTCATCCCGGGCTGAGTGCCGACCGGCAGCTCACCTCGGTGTGCGACGCCCTCGGCCGGGTACAGCGGGGTCAGGATCAGGACGCGGCCGTCGGTGGCGTACTGGGCTCCCGATGCGGCGCGTCCTGAGGGGGCGCCGTCCAGCTGGTCAGGAGCTGGAGGGCCTGGGCAGTTGGGGAGGCCGGGTCGACGTTGTAGACGCAGAGCGTCTGGTCCGTATCGCCGGGAGCCTGGAACGACTCGTAGGAGAAGCGGAGTTCGCCGACGAGAGGGTGGTGATAGTGCTTCTCGCCATGGGTGCGCCGCAGTACGCGGTGGTCGTTCCACCAGGCGGTGAACTCCGGGCAACGCAGGGTGAGTTCGCCGACGAGGTCGGCGAGCTGCTTGTCGTGCGGGTTGCGGCCGGCGTCGAGGCGGAGCATGGCGACGGTCTCCGCGGCGATCCGCTCCCAGTCCCCGACGCGTTCGCGGGCCTCGGGGTCGAGGAGGTAGTAGCGGGCCAGGTTCCGGCTGGGCGCAGGCAG
The DNA here is from genome assembly GCF_033343995.1 of Streptomyces sp. HUAS YS2. Lineage (NCBI taxonomy): Bacteria > Bacillati > Actinomycetota > Actinomycetes > Kitasatosporales > Streptomycetaceae > Streptomyces > Streptomyces solicathayae. Next base: position 228,624 of record NZ_CP137573.1, on the reverse strand, counting down.
CGCGTCGAAGTCGGTGAGGACCTCGCGGGCGAGGCGGTTGGCCGCCAGGACGTCGGTGCGCCGGCCGAGCACGAACGCGGGTACGTGCTCGAGGGTATGGAGCATCAGGTGCAGTCCGGGGCGGACCCGTTGCGGACTGGTCGGGCCGCGGCGCGCTGCGGTGGGGCGCGAGAGGAGGTCGGTGAGGTGCTCGCGTTCGGAAGGGTCGAGCCGGAGGGCGTTGGCGAGGGCTTCGACGACTTCGGGGGAGGGGTTTCGCGCGCGGCCCTGTTCGAGCCGGGTGTAGTACTCGGTGCTGACACCCGCGAGCCGGGCGGCCTCGTCGCGCCGCAGGCCGGGCACCCGACGAACGCGTCCGTCGGCAGGTAGCCCCGCCTGCTCGGGAGTGATCCTGCCTCGGCGTGAGCGGAGGAAATCGGCGAGCTCGCCACCACGGTCTGCCATGGCTTCAGTGTGACGAACCGGAGTGGGTGTGTGTGAGGGGAAGGGTGGCCCTGCCAGTACCAGTTCCGTCGGTACCTGCCCGGACAGGGCACTTCTCGGCGGCCCGCGACAGGGCGGCGGCTGGTGTTCTGGATGTGGGCGAACGGCCGGACGGCCCGACCCCGTAACTCACCTCACCACCCCGAAAGGTGTCCACCATGACCACGCAGACCTCTGCTCGTCCCCTCTCCGGCCGCGTCGCGGTCATCACCGGCGCTTCGAGCGGTATCGGAGAGGCATCGGCCGAGCACCTGGCCGAGCTGGGCGCCGAAGTCGTCGTCCTGGCGCGGCGTGCGGACCGGCTGGACCAGTTGGTCGCCCGGATCGAGAAGAACGGCGGACAGGCTCTCGCCCTCGCGGTCGACGTGACCGACGCGGAGGCGGTACGGGCCGCGGCCGACCGGGTCACGTCCCGATTCGGCGGCGCCGACCTGCTGTTCAACAACGCGGGCGTCATGCTGCCGGCCCCCGTCGAGGAGCTGGCCACCGGCCAGTGGCAGCACCAGATCGACCTCAACGTCTCCGGCCTGATGAACGTCATCGGCGCTTTCACCCCGCAGCTCGTCGAGGCCGCCGCGGAACGCGGAGTGGCCGACCTGATCAACACCTCGTCGATCGCCGCGCAGAACATCTTCCCCAACTTCGCGGTCTACTCCGCCACGAAGGCGTACGTCACCCACCTCTCCCGGCACCTGCGGGCCGAGCTGGGCGCGAAGAACGTCCGCGTCTCGGCGATCGAACCCGGCATCGTCGGTACGGAGCTGCAGAGCCACGTCACCGACGAGGGCGCGCTCGCATGGCTGGAAGGCTCCAAGGAGACGATGGAGTGGCTCACGCCGGAGGACATCGCGCAGACGGTGGCCTTCGTCGCGTCCCTTCCGCCGAGGGCCAACCTCCAGCAGGTCACGATCATGCCGACCGCCCAGGCGGCTTGATCTCCGGGCGCCGCCGGCTCCGCCCCGCGGGTGGCGCCGGCGGCCGGGCGGGCCCGGCCGGGGCGATTGGCAGCCGCTCGCGCGAGTGCGGGGCGGGCAGCAGCCGACCGACCGAAGCTCAGATGTGGGCCCGGATCTGCTTCACGGGATGCCCGAGGGCGGCTGCCACCGCGCTCAGCTCGGCATCGGTGAACCAGGTACGTTCCGGGTTCCAGACGGCGATCTCGAACCGGGCGAAGCCACAGGGCCAGTCGTAGTTCAGCGCGTCCAGGGTGGTTCGTTCCCGGCAACACGGAGTCTCGATCGCAAGGGTGGCGAAGCCGTCGTCGCAGTGGGCTTCGAGCAGGTCTCCCCACCACTGCGTATCGATCGACGCCCGGCACAGGGGACAGCCGATTCTCCCCAGGTTGCCCCCGCAGTCCACGGCGGTCACCGCGTCGTTCCACGTCACGTCGATCTCCACGTCGACTCCGTCGGGAACACCGGGAGCCAGCTTTTCGACCAGCGATGCCGCACGATGCGCGGCATCGCGGTCGGGCTGCCACTCCGGGTCGGTCGGGATGACGGACAGGACATCGTCGCTCACAGCGCCCCCACCTGGTCAGATGCAGCGCAACGCCGCTGCGTGATGCTATCGAAGGTCCGCTTGGGCCGGGGCCCACCGACATGGGACATGGGCCCGAGGCGGACTCGCTTGCGCGCTGCAACTGGCAGAGCCAACGCCGAGCCACGCGGGTCTCCCCATGAGAGGCTGGACGGCATGGGGGCAGCATTGGGCGATCACGAATCTCGGGAGTTCCTGGCAGGAATCCGCGTTGGCGACATCTGCGGGGGGACGGTCGCAGAGATCACGGGGCGTCAGGGGGTGACGGTCACCCTGGACGGATTCTCCGCGCGTCCACTGGGGATCGTCTGGCCTTTGGACATTTCCTGGAGAGGGGATCCGCACCTGGCCGTGAAGGTCGGCCAACGGATCACCGCAGAGGTGACCGCGATCGATCTGGACACGCACCACGCCCGGCTGGCCATGACCGCCACCGAGAATCCGGAACTCTGGGCGTTCCTGAAATCACGTCACCGCGGCGAGATACTGTCCGGCACGATCGCGGCCATCGAACGGTTCGGGGTGTTCGTGGGACTGGACGACGGTCCCGACCATCCTGTGTTCCCCGGCGTCGGGTTCATCACGATTCCCGAACTGTCGTGGCGACGCGTCGAAGCGCTTTCGGACGTCGTTCAGGTCGGGCAGCGCGTCTCGTGCGAGTTCCTTCAGTTCGACACATGGCACGGAGAGGCCAGACTGTCCCTGAAAGGGACTCAGCCGGACCCCTTCCAGGCCTTCGCCGACAGAGTTGCGATCGGGCAGACGGTACAGGGGCAGGTCACCAAGCTGGTCCCGTTCGGCGTTTTCGTGCAGGTCGCCGACGGCGTTGAGGGACTCGTCCATCTCGCCGAACTCACCTCGACGCCCGTGGCGACTCCGGAGGATGCCGTGGAGGCGGGTGACGAGGTGACCGTCGTCGTCACGGACATCGACCGAGTGCAGCGCAAACTGAGCCTCTCGCGACGACAGGTGTCATCTGACTCGCTGTGACACGAACGTTTGCGGTCACAGCACCAGCGGGCCCGGTCAGCGCCCTATGCCGTAGATCTTCGGCGCCGGAGTCGGTCGGGTTCGGGACAGCTTCGCGGCCGTGCCGCGGGCCGTCTCGAAGGCTACGACCGGGTTCCCGCTCTTGCGCCAGCACTGGGCGCCGCACCACGGTCCGATGAGGCGGAACTGCTCGAGGGCGCGGGCGTACATCATCGATCGGACCATGTAGTGCGCAAGGAGGTGGCGCAGGGCCGGCAGGCGCTCGTCGTCGGGTGCGACCTGTTCGAACGAGGCGGCGACCCGCTTCAGCAGGCGCCTCATCAGGGGCGTGACGGGCTGCGCAAAGGTGGCGGGCCGATAGATGAGCTCGTCCAGCGCGTGCAGGTAGATCCCGGCGAGGGGGCTGCCGGGCGGGGCCTTGCGGACCGCCTGCCGGGCGAACCGCATCATCCGCCGGTCGCTGCCGAACCACTTGGCACACCAGTACTGGAGGGCCTGCCAGTGGCCCTCGTAGTGGTGGGGCGCTCGGGCGACGAGCCCTTCCCAGAGTGGCTTGAACTGCGCGCGGCGGTACTGAGCTCCGCGCGCTGCCGTGATCATGACGACCCAGGGGCCTGGGTTCGCGGGGTCGAGCAGCGCGGCCTGTCGCGCCTCCTCGATCGCGGCCGGGAGCATGGCGCGGAAGCGGTTCATGTCCGACGTCATGACCTCGTGGGCGTACCCGCTGCCCCGGATCTCCCAGGCCTGGTGGACCATGATGCTCGCGTGAAGGGTGGCCGCGTCGCAGTTCCCGGGCTCGGCGGCGCGCCAGGCCTCGAGCCAGGCGTCGTCCTCCCCGGCCACGTGCTGCAGGAGCTCCAGCCGGGACCAACGCTCGTCCCAGTCCTCGCCCGCGGCCTGGACGTACCGCTCGGCGGGCTTCCAGTCACCTGCCCATGCGGCGTCGGCCACGGTCTGTCGCTCCTCCGTCCGGTGTGCCGGCGGGGGCGGGCCGGCGTGCCGCGAGTCGAGCTGGGCGCGGGGCGGAAGGTCGTAGTCGGGCGCCACGAAGTGCTTCCCGACCCAGTCGGCGGTACGGCGGATGACGAAGTGGTGGAGCGCGAGGAGGAGCGCGCCGATCGCAAGGACGGGGATCACGGTCACGGCGGGGATCTTTCCCGAACCGATCACCCTCCGCAATAGTCCAGGCCAACGAAAAGGTGAGGTCAGAACGGCGCCCAGGGGTACGTCCCTTGGCCGGCTCGAGGGGCTGGTGACGCTCAGCTAGCGTTCCCTGGGCGCGTGCGTGGCAGTCGTGAGGGCTCACTGCGCCCCGGGTGCAGCCGCTCGTCGGTGGTTGCGGACGGCGGCCTTCGCTCGGGAGGCGTTCAGGCCCTGCCGTCGTTGGCGGTGGCCTGGCAGAGGCCGGCCACGCCGGGCCGGCGGACCGATGGATCACGGGCATCCGCACCCTTCGTTCCCGCCCACTTGTGCCACCAGGTATCTTGCAGCGCATGGAACCAGGTGATTCGACCAAGCAGGCCCGGGCGGCCGCCCAGCTGCGCAAGGGCGTCCTGGAGTACTGCGTACTCGCCCTGATGCGGGACCGACCCCGCTACGGCGTGGAACTCCTCCATGCCCTGGAGGAATCCGGTGCTCTGGCCACCAGCCAAGGCACGGTCTACCCGCTGCTGTCCCGGCTCCGCCGCGACGACCTTGTCACCACGACCTGGCAGGAGTCCGCCTCCGGACCACCCCGTCGCTACTACGCGCTCACCGACAGCGGCCGCGCCGCGCTCGACGAGTTCACCCGCGTCTGGCCCGGCTTCCGCGATGCCGTCGACACCTTCCTGACCACCCCGCACCCCTTCACCGGAGACCACGCATGAAGACCTCTGCCGATCTCGTCAGCGACTACCTCTCCGCCGTCGAGCGCGAGGCCTCCGCGCTCCCCGCGGACCGTCGCGGGGAACTTCTCGCCGACCTCACCGAGCACATCGAGGTGTCGTGCGCCGAACGCCCCGACGCCTCGATCGGCGAGGTCCTGGCGGAGTTGGGGGATCCCCGTACCATCGCGGCGACGGCGCTGTCCGAGGCGGGAGGGACGGGAGAGGTAGCAGCCGGGGCCGCCGGGGCTCAGGCTCGGGGCGGTGCCGGGGCGCCTGTGCGGCGCGGCAAGGTGCACCCGCTGGTCCCGCTCTTGATGCTCACGCTCTCGATGCCCTTCATGATGGTCTTCACCGCCGCCCCCGGTCAGCTCTTCGGCGTCCTGTTCCGTGTCATCGGCGCGGTACTCGTGTGCACCTCGGTGCACTGGACCGCCGTCCAGAAGACCACCGGCGTCCTGCTCGCCGCCGTCCTGCCGAGTGTCATCATCGCCACCTGGAACCTGTCCACCGGTGGCCCGGAGGCAGGCTCCCCGGCCCTCCTGGCCAACCTGGCGATGCTCGCCCTGATGTCCGGCGCGGCAGCGTGGCTCTGGCGGGTCCGCCGCGGCTGAGCGCGGCAGCGTCCCGCCCCCGGCGCCCTGTTCGCCGGGCCCGGCATCGTGACTCCCCATCAGCCGATCTGCAGGGGCGCGGCATGGGTCTACGGTGAGTTCATGCCTCACGACATCGCACGCTTACATCACGTCGGCCACGTGGTCAGTGACATGACACAGGCCATGACGCTCTACCGGCGGCTCGGATTTCACGTTCCGCCGCCCAGTGTGCCGGCGCTGGCACCCCGTGAAGGTGCCGCGCCGGAGCCCTTCGGAGCCGCGAACACCCACGCCGAACTCTCGCGGAGCTTCGTCGAGTTGGTGACTCCGGTGCAGCCCGGGACCATGGCCGGCCTGCCCCCGGACGCAAGGATCGTTCCGCTCCAGGCACCTCCGGAGAAGCTCCCCCTGGTCCAGTCGCGGATCGAGACGGCCAGCGCCCAACTCGGCGGATGGCGCGATCGCTTCGAAGGCCTCCACATCCTCATGTTCTCCTCACCGGACGTTGACGGCACAGGGAACCGGCTCAGCGCTGCGGGTGTCGGACACGGTGGCGTGAACACCGTCGGCCGACCGGTCGAGACCCCCGACGGTGTGCGCACGGAGCCCGTTCGCTACCTGGAGATCGACGGTGCGCCGGAAGGTCGGGTCGGTGTCGTTGCCGACTTGGATCCGGAATTCCAGCACGCCCGTCACCTCGACCACCCCAACGGTGCACGGGACCTCGTAGAGGCGGTCCTGTGCGTACCTGACGGACAACTCCCCCTGTTCCGCCAGCGGTACGAGCGGTACCTTGGCCGGCCGATCTCCGCAGAGGGCCCGGTGACACTCCTGACCGAGGCCGACCTCCCGGGCCTGCTGCCGGGCGAGGATCCGCGCGCAGCCCCGGCGCTCGTCGCCTTCACAGTGGCCGTCCCCGACATTGCCCGTGTGCGTGCGCTGCTTTCGGAGAACGGGCTGCCCGTGCGCGAAACGGCCCGAGGGGAGCTCTTCGTTCCGGCCGATGCGACCCTCGGCGCAGCTGTGATCTTTCGAGAGGTCTGAGAGAGGGGCTGGAGGAGCGTCATCAATGGCTGTGTACGCGACTTCGGATCGGACCTCCGGGCACATGGCGTCGGCGACCGACGCCGCCGGGCCCCGGGACTACGCGCCTCCGGGTAGCGCACGAGGATGCTCCACGAGCCGACGAGCCTCGGCGGTGACTTCGGCGTCGACCTGGGCCAGTGTCCTGTCGCCGTATTCGAGGATGTCGTACTCGTCGTCCAACGCGGCGAGTTGTTCGACGAAAGGCACGCTGTGCCCGAAGCGCTGGTGGATCCAGAAGGTCAGCTCGCGCGGCGTCAGCTCGCCGGCCAGCATTCGGGCGGCAAGCGCCCGCACGGCGGCTTCCTGTCCGGCAATGCTGCCGACCGGGTAGAAGGTGAGCCCCAGTTCGTCGAGTGCCGGAGGGAGGAGGTCGGGTACGTCGTGATCCGCCTCCGCCCGCGTACAGGCGGCGAGGATGCGCAGCGCCGGGCTGTCGAGTCCGGCGACGAGCGCGTCACAGGCGGTGCCTACGACCTCGTGGGCACGGATCTCGCTCATGCTCCAGAGGGCGGCATGGTCCTGCAGCGTGCGAGCTGCTGCTGATTCGGCCGTGTTCATCCGTTCATGATCCGAGGGCAGGACGGCCTGGTCGAGGATTTTCAGCTGCCCCTCGGGGTTGGCCCCCGGAGTCGCCGCGAAAACCCGTTGGCGGACCGCGTCGGCCGCTGCTACTTTCGCGGAGGCCGTGCGAGAGAACGAGGAGGTGGTACCCGTGAAAACAGTTTCGACATGGGTGCTCCCCTCCGGGGTCACGGTCGGGCGATAGGTCGTCCGGGAGCGCCGTCCATGGCACTCCCGAAAGGCACGACCATGAACTTCACTTCTGAGCAGCGTCTCGACGACGGAGTCCTCGAGCGCGAATTCACCCTCGGTGAGATCCCCGGCATCCTGTGGACGCCCACATCCGTACCGGCGTCCGCATCGGCATCGACGTCCACGTCTGCGTCCGGACCGGTGCCGCTGATTTTGATCAGCCCTCCGCCCCTCGGTCTGCGCAAGATGTACCCCCGGCTGGCGGGGCGGGCCCGGTACTACGCGGCGAAGTACGGCTTCGCCGCGGCCACCATCGAGCTCCCGGGGGCCGGTGACCGACCCCGATGGGACGCCGTCGAGCAGGCCCGCGCCGACCTGCGTCGGGTGATGGAGACCGGCGCGCCGGTCGGCGACGAGCTCATCGACGCCCTCATCCTCCCGCTCGTCGAAAGGTCGGTCCCGGAATGGCAGGCCGCTCTGGACGCCCTCCTGTCGCTGCCGGAGATCGGCGGCCCGGTCGGGTACGAGGGGGGAGTGATCTCCATCGGCGTCCGGCTCGCGGTGGTCGAGCCGCGCATCGTGGCCGCCGGGTTCTTCGCCGGGAGCCTCGTGCCCGCGGCGATGTACGAGGAGGCCAGCCGCGTCACCATTCCGCTGCATGTCCTGCTGCAATGGGACGACGAAGGCGACGACCGGCAGGCGTCCCTCGACCTGTTCGACGCCTTCGGCTCCAAGGAGAAGACCCTGCACGCCAATCTCGGCGGGCACACCGGCGTCCCTCAGTTCGAGCTCGAAACCGGGGCCCGTTTCTTCGCCCGGCACCTGAAGTGAGCCCGGGCCGCCAGGCCGGCAGCAGAAAGTAAGGGGTGTCGGTCAGAGCGCCACTCATCGAGGAGGCCCCGGCGAGAGCTGAGAAAGCGAGGGCAGCGAAAGCCCACGGTGTGTCGGCAGGACGATCGAGGCGCCGCGCTACCAGTCTCTGACGGATTCCACCCCGGAGATCAGGCTGTCGCGGGCTTCGCCGAAGTCAGGGCCGTGAGGGACGTCGGTCTCGTTCACGATGTGGTCGAGGGCGGCGAAGAGTTCCTCGCGCTCGACGGTTTCGATGAAGCCCGATCGGCGGTCGAGCCGGTTGAACTCCTCGCCGTAGGCGCGCCCGATTTCCTCCAGGCGCTTCGGTCGGACGGCCGTGGGTTCGTCGGCGAGTGCCTGAAGGATCGCCTTCCGTGTCGCCTTGTACTGGGTGACCGCCCGCTTGTAGGTGGTAGCGCTGATGTGCTCGCGGCCGTCCCAGTCGCGCAACGGGTTGTTCCGGTTCTCCTCGATCCACTCGGGCTTGCGGGCCCGGAGAACGGACACGTAGGTACCTGCGGGAATCTCGTGTCGCCAGGTGCGGCGCATTGGCGCGGCGTACGCGGCAGGGACGCTGTGGAGGTCGACTGATTCCAGCTTCGGTACGCATTGCGGTCGAAGGAGGTCTTCTCCGGTCATCCCGAACAGGTCGTCGATGCTGATGCCTTGGAGTGAGGTCAGTCGGTTCAGCTCGCCGGCGGCGGAGAGGAGTCCCAGGCGTCCGTACAGATGAAGGCGGGTCACCTCCGGGAATCGCTGGACGAGTTGAGCGCAATCGAGGGCTTCGATGTCTCTGATCGTCAGCTGCGTGATCTCCGCGCGTGGCTCGGCCGGCCGGCCGAGGAATTCGTTGACCGTCTCTCCGGTGTACTCCGCCTTCCAGGCCACGACCGGGTCCTCGCGGAGGCCGCTGTCCCACCGCCGCTGGCGAGCGAGCTGGTCACCCAGGTGCCATCCGGCGCCCAGCTGTTCGACGGTTCGTCATGGAGCAGGCGCATCGCCCCGACGACCTTGTGGCTGCGGGGGAGGCCCCACTGATGGTTGCAGAAGGACAGCGCGCCGTTCCACGCGTGGTGGGTCAACCTGAGCGGGACGACATCGCCGAGGTCGGCCACGGAGAACGGCTCGGAGCCGGACCAGTCCAACTCGAGCACGGCTGCCGTCTGCGAATCGGCATCGAGTCGGACTATCTGCGCGACCGTCCACTCCCCAAGAGCCCGCGAATGCGCGGCCACGACATCGCCGACCGTGAGTGGCCTCGGCGGCGCGGCCTGCTTTCGATTCGACTCCCTCACCGAAGCACCTTCATCCTCGTCATGCCTGGGCGGAGTCGCCCAGGAGGAACCGGTCGATCTCGGCGGGGGTCCCGTCCGTGAGGTCCGTCGGCGTGAGCGTCAGGACATCACGTCGGTGGTTACGGATCTCCAGCCAACTGCCGGGCAGGGCTTCGGACAGCAGCTGGATCCCCCGTTCCAGCATCGATCGCGGGTAGACCTTGAACGCCTTCTCCCGTACCGAGTTCGCGCCCCGCAGGTCGAATTTCAGATCGATCACGGGAAAGGGCTCACGGTCCCAGGTGGTCGACGGCATCGAGCCGCGCCCTTGGAGTCGCGCCTCGACGAATGTCTCGCTGTCCTCGTCCGAGATCTCGCAATCGAGGATCGGGATGGCCTTGCCGAGCCTGCCCCCGTACCGGTTGCGACACAGCGAGGGGGCACAGAACAGCACGTGATCGAACTGGCCGATGGGAGAAGGCAGCGGCACCTTGTGGTGGGAGTGGCCGTCGAAGGCCAGCTCGAGGCGAGGGCGGACGAAGTCGAGGAACGCCGCGATGCTGCGCGGATCGTGGCCGGGCTTCTTCACCACGAAGTGCAGGCCCCGGCGCTCGTCCTCGCTCAGGACCACGTAGTCGTAGAAGGGACCGGGCCCGGCCGCGAAGTCGTGGAACTTCGCGAACACCCCGTCGTATCCCTCGACCTGCTCATAGCCCGCCCAGTAGGCGTCCCAGGCGCCCTCGTATCTCTTCTCCTCCTGCGCCCGCATCACGTCGAGCAGCTTGTCGTCCGCAGTGGCATCGGCGGAGGCCGCGGTCGTCTCCGTGGCGGCGCCCGACGCGACCTCGACGTACCCCTGGCGTCTCTTCTCGCTGACCTTCCTGCCGAAGTGACGCTTGGCGTGCGCCTCGTCGTCGAGCGTCATGCTCGACCCCTGAGTCCGGCCGCCCACCTGCCCCCAGGACATGTGGCAGCGGATGCCGTCGCGGCTGATCTGCCAGTACCGCACGACGCCACCGCTGCTCTTCTCGAAGCGCTGCGTCTCCACGCTGCCTCCCTCACCTCCGCGACCGACATCCGGATGATGCCACGACCAGCGGATCTGACCGCCTCCCGGTCACCTCAAGGGCAGGACAGGCACAGCAGATGTCGTGCGTACGAGCCGACGGCGCGTCCGGCCCTGACGCCCGGCCGCCAGGGATGGACAGGGTGCTCCGGGTGTATGGCCGCAGCCGGCATGGTCGAAGAGGGCACGATCCGCGAGCACGTGCTCAAGGCCGGACGATGGCGCGACTCGGTCGTCCACGCCATCCTCACCGCGAGTGGACGGCACGCGTCGCAGGCCACTGACACGGGCGTGTGAAGCGCCGGGAAGTGCCTCACCGGACAGGCTGCGTCGTCCGCTTCGTACGGGACCGTGGTCCCGCCGCCCTAACGCAGGGCGGCGGCGACCAGACCCTCGAGGGCCTCGCGCGGTACCTCGCCGCCGCTGACCAGTCGGTCGAAGACCAGCCCGTCGATGCAGGTCAGCAGGGTGTGCGTGCGGTTCTCGACGTCCGTGACGCCGTGCGCGGCGAGGAAGATCCGGACGGCCTCGCGGCCGGCGTTCTCGCGGAGGAGGAGGATCTCGCGCAGCTCCGGATCGCGCACGCTCTCGATCGTGCAGGCGTAGCGGGCGAGCGAGCGGCGGCGGCCCTCGCCGGTGAGGCGCTGCCGGGTGAGCAGTGCCATGCCCTTCACCAGGTCCTCGACGGTGCGCAGGGGCGGAAGCTCTGTGGGCATCGTGTGCAGTTCCGCCTGGTCCAGTTGTACGAGGCGGGTGACGAGTGCCGTGAGCAGCGCGGCTCGGGTGCGGAAGTAGGCCGAGGTCGTGCCTGGTGGTAGCGCGGCTCTGCGGTCGACCGCGCGGTGCGTCAGGCCGCGGATGCCGTCGTCGGCGAGTACGTCGATAGCCGAGTCCGCGAGGAGGGTGCGTCGATCCGAAGCCATGCTCCTTTCTACACCTGTAGACACTCGGCTAGGATCGCCTTCTACAGGTGTAGAAGAATGGGGGTTCGACATGGGCGGCACGGCAGTGGTGCTCGGAGGGGGCATTGGCGGGCTGGCCGCCGCGCTCGGCCTGCGCCGCATCGGATGGGACGTGACGGTGGTCGAGCGCGCGCCCCTGCTGGAGGACGCCGGCGCCGGCATTTCCCTGGCCGCCAACGGCCTGCGCGCGCTGGACGAACTCGGCATCGGCGAACCGGTGCGGGACGCCTCGAAAGGCCAGTACACCGGCGGCACTCGGACGCCCCGGGGCGGATGGCTGGCCCGGATGGACGGCTCGGCGCTGGAGAAGGCGGTGGGTACGCCGATCATGGGCATCCCTCGCGCCACCTTGCACCGGCTGCTGCGCGCGTCCCTGCCCGCCGACTCCCTGCTGATCGGCGCCGAAGCGGCCCGGGTCGAGCAGACCGGCCCCGGGACCGTTCAAGTCGACTGCGGCGAGTCGGTCCTGAGCGCCGATCTGGTGGTGGCGGCCGACGGTATCGGCAGCAAGGTCCGCGGCCGTCTCTTCCCGGAACATCCCGGTCCGGTCTACAGCGGCTCGACGGTGCTGCGCGCCATCACCGAGCCCGCGGTCGATCTGCGTGCCGACTTCGAACTGACATGGGGTCGAGGCGCCGAGTTCGGACACATCGCCCTCCAGGACGGGCGGGCGGAGTGGCACGCCGTCCTCACCCTGCCTGCCGGTTCGCGATTCGCCGACCCGCCGGCCGAACTGCGCCGACGGTTCCAGGCCTGGCACGACCCGATCCCCGCCCTGCTCGAAGCGACCCTGCCCGCTGCCGTACTGCACCACGACGTGAACGAACTCCGCACGCCGCTCCCGTCGTACGTGGTCGGCCGGATCGCGCTGCTCGGCGACGCGGCTCACGCGATGACGCCCAACCTCGGGCAGGGCGCCTGCCAGGCACTGGAGGACGCGGTCACTCTGGCCGCCGCCCTCCGCGCCGAGTCCACCGTCGAGTCCGCGCTCGCCCGCTACGACGCCGAGCGCCGGCCGCGGAGCCAGGCCGTCGCCCAGGCCGCCCGGCAGGCCGGGAGAACGGGCCAGCAGCTCGCCCACCCGCTGGCCGTCGCGCTGCGGAACACGGCGATGCGGCTGACGCCGTCCCGGGCTGCTATGCGCATGATCCTGCGCCACCATGCCTGGGTGGCACCTCAGCTGGGCTGATCAGGCTCGCTCCGGGCGGCCGGCCACGAGGTGCGCTCAGGTACCCCTCAGGCATCCTTCAGTCCGCGTCACTGGAACGGGATCGGCTGGGTGAGGTTCACCGGGTTGCCGTCGGGGTCCTTGATGTGGGCGACGCGCTGCCCCCACGGCATGTCGTTGGGGCCACCGCTGACCGAGCCGCCCAGCGCGGTCACCCGGCCGAGGGTCTCGTCGACGTCGTCGACCGCGATGCTGAGCAGGATCCGCGGCGCCGCCTCGGTGCCGGCGTTCGCATCGGCCACGAGCCCGAGATCGGTGTCGCCGATGCGCAGGCCGAGATAGAAGGCCGGGCCTTCGTCCGGCACCCGGAAGAACTCTTCGGCACCGAACAATTTCGTATAAAAGTCGAGCAGGACGTCATGGTGGGCGGTCACGATCACTGGCTGGATGGTGGACATGTCACTCCTGTCGAGAACGGTCGTGTTGCCGGGTAGACCGCTCGACGACGGTGAACTCATCGGCAGAACCGCCCTCGCACCCCAGTCGATCTGCACCCCGGACTGCCGTCCATGACCGGACACCGATCACCGGGCCCGCCGGCCTGACGGTCGGCAGGGCCCGCGACGGTCAGGTCACGAGCGCAGCAGGTCCAGTTCGCTGCCGATCGCATCTCGCAGCACGTCATGCTGCGGACCGAGCCTGAACCGCTCGTCGCTCCACCGCTCACGCGGATGGAGCCACACCGGCTTGCCGACCACATCAGCCGGCTCCCACTCGAACCGCGGCCAGACATGCGCATGCAGGAACGGATCCGTATTCCCCAGGATCTCCAGGTTGACTCGCCGGAAAGCCGGGTCCAGCCGCCGACAGGCACGCTCGACCGCTTCACCGAGCTGGTCCATGTCGGACAGGAACGACATCCGCTTCGCCCTCGGCAGGTCCGACAGCCGCTGCACATCCGGCTCGTCCACGAGCAGAACCGAGTATCCCGGCAGGAACTGAACATCCCCGATCACCGCGAACCCCGACGTCAACCGTCGCATCACGGTCGGGTTCTCACCCCTCAGCGCAGTCCCGATCCGATCCGTCCGCCAGTCACCAGTCATGGCCAAAAGCTACCTTCCGGTGATCAAGGACCGCTCATGGAGGTACGTTCAGGACATGGATGCCAGCCACCAGCCGACGCTTGACGAGATCGAAGGGCGCTTCGTCGCGCTGGTCGAGGGTCGCCTGACCCGGGACGAGGCCGATCGCTGGGCCGGGGCGTGGGTGGCCGACGACACGCTGGTCTGGGACGACATCTCCTGGTGGGCACTGAACCTCCTCCACGGAATCGACCTTCCCGCAGGCGAGAACGGCGCCTACCTGCACGACGGCGAGCAGCTGCGTACATGGCTCGCCGAGCTGAGGCGCCTGAACAAGGGGCAAGGTCAATAGAACCCCTTGCCACGTCCACGGGTTTGAGTAGTCCGTCAAGAGCTGCAAATGGCAGGTACCGTTTGATGCGCACAACAGAGCTGGCAGAAGCCTGCATCGAGGATGCGAGCAACGTCTTGGTCGCGCCCTCGACGGTGCAAGGCAACGACGTGATCGGGGACTTCTTCGGATCCGTCATCACGCCGGAGGACCTCGCGTCTGGTTCGCCCGACCTCGCGCGGAAGACCGTCTATCTGTGCGGCGACATGTCCGGGATCAGTCGCCGTCAACTCCGTTCGGCTGCCCGGGTGTTCGTGGTCCGGGAGCTGTCTCATGGGTACCAGGAGGACGGCGACGACCATTGGACGCTCGTCGGCCTCGGGCGAGTTCCGGTTCGCGTACACGGCGTCGGCGTGTACTATCGCCGCTTTTTCGAACCCGGTGACGATCACTTCGGGCGGATCCGTGCGGAGCACACGTTCCAGTCCCTGACGGAGTCCACCAAACCGGGAACAGCCCATCGCAGCGGGATCTATCTGACGCCCGTCACGCGAAGGGGTGACGAACTGCATTTCCGTCTGCTCCGGTGCTCCACGAATCTCTCGGGGCCGACCGAGAGCTTTCGCCCGACCGACACGCGCATCGTCGAGGAGTTGAACCGCGAGGCCGCCGCCGTCTTCCGGAACCAGGCACCGCTGAATCACGTCCTCGCGCAGGTCTACCACAACACCCTTGCCACGGCCGAGCGCAAGCAGTCCAAGGCCAAGATCTCGGCCCATGCCGACAAGACCAAGGACATGCCCGTCAACGGCATCATGGCCTTCTGCACCTTCTATGACGGGCTCGACAAACTGGAGCCCCTGGCCGACGACGCGTTCGACCACGGTGTGAAGGGTACGAGCGGGCTGACCAGGCTCCACTTCCGCCTCAAGGGGGCGGTCGAAGAACGCGACGGAATCCCGCTCCCCGCGCAGTTCACCGTGACTCTCCATCCCGGCTCCGTGTTCTTCATGCCGCTGTCCACCAACCGTCTCTACACGCACGAGATCCGGCCCTCGACGTTGGACGCCGAGTTGCTCCCCACCCGCCTGGGGTACGTGGTGCGCTGTTCGAGCACCGAGGCCGTACACAAGAACGGCCACACGTTCCTCAAAACGGCCGGAGACCTGGTGCAGTTGGAGTCACCCACACCGGCCGGCATGGACGAGCTGCGCAGGCTGTACGCCGAGGAGAACAGGACGTCCTCCTTCATCGATTACGGCGACGAATTCCTGTTCAGCATGAACACGGGAGACTACGTTGCCCCTCGAGCCTAGGATCTCGGACGGGATCCTCTCGTTCGATCTGCCGACCGAGGAGAACCTCTTCGCGGAGCTGTCCGCGTCGACTCGATGGGAAGACGTGGGAAAGGGCCGGCGAGGCGCCGTGCTGACCAGGACCGACGATTCGGGTGGTGTGCCTCTCGTACGGACCACTACGCGGTACGGCAGCCCTGCACAGCGCTTCCGGGCGGTGCATGAACGGCTGGCGCAACAGATTCAAGAGCGTGCGGCACTTTCGACCGGTTTCAACAACGCTCTCATCGAGTGCTACACGAACGCCTACAGAACGATGGGTGGCCACTCCGACCAAGCGCTCGACCTGGCCGAAGAGTCGTTCATCGCCGTCTTCTCCTGCTACCAGCATCCCGAAGTGAGCCCGCCGAGGAAGCTGATCTTCGAATCGAAGGGGTCCGGTGGCGAGAAGCTCGAGGTTCCGCTCGCCCACAACAGCGTCGTCGCGTTCTCCGTCGCAACGAACCGGCGACTCAGGCACAAGATCGTATGGGACGCGCCCGTCCACACGGTGGACAACCCATGGTTGGGTGTGACCTTCCGAACGTCGAAGACCTTCGTTCGGTTTCGCGACGGACAGGCGTACCTTCCGCAGGGTGCGCGCCTCATGTCGGCCGAGGACGAGCAGAGCCGCGAGTTCTACCAGCTGCGACGCCGTGAGAACAATGAAACGGAATTCACCTACCCGCCGTTGACGTACACGATCAGCGAGAGCGATTTGACGCCGCCGGTCTGACCCGAGCCGCCGCGCCGCTCCGCGCGACGAACCGGGGGACGGGCACCCATACTGAGGATGACGGCGCCCGCCCAGCGGTGCGTACGCTCAGGAATCGCGGTGGCGATGCAGCAGGTGCCCTTCGACGAGGTGACCACCAGCGCGGCCCGGGACGCGGGCGGGTGGCTGGGGGCCCTGCCGGTCGCCGTGGTGGCCACCAGCGCGGACGGGGCGATCGTCCGTTGGGACCACGCGGCGGAGGACCTGCTCGGCTACACCCCCCACGAGGTGCTGGGCCTGCACATCGCCGACCTGCTCCACCCTGGCGCGGACCGCAGCCTCGGCCGATCGTTGTGGGAGGGCGCGGCCACGGGGCGCGGGGTCATGGGAACGGTGACCGCCTGGCACAAAGAGGGACGCCCGCTGGACCTGGAGATCTGGGCGTGTCCGGTGCCGGCCCGGCACAGAGGTGGGACGACGGTGCTGGTGTTCGCCGCGGAGGCCCAGGCCGCACGGCAGATCCGCGGCTCGTCGGCGGTGTGGGACGGACTGTTCTCCCGCTCCCCGGTCGGCATCGCGGTCATGGACACGCAACTCAGGTTCCTGCGCGTCAACCCCGCCCTCGAGGCCATGAACGGCCTCCCGCAGGCCGCTCACATCGGACGCCGCCTGGTCGAGGTCCTGCCCGACGTCGAAGCCGCGGACATGGAGCGCGCCATGCGCCGGGCGCTGGACGAGGGAACCCCCGTCCTGGACTCCCGCGGCACGGGCCGGACCCCGGCCGATCCGGACCACGACCACGTGTGGTCGGGGTCGTACGTCCGGTTGGAGGACGCCGAAGGACGCCCGATCGGGCTGGCCGCGACGCTGATCGACATCACCGCCCAGCAGCAGATGCAGCTCGAAGCCGACGAGAGCCGGCGCCACCTCGCCCTGGTCAACGAGGCGACCGTCAAGATCGGCACCAGCCTGGACCTGGAACGCACCGCGCAAGAACTCGCCGATGTCGCCGTGCCCGATCTCGCGGACGCCATCACCGTCGACGTCCTGGAGTCCCTGGCCGCCGGCGGCGAGCTCGGTGCCGGCCTGACCGGCGGTACCACGCTGCGCCGGCTGGCCAAGGCGCCGCTGACCGGGTCGCCCGTCACGAACGCACTCGTCCCGCTGGGACGCACGCTCGCCTTTCCCGCCAACGCGCCCTACACCCGGGCCCTCGGCGCGCGCCGCTCCTACGTCGTCGCCGAGTTCGACGAGCAGGCCATCGCCTCGGCGGCCGGTCACTCCACCACGCCCGCGGAGCTGCTGCGGCTGGGGGTGCACTCGTTCATGATGACCCCGCTGCTCGCCCGCGGCGTGGTGCTGGGCCTGGCCACGTTCTACCGGACCCGGCCCGTCGGCCCCTTCACCGAGGACGAGGTCGCCCTCGCCGGTGAACTGGCGGCCCGCGCCGCCGTCTGCGTCGACAACGCGCGCCTCTACCGCCGGGAGCACGACACCGCCGCCGTGCTGCAGCGCAGCATGCTCCCGCAACACATCACTCCGCCTCCGGGGATCGAGGTCGCCCACCGCTACCTGCCGGCGAGCGACGTCAACGAGGTCGGCGGCGACTGGTACGACGTCATCGCCCTGGACGACGGCAGGGCCGTGCTCGTCATCGGCGACGTGATGGGCCACGGCACCACGGCGGCGGCGGTGATGGGCCGGCTCTCCGCGAGCGTCAGGGCCCTCGCCCGCCTCGATCTCTCCCCGGAGGAGATGCTGTACCAGCTGGAGGCCGCTCTGCACGACCTCGCCGAGCCGATGCTCGCGACCTTCCTGTCCGTCGTGGTCGACCCGGCCACCGGCCACTGCCGGATCACTCGGGCAGGACACCCGCCCCCCGCGGCCGTCTCGCCCGACGGCGTCGTCCGCCTTCTCGACGTACCGCCGGGGCTGCCGCTCGGCGTCGGCGGCGTCCCCTTCACGACCACGGAGGTCACCCTGCCCCTCGGCAGTCTTCTCGTTCTGTACACCGACGGCCTCGTCGAGGCGCGCAGCAGCGACATCGACGCGCGCCTCGACGAACTGACCGACCTGCTCGCCAAGCCCGTACCCTCCCTGTCCGCCGTCTGCGACCGCCTGCTCACGCACCTCGTCCCGGCCTCCGCGGACGACGACATCGCTCTCCTCGTCGCCCGGATCAACACACCGGCCTGATCAGCGGGCACCGACCTGCCGTGGGTCGGCCGCGGGGGTCAGTCCTGGGGCACGGGGGCAACACGCGCGCGGTCGTTGTCGTCGGCGTGGTCGAGCGACTCGTGATCATGACCTGCCCCCTCACGACACCAGACCGCGCCCGCCGGCCCGCCGGCCGGAGGGGCCGGGCAGGTTTCGACCGGGGCCGAACGGCCCGGTCGGGACGCTCCCGGTACGGCCCATGCGGCCCTCCCGGGCAGCCCCCTTGGGCACTGTGTCGGGGGAAGCGGGGGCGTGAGGGTGGAAGCGAGAGTCCGACCGAACTCCGCGACCCGATCCGTCTGCCGGGTCCGTTCCGCAGGACCGCACACAAGGAGCAGAACAATGGCCGGAGACAAGGCGGAGCGCAGGCACAGTCACCTCCTCGACTTCAACGACTGGTTCAACCGGGAGTTCCCGGGGCTGCCCGGGTGGCGTCCCGGGACCGCCGCGCACTCCGTCCCGGTGGAGGTGTCCAGCGGTGGCGGCGAGTACGTGCTGCGCGCCCAGTTGCCCGGGATGGACCCCGACGACGTCACCGTCACCGTCGAAGACAACCTCATCACGGTGAGCGCCGAGCACAGCGAGGGCCAGGAGGACAAGGAGCACTCGGAGTTCCGCTACGGAGCGTTCCGCCGGACGGTGAGGCTTCCGTCGACCGTCGTCACCGACGGTGCCGAAGCCTCGTACCAGGACGGCATCCTCACCATCCGTGTCCCGATGCCGGAGCAGGAGAGCGCGGGCCGACGGACCATCCCCGTGCGACGAGCCGACGGCACCGCGGGCGGCGAGAGGTCATGAACCACATGGGAAGCGAGCTCGGCAGCACGCGGTGAGTGCCGGTCCGGTCGGCTCCGGCTCCTCACCGCCCCGCGCCCGGTTCGACGACCGGGGCGTGGGCGTCGGTGGCGTCCCGAGCCGGACGCTCCCGGTTGCGGCGCCGCAGCTTCGCGAAACCCTGGAAGAGACCGCAGTACCGAGCAGGGCCGGGCGCGGCCCGATGAGGGGCGCGTCGGAGGCGGAGGCGGGGCACCGCCTCGGACATGACCGGTCCTCGTTCGGAAGGCGGTCCGGTCTGCACCTTCGCGCCGGACCGCACCGGACCGCGCCGGCCCGCGGGGCCCGACCGGTCCCCTCCCGGGAACCGTTCGGCACATGCGCCGACGCGGACCGGCGGCCGAGTCTGATGCGGAAGGACACCCGAACGCACCGAAGGAAGTGGGTGGGTGTGATGAAGGCAGCCGTCTTTCAGGGACCGGGCCCGATCGCCTGGCAGGACGTGCCCGACCCGGGCATCAAGGACCCCGCGGACGCGATCGTCCGGGTAGACGTCGTGACGATCTGCGGCACCGACCTGCACATCCTCAAGGGCGACGTGCCGGAGGTGACGCCCGGCCGGGTGCTCGGTCACGAGGCCGTGGGCACGGTGGTCGAGACCGGTCGGGACGTGCGCACCGTACGGCCCGGGGACCGTGTCCTGATCTCCTGCATCTCGGCCTGCGGCCGCTGCCGCTTCTGCCGCGAGGGCCGCTACGGCCAGTGCCGCGGCGGCGGAGGCTGGGTTCTCGGGCACACCATCGACGGCACGCAGGCGGAGTACGTCCGGGTGCCATTCGCCGACCTGTCCGTGCACCCGTTGCCGAGCGCGGTCGACAGCTTCGACGCCGTCCTGCTCGCGGACATCTTCCCCACCTCCTACGAGGTGGGCGTCCTCAACGGCGGGGTACGGCCGGCCGACACGGTCGTCGTGGTCGGCGCGGGCCCCATCGGCCTCGCGGCCATCGCCACCGCACGCCTCTACAGCCCCGGCCGGATCATCGCCGTCGACCTCGCGGAGTCCCGGCTCGCCGCCGCGCGCACGCTCGGCGCCGACGCCACCGCGACCGTCGGCGAGGGCCCGGAGCAGCTCGTCGAGGACCTGACGGAGGGCCTGGGCGCCGACGTCGTCATGGAGGCGGTCGGCGTTCCCGAGGCCTTCGAGATGTGCACGCGGATGGTCCGGCCCGGCGGCCGGGTCGCCAACATCGGCGTGCACGGCAAGCCCGCGGTACTGCACCTCGAAGACCTGTGGATCAAGGACGTCACCATCACCACCGGTCTCGTGGACACCTCGTCCACCCCCATGCTGCTGCGCATGATGGCGGCCGGCCGCCTGCCGGCGGCGGAGCTGGTCACCCACCGTTTCGAGCCGGGGCAGATGGAGGAGGCGTACGACGTGTTCGGCCGCGCGGCCGACACCGGAGCCCTCAAGGTCGCGCTTGGCGCGCCGCAGCACACGGCCGTCATGGCCACCGGGTCCACGGCGGCCGGATGAACGCTCGACGCGCGGGCTCCCCGCCCCCGCAGGCTGTCGTGTGCGACACCGACGGCGTCCTGCTCGACTCCGCCGCCGTGCACGCGACCGCGTGGAAGCGCGCATTCGACGCCTGCCTCGACCGACTGGCACCCGAGGCGGGGAGGCAGGCGCCGTTCGACGCCGACACCGAGTACCGGCGGTACGTCGACGGCAGGTCGCGGTACGACGGCGCCGAAGCGTTCCTGGCCGCCCGCGGCATCCGGCTCCCACCGGGCGATCCGGGGGACCCGCCCGGCTGCGGCACCGTCTGGGCCGTGGCGGCGGGAAAGGAGGCGGCGTTCCAGGACGCGCTCGACGGCGTGCAGGTCGCCTGCTACGAGGACGCCGCGGAGGCGCTGGCCGTCCTGCGCTCCCTGGGTGTGCCCTGCGCCGCCGTGTCGGCATCCCGCCACGCCCGGGCGTTCCTCGACGTCACCGGGCTGCACCACTTCCTCGCCGCCGTCGTGGACGGCGAGGACGCCGCCCGGATCGGCCTCGCCGGAAAGCCGGACCCGGCGCTCTTCCTGCACGCGGCCGGCCTCCTCGGCACCGACCCGGGTCACACCGCGGTGGTCGAGGACGCCCTGGCCGGCGTACGCGCCGGACGCCGGGGAGGCTTCTGCCTCGTCGTGGGACTCGACCGCACGGCGGACGCGCACGCCACGCCGGACCTGCGGGGAGAGGGAGCGGACCTCGTCGTCCCCGACCTTGTGACGCTGGTCCGGAGCGTATGGGGTGAGCGCGGATGACCACCGGCTGGACCTGGACGTACGACCACTACGAACCGGAACGCGAACGGCTGGTCGAAGCGCTCTGCACCCTCGGCAACGGCCGGTTCGCCACCCGGGGGTCAGCGCCGGAATGCGCGGCCGACGCCACCCACTACCCGGGCACCTATCTGGCCGGCTGCTACGACCGGCTCACCTCGGTCGTCGCGGGGGAGCGGGTCGAGAACGAGGACCTCGTCAACCTCCCCGACTGGACCCGCCTGCGCTACCGCTGCCTGCCGGACGACGGGCCGCCCGGAGACTGGCTGACGCCCGACTCCGAGGACTCGCGGCACGACGACGTGCACCTCGATCTGCGCGGAGGCGTGCTGGGCCGGCACCTGTTCTTCCGGGACGACCACGGCCGCGGCCTGCGGGTGAGCCACCTCCGGATCGTGCACATGGGGGACGCCTCGCTCGCGGCCCAGCGCACGATGTTCCGTGCGTACGGCTGGAGCGGCGTCCTCGAGGTCGAGTCCGTCCTGGACGGCGCGGTCACCAACGCCGGGGTGGAGCGCTACCGGAATCTGGAGGGGCGGCATCTCACGGGCCACCGAGCCGGGTTCGAGCCCGGCGGGGTCGCCTGGCTCACCTGCCGCACGGCCGACCCGGAAGCCCTGATCGCCGCGGCCGTCCGCACGATCACCCGCCCCGAGCGCCCTGCCCGCGAGACTGTGACGAGGACCGGCACCGTCCAGACGTACCGCCTGCCGATCGCTCCCCGCCGCTCGGCGAGCGTCGTGAAGACACTGGCCCTGCACACGTCCACGGACCGGCCCGCCGGTGATCCCCGCGCGAGGGCCTGCGACGGGGCATCCCGCGCCCCGGCCTTCCCGCAGCTGCTGGCCACCCACAAGGCGTCCTGGCAACGTATCTGGGATCAGGGCACGTTGCACGTCCCCGGGAAGGCCGGCCGAATCCTGCGGCTGCACCTCTTCCATCTGCTCCAGACGCTGTCCCCGCACACGGCGGAACTCGACGTGGGCGTTCCGGCGCGGGGTCTGCACGGCGAGGCCTACCGGGGCCACGTCTTCTGGGACGAGTTGTTCGTGCTGCCGTACCTCGACCTGCACTTCCCAGAGGTGGCCCGGTCCCTGCTCCTGTACCGGTACCGCCGCCTGCCGGCCGCCCGCGCGGCGGCTCGCGCGGCCGGTGGCGTCGGTGCCATGTACCCGTGGCAGAGCGCGAGTTCGGGCCGTGAGGAGACGCAGGAGCTGCACCTCAACCCGCGCTCCGGACGCTGGCTGCCCGACCACTCCCGCCTCCAGCACCACGTGGGCTCGGCCGTCGCGTACAACGTGTGGCGGTACGCGGAGGCCACCGGCGACCGCGGATTCCTGTACGGCGAGGGGGCGGAGACGCTCCTGGAGATCGCCCGGTACTGGGCCGGCACCGCCCGCTACGACCCGTCGCTCGGGCGTTATCGGATCCGCGGGGTGGTCGGCCCCGACGAGTACCACGACGCCTACCCCGACAGCACCGCACCGGGCATCGACGACAACGCGTACACGAACGTCACCGCCGCCTGGGTGCTCGCCCGGGGCCTCGACCTCCTGAGCGAACTGCCCGCCGCCCGGCGGTCGGAGCTGCGGGCGCGACTGTCACTGGACGACGCGGAGTCCGACCTCTGGGAGGACGTCTCCCGCCGCCTCCACGTGCCCTTCCACCAGGGCGTGGTGAGCCAGTTCGAAGGCTACGGCGACCTCGCGGAGCTCGACTGGGACGCGTACCGGGCGAGTTACGGCGACATCCGCCGCCTCGACCGGATCCTGGAGGCGGAGGGCGACACGGTCAACCGGTACCAGGCGTCCAAACAGGCCGACACCCTCATGCTCGGCCATCTGTTCCGGAACGAGGAGCTGTACGCGTTGTTCGACCGGCTCGGCCACCGGCTGGACGACGAGGTGTGGCGCGCCACCGTCGCGTACTACCTGGAGCGCACGAGCCACGGCTCGACGCTCAGCAGCCTCGTCCACGGCTGGGTCCTGGCCCGGCAGAAGGGCGCCGACGCCTGGAGGTACTGCGAGGAGGCCCTCCTCGCGGATGTGGCCGATCTCCAGGGCGGGACGACCGGCGAGGGCATCCACCTCGGCGCGATGGCGGGCACGATCGACCTCGTCGAGCGCGGCATCACCGGCCTCGAAGCCGGCTCGGAGGGGCTCCGGGTCGCCCCGGTGATGCTGCGGGAGCTCCCGCGGTTCGCGTTCACCCTGTGCGTCGCCGGTCATCGAGGGGTGCGCCTCCGGGTGCTTCCCAGGCGACTGGCCGTACGGGTCCCGGCCTCGTCGAGGGCCCCGCTGACCGTCGTCCTGCCGGGCGGACGGCGCCGCGCGGTCGCACCGGGGGAGGAGCGCTGGTTCCGCCTGTGACCTGGTTCCGTTCCGCCTGTGACGCTGGTTCCGCCTCCGTTCCGAGGCTGCGGCACACGTGAGTCCGCTCAGACGAAGGTCAGCACCTCGGAGGCGGGCCTCCTCGGGGTGGCTCCGCCCCGGGGCCCGTAGCCCAGGCGGATCACCATGTGGACGTAGCCGGCCGTGGAAGCCGGATCGCGTGCGTCGGCGCGGAGTTCGGGCCATTCGAGGGGCTGGGACGTGAGGGAGGTGGAGAGACCGTCGAGGGTGGCCCGGAGCAGTACGCGCTGCATCGCCTGGCCGGCCCTCAGCCAGTCCATCGGGGTGTCCTCGGCCGTGCCGAGGAGGGCGATCCGGGGGTGGTTCTCGAAGCGGGCCGAGGGACGCTCGGTAACGTGCCGGGAGGAGTCGAAGTCCCTGACCGGAGACGTCACGTCGTACTGCCGGGGGCCGAGGGCGGCCGATGGGATGCCCTCGGCCCCACCGCTCTCGTCGCCCGCGTCCGTGCGGATCCAGCTGGCGATCTCCGCCCGGACCGACGCGTCCGCGGCCTCGAACAGCTGGGAGGTGTGGACGAGGTGCATGACGGTGTCGGTGTGCCACGCTCCCGGCAGGACCAGGTGGCACCCCTCCAGGAGGGCGGCGGCACGGAGGCCGTCCAGGATCTCGGAGGGTATCTGCTCGTCGGTGAACGGGAACCGGCTGGTGTGCCGGATGCGCAGGGCGGGCCGGAGCGCCGCCAGGCGGTCGTCGACGGCGGCCTGCCGAACCCACTGGATGCGCACGTCGGCGAGGTGCCAGGGGTCGTCGGGATCGGGCAGCAGCCGGGGCGCGGACTTCCGGCCGTGGTGGGCGGCGCTGACGCGCAGGTTGAACAGGGCGGCGCCGCATCCGAGGTGGATGGCGCGGTGGTCGGGGTCCTCGCGTGGCATCTCGCGCGAGGGGTCGCCATGCAGCTCGATGGTGTCGGTATCGGTCCGGTGGACGAACTTCCACGGCTGTGCGTTGTGCATCGACGGTGCGGTGATGGCGTCCTCGATCATCGAGGTCACGAGTGCTCGGGTCAGGGTCGGGGTTGTCACGGCTCGTCCTCCCTGTGTGCGGGATTCATTCGAAGGCTTCGTGGGAGGTTCGCGCGGCGGGTGCGAGTCGGGCGCCGTCCTCCTGGGCGGAGACGCGGTCCACGACCGCGACCACACCGTCGACGCGCTCGGTGAGGCCGACGAGCATCCGCGCCTGGCTCCGCCGCCGGAGGCGGCCTTCCACGGTCACCACGCCGTCCAGGACGTGCACGTCGACCGCGTCACCGGGCAGGCCCAGGACGTCGGCGAGGACGTCCTCGCGCACCCGACGCCGTATCTCCGCGTCGGGACGGAGATAGACACAGAGCAGATCGCGCCGGGTCACGATGCCCACCAGTCGTTCTTCCTCGTCGACCACCGGCAGGCGCTCGACTCCACGACGCACCATCAGACGGGCCGCATCCGCCACCGACTGCTCGGCGTGCACGGTGACGGCCGGCTCGGTCATCAGCTTCCGCGCGGTCGGCTTTCGCGCGGCCAGGAGGTCGCTCTCGGAGACCACACCGAGCACCCGGTCGTCCTCGTCGACCACGGGGACTCCGGTGATGTCGTGCTCGGCGAGCAGCTTGGCCACTTGCTTGAACGAGGTCGCAGGGGTGGCCGAGACCACATTGCCGGTCATCAAGGTGCCGACCTTCATGTGCTTCATCGCCGCGCCTCCTGTTCGCGCTGCCGCTACGGTGCGCTGCCCCGTGTCACCACCCTCTTCCGACCACCGGTGCTCCGGGAGGGCCGAACGGTCCACAGCCGGGTCCGAACGGACTGGGACCCGAGCGGCCGGGACTCCGCACCCTCAAGGGGACCTTTGGCCCCTGCCGTGGCCCCAGCGGCCCTCCGGCAGCCGGGACGTCGGCTGTCACGGTGGGAGCAAGCCCACGGACCGGAGGAGGAGCCATGGACGGAACCAGGGACCGTCCCGGCCTGGGCCGGGTCGTTGTCGGTCTGGACGGGTCACCGTCCGCGCAGGCGGCGGCGATGTGGGCCGCGAACGAGGCGGTGCTGCGCGGCAGCGGCCTGTGCCTCGTCCACGCGACTGACACCGACGCGGCCTCCGGGCTCCTTTCTCCGGCGGAGGAGGACCGGCGCCGGCAGGCCGGCCGGGAACTGCTCGACCGGGCCGCCGAGGCCGTCGCGGCGCGCCACCCCGACCTCGTGGTCGTCACGGAACTCGGCACAGGCTCGCCCGTCGACGTCCTGCGCAGGGCCGCCGCACTGAGCGGCACGATCGTCGTCGGGCACCGGGGCCGCGGCGGGTTCTCCTCCCTCCTGCTCGGCTCGGTCGGCCTCGAACTCGCTGCCGGCGCCACCACGCCGGTGGTCGTCGTGCGCGGAGCCGCCGAGCCGGCCGAGACGGGCGCCGTTCTCGCGGCGATCCGGGACGAGAACGACGTGGGCTGCGCGAGGGCGGCGGCCCGCGAGGCCCAGCTGCGCGAGGTCCCGCTGCGGCTGTTCCACGTCTGGGGAACGGACCCGTACTCCGGCGTACGAGGTGCGCTGCGCAACGGCGCGGACAACCGCGCACGTGCGCACGTGCACGCGTCGGTGGAGATCACCGACAGGCTCCGGAAGGAGTTCCCGGGACTGGCTCTGGACACCGAGGGCGAGAAGAGCCACAGCGTGCCCGGCACGCTCGTCGAGGCGTCACGCCGCGCCGACCTCGTCGTCGTCGGCGGCCGGCGGGCGCCCGGCTATCTCGGACCGACGCTCGGCCGGACCACGCTCACCCTGCTGCAGCACGCCCGCTGCCCGGTGGAGCTGATCCCCCGGCACGGACCCGGACACGGCAGCACGTCCTGACCAGGACAAGCGGCGGCTGACCGTCGGGCCCGGGTCCGGCTGCCAGGCCCGACAGGAACGGACTGGGCATCGGGATTACGGTGAAAGCGGGCGCGACGGGCTTCGTTCGCGCGCGTGACGCGACCGGAGGTTTCGATGGGCCGGGAGAGCACCGGGTCCGCGGACACGCGGCTGCCACGGCTGAGACTCGACGAGCTCCTCGACGAGGTCCAGGCGCGCATCGAAGAGGTCCGGGGCACCAGGGACCGGCTCAACGGGCTCCTGGAAGCGGTCATGTCGGTCGGCCGCGAGCTCGACCTGCCGCAGGTGCTGCGCGGCATCGTCGAGGCTGCGGTGACCCTGGTGGACGCCGAGTACGGTGCCCTGGGCGTCATCGGGGATGGCCTCAAACTCTCCGCATTCGTCCCGATCGGCATCGACGACGACCTCCGTGAACGGATCGGCGCCCTGCCGTCGGGCCACGGCATCCTCGGCGAGCTGATCCGCAACCCGGAGCCGCTCCGCCTGTCCGAGCTCTCCGAGCACCCTGCCTCTTACGGCTTTCCGGCCCACCATCCGCCCATGCACACGTTCCTCGGCGTCCCGATCCGCGTGCGCGACGAGGTCTTCGGCAACCTCTATCTCACCGAGAAGCGCGGCGGCGCCGACTTCGACATGGAGGACGAAGCCGTGGTCACCACGCTGGCCGTCGCGGCCGGCATCGCCATCGAGAACGCCCGCCTCTATGAGGAGGGACGGCTGCGCCAGCGCTGGCTGGCCGCGAGCGCCGACTTCACCAGCGCGCTCCTGTCCGGCGAGGAGGAGACCGATGTCCTCGGCGGGATGCTGGAGCGAGCCGTGGACATCGCGGGCGCGGACATCGGGGTCTTCTACCTGGTCGGACCGGGGGGAGAACTGCGCGGTTCGCTGGCCTGCGGCGACGGAGCCGAGGCGCACCGGGGCGTCGAACTGCCCAGCAGCGAGGGAACCCTCGCCGCCGCAGCCCTGACCCAGGACGGTCCCCTCACCGTGGCCGACGTCGAGAACGACCCTCGCGTCACGGTCCACCCCGAGCGCTGGAAGGGATTCGGACCGGCGGTGGCCGTCACGGTGGGCACCAAGGAACGGCTGAGCGGTGTGCTCATCCTCGCGCGGTCCGCGGGACGCTCGCCCTTCACGGGCGTGGAGACCAGCGTCCTGCCCGGATTCGCCGGGCAGGCGGCACTGGCTCTCGAACTGGCCGACCGGCGTCGTGACGCCGAGCAGGTCAGCCTCCTCGAGGACCGCGACCGGATCGCACGTGACCTGCACGACCTTGCGATCCAGCGGCTGTTCGCCACCGGCATGACCCTGCAGAGCGCCCGCCGGTTCGTCGAGCACCCGGAGGCCGCGGACCGGCTGACCCGGGCGATCGACGACCTCGACTCCACCATCAAGATCATCCGCTCGACGATCTTCGGCCTGCGGGAGCACGACACTCCCGGGACGGCACCGAAGCTCCGGAACCGCATCGTGAAGGCGGTCGACTCGGCCGCGTCCACGCTCGGGTTCGCCCCCGCGCTGCTCATGGAGGGCCTCCTCGACACGGACGTGCCGTCCGAGGCGGCCGACGAGGTCGTCGCGGTCATCGGCGAAGCTCTCACCAATGTCGCCCGCCACGCGAACGCACGCCACGCGGAGGTGTCCGTCGTCGCCGCGGACGGCGTCCTCGCGGTGACGGTGAGCGACGACGGGGTGGGCCTGCGTCCGGGTGGGGTCCGCAGCGGACTGCGGAACCTCGCCGAACGGGCCGCACACCTGGGCGGCGACCTGTCGGTCCGTTCACGACCCCAGCCGACCGGCGGCACGCTGCTCGAATGGCGTATCCGCCTGCCGGCCGCATCCGACTGAGACTCCGCTACCGCTCCTCGGCCCCGTGCTCGTGGACCTGTGCGGCGATGACGGCCGCCTGCACCCGCCGCTCCACACCCAGCTTGCCGAGCAGCCGCGATATGTGGTTCTTGACCGTCTTCTCCGACAGGTACAGCTGCTGGGCGATCTGCCGGTTGGTGAGCCCCTCACCGATGAGGTCGAGCACCGAACGCTCCCGCTCGGACAGCACCGCGAGCCGCTCGTCCTCCGGCGGCCTCGCCGCTTCCGGATCCCGCAACGAGTGCATGAGCCGGGCGGTGGTGGCGGGGTCGAGCATCGACTGGCCCGTGGCCACGGTCCGTATCGCCGACACCAGGTCGGAGCCCTTGATCTGCTTGAGGACGTACCCGGCGGCCCCGGCCATGATCGCGTCGATGAGGGCGTCCTCGTCGTCGAACGAGGTCAGCATCAGGCAGGCAAGCTCGGGCATCCGTGAGCGCAGCTCGCGGCACACGGAGACCCCGTCGCCGTCCGGCAGCCGTACGTCGAGCACGGCCACGTCCGGCCGCAGCGCGGGCCCCCTGGAGAGCGCCTGGTCCGCGGTCGACGCCTCCCCGACCACCTCCATGTCGGGCTCGTCGTCGATCAGGTCACGCAGGCCCCGCCGGACCACTTCGTGATCGTCCACGAGGAAGACCCGCGTGGGAGTCTCGACTGCCGGCAGATCGGTCATGACGACCCCTGTGGTCGATGGGCATCCACCCGCCCCTACCAGGATTGTCCGTCATGAGGCGTCTTCCCGGGCACCGAGACCCCTCGTCGGACCGGCCGGTGGGGGCACGGTGGGCGTCGCGCTTCCGTCTTCCGTTCAGTCCTCGAAGACGAGGTCCTCGGAGGCGTGGGTCATTCGCACCTTGCTGTCCATGACTTCGACCACCGCGTCGAGGCCGGTCGTGAACTGGCCGGTGGACAGGATCCAGAACTTGTCCTGGGCCTGGTCCAGGAACGCGGGGAACCCGCTCAGGTCCGGGTCGCCGAGGTTGAGGTAGTCGACCAGGCGCCGGAACAGCTTCGGCAGGATCACCGCGCCGGTGTCCTTGGTGAGATCGGACATCCCGGTGACGGTCGCCCCGCTGAGGGTGACGTCGTCGGGCCAGAGGCCCTTGGCGGGCGTGGCGGCCTGCGCCTGATGGACGGCGGCCGTCAGCTCGTTGCGCAGATCGGCGAAGAGGCTGCGGTAGTAGGTGGGGTAGGCCAGGCCGGTCGCGAGGAGGTGGTGGTTGGCGGTGGTCCTCAGCAGGGCCTCGTCGACGAAGATCTCCGTCCCGCTCTTGCCGGGCGGTGTGCCCCGGCCGGCCAGGGCGATGCAGCGGTGATCCTGAGCGGCGCCGCGGGTGAGGATCCAGCCGGGCACGGTGGCGGGCGTGGCGGCGGTGACCTTCTCCTTCGCGTTCCGGGTCACACTGGTGAAGCCGAGCCAGCGCAGCAGTTCGTCCTGCGCGGCGTGGCCGTGGGCCAGCGGCTGGTGGACCTCAGGGCCGGTCCGGGAGTAGTGGGTCTCCAGCGCGTCGATGGCGTCCAGCCGCAGCCTGGCCCGGCCGGACGCGTTGTGTTCGACCTTGTAGAACCCGCCGACGAGATCCCACTCGGTCGGATCGTCGGGGGTGAAATTGACGGTGTCCCCGTCCGGACGGGCTTCGAGGATGTGGTACGAGCCCTTGATCAGCAGCATCGGCATGGCGACATGACTCCCTCGTGGCTGAAGCGGGTGCGAGCACCGCTACGGACATGACTGATAGTCACCATAAGTCTGATATTCGTAACCTAAAGTGACGCCACGCCAGATGTGCGTGCCCCGGCTCGCGGATCACCGCTTCGGCCGAGGAAGGTGACTCCGCGGCGGGTCGGCGCCCGATGCGAAGGGTCAGCCGCGCCGCGGCGGGGTCAGACCTGCCTCATGGGCGGCGACGGCCGCCTCCACTCGGTTGCGGGCGCCCAGCTTCGCCAGGACCGCGCTGACGTGTTGCTTCACCGTGCCCTCGACGAGGTGCAGGCGGCTCGCGATCTCCGCGTTGGACAGGCCTGCGGCGAGCAAGGCAAGAACGTCGCGCTCCCGCTGCGTGAGCCGGTCCAGGGAGCGGTGGGGGTGTGCCGTGCGGTGGGCGCGCATTCCGGCGATCACCCGGCCGGCCACCCGAGGGGAGAGGTAGGCGCCGCCGGCGCCGACCGCCCGTACACGGTTGAGCAGTTCCCTGGGGTCGTCCGCCTTGAGCAGGAAACCGTCGGCGCCTTCCTCGAGTGCTCGGGTGATGCACTCGTCCTGGCCGAAGGTCGTCAGCATGATCACACCGACGGTCGACGGTTCCTGGCGAAGCCGGGCCACCGCCGTCAGCCCGTCGAGGCCCGGCATCTGAATGTCCAGCAGCACGACGTCCGGCCGGTGCCGGCGGGTGAGTGCGAGGGCCTCGCTGCCGTCGCCCGCCTCGGCGACCACGTCGATGTGCGGGTCCCGGGCCAGGATGGCCCGCACGCCGGCCCGGACCATTGCCTCGTCGTCGGCCACCAGGACGCGTACGGGCCGACCGTTCGGTGTCGTCTCTTCCGCGCGAGGAGCCTACGGCCGGCCCGTGGCTGTGCCGGTGGTGAGTCCCGCGGTTCCGCCCAGCGTCGGGGTGTTACCCCGACGAAAGGCAGGACGCCCCTTCCTTTCGGCCGATGGGCGTCGGCCGCGTGCGCTCATAGCGTCTCTGCCGTACGGGAATCGCGGCGGGCTGCCGCGGTGCCGTGCGCCCGGCTCGGCGTTCCGCCCGCTCCGCGTTCGTGCGCGCCGAGCCTCCTGACCGACACTGAGGGGATTTGTGTGATCAGCCTCCGAGGACTGACCAAGCGCTACGGCGACACGCGGGCCGTGGACGACCTGACCTTCGACATCCAAGCCGGCCGGGTCACCGGCTTCCTCGGCCCCAACGGGGCCGGGAAGTCCACCACGATGCGCATGATCCTGGGTCTCGACCACCCCACGCGCGGGCGGGCCCTGATCGCCGGCCGGCCCTATGCGGACCTGCGACGGCCGTTGCGGGCGGTCGGAGCGATGCTGGACGCCCGGGCCGTCCACCCGGCCCGCTCCGGCCGCGCGCATCTGGTCGCCCAGGCACGAGCCAACGGCATCCGGGTACGGCGGGTGGACGAGGTCCTTGAGGCGGTGGGTCTCGCCAAGGCGGCTCGCCGGCCTGCCGGAACGTACTCACTGGGCATGAGCGGGCGGTTGGGAGTGGCGGGCGCTCTGCTCGGCGACCCTCCGGTGCTGATCCTGGACGAACCGGTGAACGGCCTCGACCCCGACGGTGTGCAGTGGATCCGCCGGCTCGTGCGGGACCAGGCGGCGGAGGGGCGCACCGTCTTCCTCTCCAGCCATCTGATGAGCGAGATGCAGGTGACGGCCGATCACCTCGTCGTGATCGGACGGGGCCGGCTGCTGAGCGACTCGTCCCTGGCGGAGTTCCTTGCCGCCGCGTCACCCGCCTCGGCGCGGGCCTCGGTGCCCGATCCGGAGGAGCGGTCCACGCTGGTCCGCTGCCTGACGGCGGCCGACGGCGTGAGCGTGGAGACGTCCGAGGCCGGGGAGCTCGCCGTGGGCGGCATGAGCGCGGCCGAGGTCGGTGACCTCGCCCACGGACTGCGGCGTGCGGCTGCACGCGCTGAGCGACGTACGGGTCTCGCTGGAGCAGGCGTACATGGATCTGACGGCGCGGAGCGTCGAGTATGCGTCCGGCGCCCCGGAAGAGAGGGGACAGCGATGATCGACGCGACTTCATCCGGGAAGCGGACGCTTGCGGTGCCACGGGAGGAGCAGGAGGGGCGGAAGGATCAGGAGGAGCAACAGACTCCAGGAGGGGGCACCTTCGGTGGTTTCGCCGGGGCCGTGGCATGCGAGTGGACGAAGCTCTGGTCCGTCCGGGCTTCCTACCTCTGCCTTCTGGCGGGGCTCGTGGTCACCGCCGTGTTCACGTACTACTACGCGTCGATCGCCCGCATCAACGACCACCCGGTCCAGCCCGTGGGGAACGCGGCCGCCGCCTCCGTCGTGGTCACCCAGTTCGCCGTCGTCGTCCTGGCCACGGTCGCGGTGACCTCCGAGTACTCGACGGGTACCGTGCGGGCTTCCTTGTTGTGGGTGCCGCGGCGGCATCGGGTCCAGGCGGCGAAGGCGCTGGTGGCGGGCCTGGTCGTCCTCCTCGCTGGTGCAGTGTTCGCCGTGGTGGGCACGGTCGTTGCCCGGGTGGCGTTCGACGGGCGGGCCTCGTTCGACGCCGGCACGACCGTCGGTCAGATCCTCGCGGTCGGGGTCTATCAGGCGTTGGTGGCCGTACTCACCGTCGGTGTGGCCTTCTCCACGCGGCACCCGGCCGGCGCGCTGTCGATCCTCGTCGCCCTGCTGTGGGGGCTGCCGAGCGTGCTCCTGGGGCTCGGCAGCGACGCGCTAGAGGCCGTGAACGACGCCATGCCGTACGGAGCGGGGGACCATTTCATGCGCGTCGGTGGCGACGCCCCGTACTCCTCGACGGCGGCCGTCCTCATCGTGGCGGCGTGGACCGCGGCGGCGCACGTGACCGGCCTGTACGTGTTGCGCCGCCGGGACGCCTGACAGCGCGCCCGGTGCAGGCAGCGCTCTCCCGCCGCACGTCCCGGAGAATCGACGATCGACGCCGGCAGCACCTCGCGACCCCGATCGAAAGGACTCCACGCACCATGTGGCACCCTCGCATCCCCCCGACCAGGCTCGTTCTCGCCGACGGGGCGCTGTTGGCCGTGCTCGCCGGTGCCACCGCATACGGGTTCCGGGACGCGGGCGGGGACGCGTCGCCGGTGATGGACCTGTTGCTCCCGCTGGCCGTGCTGGCGGTGACCGTACCGTTGTCCCGCAGCCGGCCGGCGGTGGCGGTGCTCGTCGTCAACGGGTTGTGCGTACTGGGCCTGGCCGACTCCGCGACCCCGGCCAACGCCCATGTCCTGTCGCTGGCCGCCCTGAGTTGTCTGCTCGGTGTGCGGATCGCTCGGGCCGGGGGACCGCTGGTGGTTCTCGCGGCGTGCCTGGGGATCGACGTCGCCGCCTGTGCCGCACTGCGGGTGCCGGCCGTGTGGTGGTTCTACACCCTGGCCGTGATACCCGCCGCGCTCCTGCTGCCGTGGCTGGCGGGACGCCACTGGCGCGGCCGGCGTGAACTCGTGCGGGACGGATGGAGGTTGGCCCAGAGCCTGGAGGAACGCCAGCACCTCGTCGCCGAGCGGGCGCGGCTCACCGAACGCGCGGACATCGCGGCCGACATGCACGACTCACTCGGCCATGCCCTGAGTCTGGTCGCCCTGCGCGCCGGTGCCCTGGAACTCTCTCCCGACCTCACCGACCGCGATCGCGCCGACCTCGCCGAGCTGCGCGGAACGATCGCCGACGCCGTCGAGCAGCTGCGGCAGACCATCACCGTCCTGCACGAACCACGGGACGCCGGGACCGAGTCGCCGACGGCCGCGGGCGGTCCGTCGGTCAAGGACACGGTCGCGGACCTCCTCGGCCGTGCCGCCGCCTCCGGGGTGCCGGTGAGCTGGGAACGGCGTGGAGCGGTGCCCGCACTGCCACCGCTGGTCGAACGGGGGATGTACCGGGTGGTGCAGGAAGCCCTCACCAACGCCGTCAAACACGCCCCCGGCCGCGCCGTCAGGGTGGGAATCGACCACGCGACCGACCACACGCGTGTGAGCGTCGTGAACGCCGCCGCGCCGGAAGACGGGCGGACCGGGCACGTCGACGAGCAGGCGACGAGCACCGGAGGCCGGGGACTGACAGGGCTTCGGGAACGGGTGCGGGTCCTCGGCGGCAGCTTGCACACCGGCCCGCACCAGGGCGGCTTCCGTGTCACCGCCGTCCTGCCCCACCAGGCCCCGGCCCGCCCCCTGTCGCAGGCAGCCGTCACCGGGACAGGCAGGCACACCGGCCACCCCTCCGCCCCGGAATCCGCCGAAAGGCTCGCCACGGTGCGGCGCGCCGCACGGCGCCGCACCGTGGCCGCGTTCGCGGTGCCCGCCGCCGCAGCGGCGTTCTTCGTCCCGGCCGCCGCCGTTCTGGCCTGGCAGCTGACGACCGGCGTACTCGCGCCGTCCCGATACGACGCGCTGGAGCCGGGACGACCCCGCGCCGAACTCGGCCCTCTGCTCCCGGCCCGCGCTTTCCCGTACCCGCCCGACCACGCCCGTTCCGCACCCCGGCCGCCGGGTACCGACTGCGAGTTCTACCGCTCCGGCCGCGACCTGCTGGACGATGTCGACCTCTACCGGCTCTGCTGGTCCGACGGCGTTCTCGTGGCCAAGGACACCCTGAAGGCCCACCGGAACTGACCGCCCGGCCCACACGCAGCGGCGCACCGCCGCCGCACGAGCGCGTATCGGTGAAACGACCGATGTGGGGGAGCTGGGGGCGTGGCCATAGTCCTCGGGAGATTGTTCGCGGGTTGCCGTCGTGGTGCACCCGGTTCCAGAAAGGACCTTCTGTGGACGCGTATGCGGATCTGGTGTTTCTCGGCGGACGGGTCGTCACCGTCGATGCCGAGTTCTCCGTCGCCTCGGCCCTGGCGGTGACCGGTGGGATCATCAGTGCCGTCGGTGGACGGGACGACATCGTGCCGCTCGTCGGACCCGACACCCGTGTTGTTGACCTCCGCGGTGCGACGTTGCTTCCCGGGATCAACGATTCCCATCTGCACGGATGCGCCTTCGGCATGGCGACGCCGCCGCTCTCCCTGGACCTCGGCCATCCCGCCGTGTCCTCCCTCGCGGACGTGACCGAGGCGGTACGGGAGGCCGTAGGGCGGGTGCCGGGCGGGCAGTGGATCACGGGGCACGGCTGGGACGCCGGCTACCTCGACGAGTGCGTCGCCGATCCGTCGCGGCTGCCCTCGCGGTGCGACCTCGACGCCGCGAGCCCGGACCACCCCGTCGTCCTGTACTCGTTCTCCGGACACGCCACCTGGGTCAACTCCAAGGCGATGGAGCTCATCGGGATCGACCGGCACAGCGTCGCGCCGCCCGGCGGGGCCATCGTCGTGGACGAAGCCGGGGAGCCGACCGGGCTGCTCCACGAGGGGGCACAGGCCCTCGTCCAGAACGCGCTGCCACCGCTCAGCCGGCAGGAGCGGACCGATGCGATCAGGTCGACGCTCGCCACGCTCGCCCGGCTCGGCGTGACCAGCTACACCGAGCCCGGCCTCGGCCCCGGCGGCGACGGCATCATGCGGGGCGCGCTCGGTGCGGAGACCCTCGACGTCTACCGCCGGCTGTTGGCCGACGGCGAACTGACCGCCCGCGTCGGCGTCCTGCTCCTGCCCACCGGAATGGCAAGCACCGCCGAGGAGTTCACCCGCAGCCTCTCCACGTCCGCCTCGCCCACCGAGCTCACCTCGCCCACCGAGCTCACCTCGACCACCGCCCTCGGCGCGTCCGGCGACGCGGATCCGCGCCGCCTCGCGATCCACGGGGTCAAGATCTTCGCCGACGGCATCGTCCCCAACAAGACTGCCTGGATGCACGAGCCGTACGTCGGCGGCGGCTGCGGCGCCCTGTGCGTCGGTGGCGACCTCGACGACGAACGGGTCGACGAGATCCGGGCCATGGTCCGCCACGCCCACGCCGCCGGGCATCAGCTCGGCGTCCACGCCACCGGCGACCGGGCCATCGACACCGTCACCGACGCCTTCGCCGAAGCCGCTGCCGAGCATCCGCGGCCCGACGCCCGCCACTACGTCATCCACGGCGACTTCATCACCGCGCACAGCATGAAGTTGCTGGCCGCGCACGGCTTCGGCGTCAACATGAACCCCACCATCAAGTGGACCGTCGCCGACATGGAGGAGGAGTTCGTCGGTGCGGGACGGGCCGCGTACGCATGGCCCTATCGCGATGCCATCGACGCAGGAGTGCGGGTCGCGAGCGGGTCCGACGCCCCCGTCACGTACCCGGACTGGCGCCAGGGCGTCGCCACCATGATGCTGCGCGAGTCGAAGGCCACCGGCCGGG
The DNA here is from genome assembly GCF_033343995.1 of Streptomyces sp. HUAS YS2. Classification (NCBI taxonomy): domain Bacteria; kingdom Bacillati; phylum Actinomycetota; class Actinomycetes; order Kitasatosporales; family Streptomycetaceae; genus Streptomyces; species Streptomyces solicathayae. The sequence continues at coordinate 192,085 of NZ_CP137573.1, read as the reverse complement.
TCAGCGGCCCGGAACAGCGCATCGGCCTCGCCGAGGCGATCCGTACGTACACGATCGACGCGGCCTGGCAGGACTTCGCCGACGACTGGAAGGGCTCCCTGGAGCCGGGCAAGGTCGCCGACCTCTGCGTGCTCGACGGGGACCTGCTCGGCGCCGACCCGCACGACATCCCGGGGATGCCCGTCGTCCTCACCGTCGTGGACGGGCAGGTCGTGCACGACACGCTTCGCGATTGACCTGCTCCGGGCACATGATCATCCTTGGAGGATGGCAACGGAGCGGAGCACGGCGGACATCCTGGACGCGGCCCTCCACGTCCGAGAGGCCGCCAGGAGCGCCACGAGCGTTGGGACCGGCGTCGACACGGTCCTGGCGGCGCTGTCGGAGGTGATCGAGTACGACCACGCCTCTCTGGCCCGGTGGGACCCGCTGCGCCGGCGTCACACCACCCTCGCCGGGAGCTACCCGGACGACGCCACGGCCTACATCGAGACGCACCTCCACCACGATCCGGTGTTCCCCGTGCTCCGCAGCCCGGCCCGAGGCGGCCTCTGGCTCAGGGACGTCCCCGGGCAACTCCTGGCGGCGTCCCCGGGCTTCCAGGACGTGCTGCGTCCCCTGGGCATCGAGGACGGCGTGGCCCAATGCCTGTTCGCCGCCGACGGCCGGTACGTCGGCATGCTGAACGTCAGCACCCGCCGGCCCCGGCGCGCGCCCGATCCGGCGCGCGCCGTGCTCACCCTGCTCACCGAGGCACTCACCGCGGCCGTCGACACCCCCGCAGCCCCGCCGCCCGAGGAGGTCGCCGCGCCCGACCCCGCCGGGAACACGCGGCGGCCCGGCGGACTCTCGCCTCGGGAGCTCCAGGTCCTGGCCGAACTGGCGGCCGGCCGTACCAACCGGGAGATCGCCGAGCGGCTGTACATCACGCCCCGCACCGTGGGGACCCACGTCGAGCACATCCTCGCGAAGCTGGATGCCCCCAACCGCGCGGCCGCCGCCGCCCGAGCCGTCGCCTGGGGAATCGAACCCTCAGCGGTGTGACCGGAGTGGCGATCATGACGTGTGTGAAGGGTGCGCAGCTCCTGACGCACCGGGTCGGGCGCGAGCCCGGTGAGGGCAGCGAGCTCGGAGACGCTCGGAGCCTGCCCGGTGCGCGCGAAGCCAAGGTAGACGGCCAGGCGGACCCTTTCCGTCCCGTCGAGGCTCATCGGTACCGTCGAGGCGTTCTCGGTCATTCCTGTGGTTCGATCGCTGATCGAGGCGATGAATCCAGCGTGCGCCTTGCGGAGGTCGGGGGCTCGAACGCTCGTGCGGAGCGCATGGGACCATGACGTTCTCAGGGATCAGTGCGCCCACCCGATGCACGCCGACGACACGTACGCGTTCGGAGTCACCGATCATGGTGACCGGTCGTTCGTGTGGAGGAGAGCGCGGCACGTCGGTGCGGCAGGGCTGGTGATCGCGATCCATCCGATGCCCTGCACCCCCGCTTGCGCGTTCGGTTAGGCTTACCTTGCTTGGCGGACGGGCAGGGTTCGGGTTCCGGCACCCCAGGTGCCAACCGGTAGGACGGAACGGGCAGAGGCAGGGTGCAGGTGAGAGATCGTGACCGGGCTTGTGCGTGTCGTGCGCCCGCCGCGGCCGGGACGCCCATGCGGGTGACGGGCGTCCGGGGTTCCGGGCCGGCGCTCGGGACGGGGCGTCGTGGATAAGATCGCGCTCACAGCCGGAGCCCTGTACGTCATCGTCCTGCTCCGCGCCGGAGGGACGTTCGCCGTGGGATGGCTCGCCGGCGCCGGCGCCCGGCGCAGCAGGTTCGCCGGCCGGATCTCCTCGCCGAAGTTCCTGCGCGCCGAGCGGGCGATCCAGCGGTGGGGCGCACCGGTGGTGGCCGTCTCCTTCCTGACCGTCGGATTCCAGACCGCCGCCAACTTCCTCGCGGGAAGCATGCGCATGCCGCTGCCGCGCTACCTCCCCGCCCTGTTCCTGGGCGGAGCGGCCTGGGCGCTGATCTACGCGACCGCGGGGCTCGGCGTGCTCGAAGTGCTCAGGAGGCTCTTCGCCGAGCAGACGGCCCTCGGGGTGTCCGCCGTCGCCGGCCTCCTCCTGGCGGCGTGTGGGGTGGTCGTGTACCGCAGAAGAAGGGCGACCGTGTCCTCGGGTGACACCGCGGCAGAGGAATCCTGAGCCGATCCCACCATCGCGCCCCACCTGGTGAGACGGTCACGACGTCGGCGACGCGAACGGGCACGGGCCCGAGTTTCGGAGCTCAGAGCACGGTCAGCACGATCTTGCCGGTCGTGCGGCCCGTCTCGCCCATGGCGGGGGCCTCGGCCTCATCGGCGAGCGGAAGACGGCCTCGATGTGGACGCGCGGGGAGCCGGACCGCCACGCCGCACAAAGGCGTGCCGGCTCCGGCCAGGGCCGCGTGATCACCGCGCGACGCGGCGCCTACCCTGCGGGAATGATGAAGCCGATAGAACTCGTGATCTTCGACTGCGACGGCGTCCTGGTCGATACCGAACGCCTCGCCGTACGCCTCCAGGTCGTGCTCGGAGCGGAACTCGGTTGGCCACTCACCGCCGACGAGGTGGTCGAGCGTTTCATCGGGCGGTCCAAGGAGTCGATCGTCGACCAGCTCACCGAGCGGCTCGGCACGGAGACCGCCGGGCTCTGGTGGAGCCGGCTCATGCAGCGCCACCGGGACGCGGTGGATCTCGGCATCGACCCGGTGGACGGACTGCCCGAGGCGCTCGCCGCGCTCACCCTGCCGACCTGTGTCGCCTCCAGTGGTTCGCACGAGAAGATGCGCCACACCCTCGGCCGCACAGGGCTGTACGACTTCTTCGCCGGCCGGATCTACAGCGCGAGCGAGGTGCCCCGCGGGAAGCCCGCGCCCGATCTCTTCCTGTACGCCGCACGGCGGATGGGCGTCGACCCGGCGGCATGCGCGGTGGTCGAAGACAGCGGGCCCGGCGTCGCGGCGGCCCGGGCGGCAGGGATGCGGGCCTTCGGCTACGCCGGAGGCCCGACGCCCGCCGCACGACTCGAAGGCCCGGACACCATCGTCTTCGACGACATGCGCCAACTGCCGGACCTGCTCGCCGTGCGGTGACGCTCGATCAGGGAACGGCACTCGAACGGGGTTACGGGCGGGGTAGGGTGGGGGAAGCGTCGCGTGCCGGTGGCAGACCGTGTCAGGCATGGAGGCGCCGGATTGAAGGAGGCCGACGATGTACGCGTCGCACCCTTCGCTCTCGCGTGACTGAGCGCGAGACGACCAGGCTCGTGGCCTGGAGCCAAGAACTCCGTCAGGTGCACCACCGACTACGGGAAGCGCTGTCCGTGACCCGCGCCTCCCTCGCCGAGGGGACCCCCGGCGAGGCGGCCACCCGTGAACTGCTGCTGTATTGCCACGGCTTCTGTACGGCTCTCGACGGCCACCACCAGGGCGAGGACCGCACCCTGTTCCCGGCGATCGCAGCTGCCCACCCAGAGCTGCGCCCGGTGCTGCGCGCGCTCGAGCAGGATCACTCGATGATCGCCCACCTGCTCGGCGGGCTTCGTGCCGCGGTCGAACGGGCCGCGCCGCCTGAGGAACTCGACCAGCACCTCGAAGGCATCGCCGCGATCATGGAGAACCACTTCCGCTACGAGGAGCGGCAACTGCTCACCGTGCTCGAAACCCTTGAGCTGGCAGCCGTACCCGGGGAGGTGCTGGGCCCGATCTGATCCTGCGCCGGTAGGCGGACGTAGGACGCCGGACGTCGGACGCTGGGTCAGCGTTCGGCGTCCGCCGGAACGGGCCGTCGGTGGACAATCCATGTGCACCGACAGGTCAAGTTGGGGAACACTGTCGCGATGATCTCCGCAACCTTCCAGACATCGCAGGAACGAGCCCTTCGGCATGTCGCGGAACTGGCGTCGGGCCCTCCCATGGACCCGGCGCTGCGGGTGACCCTCAACTTCCACCCGGACCGTCTGCTGCGCGGCATGGCGATCCTGGAGGCCATGGCAGAGGACGGCGTCTACTCCTCGCAGTTCGTGACAGGGACCAGCAACGGTGGGCTGACCGCGCACCCAGGCGGCGACCGGTGGCGCTGGGAGAGCCGGATCTTCGACACGGCGTACGACGCAGCGGCCGCTCATGAGCGCCCCGTCTACGGAGCGTTGAACTTTCGTCGCAAGCCGGTCGGTGGGGCGCCGCGGTTCGGCTCGGCCCACTTCCGGCTGGCCGCCGACACGCTGGCGCGGACCACGTTCTGCTACCCGGACAGTTTCCTGGAACCTTCGAACTTCGGTGTCGCGGCCCGCATGGGACTCATCGAACTGGCCCTCGCCGATCGTCAGGACGATCTGGACGACTACATCGAGGCGCAGGTGCACGGGCCTGTCCGGCTCGACCGTCATGTGGAGGCGCTGGTTCTGGACCCCTGCTACCGAGGCACAGAGGTCGAGGCTGCGGCGCTGCGCCTCGGCTGCCCTGTGGAGTGGCACCCCGGCTTCCGACTCGGGGTGGAAGAGCTCCGCCGTCGTCCCGACTACCGCGGCCAGGAGTACGTCGACTTGGGCACGCGCATCGCGGTCGACGGCGTGCTCGATCCTCGTATCGTCGGGGACGCCGAGCGTTCCGGCCGCCATGACCCCCAGGCGGTCAAGAAGGTGTGGCACTACCTGGCGCGATTCGGGGCGCCCGGCAACCCCGCCGACAGCCAGGTGACTCCGGCACCGATGGAGGGGGCCACAGTCGAGGGCCTTCGTCCCTAGCTCCGACAGCGCGGCACGCTTCAATCGAGGATGAGCGCACCGCGGACCGCCTGGCGGCCCATCTCCTCCAGAGGCACGTGCACCGTGATGCGCGGTCAGGCACGGCGCGCCAGGTCCTCGTGGCGGACCGGGTACAGGAAGGGCTCGCCGCGCGCGTAGCGCGCGAGTTCGTCCACCGCGAGCGCGCCCAGCCGGCCGACCTCGTTCCCCAGGGCGCCCGCGAGGTGCGGGGTGAGGAAGACGTTCGGCAGGGTCCACAGGGGGTGGTCGGGAGGCAGCGGTTCGGGGGAAGTCACGTCGAGCACGGCGTCGAGGCGTCCGGCGACCAGCTGCTCGGTGAGCGCGTCCGTGTCGACGAGCGCGCCGCGCGCGGTGTTGACCACGACCGTCCCCGGGCGCATCAGGTCCAGCAGGCGGCGGTCCAGGAGGTGGTGCGTGTCGGGGGTGTGCGGCGCGTGGATCGACACCACGTCGCTGGTCGCGGCCAGGATGTCGAGGTCGACCAGCGTCCAGCCCTCGCGTTCGGCCTCGGCGCGGCTCACGTACGGGTCGTAGAGCAGGACCGTCGCGTCGAGCATGCCCAGCATGCCGAGCAGACGGCGGCCGGTGTACGACGCGCCGATGATCCCGACGGTCAGCCGATGCGTCCCGAGCCAGGGGTGGGCGGCCAGGTCGGCGGGGGTGCGGTGGGTGCGGCGCGACCGGAAGGAGCCGGCCAGGGAGAAGGCGCGCTTGGCCCCGAACACGATGGCGGCGAAGGCGAATTCGGCGACGGGGACAGCATTGGCGGCGGCCGCCGACGAGACGACGATGCCGCGGGAGTGCACCTCGGGGCTGAGGAAGGTCTTCACGGTGCCGGCCGCGTGAATCACCGCCCGCAGGTTCGGCGCGGCATCCAGGGCCTCGGTTCCGATCTCGGGGCACCCCCACCCCGTGACCAGCACGTCCACCTCGGCGAGGACGGACCGCGCCGCGGCCGAGGAGAAGTCCGTCACGGGCCCGGGACACAGCAGCTCCGCGGTCGTCAGCAGCCGTGCGCGCACATCGGGCGGGAAGACGCTCTCCACGTGCGAGGGGTCCATGGCGAGGGCGGTACGTGGTCGGCGGAGGGTCGTGGCCCCGGCTGTCGCATCGGAGTCGGCACGCATCCGCTCGGGCGGCTCGTCGCTGATATCCACCATGGCTCCCGATAGTAAACGTGTACTGCAATGGGGAGGCACGTTAGGGAGGCATCCGACAGAGCGTCAAGGGTGACCAGGAACCTGAAGGGCGTTATATCCAGCATCAGTTGGTTGCTACCCATGGGATCGCGGGTCGATCGCCCCGAACCAGTACGCCGATTCGAACCGCTCCTCTTGACGAAGAGGTTAAGCGCTTACTACCTTCCGCCGACAGATGAACGCTCCATGCCCTGGCCCGATCGGGGCGCCTCCCCGCCGAACAGGACCGCTCATGGCTGATGCCACGCCTTCCCCGCCGCCGGCCGTCCATCGCCTGTCGCTGCGCCAGCGGCTCCGACGCGACAAGGTCATGCTGCTGCTGACCCTGCCGGGGCTGCTGTATTTCGTGGTCTTCCACTACGTGCCGCTGCTCGGCTACGTGGTCGCGTTCCAGGACTACCAGCCGTACCTGGGCTACATGCACAGCGCCTGGGCGGGCGTCTCGAACTTCACGTCCTCCTTCGCCGACCCGGCCTTCTGGTCGGCCACCGGCAACACGCTGAAGATCGCCCTCGTCCAGCTGGTGTTCTTCTTCCCCGTGCCCATCGCCCTCGCGCTGCTGCTCCACAGCATCGTCAGCGACAAGGTGCGCCGCTTCGTGCAGAGCGTCGTCTACCTGCCGCACTTCATCGGCTGGGTCATCATCGTCTCGATCTTCCAGCAGATACTCGGCGGCGCGGGGGTCCTGCCCGATCTCCTCGGTCAACTCGGCCTGCCACGCTACGACATGACGACCGACCCGGACGCCTTCCCCTGGCTACTCGCGCTCCAGGTGGCCTGGAAGGACGCGGGCTGGGGCACGATCATCATGCTCGCCGCCCTGCTCAACATCGACCGCGGTCTGTACGAGGCGTCCGCCATCGACGGTGCCGGCCGCTGGCGGCGCCTGTGGCACGTCACGCTCCCCGGCCTGTCCCCGGTGATCGTCCTGCTGCTGATCCTCAACCTCGGCCAGATCCTCTCCGTGGGCTTCGAACAGGTCCTGCTCCAGCGGGACGCGGTCGGCCCCGACGCCGGCGAGGTCCTCGACACGTACGTGTTCTTCCACGGCATCCAGAACAGCGAATGGGGCACGGCCGCCGCCGTCGGACTCGTCAAGGCGGTCATCGGCACCGCGCTCGTCCTCGGCGCGAACACGTTTGCCCACCGGCTCGGCCACGAAGGGGTGTACCGCGGTGCTGACCGCTGAGAAGCAGACGACCTCCGACCCCCGGCCCCGCCCGGCCGCACCGCGCCGCCGGCCCGTACCGCCGCGCGGGGACTCCGGTGGCCGGCCACCATGGATGGAGAAGCCCACGCGGGCGGGCCTGATCGGCAAGGGGATCGTCCTCACCCTGGTCGTCGCGGCCGTCGCCTACCCCCTGCTCGGCGTGATCGGCACGAGCTTCGCCTCGCAGAGCGACATCATCCGGAGCCCGGGGCTCGTGCTCTGGCCCGACCATCCGACCACCGAGGCGTACCGCACCGTCCTTGGCGGCGGAATCGTCACGCACGCGCTGCTCATCAGCATCGGCGTGACGCTGGTGGGGACGGCGTGCAGCGTCCTGGTGACCATCGGCATGGCCTACGGGCTGTCCCGTCGCGACGTCACCGGCTCCCGCTTCATCCTGATGACGGCCCTGTTCACCATGCTCTTCGACCCCGGCATCATCCCCAAGTTCCTCACCGTCAAGGAACTCGGCCTCTACGACACGCTCGCGGCCCTCGTCATGCCGACGCTGGTCAGCGCCTTCAACCTCGTCGTCCTGCGCTCCTTCTTCATGAACCTGCCCGAAGAGCTGTACGACGCCGCGAAGGTCGACGGCGCCGGCGACCTCCGCATCCTGATCCAGGTGGTCCTGCCGCTGTCCAAGGCGGTCCTCGCCGTCATCAGCCTCTTCTACGCGGTGACGTACTGGAACGCCTTCTTCAACGCCATGCTCTACCTCAACGACAGCGAGAACTGGCCGCTGGCGATGGTCCTGCGCACCTTCGTCCTGCAAGGCCAGTCCCTGGAGGGCGCCTCCGCCGGCGAGTCGCTCGCCCCGCAGCAGTCCGTCCAGATGGCCGTCCTCGTCATCGCCGTCGTGCCCATCCTCTGTGTCTACCCCTTCCTGCAGCGCTACTTCACCAAGGGCGTGCTGACCGGAGCGATCAAAGGCTGACGCCCGCCCGTCCGCACCACCCGAAGAGGCGCACGGAAGCGCGCCCTCACGACCTCACCCCCCCCGCGTTCATGTCACCTCCCCACCGAGGAGTTCACCGTGTCGCGCTCCACCCCCATCAACCGCAGGACCGTGCTCCGTACCACGCTTGGCCTCGGCATCGGGCTCGCCGCCACCCCTCTGCTCACCGCCTGCGGCGACGGCGCGGTGGCGGGCAAGTCCGCCGCGAAGAACCGGAGCGCGCTGCCGGCCACCGCCGCGGCCAACAACGTCCGGGCAGACCTGCCCGGCACGCCGGCCGGCGTGCCCAACGGCTTCTTCAGCTACCCGAAGACCCCCGTCCGCTCCGTCCGGGGGACGCCGCTCAAGGGCGCCCAGCCGGTGCGGGCGATGACCGAGACCTTCGCGCCCCCCGCGGCCGCCCGCGACAAGAACGCGGCCTGGCAGGCCATCGAGAAGCGGCTCGGCGGAACGGTCGACGTCACCGCCGTCGCGGCCGACGACTACCCGGCGAAGTTCTCCACCATGGTCGCCGGTGACGACCTCGCGGACGTCTTCATGTACCCCGAGACCGGAGGCGTCGACCAGAAGGCCGCCTTCCTCGCCGCCAAGTGCGCCGACCTGACGCCGTTCCTGGGAGGGGACGCGGTCAAGGCGTACCCGAACCTCGCGGCGATCCCGGCGACCGCATGGCAGCAGGGCCTCTACGGCGACAAGCTGTACGGCGTTCCGATCACCCGCTACGGCACCGCCGGCGCCGGCTTCTACCGGCACGACCTGTTCAAGCAGGTCGGCGTGGACAGCCTCGACCAGATCACCGACCTCGAGCGCTTCTTCGAGGTCTGCAAGGAGCTGACGCAGCCGAAGAAGCAGCAGTACGCCGTCGTCGCCGGGGTCACGACCATGCTCGCCATGTCGGCGGGCGCGCCGTATCTCTGGGCGATGGACAAGAAGACCGGGAGGTTCACCGCCGACCTCGAGACCGCCGAGTACCGCTCCGCGGTCGAGATGGCCGCCAGGCTGTACAAGGCGGGCTGCTACTACCCCGGCACCCTCGCGATGTCGGGCGCGCAGAAGGCCCAGTACACGGACCTCTTCAAGAACGGCAGGGGTGCCTACGTCTTCGACGGGATCCCCGCCTACCTCCAGCCGTCCACCGGATACGTGGACTCGATGGCGGCCATCGACAAGAGCTACGACGTGCGGCCGTTCGTCCCCGTCGGAGCGAAGGCCGTCTCGTGGACGGACAACGCCACCCTCAGCCAGTCGTACCTCAAGAAGGCGTCCAAGGAACGCGTCGAGCAGGTCCTGGGGCTCCTCGACTTCATCGCGGCCCCTTTCGGGACCGAGGAGTACACCCTCATCACGTACGGGGTCGAAGGCACCGACCACCGGCGCGACGCCAAGGGCAACCCGGTGCTCACCGAGCAGGGCAGCCAGGACGTCGCCGTTCCCTGGGGGAAGCTCGCCTCCGGCATCCCCTCGCTCTTCTCCACCACCTCCGAGAACGCCGTCCGCCACGTCCACGAGGCGTACACCAGGATGATCCCGAAGCTGGTGCAGGCCGAGTTCCTGAACTACACGTCGCCGACCTGGGACTCCCAGGGCAGCGGCAGCCTCGCGACCCTGAAGCGGGACGGCCTCAAGGACATCATCTCCGGCCGCAAGTCCATGAAGGACTACGACGCCCTGGTCGAGGACTACCTCGCCAAGGGCGGGGAGAAGGCCCGCGCCGAGTTCCAGGAAGCCGCCCAGAAGGACTCCGCCCAGAAGGGAGCCGGCAAGTGATCCGCAGCATCCGCGCCGCCATCGCCACCGTCTCGGCCGTGGCGGCCCTCGCGCTCGCCGCCCCGGCCCAGGCCGCCCCGTTCGACCCGAAGCCCGGCTCCGACGGCGTCGGCGACCCCCTGTTCCCGACGCTCGGCAACGGCGGCTACGACGTCACGCACTACGACCTGTCGTTCGACTTCACCCCGCTGACCTACGACTTCACCGGCACCATGAAGATCTCCGCGACCGCCACCCAGGACCTCTCCTCCTTCAACCTCGACATCGACTCCCTCGCCGTCGACGCGGTCACGGTGAACGGCGAGGACGCCGCCTGGGCGGTCTCGCCCGGCAAGAGCGGCCAGGAACTCACCGTCACCCCGGCCGGCGGTCTGTACGAGCACCGCCCCTTCGACGTCGCCGTCCGCTACCACGGGAACGGGAAGACCAAGCCGATCGGCGCCCCCGGCTGGCGCCACATGAGCGACGGCGGCTTCGTCTCCGCGGCGCAGTCGTCCCGCGCCGACACCTTCGCCCCCGTCAACGACACCCCGAGGGACAAGGCGAGCTGGACCTTCCATCTCACCGCGCCCGACAGCTGGACGCCCGCCGCCAACGGCACGGCCACCGGCACCCGCCCCGCCGGCGAGGGGAGGACCACCCACGACTTCCGCCTCGACGCCCCCATGGCCTCCGAACTCCTCGGCATATCCGTGGCCAAGCAGACCCTCCTGACCGGGGAGGGACCGCACGGCGTGCGGCTGCGCCACTATGTTCCGGCCGACCAGGTCGACACCTACCGGCCGATCGTCGAGCAGACCGGCGAGCAGATCGGCTGGCTGGAGCAGACCCTCGGCGTCCGCTACCCCTTCGACACGTACGGGATGCAGATCGTCCGCGACGGTTACGGCGACGCCCTGGAGAACCAGACCCTGTCCCTGTTCGGACCCGGCTGGTTCAAGAACGCCGACACCTCGACGACGTACACGAACGTAATGATCCACGAGCTGACCCACCAGTGGTTCGGAGACTCGGTCACTCCGATCGACTGGCAGAACGCCTGGCTGAACGAAGGGCCGGCCGTCTACTACGCCGCCCTCTGGGCCGACCAGCAGGGCACCGCCTCCATGGAGGCCAAGATGCGCACGGCGTACGGCAAGCTCGACGCCGTCCGCAAGACCGACGGGCCACCCGGACTCCCCACCGCCCTCGGTGGGTTCAACATCTACGACGGCGCCGCCGTCACCCTGTACGCCCTGAACCAGCGGGTCGGACAGGAGGAGTTCGACGCGCTCATGAAGTCCTGGCTGCTCAAGAACCGGCACGACAACGCCGGCTCCCAGGACTTCATCGACAACGCCGTACGCGTCACCCACGACCCCACCCTGCGGCCCTTCCTGGAGGACTGGCTGTTCAGCACGGACAACCCGGCCATGCCCGGACACCCCGACTGGAGCTGAGGCCGACCATGAACCGCTTCCCCCTGGCGGCGGGGATCGCCGTCGCCGCCACCCTGCTGTCCACCACTCCGGCCGCGCAGGCCGAGCCGGCGCCCCGCACCCTCCACGCTGCTCCCGACGGCTCGGGTACGGCCTGCACGCCGGTCCGGCCCTGCTCGCTCGAAGGCGCCCGTGACGCCGCCCGATCGGTCGACGGCCGCGACGTACGCATTGAACTGGGCGACGGAACCTACACGTTGAACCGCCCCCTGGAGCTCGGCGCTGCCGACTCCGGACGCGACGGGCACACCGTCACCTGGACAGCCGCGCCCGAAGCCCACCCGGTGCTCTCCGGCGGCCGGGCGCTCACCGGCTGGTACGCGAACCCGGACGGCACCTGGACGGCCCCAGCCCCCGAAGGCGTCACGCCGCGCCAGCTCTTCGTCGCCGGCGAGCGTGCCGTACGGGCGCGCGGCGATGCCTGCCCCGCCGCCGTCTGCGACGCAACCCGGACCGGCATGACCGGCGCTCAGGCCACCGGCATCGCGCACTGGGCCCGGCCCACCGACGCCGAGGCCGTCATCCGGGTCCGGTGGCGGAACTACCACTGCCGGATCGCCGGGGTCAGCGGCGACGTGATGACCTTCGCCCAGCCCTGCTGGACCAACGCGGCCTCCGGGACCGGCCGCACCGGACCCGCCTGGGACACCACCACCGTAGACTCGACCCGCTACTCCAAGGTCTCCTTCTTCGAGAACGCCCGAGAACTCCTCGACGAGCCCGGCGAGTTCGTCTGGAACTCGGCCGCGCGCACGGTCACCTACCTGCCGCGCACCGGCGAGGACATGCGGCACGCCAAGGCCGTCACCCCGATCACCGAGAACCTGCTCACCCTCGACGGCGCCCACGACGTGCGCGTCACCGGCATCGGATTCGCGTACGCCGCCTACCACCAGCCCTCCACCGACGAGGGCTACGCGGGCACGCAGGCCGGACTCACCCTGACCGGCGCCACCGGCCCCGAGGACCACGCGGGCCGCCACTACACCAAGCCCGCCGCCGCGCTCACCGTCCGTGGCGGCCGGCACGTGGTCGTCGAGGGAGCGTCGTTCAGCCACCTCGGCGGCGCGGGCGTGATCTTCGAACAAGGTACCCAGGACTCGACGCTGACCCGCTCCCGGTTCACCGACCTGTCCTCCGGCGCCGCCTACATCGGCGACACCGAACCCCAGCCGGCCGCCGAACTCGCGGGCGCCCGCAACACGGTGTCGTACAACACCGTCCGCCGCGCCGGAGTGGAGTACACCGACGCCGTCGGCATCTGGGCGGGCTACGAGGCCGGGACGGTCGTTGACCACAACACGCTCGATGACCTGCCGTACTCCGGCATCTCCGTCGGCTGGGGCTGGAACCAGCCCGATGCTCAGGCCTCCGTCCTGCGCGACAACCGCATCACGAACAACCGCATCACCAATGTCATGCGCGCCGCGTACGACCAGCACGACGGCGGCGCCGTCTACACCCAGGGCGCCCAGCCCGGCACCGTCATCTCCGGGAACTACATCAACCGCAGCGCGCACGGCAACACCGAGCGCGACGGCAACGGCATCTACCTCGACGAACAGTCCAGCCACATCACCGTCGCCCGCAACGTGATCACCCGCATCGGCTACAAGTGGGTCTCCAACTGGGCCGACTACGGCATCGACAACCACGCCACCGGCAACTGGACCGACACCGCGGCCCCCGCCCTCGCCGGCACGGGCTCGACCATGACCGACAACCTGACCGGGCTCGACGTCCTGCCCACCGAGGCACTGAAGGTCGCGGAAGCGGCCGGCGCGGACGGACGCGGCCGCGTCGAACAGCTCCGTCCCGACCTGGCCCGGACCGGCACCGCGACCCAGTCGTCCACCGACGGCACCGCCGCGGCCACCCGCGCCACCGACGGCGACACCACCACCGACACCCGCACGCTCGCGGAGCCCGGCGCCTGGTGGCAGCTGGACCTCGGCGCCGTGAGCCACGTCGGACAGATCGAAGTGTGGAACAACAGCTCCATGACCACCGCCGACTTCGACGTCCGCCTCGCGACCAAGGCCGACTTCTCCGACGCGACGACGGTCCACGTCACGGGCAAGGCGCTCCGGCCCACCCTCCTGGACACCGACACCGAGGCCCGGTTCGTACGGATCGAGCTCACTGGAACCGGTCGCGTCGCCCTGTCCCACGTCCTGGTCCACCCGTAACCCCGTAGCGGCGCAACTCCGTAACCCTGTAACCCCCAAGCCTCGTACGAGAGAAGGCAGGCCATGAACGCCCCCTCCGATCTGCGCCTCGGCGTCCTCGGGTACGGACTGCGCGGCTCCCTCGCCCGTACCGCCCACCGGCCGGGCGCCGGCTCCCGCGTCACCGCGCTCGCGGACCACGACGCCGCGGCGCGGACGGCGGGGGCGCTCGCCTTCCCCGGCGCCACCATCACCGGCGACCACCGCGAGGTGATCGCCGACCCCGACGTCGACGCGGTCCTGGTCCTCACCCCCGACCACACCCACGCCGACGTCGCCTGCGAGGCACTGAAGGCGGGCAAGCCCGTCTTCGTCGAGAAGCCCCTCGACATCGAGGTCGAGCGGTGCGACGAGATCCTCCGCACCGCGTACGAGACCGGCACCCGCCTCTACGTCGGCCACAACCTGCGCCACATGCCGGTCGTCCGCCTGATGCGCGACATCATCGCGCGCGGCGAGATCGGCGAGGTCAAGACCGTGTGGGTACGGCACTTCGTGGGCTACGGGGGCGACTGGTACTTCAAGGACTGGCACGCCGAACAGCGGTACACGACCGGTCTGTTGCTGCAGAAGGCCGCCCACGACATCGACGTGATCCACTGGCTCGCGAACGGCTGGACGCGCCGCGTCCAGGCCCTCGGCGACCTCATGGTGTACGGCGACAACCCGCACCGCCGCGAGCCCGGCGAACCCAAGGCGGACGACTGGTACACCAAGGACGGCCACTGGCCCCCGCACACCCAGCGCGGCCTCAACCCCGTCATCGACGTCGAGGACGTCTCGCTGGTCAACATGCGCCTCGACAACGGGGTTCTGGCGGCCTACCAGCAGTGCCACTTCACCCCCGACTACTGGCGCAACTACACCGTCATCGGCGACGCGGGCCGCCTGGAGAACTTCGGCGACGGACCCGGGGGAGTGGTGAAGGTGTGGAACTCCCGCCGGTCGGGACACCGCCCCGAGGCCGACGCCCAGTACCCCGTCCCGGCGGCCGAGGACAACGCGGGCCACGGCGGGGCCGACCCCCTGCTCGTCGACGAGTTCCTACGTTTCGTACGCGACGGCGGCCGCACCGACACCTCGCCGGTCGCTGCGCGAATGGCCGTCGCGACCGGCGTCCAGGCGACGGATTCCCTGCGCGACGGCGGAGCCCCGCGCGAGATCCCACCCCTCGACCCGGAGCTGGTCACCTACTTCGAGCGAGGGCAACAGCGCCTCGGGCGCTGAGGCCCGGACGCTGAGGGGGCCCAGGAACTGAGGCCTCCCGGACGGGCGTCAGCAGACGGGTGGTGTCGTTCCGCCGACTTGGATGGTGGCGTTCTTGTCGTGTCGGGTGGCCAGGCGCCACAGCTTGAGCTTGTTGATGCAGCGCTCGACGGTGTTGCGCCGCCTGTTGGTCTCGCGGTCGAAGGCCGGCGGGCGGCCGCCGAAGCGGCCCAGCCGCTTGCGGTTGGAGACTAGGTCGAGGCGATGCCGTGCAGGTAGGCGGTAAGGGTGCCCTGCGGCGAGGCGGTCTCGTTGATGGCGGTTCGGTAGAACACCAGTGAGTCCGTGAGGGCGATGAGTTCTTCAACGTGTGCGTCGGAGCTGGGCAGTCCTGCTGCGGCGAGGGCTGACGCTGACACCTGGTGGGCGATGGCGTGGACCGCGGACTCTGCCGTCAGCTTTGCTCGAAGGTGTGGCGCGTCGTCGAGTTCGAGGAGGAGGGCGTATCGGGCTCTCATGTCGTCGCGACGTGAGGCGAGAGTCTCGACGAGTCCTGCGAGCTGCGCGGCAAGCTCGTCGATGCCGAGCCGGCGTTCGGGCTCGAACGTCGTGTTCAGGGAGTCGGCGAGTTCGTCGGTGTCAGCCTTCGAACGGGCAGCGAGTGCGTCGACGATGAGTTCCAGCAGCGCGAGCCGCGTCTTCGCATGGTACGAGGTCGATCCCTGCGGGATCCCCGCCTCGCGGTCGACGGCTCGATGCGTCAGGGCGCGCACACCGTCGCGGGCGATGATGCGGATCCCGCTGTCCGCGATCGCGTTCCGCCGCTCACTGCCACTCGCCACATTCGAAGACACGACTCGATGCTACAGGTGTAGAGTCTTGATTCACGGAGGCTCTACACCTGTAGTGGTCATGAGGGTACGGGCCGACAGGGCGTGGGGGAGACCAGGAGGAGAGCGCCATGATCGATTTCGTTCCCGACCCGAGCCTGTATCCCTTCGAGTCACGCTGGTTCGACTCGTCCGCCGGTCGGGTTCACTACATCGACGAGGGGACCGGGCCACCGATTGTGTTCTGCCATGGCTCTCCCACCTGGAGTTTCCTCTACCGCCACATCGTGAAGAGCCTGCGCCACCAGTATCGCTGCATTGCTGTCGACTACCTGGGCTTCGGCTTGTCCGCGCGCCCGGCCGGCTTCGACTACACGATCTCGGAGCACACGGCAGTCGTCGGTGAGCTGATCGACCATCTGCAGCTCGACGGCTTCGTCCTGATGGGACAGGACTGGGGTGGCCCCATCGGGCTCGGCGCGGCGACCACGCGCGCAGATCGCGTCAAGGGGCTCGTGCTGGGCAACACCGCGTTCTGGCCGATCGAGCCGCTGGCGAATCGGGCGTTCAGCGTGATCATGAGCAGCCGTCCCATGCAACGGCGCATCCTCGAACAGAACCTTCTCGTAGAACAGTTCCTGCTCGGCAGAACGGGTCCCACCCTGACCGCAGCCGAGGCCGACCACTACCGCAGGGTGCAGCCCACGAAGCAAGCCCGACGTGGACTCACGGTCATGCCCCGGGAGATCCGCGCCGCACGCCCACTGCTGGAGAAACTCGCCCGGGACGTACCTGCCTGCCTGGGTGACAAGCCGACGCTGGCGGTATGGGGCATGCGGGACATGGTGTTCCGGCCGACAGCGTGCATCCCGCGGATTCGCTCCTCGTTCACCGACCTCGCCATCGTCGAACTCCGCCAGGCGAAGCACTTCATCCAGGAAGACGCACCGGATCAGATCGCGGCAGCGATCGCCGAACGATTTCACTGAGTCAGTCATCACCAACGTCGCGGAGCCGCGAGCATGCCGTGAGGCACGCCGCCCGTGAATTCCGCTCCCGAACGGTCGCGGCCCCTGCCGTCAGGGTGATTCGAGTGCGCCGGCAAGTGCAGCGAGCACGCTCGTGGCGGCGAGGGCGGTCATCACGTACAGCACCACTGAGGACAGCCGTTCGCTCCGCTGCCGACAGCGCCCGCTGCCGCCGTGGACGCCGTGAGTGCGGTCGAGCCAGTAGACGCCGAGGAGTGCGGCCGGATGCTCCTCGTCAGGCGGAGTGAAGGTCATGCCCCCATGAACGGCTGCCTGTGCCACAACGCCACGGGCGCCCGCCGACTCGTGATTCGATCGTCACCTTCCTTGAGGCCGCCTGGAGGCGGGTACGCCCCCTCCGGACGGCGACCTGCGCAGACTCGTGGTGGAACGACATCGGAAGCAGAGGCGCTTTTGTCGACGAGTGAGCCGAGCGGGTCCTCCGCCACGCGGGCAGCCTTCCCTGCCAGAGGCGTCGCGGCACTGGGCCACGGTCGTCATGCCACGGTTGCCTTCTCCTTCTCGGCGCCCTTCGCGGCGGCCGGCGTGTTCACCCGGTCGGTGAGGGGTGCCCGGCCGGTCCGCAGGCCTAGGCGGGCGATGACCGCGACGAGTGCGAAGGCGGCGGCGCCGATCCAGAAGGTGAGGGTGAAGCCGGACTCGGCGGGCAGGGCCGGGACGCCTGCGGGCAGGTGCTCGATGGTCTTCGAGGCCAGGATCGTGGTGACCACGGCGCTGCCGATCGCGCTGCCGGTGGAGCGGGAGATGGAGTTGATGCCGTTGGCGATGCCGCTCTGGTGGTGGGGGACGCTCGCCATGATGACAGCGGGCATGGCCGCGTATCCGAAGCTGACGGCCGCGCCGACGATCACACCCGCGCCGATCACCGAGGGGGTGTGGCCGTGGTCGAGGGCGAGCCAGGCGAAGCCCACGGCGCCGAGGACGGCGGCCAGGGCCAGCGCGGTGCGCGGACCGCGGTGGCGGACGAGCCGGCCGCCGACCGGCGAGGCGAGGAGGGAGACGATCGCGCCGGGCAGCAGGAACTCGACGGAGGCGCGCAGGATCGACGCGCCGAAGCCGTAGCCGGTGAGGGCCTCGGGCATCTGGACGAGGTACGAGACGCCCAGGAAGTTCGCGAACATGCCGAAGCCGACGAGGACGCCGGCCAGGTTGGCCATGAGCACCGGCCGGTGCACGAACATCCGCATGTCGACGAGCGGTTCGCGGACCTTGAGCTCGGTGAGGACCCAGACGGCGGTCATGACGGCCGCGGCTGCGAAGCTGCCGAGGACGCGGCCGGAGGTCCAGCCCCACTCGTGGCCCTGCGAGATCGGCAGCAGGAGCAGCAGCAGGCTGGCGCCGAGGGTGAGGGCGCCGAGGAAGTCGGTGCGGCCACCGGTCTTGTGGCGGGTCGCGGGGACCAGGAACACGACGGCGAGCAGGGCGATTGCGGCGAAGCCGGTGGCCATCCAGAAGGCGCTGCGGTAGTCGGCGTCGGAGCCGGAGGTGAGCAGGCCGGTGGCGACGAGCGCGAGGCCGCTGCCGAAGGCGAGGGTGCCGCTGACCAGGGACATCGCGCCGGGCAGCTTCTGCGGGCGGACCTCCTCGCGCAGCACGGACAGTGCGAGCGGGAAGATCGCGGTGGCGGCGCCCTGGAGGACGCGGCCGAGGATCAGCAGGGGGAGCGAGGTCGCCAGGGCGGCGACGACGGAGCCGGCGACCATGACGCCGAGGACGGCGACCAGGGTGGGCTTCTTGCCGTGCTGGTCGCCGAAGCGGCCGAGCAGCGGGGTGAAGACGGCGGCGGAGAGCAGGGTGGCGGTGGTCACCCAGCTCACGTTCGCGGCCGAGGTGCCCAGGTCGGCACGGATGAGGCCGAGGATCGGGACCGGCAGGGTCTGCATCATCGACACGACCATGGCGGCGAGGCTCAGCGCGAGGACGACGAGCGTCTCGCGCCGGGGATCGGCGGCGGGCGGGGTGATCTCGTGACTCATGGGTGGGGCCTTCTCGGTGCTTCAGCTCGTAGATATTTCATGTCTTCAAGTAATGTGACGACGGTAGGCTCCGATGCTTGAGGTGGTCAAGTAAATGGTTGAGGTGCTTAAGTAAACAATTGACAATGTCAATGAATGTGGGGGTCGACGCCGACAGGTCGGCTTGCGGTCGATGTCAGGCGTGCAGTTCGGTTCCGTCCGGGAAGCGGATCGTCACGGCGGGAGCGTCCGTAGCGTCGTCACCTTCGGCGCTGCCCGCGTCGCCTTCCACGGAGACCTCGACGGCCGTACGGAGCTCCTCCGGGTGGACGGCGTCGCCCGAGAGGACGACGAGGGTCACGTGGAGACTGCGTCCTCCCGGATGGGCGGGAGACCGGAGGTAGGGGACCGCCGAATGCGGGCCGAAGGCGTTGGCCTCGATGTCGCGGGCCACCTCGGCCGTCTCGTCCCACCCGTACAGGCCGACGACCGCGCTGGTCAGGCCGTCGAGGCGGCGGGCCATCGCCCAGTACGGTCCGGTGTGCCCGGCCGGCCGCTCCGGCCCGGCGAGCGCGTGCCCTCCCTCGCGCACCGTGGCGCCGGGCGGCGCCTCGACGCGGTGCACCCGGACCTCCCAGGGCCCGTGCAGCAGCGAGGTCGTCCCGATGCGGTACGCGGTGTCGTGGCCGGGAAGCCGGGCCGCGTGCCACGAGGCGGCCCGGCGGCCCTCGGCGCCGAGCGGACGGATGCGGACGCGGCGGCTCACGGCTCCGTCCGCGTCGACCAGGGCGATGTGGTTGTCGGCCGTCCGCTCCCAGGCGTGCGGGGCGCTCTGCGGCGCGGTGTGGGTGGAGTAGGCGAGCGCGGCGTAGTGCGGGTCGGCCAAGACCTCCGCGGGCTCGGGCGGATGGTGGTCGCTACCGTGGTTGACCAGCCGGACAATGCCGTCGTGCCGGGTGCCGTGCAGCAGCCAGCCCGGCACCGGCAGGGCGGTGTACTGATCGGCCTCCTCGACGGGCAGGGGCAGCTCCCGTGCCGTCCACACCTCGTGGTCGGCCGGAAGGAGCAGCCCGAGGAAGCCCTTGCTCGCCCAGTACGGCGAGGCGGGTCCGGAGTACGGCTGGGTGCTGGGCAGGAAGGTGTCGTACCAGCCCAGCGGGAGCAGCCCGCGCTCGTCGGGGACGCCACACTCGGTGAAGTACCGTACCGATCCCGACGCCAGACGGCGCGTCAGACCGGGGGCGTACGGGGTGGCTCCGGTCAGCGCGCCCATCCACACCGGGGCCAGGGCGGCGTAGCGGTACGCCAGCGAGCGGCCCTGGTGCACGGGCGCGCCGTCGCCGCCGAAGAAGTGCACGTAGCCGCGGAGGAACGCGGTGAGGCGCTCCTTGTAGACCTTCGCCCGGTCGCCGTCCTCGTCACCGGCGATCCGCGCCCACAGCAGCGGATACAGGTGCAGCGCCCAGCCGTTGTAGTAGTCGAAGTTCCGGCCGTCGCCGTCGGTGTACCAGCCGTCGCCGAGGTACCAGTCCTCGATCCGGTCCAGGCCGCCGTCGATGTCCGCCTGCTCGTACGGGGCCCCGACGGAGGCCAGGAACTGCTCGGAGACGACCTGGAAGAGCCGCCAGTTGTTGTCCCAGGTCCGGGCGCCGACGAAGCCGGAGAACCAGTCGACGACCCGTTCCTGGACGCGGGGGTCAAGCCGGTCCCAGATCCAGGGCCGGGTCTCGTGCAGGCCGATGGCGACGGACGCGGCCTCGACCATCTGCTGCGAGCAGTCCGTCAGCCGGGGCCAGGCCTCGCCGGACGCCGGATCGGTCCCGGCCGCCAGGCCGGCCGCGTACCGTTCGACGAGCCGCGGATCCACGTCGCCGCCCGCCCCGGCGATGCGGAGAGCCGCGAGCAGGAACGTCCGCGCATAGCCTTCGAGTCCGTCGCAGACGATTCCCGACCAGCTGCCCCGGCCCGGCAGTCGGTACTGGGCGAAGCCGGGCGTGGCGTACGGCGCCACGCCCGCGAGCAGCGCGTCGGCTACCGCCTCCCAGTGGGCGCGGGTCCATCCGGTGCGCGGTGACAGCACCCGGTCGGTGGGCGGCAGGGACACGTGGGGCGCGGGCATGGAACCCTCATTTCCTGGGGCGGGCGGCTTACAGGGTCGGGGCCGGAGCCGGGGCTGGCGCTGGGCCGGGGCGACCGCCGGGGGCCTCGGAGATCAGAACAGTTCGGCGGCGTGCGTGTGCCCGCGTGAGCCGCCGACGCGGACAGTCAGGACCGGTCGGCGGCCGGAGGCGACCGTGACGGTGTCGTCGGTACTCCGCACGCCCTCGACCGCCCACGGCAGTTCGACGGTGAGCGTCGTGCCCGTACGGCCGGGGTCCGCGACGGCCACGGACACCCCCTCGTCGCGTCGTCGGAGCAGGACCGTGCCGGGGCCGCTCGAGGTGATCCCGGCGACGCTGCCGGCCGCCCAGAAGTGGACGGCGATCAGTCCGAGCGCGCGCACCCGGATCGCCTGCGCCGCGGCGGTGTTGGCGACGATCTCCACGGGACGGGACGCTGCCCAGGCGGCGGTCCGCGCCGGGCTGAAGCCGGGCAGCAGCACGTACGCGTATCCCGCGTCGGCCGGCGAGACGCCGTGGTCGAGCCAGAGGGTCGCGTACCGGCGGGTCGTCGTGTCACCCGAACCCCCGGTGTCCGCACCGGTGTTGATGTCGCTCCAGGCGCCGGCGCGATCCTCGCGGAGGGCCTGCAGGTCGGCCCCTCCGGGGAAGACGTAGCCGCCCACCCCTTCCAGGTGGGCCCACCCGGCACCGGGGAACGGCGTCGCCCGCCCGACGACGTCGGTCACGTCCCGTCCGTCGACGGTGAGCAGGTTGGCGCCCTCGGCGTGCAGATTGCGGTTCTCGACCACCGTCTCGATCGTGCGGCCGTCGGAGGCCGTGATCCCGGCTCCCAGCGCGACCACCGCGTCGTCCAGGCAGAACCACGCCTTCCTGGCGCGCAACGTGCTGCCGTTCCCGATCAGCTCCATCGCGGCCGCCCCGTAGCGGCCGTCGAGGACGGCGCCGCCGGCGACGGTGTTGGCCGGCCGGTACGTGCTCGTCCCCGGCGTGCTGCCGGCGTCCGCCCGCGGCCGGGTGTCCACGGTGGTCCCCGGCAGCCGGTACGGATCGACGGTGGGCCAGAAGTCGTCCGAGTACTGGGCGCGATCGGCGTCGTACAGGTACGTCATCCCGTCGCCCGTGTGCCAGCCGTGCAGGTTCTCGCCGTTGCCCGCCTCGTACGCCGCGATCCGCTTCGACGACAGGCTGAGTGCCAGCGTCCACGCGGGTCGTCGGTGCACGACCCGGTCCATGTCGGCGAAGACGGTGTGACCGACGGGCGGCGGGGCGGCGGGGATCGCCGGGTCCGAGAGGACGGCGCTCGCCCGCCGGGTCGCGGCGATACCGACGAGCGGGAGGTAGGGCGTGGCGGTGTTGCGCTCGATCCAGCCCTTCGCGATCGAACGCCATCGGGCGGCGTACTCCGGCGGCGCGCCCATGGCGAGCAGCAGCACGTTGGAGGTCGTGCCGGACCCGGTGTGGAAGTCCCGCTCACGGTTCCGGGAGACCGCCCGTCCCCGTACCGCGTCCATCATCAGCCCGTCGAAGGTGACGGCGGCGAAACTCCGCTCCACAGACTCGTGGATCACCGAGATGCCGGCGTCGGTGATGCGCCAGTCCGAGTCGGCGAGCAGGGCGGCGAGGTAGGCGACCCGGCTGAGCAGGACGTTGCCGTACGTGCCGGTGTAGGCGACGTCGTTGTGCTGGATGAACGAGCCGTCCAAGTAGAAGCCGTCGCCCGAGGCGACGTACCGGAAGAGACTGTTCCGCCCCGCGTCGCGGGCGTCGGACAGCCCGTCGCGGGCCAGGGCGAGCTTGTCGGCGCTGCCCCCGACGATGCCGCGCAGCGCGACGATCGCCGCCTTGTCGGCCCGGTTGGCGCCGGTCTCGGCGAGGGTGGGCAGGTTGGTGCGGCGGTCGGGATTCGCGCAGAACCGGTCCACGACGGCGCAGTAGTTCGCGATCCGCTCGGGAGCGATCCGGTCGTGGAGCAGGACGCAGACGTCCATGAGGTTGCGCGGCGCGCCGATCTCCCAGAACCACCAGTTGCCGGACTCGGGCTTCGCGGGGTTGTACGCCCGGTCGAAGAGGAAGGCCAGCCCCTCGACGACCGCCGCGGCGACCTCCTCGTCGCCGCGCAGCGCGGCGCCCGGGGTCGCCCAGGCCGTGGCCAGGGTGAGCAGCCGCCCGTACGAGAGGGTGAAATTGGACGGTGCTGTGACGGGGGCGAGGTCCGACCAGAGAGCGGTGCGGCCGGCGCTCCGGTCCAGGGCCGCCCACTGCGCCGCCGCCGAGGAGTTCAGGGACGTCAGCGCGGTGGTGTACACGGGGTCGAGGGGGTCGATGGCGCCGCCGGTGGCCAGCTCCGCCGCGCGGGCCCGCAGGGCGGCGAAGGAGTCGGTGGCCGGAGGAGCGGAGTCGGCGTGGGCGGTGCCCGCCCCGGCGGTGACCGGGAGGAGGAGGGCGCCGATGCCGGCGGCGAGGAGGGCGCGTCTGCGGGGCTGGAAGTCGGTCACGGTGGTCCTCCCGGACGGGGTGGCAGTCGGGCGTCAGTCGGTGAGGCTGCTGGGGTCGACGGCGGGCGCGGGGAGGTTCAGGGCGGCTATCTCGGCCCGGCCGGCGGCGTCGATCGGGAAGGCCCAGCGGTCCAGGAAGAACGCGGTGAGGTCGCGGCCGGCGACGCGGCTGGAGTACGTCGAGAGCGCGCGGTACCGCTTGGCCGTCTCCGTCCAGTCGGACTGCGGGTTCTCCTCGCGGACCAGCCGGTGCATGCGCGGCCAGAAGTCCTCGCCGAACGCCAGCTCCAGCTGACGCAGCGGGACGAGCTTCTCGTACGCGGAGAAGGACCTCTCGTACGCCAGCCCCGCGCTGCCGAACTTCGCCTGCGCCGACTGGAAGGGGTTCAGCCCGGTGGCGGGGTTGACGGTGAGCAGGTTCGAGGGCTGGCCGAGGGTGCGCTGGGCCGCCAGGGAGTAGATGTTCACGGTCACCTCGGTGAGCCCGCTGGGCTTGTACGCCATCTGCTGATGGAGGTGCCCGAGCTCGTGGTACAGCCCCCAGCCGCGGGTGCGCAGACCCTCGACGGTGGTGAGGCGGTCGAGATAGGCGCGCGGGAAGCCGTTGTAGCCGTGGGTGGCGTAGGCCCCGACGCCACTGGGCACGCGGGAGACCTCGGTGAAGTGGTACGGGCCTGCCTTGCGGCGGTGCACCGGGGCGGATCCGTCGAGGCCGCTGATCGCCGCGTGCGAGTCGATGACGGTCTCCAGGAGGCGCAGGAGCGCGTCGTGGTCCTGGTCGCGGTGGAGCAGCGCCCCCTCACGGGTGAGGGTGAGGATCGTGTGCGGGGCGGTCAGTTCGACGTACGGGACGTCGGTGAGCGTGTCGAGCCGGGCCTGGTACTCGGCCTCGGTGGTGCGGCCCAGGTCGAACGTGGCCATCGGGACCGCCCCGGACCGGAACATGACGGCAGCGCGCTGACCGGCGCCGGTCAGGGTCAGGTAGACGGGTCCGCCGTGCGGGTCGGCGACGGTGTTGGCGCCGGGCTTGAGCGGATAGGAGCGCGGCTCGGTGAGCGTGCCGTAGTAGTCCCACAGACCGACCCACAGGGTCGGCACGGCGTCGTCGTACGGGAGCACGTTGAGGGTGAGTTCGGCACCTGGGGGGACGTACAGGCCGGTCGCGGTGAACTCGCTGCCGCGCAGCGCCTGGGCGAGACGTAGCCGCTCGCTCTCCGCGCTGGGGACGGCGGTCACGGTGACGGTCACGGGCAGATCGGCGCTGCCGGCGGGGGAGGTGCCGGCGGGCGAGGTGGCGGCGCGGGGTGCGGCGGCGTGGGCCGGGGCGGCGCCCAGGAGGGCGGCCGTGCCGGCGCCGGCCAGGCCCGCGAGCACGGAACGACGGTCGACAGCGGGGCGGTTGGGCATCCGGTCTCCTCGGGGAGGGGGGCCTGAACAGACTGCCCGACAGGATGTAAGCGTTTGCTATCTCAGGCAAGGGCGGGACCAGAGTTTCTAAGATTTACTACGATGGTGAACGGGAGTTGCCGGAATGCGGAGCAGTAAACGCTCTCCGTCACAAGGCACACAGGGAGAGGCGGTACCGATGAAGGGGAGCGGACAGCAGGCGGCGGGGGAGCCGCGGCGCGCGACCATCCGGGACGTGGCCGCGCGCGCCGGCGTGTCGACGGCGACGGTGTCGCGCGTGCTGAACCGCAACTATCCGGTGGCGGAGGAGACCCGCGACCGGGTCGAGGGCGCCATGCGGGAGCTCGGCTACGTGGTGAACGCGCACGCGCGGGCGCTGGCCGGCACCTCCAACCGCACCGTCGGGATCATCGTCAGCGAGATCGTCGACCCCTTCTTCGCGTACATCGCCCGCGGTGTCGAGCGCGAGGCGGCCCGTACCGGACGGCTGTGCCTGGTCTGCTGCACGCAAGGCGACGCGAAGCGCGAGCTGGCCTTCGTCGACCTGCTGCACGAGCAGCGCGCGGACGCGGTCGTGCTGGTCGGCGGGAGCATCGTGGACCGCGCGTACACCGCCGAACTCACCCGCCGCGCCGAGGAACTGCACGCCGGCGGCTCGTCCCTGGTGCTGTGCGGCCGGCCCTCACTGGGTGGCCGGGTGCCCGCGGCGGCGGTGGAGTACGACAACGAGGGCGGCGCGTTCGCCATCACCGACCATCTGCTCACCCAGGGGCACCGGCGGATCCTCTACCTCGGCGGCCCGCCCGCCGTGTCGACCACCTTGGACCGGATCGCCGGCTACCGGCGCGCCCTCGACCTGCGCGGCGTCCCCTCGGACGACGCCCTGGTGCACACCGGCGCCTTCAGTAGGGCCTTCGGGTACCGCAAGACCCTCGAACTCCTCGGCGATCAGCTCGACTTCACGGCAATCTTCGCCGCGAACGACATCGTGGCGGCGGGTGCGGCGCAGGCGCTGGAGGAATCCGGGGCCCGCATCCCCGAGGACGTCTCCCTCGTCGGCTACGACGACGTGCCGGTGGCCCAGGAGATGCGCCCGAGGCTGACCACCGTGCACATCCCGCTGGAGGAGATGGGCCGGCAGGCCGTCCGGCTCGCCACCCCCGGCGAGGACGGTGACGATGCCTGGCGGGCGCCCACCACCGGCACCCACCGGGTGGGCACCCACATCGTCGTCCGCGACTCGGTGGCCCCACCGAAGACCCCACGCACCCGGCGTGCGCGCACCGCGGGCTGATCGGCGCCGGTCGGTACGACGCCGGGTTGGTATGGCGCCGATGGGTACGGCGCCGGGTCGGTACGGCGCCGATGGGTACGGCGCCGATCCCGTGCCGCCCGCTCAGGAGGAGGCGGTCCATTCGTCGTAGAACGGCGGCATGGTGGAGGCCTGCCGGGTGAAGTCCGGGGAGCGCTTGTCGCGGAAGGCCGCCACTCCCTCGGCGCCGTCGCCGATGCTCGTGTAGAACATGGCGAGTGATTCCACCCGGTGCGCGTCCTCGGGCCCGTCCAGGGACGCATGGCGGTACGTCATCTGCCGGATGAGCGCGGTCGACACGGGCGACCGCCCCAGGGTCCAGCGGTCCGCCAGCTCGCGTGCGCGCTTCAAGAGCTCGTCGGGGGCATGGAGTTCGGTCGCGAGGCCCACATCCCGTGCGGCCTGCGCGTCGAGGATCTCGGCGGAGTACAGCAGGTCAAGCGCCCGTGGAAGGCCGACCAGGCGCGGCAGGAACCAGGTCGAGGCGGCCTCGGGTGTGATGCCGAGGCGGCCGAAGACGAGGCCGAGCCGCGCGTCCGTGGACATCAGCCGGGCGTCCATGGCCAGGGTCATCGTCGCGCCGATCCCGACGGCGGCGCCGTTGATCGCGGCGATCACGGGCTTGCGGCAGGCGTGGATCGCCAGGGTTACCCGGCCCCCGGTGTCCCGGACCCGGCTGATGTCTGGATGGCTCAGATCGGCGAGGTCGGCGAGCGTGGGCGTGCGCGACTCGTCGAGGCCGAACACGTTGCCGTCCGCGCTGAGGTCCATGCCGGCGCAGAAGGCCCGGTCGCCGGCGCCGGTGACGATGATCGCCCGCACGTCGTCGTTCTCGTTGACCTCGGTGAACGTCCGCTCCAGTTCGGCGGCCATTGTCGGGGTGAAGGCGTTGAGGTGGTCCGGCCGGTCGAGGGTGACGGTGAGAACGCCGTCGTCGACGTGGTGGCTCAGGGTGGTCCAGGTCATCGGTCGCGTGCTCCTGTTTCCTCGGTCGCTTCAGCCGCGGAGGTCGGCGAGCCGACCGATGATCTTCTCGGCGTCGGCCACGATTCCGCTGACGATCTCGTCGCAGGTGGCCACGGACTCGATCAGCCCCTGGGCCTGCCCGGCCCACCACAGGCCGTCGTCCATGTGCCCCTCCTGGAGCACCCGGGTGCGGCCGCGGACACCCGAGGCCAGCTCGGCCACGTCCTCGAAGACGGCTCCGGGCCGCCGCGACCGGGTGACGATCTCCTCGGATATCGCGTTCCGGGCGACACGCCCGGTGTTGCCGAACTCCCGGAAGACCAGCTGGGTGGCGCGCTCGTCGTTGGCGACGATCTGCTCCTTGACGTTGCGGTGCACCGGCGCTTCCGCGCTGGCGACGAACCGGGTGCCCATGTTGATCGCACAGGCCCCCAGGGCGAGGGCGGCGGCAAGCCCACTACCGGTCGCGAAGCCGCCGCTGGCGATGACCGGGATGTCCAGCCGCCGTACGGCGGCGGGGACGAGGACGAGGCCGGGGATGTCCTCCTCGCCCGGATGCCCCGCGCACTCGAAGCCGTCGATGCTGACCGCGTCCACGCCGAGGCCCTGCGCCTTGACGGCGTGCCGTACGGCCACCGCCTTGTGGATCACCTTCACACCCGCGCTCTTGAACGCGGCCACGTGCTCCGCCGGGTTGCTGCCGGCCGTCTCGACCACGGTCACGCCGCTCTCGATGATGGCCGCGCGGTACTCCGCGTAGGGCACGGGCGTGAGGGTGGGCAGGATGGTCAGATTGACGCCGAACGGCTTGTCGGTCATCTTCCGACACCGGGCGATCTCGCGGGCGAGGGCCTCCGGGGTCGGCTGGGTGAGCGCGGTCAGGAACCCGAGGGCGCCCGCCTCGGCCACGGCGGAGATGAGCTCGGCTGTGCCGACGCCGGTCATGCCGCCGCAGACGATCGGATGGTCCACGCCGAAGAGGTCGGTGAAGGGAGTCGAAATCATGAGCGGGGCCTGCCAGGGCCCTCTCCGTTCTTGCGGGCGCCGTACGCACACGGCGACCTCCGTGTCGCGGTCGGCGTGGCGGGCCGAGCGCTAGACTCGAACTCGAATCCATTCGAGTTTAATGAGTGCGGGCACGGGGCTGTCAATCCCGCTCGCGGGAGGGAAGCTGTCGTGAGCGGCAAGAACCGTGACGAGAACCGTGACGAGAACCACGACGAGAACCACGACGTGGACCGCGGTGTGGACCGCGTCAACGAGAGGTGGAAGCTCAAGGGCGCCGCATGGCGCGTGTTCTTCTACGTCTTCGGCGCGTACGCGTTCCTGACCGTGGTGGGCATGCTGGGGGAGCACGCCCAGAAGTAGCGCGCCGGGGGCGGCGGCCGGCCGACTGTCGGCCCAGGTGATCGCGTCCTCCAAGGACTATCAGAGCCCGTCGCCCGCCGCGATCAAGGCGTGGGTGATCGGCATGCTGCTCATGCCGCTCTACTAGGGCGTGTCCGCAATGTCGATCGGTCGTTACTCCGTTCGTGGTGCGACGTCATGAACTGACTGATCAGGCCTGGGAAGTGATCGGGCCGTTGCTGGCTCCGCCCCGGATGGGTCGTCCGGTGCGGGACCGGCGGCAGGTCCTCAACGGAATCCTGTGGAAGCTGTCCACGGGTGCGGCCTGGCGGGACCTGCCCGAGCGGTACGGGCCGTGGAAGACCGTCTACGAACGGTTCCGCCGCTGGTCAGCGGACGGAACCTGGGACCGGCTCCTGGCCCACGTCCAGCAGCACTCGGACGCGATCGGCGAGGTCGACTGGTCGATCGTCTGCGTCGACTCGACCATCGTGCGGGCCCATCAGCACGCCGCCGGGGCCCGAAAAGGGGGCCCTGGACCGGCGAAGCACTCGGCCGGTCCCGCGGCGGACTGAGCACAAAGATCCACCTTGCCTGCGACGGACAGGGCCGGCCGCTCGCCTTCACGATCACCGGCGGGAACGTCAACGACTGCACGCAGTTCGAACCGGTCATGGCCCGCATCCACATCAAGCGATACGGGCCCGGCCGGCCCCGCACCCGACCGCTACGGGTGGTCGGCGACAAGGGCTACTCATCCCGCAAGATCCGCTCCTACCTGCGCAGACGCGGTATCGCCTGCACCATCCCCGAACGCGTCGACCAGATCAACGGATGCCTCCGGCGAGGCGAGAGCCTGTGCCGTCTCGACCGCGAGGTCTACCGGCGCCGCAACGTCGTCGAACGCTGTTTCAACCGGCTCAAGCAGAACAAGGCCCTCGCCACCCGCTACGACAAACGAGCCCGCCACTACAAAGCCCTGGTCACCCTCGCCTGCCTGCGACTATGGCTCCCTAGCTGACATTGCGGACAGGCCCTAGGCCGTGTCCGTAAAGTTGTTGGCTCGTTACTCCGTTTGTGGTGCGTCGACATGAACTGACGGATGAGTCGTGGGCGTTGATCGCTCCGTTGCTGGCGCCGGGCCGTATGGGCCGGCCCGTGCGGGACCGGCGCCAGGTGGTCAACGGGATCCTTTGGAAGCTGTCCACCGGGGCCGCCTGGCGTGACCTGCCCGAGCGGTACGGGCCGTGGAAGACGGTCTACGAACGCTTCCGGCACTGGTCCGCCGACGGCACCTGGGACCGGCTGCTGGCCCACGTCCAGCAGCACTCCGACGCCGTCGGGACCGTCGACTGGTCGATCGTCTGCGTGGACTCGACCACGGTCCGCGCGCATCAGCATGCGGCCGGGGCCCGAAAAGGGGGCCCTGGGAAGGCGAGGCACTCGGCCGATCACGCGGCGGGCTGACCAGCAAGATCCACCTGGCCTGCGACGGCCAGGGCCGGCCACTGGCCTTCACCCTGACCGGCGGGAACGTCAACGACTGCACCCAGTTCGAGGCGGTCATGGACCGGATCCGCGTCGCCCGGCCGGGGCCCGGCAGGCCCCGGACCCGGCCCCAGCGCGTGGTCGCAGACAAGGGCTACTCGGCCCGCAAGATCCGGGCCTACCTGAGGCGACGCGGGATCGCCTGCACGATCCCGGAGCGGATCGACCAGATCAACGGGCGCATCCGCCGCGGCGAGACCCGCTGCCGCCTCGACCGGACCGCCTACCGGCGCCGCAACGTTGTCGAACGCTGTTTCAGCCGGCTCAAGCAGAACCGGGCCCTGGCCACCCGCTACGACAAACGCGCCGTCCACTACCAAGCCATGGTCACCCTCGCCTGCCTCCGACTCTGGCTCCCATGACTTTCCGGACACGACCTAGGGCCGTCTCCGGCAGATCAGGCCGGTCGGCCCCGGCCTTGAGTCGGTGTAGCTGTCCGCACGGCATGGATCTGGGGGAGCGGGTTGGGGTCGTCGATAAATGCCTCGACATCGGTGGCGGTGATCGGGGACGCTTCGCGTGATGATCAGAATCGACGACACGCCGCCCGCGTGGGACGAGCGCACCCAGCTCACCACGTTTCTCGACTACGCACGTGACACCGCCCGCGCCAAGTGCGTCGGCGTCTCCGCGGAGAACGCCCGCAAGGCGCTCCTGCCGGGCTCACCGCTGATGACCATGAGCGGATTGATCAACCACCTGCGCTGGGTCGAGTACTACTGGTTCCAGGTGGTCTTCCTCGGCGAGGAAGACCGGGGCCCCTGGACCGACGAGGATCCCGACCGCGAGATGCGTATCGCCGTCGACTTCCCGCTCACGCAGTTGCTCGACGAATACGCCGAACAGAGCGCCCGCTACCGCGAACTGGTCGCCGAGAACGGCCTGGACAAGCAGGCCCAGCGAGCCGTCCGCGACGGTCTCCATGTCGACCTGCGCTGGATTCTCCTTCACCTCACCGAGGAGACGGCCCGCCACAACGGCCACCTGGACATCCTGCGAGAGATGCTCGACGGCACGACCGGCGACTAGAGCCTGTCTCTCAGATCGGTCTGTGGCACCGTCATGCTCGTGATCGGGTCATGGTCGACTCGGCGATTTCCAGGGCGGGCACCGCCTGGCGAGCCGAGCGCCTGGAGTGGGCGGCCCTTCAGGCAGCGCACAGCTCCCGCTGACCCGAACCTGGTCTCGCGTTCAGATCAAGATGGCTGCGAGGTGGAGTGTGCCCCCGTAGGCGATGGCGAACTTGTCCGTTCGCATGGCCAGGCCGCGCCACTGCGCGCGTCGTCAGCCTGACCAGCGGTGAGGGGACACAACAGCAGGCCGCCATCTCTACACGCGAGCTGGGCATTTGGCTCATGCGCGACCGGCCGGCGGCCCAACAGGCCTTCGCCTGGGGGGATTCCCTGGTTCCGCGGTGGGGCCCGCCCCACCCCTGACCCGGGGGCCGGTCGGATGTCCCGGCGATCTACGGCTCCGTAGCGTCGTCGTCATGGAGCACACCATGACCCGCATCCCCACCCGACAGGCCGCGCGACGCAGGCGAGCGCGCCGGTCGCTGGCCGCCGCCACAGTCCTCGCAGCCCTGGGCGCCCTGACCGTCGCCCCGGCGGTCGCGGCGTCCGAGCTTCGCCCGGCGGCCCAGCAGAGCACCGGACGCGGGACCCTCCTCGGAGTCACTCCCGTCGCCGACCTGAGCCGGGCCGAGGTCGCCGCGTTCCTCAAGGGCGCCGACATCGACCCGGCGACAGTGCGCCACGGCGTGCGCGGCTACCGGCTCACCTACCGGACCCTGACCCCTCGGGGCCATTCCACCACCGCCACCGGCCTGTTGGTCCTCCCCAAGGGTGGCGAGCGCCGGCTCGACCTGGTTGCCGACACGCACGGCACGATGGTCCACCGCGACTACGCGCCGTCCGTCGCCGAGGACTTCGGTCTCTACGCGCCCTACTTGCACGCTGCCGCAGGCCGCGCCGTCGCCGCTCCCGACTACCTCGGGCTTGGCAAGGGGCCCGGCCTCCACCCGTACATGGACACCGCCTCCTCCGTCTCCGCCTCGCTCGACATGCTGCGCGCCTCACGCACCGCCGCGCGCGCACTGGGCAGGCCGCTCACCGGCGACGTGTACGGCACCGGGTTCTCGCAGGGCGGCCAGGTCGCCATGGCGCTGGGCCGCGAGCTGGCACGCGGCGCTGACCGGCACTTCCGGCTGCGGGCACTCGCACCGGTCGCCGGACCGTACGACCTGCAGGGCGCCGAGATCCCCGCCCTGCTCGACGGTCGTGTCAACGGCATCAGCGGCGTCTTCTACATGTCGTACTTCCTCACCGCGCAGAACCGGCTGCACCCCGTCTACGGCAACCCGGCCGAGGCCTTCCGACAGCCGTACGCCGGCTACGTGGAGGAACTCTTCGACACGCGGCACACCGAGGAGGACATCGTCACGAAGCTGCCGGGCTCGGTGAAGGAGCTGCTGACCGACGACTTCTACGAGCGGCTGCGTCATCCGGACGGCGGCCTGCTGGCCGCACTCGAAGCGCAGGAAGGCACCTGCGACTGGAAACCCGACCTCCCCGTACAACTGCACAGCGCGGCCGGTGACACGGACGTAGCGATCGCCAACTCCGTCAACTGCGCGGCCGATCTGGCCCGCAACGGTGTCACCGCCCCCGTCGTCGACCACGCGAAGGCCGATCACAACACGACCTTCAAGCTGGCAGGGCCCCAGATCGTGCGCTGGTTCGACACGCTCGCACGCCGCTAGGAACAGCCGCCCGACGAGACGGCGACCGGCGGGAACGGCCATGGCCGTTCCCGCCGGTCGGCCGCCGTTGCGGTCGTCGTGCCCGCCGGTCGGTTCGCGCCTGGCGGTCGGTTCGCGCCTGGCGGTCGTAGGCCCGTGGTCAGAAGTCCACGGGGGCCGGTGACTTCGGTGCTCGCGCCGCTCGCTTGGCCGTGCTGACGGTCGTGACGAGGGCGGCGGATGTGAGGAGCAGGACGGCGGCGAGGGCCCCGAGGGTCGAGGTGTCGGGGTGGGCGAAGGACTGGCCGCGGCCGGCCTGCCAGGTCACGACGGCGACGAGCCCGGTGTACCCGTAGGCGGCGCAGCGGACGAGACGGGCCTGTACCTGCTCGCTGCGCAGCCAGGCCTTTCGGGCGGCGAGGGCGGCCAGCACGGCGGCGAGGACGAGCAGGACCTGGATGCCGTGCAGGGCGAAGAAGTGCGGGACGCGGAAGTCGCCGCCGGTGACGCTCCAGTGGGTCAGCGGCATGCCGTTGCCGTCGGGGTCGCCGATGCCGTGCCCCTGGTACATGGGGACGGTGTGACCGTTGGCGTCCGTGACGGTGCGTTCGTTGATCTCGGTGACCATCCAGTAGACGGGGATGAGCATGCCGGCGACGGCGAGGCCGATGCCCGCGCGTATGGCCTGGTTGAGGGCCGGGCTACCGGTGCGCTGGATCAGGACGATGACCCCGATGATCAGCTGGGCGATCACGATGACCATCACGCCGAAGGTGAGGACGGGGGTGAGGGCCAGGGTGATGGGGTCGCTCTGGTCGGCGTTGAAGTGGCTGATGGTGCCGCGGGCCGCCTGGACGGTGATGGCACCGACCTCGGCGACTGTGGTCACCGCGAAGACCGTGCCCAGCCACCGGGCGAGGCGTCTGCCCTTGCTCAGCCGCGCGAGCAGCCATGCCAGCGTGGCGGTGTAGAGGCCGAAGGCGGTAGCGAACTTGAGGGGCTTGTACCAGACAGGTTCCCCGAGGAGCAGTCGGTCGTCGACGGCCAGGCCGACGCCGCAGGCGACCACGAGAGCGGCCATGAGTCCCGAGCAAACCAGCAGAGGCCGGTGCCAGGTGGAGATACGTGCGAGGGCGAGCGTGGAGGTCATCGGAGATCCCGTCCCAGGTGGCGAAGGGCGGCCCGCGCTGGAGCGGCGACCGCGGCGGTCAACGTTTACGTACTGGCGAACGTAACTTGCATTCACTAAATCGTCAACGCTGGAAGACGCAAGAAGGGCGCATTTCCAGGCAAATTGAACGAGAATTGCAATGAGAGTGAAGCTGAATGCAAGTCGCTGCCTTCGATACTTGCAATGACATGTCGGCGAACGTAAGACTGTCCGGCAACTTCGCCGTACCGAGCGGGGAGAAGCTCTGGAGGTGCCCCATGCCAGGAGGCCGGCTGACGCGTCAGGATCGAGAGGGGATCGCCGACGGGCTCGCCGACGGGCTCACGTACACGGAGATCGCCGCTCGGCTCGACCGTCCTCTGTCGACCGTCACGCGGGAGGTGAGCCGTAACGGCGGCCCCGACGGCTATCGGGCCGACCAGGCGCAGCAGGCCACCCAGGACCGAGCCCGACGAAGCCGCCCGGGACGCCAGTCGTCAGCAGACACTGGCCCAGCCCGGAGGGTCGCCGACCCTGACGCCGTCCAGGAACTGGAAGATCGCTTCACAGACGTCATGGTCGGCACCGGACTGTCCCGGATGGCCGCCCGTGTCCTCTCGGCGCTCTATCTCACCGACAGTGGCAGCCTCTCGGCCGCCGAACTCGTCGAGCGGCTGAAGGTCAGCCCCGCCTCGGTCTCCAAGGCCATCGGCCAGCTCGAACAGCAGGAACTCCTCCGCCGCGAACGCGACTCCCACCACCGTCGTGAACGCTACGTCATCGACGCGGACGCCTGGTTCCGCGGCTGGACGGCCAGCGCCCGCCAGAACTCCGCGCTGGCCGACTTCGCCCACGAGGGAGCGGAGACTCTCGGCGCCGCCTCACCGGCCGGTGGTCGGCTCAACGACATCGGCGACTTCTTCCAACACGTCGGACAGGCCATGCTGCACGCGGCCGAACAATGGCGGCAGGACCGCACCGCACGCCGCACCACCGAGGAGCTCTGACTCCCGCAGAGCCCAGCCGGTGCACAGCCTCAAGAGATCACCTCATTCGGCTGGCTCGGTGGGCTGCGGGCCGTGGTGGGGACTGGCCTGGACGGACACCGGCGACCACACCAAGGCCATTGACCACGGCGCCAGCCTCGGCATCGACGTCGAATTCGTCCACCGCGACCCCGGCCGGAAGGGCTTCAAGGTCATCCCACGGCGCTGTGTGGTCGAGCAGACCTTCGCTGGCTCATGCGCCACCACCGCCTCGCCCGCGACTACGAAGCCGTGCCTGTCCGAGCCGAAGCGGGGATCAGCCTCGTGGTGATCGACCTGATGAGCCGTCGCCTCACCCGCGAAGCCACGCTGAACTGGCGTGGTACATAGCCCGCCCAGGCGGGCCGCAACGAGAAGGCATCAGCCCTCGTCGAAGCCGCGGAAGGTCCCTGTCCCATCCGCGGCGTCGGCGAACTCCGCAAAGTCCATGTTGGCGATGCTGAGGTTGGCCGGACGTTGGGGAACCACTGAGCGGGGACCCTGAACGTTCGCCCTGGCTCGTCCGAGAGGTCCACGGCCAGGAGCGGGTGACCCGGATCCTTCATCGTGGCTGCGTCCGCCAGAAACATGTTGACGATCTGGTCGTTCTCGTCCGCAGCAACCTCTTCAGCTATCAAGGCCTGGACCCCCACGCCGGCGAAGCGAAGCTCGCTGACAAACGTGGCAAAGGGGTACTCGTCGGCCGCGTCGACTGAGGCTCGAACCGAGTCCCAGGCTCCCTCGTCACCGAAGTCAGTACGCAGGACCAGCGAGGTCAGATCATCAGGCTGAGGCAGAGGCATCTCGCGATCCTCTCACCTGACAGTGACATCGACTTAGCGGCTGCGACCGCAACGGCGTAACCCAGCGGATCCCACTGTTCCGAGGCTCGGCGGACACCGCAGGACTGTGGAAGGGCGCCATCGCACGACTGCACTGGTTTCCGCCGCCAATGCATCCACTAGGCGATCCGCGACGACATTCATCATGCCTTCATCACGCTCGGTTGTGCCGTCATCTGCTGTCGACGACTGAGGACCTCGCTCTGTTTCCAGTCCAAGTAGGGTGACATCCCATGTCGCGAACTCGCGCCGAGGTCAAGGAGGCGGAATGCTCGCTATCTCGTCGGCGCTGGCGGCCGGAAGGCGCCATTCGGTCGGACGGCGCTGGGATGGAACCGTTCTCGCTGTGGGCAATACCGCCTCTGCTGAATGTCGTGTCGAGCGATGGGAAGACGTCGTCGCGGTGGCAGCCGGGAATGTCCATACCGCGACGAACACGGGCAGGTCTCACACGGTGGGACTCCGGTCGGACGGCACAGCGCTGGCAACTGGATGGAACGGCGATGGGCAATGTGATGTCGCCGGATGGCGAGGCGTCACGGCCGTGGCCGCAGGTTGGCGCCGCACACTCGGGCTGCTCGCGAATGGCCGCGTGCTAGCGACTGGCCGGAGTTCAGAAGGACAGTGTGACGTGCAGTCCTGGCGCGAGATGGTCGTCGTCTCGTGTGGTGACTGGCATTCGGTTGGCGTTCGGTCGGACGGTACTGCCCTGGCCACGGGGAACAATCGACGAGGGCAGTGTGCCGTTGAAGGGTGGCGTGACCTGGCCGCCATTTCGGCTGGGTATCTCCATACCGTCGGCCTCAGAGCCGACGGGCGGGCGGTAGCGGCCGGAGACCGGTCAACCGGGGTGTGCGAGGTCGATGACTGGGAAGACGTGGTGGCGCTCAGTGCGGGCAGCTACCACACTGTCGGGGTCACTGCGTCGGGCCGGGTCCTTGCAGCGGGAGACAATAGCTACCGACAGTGCGAAGTCGGCGATTGGCGCGACATTGTCGCCGTGGCGGCCGGGTCCACGCACACCCTCGGCCTGCGCGCCAACGGCACAGTCGTGACCGCGGGGAACAATGCCGACAGGCAGTGCGAAGTCGATGCCTGGTCCGGAGTCCAGCTTCCATAGCCCTGAGGGTCGAGCCAACGGGAACTGAGTTGCCGTCCCCCCAGCCTTCGACCGGCCCCGCCCCCTCGGCCCCTGTCCCGTATGCCGGGCCGGCGTCGCTCCGGTACTCCGGTATGCGTCAGGTGGCAGACCGCTGTGGACCCGCTACTCAAGTTTGACTAGAGTGCGTGTGTATGGCTGAGAAAACCATTCCGATCCTCCCGTGCCGGACCATTCAGCCCGTGCTCGAGTTCTACACCGCCCTCGGGTTCGAGGTGACCTTCCAGCAGAAGAGCCCCAACCCGTACGCGGTTGTGGAGCGCGGCGGCATCGAGCTCCAGTTCTTCGGGTTGAAGCAGTACGAGCCGGCTGAGTCTGTCAGTACGTGCTTCGTCCTGACCGATGACGTCGACGGACTGCATGCTGTCTTCCGGGCGGGGCTCAAGAAGGCGTACGGGAAGGTCCCATCCCGAGGGCTGCCACGCATCGGGCCGCTCAAGGACATGTCGTACGGCGTGCGGCAGTTCCTCATGACCGATCCCGGTGGCAACTGCATCCGCATCGGGCAGCGGACGAGCGAGGACCAACACCATCGTCGAGCCCCCGAGGAGACCTTCGCCCGTGCCCTGCACCACGCGTCCCTCCTTGCGGACTCGAAAGAGGACCCGGCGGGCGCCGCGAAGGTCATCGACCGCGTGCTTGGCCTGGAGGACGAGCGGCCCACGCCCGTACAACTGCTCCGCCTCCTCGTACTTCGCGCGGACGTCGCCGGGCGTCTCGGTGACGACGAAACCGCGACGACGACGCTCACGAAGGCCACCGCGGTCCAACTCTCCCCCGAGGACCGAGAGTCGGTTCGCGACGACGTAGACCGACTCGAAGACCTGCGCAATTGAGCCGGGCGATCCTGATCCGGTCCATGACCGCTTCGAACCGGGTGCAGTCGTTGACGTTCCCGCCGGTCAGCGTGACCCCCGATTGCCGGTCGGATCGTGGACGGATCTCTCGATCCCGCTGCCGGCACTTGTCTGATCTGGGCCGATGTCGCCTATGACCTCAACTATCCCGAAGACCTGCAGCCTCTCGTCTCGTGTGCGCTCAACCTGGATGAATGGGACGCGAGCTGGGGTGTCTCTGTCGAAGCGCTGAAGGAAGAAGCGATCGAGGCCGCTGGACGACTCCTGAGCAAGCAGCGGCCGGGAGAGCACAAGACTGACTGACGGGCCATGCGCCGTTGAAAGGCGCGTTCACTCGGCAGCAGTCGTCGCATTCCGTGCGCGCGCCATGGAATCTGAGCCGGAACCCATTCTCGTGAACATCGCCCCCGAGAGCTCCAGCAGTGCCGTCGGCCGGTGGATCGTGACCGGGCACTTCGGCAGTGACTGTCGGTCAGGCCCGCGGGGTGCGTGGGTCGAGCCGGAACTCGAAGCCGAGGGTGCCCGGGTCGAGTGCGGTCGCGCCGCCGTCGACGGTGAGCACCGCGCCGTTCACGAACGAGGCGGCGGGTGACAGCAGCCAGGCGATGGCCTCCGCGACCTCTTGCGGCTCACCGGGCCGCCCGGCGGGCAGGACCCGGGTCACCTCCTCGTATGCCGCGTCCAGACCGTTCCCGTCCAAGCCCGCCTCGTCGGCGAACCGGCTCATTCGGCGGTCCGCCATGTCGGTGCGCACCCAGCTCGGGCACACCGTGTTGGCACGCAAGCCTGCGCCCCCGTAGTCGACCGCGAGCGACCGGCACAGCTGGAGCAGCGCCGCTTTGGAGGTGGCGTAGGCGGCGTTCCCGACGCCGTTGCGCAGAGCGGAGACCGAGGCCACCGCGACCACCGCGCCGCGGGCGTCGAGCAGATGGGGGAGCGCGGCGCGCAGCAGCAGGAACGGACCAGTGAGGTTGGTCCGCATGACCTCGTCCCAGTCCTCCAGGGTCACCTCCCCCACCCCACCGCCTCGCCCGATGCCGGCGTTGAGCACCAGACCGTCGAGCCGCCCGTACGTGCCCAACACCGTCTCGACGAGTGAGGTCACCGCGGCGGGGTCTCCGATGTCCGACGGTACGGGCAGGGCGCCGATCTCCTCGGCGACCAGCCGCAGCGGCTCGGGGCGACGCCCGGACACCGCCACCTTGTGTCCCGCCCGGGCCAATGTACGCGCGGTCGCCGCCCCGATCCCCGTTCCGCCCCCGGTCACCAGGTACACGCGTTCGTCCGCCATGTCCGCCGCTTCTCCCGTGCTTCGTCCGCCGTTCCTCGTCTCGATGATCTTAGGCCCGCGCCGCTCCCCGGGCCGGCCTGGCCGACGAGCCGCACGGCAGGGCGTGGCGGTCGGGGGAGTGGGGCCGAGAGCTCCTCCACCCCGTGGAGCAACCTGTCATCGTTGACCAACCCGCCCGGCTGGGACATCACCGCCGCGGCGAAGCCCGCTGCCGCCTCGACAAGACCGCCCACCGGCGGCGAACCGTCGTCGAGCGGTGCTTCAGCCGGCTCAAGCAGCACCGAGCCCTGGCCACGCGTTACGACAAACGAGCCAACCACTACCAAGCCATGGCCACCCTCGCCTGCGTCCGACGCGGACTCCCCTGACTGTCCGTGCCCGACCTAGTGCTGTGACCGGACGTTCAGCGGGTTTGACCGGGTTCTGGCAAGATCTCCTCGTGAATCCTTCCGCCGCCCGCAGCAACTCGTCGACCGAGCGGAGCTCTGCGTAGAGGGAGACGCTGGTGTACTCGCATTGACCGAACTCCATGAGATGGCGCGCGGTGCTCAGGGCGAGTATGGGGTCGGGGCACGGAAGACGGGGTGGCGATGTCATTGGACATGCGGAGACTGTGCCACGGTCCGTCACCGCAGGTCATCGCACTTCCGGTCCGGCCTGCGCACCCATCCACCCGTGACGTGAACGCTCGGAGGGCAGAGGCAGGGCTACCTCTGCTCGGTCACCAGATCAAATGCTCTCCAGCCGGCTGAGCGGCCAGTCGCCGGTCTCAGTGCATCTCAGCTCTCACTAAGATCATTTTGCTACGAGTTCTAAGCCTTGATCGGTGCGGCCGACCTGGCGGCCTGCTCGATCTTCGCGCAGTAGGCTGCACGGGCTTCCTCGTCGATCTGCTGCTCGTGTTCGGGGCGCACCCCGGTCCGACCGTCGAGGCCCTCGCGCAGGATATCGGCGTGGCCTGCATGCCGGTTGGACTCGCCGAGGACATGGACCATGATGGCGAACAGGTTCGTGTTGGTGTGAGGCTCCGGCCACCATGGCACGTGGCCGGGGGAGTCGAGGGCGAGCTGGGTGATCGTCGCGTCCGAGTGTTCCCACGTGCGCCGGTAGAACCCGACGATCTGGTCGCGGGTCTCGTCCTCGGTCGCCCACAGATCGCTGCCGTTGTGGTCCTGCCACCGGGGCAGCGGTTCCGGGGAAGGGCGGTCGAAGACCTCGCCGAAGTACCTGGCCTCGACGGTGGCCACGTGTTTGACCAGGCCGAGGAGGTTGGTCCCGGTCGCCGTCAAAGGTCGGCGGACATCGTATTCGGACAAGCCGTCGAGCTTCCAGAGCAGCGCCTTGCGGTCCCGTCGCAGTCTCTCGTGCAGGTTGTCTTTCGCGAACTCATCGATCATGCGGCATGAGCCTGCCATGTACTGCTCGTGCTCTCAAGATCCCGTACCTGGTCCGCGACGTCCGGCGGAGCCGAGGTACGGCCATGGCTGCCGCCCTGACCTGCTCCAAGAAGCTCGCGGGACTTGCACGTGAGACAACCTCTCCACCTTGCCGTCTGGAATGGCGAGAGGCCAGTGGAGGACAAGACCGCCGGCCAAGTCTTCAGCGGCCTGTACGACCGCTTCATCGACCGCGAGGCGGACCGAGCCTCCGTCCGTCGGTCCGTCCCGCGCTGATGGGGCAGGAGCACGGTGGCTCTCCTTGATCGATGTTGATGAGAGTGGGCACTGCCTCGGTTCTTTGTGGTCGATTACCGTGGGCGATGCAGGTTCGACCCATCAGAGAGTGAGCGCGCCCGATGATGCCGCCGCTGTGTGTCATATGCCGTGTTCCGTACCGGCATTCGGGTCTTGAGTACGAGGACTTCACAGTCGTGAGCTTTCGGCCCGCGGAACCGTCTGCGGATGACTGGGCTGGTGACCCGGAGCACTGTGCGTGGTTCTGTCCCGCACATCTCCCTCTCGCGGAGGGTCTGACGCATCTGCTGGCGGCCGAAGCCCTGGCGCACATCCGGGCGAGCCTGCGCGAGGGGACTGACCAAGGAACCTAGAGATCGCCCGAATTGGCTGCATGGCAGATGTCGGGCAGTGCCTGAGTGTGAGAGGCGCCTCATGGCTGATGGTGGGGTTTGGTGTCTGCTCAGGTGTCGGACGGGTCCGGGCCCCGCATGGCGCCCGTGAGCGGGGCCAGTGTGCGCCATCCCATCGTCTCGTACAGGGCTCGGCCTTCCGCCGTCGCGCCCAGAACGCCTGCCGTGGCACCCTGCTCCGCGGCAGCGGCGGTGAGGCTGCGCATCACCAGGCGTCCCAGGCCGCGCCGTTGGTGGGCCGGATCGGTCTCCACCTGGTCGACGACGGCGCCTAGGCCGGTGACGGCGACCTGGCCCCGCGCGGCGAACGCGCCGTCGGCTGTGCGCACCAAGGCGCGGGTGACACTGGCACGCGTCCAAGTACTCAGGACGTAACCGTCGGGCGTTTCGGCCGGGGCTTGGGCGTGGGCCGTGGGCACCGAGGCGGTCATCAGGTAGCCGATTCCGCCGGCGAGGTGCCAGCCGGGGGCGAGCCAGGGCTCAAGCGTTTCCGGTGGGACGAATGACTTCAACCAGACACCAGGCGCGGTGACGTGCTCCATGACCTTGCGGACGGTCGCTTCGTCCGCCGAGTGCAGGACGTGCCGCATTACGTGTCCAGGCAGGCCGACATCGATGGTGAAACCCCAGGAACGGGGCGCGGGTTCGGATGCACTGCGTGAAACGGCCCAACCATGGACCCATGCTCGTGCGGCCTGGGACGTGTGTGTGAAAGGCAAGATTCCCCCCGAGTAGGTAATGGGCGTACCTTCAGGGCGATTATTACATCAGGCATGGGCGTGGATCACGGAGGACGCCGCGCTCCGCCAGGCCGAGCAAGCCCTGCAGGTTTCCACTCTGCGCCGCTGTGGCCGATCGCCAGCTCTGCTTCATCTGCCTCGGAGAGCGGGGCGCGTCCAAAGATGTGTTGGTGGTGAGGGGGCCGGCCGGACCAGCGCCCAGGCGCCCCGGGGGAACTCGCGGGAACTCGGGGAACCGTCCGATCTGCGCAATCGTCGGTTACGGATGTGACTGAAGTGACGCCCACTCTGCCTGCCGACCACCGCGAACTGATCTCCGACCTGTCCGGGATCGTCTGCGACTACCCCAGCACGGATCCCGAATCGACCCTTGCGGTCCTTGCCGACGACGCGGCCCACGCGCTCGGTCGCGACGCCACCTCGGAGGGCCGCCGGGAGCGGGCCGGCTACACGATCCTCCTGCACGCGACCTGCTGGTACGTCTCCGCACGGGTCTTCAGCAAGTCCCTGTTCGCGTCGTACGTACAGGTCCTGGACGGGATTCGTGTGCAGTTGGACCGGTCCAACTGCACCTGCCCGGTCGATAGCCATCCCTCGCAGCTGGACTCTGAGTACCAGGTCGAGGCCGGGGTCAGCATGCTGACCGAGGCCGGACGGGCCGCCTTCGCAGAGGACTACGATCTCGACGAGGCAGAGGTGGCGGTGTTCGACTGCGAGGGGTTCCTCGCGGACCTCGCCGATGAGGCTGCGGGCCAGCTGCGCGAGGCGAGCCAGGAGCTCTTCGGTACCGTCGACGTCTCCCATCTGGACGCGCAGTTCGTCGGCGACGACGGGCGCCTCGACCTCGTCGCCATGCAGGACGCGATCCGCCGTACTTGGGAGAACAACACCGGCCCGGTGGCCCTGTGGTCCGCCCGCCGCTGGCTCGCCGGGCAGGTACGCGACGAGGAACGGATCGGCCTGTTCCTGTGCCTGTGGATGGGCATCGCCCAGACGTACGAGGGCCTGCCGCCCTCCTTCGCGCGCGACCTGGCCACCGCGCTCGCGACCATCGACCTGGACGTCTCCTGCGACCACCCGCAGCACCCCTGGTCCACCGCCGACTCCACCGTCCAGTCCCGCTACCTCGCCGTGGTCCACCTGTACGCGCCCGAGGACCACCCCGACACTCCCGTGCCCGCCGAACTCTCCGCCCGTGAGCTGTGGGAATGCCCGGTGCAGTACGCCCAGTTGGCGCGGAAGGCGCTGCAAGACCTCGAGGGGTGGCGCACAATGCGCGGCGGCGACGACGAGGACTGGGAGAACTGAGCGATACGCGGCCGCTTCGGCTTTGCCGTCCGTCCTGATCCCAGCTGGCGCATCCCGGCGGACTCCATCCCGTCCGCAACGTCAGCGCACGGCCAGGCGGTCCGGCCGCGGCCCTCGCCGGGCACGCCGGTCTGCTCGGTTCGGCGACGCCCGGCGACCGACGCCCGGCGACCGACGCCCGGCGACGCCCGGTGACCGACGCCCGGCGACGCCCGGCGTCTGCGGCGGTCAGGCCGCAGGGGAGCGGGTCGAGGTGATCACGACGGATGTGTAGGGCATGGTGGCGTGGCCGCCCAGCATGTCGATCGCGGTCCCGACGCTGTCCAGGACCTCCGCCATGGTCTCGGCGGGAAGTTGGGTGAGGCCTCCGAAGGTGGGGAGCTGATCGAGCCACTCCTCCCGGGAGTAGGTGCGCTCCCATGCGAAGCGCCACTGTTCCGGCTCGCTGAACCTGCCCGTCTGCCGGATCCCGTCGGTGATTCTCGCGAACAGTGGCTGGTACGCGTCCACGGCCGGTCCTCTCAGCAGGCCGGGGTCGAACGGGGAGTCGGGGGCGAGGCGCCGGAGTGTTTCGGCGAGGGCGTCGATCACTTCGGCCGGGAGTTGGGGGACGTGGTGGAAGGGGGCGAGCCGGCCGCCGGGCCTGAGGACCTGGGCGGCCTTGGCCGCGCCGGCGACGGGGTCCACCCAGTGCCAGGCGGTGCCGGCGATGACCGCGTCGAAGTGTCGTCCGGCCGGCTGCCAATCCTCGAACCTGGCGACCTCGACCTCGACATGGGTGCGTCGCGCGAAGGCGGCCATCCGTTCGTCGGGCTCGACACCGAGCACCGTGCAGCCGGCCGCCTGGAACTGTCGGGCCTCGATGCCGGTGCCGGCTCCGACGTCGAGGACGTGCCGACCGGGGCTTGCTGCGACGATCCGGTCCACCAGGGCCTCGGGATACGGCGGTCGGGCACGGTCGTAGCGTTCGGCGTCCACGCCGAACGACTCGGCGGTCTGCCGGTGGCGGTGGGGTTCGGGTCCGGACTCGTTCGACTGTCCCTGCGATAATGTGGGCATGCGCCCACACTAATGGGCGCACGCCCACTTGTTAAGTGCGGCCGGCACGGAGAGGAAGAAAATGCCGTCAGGGGTACACATCCATAACGTGCGCGGCCAGTTGTTCGAGGCCGCCGAGCGCGTCCTGCTCAGGGACGGGCCCGACGCGCTGACCAGCCGGGCGGTCACGGAGGAGGCGAACTGCGCCAAGGGCGTGCTGCACCGGCACTTCGCCGACTTCGACGCCTTCCTGGCGGAACTCGTCCTCGACCGCATCCGCGGCATCGAGGGCCGAACCACGACTCTGCGCGCCGCCGCCGGTACGGGGAACGTGGTCGACAACCTCGCCGAGGCGCTGCAGGACCTGTTCGGGCCCGTCACGGTGTCC
Organism: Streptomyces sp. HUAS YS2; assembly: GCF_033343995.1. Classification (NCBI taxonomy): domain Bacteria; kingdom Bacillati; phylum Actinomycetota; class Actinomycetes; order Kitasatosporales; family Streptomycetaceae; genus Streptomyces; species Streptomyces solicathayae. The sequence continues at coordinate 147,595 of NZ_CP137573.1, read as the reverse complement.
GTCATCGCGCTCATCACCTTCCGCGACGGCCTTCGCGCCCGACTGCGCGAGGCCGGCCTGACCGGCATCCCGCTGGCCGTGCAAGGCACCACCATGATCGCCACGTACCTCACCGCCGAACGAGAGTTGGGGCGCCTGGCCGGCGACGCCGACATCGACACGCTCGCCCCCACCCTCGTCGGGGCCGGTCACCTGCTTTTCGCCGACCGGGCGAGCGCCCCGCCGCGGACGGTCGCCGTCCGAAAGATGGTGACCACCGTCATCGCCGGCGCCCTGCGCCCCGTGTCGTGACCTGAGCGTCCAGCTCGCACGCCGCACCGCCTGCCCCGCCCCCGGATCCAGTGGTTCACCGAACCGAGTCGACCGAGGCTCTCGGGTGAGGGCGGCGCAGAGCGCCGTGATGTTGGGTACTGGGGCCGCGCCACCCTCCACCGGGCCCGTGACGAGCGGCGAGCTCGGCGCCGTCCGGCGACCGGCCCGGACCGGAGCCACCACAAGGCCGCCCGCCGGGGGCACGGGCCGCGCGGCGGCCGGCTTCGACCGCCATGACACGGGGGAGGTCCCGGGGCGCAAGGCCCGCCGGTCAGGCAACTCCATGGCGCTCGGCTGCTTTTCGCGTCTTCACCCCGCCGACGATGAGCGCCAGACCCGCGACGACGATGCCGAGGTAGGCGATGGACGGAAGGTCGACGACCTTGTGCATCCAGCCCCACTCCGTGCCGAAGAGCGTCTGCGAAGCGAAGCTGACAAGCCCCTGGGCTCCTACGACGTAGCCGATGCTTTCAACGGTGTATCCGATGGTTGCTCGCACGGATCAACCCTCTCGCGGCGGTGCCGCAAGATCGTCCTACGCAGGGTCGAGAACACGGTAGGCCAAAGGATGCAGTCGCTCGCGGCGCCCCGGTTGCGATGGGCATCCTTGCCTTCGCGGCGAGATCGCGTGCGGCGCCCTGGCCGAAGAACTCGCGGGCTTCGACCCGGCCGTGACGGCGCCCATCTCGTCGGGTGCGGTCGCATGGCATCCGTCCTGCGCGGCCACGGTCGAGCCGCCCTTCACGGCCACTCTGCGGCCAGGCTCCCCATTGATGCCCAAGTCCCGTCCCCCAACGTCGATTCGGGCCCCGGGCTGCTCCTGGCCGTCGGCTCGCCACCGAGTGGGACGTGGTCGCCCGCCCGCGAAGCCGGGCGGGGCGGTGTGGGCAGAACTGGAGTCGCACCCATCTTAAACAAGTGTCTTGTACGAGCGTCCTATACGCATGTATAGTCTCGTTCATCAGCCCGATCGAAGGAGCGCACGATGAACGTCCTGATCTCCGGAGCAAGTGTCGCCGGTACCACCCTCGCCTACTGGCTGCGTCGCCACGGCTACATCGTGACCGTCGTCGAGCGGGCCCCGGCCGTGCGCCCGGGCGGCTACAAGGTCGACATCCGGGGTGCCGCGCTGGAGGTCGTCGAGCGCATGGGCCTGAGGGACGGGGTCCGTGCGGCCCGTACCGATGTGCGTGCCGGCTCGGTCGTCGACGCGAACGGCAAGCGTGTGGCCGCCATGGACGGTGACACGTTCGGTGGCCGGCAGCACGGTGACGCGGAGCTGATGCGAGGCGACCTGACCACACTGCTGTACGAGGCGAGCCGCGAGGGCGTGACGTACCTCTTCGACGACTCGATCGAGAAGCTGTCCCAGCAGGCCGAAGGTGTGGACGTGGTGTTCGCCTCCGGGCGCACCGGCACGTACGACCTGATCGTCGGCGCGGACGGGCTGCACTCCAACACCCGGGCGCTGGCCTTCGGTTCGGAGGATCAGTACGTGCGCGACCTCGGCTACTACGTGTCGATCTCCACCGTTCCCAACCACCTCGGACTTGACCGCGAGGAGTTGACGTACGTCGGGCCGGGCCGTACCGCGCTGACGTACAGCACCGCGGGCGAGACGACGGCCAAGGCCATGTTCCTGTTCGCTTCGGAGTCACTGTCCTACGACCGGCACGACCGCGCCGCGCAGCAGGGGTTGCTCGCCGACGCGTACGCCGGGGAGGGCTGGGAAGTACCGCGCCTGCTCGAAGCCGCCAGAGTTGCCGAGGACTTCTACTTCGACTCGCTGTCGCAGGTGCACATGGAGCGTTGGTCGACGAACCGGGTCGTGCTGGTGGGTGACGCCGCGTACTGTGCCTCGCCCGCCTCCGGCCAGGGCACGAGTCTGGCGCTGGTCGGGGCGTACGTGCTGGCGGGCGAACTGGCCGCCGCGGCAGGGGACCATGCCGCAGGTTTCGCCGGGTACGAGCGCGCGATGCGCCCGTTCGTACAGGCCAACCAGGACCTCGGCCCGGCGAACATCAAGCGGATGGTGATGCGCACCAAGGGGCAGGTGCGGATCTCGATGATGATGCTGGGGCTGCTCAACCGGATGCCCGGCAAGGACCGCATCATGGCCAAGGCGATCGAGCCCATCCACAAGGCCGCCAACGCGATCGCGCTGAAGACGTACTGAGGACTCGCCGTGCTCGCCGTCAGCCTCCCAGGGGCGGCGAGTCCCCCAGGCCGAGGGCCCAAGCCCGCGAGGGGCATGCAAGCTGGCTTCGGGGTCCTCGGCTCCGGTACCCGCCTCCGGAGCTGTTGAACCCATCGATCCAGTGATCCCGTGTGTTGCCGGTCCGAATCCTGTGTTCGCGCGGGGTGTTCGCCAGCGGAGGCCGTGCGCAGTACCGACATCGTGACGTCGCCGATCTGTGAGCCGAATTGGCAGACCCTTGACCCGACGCCGAACGTGCCGACGCGCCGTCACGGCGCAAGCGCGGAACGTCGGATGACCAGGGGGATCGTCATCCGACGGGGCGTCCACACCTCCGCCGGCGGGGTCGGAATCCCCGACACCGGTTACGTTGAGGTCTAGACCAAGTGGTCTAGACCGCTGCGTGAATCTCGGGTATACGTTCTTCAATCCCGCTCGAAAGGTGGTTGGAGTGCGCATAAAACGACATGCCGCTCGGCTGGCCAGAGGCATGGCACTCGGGTTGTTGGTGCCTTTGCTGGCCGTACCGTCCGCAGCTGCCGAACTCGTCCCCGCGAACACCGAAATCAACGCCCGGCCCACCGTGGTGCCCGCCCTTCAGCAGTGGAAGGGCGGAACGGGCTCGTTCGAGCTGCGCAAGCACAGCCGGATCGTGCTGGCCAAGAAGCAGGCCGACGAACTCGACGACCAGGGCGAGCAACTCGCCGCCGATATCGCACAGGTGACAGGGCACCAGCTGGACGTCTCCCCCCGGATCCCGCAGGACGGCGACATCGTCCTGTCGATCGATCCCTCCCTCCCCGACGCTGCGGGTGGCGCCCGCTACGCCGAGGAGGGCTACACCCTCACGGCCACCGACCGCAACGTGACGATCACCGCGCCGACCGAGAAGGGTGTCTACTACGGCACGCGCAGCCTCCTGCAGATCCTGCTGCTCGACGACGGCCGGGATTCCGTCCCCGTGGGCACGGCCGTGGACTGGCCCAACTACAAGGTGCGCGGCTTCATGCTGGACGTCGGCCGGCGGTTCTTCACCCCCGACTACATCCGCGACTACCTGCGGGTGATGGGCTGGTTCAAGCTCAACCAGCTGCAACTGCACCTCAACGACAACGGTTTCAAGGGCGGCAAGCCCTGGAGCGAAGTCCAGGCCGGCTTCCGGCTCAAGACCGACAACCCCGAACTGGCCGGGCTCGCTTCCCGGGACGGGGCCTACGACCGTGCCGACTGGGACTCCTTCGAGAACACCGCTGCCGCGAACGGCGTCACGATCATCCCCGAGATCGACGCGCCTGCCCACTCACTCGCGTTCATCCGCTTCCGCCCGTCGCTCGGACTCAACAACGGCGACTCCGACCACCTCGATCTCTCCAAGCCGGAGACCACCGCGTTCATGAAGTCGGTGTTCGACGAGTTCGTGCCCTGGTTCCGTAGCCCCGACGTGCACTTCGGCGCCGACGAGTACACCGTTGACAAGCCCCGCTACAAGGGCTACTTCAACGAGATGGCCGCGCACATCCGTGCGCTCGGCAAGCAGCCGCGGGCCTGGGGCAGCCTGTCGGTCATGGCGGCCAGCAGTGACGGCTACGACCGCGACGTGACCATGAACAGCTGGAACAACGGCTGGTACGGGCCGCAGGCGCTCAAGCGGGACGGCTACTCCTTCATCAACACCAATGACGCCCTGCTCTACATAGTCCCGTTCGCGGGCTACTACCACGGCCGCGGGCTGGACGGTAAGTACCTCTACGACCAGTGGGAGCCGCATGTCTTCCCCGGCGGGCAGAGCGTGGCCCCCGGTGACCCGCAGTTGCTCGGAGCCATGTCGGCGGTTTGGAACGACCTGACCGAGGCCGACTACTCGGAGCTGGACGTGCACGGCCTGGTCGAGCCCACGTTCGGCACGCTCGCGCAGAAGATGTGGAGCGGAGCCAAGGCCGGCGTGCCGTACAGCACCTTCCTGGACACGGTCCGCAAGCTCGGCGTGGGCACCGGACTGACGAAGGTCTCCACCACGCTTGCCGCGTCGGCGTCCGGAGAGGTGAGCCTGGGCAAGGAGGCGACTGCCTCCGCCGGTGACGCGGACGCCGCCTTCGACGGGGTGCGCACCACGACATGGGCCAGTGGCCCAGGAGACGAGGCATGGCTGCGGGTCGACCTCGGCAAGCCGGTGGCGATCAGCAACGTCGAGTTGGACTGGGCGCTCGCCCACGGGCGCTCGTACGAGATCCAGGTGTCACGCGACGGCGAGCACTGGACCACCGTCGCGAGCCGAACCGGCCGCGGATCCGCGGGAGTCGACACCCTGACGTTCGAGCCGGTCACGGCACGGCACGTACGGCTCGTCGGTACGCAGGCGGGTACGAAGCAGGACGGGTACGCCCTGTGGAGCATGCGTGTGTTCGAGGTCCCGGACCTGGCACTGCACCGGCCGACGACGGCCTCCTCGTCCGAGGTGGCGAGCCTGGGGCCGGAGAACGCCACCGACGGCGACGGCAAGACCCGGTGGGCCAGTGCCTACCGCGACGGCGAATGGATCCAGGTGGACCTCGGTTCCCGGCAGACCGTCCGGCGTGTCCTGCTCGACTGGGAGGCGGCTTCCGGTCGTGACTACGACATTCAGGTCTCCGACGACGCCGCTGATTGGAAGACGGTGGCCTCGGTTCGGGGCAAGCCGGCCGGCGCCCGCCTGGACGAGCTCACCTTCGACCCGGCGACCGCCCGGTACGTGCGGATGCAGGGCATCAAACGGGCGAGCGGCTTCGGCTACTCGCTGTGGCGCCTGGAGGTTCGTTCCACGAGTCCGGACCCCGACCCCGCGTAGTGCGTATGCAGTGCGCCGGAGAATCCGTCTCAGCGTCCCCCGCCTGACCTTCTTACAGGTACACCGCCGGCGGTGACGTGTTGGTCGCCGCCGGTCCGGACCACGGAGATCCCATGAGAAATCGCAAGATCACTCCCAGAGCCTGCCTCGCGCTGGCCGCGACCCTCGGCATCGGGGCGCTCCTGCCCGTGCCCGCGGCCCATTCCGCTTCCGCTTCCGCCTCTGCTTCCGCCTCCACGTCCGCTTCCACTTCCGCTGCGCAGTCGTCCGTTCCCGCGGTGTCTCCGACCCCGCAGTCGCTCGTCAGCAGTGGTGACGCCGCCGTCCTCACCGACCGGGTGCTCGTGGTCGCCGACGACCGGACCGACCCAGCGGCCCGCGACCGCCTCGTCCGGGAACTCAAGGCGCACGGCGCCGACCGGGTGGACATCGTCGGCCCTGACCAGATCCCCGCGGCCGCGGCCGGCCTGCTCACGGTGCGCCTCGGGCCGGCGGCACGCCCGGACATCGCGCGGGCGCTCGGCGACACGGCCGTTCCGGAAAAGTCCGAGGGATACGCGCTGCGCGTCTCGGGCGGCAAGCCGGACGCGGAGATCGCTCTCGGCGGCAGCGACGCAGCGGGCCAGTACTACGCGGTGCAGACACTGCGCCAGTTGTTCGTCCGGTCCGACGACGGCTGGAAGGTGGCGGGCGCCCAGGCGAGCGACTTCCCGTCCATGCCGCTGCGCGGCACCATCGAAGGCTTCTACGGCGCACCGTGGACGCACGCCGAGCGCCTCGACCAGATGGACTTCTACGGCGACGTCAAGGCCAACACCTACGTGTACGCGCCCAAGGACGATCCCTACCACCGCGACAAGTGGCGCGATCCCTACCCGGCGGACAAGCTGGCCCAGCTGGGCGAGCTCGTGGCACGGGCCGGCGCCAACCATGTTCACTTCACCTTCGCCGTCTCCCCGGGCGGTTCGATCTGCTACTCCGACGCCGCGGACCGCAAGGCCCTCAAACAGAAGCTCCAGGCCCTGTACGACCTGGGTACCCGGTCCTTCTCCATCCCGCTGGACGACATCAGCTACACCCGGTGGAACTGCGCGGCGGACCAGGCGGCGTTCGGCGCGCCCGGACGCGCCGCGGCGGCCAGGGCGCAGGTCGACCTGCTCAACGACCTGCAGCGGGACTTCATCGCCACCCACCAAGGCGCCCAGCCGCTCCAGATGGTGCCCACGGAGTACGGCGATCTGACCGACACCGCCTACAAGCAGACCATGCGGGCCACCCTCGATCCCTCGGTCGTGGTGATGTGGACCGGCACCGACGTCGTCCCCCCGGAGATCACCAACGGCCAGGCCGACAAGGTGTCGGCGCTGTTCGGGCGCAAGGTCTTCGTGTGGGACAACTACCCGGTCAACGACTTCGGCAACACCAGCGGACGCCTGCTGCTCGCGCCGTACGACAAGCGTGAGGCCGGCCTTTCGGCGCACCTGTCCGGCATCGTGGCCAACCCGATGAACCAGCCGTACGCCAGCAAGGTCGCGGTCTTCGGCACCGCGGACTTCACCTGGAACGACAAGGCGTACGACGCGAGCACGAGCTGGCCGCGCGCGATGGCGTATCTCGCCGGCGGCGACCGCGCGGCCACCGAAGCGCTTCTCGTCTTCGGCGACCTCGAGCACATGGCCCCGACCTTCGGCAGCATCCCCTGGCAGCCCCAGGCGCCCGTACTCGCGGCACGTGTGGCCGAGTTCTGGCGGGCGTGGGACGACGGGCGACGCACGCACGCGCTCACCGCGCTGCGCTCGTACGCGAACGCCGTCGCCGCGGCCCCGGCCACCATTCGCGGCGGAGCGGTGCAGAAGGGTTTCACCGATGACGCCGCGCCCTGGCTGGACGCCACCGAGCTGTGGGGCAAGGCCATGGGCACCATGCTCGACGCCTTCGAGGCCCGGCAGGCCGGGGACAGGACGAAGGCCGAAGCGCTGCTCGCCGATGCGCGGGACCTGCAGCAGCAGGCCCGCGCCGTCCGGGTCACTCCGCCGCGCAATACGTGGGGTTCGGTCCAGCCCAAGGTCGGCGACGGGGTACTCGACGTCTTCCTCGTCCAGGCCGACGTCCGGCTCCAGCTGTGGGACATCGCCGGCGGCGGCAAGAACCTGGCCGTGGACGGCACGGCGACCGCGTCCAGTGTTGAGCAGGGCCTCGACCGGCTCGCCGCCCGGAACGTCAACGACGGTCTGATGGGGACGCGTTGGGCATCCGGCTACTCCGACAACGAATGGGTGCAGGTCAAGCTCGCCGCCCCCGCGAAGGTCGCAGCAGTCACCCTCGCCTGGGAGAACGCCTGCGCGACGGAGTACACGATCCAGACCTCCGCCGACGGAACCAACTGGACCACCGTCTCCACCCAGCGCCCGGACACATGCGGCAACGACGTCGTCCGGCTCACCGCGGACGAACCCGTGCAGTACGTCCGTATGCAGGGCGCGAAGCGGAAGACGACGTGGGGGTACTCGGTCTACGAGATGGGCATCTACGGATCCCCCGTGTCCTGACCGCGATCGAGATCGAACCGGGGGAGGGGAGGGCCGGGACACCCGGACCTCCCCTCCCGTGCGCGGTCGGCGATCAAAGCCGACACCGGGCGTGCGGCCGACTGCGAAACGAGACATTCGCGGCTCCAAGGCAAGAATGGCTCCCCTGGGGCCAATGTGGCCGGTACGGTGGCGACATGAAAGGCCACAAAGTGGTCGCGCTCCTCAACGACCCACACCCGCCGTTCGAGCTGGCCTGTGCTGCGGAGGTCTTCGGGGTCACCTGGCCCGATCTCCCTCAGTACTACGAGTTCGTGATCTGCACCTACAAGCCCGGGCCCGTCAAGAACACCCTCGGTCACTCATTGCTGGTCGAAGAAGGTCTGAACGCCCTGCGCACGGCAGACACGATCGTCATCCCCGGTTGGGAGCCGGTGGGATCGACGGTCGAGAGGGAGGTGCTGGAAGAGCTCCGGGCCGCTCACCGTCGCGGAGCGCGAATTGCCTCCATCTGCAACGGTGCCTTCGTCCTCGCCCAGGCCGGCCTTCTCGATGGGCGCCGTGCGACGACCCACTGGCTGCGTACCGCACTGCTTGCGGCCAGATTCCCGGAGATCGCTGTAGAGGCCGACGTGCTCTTCATCGATCACGGTGATGTCATCAGCAGCGCGGGCAGCGGCGCCGGTATCGACATGTGCCTGCACCTGGTTCGCAAGGACCACGGTGCGAGCTATGCGGCGCAGATCGCCCGACACATGGTCCTTCCCCCGCACCGCGAGGGCAGCCAGCTTCAGTACGCCGTGCGCGAGATTCCCGCAGGAGAGCGGGCGGACGACTCCCTGGCGCAACTGTTGGACTGGGCCGTCTCGAGACTGGACGCTCGCCTGACACTCGAGTCCATGGCCGATCATGCGGGGGTGTCGAGCCGTACTCTCGCGCGCCGCTTCACCGAACAACTCGGCATCAGCCCCGGCCAGTGGCTGCTGGCGCAGCGACTCGACGCCGCGCGCACTCTGCTGGAGCAGACAGACCTCCCCGTCGAGGTCATCGCCACCAGAGTCGGACTGTCCTCCGCGCTCAACCTGCGACGCCGGTTCAGAACTGCCTTCGGGACGACCCCCGGGGCGTACCGGCGGACCTTCGCGCCACCACCCGTGCCGGTGTCGGCCTGACTCCGTCATGGACGGCGGTCAGGCTCCAGAGGGAGGTGCCGGAAGGCTGCGGGAGTTCGTGATGTCCGCGTCGACCTTGCGGTAGGCGTCCTTCACGCGAATCCGGTCGCCTTCGAACCGGAACAGGTCGCAGCCATGGACCTCGTGGACCGTGCCGGCTTCGTCGGTACGGACGTAGGACCACTGCGGCGCACCCTGATCGCCGGAGATGAAGGCTGTGCCGCCAGGCCGGGATTCGTAGCCTTCGTCGAAGGCCATCATGAGCGCGAATCCCATGCGTACTTGGTCGTGGCCGCGGAAGGTCGTTCCCGGTTCGTTCCCGACGGAGGCCCGGAATTCGCAGTCCTCGGTCATGAAGTCCATGAGCGCGTCGAGGTCTTTTCGGCGCCATGCGTCGCCGAACTGCGCGAGTCGTTCCAGCGTCATCGCCATGGTCAGACCGTCCCTTCGTAGGCGGCGTTGAGGTATGCCTTGATGTCCGGGCCCTGGGGGTTTGCCAGTACGTGGGTGAGCCAGGCCCTGCGCTCGAAGTCGGTGACGGCGAGTTCCCAGACACAGCCGATGGCTCGGGTCTGGTGCTGCCGCAGCTCGCCGGGACTTTCCAGGGGAGCGGAGAACATGTGCTGGTGGATCTCGTTCTCTCCCTGCCACCAGTCCACAAGGGCGAAGCAGTAGTCGGCTGCATCATGGGCGATCACGAACCCGACGCCATAGCGGTTGTCGGTCTGGGGTGATGGCAGTACTGAGGCAGCGGCTTGAAGGGCTGCCGTGATCAGTTCCTGGCGCGCGGAGGCGGTGTGCGCGCTGATGCTGTACACCTTCAGGATCCAACCGCGCACCGTCGAGGTGCCTTGGAACGTGATGGAGCGAACGCGATGAGGTCCCTGGAGGGATATCTCGGACGGTTGGGAGGTCATGTGAGCCTTTCATCGTCCCGGGCTACTGTCGTTGGGGACGTCGCAATGCCGTTGGTGCAGTACGTCGCTGGGATCCGGCTGGTCCCGCTGCAGCGCGGGGACCAGCCGGAGGAGCTTGCTTTCCAGACGTCAGAGGAGCGAGCAGACGAGAAGACGGATCAGGGCATGAGCCGCGGGGCGCGGGCAGCCGAGGACCCCTCTCTCACGACCTCACCGGTCAGATTGCCGTTGGCTCCCGAACCGAGGAACACCACGAGCCTGGCGACGTCGTCCGCGGCTGAGAGTCGGCGTGTGGGGATGTTGGACGTGAGCGCGTCGGCGACGGCCCGTGGGACGGGCGGGCGGCTTTCCGTGAGGGTGAAGCCGGGGGCCACGACATTGACGAGGATGCCGTCCCGGCCGGCTTCCCAGGCGAGGCTTCGAGCCAGGCCGTGCAGGCCCGACTTGGCCGTGCCGTAAGGGCCCGGCCCCGGCAGGCCCTCCTCGGCGATGCCAGAGGAGATCAGCACGATGCGTCCCCACGTGCGCTCTCGCATACCAGGCAGGACCGCACGAGCCTGCGCCGCTGCTCCCACCAAGTTGGCGATGATCATCGTCTGCCACTCCTGCAGCGGCACGTCTTCGAAGCGGACGCTCGGGTCCGGCGGGCCGGCGCTGCTCCAGCGAACGGCGTTGGCTACGAGGACATCGATGCCGCCCCAATGGTTCGTGATGGCGGTCACCGCGTGCTCTACCGTGCTCAAGTCCTCCAGGTCCAGACGTACCGTGATCGCCTCGCCACCTTCAGCCTCGACGTCCGATGCGACCTGGAGTGCCTTCTCACGGTTGCTGCGATAGGTGAGGGCGACCCTTGCACCTTCGCGTCCGTACGCGCGTGCGGTAGCGGCGCCGATACCGCTGGACGCGCCGGTGACGAGGGCTACCCGGCCCCTGAGTTGGGTGTCCATGTGCGAGGGTCCTGTCTACGCAGTTGTGATGTGGAGTTGGCGAGCGAGCCGCGAGCTGCCCTGAATCCGGAGAAAGTCGTCAAGGCCGTTGAGCAGCCGGGCGATGTCGCTGCTGTCGCTGTAGAGGGACAGGCCGATTCGTAGTCCGCCGGCACTCCCGAGCCCCAATCGTTCCGACGCCTCGACGGCGTAGAAGGACCCGGCCGGGGCCTGCACGAGTCTGGAGGCCAAGAAGTGGTGCGCGTCCTGAGCGTCGCGGCCGGCGAACGTCACGAGGGTCGTGGGGGTGCGCTGCTGGGCCCGAGAGTGCACAGTGACCGCCTCACCCAGTTCGATGAGTCCGGCGTCGAGCTCGGTGCGCAAGGACTGCTCGTGCTTGCCGATGAGATCCATCGCAGCAACGAGGCGCGCACGGCGGCGAGCCGTCGAGGCGTCTCGCTTCCCGCACGATCAGGTCTGCGTTGCGTTCGCCCATGGTGATGGTGCCGCGGTTGGACAGGGGCTGGGCCAGTGCCTCTGCCATGGCGGCGATCACGGACGCCGGCGTCTGTGTTCCGCCCGGCCCGTCGAAATGCGCGATGCCGGCCTTGAGAGCAGGTATGGAGGTGCGGGTGGTGTCGATGTTGAACATCGGGGACGCTCCGGGCTGTGGGACGGGCCGACTACGGCGCTGAGGGCCCAGGGTGCAGGATGATCGCGGCTGCTCACGGCAGCAGGTCGTCCTTAGGGGGACACGGACCCCGGTCTCTCCCCGAGCTCCACGAGCCGGGTCCGTGGTCGGATGCGGTCAGTCAGAGAGGATTGAGACGCCGATCATCTGCGCGCCGATCTCGGTCCGCGGCTTGTGACTGCTGCCGGGCGCGAAGACGACATAGGTCCCTGGACCGTGACGCTCGTCCCCTTCGATCACTTCGCCGCTGAGGACGTAGTAGCGCTCCTCCGTGGTGTGCTCGTCGACGGCCGGCCACTGCGTACCCGGCGCGAAGTCGATCAGCCAGCCGCCCGCGTAATCGGTGATCGGCAGTTGCCGACGCGTGATTCCGGGGGTGACTTCCTTGCGCTCGAGATCGTCGACGTTGACGACGGTGACGAGGGACGTGGAGTTGGTGGTGTCGGTGGTGTCGCTCATAAGCCCAGGATGATTTTTCAGTCACTCCTTCGCCTAGAGTCTAGAAAGACTCTGGTGGAGCTTTTCTGGACGCGTGCGTGCTCGGAGACTGAGGTGATCGAGCCGCCGCTCCGGCAGCCGAGCCGCCGGCCCGCCCCCGGCCTCACGCCAGGCCCGGTGCGGCCCCCCGTTACCGTTTTCGGTGCTCCGCAGTGGGGCCTCCGGCCTCGACGGACCGTTGATGAGGGCGTGAGCACCGGCTTCGCGCGAGCCGGAAGAGCTCTCCGTAACGTGGATGTGGCAGCTCGGGGCCGAGGCAAGGCCGGACGAGAGCGTGATGGAGGGGCCTGAACGAGATCGACACCAGCGACATCGACGTCCTCGGCCTGGACGTCGGCAAGGGCGAACACCCCGCCACCGCCGTCACCCGAACGGGAAGAAGGTGCTCGAATAGCGCCTGGGTCCTGCTCTGCCTCGCCCGACGACGGGTCGACGTCCTGTTCTCCATGCTCCGCGACGGAACCTTCTACGAACCCCGGCCGGCCGCAGCCGGTTGATCCTCAGCAGCCTCGCCGCACGTGGGACAGTGCCGCTCGTCGACCGAGTCCATCACGACCGGTTGGCCACAGAAGTCGCACGGCCGCATGCCCTCGCCTGCTGAATCTCGAACAGGCACGTCATCACTCATGACAGCCGCACTGCCACCCGGCCACCTTGACCAAAGACATAGGGGCACCTTTTCGCCTGCCAGTGATCGCTCCCGCGGCGCCTAAGAACTCCTAACGGAATGACCTCATGGCGCCTGTTGGTGAGCGCGGTTGGTACTGTCCGACCGTGTCTTTGATTGACCTGAGAGACGGCTTTCGCGACGATGGCCAGCGGCAGTGCGTCCAAGCAGTCGTTCACAGTCGCCTCGCGGATGACCGAGAGCCGCAGGAGTGTCGCTACAGGTCGGTTCTGCCACTTGCCGGTGAACAGTTCTTCCGGGGCCGCAGCGTCGGCGAGCTGCTTGACGGTCCGCCAGGTCATGCCAGGAACACCGCGAGCTCCGCGGGGACACCCTCACCAACCTGATCATCAGCATGCACGGAACCATGGTTCCAGACGTCCCGAACTCGCACCCGACCAGCTCGACCAAAGACATTAGGGGCACCCCCCCGGGCGGTCTGTGCGCGGCGGGCGCGGGGCGAGCGGGGTGTCAGGGCTGGGCCAGGCGCTGGTAGAGCGTGCGGATCGCGGCCTGGTCGGCGACGAGGGGGAGTGTGTCGAAGGTCAGTTCCCATTCGCCGTCGGGGCCGAAGCGCTCGACGATCCCGAAGGAGACCTTCTCGTTCGCGAGGGTGGTGACCGTGCCGTGCCACTCGACGTACGCGGTGGTTCGCCCGAACGCAGCCTGACCCGCCTTCAACTCGAAGCGTCCGTGCGCGAAAAGCCGGTTGAGGTAGTCGGCTTGGCCTTCGGCCGTGGTCAGGGGCGTGGCGAGGCCGGGGCCGTTGAGACGGCCTCCCCTCATGCGTTCGGTCAGCGCGGTGGCGTCCTCGCCGTTCCATGCCGCGAGCCGGGCGGTGATCTCGGCCGCGGCGAAGCGGGCCGGCTGCACGGCTTCGGGGATGTCGCCGGGGGAGTGGGCAGGGTCCGCGACGCCGTCGAAGAGGTTGCGGAGTTCCGGGGCGGCCGGCCCGAATACGGTGACCCGGTCGTAGTACCGGCGGGCCTGGATCGACTTGCCGTCGTCGGAGAGGACGTTGCGGGCGATCTGCGGGTAACTGACCTTGTGCCCCTTGATGGTGGCATCGTTCCACTGGCCGAACATCACGACCGCCCCGTCCGCCACCACGTCCCTCCCCGCGTACCGCAGGTCCGGTACCAGGCCGAGCGATCCGATGATCGACGTGCCGATGACACCGTGCCCGCGCTGCGGGGCGCTGCCCGCCTCCCAGAGCGTGGCTTCCGGGTCGAAGATGTCGAGGTACGCCTGGACCCGGGGGTGCGTGACCTCGCCGGCCTGAGGCGGGGTGCCGGTCGGGATCTCGCCGAAGGCGATCTGCCGCCGCATGAACGCGCAGGCGTTCGGGGTGATGTCACCCTCCAGCCGTTCCACCGCATCCCGGACCTCCGCGCACTCGGCGGGCAGTCCGGCCGCCGGCGAGGCGACGGCCGACAGCGACGGCCCTCCCGCGACGGCCCCGAACGTCACGCCCGACACCAGCGCCGCGGCGACCGCGCCCGTCCGTACCACCCGACCGTTCTTCCCCATGTCCGTTCCTCTGCTTTCCGCTCGCTCGTCTTGGCCGCCGGGACGGTGTGCCCGCCCCTGACCTGGCGTGACGTACTCTGCCGTGGCCGATCGTCGTGATCGATTACCTCGGGGGTAATGCGATGCCCGGCAACCGGTGGAGTTTGAGAGCGTGCGCCCCGGGCCGGCCGAGTTCTCCCTGCGCGGCGAACAGGTTCGAGCTGCCGGTCAGGCAGACGGCGGCAAGTACCCCTCCCTCCACCCCGAGCCTCCTCCGCAGTCGCCCGCGAGGCCGCCGTGGCCTCGGGATGCGGTGGGCGACGGCGGGTAGTCGTCGACCGTCATCGAGTTGTAGAGGCGGGCGCTCTTGGTGGTGAGGCGGAGGAGGGCGCGGCTGGGCCTCGGGGGCAGGGTGGAGATCAGGCGGGCGCCGTGGGCCAGTCCCCGTACGCCGAGGTGTGAGGTGGGGATCAGGGTCCTCGCCGCGCTGAGCGCGGCCGCGCGGCTGCCGAGCACGTGCTCCGCCATCGCGCGCTCGTAGGCGGGGAAGGCGCGCTCGTGGTCACCGCCCGCCCGCGCCAGCTCCCCGGCGAGGACGTACGCTCCGACGACGGCCAGGGTCGTGCTGCCGCCGACGGCCGGACCGGGGCAGTAGCCCGCGTCACCTACGAGCGTCACCCTCCCTCGCGACCAGGTATCCATGCGGAGCTGGGTGATCGAGTCGAAGTAGAACGCCGGGGTGCGGTCGAGCTCGTCCAGCCAGCGGTCCACTTGGGCGTGCATGCCGTCGAACGCACCACGCAGCAGTTCCTTCTGCCGGAGCACGTCGCGGTGGTGGTAGTCGAGTTCGTGCTCGCTCCGGAACAGGAACAGCGCCCGTGCGTCGCCGAGGTGCCGGGCGCCGTACATGCCGGCGGTGCGGCCGACGCCGACATGGATGAGGAGTTCACCGTCGAGCCCGGAGACGTTCGGCAGGCTCAGCACCCCGAGGTGGGCCCCGATGAAGGCTCTGAAGCGGGACTCGTCGCCGAAGACGAGGCGGCGCACGTTGGAGTGCAGCCCGTCGGCGCCGACGACAAGGTCGAAGCGTTGTGGCGCGGCGTTCTCGAACCGCACCTCGCCGTCGGGCGAGATCGCGGTGATGGAGTCGCCGAAGAGGTACTCCACCTCGTCGCGCGTGGCGTCGTAGTAGATCTCGCTCAGGTCGTCGCGCATGATCTCGACGTGCCGGTCGGAGGTGGCACTGAAGATTTTGGAGAGGTCCACCAGGAGGGGGCGGCGCGCCTTCTCCCGGTGGACAGTCATCCGGCTGGTGCCGGTGGCCCGCTCCTCGATGCGCGGGAGCACACCCATCTTCTCCGAGATGTTCATCGCCGGCCGGAACAGGTCGACCGCGTGGCCGCCGGTCTGGCGCAGAGTCGGCGCGCGCTCAACGACAGTGACGCAGAAGCCATGTCTGGTGAGCCAGTACGCCAGCACCGGACCGGCGATGCTGGCGCCGGAGACGAGAATCCGCATGACGCCCCTCCATTTCAGTTCAGTTGACCTGTACGGCGTGGATCGCGGTGAAGGCCAGCAAGGCGTCGGCAGTCCGCGGTGGATCCTCGAGGAGGGGCGAGTGCCCGAGTTCGCGCAACAACTCGACCTTCGCGCCTGGAACGACGCGATAGTCGGCGGCGGATGAGGATCGCCATCTGCGGTCGTCCTCGCCGAAGACCACCAGCAATGGCTTGCCCAGGACGGCCAGCCGATCCGGCAGCGCCCGCTGCTCCAGGTAGGAACGGGTGCCCCGCATCGTCGCGGCGAACGTGTGGGCGGTCATACCGCGCACGTCGTCCAGGAGCTCCTCCGGGATCTGGTAGTCCACGCGGCTGAAACCTGTGCTCGCGAACCGCCGGAGCTGCTCGTCGGTCGGCGGCCACTGCGAGGGGCCGGTTGCGGCGGACTCCGGTGCGATGAAGGCGTCCAGACTGGGCCCGGTGTTGATGAGCGCGAGCGCGGTGACCAGGTCGGGCCGCTGTTCGGCGAGCGCGGTGGCGACCACGCCGCCGCTGGAGTGACCGACGACCACAGCGTGCTCGGCGCCGAGTCGGTCCAGTGCCATGCCGGCCCGGCGTGCCTGGTCGTGGATCGCGTAGCTGCGGTCGGCCGGTTTGGCCGACCGGCCGTGTCCGAGCAGGTCGATCCGGATGACGCGGTGAGTTCCGGTCAGCAGCGGAAGCAGCGGGTTCCACGAGCGGGTTGATGATGCGGACCCGTGGATGAGCAGGAGGGCGGGGGCGTTTCGGGGGCCGTCCTGACACACGTGGATGTCGCCGTCGTCCAGCGACAGAATCGAACTCTCGGTGGACTCGGGGCTGCCGCTCGCGTGCCGTCGGCCGTCAGAATCAGTCATGAGCCCACTGTCGCCGCCGGAACCCACCGGCGGCTTGGATGAATGTTCCCTTCGCTGGCTCACGTAGCATCGGGACCATGCGGACTTTCACGCACGGTGCGGCTGTGTGGGACGTCGCATCCCCGCAGCGGCGCAGTCGGGTGGCCGGTCTCACCATGGCCGGATTCCGCGTCCCTGACCTGGATGCGCTCCGGATGGTCCCGCACCCGGCCGTGACCCTGCTCCTGGAGTTCGGCGCCGGCTCGCCCGTCGTTGACTTTGCGCCCGGGCAGCAGCAGCGGGGAAGCATCGTCGCTGGGGCGGGGCTCGGGTCCGGCGGCGCGGTCTGGGCTCGGGGAAAGAACGTCGAGTGTGTGCAGGTACGCCTGTCCCCGGTGATCGCACGCGCAGTTCTGGGCTTCTCTCCCGCAGACCTCGACGGCGCCGTCGTGCCCTTGGGTGACCTGTGGGGCCGGGAGGTGTCCCGGATCCGCGAGCAACTCGCGGATCTCTCGTCGTGGCAGGATCGCTTCGCGTTGACGGACGCGCTGCTCGCCCGCCGACATGAGGCGGGGTCGCCGGTGGACCCGGAGGTGGCATGGGCCTGGCACCGGATCGTCAGCAGCCGTGGTCTGATCCGGGTCGACGGACTCGCGGCCGAGGTCGGATGGAGCCGTAAGCGGCTGTGGTCCCGCTTCCGGTCGCAGCTCGGCCTGCCACCCAAGCGCGCCGTGAATCTGGTCCGCTTCGACCACGCCGCCCACCGCCTCGTCACAGGTGAGGGCGCGGCCCGAGTCGCGGCCGACACCGGCTATGCCGACCAGTCACACCTCCATCGGGAGGTCATGGCGTTCACCGGGACGACCCCGTCGACCGTTGCCGACGAGCCGTTTCTCGCCGTCGACGACATCGCATGGCCCAACCGCGGAGCAAACACGGCGGTGTGAACCGGGTGACTGGTGCTTCGGCGGGGCTAATCGACGGCCGGTACTGCGCGGGGGCGGGGGCGGTCGCGGTGGCGGTCGCGGGCGGGGCACCGGACCTGTCGAAGCGTCTGGTCGACCCGCCGGCAGGGCACGCTCAGGGAGGCTGTTCGGTCCCGGTCTGGGGGCTGTTCTCAGCAGGGCGGGTGCCCGGTCGGCGGCGTTCTTCCTCGGTGCGCTCGGGAAGGAGCAGGACGGCACCGATGAGGAAGCAGACTGCGCCGATCAGGGTCTGGGTGTCGGCCCGGTCGATGTTGTTGACCTGGCCGGTGACCGGGTCGATGTAGCCGGCGACGGCGGAGATCCCGAACGCGATGGACCCGATCAGATTGAGCAGCGTGATCCACCACGCCCAGGACCGCACACGCCAGGCGAGCCAGCCGTGGCAGGCCTCGTACCAGGCGAGCGCGCTGGCCACGAGGAAGCAAAGGGAGCCGATGGCGTCGGGCCGCCACACGTGTTGGTGCGCGGCCTCGGCGGACAGATTGTCGGCCATGGCGAGGGCGGTGCTGACGTTGAAGTAGACGGTGCCTGCGAGTTGGACCGCGGTGGCCCACCAGTCGATCCGGCTGGGCTGGAAGGTGAGGAACCGCCGGTGGTGGGGGTTTTGTACGGGTGGTGCGGCATCGACCGCCTCGCGGTAGCACAGGAAGGACGCAGCGGTGAAGAACAGGGAGCCGACGAAGTAGGTGATCGTGTCGCCTCGGCTCCCGACGGCGTCGGCGTAGGCCGGGATCGACCCGACTGCGAACAGCGTCGATCCGATGGCGAACAGGACGGCGATCCACCAGCCGCGCGCGGTGGGTGCCCACCACGTCGATCCGGCGGCCGGCTTCTGGTGCTTGCGGTGACGGCGCGATCCGCGGCGGACGACGACGCCGTCCGCCCGGACGTGGTCGACGAACGTCGCCGGCGCCCAGCGACGCGGGCGGCGGCCGTCGCGGCTTCGTCCCTGCGGTGTCCTCACTGCACGGTTCATGCTCTCTCGTTCCGGTGCTGGGGCGGATCCTGCCGCGGCCGGCGATGCCGTACGGCGCCCATGGCGAGTGTGACCGCGAAGCCGGAGGCGGCCGGGCCGACGCGTGTCTGCACGGCGGCTGCCGGTCGTGCGGCCGGTCGTGCGGCCGGTCCTGAGGCTGGCGACCGCGTTATCGGACGGATCTGGGAGCGGACCAGCGCGGCGAACACCGCGGGCGCGCCGAGCGGGATCGTGACGCCGCGTGCCGTCGTGGCCGGGCCGGTCACGATTTCCGCCGCAGTCTGCTCACGGCGCTCCTGAACGACAGGCCGTGCTCCGTCCAGACCAGGCCGAGCGCCGCTCCCAGCACCAGCACGACCCCGATGGCGATGAAGAACGACATGAGGGCGAAGACGGTCCCGATCACCCCGTATCTCTCGTCGTAGCTGACGATCAAGTCGGAGAAGATCGCCGAGAACACCGCGATCATGCCCACCCAGCACACAGCGGTGGCGACCGCGCACGGCAACAGCCCGCGCCAGGGAACCGCCCCGGCGAGCAGGAACTGCATCGACAGCCAGAAGAAGCCGATGCTCAGCACGAGATGCATGATCCAGAACAGGACCGGCTGGCTCTCGCGCAGTCCCGGCCCCGCCGCGGAGACCGCGAACAGCACGCCCACGACCAGGGCCAGCCAGACCAATGCGCGCACCGTGTCGCCCACGGCCCGGGCCCTGACGTCGAAGACCCTCTGGTACAGCTGCTGGACCGCCTTCGCTCCGGCCAGACCGGCCAGGACGAAGAAGACCCACGCCGTTCCGGTCACCGCGCCGGAGATCGCGGACGATGACGCGAATAGCTTGCCCACGTCGGCTGCCGCCTCCTGGCTGAGGCCCATGCGATGCGACAGTGTCGAGGCGGCCGACGCCCCGGCCAGAGCGGTCACGATCAAGAAGAACGGCACCACGCACAGCAGCAGCGTGGCGGCCAGCACCATGGCCTGGCTGATGAAGTCCACCGCGCCCAGCCGCCGCCACAGGGAGTCGGCCCACGACCCGGAGTACTTCCCTCTGCCCCACTCGGCCGCCCGCCGCGCATGCCCGGCGCCGCGCCTGGCCGTGGACGTCACGCCCGGCGCCCGCGGGCCGGCAGGAGCCGATCGCCCGGTCTGGTTGCTTCTTGAACTTTTGCTCGACGAATTCATGGTCCCTCTCCCGGCGGCAGCCGCCTGGAAGCCGCCGATCCACCCGACCGCGCGGATCCAAGGCCCGGAACCCGGCGACCGGCGGGGGCGTCCTCTCCCTCGATCGTCCCTCGCCCCTGCCATCCGCGCAGAGTCCGGGCGGCCCCCGCGCCCTGACCGGATGCCCGGCTGGTCCGGCCAGTGGGCGAGGCGCAGGCCGCGCCGAGGAGTGCGCAGGCCGGTCCGGGCGGACTGACCTGCAGCCCCGCCGGGGTGCTGACCGAAGCCGTGGGAAGTGGGAAGGCGACGACGAGTTGTGGGCGGTGCACGCTGCCGGGGAACGTAAATGCGTCGACAGTCCCCACGGCACCCGGCAAAGTGGCCGTCCGTGACCAGCAGTGAACTGTGGACCCGTGCGACCGCCGACCGTTACGACGCCGAGGAGACCGAGATGTCTTCGGCCGCCGTTGTCGGACCGACTCTCGCCTTCCTCGCCGAGCTCGCCGGAGACGGCCGGGCACTGGAGTTCGCTGTCGGAACCGGACGAGTGGGAGTCCCGCTCCGGGAGCGCGGCGTGCCGGTAGTGGGCATTGAACTGTCCGAGCACATGGCAGCGGTGCTGCGGCGCAAGATCGACGAGGACACGCTCCCGGTTGTCATCGGGGACATGGCTACCACCGTCGTCCCCGGTGAGTTCACCCTGGTCTACCTCGTCTACAACACCATCACGAACCTGCTCACTCAGGACGAGCAGGTCGAGTGCTTCCGCAACGCCGCACGGCATCTGCAACCCGGGGGCCGATTCGTCATCGAGCTGGGCGTGCCGCCGCTGCGGTTCCTGCCGCCCGGCCAGGTCGCGGTGCCGTTCGATGTCTCCGATCAGCATCTCGGCTTCGACACCTTCGACCTGGTCGAGCAGATTCTCGTCTCGCACCATTTCACCCGCGACGGCGACGACGGCCGCTACCGCCGCGAGAACTCCCGGCATCGGTACGCCTGGCCGGCAGAGCTCGACCTGATGGCACGGATCGCTGGTCTCGAGCTGGAACGTCGCGTCGCGGACTGGGACGGGGCTCCGTTCACCCAGGACTCCGCGAAGCACATCTCTGTGTGGCGCAAGCCGGCTTGAGGTCCTTGGTCACCCTCTCTGACCTCAGTACCAGACCTGAAGCGGATTGACAGGTGTGCAGTCTCCCCCGTGTGAGGGAGGCGGTTTGGTCCGGCGGGGGAGGTGGCGCGCTGCCGCGGCCAGAAGACTTCTGAGCATGAGGATCAGACGAGACGGTCTGGCACCGACCGGTGTGGCTCCGGGGCGGGGATGGACCATTGCGCGCACGGCTGCAGGGTTGACGGCCGCCGGCACGCTGTCGCTCTACCTGGTGGTCAAGGTCATCTGGGTGACCGTCGCTCTCTTCGGTGACGGGCCACGGGAATCCGACGGCAGCACAGCCGAGTGGGTCATGCTCAACGCGGTCACGGTGGTGATGGCCACGACCGGCATCGCGCTGGGGCTGGCCCTGGCACAGCAATGGGGGATGCGGCTTCCCGCGCCACCGGTGCTGTTCTTCTCATGGATGGGCAGTGGCTTCCTGGGGTCGCTGCTTCCCTACGGAGTCGTCGCTGCGGTGCTTGGTGCCGCCGGTGTGCCCCTGGGGAACGAGGATGGCTCGGGGGCAGGCGGATCGGCAGGCGGAGACGGCGCCGGGATGCCTGAATGGGAGACGGTCTTCATCTCCGTGGGCTTCGCGGGGATGGCGGTGGGACTCGCCATCGCGCTCCCGGTCTACCTGCGGGAGCGCTGGCCACACGCCTTTGTGGGCCGGGTCGGGGACGGGCCCCTGGGAGCACCCCCAGGACGGCACCTGCTGCTGGTGCCCGTGGCGACCACGATCCTGGCCGCGCTGTGGCTGTTCTGGGCGTTCGGGGGAACGCTCGGCCTCAATACGGCCTTCCACGCCTGGGATCTCAACGGCCGTCTGCTGATCGGAAGTGGCGCGCTCTGGGCGCTGCTCGGCGCCTGTAGCGTGCGGGTGCTTTCAGGCAACACTGGTGGTCGACTTCCGCTGTGGCTACCCATGATGACCGGATTCGTCGCCTCAGGGTCGCTGTTCGCCTGGAGTTCCTGGAGGTTCGTCTGGGCCGTTCTGCGCCCTGGTGACTACGAGCCCCTCGAGCATCCGGCGGTCGCCGTCGTCGAGCACGGGATCGGCATGGCTGCGGGCATCGCGATACTTGGCCTGCTCATACGGGTTCACCAAGAGCGTGCGGCCACACACGCGGCCAGCAGGGCGAACCCTGCCGGAACGGGCTGATCAAGTAGCAAGCTCCGCGACGACGCCAGCTTCGGCTACGGGCACCACCGGGCCCGTACAGACACCTCGGGCGGTCGGCTCTTCAAGTTCGTTGCTGAGCATGGTCGAACAGGCTGGCTCGAGCTGAGCGTACGGGTGGGAGGATCTGGCCGTGGAGACCCCTGAACCTTCCTGGCGCCGTCGCCTGCTGATGGAAGCGCTCACCGTCGTGGCAGCACCCGTGAGTGCTCAGGAGGCATGGCTGAAGAAGCACGGTGTCGAGACGGACGAGATCGCCCTCGACTTCGATCATGCCTTCCGCATGGTCGAAGGCCTCATGGAGGAGGGACTTGTAAGCCGTGACGTATTGCCCGACCTGCGGATGATCGATTCGATCTTCGACGAGATGAGTCGCGACGAGTCCCCGAATCGTTGGGCGGCGACAGCGTTGAGCAGCGATGCGGAGTGGATTCGTGCGCGCGGGCTTGCGCAACGGGTGCTCACCCGGGAAGGCGTGGACGCCTCCGTTCTGCCGGACATTTGTGTCGTCCGATAGCGGCCTGGAGCTCAATCCGCGGCGTCCTGTGCGGCAACCCGACCCAGTGGATGCCGCTGCTCCCTGACGCCGCCAGTGCCGGTACGTCGGAGAGAGGACCGCTACCGAAGGGCCGCCTGGGCTGGGGCGGAAGCGCCGAGGCGCGCCCGCCACCCCATGATCCCGAATTGGGGCCCTTAGCAGATCTGCCAGCGGCAGAACCCCGGCCGGAGCGGGCTCGACGATCACTACAGTCCAGTCTCATGACGACGATTACGACGTGCACGGTCGAGTATCCGGCCGACGGCTTAACGATGATCGGGCACCTCGCGCTCCCGGCCGGTGTCGACCGCCGGCCCGCGGTGCTGCTCGGACCAGAGGGCACGGGGCTCAGCGACGTCGAGCGCCGCCGGGCCGATGCTCTTGCCGAGCTGGGATATATAGCGCTGGCCTTCGACCTTCATGGCGGGCGCTATTTGGGCGACCCCGAGGAGATGCTGGCCCGTTGCCTGCCACTGCTCGCTGATCCCGACCGGATGCGAGGCATCGGCCATGCGGCGCTCGACGTGTTGCGCACCGAACCGCGGACCGACCCCGACCGGATCGCCGCCGTCGGCTACGGCACCGGGGGCGCCGTCGGGCTGGAACTCGGGCGCGGCGGCGTCAGCCTGCGGGGGATCGGGACAGTCAACGGACTGACCACGGGCCGACCTGGCGAGTCGGCGCGCATTGGCTGCCCGGTGTGGGCCGGGGTCGGGTCGGAAGACCCGATCATGTCGCCCGCGCAACGGAACGCGTTCACAGCCGAGATGCAGGCCGCGGGCGTCGACTGGCGTCTCACGGTCTACGGCGGCGCCTTGCACGCCTTCCACCACCCGACGGTCGACCACCCCGTGGTCCCCGGCGTCGGCTACCATCCACAGCACGCGCAGCGAGCCTGGCGCGACGTCGTCGACCTGCTCGCCGAGTGCCTGCCCCTGACAGGGGATCTGGGGGCATGACCCAGGTAAGCATGCTGGCCCCGCGCACTGACAGTCCACTCCCCTCAAGTCCGCACAGCAGAAACGCATTCGGGCGGCTACTCGATCGCGGAGACGAATTCACAACTACCGCAGTGGATACCGGATTTACCTCGACGGAGCCTGGCCGCGATCGTCGCGACCTACGGCGGAGCATTCCGGGCGCCAGGGCGAGGTGTACGCATTCGCTGCGGCACAACCGCGCTGCCCTTGCGCTAGTCGTAGCCTTTGCCGGCGTGGAGCTTGCCAGGGCCCCCTTTGCAGCCCGCACGCGGACGGAGTCGACCGCGCACCGCGACCAGTCCACTGCCCCGCGAGCGCCGAGTTCATCGAGGATGACGCGGTGGAGCCGGGCCCAGACCCGAGCCGCTCCACTGGGCGAAACGTCGGTAGACCGTCTGCCAACTCGGGCCGAAGACCGGAGGGAGCTGCCGCCAGGTGCACCCCGAGGTCGCCACGAAGGCGATCGCCGCCAAGGCTTCGCGGCCACCCGCTCGACGCCGGCCGCCCTGCGGGCGTATGACCTCCGTCGGCGGTACCACCCGCCGGAACAGCACCCACAACTTGTCCGGCACCAGCCGCTCAACCAGATCCGTCATGCGCCGTTCAACGAAACGATCACGCCAGGGGAAGCGACCTCGAATACTCCAGCTGTAGTTCGTGATGATCCGTGGGGCAAAGTGGGGGCATGACTGCGTACGAGACGATGCCGTTCCACCTTGAGACCGAGCGGCTGATATTGCGACCGTGGGCCGAGTCGGACGCCGCTGAGTTCAGCGCCCTCCTCTCCGAACGCGGCAAGGGGACCCCCACGGTTGAGCACATCCGGACGTCCATCGCGGAGCTGCTTGCCGCGACGGCGACTACGGGGATCGCCTTGTTGCCCATCCAGCGCCGTGACGAAGGCGACTTCATCGGCTACTGCGGGCTGATCATCGGCCGCTCCACCCTGGAGGAGCCTGAAATCGCGTACGAGTTGTTCCAGCGCGCGCACGGGCGTGGCTACGCCACCGAGGCGGCCGGCGCGGTGTTGGATGCCGCTGTTGCGACCGGGCGGAAACGGCTCTGGTCGACCGTCGGCGCGTGGAACACGCCGTCGCTCCGTGTCCTTGAGAAGCTCGGGTTCGAGCGGGATCACGTCTCCACCGAGGACAACGGTGAAGTGGTCTGGCTCACGCGCTCGTTGACGTGACGCGAGAGCACGCTCCCGGGCTTCATGCTCACTTGATCGAGTGCGCTCCGGCGGAGTGCCAGGCGTGCCGATATCGGTTGGTACCCCAGGTGTAGATCGTGATCTTCATGTCTGGGCTGCGGCTTGTCGACGGCAATGGCTGGCCTGTGATCGTGCCCGATGGCGGCGTCGCCAGTCGGATCAGCTGATCCGATGAGCGAGGTCGTTCAGTGGCCTGGCCGGACGGCGGTGGCGAGGAACAGGTGCTGGATCTAGTTGCAGGTCAGCGGGGCTAGGTCGTGTCCGGCGGATCATGTGACGGTCGCCTCGCGTCGGGACCATTGTTCGGTTCGTGGGGCGGGGTGATCTGACGAATGACGAGTGGGCGCGACTTACGCCACATCTGCCGAAGACCGGCGGCCGGGGCGGGCGTTGGAACGACCACCGAACAGTGATCAACGGGGTGCTGTTCCGAGTGCGCACGGGAGTCCCGTGGCGGGATCTCCCGAACCGGTTCGGGAACTGGAAGACGGTCTATGAGCGTCATCGCCGGTGGTCGGCGGACGGCACCTGGGATCGGATCCTGCAAGCCGTCCAGGCCGATGCCGATGCCCGGGGCCGGATCGACTGGAGCATGGTGAGCGTGGACTCCACCTCGTGCCGAGCCCATCAGCACGCTGCCGGGGCTCCGCGCAGGACGCCGCGAGTTCCGAAGCGGAGATCAACACCTCGGCAGCACCGCTCCGACGAAGGGCTCGGCCGTTCACGGGGCGGTCTGACATCCAAGATCCACCTTGCCGGGGAAGGCGGCCTCCGCCCTCTGGCGCTGCTGGTCACTCCTGGTCAGTGGGGCGACAGCCCACAGCTGATCCCCGTCCTCGAACGCATCCGGGTCAAGCGCCTCGGCGGCGGGCATCCACGGACCCGTCCCGACCACTTGGGCGGTGATAAGGCATACAGCTCCCGCCGTAATCGCCGCTACCTGCGCAGACGCCAGATCAAACACACCATCCCGGAACCGAAGGACCAACGGGCCAACCGAAGGCGCCGAGGAAGTCGAGGAGGCCGGCCGGCGAGCTTCGACAAGGAGAGATGCAAGCGCCGCAACGAGGTCGAGCGCACGATCAACCGGCTCAAGCACTTCCGCGCCGTGGCTACGCGCTACGACAAGCGCGCCTACGTCTTCCACGGCACTGTCACCGTGGCCTCCCTCCGCCTGTGGCTCCGCTCGTGAGCGGGCGGATAAAACGGTGGCCGCCTGATTGGCTTCCCTGCCACGATCTGGGTGTGACCACGTTGTTCCTGATGGTCGGCCTGCCAGGGGCCGGGAAGACCACGCGGGCCCGACAGCTCGCCGCGGAGCACGGCGCGCTGCGTCTGACGCCCGACGACTGGATGATTCCCCTGTTCGGCGAGGTGGAGGCCGACGGGAAGCGCGACGTGCTGGAGGGGCGCATGCTCTGGCTCGCCCTGGAGGCGGTCAGGCTGGGCACCAACGTCGTCGTGGACTACGGCTGCTGGTCACGGGACGAACGGTCCGCGATCCGCTGGCTCGTGGAGGCCGAGGGGGCGTGCTTCCGCATGGTCTACCTGCCGGTGGACGAGGAGACCCAACGCGCCCGGATCGCCCACCGCTGGGCGACCACCCCCGAAGAGACACTGCCGGTGTCCGAGGCCGACGTCCTGCACGGGCGGGCGCATTTCGAGGAGCCCGGCGCGGCGGAGCTGGAGAGCAGCAGGGTCGCCGGCCCGCCGCTCGGCTGGATCGACTGGCGGGAGTGGGCTGCCGACCGGTGGCCGTCGTTCGCGTGACCGCTGCGGCCCACGACGACTCAGCCGTACCAGCCGTGCCCTGCACCAGCCCGAAATGATCCGCCGGACAGGGCCTAGGGCGTGTCCGCAATGTCGATCGGTCGTTACTCCGTTCGTGGTGCGACGTCATGAACTGACTGATCAGGCCTGGGAAGTGATCGGGCCGTTGCTGGCTCCGCCCCGGATGGGTCGTCCGGTGCGGGACCGGCGGCAGGTCCTCAACGGAATCCTGTGGAAGCTGTCCACGGGTGCGGCCTGGCGGGACCTGCCCGAGCGGTACGGGCCGTGGAAGACCGTCTACGAACGGTTCCGCCGCTGGTCAGCGGACGGAACCTGGGACCGGCTCCTGGCCCACGTCCAGCAGCACTCGGACGCGATCGGCGAGGTCGACTGGTCGATCGTTTGCGTCGACTCGACCATCGTGCGGGCCCATCAGCACGCCGCCGGGGCCCGAAAAGGGGGCCTGGACCGGCGAAGCACTCGGCCGGTCCCGCGGCGGACTGAGCACAAAGATCCACCTTGCCTGCGACGGACAGGGCCGGCCGCTCGCCTTCACGATCACCGGCGGGAACGTCAACGACTGCACGCAGTTCGAACCGGTCATGGCCCGCATCCACATCAAGCGATACGGGCCCGGCCGGCCCCGCACCCGACCGCTACGGGTGGTCGGCGACAAGGGCTACTCATCCCGCAAGATCCGCTCCTACCTGCGCAGACGCGGTATCGCCTGCACCATCCCCGAACGCGTCGACCAGATCAACGGACGCCTCCGGCGAGGCGAGAGCCTGTGCCGTCTCGACCGCGAGGTCTACCGGCGCCGCAACGTCGTCGAACGCTGTTTCAACCGGCTCAAGCAGAACAAGGCCCTCGCCACCCGCTACGACAAACGAGCCCGCCACTACAAAGCCCTGGTCACCCTCGCCTGCCTGCGACTATGGCTCCCTAGCTGACATTGCGGACAGGCCCTAGGTCGTCCGGACCAGTGCGGGTGCGTGTCTGGCGCTGGCCCCCTACGGTGCGGGTGCCCTTCTTCATGTCGCCGGTTTTGTCCACGACCAGGACCGCCTCCTCGTCGTGGAGATGCTCCACGCCGTACTCGCGCACATCGTCACGCACCGCATCGGCGTCCCAGGACGCCCTGCACAGCAGATGCTGCATGCAGTGCCGGGACTTCTCCCCCGCCCGCTCCGCGATCGTCCAGCAGTTCTTGCGGGGCAAGGCCGACAGCAGCCCCAGCACCAACCGCCCGGCCCGCAGCCGGGGTTCGACCCGGGCGAAGTGGCCCGCGATTCGGACCATCACCACCCAAGTCGGTCCATTTGCCGCCCCGCGCAGCGGCGTTGGTACAGTCCGTGATCATGGCGAGAAGCACCTGGCTGACCTGGACTTCGTATGAGGGCGGGCTGCTGTTCGCAGTGCTGGCGATTTGGACACTGCTGCTGCGGGCGGGCATGTCCGTGTACCGGCCGGACGTGGCCGTACTCGGGGCCGTGGCTCTGGTCCTGGGCGCCGTATGGGTGTGGTCGGGTTCCCGGCCGGTCCGCGTTGCGGCCCCTCGGCAGGCCGATCCCACGCCACCGCCCGCGCGCCTGCCCGTCGAGTCGCAGTGGATCCGCCGCATCACACCGTGGCTGCTGGGCGTGGCCGTGATACTGCCCTCCCTGGCCGTGGCGACCGAGCTGGCGATCCGGCCGGACGGTGACGACCTCAGGCGCATCGCCGCGATACAGAAGGCCGGCGCCGAAACCGCCGAGGGCACGATCGTCGCCACTCACCGGCTGACGAGGGACGACCCGAGAGTCGACATGTTCAGCGGTGACGTGACGGTCGAAGTCCCCGTCCTCGCCCCGGACGGTCACCGGGTCACCGGGCGGGTCGAGGTGCGCAACGGCCACTACCCGGTGCAGGGAGGAAGCAGGCGCAGCGAACCCAGACCCACGATCGTCCTGTACGCCCCCTCGGCACCCGAACTCGGTGGTGTGATCGACTACACCGGCCAGCTCGGCCGGTACGCGAAGAAGGACTCTCCGTTCGCGTTCTCCCTGCCGCCCTATCTCACGGTGACCGCCTTCGTTCCCGGCGGCCTCCTGCTGTTCGTCTGGGTCATGCGCGTGACCTGGTACGCCCCGAAGGCCGACGCCGCCGCCCGGACCCTCCGCGAGGACGCGGCCGCCGGGTCGGCCCTGCCCGCCGTCCGGGCCAGCGTCACCTCGGCCCGGCGCGGCGACCACGTGTCGCTCGGAGACATCGACGGCACCGTCCGCGTGACCTCGGACCACAAGCTGTGCTTCGCACTGGAGGACGGCACCGAGGTACTGGCCGCGAACCGCGGCGGCCCGCCCCACGCGCTCGCCCTGCTCGCGGCCACCATGGGCGAACGGCCGGGCTGGCTGTGCGGCGCCCGCAACTGGCGCCTGATCAGGAACAACCAGCCGGTCGTCTTCG
Organism: Streptomyces sp. HUAS YS2; assembly: GCF_033343995.1. Classification (NCBI taxonomy): domain Bacteria; kingdom Bacillati; phylum Actinomycetota; class Actinomycetes; order Kitasatosporales; family Streptomycetaceae; genus Streptomyces; species Streptomyces solicathayae. The sequence goes on along the minus strand of NZ_CP137573.1, from coordinate 118,583 downwards.
TCACCGACGAAGGCGAAGTGGCGTGGCTGGAACTGGACCGTGCCGACTTCGAGCGCATCCTCGCCGCCGCGACCCCCGTACAGCCAGATCCGAACCGCAGTACCGTCCTCGCCCCCACCCCCACCACCGTGCTGCCAGGCGCCCACTGGCCCTGGCTCGGCGGCCTGCTGCTGTCTTACGCCCTCGCCACCTACGTCCTGATGGTCCCGATGTCCTGGGGCGCCGCACTGTCCACGACCGCAGCCGCCGCAACCACCGCCGTCGCTGCCTTCGTCTTCCTGGCCCGCCGCCGAGCGGCCCTCACGGACCGCCTGGGCCACTGGGAAGTCCACGAAACCCGCGACCCGGAACTGGGCCCGGCCTAGTACTGCAACTGCGGTTGTGGTGACGAGGTCGGTCGCGCGGTTGAAGGCGGCAACTTGGTCCAGGGGCCCGGGGGAGTGCGGCGCATAGCCGTCGGTGGCCGTCGTGATGGTCTCGGCGACGATGATCCGGGTCTCGGCCTCGGTCAGCAGCTCGTCGATGACACGATCTGCCCAGTCGTGGGGCGGAGCTCGTCGTCGAGATCGGCGCGGATCTCGCCGATTGCCTGACCGCCGCCCCGCGATGGAAACCAGTACCGCGCTGCCGCCCTGATCCGCGGGTCACCGCCCGTTGCGGAGGGGCGGGGAACGGCGGAGTTCGGTCAGACGGGGTAGTGCGTGTGGGCCGGGTCGTTGCAGATACAGCCGGTCGAGGGGATCGACGGGTCGCGCGAGTAGCCGGGGCAGGGGCACACGAGACAGGGGAAGTCGATGCTGGGGAGCAGATCCAGCCCGGCGTCCGCCAGGCGTGCCTTCGCGGTCTCCTGAAGCGCCTGCAGGCGTTGGTTCAGGACGGCGAAGTCGGCCGCGTTCTGTTCGTAGGCGAGCTTCAGCTCGTTCGAGAGTTCCTGCTGCTGGCTCATCTTCCCTCCGGACGAAGATCGGACGGCCCCTTTCAGTTTCCCTCCGCAGGCAGGCGCCTGCATACCGGGGACGCGGAACGGCCCCTGATGCCGATCCCGGATTCTGGCTGTGACCGCGCTTCCGTGATGACTACGGCTGGGGGAGGAGGGCTCTCAGCACGGGCAGCGAGGCTCGGCCATACATCGGCCGCCTGTTCGTCTTGGTGACCTGGAGTTGGACACGTCGCAAACCGAGTCCCTGCCGTGTGGGCGAACCATCGCTGCCCACGTCAGCTGATCGCCGATCGGTTCTCGGCTGCCGGGCAGACAGCCACAGGCCGCTCAGGCTCCGTCGGTGCTGAGGTGGCCTCCCCAGTTCGATGGGGTTGACCAAGGTGGTGGCAGTTCAGCGGGCGTTCAGAAGCGGTGCTCTGCGGGTGCGAGGCTCCCCGTGGTCGAGGGGTGGGTGCGCGCGGCGTCCAGAATTGTTGCGGCGCCGCGGACCGCTGCGTTGTGGGGGGCGGGCACTGGCCTGGCGGAGGCGTGCAGCTGTTGGGTGAGGCGGTCGGTGATGTCGGGGCGCAACGCGCCCCCGCCGGCCAGGAGGGCGCCTGCCTGCAGGGCGTCGAGCATTTGGGAAGTGGAGTCCTGTTCAAGCATCGTGGTCACCATCGCGACGACGGCGTCGGTGATCTGCGTGGGGCGGGTGAGGCTGGCGAGGTCGCTGGTGCCCAGGGCGGTGTGGCGGGCGTCGGTCACCGCGCCGTCGGTGAGAAGGGTGACCTCGGTGAGGTGGGCGCCGAGATCCACGACGAGCAGGGGACGGGTCAGGTCGGCGCCGGCAGCCATGGCCACGGCTCGCGCGGTGGGGACGGTCAGCACGGTGGACGGCCGCAGGACCTCGACCGCGATGCGAGCCTCGTTCCGAAAGGCGACTCCGCCCAGAGCGGGGGAGGTCAGGACGATCAGGCGGCGGCCGAAGCGGGGCAGGCGGTGGCCGAGCAGGCGGTCGAGCATCCGGGCGGTTCCGGGTGTGTCGACGATCGTGCCGCGCTGGATGGGGTAGATGGCGCCGTTGCCGGGGAAGGTCACCGTGGGCACGTCGACGACGGTCTTTCGGCCGGAGATCCAGGCACGGGTGCGTGCGCTGCCGAGGTCGAGGGCGATGCCGGAGCACTGGCGGTGCAAGGGCCAGGGCCGGTGCGGCGTGGTCATCGTCCTGCCTCCCTGACTTGCTGGCAGCGGGCGCAGTAGCGGGCTTGCGGCACGATCATCAAGCGCTCGCGGGCGATGGGCTTGCGGCACAGATGGCAGGCGCCGTAGCGGCCCTGGTCCATGCGCGTGAGGGCCGCTTCGACGTCGGCGAGGACCATGCGGGCGGAGGCGGCGAGCTTGAGCCGTACCTCGAACTGGGAGGCGGCCCGCCGGGCGAGCAGCGCGTCCGTGCGGGGCGTGGCGGCGCCGGCGATCTGCCGCAGCTGGTCCTGGCGGAAAAGGCGCTGCTCGTGCAGGTTTTCGCGTAGCGCATCGAGGTCCTCGTTGGACAGGGTCGTGTTGCGGTCGCCGATGATCTGGTGGTTCATCACATCACCCCTTGGGCAGGGCGGGAGAAGGAGACAGGGCGGGAGAGGGAGACTGGGCGGGCGGTTGTCAGGCGCAGGCTGTGGTGCGCTGGCAGGGGACGCAGAACCGCGTGTAGGGCAGGATTTCCAGGCGCTCGACCGGGATGGGCGTGGCGCAGCCCTGGCAGATTCCGTAGCTGCCGTCGTGGACGCGGGTGAAGGCGTCCTCGATCTCCTTGATGACGCGCTTGATGGTGTCCTTCTGCGCTGACAGCATCTGTTCCTCTGATCCGTGCCCGGCCTCATCGATGGCCTGCAGCTGTGTCAGTCGGGAGTTGCGTTCGTGTTCGAGGCGCTGGCGGGCCTCGTGCGCCGTCAGTCGCTCGGGACGAGACTCGGTCCGGGGCGTGTCAAGCGACATGGTGGGTCCATTTCTCCACACAAGACGGTGGGTGTACGGGTACGCGGTGTGAGGGGGCGGGGCCCGGCTCGGGGCGAGTGGCGAGTGGCGAGTGGCGAGGGCCGGGAGGCCGGGATCACGTTCTGTGTGTCATGCCCCCACCGTGAGCGATACGCCGCGTAGATCCCATCGGGCGCGATACCCATCTGTGGGAGTCCCAGGGCCCATCGCGCTGGGGGCAGTCCATGGTCCGGAAATGGGCATTGGAACCCATCGACGAAAGGAGTGCCCGACGGGCAGGCTGGCGGCGGGCCGGTCAAGATCAGTGGCCGCATTTCACGCTTGGGGTGCGCGGTGACCGACAGTAGAGGCAAAGCCGTGTCACGAAGGAAGGCGTCATCCCTGTGTCCCTGTTCTGGCGGATCTTCGCGCTCAACGCGATGGTGCTCGGTACCGCCACCGCGCTGTTGCTGTGGGCCCCGGTGACCGTCTCGGTGCCGGTTCTGCTGACCGAGGCGGTCATCCTCGTGGCCGGCCTGGCGGTCATGCTGGTCGCCAATGCGGCCCTGCTGCGGATCGGACTGAGCCCTTTGGGCCGGCTCACGAAGCTGATGACCACCGTCGACCTGCTCCGCCCGGGTCAGCGGCTGCCTGTGCACGGCCGCGGCGAGGTCGAGGACCTCATCCGCACCTTCAACGCCATGCTCGAGAGGCTGGAGCACGAGCGTGCCACCAGCAGCGCGCGCGTCCTGCTTGCGCAGGAAGGCGAACGGCGTCGCATCGCCCAGGAGCTCCACGACGAGGTCGGTCAGAGCATGACCGCGATCCTGCTCTCGCTGGAGCGGGCGGCGGACGAGGCGGACGACCCCCTGCGCGGTGAGCTGCGGCAGGTTCAGGAGATCACCCGGGAGAGCCTGGACGAGGTACGCCGCCTGGCGCGGCGCCTGCGGCCCGGCGTGCTGGACGATCTCGGCCTGGTCAGCGCTCTGACCTCGCTGAGCACCGAGTTCGCCACCCACACCGGACTGCGCGTGCTGCGCCGCTTCGACGCCGACCTGCCCTCCCTGGATCAGCAAACGGAACTGGTGCTGTACCGCGTCGCCCAGGAGGCTCTGACCAACGCTGCCCGCCATGCCGAGGCAGACCGGGTCGAGGTGAGCCTGCGCCACACGGACGGCGTGGTGGTCCTGGCCGTGGCTGACGACGGCCGCGGAACAGGGGTCGCGCGCGAAGGTGCGGGGATCCGCGGAATGCGTGAGCGGGCCCTGCTCATCGGGGCCACCTTGGAGATCGCCTCCCAGCCGAAGGCCGGTACAGAGATCCGACTGACCGTGCCCGACCCCAGAGAGCCATGAGCATGAGCGAGACGCAGATGATCCGTATTCTCCTCGCCGACGACCATGCGCTGGTGCGTCGCGGTGTGCGGCTCATCCTCGATCGTGAACCGGACCTCGAGGTCGTCGCCGAGGCCGGGGACGGCGCGGAGGCCATCGCCCTGGCCCGCACCCACGACATCGACCTCGCCGTGCTCGACATCTCCATGCCCCGCATGACCGGTCTGCAGGCCACACCGGAACTCCTCGCGCTCAAACCGGGGTTGCGCGTGCTGATGTTGACGATGCACGACAACGAGCAGTACTTCTTCCAAGCGCTGAAGGCCGGCGCCGGCGGATACGTGCTGAAGTCCGTGGCCGACCGCGACCTGGTCGCCGCCTGCCGGGCCGCCATGCGCGACGAGCCTTTCCTCTACCCGGGCGCGGTCACCGCCCTCATCCGCAACTACCTCGACCGCGTCCGCCACGGCGAGGAACCTCCCGACAAGGTCCTCACCCCCCGGGAAGAGGAGGTGCTCAAGCTCGTCGCCGAGGGCCACTCCTCCAAGGAGATCGCCGAGATGCTCTTCATCAGCATCAAAACCGTCCACCGGCACCGGGCGAACCTCCTGCAGAAACTCGGCCTGCGCAACCGACTGGAGCTCACCCGCTACGCCATCCGGGCCGGCCTCATCGAGCCCTGACCCGTCCAGACCGCCTCAAGGATCCCAGCTGCCCACTCCCCAGCCGGGACCTTGAGGCCCCACAGCCCGCTGCCGAAACAGCCACACCGAGCGCACCGAGGAAGGGGGGACGGGGCATGACCCGCTCCACGCACACCGTCCCTCACACCGTCCCGCGCAGCGGTGGCCTCGGCCCGGCAGCGGTGATCGCGGTCCTCCTTGCCGTCCTCACCGCCCTGCTCAGCCCGCCGACGCACGGCAACCCTCAGGTACCGGATGGTGCGGTGCTCGCTGCCGGGGCACTGCAGGCCGGCAGCGGACCTTACGCGGACGACGGACACTCCGCCGTACACAGCGCCGCGGCCCGAAGCCATCGCGACACCACCGGCGAACGACCTTCGCCGCCCGCCCCCGCCACTCCCACCCCATGCTGCACAGCCGACAGCCCGCCGCGGTATGCGTCCTCACCGCTGCCTGCGACGCGCCTGCCCACCTCCACTCAGTCGGCGGACTGCCACCCGCTGCGTGCACCACCTCCGCTGTCAGGCACCTGACGCACACCCTTCTCTTTTTCCCTGACCGCAGCCACTGACCTGGCCGCGGTGTGCCTGCCGGAGGCCCCCTGTGAACCGATCCCTGCGCATCAGAGGGCTGCTTGCCCTCGCTGCCGTCGCCCTGTCCCTGTACATCGCGCTCACCGTGCCGGTCCAACTTGGGCTTGATCTGCGCGGCGGCACGCAGATCGTTCTGGAAACCCGACCCACCGCCACCGCCGACGCCACAGCCACCGATGACGCCGACGCCGACACTGAGACCACCGACCGCATCGTGGAGGTGCTGCGTGGCCGTATCGACGCACTCGGTGTCGCCGAACCGACCATCGCGCGATCCGGCAGCAATCGGATCGTGGTCGAGCTGCCCGGTGTCCAGGACCCGAGCGAGGCCGCCGACGTCCTCGGCCGTACCGCTCAGCTCACCTTCCACCAGGTGGTCGGCACCGCGAACAGCGCCGACGACACTCCTGAACCGCTGCCCAAACGGCCCCGCCAGCACGTCCTGGCCGACGAGTCCGGCCAGCTCCTGCGCCTGCAGACACCCTCACCCTCGCTGACCGGCAACGAGGTCAAGGAAGCCACCGCCCGCTTCGACCAGCAGGGCGGCGCCGGATGGCACGTCACCGTCGACTTCAAAGGCCCCGGCCGTGACGGGTGGGCCCGCCTGACCGGCCAGGCCGCCTGCCACGCTGCGGGCGACCCGTCCCGCAGGCTCGCCATCGTCCTCGACCACAAGATCATCTCCTCCCCGCAGGTCGACCCCTCGGTCGGCTGCGGCTCGGGCATCAGCGGCGGCTCCACCCAGATCACCGGATCCTTCAGCGCCGACGAAGCCAAGGAACTGGCCCTGCTCATCAACGGCGGTGCCCTGCCCGTCCCCGTCGAAACGGTCGAGCAGCGCACCGTCGGACCCACCCTGGGCGCTCAAGCCATCACAGCCAGCGCCTGGGCCGCCGTCATCGGCACCGCGTTGACCGCGCTGTTCATCAGCGCCGTCTACCGGCTCATGGGAGCCCTGGCCGCCGTGGCACTGGCCTGCTGCGGCCTCATCTCCTACGCCGCCCTGGCCGCCCTCGGCGCCACCCTCACCCTCCCGGGTCTTGCCGGGTTCGTCCTGGCCATCGGCATGGCGGTCGACGCCAACGTCCTCGTCTTCGAACGCGCCCGCGAAGAATACGCCGTGCGCCACCGCCCCACCTCACGGTCGTCGCTGACCGCGGGATTCCGCAGCGCCTTCAGCGCGATCGCCGACTCCAACATCACCACCCTGATCGCCGCCGGCCTGCTGTTCTTCCTCGCGTCCGGACCCGTCCGGGGCTTCGGGGTCACCCTGGGCATCGGCGTCCTCGCATCCATGCTCAGCGCCCTGGTCATCACCCGCGCGCTCGCTGAGTGGGCCCTCGCCCGCACCTTCGTGCGTCGACGCCCTCGCCTCACGGGCATCGCTCACACCGGTGCCGTCCGCGACCGTCTCAGCCGCAGAAACCCCCACCTGATGCGCCACCCCCGCCGATGGCTCGCCGCCTCCCTCGCCGCGCTCGTCCTGGCCGTCGCCGGCATCGCCCTGCGCGGCCTCGACTTCGGCATCGAATTCACCGGCGGGCGCATCATCGAGTACTCCACCGCCACCCCCGTCAACCCCGACCAGGTGCGCACAGCCCTCACCGACGCCGGATTCCCCCGAGCCGTCGTCCAGACCTCCGGCGACAACCAACTCACCGTACGCACCCACCAACTGAGCAACACACAGGCAGCCGAGATCACCGAAACCGTCGGCGATCTGACACGGAACGCGAACAAGATCCGCGACGAAGCCATCGGCCCCAGCCTCGGCAAGGAACTACGCCAAGGCGCACTCATCGCCCTCGCCGTGGCCCTGGGCGCCCAACTCATCTACCTCGCGGCACGGTTCCGCTTGCTGTTCGGAACCGCCGCGGTCGCCGCCCTCGCCCACGACGTGGTGATCCTCATCGGCATCTTCGCCTGGCTCGGCAAACCCATCGACGGCGTTTTCCTCGCCGCGCTCCTGACTGTCATCGGTTACTCCGTCAACGACTCCGTCGTCGTCTTCGACCGGATCAGAGAACTCAGCCGCCGCGACCGCAAGGCACCTTTCTCCCGCATCACCAGCCAGGCACTCCTGCAGACCCTGCCCCGCACCGTCAACACCGGCATGGGCGCGGCATTCATCCTCACCGCGCTGGCGGTCCTCGGCGGCGACTCCCTCACCGACTTCGCCCTCGCCCTCCTCATCGGCCTCGCGGTCGGCACCTACTCCTCCATGTTCACCGCCACACCGCTGGCCATCGAACTGCACAACCGCGCTCAGAACTCATGACGGAATGAGGCGCCGGCAATCTGGTGCTCCTCCACCGTCGGCTGCTGGACGACGCGGGGTGACCTGACGGCGGTAGGCGCGCGCCCGGCCGATTCGGACGTCAACACCGAGGCGCAGAGCCAGGATTCGGCCTGGTGGGGATTGCCCCACCCTGCTGCGGGGGCTCGTCGGAGTGATCGGAACCGAGTCTCGTGGTCTGCTGAGTGCACGGGAATCGTGCGACTGAGGGGGACGGGTGAGAGGTCGGTTCGGGTATACAGCGTGGATCGTGGGTGTGGTGCAGTTCTTCGTCGTCCACGTGATCGTTCAATCGGCCTGGGCGGAGCCGTACAGCTGGGCGGGGAACAACATCAGCGACCTCGGGAACGTCCACTGCGCCCTCCAGCCCGAGCCCGAGCCACGGTACGTCTGCTCGCCCGAACACGGCCTGATGAACACGTCGTTCGTCGTGCTGGGCGCCCTGCTCGTCGTCGGTGTCGTCCTGACCGGGCGCGCCGTGTGGCGCAGGGGCCCGGCCGCAGTCGCGGCCCGGTTGCTGCTGGCCGGTGCCGGTGTCGGATTCGTCCTCGCCGGACTGGCCCCTGCGGACGCCGACGAGAACATGCACGTCCTCGGCGCCCTGCTCATCATGGCGACCGGCAACATCGGTCTGCTGCTAGCCGGACTCGGGCTCGCCGCAAGCCCTGCGAGCCGCTGGGCGACCGCCCTCCTCGGATTCGCGGCGGCGACGGCCCTCGGCCTCTTCCTCTCCCACCACTACCTCGGACTCGGAATGGGAGGCATGGAACGCGTCGCCGCTTTCCCGCTCCTGGCCTGGGCGCTGGCCGTCGGCGTGTCCGGCTTGACGGGACGCCGGTCAGAGGCAGCCGCACCCGACTCCATGGAGGACGAACCGAGCCGGCGGAGCCAGAAAGACGCCCCCGGCGGCTTCAACCAGAGGACTTCCTGAGGGAGTACCACGACGGGCCGCGAACCATCGGCGGCGCGGCGCATCGGCGCTGCCGAGTGGTTCGCGGCCAGGACCACGCAATTGCGCAGCACCAGAGCCGCCGTCCACGCGCTCCACGTCATGGACGCGGCCTTCGCCGGAGGTCGCCCACGCACCCCGCCCCGGACCAGTGGCGTCAGGACGCCGTGAACGCCGCCACCACGAGATCCGTCAGGAGGCGGCCTGCGGAGCCGTCCGCGTCGAGGTCGGGGTCGTAGATGGTGATGTTGAGGCCCACGCAGCGCGGGGAGCGGATCAACGGCCGCAGAAGCGCGGTCACCTCGTCGGGCAGCAGGCCGCCGGGGTCGGGGCTGTCAACGGCCGGCATGACCGTGGGGTCGAGGACGTCGGCGTCGAGGTGGACCCAGAAGCCGTCGAGCGCGTCGTTCTCCAGGCTCTGCGCGACGTCCGCGGCGACGTCCGCAGGGCCTCGCTCGCGCAATTCAGATACCGTGACGACCGGTACCTTCAGCTCCCGCAGCTCGGCGACATCCTCCTCGAACTCGTCGCGGATGCCGAAGAGCCGTACGTCCTCGTCGCGCAGATACGGCCGCCGGCCTTCGAGGTCCGTGAGGTCGTCCTGGCCCCGACCGGTCGCCAGGGCCAACTCCTCGCCACCGGCCGCGCCGACCCGGTCGGAGTTGCCCGGGTGGCGGAAGTCGTGCGAGGCGTCGATCGCCGCGAGACCGTACCGCCCGAGCCGGCGCAGTGCGAGCGCAGCCCCGAGCTGAATGGAGCAGTCGCCACCCAGCACAAGCGCGAAGTCGCCTGCCTGGACGTGGTGTTGGATCCGGTCCGCGAGCTTCGGCGTGTACGCGGCGAGCGCCGCCGCGTTGAAGACGCCGTCGCCTTCCTGCCAGTCGCCCCGGTCGTATCGGGGAGGCACGACGACCCCGCCGTCTTGCGCGCCCAACCGCTGCACGATCCGGTTCTCGCGCAGCGCTCCGGCGAGCTTGTAGCACCCGGGGACCGTGCCGGGCGCCGGCGGGCGCAGACCGAGATTGGACGGGGCGTCGATGACCACGATGTTCCGCATACGGGCCATCCAACCCGCAGCAGCGCGCTGGTTCAACGGGCTATGCGCCCGCTGCGCGGTTCGCATCGACTTCCGTACAGCCAGCTGCCGAAGCCGGCCGCGTCCACCAGTCCGTACAGCAGGTACGGGCCCCGGAACAGGAAGAGACCGAGCACCCCGAGCCGGACCAGGTTGATGGCGGCGGCCGCGGTGAGGGCCGGGCCGGCCGTCACGCCGAGGGCTGCGGCACAGCGGCGGATGAGCTCGGTCGGTCGAGCGGGAACCCGGACCGCGTCCGTCCGGCAGACCAGGGCGCGGTGATGTCGTCGTGGAAGGCGCCGACCGCAAGGGCTGTGCCATCGACGCCTGCGGTGCGGCACTCGGCGTACTGTAGCCGCGATCCGTCCGAGCGCCTGCGCGACGTGGACTACTCGGCGACCGGCGATTGCGAGAGCACGGCCGCGACCTGCTCGGTGAGACCGCCGATCGAGGCCCCTATGGCCTGCTGTCCGCGGGCGCTGAGTTCGAACACGATCGGATGAATGAGTGTAGGTGCGAGGGTCTGGGGGGAGGACTGGTTCGGGCGTCCGATGGGGAAGCCCGGGGTGGCCCGAACCCGGTCCACCATTGAACTGACCAGAAGGACGAGCATGGCCAGCGGCACCGTGAAATGGTTCAACTCCGAGAAGGGCTTCGGCTTCATCGCCCAGGACGGAGGGGGACCGGATGTCTTCGCTCACTACTCCAACATCTCCGGCAACGGGTACCGCGAACTGACCGAGGGCGAGACGGTGACGTTCGACATCACCCAGGGCCAGAAGGGCCCACAGGCCGAGAACATCATCCGCGGCTGAGTTCCGATCCTGCTTCCGGCGGCGCCTGCACCATGTGCAGACGCCGCTGGTGCATTTGGAGGACGTGGCTTCTCTGCCTCTTCGATTCGGTCCGCTTGTGTGTCGCACCGGGTGGCCACGCGCGGCCGTCGAACCTGCAGCTCGTGCCGGGACCAGGGGGACGGCAACAGGAGCCACGGGCCTCGGTTCCAGCTGTGGCCCGCTGCTGCGCGACGGGGGCGCCGGGCGGACGCTCCGCACCGCTTTCAGGGTGCGGGCAGTGGAAGGGGCACCCGTCGTCCCAGGCCGAACTGTTCGGCCTCGTCGTTACTGAGGACCGCGACGGTTCCCGCGGGGACCCCGGGCAGCGTGGCCACGCGGGACGCCGCCGCCAGCAGGTCCCCCTCACCGGCTCCGGTGAGGAAGAAGACGTAGGCGTCCCCGTCCTCCTCTGCCTCGTCGAAGACTTCCACACCACCTTGGTCCTCGAGACCAGACAGGAAGTCCTCGACCTCCTCGATCCAGGGAAACGGGTAGGAGCCGTCCGGCAGAGCGGGCGTCGGCAGCATCGGCACGTGGATCTCAACAACCATGGTGGGCACGAGGGCATCATGCCCCAGGGCCTCCGCCCCGGCTCGACCCGGGGCGAGACGCGTCACCAGCCCTACTGAAAACAGGCTCCCTGCCTTCCCGTGGGGAAACTGAGCGGTCGGCCCGTTCGGGCGGGCGCGGGTCGCTGGGGGTGTCTCCGGCGCCATCGGGTTCGGTCGGGCGTTCCGCGAAGGCGTACGAGTTCACCCCAACCGAACGCCGTTCGTCGGCGCGCGTCGCTGCCCCAGGACTTTGACTCCCGACACCGGTGCATCTCAGAGCGGCTGCTCCCCTTCTGTGACGATGTGTTCGCGAAGGCAACTCCGCCCTGGGTAATTCCTTGCTGAGGCGATGAACGGAGCCCGCCCCTCCATCCGTATGAAAGGCCGGACACGTGCCCGGCGGTCGCTCCTTCAGCGATCGCAGTCCGTACCCCCACAGCAGGAGGCGAAGCTTTGAGTCACAGGCGAATACCCAAGCGGAAGGCCGTTCTCGCGGGAGCCGGGGCGGTGGGCATCGCCGCGGCGGCGATCCTGCTGCCGCAGGCCAATGCCTCGCAGGACGGAGCGGGGGAGCAGGCGGGCTCGCCGAGAAAGATGAGCGCCGCCTCAGCCGCGGGACTCGTTCAGCGGCTCGGCAAGCAGCTCGGCGACTCCTACGGCGGTGCCTACTACGACGCGGACAAGCAACAGCTCGTCGTCAACGTCGTAGGCGACGACAACAAGGCCGACGCCGATGTCGAGAGGGCCGGCGCCGTTGCGCGCAGCGTGCAGAACAACCTCTCCGCACTCGCCTCCGCGATGAACTCTCTCCGCGGCAAGGCGTCGGTCCCGGGCACCGCCTGGGCCGTCGACCCCAGGACGAACCAGATCCTGGTCACCGCCGACCGTACGGTCACCGGTGAGCGTTGGGACACAGTGGATAACGCCGTCCGCGCGCTGGGCGACGGCGTCGCCCGCATCCAGAAGTCGAAGGGGGAGTTCAAGCCCTTCATCGAGGGCGGGGACGCCATTTTCGGCGGCGGCTCGCGCTGCTCGCTCGGGTTCAATGTCACGACCCAGGACGGCCGGCCCGGCTTCCTGACGGCAGGACACTGCGGCGTCGCCTTCGAACAGTGGTCCGAGCAGCAGAACGGCCAGCCGATCGCGACGGTACAGGAAGCCGTCTTCCCGGGTGCGGGCGACTTCGCACTCGCGACCTACAACGACCCGAACGCCCAAGCCCCGAGCGCTGTGGACGTCGGAGACGGCCAGACCGTAGAGATCAAGCAGGCGGCCGATGCGGCGGTCGGCCTGCAGGTGTTCCGCATGGGCAGCACGACCGGTCTTCGGGACGGCCAAGTGACCGGCCTCAACGCCACCGTCAACTACCCCGAGGGCACAGTCTCTGGGCTCATCCAGACCGATGTCTGCGCGGAGCCCGGCGACAGCGGCGGTGCCCTGTTCACCCGGGACGGAAGCGCGATCGGCCTCACATCGGGTGGCAGCGGCGACTGCACCTCGGGCGGGGAGACGTTCTTCCAGCCGGTGACGACCGCGCTGGACGCCGTCGGCGCCCAGATCGGCTCGGGCGGTGCCGACGACGGTGGCACCGGGGACGGCGGTGCCGACAGCGATGACACCGCGGACGGCGGTGCTCAGGACGGTGGCGTCAGCGGCGGTGACAGTGACGGCGACGGTGCCGCCGGCGGTGCCATGGAGGAGGGCGGCTACGGGGGCTGATCGCAAGGCATCGGGCTAGTGCCTGCCTGTCGGATGTTCTGCGGGTCCAACAGCTGATCACGTGCTCGGCCGGCGGAAGCGACGTGGGGTGTCAGGCCACGTCGCTGTCCCGTGCCCGATCGCCTTGAGGCGGTTCATGAGCCGATGGCGCGTCGCTCGAAGACAACTTCCCGCCCGTCTCGGTCGGGGAGTATCTCCAGTGACATCGGAGGCCCTCCCTGGTTCAGATCGTCTCCCTTGGCCCGATGGTTCTCGTTCTGTGAGGTCGGCACTCAGGCCGAGGCCAGAAAGGGGCCTCAGGAACTCGGCCCATTCATGGGTGTCGGGAATGGCCGCTGGCTCCTTCCTCGGTATACCGGTGGTTCCAAAGGGCTGCCGCAACGCAGAGGGAGAACCGTCATGACGCTTCAGAGGATGGACAACGTGGGCATCGTTGTCGAAGACCTGGACGCCGCCGTCGCCTTCTTCACCGAACTTGGCATGGAGGTCGAAGGCAGGGCGCAGATCGAGGGCCTCTTCGCGGACCAGGCCGTCGGGCTCGACGGAGTTCGCAGTGACATGGCGATGATGCGGACTCCGGACGGCCACAGCAAGCTGGAGCTCGCGCAGTACCACCGTCCCGCGGCGATCGGTGACGCTTCGCACCACCCGGCGCCGAACACGCTGGGCCTGCACCGGGTCATGTTCGCCGTCGACGACATCGACGACACCATCGCCCGCCTGCGCGCTCATGGCGCCGAACTGCTCGGCGAGGTAGCGCAGTACAAGGACATCTACCGCCTCTGTTACCTCCGCGGCCCTTCAGGCATCATCCTGGCCCTGGCCGAACAGATCGGCTAGCGGCTCTTCACGGCTGACGCGCAAAGAATTCGGAACACGAACGGCCCCGTTGCCGGGCCCGGTCACGCTGTCGTGTCATCAAGGGGTGTCGCACGTGGGGTCGTCGATCGCGCTCACCGTGTACGGCGGGCGGCCCGGCGGCTGGTCCAGCTGGCTGTTGACGACGTAGAGGCGGCACCCGTGGCGCGCGAGGGTGGTCGGCAGGTCGAAGCGCTCCCCGGTGATGCGATGGGTGACCTTGCCCGTGCGCAGGTCGTCGTCCAGTTCGGCGATGTAGACGCCGTGCGGTGCGCCGTAGTTGAGCACGGAGTAGAGGGTGTGGCCGTGCAGAACCATGCCGTCGGGGCCGAAGGACGGCTCGTCGAGGGAGAGTTGGTCGATCTCCTTATCGGCCGTGCCGATCCGCCAGACCGCCTCGGTTCCGTTGGACGCCACCAGCAGGGCGGTGCCGTCCTCGTTCGCGACGATGCCGTTCAACAGCCAGTATTGTGCCGGGAACTGGGGGAGGGCGCTGCGTATGTCGAGCCAGGGTTCGAGCGGGCCGACGATGCCGCCCTTCAGCTGTGCCCGGTGGATGACGGGGTTGGCCCAGTCGGTCACGTACACGGCGTCCTTCGTCACGACGAGGTCGTTGAGGTGGGGAGCACCGAGCGGTCCGCTGCGGGCGGTGCGGGTGGCCAGCAGCCGGCCGTGGCCGTCGTGGACGGTCAGCGTGGCGCCGCCCACGGAGAGGACGCGTCCCGCGCGATCGGTGTGAACGCCGAGTGAGCTGGGACGGTCCTCCAGGCCGCGGGCGGGAAAGGTGGTGAGGGCCGGGTCGCCGATGTGGCCGCGGTACAGGGCGCCGGTACCGTCGGACGAGACGTACATCGTGCCGCCCGGGGCGATGGTGATCCCCTCGGGCAGGACACCGGGTTGCCGCGAGACGACGTACGTGTCGGGCAGGTCCCGGGCTGCGGCCGGGCCGGGCGCCGCGCACACGGTGGTGAACACGGCTGCGGCGGCGAGGCAGGCCGTACGGACATGGTTGCGGTTGCGGGGCATCGTTGCGTTCCTTTCGACGGGGTGGACCGATCGGCCAGGCGGATCGAGCAGGCGGATCGACCAGGCGGTTCGGCCGGGCCCGCCGGTCGGGCCTGTCGGCCGGCAGGGCGGGTCGGCCGGGTGGGGCGGGTGGGGCGGGCAGGTCGGCTGGACGGACACCCGGAGCCTGGCCTGTCCTTCCGCGCGGCGCACTGCCTTTCACCCCTGTGCGAAAGGGTCCGACGGGCCGATAATCGGTTGGCGTGATCCGCCTACACTTCACCGCCGCCGACCTGCGACAGATCACCCTCGCTCCGGCGGCCAATGCGCTCTCGGAGACCGCGCTGAGCCTGCGCCTGGGCCTGCGCCACGCACACAACGGCCGCGGCACCGGCAGGCTGCACCCGGCCGTGGAGCAGTGGCGCCGCTCCCACAGTGTGGGCGCGACCGCGCAGGCGGGCGTCCTGGCCGAACTGGTCACCGGGCAGGGTTTTGTGCCGGACTTCTTCCTGCAGCCGGCGGTGCACGACTTCCACGCCGCGCTCGACCTAGCCGCCTCGACTCCCACGGCGCAGTTGGCGACCGATCTCGGGATCCCGGACGCCTCGGGCTGGAACGGCGCCCTGGCCGCGCCCGGCAAATGGGCGCACGAGCTCGCCCAGGGCTCACCGGCCGCGCGGCGGACCCTGGCGAGCGACACTCGGCGCTACTTCGACGCGTCGATCGCTCCGCTGTGGCCGAGGATCCGCAGCGACGCGCTGACCGATCGCGCGCTACGGGCCGAGATGCTGCTGCGCGGGGGTGTCGACGCCCTTCTGACCACCCTGGGCACCACCTGGCGATGGGAGCCGCCCACCCTGCACCTTCCCTCACCCTCCACATACGACATTCCGCTGTGCGGCCGTGGACTGCTCCTGGTGCCCTCGTGGTTCGCCACCGGCCCCTTGGTGATGTACCGCCCTGAGACCGCGACCGTCCTCGTCTACCCCATGTGCCGCCGCGAACGGGCGGACAGCAGGCCGGAAGCACTGGGGGCGCTGCTGGGCCGCACCCGGGCGAAAGTCCTCGCACTGCTGCGCACGCCGGCCACGACCACGGCCCTGGCCGAACGTGCCGGCGTCTCCCTCGCCGCGGCCAGCCAGCACGCGGGCGTTCTGCGCGACGCGGGCCTGATCGACACGGTCCGCACCGGTACCGCCGTGCTCCACAGCCTCACGCCGCTGGGACACTCCCTGCTGGCCGGGACCTGAGCGGACAAGCACCAAGGGTTCCCGCTCCGCGCCGTACTCGCGCGGGGCCTCCGAGGGCGCTCTCACTCCTGCTGACCGGCGGGCAGGCGCAGGGCCCGAGGCGGTGTGACCGAGAGGCCGCTGTCCCAGGAGGACGGTCGTACTTCGCGCTCCAGGGCGCCGAACCCGGTCACACCATTGCGCAACCAATGGTTGCTCATGCCGGAGCGGTCGGCTAGGCTGATACGCAACCAAACGTTGCGGAAGGTTGCGGGCATGGAATTCGGAACGATCGAGCGGGAGATCCGTATCGACGCCTCACCGGAGGTGGTCTTCGACGTGGTGAGCAGTCCCGAGCACCTGCGCGAGTGGTGGCCGGATGAGGCGGAGTTCCCGGCCGTTCCCGGGGGAGCGGGGCGGATCGGCTTCGGGGACTGCTCACAGGGCGGCACCTGGGTGCAGTTCACCGTCGTCGACGCCGTGCCGCCGAGGCTCTTCTCCTTCCGGTGGACCCACGAGGAGGGGGAGTCGGCCGCCCCGGGCAACTCCAACCTGGTCGTCTTCGAGATCGAGCCCTCCGGGGCGGGCACGATCCTGCGGATGACCGAGAGCGGCTTTCGTGAGCGCGGCTGGGACGAGGCGAAGGTGGCTGCCAAGTACGCCGAGCACAGCACCGGCTGGGACTTCTACCTGCCGCGGCTGCCGGTGTACGCCGCGAAGGTCGGAGCGGGTGGATGAGCGTGATGGTGGACGACGACCTCTGGTCGGCGGTCGGTGACCCGACCCGGCGCCGGATGCTCGACCTGCTGCTGAGCGAAGGCAGTGGGACGGCGACCAGCCTGAGCGAGCAGCTGCCGGTGTCCCGTCAGGCCGTGGCGAAGCACCTCGTCGTCCTCGACCGGGTCGGCCTCGTCCGCGCGACCACAGCCGGCCGCGAGAAGCGCTTCCACGTGGATCAGGCCCAGCTCGCGCGCGCCGTCGCCCAGCTCGCCGACGTCGGCAGCGCCTGGGACTCCCGTCTCCAGCGCATCAAGCGCATCGCCGAGACGATCCAGCGCGGCAAGGACACGAACAACGAGACCGAGAAGGCGCAGTAGAAGGGAACACGGAGATGTCAGACATCCTTCACCGCATCGGCGTCGAGCACTCCTCTCCGGAGCAGGTGTACGACGCGCTCACCACCCTGGACGGCCTGTCCGGCTGGTGGACGGAGAAGACGTCGGGGCAGACCGACCTCGGCGGCGTGATCGAGTTCCGGTTCGGTCCGGGCGGGTTCGACATGAAGGTCACCGAACTCGATCCGGGCCGGCTCGTGCGCTGGGACGTCGTGGACGGACCGCCGGAGTGGGTCGGCACGAGCGTGCAGTGGGACCTGCGTCAGGACGGCGACTACACCATCGTGCTGTTCAGGCACGAGGGCTGGCGTGATCCGGCCGAGTTCATGTACCACTGCAGCACCAAGTGGGGCACTTTCCTGATGAGCCTCAAGCAGCTCCTCGAGACCGGGGAAGGCGCCCCCGCCCCGCGCGACGTGAAGATCAGCGACTGGCACTGACCCGGCGATGCCCGAGCAGGGGCACGACGCCGCTCGCCGCCTTCTGATCGAGGACGCCTCGGAGAGCCGGACCGTCGACGCGGGACGACACCCCTCGCGCGGTACGGCTCCGGGGATAGGATCAGGGGCTGTTGATTGACACGGTCGCCGCCCTACCGAAGAGGGAGCCATGTGGCGCACGCTGGTCAGCGCTGTGGCCGGTTTGCTCGTGCTGTTCGTCGGGAGCCTCGCCTTCAACGCGGCTTCCGGTCAAAGCCGTTGGCCAGGGCCGCTCGACCATGTGCGTGTCCACCCGTGGGTGGTGCTCCTCATCCTCGTACCCTTGGCCCTGATCGGGCTGTGGCAGACTCCCCGCCGTACGCAGGCCCCGCCCACGCCTTTCGCGTACCGACTGCCGCCGCGCAACACCCACTTCACCGGCCGTGACGCCACGCTCCGGGAGTTGCGGCAACGTCTCACCTCGATGAACGACGTCGCGATGCTGGCCGTGCACGGGCTGGGTGGCGTGGGCAAGACCCAGCTCGCGGTCGAGTACGCGTACCGCCACCTGTCGAAGTATCGGTTTGTCGCGTTCGTGGACGCCGAGCATCCCGATCTGGTGGCACCGCAGTTCGTGGCGCTCGCCGGCGAACTGGGACTGACGGACGTGAACTCCGACCAGGCCATTCCCAGGGTGTACGGCAAGCTGCTGGACCGCAGGCCCTGGCTGATCATCTTCGACAACGGGGAGAAGCCCGGCACGCTCACGCACGCGCTGCCGTCGGGCGGCCTGGCGGGCAGCGGCCATGTCATCGTCACGACCCGAGTCAGCGGCTGGTCGAGCAGAGCCGACGTCATCGACCTGGATGTGTTCACCAGGCGGGAATCGGTCGAGCTGCTGGTCCGGCGTATTCCTGGCATGACCGCGCCCGTGGCGGACAGGATCTCCGAGCAACTCGGGGATCTACCACTGGCATTGGAGCAGGCAGCCGGGTACATGGGCTACAACCAAACGGCGCCCGAGGAGTACCTCTCCCTGCTCACGTCCCGGCTGGAGGACATGATCGGGCAGGGCGAGCTCGCCGACCGGCCGGCGGTGGTGGTCGCGACCTTGTGGCAGCTCAGCGTGCGGAGGCTGGAGACGGAACAACCCCAGGCCGTACGGCTGCTGGAGCTTTGTGCCCTGCTGGCGCCGGAGCCGATCCCGCTGGACCTGTTCACCGGCAGCCCCGACCTGCTGAACGTACCCGCAGGCGACCCGCTGGCATGGAACACGACGGTCGGCGCCCTGGCCGGTCTCGGTCTCGCGCGGCGCGGGGACGCCTCCCTGATGCTGCACCGGTTGGTTCAGGCGGCGATCCGGGCCGCGACGCCGGACCCCGTGCTCAACGAAGCTCGGGTCCTGCTCTGTCGTGCGTTGCTCGCGGCCGTGCCGCAGGACATCCACGCAGAACCCGATGCGCGGCCGCGCTGGCAGAAGCTGCTGCCGCACGTCATCGCGCTGACCAAGGACGACCCACCGGCGGAATGCGCCGCTGAAACTGCGGTGCTGCTGAGGCGGGCGTCGGAGTTCCTCATCCAGATCGGGGACTACTCGGTCGCGCTGCCCCTGTGCGAACGTGCCCTCGCGATCGACGAGTCGCTCGGCGGCCGGAATGCGGAGGTCGGCTTCGACCTGATCACTCTGGCGCAGATCCACCGGGACCTCGGAGCGCCGGAGAGAGCGCGTCCGTTGGCCGAACGCGCACTGCGCCTCCACGATTCCTGCCTGCCGGCGAACAGTCCCGCCATCGCCACGGATCTGGCCACGCTGGCGCGGATATTGTGCAACCTCGACGAGCACAGTGCGGCGCAGCCGCTGGCCGAGCGGGCACTGCGGATCGACGAGGCGGCGTACGGGCCGAACGACCCGTACGTGAGCTTCGACCTGGTGGCGCTGGCGAACGTCCACGTCGACCTCGGCGACTACGCCACGGCAGTGCCGCTGATCTCGCGGGCGCTGCGGATCCGCGAGGCCAGCTACGCGCCGGACCACTTGTACATCGGGTACGTCCTGCTGTTCCAGGCCCGGGTCCTGCACCAGCTGAACGACCCGACGGCACCGGACCTCGCACGCCGGGGCGCCCGGATCCTGGACACCCGACTGGGCAAGACCCACCCCAAGACCGAGGAAGCATTCGCCCTGGTCAACCGCCTACGTTGACTCCGGGCCCGGGTGCGACCGCTGGTGGGCACGGCGCTTGCAGAGCTGCCCCGCTCGAGCGATCTGTCGGCCAAACGCGTCACAAGCTCAGCGACACGCCCGTCCAGGCGTACGCCGACAACTCGTTGCGGTTCAGGCCGGGCGGCGGGTCTCGCGGGCCCAGTCGGTCAGCGTGGGGACGCACCGTTCGGCGAAGTACTCGTAGTCGGCGGCGGTGTTGTACACGTGGGTGGAGAGCCTGAAGTACCCGATGCCGCCGAGGCTGGTGAAGGCAGCCTCGACGCCGAGTTCGGCAGCCACGCGGTCGCGCAGGGCGTCGGCGTCCAGGCGGGTGGTCGCCAGGCCGTCGGGGAGCCGGACCAGGCGCAACGCGTTCACGGGCATGCCGACGTCGACGGTGGAGCATTCGCCTGTCAGCTCGGTGAAGGCCGCGCTGATGATCTGCTCGGCGTAGTCGGCCAGTTCACCCATGTAGCTGCGGGCGGTCTTCCAGCCCCAGGTGTCCTCGATGAAGTCCAGTGAGGTCGGCGCCGCCAGGTAGCCGGTGACGTCGATGGTCCCCTGGGTGTCGAAGCGCTCGGGGAAGGGTGCCTCGGCGCCCCACGAGTCGATCAACGGGTAGAGGAGGTCGCGCCTGTCGCTGCGCACCACGAGGGCGCAGGCGCCGCGCGGCGCGCAGCCGAACTTGTGCAGGTTTCCGACCCACACGTCGAACTCCAGGCCGGCCAGCGGGTCCTCGGCCAGGCCCGGGACGTGCGCGCCGTCGATCAGCAGCGGGATGCCGGCCGCCCGGGCAGCGGTGCCTATCTGCTCCACGGGCATCCAGCGGGCAGTTGCCGACGTGATGTGGTCGAGGACGATGAGTGCTGTCCGGTCCGTGATCTCGGCGAGGACTGCCGCGGTGGCCAGCTCGGCGGAGGCGTCGAGCGGAACCCGCGCCGTGCGGACACTGCCGCCCCAGCGCCGGGCCAGCCGCTCGGCGCCCATGGTGACGGCGCCGTAGCCGTGGTCGGTGACGAGGATCTCGCCGCCCGGCCGGGCCGGCAGGCTGTGGTAGACGACGCTGGCCCCGGCGCTGGCGTTGGGGACGAGGGCGAGGTCGCGCGCCTCGACCCGCAGGAACTCCGCGACTTCCCTCCTGGCCGCCGCGACCCGGCGTGGCAAGGCCGGGAACCACACCACCGGCGCGCGCTCCATCTCCGCGCGCAGCCGCTGCTGCTCCTGCTGGGCGATCCGTGGGACCCCGCCGAAGGAACCGTGGTTGAGGTGCCTCGTCGCCGGATCGAGGGTCCAGGCCCGGCCGGCGGGCTCGCCGTCGGGCAGCAGCAGGGGGTGGGGCGCGGAACTCATTCGCGGTACTCGATTCCGAAGTGGTGGTAGATCAGCCCCGGGTACCGTCAGGCAGGGCGGGAACCCGCTCCATCCTGCCGGGCGAGCACATGTGTAGTCGAGGACCTCGACAGATGTGCGGCCTGACGCGGGCTCTTCGGCTTCGCCCCCCGCGAGCGTCCCGTCGAGCACGCTGTGCTGCACAACTCATCTGCGCCGCTCCCGTGTCGGCCGGCCCTGATGTGAGGGCTACTGAACGTGACAAACCCACACGGCGGGCTATGCGGTGCCGGCGGTCTGACGGCGGGACCGGATGGTTGTCGCGTACAGCAGGTGGGCGATGGCCTCGGCCGCGAGGAGCAGGACCACCAGCCACGGCGCGAGCACATCGGCGCCGAGGACGACCAGGAGAGGGATGCCGATCCCGGGCAGTGCCCAGACGGTCACCTCACGCAGGGGACGGCCGAACCGGAGCGCGATCAGGGCGTGCGCTGCGTGGTAGGCGGCCAACCCGCCGGCGAGGGCCCATACCGCGCCCCGTGCCAGGTGGTCGTGACCGGACTCCTCCACGGCGGTGGCCAGTCCGGCGGCCATGGAGATGACGGCGGCGGTGACGAAGAAGTGCAGAAAGCCGCCCACGTCACGGGCGAGGAGGTAGGCCTCGCGGGTACCGGCGGCGCCGATGACGCGCTCCGCCGCCGTCGAGGCGAAGTCGAAGTAGGACCACCACAGCGCGGCCAGCAGAACGAACCCGAGCACAGCTACGACCCCGGCCGCGGCAGTCCAGGTGTGGTCTGTCGAGGTGATGAGTGCCAGTACCGACTCGCCGAGGACGATGATCACGAACAGTCCGACCCGCTCGACCAGGTGGCCGGTGTGGACCGGGCCCGGGATGCCTCTGCCGCGCGCGGTCAGTAGCAGGACCATCTCCGCCAGCAGCAGGGCGACCCACATCCCGTAGCGCCAGGGAGCCGGAACCGCCGCCGAGCCGGCCCAGAGCACCCCGGAGAGCAGGCAGTAGGTCAGTGGCCGCCAGCGGGGCAGGGTACGGGGCGCGGGGTAGCGGGTGGCGGGCCACCACAGGGCGAGCAGGACGAGGCGGGTGCCCGCGTAGCCGAGGGCGTAGGCAGGGGCCCGGTCCCCGTCTGCCTCGGGCACCGCGGCGGCCATCACGGCGAGGCAGAGCATCGCGATCAGCATGACGACGCGGCGGCGGGCGCTGTCGTCCTGGAAGAGATTGGCGGAGACCGTGAGATTCGCCCACATCCACCAGGGCGGAAAGTAGAGGCCGAGGAACACGGCGAACTCGCGCCAGCCGGGATCGCCGTGCAGGCCGTGCGAAAGCTGGGCGACGACGGCGACAAAGACCAGGTCGAAGAAGAGTTCCAGCCATCTGGCGTGCCGGGGCCCCGGTTCCGACGTGGGTGAGGGCAACGACGCTGGGGTGTGCGGAGTGCTCATCGGGCCATCCGGGAGGGGATTCGACGAGGGATTCGACAGCGGCACGGTCTGACTGCATCAGATCACGAATCCGGCCCTCCGCCCGCGAAGCGCCGGCCATGCGCGTCCCGAGGCGCCGCCGCTGCGCCTCGTCCAGACGGTGGTCGATCGACGGTAGGGTGCCGCCGTGTCCGACCATCAGCGCGACTTCGTCGGCTACGGCGCCCAGCCGCCGCGTGCCGCCTGGCCCGGCGGCGCGCGCGTGGCCGTCAGCCTCGTCCTCAACTACGAGGAGGGCGGCGAGCACAACGTCCTCGACGGTGACATGACCTCAGAGGGTTTTCTGCATGAGGTCGTCGGCGCGCCGCCGGTGGCCGGCGGACGTGATCTGAACGTCGAGTCGATGTTCGCCTACGGTGCGCGGGTGGGGTTCTGGCGCATTCATCGCACGCTCGCGGCACACGGTGCACCGCTGACGGTCCACGCGGTGGGGCAGGCTCTGGAGCGCAACCCGGCTGCGGCGCGCGCGATGGGCGTCGCCGGCTGGGAGGTGGCCGGCCACGGCTGGCGCTGGATCGACTACCGCGACGTGCCCGAGGACATCGAGCGCGGCGATGTCGCCCGCACGACCGCGACGATCGAGCGGCTCGTCGGACGCCGGCCCGTGGGTTGGTACACCGGCCGGACAAGCCACGCCACACGGCGCATCGTCGTCGAGGAAGGCGGTTTCCTCTACGACTCCGACGACTACTCGGACGATCTGCCGTTCTACGTCGAGGCGGCCGGCCGGCCGCACCTCGTCGTGCCGTACAGCCTGGACGCGAACGACTTCAAGTTCTTACTCGTCCACGGGTTCACGACCGCCGACGACATACTCGCGTATCTGATCGACACGTTCGACGCCTTGCACGCCGAAGGCGCCGAACGCCCCCGCATGATGAGCGTCGGCCTGCACTGCCGGATCATCGGCAGGCCCGGCCGCATTCGCGCGCTCGACGGCTTCTTGCGGCACGTCGCGCAGCGTGGCGGCGCGTGGGTCGCCACGCGCGAACAGATCGCCCGGCACTGGCTCGCCACGCACCCGCGGTGACGCTTGGGAGCCGGCGCTGCGCACATGCGGCCTGGGAACGCCTGCATGCCGCTGCAGCGACGTCGTCGATGCCGACGCCGGAGGCCCACGGTGTCGACACAGCATGCCCCCATCCCGAGGCGCCGTCGCAGCCTCGTGTTCTGGGAGCGGATGGCCGTGCTCACTGCCGACGGCGGTAAGTGCGCCTACCGCGACCGCCGCGACGGGACAACGGTGGATCGCGGGCCGAAGGGCCTCGAGCTAGGCTGCGGCCGCCGCTGGAACCGGCTCCGGCACCCTGTCGGGCCCCGAGCCGCAGGGCCGCCGACGCGGATCACGGCCCGGAAGCCGCTCCGTCTCCACCAGCCGGCGCGCTCGGTTCTCAGGCCGATGCCTCCACGAGGTCCCAGAAGCGGTCGACGACCCGTTCCATGTAGGCGCGGCCCTGCTCGCCGGAGGCCGCCGCACCGGCGGCCCGACTCAGGGTCGCCGTCATCAGGTGCTGGTACTCCTGGTGCATCGTCCGCAGCGGGCCGTCGAGCGTGCGGCGGTCGTGGCCGGTGAGTTTGGCGACGGCACGGATGTGCGCCTGCCAGCGGGTGCTCACCGCGTCAGCGAGCAGTCCGGCGAGGCGCTCGGCGTCACCCGTGACGGCCATGCGGTCGCGTGACGACAGGCCGAGCACGGAGGTGAGAGCCGCCGTCTGCCGGGCGTCGCCCGTCCAGACACCGGTGAGTTCGGCGTGCTCGTAGGCGCCGAAGTCCATGCCGATCGCGCGAGCGACGTCGGCGGCGGCGTAGCCGCTGATGAGGCGGTGCTCCCTCAACCCACGTGGCGTACCGATGAGTTGGGTCGGATCGCACCACAGCACGCTCGAGAGGGCGGTGAGCTCGCTGGGACTGGGCGCGGCCATGCCGCGTTCCCAGGCTATGACGATGTCAGGGCTGACATGACGTAAACCGAACGAGGCGCGCAGGCCGTGCGCGACATGGCTCGGTGTCATGCCCAGCGACTCGCGGATGCGGCGCGCGGCAGCGGCGTCGAAGGGCGCGGGCCGGTCATGGGGGGAGGGGGGTCCAGGCACAGCCGGGATGCTAGAGATCGTTTCGCGATCTGGCTACTGTGCGTTCTGCCGAGTGTGCGTTTCGTGTGTGTCTCCGAGGGCGGCCCGGGCGGGAAGCGGTCCAGGTGGGGGCGCAGCCGCTGGATCTTCATAACATCCTTGCAACCATTGGCAGTTGCTACCAATCCAGTCCGCGCCGCAGGGCTTGCGTCCGTATGATCCACACCACTTCGCATGTGCGTTCGCGCATCACGAGGCTGACTACGGCATCAGAGGATCGCCCCAACTGTCCCTGATTCCGAATGCGTTCCCCGAGTCCACCCATGTGCCGCTCCCGAGGGCATGTGCTGATTCTGGAGAGTTGATGAATTCCCCCAGCGCGACTGGCGCACCGTACGACGCGCACCCCCACGCCGGCGGCTCCTCCCGCACCCCCGGCGGCCCGCTCGACCGCTACTTCCGTATCACCGAGCGCGGATCGACGTACGCGCGCGAGATACGCGGTGGAATCGCCACGTTCTTCACCATGGCGTACATCCTCGTCCTCAACCCGATCATCCTGAGCGCGGCCGAGGACAAGACCGGAGCCCAGCTCGACCCGGCGCAGCTGGTCACCGCCACCGCGCTCGTGGCCGCTGTGATGACCGTCATCATGGGCGTCGGCGGCAACCTCCCGCTCGCCCTCGCCGCGGGTCTCGGCCTCAACGCCGTCGTCGCCTTCCAGCTCGCCCCGCTGATGACGTGGGACGACGCGATGGGCTTGATCGTGCTCGAAGGACTCATCATCTGCGTCCTCGTACTCACCGGTCTGCGCGAGGCCGTCATGCACGCCATCCCGCAGCCGCTCAAGCAGGCCATCAGTGTCGGTATCGGCCTGTTCATCGCGTTCATCGGATTCGTCGACGCCGGATTCGTCACCCGAGTCCCGGACGCGGCCAAGACCACCGTGCCGGTGCAGCTCGGCACCGGAAGCCTCACCGGCTGGCCGATGCTCGTCTTCGCCCTCGGAGTCGTGCTGACCATCGTGCTGCTCGCACGCAAGGTCAAGGGCGCGATTCTGATCAGCATCGTCGCGATGACCGTCCTCGCCGTCATCCTCGACAAGGCCGCCGACATCAAGACCTGGGGCCTGACCACCCCCTCGCTCCCGGACTCCGTGGTGGCCTCTCCCGACTTCGGGCTGCTGGGCAACTTCGACGTCTTCGGTGCGTTCGGGCAGGTCAGCGTCGTCACCGTGCTGCTGCTCGTCTTCACCCTCATCCTGTCGGACTTCTTCGACACCATGGGCACGGTCGTCGGCGTGACGGCCGAGGCCGGGCTCCTCGACGAACGCGGCCAGGTCCCGAACCTCGGCAGGGTGCTCCTCATCGACGGTGCGGCAGCCGTGGCCGGCGGCGCCGCGTCGGCGTCCTCGGCGACGACCTACATCGAGTCGGCGGCAGGCGTCGGCGAAGGCGCTCGCACCGGTTTCGCCAACCTGTTCACCGGCGGCCTGTTCGCGCTCGCGCTCTTCCTCACGCCGGTCCTCACGATCGTGCCGCTACAGGCAGCCGCCCCCGCTCTCGTGGCTGTGGGCTTCCTGATGATGACGCAGGTCAAGCACATCGACTGGGACCGCTACGACATCGCCATCCCGGCGTTCCTGACCATCGCCGTCATGCCGTTCACGTACTCCATCACCAACGGCATCGGCGCCGGCTTCCTCGCCTACGTCGTCATCAAGACCGCGCTCGGCAAGGCGCGCGAGGTGCACTGGCTGCTGTGGGGGGCCTCCGCACTCTTCCTCGTCTACTTCGCCATCGACCCGATCGAGCAGTTGCTCGGCGTCAAGTAGCGTCAAAATCAGTTGAGTTGACGACGGCGGGGCCCGGTTCGGTAGCCGGCCCCGTCGTCGTCCTCATTTCTGGCTTCGCCGCTTCCTGCGATGCGGACCCGGCTCGGCCTGAGGCGTCGGGTGGGGACGCGACCGGCCGGCCGTCGGCCCGACCGAGCTCGGTCAGAACTCCGGCACCTCGCGGTCGAGCGGATACTGTGCACGTTGCATCATCCCCGCCTTAAAGGGCGGGGATTCCCGCGTGGTTGCCAGCGGTGACCGGCTGGTCCTACGGGTCGGTTCCCCCGTTCAACGGGCTGTGTCTGGCATGGGATTTCCACTCCACGGCTCATCGGCCCGGTACGTTGACGATGACGACACCGACCCGGCCTGTCCTCAACGCGAAGGCCGTAGGGCTCGTGGGTTCAGTCCGCGTCGCGGGGGTCGAAGGACGTGGTGTCGATCGTCAGCGGGTCGGGAAAGGCTCCGGCCACGGCGTCCCAGCGGACGAACTTGAAGTTGGTGCCGGCCCGGTCGCCGTCGGTGGGGGTGGCTTCGCCGTCGTGGGTGATCAGCAGGCCCTTGGGGAAGCTCCGGCCGAGGGGCACGTTGACCACGGTGGAGCCGTCGGAGTGCTGCACGCCGTCGACGTTGCCGTCGCCGACGCGGAAGGAACCGATGTACTCGTTGTCGCCGTCGCGCTCGTAGACGGCAAAGGCGTTGTCGCCCTGGCTGGAGGCGAGGACGTACCCCGCGCCGTCCTCGGCGTGGTAGACGGTGATGCCCTCCGCGTCGGCGCTCAGGTGCTCACCGCCGAAGCCAGGGTCGTGAGCGGTGTCGAGGACGCACTCTTCCTCCGTCGCGTCGTACGTCCACGGCGTGCCGTACTCCCGGACGCGGTCGACCAGCTTCGGGTCCTCGAACTCCTCGTCGTCCAGGTCGATCCGCCACAGGCCCACACGTTCCTGGGCGGCGTACAGGACGTGCTCCTCCAGGTCGACGGCCATGCCCTCGACCTGGGGGTTCTCGCCAGGGTCCGCGCACGGGGTCCACGCCTTGCCGTTGGGCAGAGTGAACGTGGCGGGCAGATCGAGGGTGTCGTCGGTCCGGTAGCCGACGCGTCCGCCGCGGTCCTCCAGTTGCAGGAGGCGCAGGCGGGTCTCCTCGCGCTGCGACACCACCACGTAGGCGTCGTCGTCATCGCTGAAGGCGGCGAGGCCGTAGGAGGTGCGTTGGTCGTTCACTTCGGTCTCGTCGGCGGCGAACACCGGTGGGGCGTCGAAGGACGTCACGTCCTTCAGCGGCGGCCTGCCGGCCGCGACGGCGGCCGGGTCGATGGCGTACGCGCGGACGCGGTCACGGCCCCGGTCGCTGACGAGGGCCAGGTCCGTCTTCCGGCCGCCCAGCTCGAACCCGTAGACGATGTCGACGTTGTTGAAGCGGCCGGGCTTGGCGTCCTCGCCGGGGGCCGCTGGCGCCGCAATGTGCTGCAGGCGCCGCCCGTCGAGTCCGTACACGTCGAGACCGGCCTCCTTCAGCGTGCCGACGACGATGCTGCGGCCGGGGTTCTTGGGGTCGACCCACACGGCTGGGTCGTCGGCGTCGGCGTTGCCGCCCGCCTCGTCGTCGAAGACCGCGGGAGTCTCCACGGCGGCTGTGACGGGGACTGGGGCCACGGGGCTGGTGGTCAGGGTGAACGCGGTGGCGAGCGCGGTCAGGGTTCCGAGAGCGAAAGCAGTCATGTTACCCCTTAGTAGCGATGTGAACGTCGTGAACGCTATGGGGACTTGCCGAAGTCATCGGAACGCGGTCGTTAACGGCGGGTGATCTTTGGGGCGGGCGGCGAAAGTCTCTGAGGGGGCCCTGGTTGGCTCGCTGCGAGCGGCAGCCGTGGCTCAGGTATGGCGCCGCCGCGTCCTTCCCGTCCGCCTCCACGAACGTGAGGAACCCCGGCTCAGCTCTGGTTGCGACGTCGTGCCTGGGACCGGATCACCACCAGTCCAGACGCCCTCAACGCGACCTGGACGAGTGCGGGAGCGCCGAAGGTCAGGAATCGACCAAGGGAGTCGGCTGGTGCGTCCTCGAGCCCATAACCACGAGCAACGACGCCGGACGTGACCCGCTACACCGGGCTGCTGCCTCGACGCGCGAGCCGACCATCCGCACTTCCGTGAATGCGTCCGGCTGCCTGGGATGACGGATCGTTCCTCCAGGGCAGCTCCTGGTGGTGGGGGCTACTGCGCGATCGATCGAAGAGCCGGCGCGGACCGTGCCGTCTTCGACCTGGTGATGCTGGACTCGGACATCGCAGGTTGTGTTTTCACGTGGATCAAGAACGGCGGCGACCTCGAAGCGTGAGATCGAAGCATTCGGCCCTGCCGTGCCCGGCGCGGGGTTGCGGCCGTCTTGTCCGGGCCCGCCCGCCGAGACCGCGTTCCGAAGGTGTTCTAGCGTAGAAAGGGACGTGCACCGTGCAGCGGCGATGGCCGGCACCTTCGGTTCGCCCGGCCGGCCGCCCTCTCGCGAGGCGTCCGATCGGCAGGTGAGAGCAATGAGCGACACGCCCGGCCCAGCCGGCGGCGGAATCCACCACCACGACGTGATCGTCGTCGGCGCACGCTGCGCGGGCGCGCCGACCGCGATGCTTCTGGCCCGACTCGGTCACCGGGTCCTTTTGGTCGACCGGGCCACGTTCCCGAGCGACACGATCTCCACGCACCTGATCCATCCGCCGGGCCTGGCCGCGCTGGACCGGTGGGGACTGCTGGAGCGGGTCGTGGCGACAGGATGTCCGCCCATCGACACCTACTCGTACGACCTCGGACCGTTCGCCATCGTCGGGTCCCCGGCCGGAGACGGCTTCGCCGCCTCGTACGCGCCGCGCCGCACGGTCCTCGACAAGATCCTCGTCGACGCCGCCGCGGAAGCCGGTGCCGAGGTGCGCGAGGGTTTCACCGTCGAGGAGATCCTGTTCGAGGGCCCCACGGTGACCGGGATCAAGGGCCACAGCAAGGACGGCAGCACTTCCGTCGACCACGCCCGAATCACCGTGGGCGCGGACGGACTCCACTCGTCCGTCGCCAAGGCGACCGGTGCCGCCGGCTACACGGAAAAGCCGAAGATCAACGCCTACTACTACACGTACTGGTCCGGGCTGCCCCTGCACGGAAGGTTCGAGGCCTACGACCGCGGTGACTGCGCCTTCGCCGCGTGGCCCACCAATGAGGACCAGGCGATGGTCATCACCGGCTGGCCCATGCGTGACTTCGAAGCCAAGCGCGGCGACGTGGAAGGCAACTACCACGCCACGCTGGCCCGTGCGCCGGCCTTCGCCGAGCGGATCGCGCGGGCCACGCGGACCGAACGGTTCGTCGGGACGGCCGTCCCCAACTACTTCCGCCAACCCTATGGCCCCGGCTGGGCCCTGGTCGGCGACGCCGGATACCTGAAGGACCCGATCACCGCCCAGGGCATCCAGGACGCCTTCCGCGACGCGGAGCGGTGCGCCCACGCACTCGACGACGTGCTCACCGGCCGCCGGCCCTTCGACGAAGCGATGCGGGCGACCCAGGAGGCGAGGGACGCGCAGGTCACGAGCATGTACGAGTTCACAGCCGAGTTCGCGACGATGGAACCACCACCCCCTGAGATGGAGCAGCTGCTCCTCGCCACGTCCCAGAGCCCCTCGGCCTCGGACGAGTTCGTCAGAGTCACAGCGGGAATGACCCCACCGGAGGAGTTCTTCGGCCACATGCAGGAACGCATGAGCCACCAGACACGTGATGCGGCCTGAGCCAGGTCATCGCCACACGGCGTGATCGCTGGTCCTGCCGGTCCTGCTTCTGATGGCTCGCGCTCCACCGACCCCTCACGCATCGCCCATGCATGGAGAGTCGCGGTGTCCCACCTTGTGTGATTGGGGGACGGGAAAAGGGCGCGGGCAAGGTCCGGTCTCTTGTGGGCGATGGAGCCCGTCACCAAGATCTTGCGGTTCTCGGTTCCGGTGACTTGAGCGCTCGCCCGCAAGGGGTCTCCAGGGGCACTGACCTGCGGTGGCGCATCCGGAGTGAGATGGTCATTCCCGGGTTATGCGCCGCAGCGCATGCGGGAGGCCGGGGCATCGCCCCAGCGCGCCGGGAGGCGTGGCACGTGGTCCATCCACGCCATGTCGGCCGTTGCGACGAGCGACCCGCCGGCCACGGTTGCGGGGGTCACACCGGTGAACGCCAGGACGTCCCGGTGCAGATGTGACTGGTCGGCGTAGCCGCAGTCGGCCGCGACGCTGGCCACCTCCTGGCCTCCGGCCAGGCGGGTGGCGGCACGGTCGAAGCGGACGAGCTTCACAGCGCGCTTGGGCGGCATGCCGAGCTGCGCATGGAAGCGGGACCACAGGCGTTTCCGGCTCCAGCCCAGCTCGTCGGCCAGCCCCTCGACCCGCACCTGGCCCTGTCTGGCGATGATGCGGTCCCAGGCCCAGGCCAGCTCCGGCTCGATGGCGGGCCCCGCGGAGGACAGCCGGGCGAGGATCGCTTCGACGAGCGCGAAGCGTTCCTCCCACGAGGCGGCCTCGGCCAGCTGCTCGCGCAGCCGGGCTGCCCGCCGCTCTCCCCACAGGTCGTCCAGGGTCACCACGGAGCTCTCCAGCTCAGCAGGGCCCACGCTCAACACGGCGTGCGCGATGGCGGGGGACAGGCGCACCTGCATCCACTCGACGTTCGCGGCCCGTACCCGTGCCGCACCGCCTGCGCCGAACCCGAGCCCGGTGACAAGGCTGCCGCGGTGCTGCCGCCCCGTCGACTCGTCGATGCCCGGCGCCGCATCGCCGCATGGCAGCGCCAGCGTCAGCACGGGGTGCGGGTCGAGCCGGTGGTCGACCGGAGCCGGGCCGCGGTCGCGGAGCCCCGCCAGGACGACGCCGGGTACGCGGCTGGGCCGGACAGGGCGCGTGACCTGCCACGCGGGGGCAGAGACGCGCTGGCGCACGGCAGTTGACATGCGTCCATGCTACGGGCCTGCCCGACGCAGCGCCCGGACGGAACATTTGTCCAATCCAGCGGGTCGTGGGCGCGGTGAAGGTGAGCGCATGACTTCCACCGGAATCACCGCGCCGCCACCACCGAGCGTGGCTCGTCTGTTGCGCCCGTACGCGGGCAGCTTCGCCGCCGTCGTCGTCCTGCAGGTCATCGGCGCTGTCGCCGGCCTGGCGCCGCTGCTCGCGGTCGTCGAGCTCGGCCGTACGCTGCTGGCGTCGGGGCCGGCCGACGACGGGCACGTGCGCGACGTCGTGATCGCGGGCGCGGCAGGCCTGCTCGTACGGCTGCTGTTCACGGCCGCTTCGTCCGGCGTCGGGCACCTCCTCGACACCCGGGTGCAGCTGTCGCTGCGCCGGCAACTCGCCGCGCGGCTCGGGCGGGTACCGATCGGCTGGCTGGCGCGGCGGCGCAACGGGGAGCTGGCGAAGCTGGTCGGTGAGGACGTCAGCGCCGTGCACCCGTTCATCGCGCACACGCCGGGCGAGCTGGTCTCCGCCTTCGTGGTGCCGCTGGTCTCGCTCGGCTACCTCTTCACCGTGGACTGGCGGCTGACGCTGATCACGCTGATCCCCGTGTTGCTGGCGGTCGCGTTGGTGCCGCTGATGATGACCCCTGCGCGGCTGCGCGAGCAGAAGGAGTTCGACGCCGCGATGGGGCGGATCTCGGCGTCGGTGGTCGAGTTCGTGCACGGCATCGCGGTGGTGAAGGCGTTCGGCGGGTCGGAGCGGGCGCACGGCAGGTTCCGTACCGCGGTGGACGACTTCACCCGGAGCTTCTACCGGATGGTGCGCGGTCTTTCCGGGGTCGCCGCCGGGATGCAGGTGGCACTGTCGCCGCCGTTCGTGCTGCTGGCGGTGCTGGTCGGCGGCGCGTACCGGATCACCGGGGGCGGGCTGGCCCCGGCGGACCTGCTGCCCTTCATCCTTCTCGGCCTCGGCCTGACCGCGCCCGTGGCCGCGCTCGGGCACGGTTTCGACGACCTGCAGGCCGCGCGGCGCGCCGTCGGCCGCATCCGGGACGTACTCGCCGAGCCGTCGCTGCCCGAGCCCGTACGGCCGGTGGCGCCCCAGGGACACCGGGTGGAGCTGCGGGACGTCCGCTTCGGGTACGAGGGTGCC
The DNA here is from genome assembly GCF_033343995.1 of Streptomyces sp. HUAS YS2. Classification (NCBI taxonomy): domain Bacteria; kingdom Bacillati; phylum Actinomycetota; class Actinomycetes; order Kitasatosporales; family Streptomycetaceae; genus Streptomyces; species Streptomyces solicathayae. The sequence continues at coordinate 85,966 of NZ_CP137573.1, read as the reverse complement.
GCGGGGCGCGAGGACGCCGCGGCTGGGCGCGAGGTGCTGCGCGGTATCGACCTGGTGCTGGAGCCGGGGACGACCACGGCCGTGGTCGGGCCGTCCGGCAGCGGCAAGTCCACGCTGGTGCAGCTGCTGCCGCGGTTCTACGACCCGTCGCACGGCTCCGTGCTCCTCGGCGGCGTCGACCTGCGTGAAGTGGGCAGCCAGGAGCTGTACCGGCGGGTGTCCTTCGTCTTCCAGGACGTCCGGCTGCTGCGCGCCTCGGTCGCGGACAACATCGCCCTCGCGGTCCCGCAAGCCGACCGCGACGCCGTTGTCCGTGCCGCCCGCCTGGCGAGCATCCACGACCGGATTGTCGAACTGCCCCGCGGCTACGACTCGGTGATCGGCGAGGACGCCCGCCTCTCCGGCGGCGAGGCGCAGCGCGTCTCGATCGCCCGTGCCCTGCTCGCGGACGCTCCCGTCCTGGTACTCGACGAAGCCACCGCCTTCGCCGACCCGCAGACCGAGCAGGCAGTGCGCGAGGCGCTGGCGCAGACCCGGGAGAAGCGGACGACGCTGGTCATCGCCCACCGCTTGGAGACGATCGCCGACGCCGACACCGTCGTGATGCTGCGCGACGGCGCGATCGTGGAGCGGGGCACGACCGCGGAACTCCTCGCGCGAAACGGCGCGTTCGCCGAGTTCTGGAAGATCCACGCCGGTGTGACGGAAGGGGAAGAGGCCCGATGATCAGCACACTGCTGCGTGTGCTCGGCCAGGAGTACGCCGGGCCGGTGCGCCGCACGGTCGCCCTGATGACGGCGACCGCCCTCGTCGAGGGACTGTCGTACGCCCTGCTGGTGCCGGTGCTGCGCGCGCTGTTCGGCAGCACACCCGAGGACGCCCGGCCCTGGCTGGCCACCTTCGGCGCGGCGGTCGCGGTCTATGCGGTGCTGCGGTACGTCAGCGACCGCTCCGGATTCCGCGTGGGCACGACGATGCTGCACGGCATGTACGAGCGCCTCGGCGAGCACCTCGCCCGGTTGCCCGTCGGCTGGTATCAACCCGGCCGCACCGGCGAGGTGTCCGTCCTCGCCAGCCAGGGCGTGCTGCAGGCGATGGGCGTGATCGCGCACCTGCTGGCGCCGTTCATCTCCGCCTGCGTGACGCCGCTGACGATCGTCGCCGTGATGCTCGCCTTCAACTGGCAGATGGGGCTTGCCGCCCTGGCCGCCGTGCCGTTGGTGGCCGCGGTTCAGCTGCGCGCGGCCCGCGCGACGACGGCGACCGACACGGAGCGCGTGGAACGCGAGCGGGCGGCCACCGGCCGCGTCATCGAGTACCTCCAGGCCCAGCCGGTGCTGCGCGCCGGCGGCCGCACCGGTGAGCGATTCGGTTTGCTGGACGACTCCCTGAAGGAACTGCGCCGCGCCTCGCATCGCTCCACCATTTCGGCGCTGCCAGGTGTGCTGGGTCTCGCGGTCACCGTGCAGGCGGTGTTCACCGCGCTGCTCGCACTCGGTGCGTACCTCGCCCTCGGCGGGCACGCCGGCGCGGCCGAGGTGCTTGCGGTCCTCGTACTCGCCGCCCGCTGCGCCGACCCGCTGCTGTCCCTCGCCGAGATGAGTGGTGGCATCCGCGCCGCCCGCGCCGAACTCACCCGCCTCGAAGACGTCCTCGCCACCAAGCCGCTGCCGGAGCCTCGCGAGCCGCGCGAACCGGCCGGTCACGACGTCGTGTTCGACGCGGTCACCTTCCGGCACGGAGAACGCGCGGTCGCCGACGGGGTGACGCTGTCCGTACCCGAGGGCCGGCGGCTCGCCGTCGTCGGGCCGTCGGGCGCGGGCAAGACGACGCTGCTGCAGCTGCTCGCCCGCTTCTACGACGTCGAGGCGGGCGTGGTGCGGATCGGTGGCGTGGACGTACGGGAGATGGACACCGCGGCGCTGATGGCGCGGATCGCCATCGTCTTCCAGGACGTCTACCTCTTCGACGGCACGATCGAGGAGAACGTGCGCCTCGGCCGCCCGGACGCCACCGACGCCGAGGTACGGGCCGCGGCCTCCGCGGCCCGTCTCGACGAGGTGATCGAGCGGTTGCCCGGCGGCTGGTCGGCGCACGTGGGCGAGGGCGGGGCGCTGCTGTCGGGCGGCGAGCGGCAGCGCGTCTCCATCGCCCGCGCGCTGCTGAAGGACGCGCCGATCGTGCTGCTCGACGAGGTCACTTCGGCCCTGGACCCGGTCAACGAGGCGGCCGTGCACGCCGGCATCGAGGAGCTGATGGCGGGCCGGACCGTGGTGATGGTGGCGCACCGCATGGGCACCGTGCGCCGGGCCGACCACGTCGCCTTCCTCGACGCCGGGCGGGTGGTCGAACAGGGCAGCCACGACGAGTTGCTGCGACGCGGCGGCCGGTACGCCGCGTACTGGGACTTGTCCCTGGCTGGGGCGGCGCAGCACTGAGACGGCCGTGCACGGTGCGGCCCCGGCCGCGAGGACCTCGGTGGAGAATACGACGGAACGGCCGACGAGGAAGTCCTCGGGAGCCTTCAGCGGAGATCGGGCCACGGAAACCACCGGGCAGCGGAGCATGTCGTCGTCGGCGTAGCTGCGGAGGACGACCTGGCGGCCGGGCGGCACGTTCTTCGAGCCGGCGCAGGGCCCACGAGATCTCCGATCCGGGTCCCGCGTGAGGGGCCGAGGGCGGCCCACCTGATACACGTGGTGGGCCGTTCTCGTGTCCCCTCGCCGGGGTTCGTGTTGCTGAACCCCCTGGCGGAGTCCCACTGTGAGAACGAGGGACCGCTCCACCTCGTCAACGTCGCCGGACGGTTCGACGAGCGAGGAGAAGCCTCCTGCCGGACCGGCTTCATGGCCTTGTCCACGGAGCAATGCCGGGCCCAGGTGGCTGGGGAACGTGGCGATCGTGAGGTCCGCTTCATGGAGCCTTCTCGGCCGTGGCACAGCCGGCCGTACCGCGAGCACGCAGGTCCTGGAGACAGTCTGCTAACCGACGAGCAGCAGGTCGTGCGACTGGGCCGAGCACTTCCGATGGCGAGTCAGCAGGGCGCGGGTTGCGAACGGGCGCCGCCCATCACACGGCTGGCGGTGCCAGGCCGAACCCTTCACGGAACCGGAACCCCAAGGCGTGAACGAGCGCGAAGACCAAGTCTTCTGCCAGCGGAGCACACTCAGCCACCAGAGCAGTCCTGAGCGCCACCGGGTCCGGCTGAAGGCCGGCCCCTCGAGCCCAGGCCGCAGCTCGTTCTCCTACTTCGGCCGAATTGCCGATCCACTCACCGGGCAGACCGTAATCCCGCGCCATCTCCGGGGACAGAGCACATTGCCATGACTGGCCATCGGGACTCACTGCCTGAACTGTCGCAAAGTCGCTGTCCACCACATGAGCGACCAGGACAGAAGCGCGCGTCTCGCGAATGATCGAAGGATCCGGATCCGTGACAGGGCACGCTTGCAGGATCTGCCACTCGCCATCACGTGCCCACCAGAGCGGCACATAGTCCAAGGCCCGCATCGCCGCCAACTCCGTCAGCGGCCGACTGGCTCGCGCCACGATGAAAGACCCCGAGAACCCCATGACCGAAGACCGTAGCCGCGATCACTGACACCGGCGATCACCCGGCCAGGGCTGCGTGACGAGCCACGAGCGTCGCCGACAACGCCGGCGGCATCCACGTGCTCTCGAGCATCGCCGCCGATCACCCCCGCATCACCAAAGCCTGGGCCGACACCGGCCACCACGCCAAGCCATCGACCACGGCGCCCGCCCGGGCATCGACGTCGAGGTCACCTGCCGCGACCACCCCCCAGAAGCCGGCTCACCCGCGCCGCGCATCGACCCCGAACCGGCGCGGCGCATGACCACTGGGCACGGCATCATCACCAGCTCGCCGACCCCTGCCGAAACACCCTGAATCGCTGCTCCACCAGGTCGACACACTCGTGCAGACCCGGGGTCGGTAGATCGGCACGCTCACGCATCACGGCGATGGCCTGCACACTCCGCCCAGCCGAAACGAGGCTGTCCACCTCCGCCTGCACCTCAATCGAGAGCCGGTCCCACAACGCGTTCCCCATACCAGCATTGAACCCCACGGACCGCACTCAGGAGCCACCGCGATCCGCCGAAACAGCCGCCCCACCAAGCACCCCTAGCGGGACACAACAGCCCCTCAGCTCCGGCAGCCCGCTCACTGACCGCCAGCCGTAGCCGCACGCTTCCATATCGCCTTCGCCAGGTACTTGATCAACAGCCGAGCGAGTCTCAGACCGGAGATGTCGGGCGGCGCGACGAGGACCAAGGCGCCGGCCCGTCGAACCGCGTGGGCTCTCAGCTCCTGGACCTCGAAGAGGGCCGACACGAATGGTCCGCAGTCCGGGTTGACCATGGTTGTCAGGCCACGTGCAGCCGCAAGGGATTCCTCAGCGCGTTCGACTTGCTGCCGAACCAGCTGGTCCAACGCCGATGAATCAGGCGACAGGCCCCGCTTGAGGTCCTCCGGTGCCAGACCGTGACAGTCGAGAGTTTCGAGGCTGATGCCCAGTCGTCCCGAAGCCACGTCCTCGGCCAGGTCGCTGAGGAAGTCGATCCTCTGCATCGCATCGATGAGCTCATGGCAATGGCCCTCGTACGCTGCTGCGTCCTCGGAGCCCTGCCTGAGGAGACATGCAGAGAGCATGAAGGCGGGGAGCGAGTAGGCAGCGACGTACTCCTTGTACTCAGCCTCCGAGCCGAATCCCACCCAGGAGGCTTCAACGGCCGCTCCGCGGAGGAAGCTCTCCACCCGGTCTCGGAGCCCAGGATGGCGCCCGCATGCGCTGACAAGGCAGCGCAATGTCGAGTCCGGCGAATCGCCACTCTGCAACGCCTCTCGCGTTTGCTCCTCCCAGCTGGCGAGACGGCTGATCCCCTCGCCGGGCAGCGCGCGGTCCAGTAGGTCGTCCGAGTCGTGCATGAAGGCAACGACCGCCACGACGTCGGGGAGGAGCGAGGTGGGAAGGAGAAGCCGGGCCGCCATGTACTCGGCGCGGGAGCGTTCGGCGACACGCTTTCGCTGCTCACTGAAGTCGGCCCTCAGCGACGGTGTGTCGACGGCAGCGCGGTCGAGGGTGGAGCTCCAGCTACGCATCGCGCCTGCCGCCAACTCGGAGGGCTCGCAGAAGCACCGCAGGCGAGGTCAGCTGCCGCGGAGGCACCTTCATGTGGACGACGTTCATGAAGAGGTCATTGATCTCGGGATCGGTGACGGAGGCACCGGTGATCTTGTCGCCGGCCCACTTCATCAGGCGGTAGCCGGGCGGATAGGGGCCGAGAACGTGGGGCTGGGCAAGGTCTGCCGTCGTCGACAACTGCCAGGCCGCATCGACGAAAGCAGAGGCGCGCCGGAAGTACGCCGTCGCAGGCTCGTGGAGGTCAGCTCCGGAGCCGAGGTAGCGGTCAAGGCAGTGTGCTTGCAGTGCTGCAAGGGTGAGCCCCTGCCCGTAGACGGGGTTCACCGACGCGAGAGCGTCGCCCAGGACGACGAGCCCGCCCGGGAGATGGGAACAGCCGTGGTAGTTACGACGCTGACTCTCACGGAAGTTGAACGTCTCGACCTTGCCGATCATGGAGCACGCCTGTGCCACGGTGCGGATGGGACCCACGCAGCGCCGCATGCGTGCGAGGAAGTCCTCGACATCATCCGTGGGCCTCTGATCGGCGTAGCCCGCGACAACCACACTCCATCGGCCGCCCTCCACTGCTGCGAGCGCTCCGGGCTCAGTCAGCCCTGGCTGATAGTTGGAGGCGGGGCCCGGGGCCGAGTGGGCGATGACCGTGCTGCCGAGTTCGTCGCCCCGTGTGAACGACGCTGTGGCGTAGCCGAGGTCGACGCGCATGCGGTCCGTCGGCACCCGCCCACGGCCCGCCTCCTCAAGCCACGTTGCAACCCTGCTCGAACGCCCCATCGCGTCGACCACCAGGTCGGCGTCAAGCATCTGCTCGGGGTGCGGAGAGCCGGCTTCGGAGAAACGCGCACCGGAGACGCGTTCGCCGTCGAAGGTCAGACCCCGCGCGTGTCCGTGGACCAGGCGGACGTTACCCAGGGCGAGGACCCGCCTGCGCACCGCCGCTTCCAGGAAGGGGCGGCTGGCTCCGAGCATCTGGATGCCGTCGACGGGAGGTCTGCAGACGCCGTCGACGTAGAACTGAACGTCGCGTCCCTGACCCAGCCGGGCTCCTGCCTCCACGAGTTCCTGGGTGATGCCGGGGAAGCGGCTCTCGATCTGTGTGTGGCCCATGGCCAGCAGAGCGTGCAGTTGAGTCCGGTGAGGGCTGCGTTCCCCGAGACCGTCCTCGCCGATGTCGTCTGGCTCCAGCACGACAACCTCCTCAACGTGCTGGCTGAGTGCCTGTGCTGCGTTGAGGCCGGCGAAGCTGCCGCCCATCACGATGGCGCGTCGCATTGCTCTTGGTTCCCCCGGGTTCAGTTCGATTCGATCGAGCCATTCATTTGCTGTGAAGCTATCGCAAACTTGGCGGCGCTTGTGCCGAGTTCGGCTCCTCCACACGCCCCAGGCCGGGTCTTCGTCGACCTGCTTCGCCCCAGCGGAACCCGACGGTCCGCGAGTGTCGGCGACACAGGCCGTCACTGCACCAGAAACCGACGCCGCCGCCCCAAGCCTCACGCCCCACCACCGACAGTCGTCCTTGCCGTCCAACGCAAGCTGCAGGCCTCACGAATCGAAGAACCACCGGACTCCAACCGTCCGGCGGCGGCCGGGCCGCATCGTGGACCGCATTCGGTGGCGGGTTCACCGCAATGACGACGAGATCCGCGATGCGATTGAGGCCGTCATGCCGTCACGGTCGCCCAAGTCGTGCCAGGCGTGGTGCCTCAGAGGATCGACCACGACGGTGCAGCCGTTGGACTCCCCGTTGCACCCGCAGCAGTCCGAGGTCCCCGACGGGGACGGCCACCACCCGCGACGAACAGCCAGCCGCCGAACATGGCCGAAATCGATCACCCCGCGGCCACGACCTCAATCTCTACCAGCCAGTTGCTGTCAAGGGTCGTGGCAACGATCGCGGTGGTCGGGACGCGCCTGCCACCCAGGGCAGCCGTTCGAGCGGCAGCGTTCGCCTCGGCGTAGGCGGAGTCCCGCAGGTAGCTGGTCAGCCGCACGATATTGTCCACGGTCATGCCGGCCGAAGCGAGGATGGCCCGGATGTTGGACCAGAGGAGGTCGAGTTGCTCCTCCAGATCGGCCCCCGGCTTCCCGGCAGGGTCGAGCCCCATAGTGCCGGCGACGAACAGCAGCCGTCCGGCACCTCGCACTTCCAAAGCATGCACATAGTCGTCGGTGGCTGCGTAGACACCTTCGGTGGGATTGTGAGACACGAACTCCATCGATTCCCTCACTCTCTCGGCAAACGCCACGGTCGCGATCGCTACCCATGCGCAGGACGCAGGGGAAGCACAGCACACCCACCCACCACCGGCCAAGGCGTTTCGATCACTGCGGCCGACATGAGGGTTCAATAGCCGGCTGTGGTCACTCCCTCACACACTCAAGCCTGACCGTCTGTCAGGCGAGGCGCGGTGTATGTGGTGGCTGGACAGGTTGCCACGACAGCAACCACCTCCTGGCACTGCGCGTCGCCTCATCCGCGGGCGACATCACCGCGCAGACGGCCGAGGCAATCCGGAACTACACCTCACAGGTGTCGCAGTTCGACTCCGGCGGGATCGTGTACCCGGTCCGTTCCCGGCGGCCCTGTTCGCCGCCGGCGCGGGTCGGACGGTTCCTCCGGTTACCGGTTGGGGCCTGCTTCGGCTTCTTCGGTATGGCGGCTCCCGCCGGCATGTCAGATGTGGGGGAACCGTGCGTGGGCGGGGGGCCGGTCGGGGCGTGGGAGGGGTGTGGGGGTGGGCAGGGCGGGCCAGTAGTGGTCGGTGAAGAGGCGGGCGACGAGTTCGCCGCGGCTGGAGACGCCTGCCTTGGTGAACACGGATTTGAGGTGGTCGCGGACGGTGTGGGGTGAGATGACCAGGGTGGCGGCGATGTCGGTGGTGGTCATGCCGCGGGCGAGGAGTTGGGTGATCTGCAGTTCGCGTGGTGTGAGGGCGTAGGCGTCGGCGATGAGGACCGCGAGGTCGGCGGGTGTCGCCGGCTCGATGACGAGGGCGACCGGTCCGGGTGTGCCGCCGGGGCCGGTCAGGCTGGAGGCGTGGCAGACCAGCCAGCGGCCTTCGGTGGTTTGGATGCGTACCCGGGCGTTGCCGTGGTCGCGTCCGTCGGCGATGGCGCGGGCCTGGAGGACCACGCCGATCACCCAGATGGGCAGCTGGGCTCCCAGGGGTGAAGGAGACGAGGGTCCTTCGGGCAGTAGTGCCAGGTGATGGCGTGCCTCGTCGTTGATCGATGTGGCCCGGCCGGATTCGTCGAAGAGGATCAGCCCGGGCGCGGGTGCGTCGGTGTGTGGTGTGGACCGGGGCGGGCGCGCCAGGTCGCGTAATCGTCCGGCCAGCGGGCGGGAGAGGCCGGCGAGGAGTGCGATCTCGTCGGGGCGGAACGCGGTGGTGGTGCGGAACAGGCTGACCAGGCCCCATGGCCGGCCGTCGATCCTCAGCACGGCGCGGAGTTCGTCGTACACGCCTTGATCGCGCAGGAGGCGCCGGAAGCGGGTGCTGCGGGCGGGCAGGTCGCCGGTGGCCGCGCGCAGCCCGGCTGCCGGTACGGTCGCCCGGGCCAGCTCGTGGAACGGCAGGACGTTCTCCTCCAGGAGTTCGCTCTCCCAGTACGCGGCGCAGCTCCCCCCGGAGCCGAGGTCCTCCACCAGCATCGGCGCCGTGATCAGGCCGGTCTGCGGGTCGGCCGCCGTCCACACCGCCGAGTGGAACGGCACCGCCCGCCGCAGCTTCGCCGAGGCGCGGTTGAACAAGTCCATTGCGTCATCGGCCCGTTGGGCGGCGGTGAGTATCGGGCGGTGCGGGTCGGTCACGGGTTCCTCCTTCGTGCGTGATCAGCCTGTCCGTTCGTCTGTGTGGCGACAACCCCTCATATGAGGGGCTGTTGCCGTCCGTGATCCCGTGCGCGGGGGATATGCCGCTCCCGCGCAGTCGCCGAAGGTCGTTGCCACACGGCACTACGGACAATGGGGAGCGCATGGACATCGCGATCATCGGGGGCGGTGCGGCGGCGGTCGGTCTGCTCGACGCGCTGGCCGCCACGGGCGGGACGCATGGGGGCGGAACTGGCACGATCACGGTCTTCGAGCCGTCGCCGCGGTTGTGGCGGGGACGGGCGTACGGCCCGGATCTGGACTCGGTGCTGGTGAACGCGCCACCCGTCATCATGTCGATCCGCGACGGCGACTTCGACCACTACGCGGCCTGGTTGGGGGAGCGGGGCGCCGACCACACGGACGAGTTCCTCGGTCGGCCGCTGGTCCCGCGGGCCCTGTACGGCGAGTACCTCGTGCACAGCGCAGAGAAGGCCGTGGCAGCGCTCGGTGAACAGGGCTGGCGGGTACGTGTCGTGACGGCACGCGTGACGGAGGTCGTGCGTTCAGGAGCCGGTCTCGTACTGCGCACGGACGACGTGCATGACGACGCACGCCAGGGCGCCTACGAGCACGCGGCCACCCATGTCGTGCTGTGCGTGGGCGGGGGAGCGCCCCCGGACCTGTACGCCCTGACCGGCTGTTCCGGCTTCACGGCCGACCCGTATCCGCTGGCCGACACGCTCGCAAGCGTTCCGCCCGGAGCCGACGTCGCGGTCATCGGCAGTGGTCTGACCGCTGTGGACGTCGTCGTCTCTCTCGCCGCGCGTGGGCACACCGGGGGGATCGCGCTGCTGTCGCGCAGCGGTGTGCTGCCGCATGTCTGGCAGCGCCCGATCGCCCGGCCCCCGCAGCACGTGACCGTCGATCGCGTGGCGCGGCTGCACCGGGACGGGGGAAACGTCGCTCTGGACGACCTCGTCGGCCTGCTGCGCACGGAACTCGGCGACGCGGGTGAGGACTTCGACGTGTTCGCGACGGAACTGCTTGCCACCGTGACCGACGACCCGGTCGAAAGGCTCCGCCGGCAGCTGGCCGCTGTCGCGGATCCTCGGATCGGCCGGCGTGTGCTGCAGGAGACGATGCACACCGTCGGCCCGTACGCCTGGCGGCTGCTGTCGGAGTCCGACCGTGCGAGGCTGAGGCGTCACCTCCGCACGGCCGTGAGCGTGGCCTCGCCCATGATCCCGCGCAACGCGACCGTCCTGATGCGCCAGCTGGACTCCGGCCGGCTCACTCTCGTTCCGGGCGTGCGCGCGATCGTCCCGGCGAAGGGGAGCTTTCGGATACGGCACGACGGCGGCGAGCGCGGCGCGGACTTCATCGTCAACGCGGTGAACCCGCCACCGCAAGCGGTCCCCGAGGCGGCCCGTTGCCTGCTCCGCTCCCTGACGGCCACCGGCCTGTCCGCTCTCCACCCGGCCGGCGGCCTGACCCCCTTGGACCCGCGCGTGCACGTGGTCGGAGACCTCATCGCCGGCGGCCCGGCGATCACCGCCAGCATCCCCGCCCTGGCGGCCCAGGCCGCCCGCACGGCCCGGGCACTCCTGCGGACGTCGCCTCATCCGGCGAGTCTGCGGTGACGGATGAGGATGCGGGCCGCTGCTGGTGAGGGCGGCGGAGCGGCCGGCTCTGCGGTGGTGGCGGTGGTGCGGTCGTGGAAGCCGGCGAGCCGGGCCACGGCGCCTGATGGTCCGTCTACGAGGCCCTGGGCCGCTGTGAGGACGAGGCCTGCTGTGGTCTCTCGTTCTGGTGTTCTGTCGGCCCACCCCCATTGACGCCAGAACTGGTGGGGGATCGGTGTGGGCTCCGGCCGCATGCTGGTCGGCCCGCAGGATGGTGATGACGAAGCCACCGCGGCCGAAGCCGCGGTCGAGGGTGCCGTCGTCGCGGAAGCGGGCGAGGAGGAAGTCGCTGTCCACACCGAACTAGGTGGCAGCGGTGCTTCCGCCGGCGAGGATGCGGCCGTCCGGCTGAAGCGCGAGCCCGGCCAAGCCTTCGTCGGTGCTGTCGGGGCCGACGTTGGCGAGTGCCTTCCCCGCAACGCCGAATCGGCGGTTGAGCGATCCGTCCGGGCGGTGGCGGGCGAGTGCCAGGTCGAAGCGGCCGTCGGCATCCGCGGAACCGCCCGCGAGGATCCGCTCGTGCCGGTCGACGACGACGCTCTCCGCCAAGTCGAGGCCGACGTTCGCCGCCATGGGCGTGCCGACCACGCCCGGCCGGCGGCCGCCGGAGCCCGAAGGAGGGATCCAGGCTGCCGTCGCGGAAGTAACGGGCGACGACGAAGCTCGTGCCTCCCCAGGCCGCGGGGAGGGTGGCCGAGCCGACGGCCACGACGCGGCCACGGGCGTCGAGGGTGATGTCCCGCAGCTGGTCGCGCCCGCCCTCGATGTCGGTCACCACGGTGCCGGGGCGGGGCCCGGACCGGTTGAACGAGCGGTCGAGGCGCCCGTCGGGCAGGTAGCGCACGAGGGCGAAGTCGCCGCCCTCGGGGCCCTCGCCCGTACCGGCGTACGCGCCTAACACAATGCGCTCGTCGTGCTGGAGACGCATGGCCTGGGCGTCGTCGTGCGGGCTGAGCGCCGTCACGCCCCGCCCCTGGGTGGTCCGGTCGAGGCGGCCGTCGGGCAGGTAACGAGCGACGGCGAAGTCCTCCCCGCCGTCGGCGCCAGATGCTGAAGGCTGCGGCGGTTGCGGTGCCGAGGTAGACGTAGCGGCGTTTGTCGTAGCGGGTGGGGACTGCCCGGTGCTGTTTGAGGAGGTTGGGGCAGTCCGTACCGATGGCGTTCTGGCGCAGGCCGTTGCACGCCGTGATCGAGGCCTTCACCAGCGCCGGTTTCCGGCTTTCCCTCATCAGCGAGCCTCAGCCCGACCCCGCCGCCCGCGAGCTGTTCCCCGACGGCTTCCATGACGTCTCAACCAAACCCAACCTCCTGTTCTTCGTCTGCTCCGGGTGCGTTTGACAGATCCCTGGCAGCGACGCTTACTGAAGGTGACATCAGAGCCAGACAGTGCACGACGTCCCCCCGCGCCCAGGTGAGGGCCCGGGACGCTCGCACGGCTTGCCCGCACGTCAAAGGGCACGACATGAAGTCACGTCTGCGCACACGAGGTTGGTTCGAGACGGTGGCAGCCGCCATCAGCGGTTGCCTGTTCCTCGTCACCCTGGCCTGGCCCGACTGGATCGAGGGCGTGTTCGGGGTAGATCCCGATAAGCACAGCGGGGCCCTTGAGTGGGCGATCGTTGCCGTCGCCCTTTGCGCCACCGTTGTGTTCTCCCTGCTCGCGCGAGGTGAGTGGCGCAGGGCCCAGGTGAGCGGGGCGAAAGGACGGCCATGACTCAGCATGCGGCCATCGAGATCGCCATCAGGGCGCGCCTGCACGAGGCGCGCCGGCTGGCGCGGGCGCGGGCGGACGGGGAGTTCGACCGTGAAGCCTGGTTGGAGGCGCTGCAGCAGGTCGAGGGCCTGGAGCGCGACGCCATGCAGCTGCGCATCGCCGGCTTCGGCGGTGGGGTCGCTGGCAGTGCTCCGCTGGTCGCGGCGCAGTGGCGGCAGGTGGGGCCGGCACCCATGCGGCAGCCCCTGGGCGGCGGTCCCGCCCCGGTGGCGGGTCGTGTGTACGACGTAGCCGTCGACCCGCGCGGCAGCAGCGACAAGACCCTGTACGCCGCCACCCTCGGGGGCATCTGGAAGAGCCTCGACAGCGGCGCCACCTGGGCGCCGAAGACCGATCGCCTGCCGTGGACCCAGATGGGCGCGGTGGAGCTCGACCCCGTCAACCCGGACATCGTGTACGCGGGCGGTACCTTCGCGCCCGGCCCGTCGCTGTTCCGATCGGTCGACGGCGGCGAGACCTGGAGCACGATCGGCGGCGCCGCCATGCTTGGCCAGAGCGTGGTACGCATCGTCCTCCCCGCCCCCGGAGTGGTCCTGGTGGGCACCTTCATCAACGGGGTGTACCGCTCCGTCAACGACGGTGCCAACTTCGGCAACAACGTGGGCGCCTACAACAACAACGCGCCGATCCTGGGTGGCCTGCTGACGGACCTGCACCTCCACACCACGAAGCCGACCACGGTGTACGCGTGCATGCGCGGGCAGGGCATCTTCGAGTCCACGGACTCCGGCGCCACCTTCCCCACCAACCTGTTCGCCAACCCGGGTGCGCCGGCCGCCGGTACCTACCTGACCGTCACCATGGCGCAGTCGACGAAGCCCGCCGACCACACCATGTACGCCACGGCGTCGACCCAGAGCGCCTGGGTGGGGCTGTTCAAATCGACCAACGACGGCCATAACTGGAAGCTCAAGCCCGCCGCGGCGGCCCCCGCCATCGGAGCGCAGTTCGGCTTCGACCAGACCGTCGGCGTCGACCCGCAGGACGCCAGGCGGGTCTACCTGGGCTTCCTGGAGCTGCACCTGTCCACCGACGGTGGCGACAGCTTCGCCCCGGGATCAGTGACCGGGGGCAAGGTGCACGTCGACCATCACGCCATCACCTTCAGCCCGCAGTCCCACTGGGGCGCGGCGCCCACCCGACTGTACGTCGGCACCGACGGCGGCACCGCGGTCAGCGGCGACGGCGGCAGCACCTGGACCAACCTCAACGAGGGCGTCTCCACCATCCTCGTCGGCATGGGCAGTCTCGACATCGGCCGGCACTCGGCGGTCAACAACGGCTACGGCTACGCCGGTTCGCAGGACAACGGCACCGCGCAGCGCGCACCCGGCATGCCCGGCAACGACTGGCGCCACCGACTCGGCGGCGACGGCGGCTGGGTGGCCGTCGACCCCTTCGCCCCGCTCTCCGTCCACGCCACAGTCAACAGCTACTACCAGCACAGCACCGACGGCGGCGCCACGTGGACCAGCGCGGCGGGTATGACGCCCGGTGTCCACGCCATCGCCGTCGATCCCGGCGACGGCAGCCGGGTCTACGCCGCCGGCGGGCCGCACGGTGACTGGGGCCCGCAGTTGCTGCAGAGCACCGACCACGGCGCCAGCTTCACCAGCATTCACACCTTCCCCGAGGGCATCCTCAGCATCGCGCCCGTCTACGGCAGCGGCGGCGCCAGCGTGTGGGTGGGTTTGATGGACGGCTCGATGTGGCGGACCGACAACGCGCTGATGGGCACCGGGTCGACGTGGAATTCGTACTCGACCGGTTTGCCAGGAGGACGCGGCGTCACCAGCATCGCGGTCGATCCCTTCAGCGCGCAGCGCGTGATGGCGGGCTACTGGGGCGCTTCGGGGATCGCGCCGCCCAACCGCAGCCAGCACGTCTACCTGACCACCAACAACGGCTTGACCTGGGTCGACGCCAGCGGAACCGATGGCAGCCCGACCACCAACCTGCCCGACCTGCCCGTCTACAGCGTCGCCATGGACCCGGGCTCCAGCAACGGTCTGTCCGGCATCGCCACGTCCGGAAGCGTGATCGTTGCGGTCGGCCTGTTCGGGACGGTCCTGACGTCGACCGACGGACTCGCCTGGACGGCCCGGGTCTCGGACGCCTACAACACGCTGGCCGACGTGGTCTGGACGGGCTCCCAGTTCGTCGCGGTCGGCCTGGACGGGGCCATCCTCACCTCGCCGGACGGGATCGTCTGGACCACACGCAAGGCGGGACCGTCCTCGGAGGCGCTACAGGGCGTGGCCTGGTCCGGCGCCGTGCTGGTTGTCACCTCGGCGTCGTACGGTACGGTCTACCGCTCGACCGACGGCGTCAGCTGGATCTCGGTCCACGACGCGGCCGCTCAGGCGCTGCTCGCCATCACCTGGGGCAACGGCCAGTTCGTCGCGGTCGGGTATTCCGGCACCGTGGTCACCTCGCCTGACGGCCTCACCTGGACCGCGCACGCGACCCCGACGACGGCCAACCTCGTTTCCGTCGCCTGGTCGGGTACGCAGTACGTGGCCACCGGCACCGGCACCATCCTGACCTCGCCGGACGGCAGCACCTGGACGGCGCGCGTGTCGCCGACCCCTGACCAGATCACTGAGGTGGCGTGGTCCGGCGTGCGCTTCGTCGGCACGGTCAACTCCGGTAAGGTCGTCACCTCGACGGACGGGGTCACCTGGACGCTGCAGCCGACGGGATCGGCCTACCGGCTCAGCGCGATCCTCTGGACGGGCTCGCAGTTCATCGCCGTCGGCGACTTCGGCACCGTGCTCACCTCCGCCGACGGGACGGCGTGGGCCGACCACAGTGTGCCCGTCGTGCCGCCGGCGCTGATCTGCGGCAACGAGACCGGTGTGCTGTTCAGCATCGATGACGGTGCAACCTGGCGCGTGCTCGGCGTAGGGCTGCCCGCGGCGAGTTGCATGTCGCTCGCCCTCGACTGGTCGCGCACGCCGTCGTTGCTGCGCGTCGGCACGAACGGTCGCAGCGTCTTCGAACTGGTCACGTCGGTGGGGCCCCGGGTGGCGGTCGTCTCCAACCTCGCGTTCGGGAAGGTGGCGGTGAACGGCTCGGCCAACCTGGTGGCCAAGGTGTTCAACGCGGGGTCGACGCCACTCGGCGTGACCGGCTTCACGCGAGCATCGGGCAGCCCGGCCTTCGCCCTCACCGCTGGTGGACCCGGCTTCCCGTTCACACTGCAGCCCGGCCAGGAGCAGGACCTCACCGTGCGTTTCCAGCCCACGACGGCCGGGATCGCCACGGCGGTCTTCCGCCTCACCAGCAACGATCCCGGCACCCCCGCGGTGTCGGTCCCGATGAGCGGCACCGGGAAGTAGGCACCCGCCTGGACTTGTCCGGCCGATGATGTTCGGAGCCAGATGCTGAGGGCTGCGGCGGTTGGGGCCTCGAACTGGGATGCGAAGCGGCGTGAGGCGTACGCCAACGACCAAGACGCCGCCGTCTCCTTGGTGGCCGTGACGGCGCGGTCGAACAGGAGCAAGGCGGACCAGGACCCGGCCGAGTGGATGCCGCCGCTCCCCGAAGCGCATTGCCGGTACGTCGGCGAGTGGACCGGCACCAAGCTGCGCTGGGGCCTGTCGGCGGACCAGGCCGAGGTTGACGCGCTGACGGTGTACGCCGAGGCCTGCGAGACCACCGTCGTCCACTACACCCCCGCTCCGTAGCCTGCCCGACCGACCGGGAGATAACGCCATGAAGAAGACCGCTGTACTGCTCGCCGCGTGCGCGGCCCTGACCCTGGCCCTCACCCCGACGGCCCCCACCGCGGCCCTGTGGACGCCGTCCGCAGACAACACCGACGCGACGCATACGCCGCCTTCCTCGAAGCCGCCGTCACCTACCGCGACGGGACGGAACTCAGAAGAGTGCGTGCGCGGGCTTGGGGAAATCTGCCTGACACGGTGAGCCCAGCTGAGTCCGCGCGCATGTCGCAGCGGGCACGTGAACTCCGGCTCGAGGCGTCCCAATCCGTGGACGGACTGCATCGCGCGTACTCTTTAGTACTCCTGGAGGGCCCCGCCCACATCGCCGATCTTGCCCGGGCCATCAAGGATGCTGCTCTCCAGGTACGCCTGAGTGCTCATGGCTACTTTCCGATACGTCACGGCACCGAAACCGA
Organism: Streptomyces sp. HUAS YS2; assembly: GCF_033343995.1. Taxonomy (NCBI): domain Bacteria; kingdom Bacillati; phylum Actinomycetota; class Actinomycetes; order Kitasatosporales; family Streptomycetaceae; genus Streptomyces; species Streptomyces solicathayae. The sequence continues at coordinate 69,384 of NZ_CP137573.1, read as the reverse complement.
TAGCAGGCCGCATGAGGTTCTTATGCATGCGGCCTTGTCGACGGCGATTGACGCGTTCATGGTCGCAGCTCGTGATCATCTGAACGGCGACAGCGCTGGGCGGTGAGGGGGCACTCAGGTCCGGGCGACTCCTCCCGATCGTCCATCAAACGATCGGAACCTGCTCCTGTGGTTCGAGGACGAGTCGGACGAGGGGCGCCACGGGGGGAGCTGGCGGGCGACCTCGCCGGGCGGCTGGCGTCCTGCTAGGGCCTGTCCGGGCGTCGTCCACCACACACCCATCCCCGTAGCCCGGCGCCGGCCGCTGCCGGATGGCTGCCGCAGCGTGCCCCTGGCCCAAAGCGCTGGAACCAGGGGCGCCGTGGGCCTGCTGCCTCGGCGCGCAGGCCGACCGGCCCTCGGGTTTACGCCGGGTAGATCTTCAGAATGGGAGATCATCGAGTGTGGTGTGTCGTACCCCGCATGCGCTTCGCGCGCACTGGCCACCCGTGCTGCATCCGCGTCGTGAGAGAAGGCCGCCTCGCTCGCCGCCAGGCATCGCTCTACGGCACCGGTGCACTGCGCATAGGCCTCCTGGCGCTGCCCGCGCAGCCAGTGCTGATGTTCCACCGCCGCCTGATCACGTACCTGCTGACGTGCGGACTGTGCCGCTGTCCGTGCACCGCGGACGGCAGCGACACCTCCGACAGCCGCGCCGGCCAAGGCCCCTAACGCACCCGAGAAGCCTGCTACCAGAGCGGCTATTCCTTGATCCATATGCAGCAGGACGGCAGAGCCTGACTTCAAGTCCCCATGCCCGGTGAACGCGCAGGTCGCGAGACCCATACCCCTGCCTAGGAGGCCATTACAGACGCCGACTGGAAGGGGGAAGCCAGCTCAGGGCGCCGAGGTCGCGGATCTGCATTTCCCACCCAGGAGAGGATCAGGGGGCCCAGGGCAGTCGTACGGCCTCGATTGCTGTGTCGCTGAGGAGGGCCTCGACGAGCGGGGCGGGGCCCGCCACTTTGGTGGCCCAGAGGTCGTAGTCCGTGCACAGGACCCAGGACCGGTCCTGGGCCCAGAGATTGGACGGGGTCCAACCGTCCTCTTCGGGGTGGTCGTACAAGGCCTTGGCGTCCGCGAGCGCGCCGGCCCGGACGTGCAGGTTGACGAAGTCTTCGGCTCCGTGCAACAGCGGGCTGTAGTAGGCCAGGCAGCGGGTTCCCGCGCCCTGGGGGCTGTGCTTGGTGAGGATGTCGACCAGTCGGTTCCAGTCGGTTCGGTCCAGACTGCCCTCGGACGGCCCCGTGATGCCGACTGGCCAGCCGTCCGGCTCCCGGAGCGAGGGGAAGGAGCGGTAGCAGGGCAGTTGCCCTTCGGGCACGAGGGGATCACGGGTCCGCCGTGCGAGCTCCGCCCAGAGCAGCCGGCGCCAACGAGGTCCGGGGCGCTCGCCTACGGTGCCTGCGAACACTTCCGCCGGGTCGAGGCCCGGGATGATCTCCGGTCCGCCGCCATTGAGCACGGCTCGTTGGTACGCGACGTAGGACATGTCGGTGGGCCCGAGTTCGTGTTCATACATGGAATGGAGCACCCATGCAGCATCGGGCAGCGCTGGGGGCATGAAGCCAGTGAGCCCGTCGTCGCCGGCCAGCTCCCGCAGCCATTCGATCTCCCCAGCCGCGGTCAGCGGCCACCGGGCGGTTGCCAGAGCTGCGGATGTCTCGGTCATCCGTTCAGGATCTCACTCGCAGCCGGGAGCGAGCGCCGGGATCAGTTCCAGGTCGACTCGACCCACTTCCAGCACCGCCGACAGTGGTCGGCTACACCTCGGTGGCGTAGGCGATGGCCAGGACGGTCAGGGTGCCGGTGTGCCCTGACAAGGATGGCCACGGTGACGTGCTCGCGCGATAGTGCGGATGATGCCGTCGTCCATGCGATACGGCTTCGACGCCTCGTGCGGGAAGCCGACGGGAAACGAGTGGGGGCCCGGGCCGGGCGGGGTCCAGGCCCCCGGGTGACGCACCCCGTCGTGCGAGGCGTGCACGCGCCACGCGGACAACGTAGACACCTCACGTTGCTATGCCGTCAAGTTCAGGGGATGAGTCCTCCGTTCACGGCGCGGCCGTGAATGTCAGGTCAGACAGCCGATCCGCTCGCCGCTGTCGGGGTACTCCCAGCTCGAGCTGCACGATCAGGAGCTGGTCCGGGTCGTGCATCCGGCGAACTGCGAGCGGCCGGACCTGGTGGAGGCGGGTCGGGCCGGCCGCGACACGGGACGTCAGGGGTGGAGGGCTATGGCGTCCGTCGAAGTGGAAGGTGGCGACGACGGGGGCGTGGTCGGACTCGGGGTACCTGTCGTCGGTGGCGAAGGCGAGGGAGTCGTCGTGGAGGATTTCGTTGTGCCTTCGGAGGCGAGGTTCTCGAGGACCTAGGCCAGCGAAGGGTTCCCGGGGAACTCGGTACGGGCGGCCTCGCGCAGCCCGCGCTGCTCCGCCTCGTTGAAGGTCAGGTTCGCCATCGGTTCCTCCGGCGGTCGGGTGCTTCGTCGAGGCTAGCGCAGCTGGGCTGGCTGGGGACCTGGTTCGTCTCGGAGTCAGCTGGATGCTTGCCGGTCAGGCTGAGGAGGCACGACGTTGGTGCCTGCTCCGAGCGCGACCGCGGCAGCTACAGCAGGGTGCTCCGAGGTCGGCAGAGGTGAGCAGGCTACTACCTCGCTTTGGTACTGCCTCTGACTCATGAGCAAGGTCGCGGACGAGAAGAGGACGAGGAAGAAGCCGTACACCCCGATCCACGCGACTGCGTTCGCCGCCCACGGCGTTTTAGGCCCCTCGGCCAGAGCGAGCCACATGACCAGGTACATCTCGGCGAGGATTCCCGCGACGGTGTAGATGCCCCACATCATCTGAAGCACCGTGTATTCATGGAAATCGTGGCGGCCTTTGCGGGAGACGATGGAGAGGTCCCTCTGGTCAGGCGATTCGCTCGCCGCCAGCCGAGCCAGGATGCGGTCCGCGGCCGCCTCGATGAGCCCCTGGATCGTCTCCGCCTCCTGGCGTCGGCGTGCTTGCAGTGTGTTGATCTCCACACCGCCCAGCAGGAGTGTCACGGGGATCACCGTCACCATGGCAGCGGCGAACTCGGTGCTCATCTGCATGTATGTGGTCAGATCGCTCCCGGCCAATGGTCAACTCCTCAGTTTGGCGGGCACATTGGCCCTCGGCGACGTTGCCGCCCAGAAAATCACGCACCTCGAGCCGACCACCGCGCGGCCATGCTTGCGCCCCCGTCCAGAGCGCGGATCGGGGGCGCGAGGAGCGGGCCGACGAAAGCCACCACCCCAAAGGGTGAACCGCCTCGGGACACCGTAGCGGCCCGTGGCCTGTGGTCAGCCGTTTCGGCGGCCGCCAATCAACTCGGCCACCCACACCGGCAGCAGCTGCACCGGCGCGTCGACGGCGACCTCGTACCGCCAGCCGTCGACGACCGATCCGGGGCCGTCGACGTACCCGCCGAGCCGCCGGCCCGGGGCGCGAACGTCGACGCCAGGGCCGAGGCGGATGCGGTCGCAGGACGAGCTGGGTACTGTCCAGCCGGAGCGGGCCCGGTAGTAGATGTGGCGGCCGCCGGACGGCGTGGCGACCGTCAGCGTGTCCGGCCACGGCTCCCGGCACCGCGCGAGGTGCCAGGAGAACGTCTCGATGCCGTTGACGTCGTGCTTCACGTCGAGGTCGAGGACGATCAGGCGGGACCGTCGGCAGGCGACGCCGATGTTCGCCCCGGCCAGCGAGTCGAGTGAAAGCGTCCCGCCGAACCCTCGAGCCCCTGCGCAACGACTAATTCGCCTTCAAGGACCGGGGCCAGGTGGGGGCAATGAATACGTCTGCCCCGTCTTTGCGTCGGTGAGGGGAGTGGTTGGGGTGAACTCGTCCATCGAGGATGCTGGTTCTTCCGTACCGCTCGACTCGCCAGGGGTGGCTTGATCACCTTCATCCGGCGGGTCACTGGCCGTTGCGCTTTCGGTGGGGCCTTCAGGCTGGTCAGCGAGGAGGCACTCGGTCTCGGCAGTGCAGTGCCCCCCAAGTTCCTCCGAGGCGGTGCCAACCTGATAGAGGACCTGCTTGCCTGGACGCTGCAGCCGCAGGTCCACCTTCCACGTACTCCGCGCTCTGTCCAGGACGGCGTTCGCCACCACCCACTGTCGTGTACTGCCGGCCGTCATCTCGGGCCCCAGGAGACCGACCACAGCTGTTCCAGGCTCGAGGTTCTTGAACTTTCCCTCAAGATGGAACAACACGGCCGGTGAGGGGAGTCTGGGGTGGGGGCCCGACTGCACCCTCGTGATGTAGGCCTCGACCGGTTGCGGCTCGGGAGAAGTGGTTGTCGGGGCTGGGTCCGGCTGTGACCCGGTGTCGGGACCCCTCGTGATCAGGATGCCGATAAGCGATACCGCCGCAGCAACGAGCGCGGCCAGCAACGTCTGCCAGCTCTGAAGACGGCTGTCCCGGACCTGGCCAGGGGCCCATTGTCTTCCGGCTCGCCCGTACCTGGCGGCGACTCCTGTCCCATGCGCGCTCCCTCTTGAGGATGTCGCCACCATGCATGGATTCGTGATCAAGCAACCATGCGCCACGCCGCGCGTCGACGCTCCAGCGCGTTCAAGATCGGGTCACTCAGTCAGGCCGGGGCGCTGAAGCGGGGCGTGGACGATGCCTCGGGCGGAGAGGTCTCGGCAGGACCAGAGAAAGGTGGAGCGGCCCAGCTTCGCGCACGAGCTGATCGCGGCTGGCTCAGAATCCCGCGTACGCGATTGCGAGGACAGCCAGCCGTAGCCCGGCGCCGGCCGCTGCCGTACTGCTGATGTACCACGCCCTGGTCCAGAGCGCTGGAGCCAGGGGCGCGAAGGCGACGGGTTGTAGAAGTGATCACCAGAACGTGAGCCCGCCGAAGAGGGGACTGTACCGGCCTCTGGCCAACGGTTGGGCTGGGTCATTCGACCTCGACGTAGGCGACCAGGATGATCGTGCCGACCACGGTCGGGATGTAGACGACGCGGACCCGGTCGTCGCGGTACTCCCACTCGAGCTAGTGCTCGACGCGGGTGCCGATCCGGTGGTCGAGGGACAGGCGGACGATCGCGGCGTCGAGGACCTCGCGCTCGGCGTCGGCCATCGCGTCGATCTGCGGTTCGGCGACGTCGTGGAGGACGACGTGCGCCCGCCAGGGGCCGTGCTTGGGTGCCATCAGGCGGTGCCGGGCGTTCGGGCGGCGTCGGCGTCTCCGAGGCCGTACCGCGCCTGCACCTCGGCATACGGGGTGACCTTCGTCAGGTCGACGCCCTCGGCCGCGAGCTGCTGGAGGGCGTACGCGAGGAGACCGTCGCCGTCCGCGGCGCGCTCACGGGCGGAGTCGCGAAGCATCCGCGTCTCGTCCTCGTCGAAGGTCAGGTGCGCCATCGGGTCCTCCGCCGGTCGCGTACACCCCGAGGCTAGCGCAGCAGCCCGCCACGTGGGTCTGGTCAGGATGTCTCCAGAGCGACGAGGGCACCGATCAGTTTCCGTGCCGCCGCCTTGGTCAGCCTCTTGGACGCCGTGGTCATCCGCTCGCGGGGAGCTCGCGGCTTGATGTCGGTGCCCTTGATCACCTTGAAGAACTCGGCGTCAAACCGCTCCTTGCCTGCGGTCTCCGCGAGCTTCGCCAGGTACGCAAGCTGCTTGTCCGTGGCCCGCTCGGTCCTGGCCTTCGCGGCACGTTCCCGCCGCGGCCCGTAGATGCGTTCGTTCTCCGCCTTCCGCGCAGCTTCGGCCTCAGGGCTCCGGCAGGTGACATGAACGGTCTCGTGCCAGGTCTGAGTGCCTGGTTTGCCGGTGACGGCTTCCCACAGCGCGTTGGCCGTCAGGGCCTGCTCGTCGACACCCTCGGTCAGCCCGGGCCCGACCAGACCGTAGTAGCCGGTCTTGCCGCGCGGGATGACGGTGAATCCAGCGGGGATGGCATGGGCAGTCAGCCAGTCCTGCCCGCAGCCGCAGTGCGTCGCGTGGTAGCGGCTCCACTTGCTTTCCAGGGGCTCGTACACGAGCCGGTCGCCGTAGTACTGCGGATCCCTCGCGAATCCAGACATCGACCCCTCCCCCTGATGATCACCAGTCTGAAGTCCGAGTATCCCAGCGGCCACCGACACCCCGGGCGGAATCCAGTCATCAGAGAGGGTCGCAAAGCGGGGGCGGGGCCAGGCCGGGCGGGTCTGGCCCCGCAGGCGGTTTCTCCTGACAGGGGAGTGCACGCGCCACCCGGTCAACGCGACCGAAGCCGATTAGGTCACGTGCCTCGCCAGGGTCACGGCCGATGCTCCTCACACCGCCATCCTGCCGGGTACGGACGGACTGCCTTCCCGCATCGTCGGCAGCCGATCTCGCACTCTCCGGGCCGAGGCCCGCTGATGACCAGTTCGACGTGCCGCGGCGGTTCCTCGAACTGCGCTGCTTGGCTTTGTTGCAGGAGTCTCGGTCCTGGCTCAGGGTTCTGTGGACTGGCCACATCGAGTTACCGATCGGCACGTGGGGGCGGCCGCGGACGGGCTCGGCTCCGGAGAGCATGAGCCCAAACCGGGGCCCCAGCTCGGGTGAGGCTGACTCAGCCAGGGGCGACCTGATGACAGGTTCTCTCCTGACGCTCGATCAATCAGGGGCCATCCCCGCGCGCACGGGGATGGTCCCCGGGTGTCGATCACCTCCGGCGCGGCGCTGCGGCTCGGTCAGGCGCGCTGACGCGGTTGCCGCTCGTGCATTCGGGGTATGGCTCCGCCGCACTCATCCGAGGGGGGACCATGAGTGGCGACAGCGGCGGTGATCGCGCTGAGCACGAGCATGACGAGGACCGGCGGAAGCGTGTCGAATTGCTGTGGCGTATAGGCACAGTGGTGGCAGGGGTGGCCTTCGTCATCTTCCTGATCTCGATCTACGAGGATCCCGGCTCGGTATGCGGCACGGGCCAGGACAAGGGCCCCTGCTGAAACACGGGGAGGTCGGCAAGCTGAGGAGGTCGATGTTGTCGAGGACCGAGCCGTGCCGTCCTCAGAGGAACTTGCCGCTGGGGTGGGAGCGCTGACCGCCTCACATGCCGCGCCGGCCGTTCCCCGCATGTGCGGGGGATGGTCATGGGACGCAGGTGGACTGGAGCCGGCGGGGCGCAGAGCCTGTGCCCTGTCGCCCGCGGGGATAGTCCGGTGGCGGGATGTTCACTTGGAGCTCGTAACACGATCTTGTTGAGGCTTCCTGGCCGGGGTGACCAGTGTGACGATTCGGCAGTTCGATACGCTGGGGCCGTGATGATCAGGGGGACAGGATGAGCAGGGGTATGGTCGGACGGTGGTCCGTCGCTGTACTGGCCGCTTCTTCGGTACTCATCTCAGGGTGTGCGTACTCGGTCGACCCCGACGAGCTTCCCGGCGTGTACCGCAACGGCAAGACCGGCGGCGAGATCACCCTCGATTCCGACGGCACATTCACCGCCACTGATCTGTCGACAGACGTGCAGTCCGACCCCGCCGATTTCCACGGCCAATGGGAGTTCGTCGACAGCAGCGCCAGCGACTTCGTCTACCTGGACATCGATGAGCGTGGCATCGGTGAGGTCTCCGGTGTCCAGCTCTACGCGCGCGGCGGAGGGAAGGTAGCGTTCAGCACTCCGGATGGGTCGTGGTCCCTGGTGCTCACCAAGGTGTCCGCCCAGTAGATCAGTGTGCCCAGTCCGGCGTGTGGTGGCACCACACCCGGCGGCGGCCGATCCGGGAGCGGCAGCTCCGGATGGCGACCAATGCGTTGATGAATCTGCAAGGCTGCTTCAAGCTCCGAACTGCGTCGTGTGACCCTGAAACACGATCATGGTTGGGGTTTCTTGAGCCGGCGCCAGCAGATGAGGCTGCATGCCGACGCGATGAAGGTGTTGTGGAGTTCGAGGCGTCTTGGAGCAGGCGGGCCCGGCGGTCCGGAAGCGGGTCCAGGACAGCTTCGACCGGCAGGGCCTGATGACCCACCTCGGAGCCCGCCTCACCCACATCGGGCCGGGCCGCGTCCACATCGTGCTCCCGGCCCGGCCTGAGGTGACCCAGCAGCACGGCTACGTTCACGCCGGGGCCACCAGCGCGATCGCGGACAGCGCCGGCGGCTACGCGGCCCTGACCCTGTTCGACGAGGACTCCGAGGTCCGCACCGTCGAGTACAAGATCAACCTCCTCGCGCCCGCCGGTGGCGACCACCTGGAGGCGATCGGCACCGTCCTCAAGCCCGGACGCACCCTGACCGTCTGTCAGCTGGAGGTCTACGGCGTCCAGGGCGACGGGGCGCGCAAGCTGGTCGCCAACGGGCAGCAGACCCTGATCCGCGTGGTCAGGCCCGGCCAGTAACGGCGCAGCGCTGATCGTGCACGTGCCGCCGTCACCGACCTCACATCCTCTGGCACTCCGACCAGGACCACGCACCTGTATCGGCCGAGATGCTCCACCTGTCATGGCCGGGGGCCTGGCCGGGCTGGGGTCCGCGCTGAGCGAAGGACGGAGTGCGGACCTCAGTCGGGCAGGCCCCAGAAGGAGCCGTGCAGGCCGACTTCGGCGAAGTAGTAGGCCGCGGCGGCGGGGTCACGGCGGACATAGCCCGCGTCCAGGCGTCCGGTGTACCAATCACTGGCGAAGCGCCACAGCGTGGGCAGATCCATGACGTAGCCGCGGTCGTGCCCCGTCTTGTGCAGCCAGGTGTCGACGCATTCGGTGGAGCAGAACAGGCGCTGGTTGCCGCAGGTGTGTACGACGTCGTCCCAGGCCCGGCTCATGGGGGTGAGGAAGTGGGCCACCTGGTCGCCCTTCGGGGGCGCCTTGCGGCCGACGACCCAGGCGTGCGGGGTGTCGCAGGCCGGGCAGCGGGTGGCGACCAGCACGTCGGGCTCGTCCTTGAGCAGGTGAGGCAGGGCGAACGAGTCCCAGGCGCAGCCGCCCCACCACAGGGTGCGCGTCCCCATGACGGAGAAGCCGAGCGGTACGGAGGCGAAGGGGTGGGCCATCACGATCTGGTCTTCGTCCTGCGGGTCCAGGACCAGATCGTGGCGTGTGTGGAGGGTGCGCAGTTCCTGGCGTACCCGGTCGGGGGCGAGTGCGGTGAGCGCAGAGAGCTCCGGCACGCTCGGTGCGCTTCCGGTGCCGGCGAATCCGCGGTAGACGGCCAGGCGCACCCGCTCGGTCTCGTGGGGGCTCACCGGTGCTGTCGGGGCGTTCTCGGTCATGCGTGTGGTTCCTTCGCTGATGGAGGCGATGAGTCCAGCGTGCGCCGTGGGCAGGGGCTTGAACGCTCGTGCGGGACAATGGGGACATGACGTCTTCCGGGGAGCGCGCCGCCTACTGGCGGGTTTCCGGGCTCGCGCTGGAAGCCCTGGACGCCCGCTTCGAGCAGTACGCGTATCCGATGCACGCCCACGACACGTACTCGTTCGGCGTGACCGATCACGGTGCACAGTCTTTCGCGTGCAGGGGAGGGCGGTACGTCAGCGCGGCCGGGCTGGTCATGGCGTTCAATCCGGACGACCCTCACGACGGGCAGTCGGCCGTCGAGCACGGCTACCGCTACCGGATGCTGCACTTGGGCGAAGACCACCTCCGGGACGTACTCGCCGACGCCGCGCCCGGCACGGCCGGCTGCCGCTCTTTGCGACCCCGGTCGTGGACAACCCGGCCCTGTCCCGGGCCGTCGCCCGCCTCCACGCCGCGGTCACCGAGAACGCGCCCCGCCTGGTCGTCGAGGAACGCCTCACCGCCGCGGTCCTGCTTCTGACTACGGGCTTCTGCCCTTGAGCCGGTGCGAGCCGTTCACGATGGACCCAAAGGGGTCCGAAGATGAGGCCCCGCGCGGCTTCACCGCCGTCGAGGACCGTGCACGTCCAGGCGACAGGTTCCTGCACATCATCGAAGCAGGATGCAGTGGGGGTGGCGACGCGAAGCCTGCGGCGCCGGGGTCAACCAGAACGGGTGGTCCCCGTCTGGTAGTCCCGCCGCGGGTGACCAGCCAGTCCTTGAGCCCGTCAGGGTCACTCGAAAGAGGGTTCAGTCAGGGTGAGTTCGGGGGCGGTCACAAGTCGGGGTGGCCGAGCTGCTGGGCGGCAGCGTCGATGTCGAGCAGCTCCTGACGGATCTCGGCAGTCTCTTGATGGGCGTCGTGTGAGTTGCAGTGGGATGCGTCGGTTGTCTGCACTGGGTGCTTGAGGTGTCTTTGCTGGTGGTGGTGGGGGTTGGGTGGGGTCGTGGGGGTGTCGTTTTGTTGGTGAAGGTGTCTGTCGTTTTCCGGTGAAGGTTGGTTGTCGTCCGTGTGGGCCTGAGGCGTGGTGTCAGGCGTGGTCGCCCAACTTGCTACGGCCTTCCCGTCCGGCACGTACGAGGTCCAGCCGGGCGGGAACCTCTTTCCTTGGCTCGACGCCCCGAGTGGTTCAGCACCCTCATCGCCCGCTTCCTGGACGGGAACCCGCCGGCCTGAGGGTCCGGCAGCGCGGCCGGTGTGTCCGCCCGGCCCGGCACTGTCCGGCCGGAAGCCGACCGGATAGCGTGGTCCGCGATCATCATCAAGGCCGGTTCCGGCCTTCTCTCAGGGGGGTATGCCGTATGGCGTTCCGCAAGTTCCTCAGCGCGTTGGGTGTCAACGCACCTGAGGTCGAGACCGTGCTCGACGAGCACCAGGTCCAGCCCGGCCAGGAGCTGTCCGGCACGGTCACCGTCCGCGGCGGCGCCGTGGACGTGGAGATCGAGGGCTTCCAGGCCGAGTTGGTGGTCCGCTTCGAGAACCACGGGGCCGAGGCCCGCTACCTGCACGTGATGGAGGCCCGGGAGTTCGGTGCGCCCTTCACGCTGGCCGCCGGGGAAGTCCGTACCCACGCATTCACCTTCCGGCTGCCGCTGGGCATGCCGCTCACCCACTCCGACGGGGAGCGGCTCAGGGGCGCGTACAGCGCGGTCCGTACCGAGCTCGCGATCGACAATGCCGTGGACCGTGGGGACCTCGACGAGGTCGAGGTGCACGCCCTGCCCTCGCAGGCGGCCGTGCTGCGGGCCTACCAGGCGCTCGGCTTCCAGCACGTGGACACCGAGGTCAAGCCGGGCCGGGCCATGAACTCCCGACAGGAGGTGGACTGGTGGCAGGAGTTCGAGCTCGCCTTCCCCCCTGGCTACCGGCCTGCGATGCTGGAGATGATGATCGTCACCCTGCCCGAGTTCATCGACGTGTGCGCGGGGGGCTGGGCTCCCCGGCTCACCCTGACCCACGAGGAGGCCGCGGCCGACCAGGCGGCGCTCAACGCCCGGCTGGAGGCGCACATGAAGAAGCAGTACGGGGCGTGAGGTCGCCCCGGGGGCGGTACGCGAGGCAGGCGCCGCCCCCCACGGGATCACTCTGGGAGCCCGCCTCCGTCGCCACCGCCTTCGCCCACCGGTAGTCGGCCTTAACGCCGGGGGAGCGCTGGATCTCCGGGGGCGATCACCAACTGGCGGGGGATCTTGTACCCGCCAGCCGGATGCGGCAGTGCGTCTATCTCGTCGAGGGTCGGGTCCGCCGCGCCCGGGCGGACCTGTACCACGGTCGCCGAACTCCTCGACGTTCGCGCCGCCCTGGGTAAACCGGTCCCCGTGGCCGGCTACCGCCCGCTCGACCCGGGCCCGGCCTGGTCGGTCGTGGCCGCATGCATCCTGGCCGCCCCGATCACCCACCTCACCCTGCTGCGCGCCCACCTGCTCACCTCGCACCGCTTCAGCGCCCTTCTGGCTACGATGCGCCGGTTCGGTGTCAGTGAGGGTTGGCGGTGACGGCCCGTCAGGCTGGTGGGTTTGTGCTGGTCAGGTGGTTAGGGGCGGAGTCTGCTGCTGACGCGGAAGAGGCGTCCGGATGGTTGCCGCTGTCATGGGGTGGTGCACCGTCACGGTCGCCACTGTCATGGAAGCGGTGCTTCTCACCGAGGCCGTGCGCGCGGCGCTGCGGGGCCCGATCGGTGCCGGGGCGGCAGCAGACCGCCTGACGCAGGCCCTGGGGGTGCCGCTCCTGATCCTCCGGCCGCGGGTGACCGCGGCGGCCGTCGGCCACCTCGTCCGTGCCGGCCTGCTGTCTACCTCGGCGGCGACACGCAGTTCCCCGACGTCCACCTGGACCAGGTGGCCGCGCTCGCCCGCCGCCGGACCTGCTCGCCTTGCTCGACCGGCACGTCCCCCTGGGCCCGGACCAGGCCGCGCGCCGGCTCGGTGTCCGCCGAACGGACTTCGACCTGATCACCGGCCGGCTCGGGTTGTTGGCCCCGGTCGGCTCCGTGACCGTCGACTATGCGAGGAAGAGGACAACGCCGATCACCGACGGGTGCGAGCCCGCGTCGAGCACGCCTTCGCGCGCATGAAGCACTACAAGATCCTCCGCGCCTGCCGGCAACGCGACAACGGCGGGCCGGCCGGAGCGCGAGCATCGTCTCCTCTTCTGGTGACGGGACATGCCCGAATGATGCGTACGCTTTCACGTTCTCGTCGGCGTGCGACGCGAGCGACCCCAGCCAGATCAGCAACTCCGCGCGCAGCGAGCGCTGACGGATCTCGTTGGGCGGGTGCCCGTACGCACCGATGGCCGCGGTGCGCGGATCGGAGAGGATCGCGGCGATGTACTGCGCGGCGGGTACCGCGGCGGAGTAGATGGCCGATGGTTCCGGAATACTCCCAGGCGGGGCGCAGTTGGCACCGGAACACCCCTGACGACACCGGAGCAGACATGACCCTCGACGCCGCGAGCGGCACGGACCGCTCGTTCCTCTTCGTCCTCGGCAGCTCCCGCGCCGACGGAAACTCCGAGATCCTGGCCCGGGCGGCCGCCGCGCACCTGCCCTCCGACATCCCGCAGCGCTGGGTCGACCTGAACCGGCTGGACCTGCCGGACTTCCAGGACGGGCGGCACGAGGTGGCCGGTCGGCAGGCGGACGAGGTCGAGGAGTTGCTGCTGCGAGCCACGGTGCAGGCCACCGACATCGTCATCGTCTCGCCGCTGTACTGGTACAGCCTCTCCGCGCAGACCAAGCGCTATCTGGACTACTGGTCGGGCTGGCTGAACGTGCCGGGCTCGGACTTCAAGGAGCGTATGGCAGGCGGCACGCTGTGGGGCGTGACGGCCATGGCGGACGACGCCCACGTCGTCGCGGAAGGCCTGGTGACCGGCCTGAGCCACTCGGCGGCCTACCTGCGGATGCGGTTCGGCGGCGTCTTGACGGGAACGGCCTCCCGCCCGGGCCGGGTCCGGGCCGACGAGAGCGCGATGACCCGCGCCAGGACCTTCTTCGCGAGCGAGACGCCACTCGCCCGCTTCCCCTACGAGGAGGCGGCCGACGCCGTCGCGTGACGGCCCGGCCCCGTCCGCGGTCCCTCCTGCCCGCCGCCGGGCAGAGCAGCCCTCCGACGGAGGCGTGAGCCCGGCGCCTCGGGAAGGCTCCCCGCATGGATCAGGAACTGGCCCGGCAGTGGCTCGGCATCGCCCTCGCGGAGGCGCGGGCCGGGCGGGACGAGGGCGGGATCCCGATCGGGGCGGCCCTCTACGCCGCCGACGGAACGCTCCTCGGCCGCGGCCGCAACCGCCGGGTACAGGACGGCGACCCGTCCCTGCACGCGGAGACCGCCGCCTTCCGGGCCGCCGGCCGGCAGCGCTCGTACCGCGGCACCACGATGGTGACGACCCTCTCCCCCTGCTGGTACTGCTCCGGCCTGGTCCGCCAGTTCGGCATCTCCCGGGTCGTCGTCGGCGAGGCCCGCACCTTCCACGGCGGCCACGACTGGCTGGCCGAGCACGGGGTGCGGGTCGCCGTCCTCCCTCAGGATCTGCAGGCACGGCCCTCGCTGGCTCCCTCACGGGCCCGGACGTGCGGCTGCCTCTCCTCCTCGGCATCGCTGGAACAGCGGCGGCCGACAAGGGAACGGGGAGCAACAAAGGTTCTTCGTCTGCTGGTGGTACAGCCGATGAACCCGCGCTGACCAGCGAGATCGGCTCCGGCTCAGCGGAGGGTCAGATCCAGCCACGGCGTGCCGCGACGACACCGGCCTGGAAGCGGTTCACCGCGCCCAGAAGGTCGTGCAGGCGGCTCATGCGCCGGCGCATGGTGCGGACCGACCAGCCGAGCTGGCGGGCTATGGCCTCGTCCTTGAGGCCGCTGACCAGCAGGGTGAGCACCAGACGGTCCTCCTCGCCGAGCGGGTCCTGGGCGGGGGCGTCGAGCGGCAGAGCCTGTTTCCAGCACAGTTCCCAGTAGTCGGTGAGGGCGTCCAGCAGGCTGGAGGGGCGGATGACCGCAGCGCGCACCCCGTCGAGGTCCAGGGAGAGCGGCATCAGCGCCAGCCGGCGGTCCGCGATGGCCAGTTTGATCCGCAGGCCCGGCATCACCCGGGCCTGCTCGCCACGGTTCACGAGTCCTCGGATGTCCTCGAGCACCCCCGGCCACTCCAGCGCCTCGGGGGCGTAGACCGCGCGGTAGCGCACGCCGCGCCCCAGCGCGTTGCTCTCCACCGGGTTGGAGGTGGTCAGCGCGTACGGCGGCCGATCCAGTGTCATGACGTCCTCGCGCGCCTCCTGTTGGAGGCGGACGAACCACCGGCCGAGCGCCTCGCGGCCGGTGGCGATCTCCACCTCGTCCTCCCCGGCGGTGCCGGCCTGGGCCGCCGTGAAGAGGCGGGACAGCTCGCCCGCCGCCGAACGGACCCGGTCCAACTCCGCGGTCCTGGTTCGCACCAGTGACTCGACCGCGGCTCCCGGCTCGATCGCCGCGTACCGGCGTCGGACGCCCGCGAGCCGCCCGACCAGGCCGTGGTCGTGCAGTCGGTCCAGCGCCCTGGCGACGCGGAGAGGGGAACAGCCGAGGTCGGCGGCGAGCTCGGTCGGGGCCGCCGTACGCCGGGTCAGCACAGCCCGGTAGACGCTCTCGTCGAACGGATCGATGCCTGCCGCGGTGAGCTCGTTCGTCATGTGCGGATCCTGGCCCACTTGTGCCAAGTGCAGCAATGGGCCGCCAAGATCCGTTGTACGGAGCGTGACTTCGGCGCTAGGACTTCTGCCCATGGCCAAGAACCCACGAAGAAGCCGGCGCCTGGCGGCGGCCACGGTCACCACCGTCGCGCTGGCCGGGACGCTCACCGCGACACCCGGCACCGCGACCGCGAAGTCACCCGACCCGAACCAGCGGGTCATCGTCGAGCTGTCCGGAGACGCAGCCGTGGCAGCCGCCCCAGGCGGCTCGCTCATCTCCCTGACCGCCGGCACCGCCTCCGCCGTCGGCGACGCCCGACGGGCCCTGGCGGCACGGCAGGACGCCTTCGTCAGGACGGTGGGGAAGGCCGGACTGCACCCCGCCTCGCCTCGCAGACTCGGCCTGCTCGTCAACGCCGTGGCGATGACGGTGCCCGCCTCCGAGACGGCGCGGCTGGCCGCGTTGCCGGGCGTCGTCGCCGTCCGGCCCGACACCCGGATACAGGTGCGCACGGACGTCAGCGTTCCGCTGACCGGCGCGCCCGAGGTCTGGAAGCGCGAAGACCCGGCCGGTGTGAAGGCCACCGGCAAGGGCACCGTGGTGGCGGTCCTGGACAGTGGCGTGGACTACGACCACCCCGACCTGGGCGGCGGCTTCGGCAAGGGGCACAAGGTCGTCGGCGGCTTCGACTTCGCCAACGGCGACGACGACCCGATGGACGACAACGGTCACGGCACCCATGTCGCGGGCATCATCGCGGGCAAGGCGGTCAGGAAGGGAGGCGTCACCGGCATGGCGCCCGACGCGCGCCTGCTGGCCTACAAGGTCATCGGCGCCGACGGCAGCGGCTACACCTCCGACATCATCGCCGGCATCGAGGCGGCGGCCGACCCGGTCAACCCCCAGCGGGCCGACGTCATCAACATGAGCCTCGGCGGCCCCGGTGACGGCACCGACCCGCTGGGCCGCGCGGCGACCGCCGCCGTGCGGGCCGGAGTGGTCGTCGTCGCCGCGGCCGGCAACGACGGTCCCGGCAGCGGCACCGTCAACACTCCGGCGTCGGCCGACGGCGTCATCGCGGTCGGCGCCTCCACAAGCGGGCTGCGGATACCCAGCGCGTACCTGGCGGGCAAGGAGCCCGAGCTGATCCAGACGTACAGGGGCGTCCTGTCCGCGAACCCGCCCCGGGAACCGGTCACCGCGCCGCTCGTGGATGTCGGCGCGGGCACGGCCGAGGACTGGAAGCGGGTCGGTGACGTACGGGGCAAGGTCCTGAGAGCCGACATCCTCGTCGCGCCCAGTACGGATGTCCTGAGCCAGAGCGACATCGACTGGGCACGCGAAGCCGAAGAGCGCGGCGCGCTCGCGGTGCTCGGCGGCCTTCCGGCCGGGGGCGGACCCGTGCTCGCCGCCACCCCGGGAACGGTCGGCGCCACGACCACCCCCGCCCGCCCCGACCTCACCCGGACCGCAGCCTCCGGCGACTCGCTGCGCATGGACCGCCTGGTCGTCATGGGCATCGACACGACCCAGTACACCCAGCTGAGCCGCGAACTGGCCGCTGGGAAGGTGTCCGTCACCCTGCGCGGCACCGACTCCACCGACCAGATCGCCTCGTTCTCGGCGCGCGGACCCGGCATCGGCTTCGGCCTCAAGCCCGACCTGGTCGCACCCGGCGTGGAGATCCGCTCCACCATCCCCACCTCGATGTACGCACCCGGTGTCTACCGCATGTCGGGGACCTCGATGGCCAGCCCGCACGTCGCCGGAGCCGCCGCCCTGCTGCGCCAACTGCGCCCGGACCAGGACCCCGACGAGATCAGGTCCGCACTGGTCGGCACCGCGAAGCAACTCGCCGGCACCGGCCCCACCGCCCAGGGCAACGGACGGCTCGACGTGGCCGCCGCAGCGTCGGCCACCCTCAGCGCCTCCCCGACGACCGTGTCGTTCGGCCTCGCCGACCTGGCGGACAAGACCGTCGGCGGCACCGTGCAGGTACGCCTGGCCAACCCCGGCAGGACACCGCTGACCGTCACCCTCAGCAGTACCGGGCCCACCGCCGTGTCTCCGCCGCGGGTGACCGTCCCTGCCGAGGGGTCGTCAACCGTCGACGTCACCCTGCGTGCAGACCGCCCGCCCACCGACACGGAGATCAGCGGCCGGATCACGGCCACCCCCGTGAGAGGCCCGGCCCTCCGGGTGCCGTACCTGCTCGTCGTCCGGCACCTGGTCGTCCAGGCGTCCCCCGATCCGAGCGACGGCCGCTCCATCGTGCACATCGCCGCCCCGGCCGCCCTGAACGCGCCGCCGGAGATCAGGGTCACGCCGCCGCATGGCAAGGCCTTCACCCTGCCCACCACCATGAACGGCGCCGGCTACTACCAGGCCGACGTGACCGGGAAGGCGGCCGGTGCCTACCGGTTGGCCGTGCGGGCCACGACCACCGACGGCCGGCGGATCACCGGAACCGGCGCCTTCGAGGTCACCCCCGCCGACAGCCGCGGCAACCGCTGGGAGCCCATTGGCCCGAACAGCGAGGCCGGTCACGTCGCGCTCTCGCCCGCCCGGCCGAAGCAGGCCGTCGTAACCCAGTTCCGCAAGGCCGCCCCCTGGCTCACGACCGACGGAGGCGCCAACTGGCGCCAAGTGGGCAGGCTGCCGATCGCCGACGGCAACGGCACCGGAGCGGTCGTGGTCGACGCCCGCGGCCCCGATCGCTGGTGGTACGCCGTGAACACGGCCGCCGACCCCACCCGCCGGGGCACGATCCTGCGTACCGACGACAACGGCCGCACCTGGCGCAAGCTCGACGTGCCCGACGCGCACATCGACGAGTTCGTCGCGGACGAGCAGACCCGTACCCTCGCCGCGATCGTCGACGACACGCTGCTGGTCAGCACCGACGCGGGCGACAGCTGGGCGACGTACCCCACCGGCGTGACCGGTGACGTCCGCGACACGACCCTCGTCGGCGACACCCTGTACCTGGCGACCTTCGACAGCGTCTGGCGGATCGACGGCGTCGGCAAAGGCGACCCCGGTGCGGCGCACCTCGTTCTCGACGAGCCCGTGAGTACCGTGCGCGGCATGGCGGCCGACTCCACCGTGGTGGCGGCTTACGTCCCCGGTACGGGCGTCCGCGGCTCCTACGACAAGGGCCGCACCTGGTCCACCCTGCTGCCCCTGGCGGAGGGCGGCAACGGACTGTCCGCCTCCGGCGGCGACCTGTACCTGCGCGCGCTGTTCGGCGCCGGGCAGGTGAGCCACGACCACGGCAAGACCTGGAAGCCCGTGCCCGCCCCCTCGAAGGCCGCCATCGCGATGGACTACGACCGCTGGGCCGACGGCTCGGTGACCGTCTCCAGCGAACAGGACGGGCTGTACCGCGGCTCCGCCGACGGCACCGGATACCGGAGGATCGGTGTCCAGGGCCTGACCACCTTCGCCCTCGCGGCCAGCGGCGACCAGCTGCTCGCCGGAACGGTGAGCGGCACCTACCGCACCGCGGTCCCTGTCGCCGGCCCCGAGTGGGGCCAGTCCGGGGCGGAGGGTAGGACCGGTCGCCTCACCTCGCACATCGCCGTCTCGCCCGAGGACACCAAGGTGGTGTGGCAGGTCCGGCGCACCGCGACCGGCCTCTTCGAGGTCTCCCGCAGCGGTGACGCCGGCCGGACCTGGCAGGTGAAAGGCACGTCGTCGGAGATACCGACCGCGATCCTGGTCCACCCGGCCGACCCGGACCGGGTGGCGATCAGCTTCAAGAGCATTTTCGGCGACGGGCTGTTCGCGACGTCCGACGGCGGCAGGACGTGGAAGAACCTCTTCCACGAGAGGTCCTTCGATGCCATGGCCGGTGACCCGCGCGACCCGCGGCGCCTCTGGCTCGGCAACGCTTCGGGCCTCTACCGCTCGGACGACGGCGGCGTCACCAAGACCAAGGTCGCCGAGGGCCCCGTCTCCGCGATCGTGATGGATGGCCGACGCCTGGTCGTCGGCGGATCGTCCGTCCGGGTCAGCACCGATGGCGGCAGGACCTTCCGCACCGCCGACACCGGCCCGCTCGCGGTCCACGTCGCGGACCTGCTGCGGGTGAACGGAGCGCTCTACGCGGCCACCGCCGGCTCCAGGGAGTCCGGACTCGTCCAGGGCGGCCGGGGTGTACTGCGCAGCACCGACAACGGCCTCACCTGGGAGAACATCTCAAGCGGCCTGCAGAACACCGACACCACGAGGCTGGCCGCCGCCCCCGACGGCCACACGCTCTACGTCGGCACGGTCGACGGCGGGGTGCACCGCCTGAAGCTACGCCGCTGACCCACCGCGCGCTTGACGCGTGTGACCGCATGACCGGCGCGAGCGTCGACCAGGCCCGGAACTCCCGGGTCCGGTCGACGCTCGCGCGCGTGGCCGAGCGGGAGAATCTCCCGCAGGCCCCTCTTTCTGTCCTCCTGGAAGGAGCCCAGCTTCTTCGGCGAGTAGCTCACCAGCAGGTTCTTCGAGTGCTGGTGGTACGCGCCTCGCATGGCCTCTGACCAGTGGAAACGGCCACGATTCGACCCGGCTGCAGGCGGCTGGTCCGCGTATGGCCCGGATCTTGGTCGGCACGGAGTGGGTCCCTGACCGATGGCTCATGGCGGCGGCGAGCCGGCACACAAACGAGGGACGGGCCGACAGGTCTCCACGGAGCATGCCTCGATCCAACGGGCTACCGGGTCTAATCGCGGTGCATAGGGCTTCAGCCCGGTGGTGAAGCGATTCTGAGAACTGCTCTGACCCGCAGGCCGCAGTGGACGATTCTGTTGTTCGATGTACTGACGGACGATGGACAGCGGAGCTCCGCCGACCGATCCGGCGAAGTATGAGCCGGACCACAGACGCTGAGCCCCGCCAGTAGTGCCGGACCAGTTCCGGGTACTCCTGGCGGAGCCTGCGGGAACTGACGCCCTTGAGGCTGTTGACCAGCTTGGACAGTGCGTTCTCGCCGTTGAACTCGATCAGCTCCACCTCGAAGATCTCGCAGACGCTGCGCCTGATCTCTTCCATGCGCTTGAGGTGCACGTCGTCGAAGACCATGTGCCGGTACTTCGTCACGAAAACCAAGTCGGCGTGGAGCGCGAACGTAGTGCCTGCCTGTACTGATGTTCTGCATGCTGGCCGTGAACCAACTGCCGTACGGTGATCGGCGTGCAGCTTCGGTACTCCTTCCGTCTCTACCCGAACGGGCCTCAGCGCAGTGCGCTGGCCCGTGGGTTCGGGTGTGCGCGGGTGGTCTACAACGATGCTCTTCGGGCCCGTGAGACCGCCCGTGCCGGCGGTGAGGCATTCCCGAAGACCGGGGACCTGTCGAAGCTGCTGATCACCGAAGCGAAGAAGACCGAGGAACGCGCCTGGCTCGGCGAGGTCTCCGCCGTGGTCCTGCAACAGTCCCTGCGGGACCTGGACACCGCTTACCGGAACTTCTTCGACGGATTGAGGCAAGCGCCCACGCATGGGTGCGCCCCGGTTCAAGTCCCGCAGGGATAACCGGCAGGCCGGCCGCTTCACCGCCAACGCCCGATGGTCGATCACGTCCGGGGGTGATCTGCGCCTCCCGAAGATCGGGGACGTGCGGGTCAAGTGGTCCCGCGAACTGCCGTCCACCCCATCCACGGTGACTGTGCTTAAGGACGCGGCCGGTAGGTACTTTGCCTCGTTCGTGGTCGAGACCGACCCGAGACACTGCCCGCCACAGCGGCGTGGTCGGCATCGACCTGGGCCTGATCCACTTCGCGATCCTCTCCGACGGCACCAAGATCGCCGCCCCGGTTCCTGCGCCGGGCCGAGAAGAAGCTAAAGAAGGCGCAGCAGAACCAGAGCCGGAAGGCGAAGGGATCAGCGAACCGGGCGAAGGCCCGGATCAAGGTCGCACGCGCCCACGCACGGACCGCCGATGCGCGGCGCGAGTTCCACCACCAGCTCTCCATGAAGATCATCCGCGAGAACCAAGCGGTGGCAGTGGAAGACCTGGCGGTCAAGGGACTCGCCCGCACCCGCCTCGCGAAGTCCGTACACGACTCCGGATGGTCGGCATTCGTGACGATGCTGGAGTACAAGGCCGCCCTGTACGGGCGCACCTTCCACCGCATCGGCCGGTTCGAGCCCACGTCACAGGTCTGCTCGGCCTGTGGCGTCCAGGACGGCCTCTAGGCCGTTTCTTTCGGATCATCTGATCGTTGGCTGATGTGTGTCGTTGACTGATGCCCAGTGGGCGAGGATCGAGCCGCTGCTGCCGGATCGGACACCGAAGCGGGGAGGGCGATGGCGTGATCACCGGCAGGTGATCGACGCGATCGCGTTCAAGTACCGCACCGGGACGCCGTGGATGGACCTGCCCGATCACTTCGGTTCGTGGAAGGGCGCCCACAATCGGCTGCGGAAGTGGGCCGCCGACGGCACCTGGGAGAAGGTCTTCACCGCCCTGCTCGCCCAGGCCGACGACGAAGGCGACCTCGACTGGGTCGTCGCGGTCGATTCGACCGTCGTCCGCGCTCATCAGCACGCCGCCGGGGCCCGTCAAAAGGGGCCTCGGCCGGCGAGCCGGACGACCATGCCCTCGGACGGTCCCGCGGCGGACTGACCACCAAGGTCCACCTCGCCGCGGACAGCCACTGCCGGCCGCTGGCTTTCGTCCTCACGCCAGGCCAGGCAGGTGACGCGCCCGCGTTCCCCGAGGTCACGGCCCGGTTACGGGTGCCTCGGCCGATCGGCCGTCCCAGGACCACGCCAGAGATGGTCTTGGCCGACAAGGCCCACTCGTCCCGCGCGATCCGGGCTCTCCTCCGCCGACGCGGGATCCGGGCGGTGATCCCTCAACCCATCGACCAGGTCGCCAAGCGCAAGAGGAGAGGCCGGTCCGGCGGCCGTCCACCGGCCTTCGACCGCGAGGCATACAAGCAACGCAACACCGTCGAGCGGTGCATCAACAAGCTCAAGCAGTGGCGCGGCCTGGCCACCCGCTACGACAAGACCGCCACCATCTACCTCGCCGGACTCCACCTCGCCGCCATCTTCATCTGGTCGGCAAGGTGATCCGAAGGAAACGGCCTAGAGGGCTGAGCCGCCTCCACACGGTAGTCCTTCTCGACCGCACTCCGATCCGGTTGCCCGAACTCCTCGCCCGACTCCTGGCCGATCTCGCCGACCAGGCGCCGCCCGGTGGGTGGGCGGCCAACGCGCCCCGCCGCTGGTTCTTCCCCGGCGTCCGGCCCGGCCGGCACATCTCCGCCAGTGTCCTGTCCCGGCGCTTGGCCGCCCACCACATCCCCATCCGCGCGAGCCGCACCACTGCACTGGTCCAACTCGCCCAGGACTTGCCGCCCGCGATCTTCGCGCCCATGCTCGGCCTGCACCCCATCACTGCCCAGCAATGGCGCCGCCGCGCCGCCACCGACTGGACCGCCTACTTCGAAGCCCGTAGCACCAGTCGGGCACCGGGAGGCGATACGACCGGGGCTTGATGGCCTGGCCGTTGCCCCACGCCGTTCCTTGTCCAGGTCAGGCGCTGTCTTCAAGGGGTCTGGGATTGTCCGTCGCCTCCCTCACTGGAGCACGATGGTGACGCCTTTCTCGCGCAGGAGGTTCACGGTCTCCTCGAAGTAGGACCGGCCGCTGCGGTGGTGCAGGATGTGTCCGGCGAGGGCGTGGCGGGCGATGTCGGCGTGGTGCCAGACGAGGGTGAATGGGGGGACGACGGAGGGCCCGCCGCACAGGTAGTCCTGCACCGAGTCCAGGTCTCTGCCGTAGTTGGCGCCAGGGCCGAGCAGGGCTTCGCCGAGTGCCAGGAGCAAGCCGGTCCTGTCGGTGACGTGCTGTCCGTCCAGGTGGTACGTCCCGCCGGACAGGCCCTCCGGCCCGTACGGGCCGACGCGGGTGAGGTCCAGCCACTCGGACCGGCCCTCGGCGTCGAACTGTGCCCACTGGTTGGGCCGCGTGGGAACACCGTCGGACCAGATCTCCCAGACTGCGCGGACGGCCAGGGTGGGGCGGTCGTCACCGGGGTCGGTGATGGTGACGTCGATCAGGGCTCCGCCGAGGACGGATGGGCGTGCCTCGACGGTGTCCAGGTCGAGGTGGTACCCGGTCATCGTCCGGCCGTGGTGGTCGAGGCGCCAGAGCGTGATCGGGTCGCCGTCCTGCGGAAGGGGACGACACAGCAGGGCCAGAAGCGGTGTGGCGGGTTCGCAGCCGATCAGGTGCACGGGCTGGGTGGGTCGCTGCGGGCGCGGGGTGAACAGGCCGTCAATGGAACGGCAGCTGCCCGATGGGCTGTCCCCCCGGATCGAGGGGAACCACACGTCGAACCGCGGACTCGAAGGCAGGCGCTTGCTGCCCCAGTAGTCGTCCTCCCTGACGCCGGTGCCCACGACGATGTCCCAGCGCCCGGGATCGCCCGGCGTGGGCCACCGGGCCAGGACAGTCGTGTCCTCCAGGTCCCAGAAGCGGGCCGGCCCGTCGTGCGAGGGATGCACAGGCTCGATCGAGAGCATTCCGTCCCCCAGCAGCCGCACCGGTTCGGCGCTGTCCGCCACGGCCTGGACCAGCAGGCTCTCGCGCGGGCAGCCGCGCAGCGTCAGGACCTCTCGCGGCAGCGGAGGCGCGTCCATGAACAGGCCCTCGACCTCGGCGCACCGCCCCCACAGCACGCCCTCCTCCTCACCGTCGGTGTCCTCCCGCACCAGGAGATACCGGACCGGGAAGTCCCGCTCCCACCCCACATGTTCCTCAGACCGCACGCTTCTCCATTGCTACCAGGCTGTCTTGGCGCGCCAACCCTACGGCTCGCTGACGCCGTAGCCCTCCGAATATCGCGTGCTTGGAATGACGCTCCCCGCCAGTCGGCGCCTCCGCCTGGACCCCGGCCAGGCGCGAGGCATACGCCAACGACCAGGAAGCCTTCGCCTCGCTGGTCGCGGTCAGCGCACGCAGCAACCGGTCGAAGGGAGACCAGGATCCGGGCGGGTGGATGCCGCCGAGCCTGAAGCGCACTGCCGGTACGTCGGTGAGTGGACCGGCACCAAGGTGCGCTGGGGCCTGTCGGCGGACCAGGCCGAGGTCGACGCGCTGACGGTGTACGCCGAGGCGTGCGAGACCACAGTCGTCCACTACACCCCGGCGCCGTAGCGCGGCAGGTGTGCAGGGCTGGGCCTCAGTGAGCCCTGCACACCGCACATCATGCCTCCCCGGCCAGGTTGTGGTCCGGGAGGTCCTGGAAGCGGGTCAGGATGGCACGGCAGGCGTGCTGGAAATCCAGGTCGCGGGTGATGTCGCCTCCCCAAGGATGTCCGCCGCGCTGTGACTGTGCCATCGCGGCCTTGATGTGGGGTAGTGCGGGACGCGCGGCCGGGCCCATGCGGTTGAGGCAGGCGACGACGTCGCAAGCCGTGGAGTCGTTGTCCCTCCAGGCGTTCAGCAGTGCCGGCACGACAACGGCGGCCTCGCCAGTGCCTCCAATGTCCCACAGTGCTGACGCGACGTGGACGAGGGTCCACGAGTCGTTCAGCACAGCAGAATCGTTCTGCTCGTTGCGCGCGTTCTGCTCGAGCTGGTCCTTCAGGATTTGTCGCAGGCGCGGCAGTATGGCTGCGGCGGGGGAGCCGATCCGGCCGGCGAGGTCGATCGCGTCGAAGTTCCGGCGGTCGTGGAGGAGGTTTTCCAGCAGCGGCACGACATTGACCGGGAGGTGTTCGAGTTCCCAGACGGCGCCCGCCGCGGCGGTGCGGACGGAGTCGTTGTCCGCGTCGGTGAGGGGGCGGACGGTGTCCAGGGCGGATGCGGCGCGGGTGCCGAACGAAGCGAGCGCATTCAGGACGGGCACCGCGGTGGGCCATTGATTGTGCCGGACGGCGGCCTGGATGGTCTCGGCGAGTGCGGGCACGGCCGCCGGATCACCGAGCTTGGCGAGGGCGGAGGCGAGAGCCGTGGGGCTGACGTCGGGCCACTCGCGGGAGTGGTCGACGTCGGCGAGGCGGCGGACGAGCCGGGGCGTGAGTTCCGCGGCGGACTGGGGCATGTGGCCAACCGCGTTCATGGCGAGCCAGGTGTCGGTGTCGGTGTCCAGCGCGGTCAGCAGACTGGGCAGGGCACGCCCGTCTCCGAGGCCGGCCAGCGCCACGACGGCCTGCTGGTGGGCCCGGCGCAGAACGCGGTGCGGACTTGCCCACGCATCGGGCTGGTGCGTGGTGACGTAGTCGGCGAGGGCCTCGCGGGCCGGTTTGGCGAGGGTGGCCAGGTACCCGAGTGCCTCGGCCGCGGCTGCGGCGGTGTAGGCGTCGTGCGGCAGCAGGCAGTCGCCGATGAGCCGCACCAGACCGGTGTGATCACCCCGCAAGGACGTGATCAGACTGCGCGCCATGTCGATGGCGTCGTACCGGGTGCCCGGGTCCGCGCTGCACAACTGCTCGGTGAGCAGAGCCGTACGGTCCTCGACACGTGCGCCCAGGGCCGCGTGGAAGGCCACCAGCAAATGGGTGGTGGGGGCGTGAATGCGTCCTTGCCGTTCGAGCTCGGCGAAGGCGGCCGCGACGTGCTCGGGGACGTTCGGGTCGGGTTCGGGCTCGGCCTCGCACGCACACGGGCGTGAGAGCTCCCGGTCTCCTCGCGTGTGGTCCTGTTCGGGCTGGGGTATTGGTGTGACCTGGCGGAGCAGTTCGATCGCGGTCGGCACCGTCTGGTCGTCGATGGACTCGGGAGCGCAGCGAGCCCGGTGGACGAGCGCTGCCAGACGAGTGTTCGGATCGGTCGTGTCGCTGTCGGCCAACGCGTCCAACCACGTCCGCACGGGTATGGCGGCTGCGGGAAGACGAAGTGCCAGGTCGGCCATCGTCCGCACCACCAGCACACGCTCGAGGACCCCGCGCTCATCCACGAGTCGGTCCCGCAGGAGCGCCACCGCGCGTTCGGCATCGTCCAGGAAGAGCCCCAGACCCTCGATTGCCGCACCTCGCACCAGCGGGTCGGGGTCACACGCGTAGGCGACGAAGGCGCTGGCGTGCTCGCGCATCAGGTTCGCAGTGTCCGGGTAGATCGTGGAATCTTCACCGTCGTCGCCGCAGATGACGGCGCAGATCTCTTCGGCGTCGATAGCTTCTCGCCCGATGCTGAGCAGCAGCGCCACGACTTCCCCGCGGTCGGGGGTCGCAGGGTCGTCCGCCATCGCGAACAGGAACGGCAGGGTGGCCACCGTGCTCGAATACACGCTTCCCTGATGGAGCACTGCGCCATAGAAGTTGCCGAACGCCTCCTTGCGCACTTCAGGGTCTGGTGACGCCATGCCGCGCAGCCATCCTGGCACGTCGCCGGCCGCGCCATAGGCGTGCCACAGGGACGCCCAGTCGATGTTCTCCAGCTCGTTGATCATGCCCGGCACTATGCCGGGCGGCACTGACACTCCGGTGGATCCGACCACGACGCTCATCCCACAACAGGCAGTGAACGGAAGGTGGAGGCACTGACGCTCATCCGCCAGCTGCCGGGCCTCGCGGGCGTTGTCCGCCTCAGCGCCCTTGCAGTTTCGTGTCCTTCGCAGCGATGTCGGTGGCGAGCAGGAATGCCGCCATGCCTAGGCCGTTTCCTTCGGATCACCTTGCCGACCAGATGAAGATGGCGGCGAGGTGGAGTCCGGCGAGGTAGATGGTGGCGGTCTTGTCGTAGCGGGTGGCCAGGCCGCGCCACTGCTTGAGCTTGTTGATGCACCGCTCGACGGTGTTGCGTTGCTTGTATGCCTCGCGGTCGAAGGCCGGTGGACGGCCGCCGGACCGGCCTCTCCTCTTGCGCTTGGCGACCTGGTCGATGGGTTGAGGGATCACCGCCCGGATCCCGCGTCGGCGGAGGAGAGCCCGGATCGCGCGGGACGAGTGGGCCTTGTCGGCCAAGACCATCTCTGGCGTGGTCCTGGGACGGCCGATCGGCCGAGGCACCCGTAACCGGGCCGTGACCTCGGGGAACGCGGGCGCGTCACCTGCCTGGCCTGGCGTGAGGACGAAAGCCAGCGGCCGGCAGTGGCTGTCCGCGGCGAGGTGGACCTTGGTGGTCAGTCCGCCGCGGGACCGTCCGAGGGCATGGTCGTCCGGCTCGCCGGCCGAGGCCCCTTTTGACGGGCCCCGGCGGCGTGCTGATGAGCGCGGACGACGGTCGAATCGACCGCGACGACCCAGTCGAGGTCGCCTTCGTCGTCGGCCTGGGCGAGCAGGGCGGTGAAGACCTTCTCCCAGGTGCCGTCGGCGGCCCACTTCCGCAGCCGATTGTGGGCGCCCTTCCACGAACCGAAGTGATCGGGCAGGTCCATCCACGGCGTCCCGGTGCGGTACTTGAACGCGATCGCGTCGATCACCTGCCGGTGATCACGCCATCGCCCTCCCCGCTTCGGTGTCCGATCCGGCAGCAGCGGCTCGATCCTCGCCCACTGGGCATCAGTCAACGACACACATCAGCCAACGATCAGATGATCCGAAAGAAACGGCCTAGCCAGCCCCACCACAAGAATCACCAGGCAAAGAGACAGGCTCTAGGTCACCACCTCCGGTCCTTCAGATTCGCGTTCGGGCTCGCCCCGACGAGCTTCGCGGCATGCCTGGAGACAGGTGGCTCGGCCCTGGAGCACGCCCTGGCGGATGAGTCGACGCTTTGTGGCATCCCTCGGCGCCAGGTGACGGTCTATCGGCATCTGTTCGTCGCGAAGAGGTCCGGGAGGTGCTCGGACTGCCGGGTGCGGGCAGTCGAGGCCTCGTCCGGGCCCTGAGTTAGGACTTCTCTGGCGTGCGGGCGTCCTCAGTCTTCCGAAGGCGCGTCCAGATCAAGATGGCTGCGAGGTGGAGTGCGCCCTCGTAGGCCATGGCGAGTTTGTCCGTTCGCATGGCCAGGCCGCGCCACTGCTTGAGACGGTTGATGCACCGCTCGACGGTGTTGCGCTGCTTGTATGCCTCCGCGTCGAAGCTGGGTGGACGACCGCCGGCCCGGCCTCGCCGGAGACGGTGTCCGACTTGGTCAGAAGGCTGCGGGATGACGGCCCGGATGCCTCGGCGGCGAAGATGCCGGCGGATTGCGCGGGATGAGTAGGCCCGGTCCGCAAGAACGACATCGGGTCGGGTTCGTGGCCTGCCCAGGCCGGTGCGCGGGACTCGGATGCGAGCCATGACCGCCTCGAAAGCAGGCGCGTCGCCAGCCTGACCAGCGGTGACATGGATGGCGAGGGGTCGTGCCTGGCCGTCACTGGCGAGGTGAACTTTCGTGCTCAGGCCGCCTCGGGAGCGTCCGAGTGCGTGGTCGGCAGGTTCAGCCCTGTCCGCCCCCTTTCCTTGCTCCGGCCGCGTGCTGGTGAGCCCGGCAGACAGTGGAATCCACGGAAACCGCCCACTCCACTGCGTCAGCCGCGTCCGCATGGGCGAGCACAGCAGCGAAGATCCGTTGCCAGGTGCCGTCGGCAGCCCACCTGATCAGGCGCTTGTGAGCGGTCTGGAACGCACCAAGTTCGTGGGGCAGGTCCCGCCAGGGCGAGCACGTGCGGTACTTCCACGCGATGGCCTCCAGGGTTCGGCGGTGGTCGGCCCACCGCCGGCCACGGACCGGATCAGCCGGCATCAGCGGCTCGATCCGGTCCCACATCGCATCAGTGATCACTAACCGGACAGACATATCCGATCAACTGATCAACCCATCAAAGAGACACGCTCTAGCTGCGGCATGGCCACCACCCTCGCACGTGGCCCGATCAACGTGAAGTCAAAGAGACAGGGCCTAGCCGAACTGTGCGGGCATCTGCCGCTCGCTCTGCGAATCATTGCAGCCCTGCTACGCGATGACCGGCGCGCCCTCGCTCGCCACGTTCACGACCTGGCCGATGCACGTACCAGGCTCCAAGCCATGCAGTTCGACGACGTCGATGACCAAGGACGCCCCCTGGCCGTAGACGCATCCATTGACCTGTCATACCGTCACTTGAGTGCTGATCAGGCCCGGGTCTTCCGACTCCTGGCATCCGCGCCTGGTCCGGACGTCTCCACAGATGCAGCCACAGTCCTGATCGGTCAATCCTCCCTGCAGACCCGCAGGATCTTGACCGAACTAACCCGCATGCATCTTCTCCTGACATCACCAACAGACCATGACCGCTGGGCGATGCACGACCTGGTGCGCCTCTTCGCCGATGAGCGGGGCAGGCGTCACGCCGAGGACGACCAACGCGCCGCTGCTGTGACATCCCTCATGAGTCACTACTGCACGACCGCCGAGGCGGCCGACACACACCTCCAAGGACAACCTGACCTGCCCATCTCGGACCTCTTCCCAGACAGGGATAGTGCCCTGAGTTGGCTGGAGAGCGAATGGCCCAATCTCACCGCAACAGTCATCTCGGCGCAAGCGTACGAACATCCTGCTGCTGCCAGCCTCGCTCCAACCCTGTACAGATTCCTTGAGTTCCGGGATCTCTACGCTGACATGCTTACTGTGAATAGTGTGGCGTTGAGTACTTGTCGGAGGCTTGGTGACCCATTGGGGGAGGCGAAGGCTCTGAACGGAATAGGTGTTGCCCTGCGTAACCAAGGGCGCTTTGAGGAGGCGATCGACTCCCACATCGCCGGCGCCGATATTTGCAGAGATATCGGTTACCAGCGTGGCGAGGCTGGGGCCGTGAACAATTTGGGAAACGTCCTGGAGGATGTTGGCCGCCTTGAGGAGGCGATCGATGCCCGCACCACGGCAGTCAACCTCTTCAAAGCTATCGGAAACCGCTTCGGTGAAGGAGAAGCCCTAAGTAACCGCGGCCTCACCCTGGAGGCGATGGGACGGACCGAGAGGGCGATCGACGACCATGCGACTGCCGTGGAGATCTTTCAAGAAATCGGTGTCCGGCATGGTGAAGGTAAGGCGCTGTTTAATCTCGGGGACGCTCTACAGGAAGTCGGGCGCTACGAAGAGGCTATTGATGCCCTTACGCCTGCCATCAGCCTCCTCGAAGAAGCCAACGATCACCTCTTTCAAGCGGAAGCGCAGTGCCTCCTCGGGCTCGTCCTGCATAAATTCGACAAATTTGAGGAGGCGATCCACGCTCACACTGCTGCAGCCAACCTCTTCAAGAAGCTCGAAAAGCGTGGCGATGAAGGCATTGAACTCGTCAGGCTCGGGCTGGCCCTACGGAGATTGGGGCGCCTGGAGGAGGCCATCGACGCTCACACCAAGGCGGCTGCTCTCTTGGGGGAGGTTGAATCCCTCCGCTTCGAGGCGTTGGCGCTGCACGAATTTGGGGTATGTCTGGAAATAGCAGGGCGTACCGAGGAGGCTTTGGCGGCATACACCCGTGCCACAGTATGCGACCCCGAGAATCCTCGGATCCTCGCGGACCGAGGGCACTTCTATCGGCTTACCGGCCAGCATGATGAAGCCTTGGCAGACTTGAATCGCTCTATCGAACTTGCTCCGCAGAATCCCAGCGCTATCACTAATCGGGGGGTCACTCTGCGTGTGATGGGTCGGTATGAGGAATCCATCAACGACTTCAATCGCTCCATCGAACTCGATCCGAATTCCGGCTGGACTCATTACGAGAAGGGGGTTGCGCTTCACGCCCTGCAAGATCCCGAATGTGAAGTGAGCCTAGGGCTCGCCATTGAGCTTTGCTCCGCCAAGAATGGCGATTCATCGCCAGATATTGCAGATATTGGAAACCTTCTACTTGCTCACTGCGCGATGTCTGAATGGGGGAAGGCGGAGCAGTACTTGACCGCCTTCATTCGCGGCAGTAGCGCACCTGGAGAAAAGGTCGAACTAATAGCCTGCATGGATACTTTGATTCATATTCTAGATTCTGATGGAGAGCGCATACGCGCATTTCAGAAACGGCTAGAGGACGCACTCGGCACGCGATAGAGGAGATGGCCTCGCGGACACCTCCGGTGCCTCCGTACTGAGACCCGCGCGCCCAGACCGGGGGCAGCCGAGACGATACTGGCAAGCTATGGGGCGCGGCGTGCGACTGTGCTGCGAGCACCTCCAGCGCCTCAGTCCGTCGGCCCTGTTCACCGAGCAGGCGTGCCCATGCCCGCGCGCAGAACCACTCCCCATGGCCGGCCTCAAACTCCACCATCTCGGCTTGGCCGAGTTCGAGAAGCCGGGAGGCCAGAAGCGGCGGGATGCAACCAGACTGCGTCCGGGCCCGATAGTCAAGATCAACAGCGTCCACAGCGACGTACCGTAACCCCTCCCCCTGACACCACCTCCGGCTACGACCATCTCGTACTTGGAGGACGCTCCCTGCCACGTCGCGCCTCCGCCCGGACCCGGCCTGGCCTGCGGTGCACGCCAACGACCAGGACACTTTGATCGCGGTCCACCGCGCGCAGCAACCGCTTGAAGGGCGAGAAGGATCCGTACAGTGGTTGGGGCCCCGGCAGCAACCATCCGCCGCCAGCAGCACCGGCCGGGAGCGGTTTCCCACGGCCATGCATGTCACCCCAGAGACCAGCGCCGCCATTGCCCCGTCCACCCGTGCATGAGGGTGCTCCGACGCGCCAACATGCGCGGGTTTCGGTGTTTGGTGACAGCGAACCTTGATCTGGTTCGACGATGAAACACCGGCCTATCGGAAGGGAGGCAGCCAAATGCGCATGCCCAACTGCCGGTAGCCTTCAGCGTCGTCCCGGATCGCCCGCCAGTTCCTCCGGGTGAACTGTAGAGAGGTTGACTGGCCGGGGTGACGCTTGCCCAGGGCGGTACAGATCTCCGTCAGGTCGGGCGGGAACGCCAGAACACCCCTCACGTCGAATGCCTCGTAAACCACGAGCGTGTACCAGTCGACGCCGAAGATGCTCCGCACACAGTGCTCGTTCGGCCAACAATCGAGAGGGTTGGAGAGGTACTTGACCTGGACAAACGTGCCGTCGGTTGCGACCAAGTCGTAGTTCGCCTGCACGCGGGATTCGGCGAGCCGGCCTCCCCAAAGAGCCAAGACCAGATGCTCGGCGACCTCGGCCAGGGGGTCCCGGTTCGATTGGCCGAGCCCGATGGTTTCCAACAACTCTCGCCGCGCCGTCCGATAGGACGCCAGAGCGCTCAACAGCGCGGGGGTGGCAACGGCTTTCGGCTCACCGTCAGGGTCGCGATCGGTCACACGATCACGATGACGCACCGGGCCACCACTTCGCCAGCCGCTCGGCGGGCAGGCCACGGACGCCGACAACGATCCTGACCCGGCAACCGCTGCGCCCGTGCAAGCAGAACCTGATTGGTGGGACACGCGACGGCGGTCCCAACGACTCCCTGCAGCCTCATCATGATCGACGGGCAGGTGGTCAGTGTGAGCGAGCCCAAGTGGAGTGCCTCTCAGGGTGAGAACGACTCCCACTTCAGGGCTCCGTCCAACGAGGTCCTGGTCGTTCGGCAGCACACCGGTGACGAGAACGGTTGCACCAGGTTCGCGACCGCGTCGCTGAGCGTGGAGGGATGAAGCCTGGAACTGACGGCCACCACTGGACCCCGGGTCAGCGAGAGAGCAACAGTTACTCCAATGCTGGCCCGTCCGAGGCCATGGTCGGTCGGCAGCACTACGGGGACGAGAACGGCCAGACCAACTATCAGTACGCCACGATCGCCGGCTAAGAACCCGTCCACCCCCGGGCCAGACAGTGGGTGACGTTCATCGGGGTCGCCCGGCCTCGCCATGGGGGTACCGAATTACCTCGCGCCAAGCACCTGACGGGCCCGCCCCGTCCGTCGACACTCCGCCGACGGACCGGGCGCTGCGGGGTCAGGGCGTGCGGACCGCATCGCCGGAGGTGAACCACTGCACGCCGCACGCGCCCCAGGATCCGGCCGGACTGATGGTCGGCGACGCCGCCGTGAAGCTGCGGGGCTGGTTGTCATCCGTCCTCAACGGCACGACCAAGCACTCGGTGCACACCTCGAAGATCCGGTGCGCCTGCCCGGCCTTCGCGTACACCGCGTACCGGGACCGCCTGGTCAGTCCTTGCCGACTTGCGCGATGGCCCTTTTGACCTTGGTTACCTGCGCGTTCAGGATGGTCGGATCGATCTTGCCCTCCCCTTCATACGTCTTCTGCTCCGAACTGGTGAGAACGATGAGTACCGTCCCGACGCGCACCACGTTGTACTTGGTGTCCGACTCTTCCCCGAAGGCGAGTGATTCATCGCCGACTTCCGGATCAAGTGCCTTGCTGACCGGTTGGAACTCCCAGCTTCCGTCGATCGAGAAGTTCGACGTGCAAGCTTCCAGCGTGTTGCGGAGATCCTTGAGTACGCCGCTTGCTTCATCCGTGCTGGCGTAGGAGTCGAGGTAGACCCGGTATCCGTAGTAGTCACCGCCACGTGTGTCGCGCAGGGCGCCTTCCAAGCGGGCGTGTCGCGGGCGCCGGGGTTGGGCACTGTAAAGATCCACTATTGGTTGGCATGCGGCCGGGTTGGCCTTCGGGTCCGTGATCTTCAGCTCGTTCCACGGTGGCGTAGGAGTGACGTCCGGCGGTAGATCTGATTCCTCAAGCGCCGCGAGCTTCAGGTCCTCCGCTGACAGGACCGCTGCTCTCGCAAGTCTGGAATCGCTTGCGTCGTGCTGGGTTGTGGACTGGGTCTTCGGCGCGTCGTCAGTGTTGATCAGTCGTACGCCCCCGTACACACCGAGCGCGATCAGGACGATCAGCAGTGCGGCCGCGAAGGCGAGGGCGCCCCGCGCGCCGGGTGTGTTGTTGATCGTCAAAGGGCCCAGCGCTATCTGGCTGTGCCGTACACGACTGCCTGTGATGACCACGCTTCCGGTGGTCTGCTGTGCAGGTGCGTGAAGAAGTACAGTGAGCCGGTCAGCGAACTCAGAGTCGCTGCTGATTTCGTCGGCAAGGGCTGCTTGGACATCACGTTGGGCGGCGGGATCGTCGGGAGAGGAGCTCAAGCCGTCCAGAGCCGCACGGCCGCGAGCGGAGCGGTTCAACCTGTCTTGCGTGAGCTGGGATGCCGCCGTGTTGGCCGCGCCCCCCAGGACGGAGAACAGGGCCTGCGTAGCCATTGCCGCCAAGTCATTCTGGTCCACTCGCTACCCCCCGTGTGTCATCGGCCCCAACATTGTCGCCATGTTCGCGACATGTCGCGACGGCTTCACCAGACAGTCGCGCCTCAAGCTGGGGGAGAGGTCGGTACGGGGGCCGAGGGCGCGCAGGCTCAGGCCGGAGGCGCGCTGAAGCTGCTGAGGACTGAGGCGAGGTCCTGGGCGAACGCCGTGCCTGGAGGCCCGTCGGTGCGATCTATGGTGTGAGCAAGGCCAGCAGTGTCATCCGCGACGTGCGGGCTGCCCGTGGCTGTTGCGATCGGCTGGCTCCCGGTCCCGACACGTGCCCTGGACGGGGCGCAGGACGAGCTCGAACGCAAGTGGCGGGGCGACGGCAAAGGGACGCGAGGAGCGCGAACGGATCGATGACGCGCTGGCCGTCCAAGGCATGATTCTCTGGCGCAAGGGCCGTGTCGACGAAAGCGTCCCCGCCCTGGGCGAAGCCAGTCAGCTGCTGGAACAGCCCGCCCGCGCCCATCAGCGGCAGTGCCTCGGTCCCACCGGCGTGAGATGGATCATCGCGACACGGCTGTCCGCTGGGCAATGGAATGAGAGCCTCGGCCCGATCGAAGTCAGGCCGAGGCCTTGAGGGTCAGCCGGTGTGGCCCGGGGCCTCGCCGGGCTTGTTCGTGATGCCACGGGTCAGGACGGCGGTGGTCGCGGTGACCTGGCCGGACTTGGCCCACTCGGTGTCCTCGACCATGACGCCCCGCTCGCCGAGGAACTCCAGGGTGTTCCTGTCGAAGATCCACTCGGTGCGCTCGCCGGCGTGGACGCGGGCGACAGCGACGCCGTGGCGGCCGGCCGCGTCGACCGCGTCGTCGACGACGGTGACGCCGGGGATCCGGGCCGCCGCCTTGTACAAGGCGGCGCTGACCTTCGGCGGGGCCAGCTGCTCGCGCAGCAGGTCGCCGATGGTCACGAACGCCTGCTGGTCCGGCCCCGGTCCGGAGCCCTTCGTCTCGTCGTAGATCTTCTTCAGGAGTGTTTCGGGGTCGGTGGGCAGCGACTCGAGGTAGCGGTAGGTGGGGTTGTTGAGGGTGGGAGCGGGGTTGCCGAGGGGTTTGTCGGAGACGGGCCGGCCGCTCTTGTCCAGGTCGCCGGCCAGCGGGATCTCCTTGCCCTTCTCGTGGAGCAGGCCGGGGCGGCTTCCGTCGACCGAGAGCCAGATCTTCCGGCTGTGGGGCGTGTCCAGACGCATGACGGGGTCGACGTCGCTCTGGCTGGACCAGGCGACCGTGCTGGCGACGTAGACGTACTGGTCGTCACGGACGGCGGGCGCGGGCTTGGACGCGGCGACGGTGGCGATGCGGTCCAGAAGTACCGCGGCCGGCGTCGCCTGCGGCGCGCTGCCGCCCGAGCCGGGAGCCACTGCGGCGTTCGGGTCGGCGCCGGGCTCCCGGTCGAGCAGACCGCTCGTCGCCAGCGTGACGGCCAGGGCGCCCGCGGCCAGCGGGACGGCGGCGATCGTGAGGCGGCGGACCCCGCAGCGGGGCTTGGCGGCGGCCGGGGGAGTGGCGTCCTGCCGGAACTCGCGCAGCAGCTGGTCCTTGAGGGCCTGGTGGTGGCGGCCGGGCCGCTCCCGCTCGGGCGGGACCGGCAACAGCCGGGCCATCTCCTCGCGTTCAGCCGGGGTGGGCCGGGACGGGGTGGAACTCATCGGGCTTCCTCCTGGGTGGGCCGGACCGCAGGACCGCGGTCACCATCTGTCTGTCCGCGGCCCGGATCCGGGTTCCCGCCGAACGACGAGAGGCCGGCTCCGGCGTACTTGTGGAGCTTCTTGCGGGCGCGGGACAGGCGCGACCGGACGGTCCCCACCGGGATGTCCAGTGCCTTGGCCGCGGCCGCGTAGTCCAGGCCCGCCCAGACGCAGAGGGCGACCACCTCGCGCTCGGGGCGCCGCAGCCGGGAGAGCGCCGCGCGCAGCGCCACCACCCGCTCGGCGTCGTCGATCCTGCCGACCAGTTCGTCGGCGAAGTCGGGGAAGACCTCCTCGCGCGGCAGCCGGTTCATGGCCGCCTCGTGTCGCCGGGCGGCCCGGCGGGTGTTCCGCGCCACGTTGGTGGCGATCCCGAGCAGCCACGGCCTCAGGGACCCGCCGTCCGGATCCACCGACTTCCGTAGCCTCCAGGCTTCAAGGAACGTCAGCGACAGCACGTCCTCGGCCACGGACCAGTCTCCGGTCAACCGGAAGGCGTGGTTGTTGACCGCCCGCGCGTAGTCGTCGAAGAGGGACCCGAACGTATCGGCGTCTCCCGCCCGTATTCGGGCACGCACACTCATCTCCATATCTCCGGACTGTCCGGCCGGCCGGAGCCGGTTCCCCGAACGTGACGCACACCACAGCGGTCTCGGCAAGCGCTTCGGAGTCAGCGTCGGGTGTCGCGGCCGGCGCGCAGGGGGAGCGACTCCGGGCGGCGGGTGCGGAGGGGGCTGAGGAGGCCGAGGGTGAAGATGGCGAGGCAGAACAGGCCGCCCCCCACGGCGACGGCCGGCACGCCGTAGTGGGAGGCCGCGACGGTGAGGACGGCCGCGCCGATCGGGCCCGAGGCCATGTGGACCGTCCAGAAGGCGGAGGTGACGCGGCCGAGGAGGTGGTCCGGGGTCACCTGCTGACGCAGGGTCATCGAACACACGCCGCCCAGGGTCGTGCCGAACACGAACGTCGCGGCCGCGAGCGCGATCACGGGGACGCTGCGGCTGTTGCCGATCACCGTCACCGACAGGCCGATCATCAGGACCGCGCCCAGCCAGCAGGTGCCGAAGCCGAGGCGGCGGCGCAGGAGATCGGCCAGTACGGCCGCGGCGATCGCGCCCAAGCCGCTGACGGCGACGACGGAGCCGAGTACGGCCTCGTCCTGCCCCAGGTCGTGCCGCACCCGGTAGATGAGGAGATCTGTGGCGCCGAGCGTCAGGAACGTCAGCAGGGTGAGGAGCACGGTCAGGGTCCGCAGCGCCGGGTGGCTCCAGATGAAGCGCAGGCCCACCGCGAACATCTCCCGGAGCAGGCCCGCGGCCCCGCCCTGCCCGGGGGTTCCGTCCGGTCCCGGCTTGCCCGGGGTCTCGCGGGGCGAGAACGTCACGAAGCAGAGGCTCGCGGCGGACACCAGGAAGCTCGCACCGTCGATCGCGAGCGCCCAGGCGGCGCCCACTGCGGCGGTGATCAACCCGGCCAGGATCGGACCGAGGATCGAGCCGACCGCGAACGTGCCCAGGAGGCGGGAGTTGGCCACCGTCAGGTCCCGGGTGTCGACCAGGTCGGCCACGGCTGTCACGTAGCCGACGTCGAACACCGTCGTCAGACCCGCGACGACCGCCATCAGCACGTACAGCAGCCACACCTGCTGCCCGGCGGCCCAGATCCACGGCAGGGCGCAGAGGGCGACGGCGCGCACCAGGTCGCAGACGATCATGGTTCTGCGGCGGTCCGTGTGGTCCACCACGTAGCCCGCGAACGTGCCCGTCACGATGCCGGCGGCCCCCGCGACCGCCGTGATCGCGCCCATCTGCACGAGGGAGTCGGTCGCCTCCAGGACGAGCAGGGGCAGGGCGAGGAGGGAGATCGACCCGCCGAGCACGGAGAGGCTCTGCCCCAGCCAGAAGACGTTGAAGTTCCTGTTCCGCCAGAGGGTTCGCCCCTCCGGCCGCGCCGACGTCTGCGGGACTTCGCTGCGGTTCGGCACATCACACCTTGACTGTCGGCACAGGAACTCCGGCCAGCCTAGGCGGTGTCTTCAAACGCTTGCGTGGTGGATCACAGTGTCGTGATACGTCGCCATGAACTGTTGGCCGCCGAGTGGGAGTTCGTCCGGCAGTTGCTGACCGGAGGTTCCCTGCCGCGCTCAGAACGGCGGTTCGTCGCTGATGGTGTTCAGTTCGGTGCGCAGACGGCGGTCCTGCTCGGTTTCCAAGCCTGAGATGTCGCAGCCCCGGGCCTCGAGGCAGTTGAGCGCGTTCACTCGGCGGTATGGATCCGTCGCGGTGGCGAGGAGTCGGTGGGCGCAGTCGGCGAGTTCGCCGGCCACACGCACACCGTGGCAGTGACGGTCAGGGTCTGGGGCTCCGGGCCCCGGATCCTGTGAGGGGTGAGTGGGATGAGCAGGGCGAGGTCGACTTCGTCACGACCAGCGGAGTTGTCGCGGTGTGGATGATGAATCTGGGCCGTTCGGACCATCTGATCCGGCTGGGCATGCCGGGGTGGTGGCGGTTGCGTGTCGGGTGCACGGCTCTGGCCGGGGGTAGTCCGGGTGACGCAGGCCGAAGGTGATGCCCACGGGGTGGAAAAGTACGTGGTCGACTTCTGGCCGAAGGGCTGACACGCACGCGGCCGGCGCCGGGTTGCGGCGCCGGCCGCAGGGCGGACAGTCAGTTGATCTTGACGATGAAGCCGTCCTCCTGGCCGTCGATGATCCGGTTGGCGTTGTAGAAGCCGCTCAGGAGGTTCCCGGCAGCACCGTTCTGTGAGCCGATCACCGGCAGGACGGAGAAGGTCTTCTTCTCGACGTGCACGTCGAACTCGGCAGGTGCGGACCCCTGCTTCCCTGGTCGCGCCGGGCCGGCCCGCTTGCGCCTCTTGCGTTCGTGATTCCGCTCTCGCCCCGAGGCCCCGCCCGACCGAACACCCAGACCGCCCCTGGAAGAGGGAGGTGCCCCTGTGCCGTGGGAGCCCTCCTCCCTGGGCCGGCGTCGGAAGATCGACTGCGGGGCTGTTGGGGCGCGTGCGATCAGGCGGGGCGGAGGCGCCGCGGTCGACTCCCGTGTCGTTCGGGCGTATCGGCACTGGGCTGGGGCAGAGAGTGGCCCCTGCGGGCCGGCCGGAACGCAGCATCCGGGCAACCGTGATCAACGGCCACGAACCGCGTGGCGGATGAGTGGGTCGGTCGCCCTGCTCTCAGCCAGTTCGCTGAAGTGGCAGGCAGAGTCCGGGTGTGCGCGAAGGACCGAGGCAACAGCTGCCGCGGCGTGTCCTTGCAGCGACTGCAGCCACCTGGTGATGTTGTCCTGCGGGTGGTGTTGGTTCCAACCCGCATCCCAGATACAGCGCGCACATAGCCGTCCGGTACCGCTCCGCCCGGCTCGGCCGGGACATCGGCGGCGACTGGTACGACATCATCCCGCTCCCGGGCGGCCGGGTCGGCGCCGTCATCGGCGACGTCCAGGGCCACGACACGCACGCGGCAGCCGTGATGGGGCAGCTCCGGATCGTGCTGCGCGCGTACGCCGCCGACACTGCGTAAGCGCTGCCAGACCCCTGTGGAACGCCTGCTGCGCTTTGCTCGGTCCCTTCGCCCCGCGACTGGTCGAGGAGACAGGGGCGGTTGAGGATGCCTGATTGGGCTGCACGCCCAGCACGGTCAGCCGCTCCTGCTGCTCAGGCGACAGCCGCGCCCAGGTAGCAGGCTGCTTCTGCTGCTGGAGCCACTTGCCGACGTCGTCGCCGTCGAAGACGACGCCCGGAGCGATGTAGGGCAGGACGCCGTCGGCGTCGACTAGATCGGCGAGCACGCGGTAGTGGCGTTGCCAGTCGAGCGGCCATGGGCAGTTCCAGTCGGGGTCGATCTCGGCGATCTGCTGCGCGCGTACGGCGGCCCGCTCCGCGCCCTTGCCCAAGCCGCCCTTCCGGCGGAGGTTGGCCATGTGCTGTCCGATGGGCACCATCGCCTTGCCCTCGCCCCACAGGGCGTCCTGACGCGGCGCGAGGTGCCCCATGGCCTGCCGGTAGGACCGGAGCGCGGCGAGCTTGTTCTCCCATGCCTCCTCACCTGGCTCCCATACCATGCCGGCCTCGGGCGCGTCCAGGAGCGTCTTGCGCCGGTCCTCGAGCTCCCCGGCTCGCAGGGCCTTGCGCTGCTGATGCACCCATCGCTCAAGCGGAAATGCCTTCGTCGCTCCGACCTGGACCTCTACGTCGTAGGGGACGGCGTGGAGGCCGGTGATCTCGTTCTCCTTCCGCCAGCGGATGAGGGCCTGGTAGCCCTCCAGCCACACCAGCGATTCCGGCCGGTACACCCGCGTACGCAGGAACGCCGCGATGGTCGCCGCGTCCCGGGGAGAGGAGAAGTGCAGCAGAGCCGACTCGGCAGTGGCGTCGGTGCCCTCGTCGTGCTCCTGCCCCTCGCCGTCACCCGCGCCGGCGCTGATGATCCGCCCGTCCTCGTCGCGCAGGACGTGCGTCTTCTTCTCGCACGAGCTGAGGGTGAGTGCGCGGGAGGCGAGCTGCTCGACCAGGCGCTCGTCATGCGAGCGCAGGCCCTGGAGTACGGCGACGAGGGGCTTGAAGCTGGCGGAGGCGACCATGTCCTCGGGGTCCTCGCCCGGCTCCAGGAACACCGGCACGATGATCCTGGCCACCTTCGTGCTGCCGTCGCGGTTGAGGCGGAGCGCCCGGCCGATGTTCTGCACGATCTCGACCTGGGAGCCGCGGGTGTCGGCGAAGCACACGGCCTCCACACCCCGCTCGCCGGTGATGTCGACGCCCTCCCCGAGGACGCGCACGCTGGCGAGGAACGCCCGGTGCACGCGCCGCCCGGCGGCGTTGATGCCGTTTGCGAACTGGCGCAGGATCTCGCGTCGCTCGGTGACGAGGTGGTCGCCGCACAGCCATGCCGACCACACGCGGTCCGGCGGGACGTGGCGGCCGGCTTCCAGCTCGTAGAATTCCGCGTTGATCGACGACGCGGGCAGCTTCTCCGCCTTCGCCAGGTCCTCGTCCGAGGCGTCGTTGACGTACAGCGCGGCAGCGGTCTCCGGGAGCTTCTCCGCGAACGCCGCGGCTTCCTCGACCTTCTGGTGGAACGTCATGACCGTACGCAGGTTGTACGCCGCGGCGTGCTCCAAAAGTGCGGTCTGCAGGAGCGCCAGGCGCCGGCCCCGCTGCGCCTCTGCGGACTCCCCGAGGACGGGGGAGGGGTCGCGGATCTCCAGCACGTCGATCTCGAAGCCTGCGAGGATTTCCCGTTCGATCGCCTCGCTCAGGCCGAGCTCCGCGATCCACGCGCCGTAGGTCCCGTTCGGGTCGTCGGCCATGGTCGCAATCTCCGCTTCCCGGCCGTCCGTCCCCCTCTGCGGGCGGGGAGCGGCGAGGATGCGCGGGGTCGCGGTGAGGTAGAGCCGGAAGTCGGCGGGGATCCGCTGGTTGTCGTGGATCGCCGCCCATGGCCGACCTAGATCGCCTGCGGTTGAGTGGGCTTCGTCCACGATAGCGAGCGAAAAGCCGCCCATCCGCTGGCTGTACAGGCGCTCCCCGCCTGCCAGAGCG
The DNA here is from genome assembly GCF_033343995.1 of Streptomyces sp. HUAS YS2. Classification (NCBI taxonomy): domain Bacteria; kingdom Bacillati; phylum Actinomycetota; class Actinomycetes; order Kitasatosporales; family Streptomycetaceae; genus Streptomyces; species Streptomyces solicathayae. The sequence goes on along the minus strand of NZ_CP137573.1, from coordinate 28,061 downwards.
GCCTCCAGCGGCCCGCACTCCGGTGCGTCGATGTCCTCGCGGTCCACGAGAGAGGCGTACGTGGCGAGCACGACCACCGGGCCGGATCCGGCCCACAGGGCGAGCTGGATGGGATTGGTAGTGCTGCGCACCCCGAGCTGGTTGAGCACGGGGTCGTTCTCGAGCGAGCACACCGCGACCATCGGGGCCCGGTGACCCACCAGACGCCATGCCTGGGCGGTCTGCACGAGCAGGTCCAGGGTCGGCACCATCACGAGGATCCGGCCGTTCCGGAAACACTCAAGCGCACAGGACGCCGCGGTGATGGTCTTACCGGATCCGGTCGCGGACACGATTGTGCCCCGCGCCCCTTCCGGAGGCACAGGTGATCTTGCAGGAAATCCCACCCATTTACGAAACGCTGACTTCTGGTCGACCTGGTGTTCCCTGAGCTGAACCCCGAACATCTGCTCTGGGTTCTCGATTGTTGGCGGCAGCCATTGAAGCTGCGGAGGTGTGGTTTCGTAGATTGAGTGAGATAAGAGGTCGCTGCAGGCGCAGGCTTGTGGCCAGTCCAATGTCCGTCGAGTGCGTTCACTGACTCTGGACCCGATTCTTGTGACCTGGAGGTCCGTGAGTTGCTGAGCAGTGCGCATCCATCCCGAGACTCCGAAGGGATCGCATCTCGATGTCGGGTTTGCTGCGACGCGAGGTACAAGTAGCGGCCGTCGGGGGCGTCGTGGGCCGGGTGGCTAGCGTGATCAGAGGTAGGTGACGAGGATGCTGCTGACGGTGTTGGTGACCTTGGCAGGGAGGCGATCGAGGCGGCCAGCTTCTGCGTCGTGTACGTACGCGGGTACCGCTTTGCGTAGCCCTTGAAGGACGTCTCGGAAGTAGGGGCGAGGAAGGTGTCCTCGGTCTGACGGCAGGAGGGGGTGGACGCAATCGTTCCGGGGGAGTGTGGAGAGCTCCACCCTTGGGGGTACACGGCCGAACTGAGTCCCGCGCAGGGATGAGAGCTGGTCGAAGAGTTGTTTCGCAACGCGTGCTGCTCCGTACTGAGGCTCGCTGAGGAACGCCTGCAGGGTGCCGACACACTCATGGAAGTTCATGTCCCACAGGGCACCGTCGGGTGTCTCCGGTGCAACCAGATCTTCCAGGGGTTGAGATCGTTGGAAGGCTGCTATGGCACACGCGTTGGTGTCGGTTGAGTAGCTGTTGCAGAGGTACTGGGCGCCGAGCGCGCTGAGCACAGAGACGCCAGCGCGGGCACAAGTGGCACATTCGAACGTTGAATGGGCGCGGCACGCGAGCCCGTCTCTGTATTCCTCGTCTCCGCAATACAGGATGTATGCGGCCGGAACTTGAAGGCTCTCGGCGGCCCGCGCGAGCAGTTTAATCTGGGCGCCGGTCTTGTTGGTCTGGTCAAAGCCTATCTTCCAGCGGGGGCCATCCTTCTTCAGGTTCTTGGCCTGGCACAGCATGCCGAAGCAAGTCCCACTCCCGCGGTCGATGAACCACCACAGCCAGTCCGCACCGATACGAGCCTCCTGAGCCCTGTTGAAGGTGATGGGCTGGAGGTACGGCGCGGATTGCTCGCATAGTCGAGCGGTAGCGGCTTCCTCGTCCCATCGCCCGTTGACGGTGAGCCAGAAGCGGGTGGTCTCATCGACGGCCTCACGTCCGCGGACAAGAGCTTTGCGTAGGTCGGTGTTGATGACGTTCTGCCTATCGATCGTTTTGCCGGATCCTCGGCTGGCACTCCTCGCCTGCCTTTCTGCTTCACCAGCGGCCGGACAGCGTTCATAGATGATCAAGAATAGGCGTTGCGGGTGCGTGGTTGCGAAGAGGAGCCGCTTGATCGTGCTCTGGGTCAGGTTGTGTGTGCTTGGGGTGGGGGAGGGAGCGGGAACCGTGGAAGCACCAGTAGCAGACCTTGGATGAGAGACACTGGGTGGGTGTCTGAGTAGTCGTTTGCCTTTCTGCCTCTGTCCTACGCGGCCAGGCCGCCCAGAGTGGTCCTGGTGGCCCCGCACGATGATGACAACTGGGCGGCTTGGGCCGCGGCGGGTCTGGCACGGCTGTCCAGGGTGTGGGGGTGCAGCGGCATCGTGGTCATCCCGTCTGCCGCCGTCACGCACCCGGCTGTGGAGCGTTGCTTGACGCGTTTCAATCCTGATCACGTGCTCGCCTACGTGCCGTCGTGGGCTACGGCCGACGGGGTGCGGCCGGGCACCATCAATGGGCTGATAGCTGGTCGAGCAACCGAGGCTGCTGGCGAGCAGTTCGAGGAGATGCTGCGTAAGGAACCGTGGAACGCGCCCATCGTTCAGGAGGCCGAGGCAGCAGCCGACGAACTGCGTGAGCTGTGTGGTACGAACAGGCGCGACGAGCATGTGCAGAGCAGCCACCTGTTCGACGCCGACGTGCACGACCTCACGCCACTGTCTGCGGTCACGAAGGCAACGGTCGTCGGTGTCCCTCGGCGTCTGGTGACCACGGTGGAAGCCCTCGCCTATGCGATGCACGTGGGTATCGGTGAATCCGAAGCGGAAGGCCAGATCACGGCCGGCCAGTGGCAGGAGGTCGCCGCCCGCGGCAATGAGTCGCCTCTGCTCTCGCAGCTGCATCCAGGTGCACTTGGGGATTCTTGCCCCGCCCGCTCGCATGAGGCGGCGCTGTGCGTCTCGGTCTCAAGAGCGTTCCAGCGACGGGAGCCCGTTGTGGTTCTGGGGGACCGCCCGGAGGACTTTGCCCTTGCTGAAGTACTGCGCCAGATCCGTGGCGTGGCGACGTGGATTCCGTGGGCTGAGCCTGGCCTGTACGACATGTGGTTGTTCTCGCCGCGTAAGCACGTGCTGGTGACGAGTGCGTCGCTGACCGTTGAGGAGACTCGGCAGCAGACCGAGGAGAGGTGGCACAAGCGCTCCTTCAGGTCGATTCCACCGGAGGAGGAAGAACGTCCCTTCAAAGCAGTGCACCCTGACGCCATCGACATCGACCACCCGTTGATGGTGGTCCTGAAGGACAGCTGGGACCAACCGCGTTCACTACCCGTCACCAGGGAACCTGATGGCACCCTTCAGGCCTCTCTCTCGCTGGCCGCAGAAGTCCCGAACGGTCTGGATCCCGACAGGCACCGCTGGCAGGTCACCCTTACCGCCCCCAGCCACCCCGTGCCGCCGCTTCCTGTACTGGGTTCGCACGCCGTGATTGCCACAGGGCAGAACCCGTGGGAGACCTTTGCTCGAGCCGCGGACGGAGGAGTCACCTACTGGTCGCACCGTTTCGACTTTGTCCCCAGCGGGGCTTCCCTGGCAGGTTCCCTCGCCTCCCCACGGCTGGCTTGGCCAGGTATCAAGAGCACGCTGAACGTCACCGCATCTGCCCAAGGTGCAGACGTCCGCCCGAGTCCAGCAGGGAAGCGGGCAGCCATCACCGAACGCCTCCTTGGTTCCAGAACAGCGCTGGAAGAACTTGCCGCCAGCCCTGGGTGGGCCCTGCTGCGCATGTTCATGTCTCCAGCCGTCCCCGGGGGCTGCCCGGTGGGCAGCTGGTGGAAGCTCAAGTCGGCAACGGTGCTGTCCTGGGAGGCCATCGCCGGCCTCGATGACCATGGATGGGAGCCGACGGCGCGGCGAGAGCAGGTGGATCAGTGGACGTCCCAAGGCGTACTGCGCCGCGGGCTGATCCTGGGCTGCGGCCACTGCCCGATCCTCGAGTTCTATCCTCTGTCGGAGATCAGCCAGAGCTACCTGTGCCGGCGTTGCGGGGGGACCAACCAGCTGACATCTGACCGGTGGAGACCTGCGGCACCAGAGCCTCAATGGTTCTACGACCTGCATCCGGCAGTCCTGGAACTCGTGGAGAACGACGGGGACGTCCCCCTTCTGGCCACACGGTTCCTCCGCAGCGAGCACTGGGCGCGTCAGGCACTGGTCTGCGAGGAGTTCGAGCTCCTTGTGGACGGCAACCCTTGTGTCGAGATGGACTTCGCGCTCGCCACCGCCCAGGAACTGTGGCTGGGGGAGGCCAAGAAGAACGACTCGCTCGCAAACACCCACAGAAAGAGGAAGGATGAGGCCGCCAAGCTTCTTCAGGGGTGTGCCCTGGCCGGTGCGGCCGGCCTGGTCCTGGCCACGGTGCAGGAGCAGTGGGCGCAGACGACTGTGGATGCTGTAAGGGATGAGGTTCTAGGGCGTGTCCGCAATGTCGATCGGTCGTTACTCCGTTCGTGGTGCGACGTCATGAACTGACTGATCAGGCCTGGGAAGTGATCGGGCCGTTGCTGGCTCCGCCCCGGATGGGTCGTCCGGTGCGGGACCGGCGGCAGGTCCTCAACGGAATCCTGTGGAAGCTGTCCACGGGTGCGGCCTGGCGGGACCTGCCCGAGCGGTACGGGCCGTGGAAGACCGTCTACGAACGGTTCCGCCGCTGGTCAGCGGACGGAACCTGGGACCGGCTCCTGGCCCACGTCCAGCAGCACTCGGACGCGATCGGCGAGGTCGACTGGTCGATCGTTTGCGTCGACTCGACCATCGTGCGGGCCCATCAGCACGCCGCCGGGGCCCGAAAAGGGGGCCCTGGACCGGCGAAGCACTCGGCCGGTCCCGCGGCGGACTGAGCACAAAGATCCACCTTGCCTGCGACGGACAGGGCCGGCCGCTCGCCTTCACGATCACCGGCGGGAACGTCAACGACTGAACGCAGTTCGAACCGGTCATGGCCCGCATCCACATCAAGCGATACGGGCCCGGCCGGCCCCGCACCCGACCGCTACGGGTGGTCGGCGACAAGGGCTACTCATCCCGCAAGATCCGCTCCTACCTGCGCAGACGCGGTATCGCCTGCACCATCCCCGAACGCGTCGACCAGATCAACGGATGCCTCCGGCGAGGCGAGAGCCTGTGCCGTCTCGACCGCGAGGTCTACCGGCGCCGCAACGTCGTCGAACGCTGTTTCAACCGGCTCAAGCAGAACAAGGCCCTCGCCACCCGCTACGACAAACGAGCCCGCCACTACAAAGCCCTGGTCACCCTCGCCTGCCTGCGACTATGGCTCCCTAGCTGACATTGCGGACAGGCCCTAGGACGCCGCGAGGCGGACAAGCCCGTGCCCAAGGTCAGCCTCCTGACAGGTCTTGGGACGTCACCGAAACTGACCCCTCTCATCCCGTGACGACCTGCTCGCAACCTTCCTTTCATAACCGGTAGCTTCACAGTGCGCTGTACCTCACCTCAGTGCCCGCGGCCGATGTGGATGGCGTCGAGTTCGGTGCGGGTGATGTTCTCGGTGCCGGTCAGGATGGCGAGGGTGGCTGCTTGGCAGATCAGTTGGGACAGGGCGAGGAAGTATCCGCCGGTGCGGTTGTGGAGGTACTCGTGGTGCTCGGTCAGGGCATGCTTGTTCAGGTTGTGCAGGCTGAGGTGTTTCTCGTACCCGGCCAGGACTTGCAGCCATGATTCTTTGTCCTGTGCGTTGAACGGGATCGGATCGAGCCAGGTGATGGGCAGCAAAGAATGTGCCTGGTCCTTCTGCTGCGCGTCTTGCTGGCCGGGGCTGTGGGTGGCACGGAGTGTGAGGCGCCTCTGTATGGCGACTTCGTGCCGGTCGGCGATCGCGCGGGCTTCGTGGACGATGTCGCTGGCGCCGGTGCCGCAGAAGATGGTGGTGATACCGAGCCGGTTGCGCAGGTAGTCGAAGTAGTGCAGGACCGGGGCGAGCTGGTGGGGCTGGACGCGTTGGATGTCGTCGACGAGCAGCAGCCGGGTGAGAGCGTTCTCCAGGACGTAGTTGACCGGCACCGACAGGTCGGGATAGCTGCGCCAGCGCAGGAGGGCGTTCTCGTTGAGGGGCTCGGGGTTGAGGCCGAGGAAGCAGGCGATCTCCCACACCCAGTTGACCTTGCTGTCGGTGTCGGCCGGCGCGAGGATGTGGACGACCGGGATGTGCGCGCCCAGCTCGCCTCCGGTGCGGTCCTCGATGTCGCGCTGGACCGTGCGGCCGATAGCCCTCAGCAGCAGGGACTTGCCTGTGCCGCTCATTGCGTCGATGACTCGGTCCAGGATCCCCTCCCGCCGGTCACTGTTGACCATCACGGCTCTGAACGACGCCAGCAGGACCTCGTCGTAGCCTTGGTGGGAGACCAGCTTCAGGTGGGCGTGGTAGGCCAGGCGGGGGTCGCTGAGGCGCTCATCCTCCGTCGGTAGCGGGGGGTGGTCGGCCAGGTCGGGCTGGGCGATGTCTTCGCGCGTGAAGCTGTTCCACCCCTGGCGGCGGTAGATCCATTCCGGGCGCATCGGCGCCAGCTGCGCCCGCTGCAGCGCCCGTTCTTCCTGCTGTTTCTGGAGCGCCGTGGTCGCCTTCACATCTCTCCTTCGACGGTTTCGGTGCTTCCTGGCAGGCCCAGGTCGAAAGCGGGGTGGTCCGGGGCCTCATCGAGGTCGTCGTCAGGCGCGGTGTCCGCGAAGAGGGCAGCCAGGCCGTCCCTGTCAGACGGCGTGGAGACGGCGCCAGTCGGCGCGGCGGTCGGCCGTGCCGGGATCGGCAGGGATTCGTAGGGAGTGATGGAGTCCAGGTCGATCTCACCGATGCCGGCGTACGGGTTGGCCGCAGGCTCGTCGACGTCCAGCTCCGGGCCCTGGAACGGGATCCACGGCCCGGTTCGGGTGTGGCGTGGGGGAGCGGTGCGGGTGCGACGGCGGCGTTCCTTCACGGCGAGGGCGATCGCTGCCTGGTGCTCCTTACGGCCGCCATCAGCCAGGACTACAGCGGTGGCCTCCTCCCAGTGATCCACGGTCCAGTGGACGTCGGTGAGCAGCCGCCGGTGGACGAAATCCGCCTTGATCCACCGTCCCGGGCCGCGGTGGTCGTACAGCCAGGCGACATCGGGACGGTAGGGGTTGAAGCGTGCTTCCCACCGGCCGCCTTTGCCCGGTCCGGCCAGCCCGGAATGCAGCCCGGCCATGAGCCTCAGCTCACCCACCTCGTTCTGGTACGTGCGGTTCTCGATGTCGAAACCCTTGTCGGTTACCGTCACCCAGGCCGGCAGCAGCAGCTGCCGGTTGTCCGTCGGTGACAGCGGCCTGGGCCGGTACCCGGCGCCGGGAACAATCGCCGCGTACATCTCGTTCGGAGACAGCGTCATGCCTGGCAGCTCCGGGTGCTGCAGCCCTTCGTGGGGCAGCTGCTGATATTCCAGGGCCACCCACTCGTGCGCCATATGCTGCACCTTGTTAATGGTCCACAGCGGCTGGCGCTCGACGCCCCGCCCGCGCACCGCGTGACTGCGCCCGGTCCAGCCGGCGACGTGCTGGCTGAAGGAATCGGCGAACGAGGAGAAGACCCGCTCGACGATCGGCTTGTCGTCGGGCTCCTCTTTGCGCGCATAGAGGAGGGTGATGCCGAGGAAGTTGCAGACGTCCTCGAAGTGCTGGCTCAGATACTGACTGCCCTGGTCGACGATGATCGTTCTCGGATGGATCACCGGGCGGGCCGCGGAGGCCTCGGTGAAGCGGGGGTCCGCCTCACGCAGCTTGATGAACGGCAGCGCCGAGGCACTGGCCGCGGTCAGAGGGTCCCAGCCGGGCAGTGTCGGCATGGGTGCGTATGCCTGGGCGAGCAGGAGGACCAGGTCGAACGTTCGTGTCGCCCGGCCACCGACCCGCTGCCCGGGTTTTCCCTCGCCCGTGACGACGGGCACGATCATCAGCGCGACGATGCTGCGGGTCGCGACATCGATCAGAATCGTCATCTCCGCCGACACGACCTCCCCGCCGTCACCCAGAACCTTGATCCGCAGCGGAGTGGTGCCGATCTGCATGATCTGCCCGGGCCGCACCGCGTATGACGGGGTGTAGGGCTTCTTGGGCTTGCTCGCCTGGGAGGCCCGCTGCCGGGTCGTGCCGAGCAGGATGGCAGACAGGCCGAGCTCGTTCATCCGTTTGTAGAACGTCGAGCGTGGCAGCCGCAGCCGCTTCGCCTCCTGCGGATCCTCGAGCTCTTTCGCGTACCGGGTCTCGACGCGTTCCTCGACCAGATCGAATGCCCGCTCGATCCTCCCGCCCGACTGGCGCGCCAGGATCGCGGTCACCTCCTGCATGATCTCCAGCAGACGCGGGTCGGTCCTTCCTCCCGGCGAGGGAGCTCGCCCCTTGCGCCCATCGATGATGAGGACCAGCGGGTTCTCATCCGCCTGCTTCCATCGGCGCCGCTTGTCGTCCAGCGTGCGCCAGCTGATGCTGATGTCCAGCTCGTCGAGCTCGGCAGCCTTGCGTTTCAGCCGCTGCTCCATCGTGGTGCTCGCCGGGTCGTAATCCGCCCGTGGAACGCGCCGGCCGGGCCGGATTCCGGTCTCGACCTCCTTCATGTGCCGGTGCCACATCAGCGCCCGCTTGCGGTCCTCCTTGCCGACGACCAGCAGCAGTCTTCCCAGAGGCGGCAGCCTGGTCCGTTCGACGGCATTTCCCGCCTCGTCCAGGACGGCAAAGTCCGCCGACCCTGCCATCTCCCCGTACGAGGCCTCCACCAGCGCAGCAGGCTCCGGCAGAGGCTGGAGTGTGACATAAGGGCCGGTGAAAGCAACGACACGGAACTCCCGCCCCTGCCAGCGCACCCGGTCTTCGAGGCTGACCCGGTCACTCTCGAACCAGCCCCACAACTTCCGCTGAGTCATGCCGCCCCCTGCGCCGTCCACACCAGCGGGCCCCGAGGCAGCGGCTGGTCCCAGTCGAACAGCAGCCGCCGCTGCCACATCAGCCCATACACAAGATCAATAGCGATCAGGTCCGGGACTCCGCACGCACCCACCCCCTCGAACAGAGGCCGCCTGCGCCGAAAAGCATGGAGAACGGCCTGTTCCTGTTCCGGGTCCACCCCGTCTGCGAAGCGGTAGTCCGCGAGCCACATCAGGTTCTCTAACTGGGTACCCTGCGGGACGGAACGCATCTGAACCTGCCAGCCCGCGGCCTGTGCGACCTCATCGAGCGCCGCCAGACGCTCCTGCCACTGCGGCCCGATCCCGCGCGGCGGCCGCACGACCACGACACACCGAGAACCGTCCCGCATCCTTGCGACGAAATCGGGCCGCCACCGGTACCGGGCCCGCCCCGACTCCCAGTGCAGCTCCACCGGCTCCCCACTGAAGCGGACAACCTCCGGGTCGAAGTCCAGCTCCACCGTCACCCGCAGCCGGCGCAGCGACCCGCACACCACCTTCGACCGAAACGACGACGGCCATGCCGTGATCTTTCCCTGTCGGCCGTGATACGCCACCGGATCCGTCGGCGGCTGTCTCTCCTCCAGCGCCACACCGGCCAGGGCTGCCGCCGACGACGCTGTCAGCTCACCCCACTCATCAAGATGCCAGCCACTCACGCTCCGCATGCCCTCTTCACCCCGCCCCGCTCCGCATGGCCATCACTCGTGCTGTATCCGAGCCCTGTCTCATGCGACCGCGCACGCTCCCACGGACCGCGACGGCCCGGCCCAGGACCGGTACGGCAAGGAGTGGGGGAGCGCCTGCAGCCGGCTTGCCAAGGCCGGGTCAGGACAGGCACGAGCGCGCCTCCAAAGGCCCTGTCGGCAAGGCAAGCCGGCTGTGCCCCCGGGCAAGCGGCAACCGTCCCCGCCCGGGCCTGGCGGCCGGTTCCGCTTCCGCGTTCGCCGGTACCCGATGGCAGTGCAGCCAGTCCAGTAACGGGCCACTGCCCACCTGGACATCCAGCTCCCACGACTCCATCAGCGCCTCGACCCTGCCGAGCCACCGGCTACGGGCATCGGCGTCGCGGACGTCCGACTGCTCGAACTCGACCATCAGCTGCGCGAGTCGCGCCGCCTCCGGGTAGATCACCAGCGGCATTACCCGGGTACTGCGGTCCTCCAGCCCGCACGCCCACGCCCGGTGGACCCAGCGCAGCACCGTGGGCATCGTCCGCCACCAGTCCGCCACCACCTGAAAAGCATCAGCGAACAGCTCCCCCCCCCGACCGGCCGAACTGCTTGTGAAGCCGGGCACGATCCAGATGCGCGTCGACGACCTCAGGGAGCTCCTTCAAGGACAGCCCGTCCAGCGGCTCCGTCCTTGAGTCATCACACCACCGCCCGTGCCGGGCGCACACACGCCAGCTGTCCGACATCAGCCACCAGCTCGGTTCCCTGACCCCGCGGGCCTCCGCACATCTTGTGCAGTAGCGCACCAGATGCCCTTCGGACGGCTGCCACGGCCACTTCCACACCGCGTCCCCGTCACCCGGCAGCCGGTGACGCGTCGCAAGCCCAGGCAGAGCCCGCTGCAACACGGCCGCCGGGGTACCGGCCAGCACGGCCAGATACTCAAGTCCCGGCCCGTTCACATACATCTCCGTGCACTGCGGGTACTTCTCCACGCGCGCCGGATCAGTCGACGACGACCCCATGCCTTGGCCCACACGCTGCAGGAAATCCGCAAGGCCCAGCCCGTTGGCTTGAGCCAGCCGGTTCACGAACGAACCCGTCGACTCCCCAGGCAGAGGCCGGACCAGAAGCGGAAGAGACTGACGCGGACCGTAGAGCCCTGGCACCTGCAGCACCACGCCGTTCCCTTCTCCGCCGCCCACCCCGCACGCCTGCTTGCGCTCTATCGTCGCCAGCCGCCATACGGGCCGGTCAAGGCGCCTTCACCTCTTCAGGTGAACAAGGCGGCAACACCGCGACACCCTCCACGGCGCGGGTCTGAACCTTGATCCGCAACGAGACGACCCGCTGCCGGGAGGGCACCGTGGCCACGTTGACGAGCAACGGCCTCAAAACGCCGCTACGCGGCCACCAGACACTCGCTGTCGACGCCTGCATCGAAGAGTTCACCGACGGAGCGCGCCGCGTGAGCGTCATCATGGCCACCGGAACGGGCAAGACTCTTGTCGCCCTCAACACCGTCCAGGAGACCGCTTCCCAGGGCAACGCCTTGGTCGTGATGCCCACCCTGGACCTCCTCGAGCAAACGGCCGCCTACTGGCAGCGCGAAGGCCGCCAGGGGTTCTACCTCGGCTACTGCTCGCGCGACAGCACCCAGGTCCGTTCGCTGCGCGGAATCCTCGCCATGGTCCGCGACCCCGGTGAACTCGCCCGCCATGCTTCCCTGACCGACGGCGCGGTGAATGTCTTCTGCACCTACCAGTCACTGGAAAAGCTGGCCCGGGCCCACCGCGATCACCACCTGCCGCGCTGGGACATCATCGTCGCCGACGAAGCCCACCGCACCGCCGGCAACCGCTACAAAGCCTGGGGCGTCATCCACGACAACGACGTCCTGCCCGCCCGCCACCGCCTCTACATGACCGCCACCCCGCGCATCTTCGACGAGAAATCCGGCTCACACGTTGCGATCGGCTGCGAAGTGGCCTCCATGGACGACCACAGCCTCTACGGCCCCGTCGTCTACCGCATCTCCCTCGCCGAAGCGATCGACCAGGGCCTGCTGGCGGACTACCGGATCGTCGCCGTCGAGATCAGCGACGCCGACCTGCACCGCGTCCTGAGATACGCCTCCATCGCATCAGCCGGCGCCGAAGGCCTGCGCATGGCAGCCGCCCAGATCGCATTGCTGCGCGCCCAGCACCTCTACGACCTGCGGCGAACCTTGACCTTCCACCGCCTCATCGCATCCGCCAGCATGTTCGCCGAAACCCTCCACGAAACAGCAGCACTCATGCCCCCCGAGATGCAGGCACCTCTTCTCGTCGGCACGGTCAATGCCAAGCAGAGCCCGCCCGTCCGCCGACGATCACTCGTGGACTTCGGCTCCGTCCCCATCAACAGCACCAGCCCCCGCATCGCCCCGCACAGAGCGGTCCTGACCAACTGCCGCTGCCTGGGCGAAGGTATCGACGTCCCCAGTATCGACTCGATCCTCTTCGCCGACTCCAAACAGAGCTCCCTCGACATCACCCAGGCTGTCGGCCGCGCACTGCGCCAGAACCCCGGCGACGACAAGATCTCCACCATCGTCGTCCCCGTCTTCATGGAACCGGGACAAGACCTCGAGGAAGGCGTCAAAGGAACCCGCTACCGCCTCCTCTACCAGGTCCTCATCGCCCTGAGCACCTATGACGAGCACGTCATCCACCGCGTCGAATGGGCCACCTCCGACGAGTCCCAGGAGGACTTGGGGGTCGCCGCCCGACCCGAACGCGCCGACGAGATCATCCCGCTTCTCGACCTCCAGGCCACCGGGGCACCCAACCGCGTATGGCAGATCGGCTTCGAAAGCGCCCAGCGCTACTTCCACACCTACGGCCATCTCGACGTCCCCAGCCGCTACCTCGGCCCCGTCCGCTTCTACCTCGGCTGGTGGCTCGGCCGCCAGCGTTCCCTGCGCATCAACCACATGCTCCTGCCCGAACGCATCGAACGGCTCGACACCCTCGGCATGATCTGGCCCCACCCCCGCAGCAGCATCGAGTACAAACTACAGATCGCCCGGGACTACAAAGCCCGCCACGGCCACCTCGCCCCATACACCGAAGAATCCTTCGGCGGCATCCGACTCGGACGCTGGATCGCAGACCGCCGCCGCGAAGCAAACAAACGCACCCTGCCCTACGGCTACCAGCGCGCCCTCAACGAGATCTACCCCTGGTGGAACACCCACTGGCCGAAACACTGGCACCACACCTACGCCCAAGCCCTGGCAGCCGCACGCGCCGGCAACCTCCCCTTCCCCGACCTGCGCCCCGACACCGACGAGACCCCCCTCACCCGCTGGCTCGACACCCAGATCGACGCCCTCCCCACCCTCCACAGCGACCAGCACAAACTCCTCGGCGCCCTCCCACTCCGCCACCCCCTGGCCCTGCTCCTGCGGCGCCCCCGCGGCCACGCACAATGGGCCTTCGCCAGAGGACTGCTCGCGGCACGCGCCTTCTGGCGAAGCCACCAGCACCTCGACGTGCCCTACGACTACTTCTGTCCCAATACCGGACTTCACCTCGCCACATGGCTTGCAGAGAAACGCCGCGACCCACTCCGGCTCACCCAAGAACAACGCCACGCACTCGAAGCCCTCGACTTCCGCTGGATCCGCTGACCGACGCGTACAGCCGTGAGAGCCGCTCCTACAACGCGGGGTGGTTGCGGAAATTGCAGAACCACGTCGCGATTGTTCTCGACCAGTGGGTCCGCCGTCATCGTCCACGCGCTGTGGTGGGCCGTACGTCCGAACTCCAGCACATAGCCGTGTGGCCGTGACCACGTGCCGCCCAGGCCGAATCGGACGGGCCACGAGCCACGAGAGCGCGAAAACTATCGTCGCGCCGACGGCTACCCGCTGCCAGGACACCGGATCCTCTGTGGCCAAATGATGGCCGACGACCGCCAAGACGGAGCTAAGGAGCGTGAAGACGGCAGCCCGGAGCCACTGTCCGTTCCGCTGCGAAGACTGCGGACACGAGCGCATCCCTGCAGCGGCTTCGGTCATCGTGAGCCCTTCATCTACGCGATCGGCCGTCTTCGGACCGCAACTGTCAACAGGGGAGTAGATTCCCCGACCGCGCCCCGGCTCGCTGCGAGAAGCTCTGGGGAGTGGGGGATCGGCCGTCCCGACGGCAGCCGGTCACGGTGATGGCAATCTCCGCTCCTGAAAGCCGACTTCATTCGACCGAAAAGCCAGGACCCTCCGGGGTTCGCCTATTTTTGGGGGGACAGGCTCTGCAGGAGTGAGTTCCCGCAGGGGCGGTCGGATCACCGCTCGACCGCTCTCTCGGCCACGGCGAGGCACCGTGGCTGCCGAGCACCTGGCGCCGACTGACCTGGAACAGGATCCCGTTGATCACCGTGCGGTGGTCGCACCACCGGCCTGTGATTCGTTGGATCCCCCGGCCCACGTACCAACCGACGAGCCTGCCCGGGAAGTCGCATGATCTGCCGGACAGGCCCTTGCGTGCGGCTCTACGCTCATCCGGTGGCCGGAATCTCGCAACCGGGTGTCAGCAATGCTTTCCAGGGGAGATCGTGGACGTCACGACGTTAATCCTGTTGGGGGCGGCGGGTGGTCTGCTGCGCGGGGCGCTGGACCTGTACACCCGGTTCGTCTCCTGGCAGGCCGACCGCCGGATCCACCGGCAGTTAGCCGCGGCAGGGACGGCGGAAGTCGTAGCCCCGCAGTTCAAGGCCTACTTCGACCCCGCCGTCGATACCGTCGCGGCCATCGTGCACAGCGTGATGGGCGCCGGGGCCGCAGTGCTCTTCGGGACCACGGGACAGATCAGCGGCGGGTACGCCGCCCTCGTCGTCGGAATATCGGCACCCATGCTGCTCACTCAACTGGGCCGCATCCAGACCGTGAACGAGGCGGTGATGGGCGAACGGCAGCCGGCGGGGGCAGCTGCGGAAGCCGAGGCGCCCCCGACTGCGGCTGCCAGTGCCGTGGGCGCGGTCGGCGCCGGCGACTCGGGCGCCGTGGACTCCCCACCCCAAGTGGCGCAGCCGTCCGCGCCCTCCGCGGGTCGCGCGGTCCGGCCCTCTACCCCCACAGAAGGAGCGTCGTCCGTTGCGCGTGCGATGCCCGCGCCAAGACAGCACGCCCCGGCCGCGGACGAGCGTACGCCGGAGCCCGCATCCGGCGAGCTCCCCGAGGAAGCAACACGACTCCCCGATCCGATGCGCAGCAGCGACACTCCTCTCCCTGCGAACCCGCCCGACGGAACGGGGCCTGGCTTCGGCGATCGAGGCGCGCCACGATGGCGGCAGGGGCCCGCGCTGGGGGAGGAGGGCCTGTGAACAGCCATCCGCCCCTGCTGCCGGAAGACCGCCCCGAATACGAGCGGATCCTCGACGACGTGCTGCGCGGCGCCCACGAACGACCGGACCTCACAGCAGTCGGAGAACGGCTCACCACAGAACAGTTGCGGACCATGGCGCTGGGTTCCGCCATCCTCATCGCGAGCGCCGCGGCGACCGAGTACCGGCTCTACGTACAAGTCCGCCAGGAACACCGTGGCTTGGCATCCCCGTCGGCGCCCTCGCGCTCGGTGTCCGCCTCTGGCTCGGCCGGCTTCACCGGTTCCGGCACCCGAGCCGCCGACCGTCAGACCTCGGCGGGCCTGGGCCAACGGTTCGGCGCCGCTGTGCTGGGCGCCGGACAACCCGGTGGCCGCCGGATCCATGACGGAGTCCATCCGCGGCGGTGGGCCGGGGTGTCCTTCGGGCGCCGTCTGCTGGCAGCGCTGCTCGGACTACGCGTACTCCCGGAAGTACCGAGGCCGGCGGGGATCCGTACGCCGCGCACTTCCGGGCAGCGTGTGGTCGATCGCGCGCGGCCGGGCAGGCGTGAGAGACCAGCTCCGGAGGAAACCGGCGCGGGTGCGTTCGCGTTTGCCGCCGTCCTCGTGCCCGTGCTGGCCGCCGCCGCCGCGGCGATCTTCCTGGTGGTCGGCCATGTCCTGACGACGCTCAATCCAACGGCCTCGTTCGCGAGCACCTTGGTGGCCACGGGCTCGTGGTTCGCGGTGGTCACTGCGGCAGTCGTCCCCGTCGCTGCCGTCGGTCTCCTCATCACCGCCCTGCGCGACAGCTCGACGTCACCGGCGGCCGAGGAGGAGGTCGAGGATCTGCAGGAGGACGTGTCACGGGCCAGAGATGCCTGGCGTCACGCCCTGGTGGAACGCGGCATCCTGCCGTTCCTGCGGGACGCGCTCGCCGACCCGGGTGCCGGTCCTGCCCGACACGCCACGTACCGCTCGCCCAACCACATACCGACAATCGGCTACTCCAGGCCGGACTTCTCCGGGCCGGACCGCGACTCGGCAGCCGGGCCGCGCCCCCTATTCCTCCCCCGACTTCACCTCGCCGGACTTCGGAGGCTCGGAGCCCCGCTCGGAATGACGCGCCTATGGAACGAGCACGGCGGCTCCCGGGAGCCGCCGTGCTCGTTCCATAGGGCAGGCGGTAGTGCAGGTCTGGGGTCACCCCTGAGCAGGGGGTGGCTGATTCCAGGAAGCGTCATCACCGGCCGGCTGCCACGCTTCGAACTTAAGCGGAGCGCGGATCGTGCCCCCGCGTGGGGGGCCTCAGTGACCATCTGTAAGCCTGGACTGAAGCACGGATCTCGTTCGGTACAGGTGCGTCACGACAGCCGCCAGGCGATCTCCTCCCCAGTGGGAGCCAGACTCCAGCAGGCGAGGACTCCCGCTTCCACCACAAAGTCGAGTTCGAGGCTCAAGGCGGATGCAGACAGCCCGCAGATACGTCCCAGGTGCGCCAGGTCAGCGCCGCCTTCGCACCGAGGAGGCAAGGCAAGTGCGTGGAGATACACCGTCAGAAGCTGTCCGGCTGGCCCAAGTCCGCAAGTGCGCCCGTGTCGCGCGGTGCGCAGAGCCCAGTTGGCAGCGCGCCGCCGTGTGGCCCGGCCGGGCATCCCGACCACTGCATCTGTGAACCATCCTTCGTAGGGCATGTCGGGGGCGGTCCGGGCGGCAGAGAAGGGGATCACGCCGAAGGAGACGCTGACCAACGGCATCACGGTGAGCAGATGACGAAGCTGGCCGGCCATCGTCGCGGGGCTGCCGATCCGGTGGCGCAGGACCGCCTCCTCCAGGACGACAGCGAAGCGGTGACCGCCCTCGTAGAGGAAACGGGACCGGGCGACCCTGGACGCGACGGCCTCAGGGACATCGTTGGGCGTGCCCTGGAACGCGGTGATGGACCCCAACAGCGCCGTGGCATAGGCCGGAGTCTGGAAGAACCCGGGCACCACATTGGACGCGTACACGCGCTGGTGTGCCGCCCGCGCGACAGACGCGTTCACGTCCTCCTGAAGCCGGCGCATCCCGTTGCGATGGAGTCTGCGCCACTCCTGGTACATCGAATCAACCGCACGGGCGGTCGCGATCAAGTCCTCCACCTGATCGTCGGCCGATCAGGCGGCGCACCACGCACGGATATCGGCATCCGTCGGCATCGCCTTGGCGCCCTGGATACGGGACGTCTTGGCAGGATGCCAACCGCACAGGACAGACAACTCATCCCCGGTGAGCCCCGCGTCCCTGCGCAGATGGGAAAGGCGCACGGCGAGGGCCTCGCGTGCGGCCTGAGCGCTGGAAGACGGGGAGACGGGCATGAGCTGGCTGTCCTGCGGCGGTCAGACGGTGTACTTCTCGTGATCGACAGCGCGGTCCCACACGGCCTCGAACGCCGAAGCGCACAGAGCGATCACAGCAGGGTCCTCGCTGAACTCCTTGGGCGGGTTGGCCCAGTCGCCTTCACCTGTGAAGATGTTGAACTGCACGATCCGGTCGTCGAACAGCCAGAAGTCTGCGCCCGGCAACGCGATGTCCACAGCCTGGCGCCGCGGCAGCCACCGGACCAACTCGCCGGCACCGATGTTCAGCGGAGTGGAAGCGTGTTCCCACCGGATGTAGTCCGTCACCGGCTCGGAAACGACACGGGCGCGGCGCATCACTACACCCCTGCCGACCGCGTCCCGCACCAGGTCCAGCCAGCCGGGCCACCATCGGGCCGTGGGGTCGAGCTCGAGGGTCCCGGTGCGCTTGAAGCGCTCGAACTCCTCCACCTCGTCGGCCACGGAGTACATGTCGCGCATCTCCAGATGCACGGCGCTGCGGCGTGTGCCGGCCAGGAGGTCAGCGAAGCTCGGCACGCTGTTCCGCGACATCACACGCCTTCCTCAGGATAGGCACCATGCGGGCCGGGATACGGATCACAGTCTCGTGCTCGGGGATACCGACCTTGTGACCCTCGGCCCACTCCGTACCGCCGATCAGCGCCTCCAGGACCTCCTGGGCCTTGACGCCCTGGATCACCAGGTCAGCCGACTGCCGTTCCACCACGCGGTCGGCGATCCCTCGCCCCCTGTGTTGGGGTCGATCCCGATGAACTCTAGGTCCACAACGTGCTCCTAGGCCTAGTCGGTTGCAGGTTCTTGCATGCGACGCTTCCGCAGAAGAGCGGGGCGGTCAAGACCACGAGGAGGGGTGGAGGCTTGCCGGGCTGTGGATCCTCCGGCGCACGATGTGGGAGACCGGCCGATTTCCCAAGCACCCGGCACGGGAGGGCAATGGGCAGGTCCAAGCTCTCCACATGGCGCGCCGTAGTGGGTAAAGCATCGGTAGAGGCCCTTGCTCCCTGCCTTCTGGCCCCGGACAGTTGTCTCCATCGTCGACGTGTGTGAGGGCCTCAGCGAGCGTGAAGCCAGATGCCGCTGTACGTCACGATGGCACCGCCGAGCGCGGTCGCTGTGCCGCGGATCAGGTAGAGGCCGGCCTCGTTGCGCAATCGCCGTGCTCGTGCGGCCCATCGGCTTGTTGAGGACGGGGTGGAGGGTTCCGGGGCTGGGACGTTGCCCGTACGCTCGCCCTTGGACATGAGCCTCTCCTTCATCGGGGATGTTCGGTCTTCTGCAGACGGCTCCCTGCCCACCAGGGGGCCGTCGCCGTTTTCGACGACAACCATGCCGCTGTCCAGTTCTTGAGACGGATCCTGTACCCCAGGGGTGGACGGCAACAACAAAAGCACCCCGAAAGGGCCTCTGACCAGCGAAAACAAGGGTTTGTTGAAATAGGTTTCTGTGGGCTGCACCTGGTCTACGGCCAGCTAATGAGGGGTCAGGTGAGGCGAAGATTGGCCTCAGCGAGGCCGGCCGGGGTCATCTGGGTTCTCATGTGGTGTGATGCCGAGTCACCACGCGCTTTCCTGTGTCTAACTGCGCTTATTCGTGGCAGAGTTGGTGGATGCCTCGAATGCTGCGGATGCCCGGCAAGGATGTGCTGCCGCCTGGGCCCAAGCGCGAGCTCGTTGCAGAGCTCTACGTCCACTATCGGGAAGCCGGGCGGCCCCCGCTTCCGCAGATCGCGGCGCTTACCGCCACGATGCCCAACCCCCACAAGGTGAGCCGAGAAACCGTCCGGCGTCTTCTCACCGGGACGACCACCAGCCAATGGGCGGTCGTCGATGCCCTTTGCGGGCTCTGTGCCAACTGCAGGACAGAGACCCGGATGGCCGGCGCTGGCCCGAGCCGGACGACAACCGCTGGGACGAGGACGATCCGGTGACCTGCCGCGAGTACCTGCGCCAGCTGTGGAACAACGATAGCGACGGCCTCGAGCCGGACGAAGCACCAGCAACGCCCCCTGCCGCACCGGCGAAGACCGCCTCGGGCTGGGGTACCCCGCCACCTACCGGGGCCTCAGCCCGGCAGGCTTCCGGCGGGTGGGGTGGTTCTCCACTGCCTCCAGCAGAAGGTCCCTGGGCTACCAGCCCGCTTCCGAAGGCTCCCGCCCGGCCAACTGCCTACAGCGACGAGCCTCCCTTCTGAACTGGTCTCCACTGCCAGGTTCGCGCCTTGCAGAGTGTGTCTGCAGCAGCGTCGGCGATGCCGGGGACGTTGCTGACCGGCTCACGGACGGGTGGGCAGACGATCCGGGGGCGCTGTTCCACCGTCGCCGCCGTCTTTGTCGGAGTCGGCACCGCGAGAGCGTGACTGGCGGGAGGATGAGCGCTAGGGCCTGTCCGCAATGTCAGCTAGGGAGCCATAGTCGCAGGCAGGCGAGGGTGACCAGGGCTTTGTAGTGGCGGGCTCGTTTGTCGTAGCGGGTGGCGAGGGCCTTGTTCTGCTTGAGCCGGTTGAAACAGCGTTCGACGACGTTGCGGCGCCGGTAGACCTCGCGGTCGAGACGGCACAGGCTCTCGCCTCGCCGGAGGCGTCCGTTGATCTGGTCGACGCGTTCGGGGATGGTGCAGGCGATACCGCGTCTGCGCAGGTAGGAGCGGATCTTGCGGGATGAGTAGCCCTTGTCGCCGACCACCCGTAGCGGTCGGGTGCGGGGCCGGCCGGGCCCGTATCGCTTGATGTGGATGCGGGCCATGACCGGTTCGAACTGCGTGCAGTCGTTGACGTTCCCGCCGGTGATCGTGAAGGCGAGCGGCCGGCCCTGTCCGTCGCAGGCGAGGTGGATCTTTGTGCTCAGTCCGCCGCGGGACCGGCCGAGTGCTTCGCCGGTCCAGGGCCCCCTTTTCGGGCCCCGGCGGCGTGCTGATGGGCCCGCACGATGGTCGAGTCGACGCAGACGATCGACCAGTCGACCTCGCCGATCGCGTCCGAGTGCTGCTGGACGTGGGCCAGGAGCCGGTCCCAGGTTCCGTCCGCTGACCAGCGGCGGAACCGTTCGTAGACGGTCTTCCACGGCCCGTACCGCTCGGGCAGGTCCCGCCAGGCCGCACCCGTGGACAGCTTCCACAGGATTCCGTTGAGGACCTGCCGCCGGTCCCGCACCGGACGACCCATCCGGGGCGGAGCCAGCAACGGCCCGATCACTTCCCAGGCCTGATCAGTCAGTTCATGACGTCGCACCACGAACGGAGTAACGACCGATCGACATTGCGGACACGCCCTAGGACCACACAGCGGGGAGAGAGAACGGGCGGGTGTGTGGACGTGTGAGGTATGCGGCGCCAAGGTGCTTCAGGGCGACGGGGAGACGACGGGAGCGGCGGTGCGCAGGCATGCACGCTCAGCCGGGCATTCGCCGGCGAGTGTCAGCAGGCAGCGGCCAGGCGGGATTGTGCAGCGGTGGCGCACCCCTGAGGAGCGTGAGCAGGAGCGGGAGACAGCCGAAGAGGCTGCGGAGATCGCTTGCATGCGGGAGTTGAACTGGCGGGCGGCCGGGAGTACCGGCGGACGGACACCGCGCGAATTTTCCAGCTCCTCCAGGAACCCCGGCACTGTGCACCGGCAGCCGACTTCGGGTCCCATGCCTTTACCGACACACCCAGTGGCGGCACTCGCGGGCCTGGTAGTCGTCGTGTGTGCCTTTGTGCTCAACGGCTTGGGTGGCGAAGTGTCATGGTGCATGGACCACCCGGACAGCCGAGGCAACAATATGCGGGTTTCTGGAGACTGCGCTCGGATCCTGGAGAACGCGACCGCAATGGAGGCGTTTGCCGCGCACACCTGGGGCTGGGTCCTGCTGGCTGGCCTGGCGTCGTGGGGTGCCGCCGGAGTCTTGTGGTTCAGGCATCAAAGAGAGCAGCCCAGCCGCTTCTACTACACCGAACGCCGCGGGCGGTTGTACCTGCACCGTCGGCTGTGACCGGCCTGACAATGAGCCTGGGAAACCCCGTGGTTCCCCCGGCCTTCCGCCAGTCAATGACCTTGCATTCAGTTGTCCCTGGGGGCTCCCCACTCGCTGTCCACTCCTGCCGCGCCGTGCGGAAACTTGGTACTGCTGGCCGAGGTCGGACGAATCGCGCGTCTCCCGTGTGGCGCGGTCAGGTTGCGGTGAACCCCGTACAGGCGATGTAGCGGTGTGATCCGTCGCCGACCGACCACACCACGGTGTACGTGCCCTGGGCGTAGGAGGCGTCGGCCCCGGAGAAGTCTCCCGGCCAGGTGACGACTGCCGAGGTGTCGGACTGCAGGCTGGCTCGCGCCAGCCGCGACGTTCAATCGGGCACGTACACGCGCGCCAGCACGTCCATCTCCGGCTGGATGGGGTCGAAGTTGCCGTACTTGTTGCGCAGCGAGAGTTCCACCGCGTCCCCAGCCCGAACTTCCCCCGGGGCGACAATTTGCCAGGCCCCGTCGACTTCAGCCGGCTTTCGTGGAGCGCAGTCCACCTCGGTCGGCAGGTAGGCGAACGGAGGCGGCTGCAGCGAGACAGAAGCGGACGGCTCCGGCTCCTCGGCCGGAGCAGAAGAGGAAGGGGCTGCAGCAGCCGAAGGAGTGGGCGAGGTACTCGGGCGACGAACCTCCTGCGCGGACGGCTGCGCCGATGGAGCGACTGCGCGAGGTGAATTGCTTGGCGCTGCTGTCGGCGCCTGGCCGGGCATCCCGGAGGCTTTCACAGTGACAGCTCCGCCGATGGTTCCTGCGACGAGGGCGGCCACAGCGGCCGCCGCAACAACCCCAGGACGCTTTCGCCGCGAGCCAGCGGAGCGCCAGGCGGGATCGTCCTCGTGCGACACGTCCCAAGGGACGCTCGCCAGGTCGAAAGCCAGTGTTGGTTGCTCGCTTGCGGGTGTGACTGCGGTGGCCTGTGCGGCGAGCAGCGTCGAGCAGGCGCGGGCGAGCTCAGCGCCTGTAGGCCGGTTTCCAGGCTGCTTGGCCAGAGCCTGCTCGACCATAGGGAGAAGGTCGCCGGGAAGACCCGAAAGGTCGGGCTCGGCGGACATGATACGGAAGGCCACGGCATCGGGGGCGCCGGAGCCGAACGGGAGGCGGCCTGTGGCCGCATAAGCAACGAGTGCGCCCCAGGCGAAGACGTCTCCTTCAGGCCCCACCACGCCCGTCTGGTAGTGCTCGGGACTGATCCAGCCCGGACTGCCGGTGACGACCCCGGTCCGCGTCACCGATGTGCCGTCCAGGGCGTGGGAGATGCCGAAGTCCAGAACCTTGGGGCCGGAGGGAGAGAGGATGACATTGCCGGGCTTGATGTCGCGGTGGACGATCCCCGCTCCATGCACCGCAGCGAGTGCCGCCGCAGTCCCGGCAGCGAGCGCGTACAGAGGTGCGCCCTGCACGGGGCCGTGCGCATCGAGGTACTGGACGAGCGTCGGCCCGGGCACGAAGGGGGCTGCCAGCCATGGAGTAGTTCCATCGGTGTCGGCATCGTGGACCGGGACCAGGCACGGCCCTGTCACCCTTCGGGAGAGTCGGACCTCGCGTCGGAAGCGTGCCCGGAACTCATCGTTCGCAGCATGCGCAGGGTGGATGACCTTGACAGCCAGGCGTAGCCCAGCGGGATCGACAACCGCGAACACGGCACCCATACCGCCACTCCCGAGCCGGCCGATGACACGCCAGGCACCTATTCGGCGCGGATCTCCAGGGAGCAGCGGCTGGATGCGGCTGGACACGACCGCTCCTTAGGTGTGATCGGCTCGAGCGAGAGACCATGAAATGCTACCGAGCTCGGGATGAACCTGCTGTCGCGGTCCTGACCTCTCCATGGGGAAGCGAGGCATCCCAGGAGGTGCGCGCGCCGCTTCCAGTGAGCCCGAGGAGGTCCTCTCGGGTCAGCTCGGTGGTGTGCACCGACGCGTACGTGGAGCGTGAGGCGATGCTCGAGCACTGGCGCCGCCTTGCTGAGGCGACCTACGAGGTGTGCCAGCGGCGAAAGCCCCGGACGCGATCGCCTCCGGGGCCCGCTGTTGCGTGCTTCGTCTTGTCAGGACAGTGGGGTCGGGCGGCGGGGCGGGGGTACGGCCTTCAGGAGCTCCCAAAGCGGTCGCGAACCGCTCGCCCATTCGGCCAGCACGGTCCGGTCGACCAGGTGCAGTCGTTGGGAATGCGCGAACTCCATGGCGGGCTTGGAGAATTTCCCGTTTGTGACGAGGACGACGACGTCGCCCTTGTGCACCGGCCGGCCGGTGCCGTTGAGGACCTGCAGATCGGGTGTGCCGACCGCGGCCCCGGCCAGTCCGGCCTTGCGGTGTTTGCACTGGATGACCATCGCCGGCCGTACGGGTCGGTCGCTTTCACATCTGCACCGTTGTCTCCCGCGCCGCCGACCTGGACCGCGTTCGCGCACCCGTCCCGCCGCATCAGATCGCGCACCGCATGCTCGAACTCCCGGTGGTGCAGCGCATCGAGCTGCGTCAGCGCGTAGCGCAGGCCCTGTGCCCTCACCCGCTCCCACTGCGCAGCCCGCTGTCGTTTGACCACCCGGACCGCGACGGCTCCAACGACGGCCAGCAGCACAACGACCACGACCACCGGGTGGGCGCTCAGGAAGCGCACCAGGCTCATGAGCACCCCCCACACAAGCAGTAAACCGCCACCTATGACGACGAGCTGCTCCGTACCGGAGCTCTTGCGTGACCGTCGACGAGCAGGTCGCCGCCTCGCAGTCGGTCGTCGGCTCATCGCCCGCTCCCGCTGCGGTCCCACTTGATCGGGTACGACACCGTCGGCGCTGGCCGCGGAGCCGGTTTGGCTCCACCCGGCCACGGGATCGGGTACTTCACCGCAGGAGTGGAGCGGGTGACCGGCCTGGGCCAGCCGGGCCACTTGATCGGATACGTCACCGGCGACGAGGTCCGCGGGCTGGGTAACGGCTCCGTGCCCGCCCCGCTGCCCGCCGACGTACCGGTGTTCCCTAACACCGCCACGGCCACCACAATTCCCACAGCGATAGCTGTCTGCCGCGCCGTTCCCGCTGGCGCCCGCCAGTGTCCTCGGACGACTGTCCCGTCGCTTTTCGTGTACTCCCTGATGTACGGCACGTCGAAGAACCTTCCCCGGTCGTGCTGCGCCTCCCTGCGCAACCGCCCCATCCAAGCACCCGCCACTGACAAGCCGTCACCCCGCGATCACCAATCGTGATCTTGAGATGGAGCGCTGAAGAGAGCGGGGCCTCGCGCTGGTCGGCACAGACGAAGGCTGCCGTATCCGAAGTTGAGGAAGAACGGCCGGGCGGAGCCACGAGGAGTGGACATGGGCCAACATGCGGCCCGGTGCCGGTGGCGCTCCGAGGCGCTTATTCACCAGGCCGGTTTCCTGTGCCGTATGAGGAGTTCGGTGCAGAAGTCCTCCAGGAACTGCTTGCCGCCCGGTCCGGTGAGTTCCCATCCGCCGAAGCGGTCCAGGAGCAGGAAGTCCATGCGCTGCCGGTGCGATACTCCGCCCCACCCCGCCGCCGCCCCAGGACGTACCCGTCCTCGGGGAAGGCCCGCAGCCAGTACTGCGGCACCAGGTGGCGCTCCTTGGCCGTGTTCGCACCCATCCCCGGCCTCTACACCCCCACCGTACCGGCGGGCTCGGACCCCATGTGCGCGGCTGCGGCATCGCGCCAGGGATAGCTGTCCCAGCCGGCGTTCAGGACCGTGTTGTGGGCATGCGTGTGCCCCAACAGGGCCTCGCGCAAGGCGTAGGTGGAGCGCTCGGAGTCGGCGGCCCGCTCCAACAGGAGCCGGCTGACGGGAGCGTCGTCGATGGTGACCATGTCCTCCAGCTCGCTGATGCTGCACACCGTGACCGGCACCGTGGTGGCTGGCAACTGCGGCCGCTGCAGCGGCGCGTTGACGATGTGGAACGGTTCCATCGTGACGATCAGTCCGTGCACGGGCCGGTCTGTGGGCACATCGGCGAACTCCTTCTGTCCGCTGGCGATCAGCGCGGCGGTGTTGTCGATCTGCCCGTAAGCGCGGCCGAGCATCCGGTTCACCTCCTTGGCCCGCTGGTCGGTGGCCAGCCGCAGATGCCGGGTGGGCCGAACCGACTTCACCTCCACCAGCAGCACCAACTCGTCGGTGACGACGATCCAGTCGACACTGCGCGCCCGGTTGCGTCCGTAGACGATCTCAGGCCGGACCACGGCGTCGGACAGCAACTGCAGCTGGCGGCCGACGTAGGCCTCGAACAGGTTGCCGAGGTCCTGGGCGAAGGCGTCCCCGTAGCGGGCGACGCCGGTGTAGTAGATGCCCAGCGGGCTGGCCTTGGCCGGGATCAAGTGGCTGACGGGGGCGAGAAGACCCGGGACCATAGCCCCTCACGAAGGGGGTACCGCGCAGCGGGTTGTACTCGAAGCGGCGCAGGAGCGGATCAGTGGTCATGCAGGTCCGGGTGTTGTCCTCCCGGAAGGTGGCCGCGTCGGTCACGAAAAGCTGCTCAGTCACCGAGATGATTGTGGCGGCCGGGACCTCCGCACAGATACGACGCGCGTCTGCTTCCCGCAGCGAGTCCGGGTCGAACCGGCCAGCGCGACTGATCGCCGATGCCCACAGCAGCTGGGCGATCCCGACGTACTGAGACAGGCTCGCACCCAGCAACTCCTCCTCCCAACCCGGACGCAGACACCGCGCCTCACGCGTTGCCGCGGTCTGCGTGAGCATGGCCGCGGCCCGCGCCAGCTCCTGGAAGACCGGCTCTTGGAACGTCATCTGCTCCCCGGAGGTGCGCAGCAAGAACCGGCCCAGAGCGTCCTCATCGCTGTCATGGTCGTAGAGGTAGTGGTCCTCCAGCTGCGAGTACATGTCCAAGATCTTCAGCAGATCCGCATCGCCAGCGTCCTTGCGGTACTCGTTTCCGCACGCCAGCGAGACCCGGGCGGCATCAGCAAGCGCCCACGGCGTGTACTTGCGGTACGGACTCTGAAGCCACGACGACTCCAGCGAATACGCCGCCGAGGCGCGCGCGATCAGCGGCAGCAGGGCACTCGGCCGGTGCCTGCGTACCCGTGCCACATAGTCCCGGTCCCTTGTCGCCCCACTGCCTCGTGTCCGCATCATGGGCTCAAGGATCGCGCTCCCGACCGTACGCTGTCCTGCCCATTACCTCCCGGCCCCGCGCCCCCCCCCGGCGATCACACACTGTCTGGCTCACGCCCGGCCCCCGTTTGCTCGCGTAGTGTGCGGATCCACGTCTCCATGAAGCCGGCCGCGTCCCGCTGCAGCTTCTCCAGCTCGTCGTCGGTGAGGTCGTCGCCCCAGGCTTCCGTCCGCCGCTACTCGGCCTCTTCTCCGTCACGCAACTGCCGGACGGCCAGGAGCTGGCCCGCGCGACGGCCGACGAGCAGCAGCCCACGGCGCCCGCGAGCAGGGTCAGCACCAGGGGGATCGGGCGCTGAAAGGACGGCGAGTACGGTCACCGCGGCGACCACGGTGACGACGGCCGCCTCGCCCACACCGAGCCTGCCGGTGGTGGCCTCGGCCGGGGCCACCGGCCGGGCGCCAGCGGGTTCGGCGGTGGACGTGGGCATGACGGGGCCTCCAGACGATGCGGCGGGACGTCCGCGGTCCGGGGCCGTGCCCGGCGCGGTGAGCCGATGGTGGCAACGCCCGCCCCGCTCCCGCGACCTCCACAAACCCGTGCCCGGACCCGACGTTCCTTCCCTCTTGCAGCGCGAAGCTGCAGGCCAGCCGGGGAAGTGAGCAGATCCTGTCCACGGCTCATGGACCCGCTCCTCACACCCAGCACTGTCCTCCTCGGCGCGTCGTACGGCAGCCGGGGCTGCGCTCAGCGCAACACAGGTGCGAGTTGCACTGAACACGGCATCAGGGCGTGACGTGGGCGCCGTCGAGCCGTCGGTGCACCATCGACAGCGTCGTGAGCAGTTCCAGCAGTTCCTCGTCGGTGACCGTGCGGTGCAGCCGTGGCTCGTGCGCGGCCGGGTTGCGGTACATGCTGAACAGGCCCTTGACCAGGTTCGCCAGCCCCTTCTGCTCATCCAGCTCGGGCTCCGTGGCGTTCGCGCTGACGGCCACCCGGGCCGTGCTGTGGCCCGGCATGAGTACCGCGTCGACCAGGCGGGCCCTGGCCGGTGAGCTGCCGTAGCCGGTCGGCCACCGACTTGACCGCCGTGGAAGGGGTTCTTGGCCAGGATCTCCACCCGCCCGCCCGGGTTTTACCCCCACCGCATCCCCAGCTCGGACAGTTCCTCGACCCGCTCGGGCGCCAGCCGTGCCCGGCGAGAGCGGCTGTTGGCGATAAACACCCCGAGCGCGTGCTCGTCCCCGCCGACCTTCTCGACATGCCGGTGGGGCACTTCCAGGTGCCCTTCCCGTTCCCGGTACTGGCGGGCAGCAGCCAGGTTGGCTGCCCACACTTCCGCCCGCGTGCGCCGCGGCGCCGCCACGCCTCGCTCGCTGTCCTGAAGGGGGCCGAGTCCGAGTGTTTCCCGCAGCAGCCATTGCTGCGCCACCTCGAGGCTGTCCCACTGGCGCCTCTGCCGGCCGGCCCACTGTCCTAGGTCCTCTCCTTGGACCACCACCTGTCCCGGCTCATGGGGCAGAGCCTGCCCGCTCTGGATGTGGAGGCGGGCGAGGTGGAAGCACCGCTGCCAGGCAACTGACCAGGAAGGGCACCACGACGGGTCGATGTTCTCCAGGGCATGCCGCCGGGTAGTACTCAGCGCACCCGCTCCTTGCGTGTCCTTGTCCTGCCGCGCGGCCGCTCGCTGGTTCTTCAGCCATACCCCCACCGCGTACCCCTCCCACATGGCATCGGCCGGCGCCAACAGATGCCCGTGCTCATCCGCCCACCCGCCTGCCGCCGACAGCCCCTCGGCGAACGCGACCTCGGCATGCGACCAGATCATGCCGAGCTCCTCCAACTGCCCCACCCGCTCCCGGCTCAGCTCCCCACGCGCATGGGC